>CAWHTU010000016.1:0-450691 GCA_963832305.1 uncultured Alphaproteobacteria bacterium | reverse complement strand
TTGGCCGAGTTCTACGAGATGTTTCCGCGCCTCAAAGAGCGCCGCGACAGCCGGGGCACCGATCTTTCAGGCGGCGAGCAGCAGATGCTCGCGATCGCGCGGGCGCTCGTGCGCGATCCCAAGGTCGTGCTGCTCGACGAGCCGTTCGAGGGCCTGGCTCCGGTCATCGTCCGCGACCTGGTGCGCGCCTGCCGCGACCTGGCGGCGGCGGGGCAGACGATCGTTCTGGTCGAGCAGAACCTGGCGGCGACGCTGGCGCTGGCGCAAAGGGTCTATGTCGTCAACAACGGCCACGTCGTGCACGAGAGCCCGTCGAGCGAGCTCAAGGAGCAGCCGAAGATCCTCGAACGCTACCTCGGCGTCTGAGGGCCCGGACCCGCCGCTATCTCAGCGCCGCCGCCGCGCGACGTCGCTGCTCGGCCTCAACGCGCTCGAGCGCCGCGCGCAAAACCTGCGCCTTGCCGATCGTTCCGAGGTTGTCCTTCGCCGGCCTTGCGCCATGCGGCGCGGCCTTGCCGCGAATCTCGCGCGCTTGCCGCGCGGCGATGGCCTTGGCGCGGCTGGCCGCCTCGCGCAGGCGGCGGGCGGCGGCCTTGAGTTCGTCGGCGGACTTAAGCTCGATCTCTGGCGCTCGCGTCGAGGCGACCAGCTCGAGCTCGGAAGCGGTGAGCAGCCGGGCTTCCAGTCTTGCCGTGTTGCTCATCCTTCAGGTCTCCAGTCTGGCGGCTCGAATCCGAGGCGTGGTTCTACTTCGCCATCGTTTGCGGCGCTATGTCGCATCGTGCATGAGGCTATTCGATCCGGAATTGTTGGGACGGAAAGCTCAGGTCGTGGTTGATCGGCGGTGGATCGCCGCTGCCGAATAACGTATGGTCCGGACAATGCAAACGCCAGTCGAGATCGCCTTTCGCCATTGCGAGCCCTCGGAGGCCGTTCGGTCCGAAATCGACAAGCAGGTGAAACGCCTGGACAAGTTCGGCCCGCAGGTGATGAGCTGCAATGTCGTGGTTATCGGGCCTGAGGCGCGCCATCGGCACGGCGCCCCGTTCAAGGTCGACCTGCGGATAGCAATCCCGAAGCGCAAGGACGTCGTCGTGTCGAGGACGCATGGCGACGCGCCGGAGCGCGAGCATGCGCTGGTCGCGATCAGGGAGGCTTTCGACGACGCGATCCGGCAAATCGAGGACGTGACGCGCGAGACCCGCGGCGCCGTCAAGGACCACGCGCCACGCGGCCGGGATTGAGGCAGCGCAAAGCTGCAGGATCGTTGCCAGGATAGTAAGGTTGAATCATCGGCCTCGCTCGGCGACCGCGTCGTTTCTTAGGAGCGTCACATGAACAAGCTCGCTATTCCGCATGATGCTTTCGTCTTCGTCGGCGACGGCGGCAAGGCGCTTTTCCTGCGCAACGAGGGCGATGAGAAATTTCCGAACCTCGTGACCGAGCGCGTCTTCTCCGATGACAATCCGCCGACCCACGAGCAGGGGACCGACGCTCCCGGCCGCGCGTTCGCCGGCGCCCACGCGACCGGCAGGAGCTCGGTCGAGACGACGGACTGGCACGAGATCGAAAAGGATCGCTTCGCTCTGAGGACGGCCGCCGCGCTCGAGGATGTGGTGCGCAAACGGGGCGCCCCGAAGCTCGTCATCGTAGCGCCGCCGCACATCCTCGCCGACCTGCGCCGCGCGCTTCACCCCGACGTGAAGGCCCGCGTCGTCGCCGAGATCAACAAGGACCTCACCAAGCACCCAGTCTGGGAGATCGAACGGCACATTCTTCGGTCGGCGACCTAGAGGGCCGCCCGCCGGCCAAAGAGGGCGCAACGTGTTTCGAGACCGAACGGAGGCGGGACGCCGGCTTGCCGCGAAGCTCTCGCATCACAAAGGCGAGAAGGCGGTGGTCTTCGCGCTGCCGCGCGGCGGCGTTCCGGTCGCCGCCCCGATCGCCGAGATCCTCGGCGCGCCGCTTGAGCTCGTGCTTGCGCGCAAGATCGGGACGCCGTTCCAGCCCGAACTCGCCATGGGCGCGGTCGCCAACGGCGGAAGCCATGTCGTCGTGCGCAACGAGGACGTGATCGCGATGGCGGGCGTCGACGAAGCGCAGTTCGAGGCCGCCTGCCGGCGTGAGCTGGAGGAGATCGAGCGCCGCCGCCGCCGCTATCTCGGAATGCGGCGTCCTTGCGAGGCCGAGGGGCGGGTCGCCATTGTCGTCGACGACGGCGTGGCGACCGGGGCGACGATGCGCGCGGCGCTGAGGGCGGTCCGGGCGCGGCGCCCCAAGACCCTCGTCCTCGCCGTCCCGGTCGCGCCGCCCGATACGCTCGACGCGTTGAAAGCCGAAGTGGACGAGACGGTCTGCCTCGAAGTCCACGCGGCCTTCGGCGCGATCGGCTATTTCTACGCCGACTTCCACCAGCTCGACGACGACGAGGTGATCGCCATTCTCGATCGCTTCAAGCCTGACCAGGACAAGGCCAAAGGCTTGAGTTGAGCAGGTAGCGACGACAGGCGGCGTTTCTCTCCGCGACGCTTCAACAAACCAGCGTCGGCGGGCTGACGCACGCAAGTCGTGCGTCTGAGCATTGAATAATTATGTTTTTGACATCAGTATGGATATTTGAGTTATCAGAAGAACTCAACTTCCAGATATGAGTCACAATCATGCTATCGGCGGCTCAATTACGCGCGGCCCGCGCTCTGATCGGCCTCGATCAGAAGGCTCTCGCGGAGCGCTCAGGCGTTTCGCTGCCGACGATCCAGCGGATGGAGGCGAGCGACGGCACCGTTCGCGGCAATGTCGACACCCTGACCAAGGTCGTGGCCGCTCTTGAGGCCGCTGGCGTCGAACTGATCGCCGAACATGCGCGCAGCGAGGGCGTCGGACGCGGCGTGCGCCTGCGCGAGCGGCGGCAGAGCGAGCCGGCGCGGGAACGCCCGACGAGCAGCGACGAGGGCGGCGCCGATATTGACCGCGCACGCTCACATCTCTTCCGGCCTGAGTGAACCGGTGAAGCGCAAGCCGATACGACAGGCCAGCTTCGCGGAGCTGTTCACTCCCAAGCTCATAACCGTCCTGCGCGAGGGTTACGCCCCGAAAGACCTTCGCGCCGACGCCATCGCTGGCCTGACGGTCGCCATCGTCGCGCTGCCATTATCGATGGCGATCGCGATCGCCTGCGGCGTCGGCCCGGATCGCGGGCTGTTCGCGGCGATTGTCGGCGGATTCGTGATCTCCGCCTTCGGCGGCAGCCGGTTTCAGATCGGCGGCCCGGCGGGCGCGTTCATCGTGCTGGTGTTCTCGATCGTCGACCGGCACGGCTATGACGGGCTGGCGCTCGCCACCATGATGGCGGGCGTCATCATGCTTGCGCTCGGCTTCATGCGCTGGGGAACTTACATCAAATATATTCCCTATCCGGTGACGGTGGGCTTCACACCAGCGGTATTGCGGTGATCATTTTCGCAAGCCAGATCAAGGAGCTGCTTGGCCTCGACCTCGCCAAGGAGCCAGCGCCGCTGTTGCCCAAGCTCGCGGCGTTATGGGCGTCGGTCGACACAATGAGGCCCGCGGCGGCGATGCTTGCGGCGCTCACGATCGCGGTCATCGTCGGCTTGCGCCGCTGGCGTCCGCTGTGGCCGGGGATGCTCATCGCCGTCGCCGGTTGTTCGATCCTGGCCTGGCTCTTCCACCTCGACGTTGCGACCATCGGATCGCGGTTTGGCGGGATTCCGAGAAGCCTGCCCGCGCCGGCCTTGCCCGCTTTCGATCTCGTCAAGATGCGCGCCCTCATACCCGACGCCGTGGCGATCGCCTTGTTGGGTTCGATCGAATCGCTGCTTTCCGCCGTCGTCGCCGACGGGATGACCGGGCGGCGCCACCGGTCGAACTGCGAACTGGCCGCACAAGGCGCCGCGAACATAGCCTCCGTCGTCTTCGGCGGCCTGCCGGTCACCGGCGCGATCGCGCGGACGGCGACCAACATTCGCGCGGGGGCGAAGGGGCCGATTTCCGGAATGCTGCACGCGCTCTACGTGCTGATCTTCATGGCCGCGGCGGCCCCGCTTGCGTCGGCCATCCCGCTGGCCGCGCTCGGCGCCGTGCTCGCGATCGTTGCCTGGAACATGGCCGAAAGAGAGGAATTCGTCGCCCTGATCCGCTCGTCGCGGGGGGATGCGCTGATCCTGCTCTCGACCTTCCTGCTGACCGTCTTCGAGGATTTGACGCTCGGCATCGGCGTCGGCGTGACGCTCGGCGCGTTCCTGTTCCTCCACCGGATGGCGGAATCGGTCGAAATTCAGGGCGGGAGCGGTTTCCTGACCGAGGACCAGGCGGACGAGCCCGGAGAGCTGGTCAGCTACGACGCGCGCGTGGCCGCGGAATCCGGTTTCATGGTCTACAAGATCAGCGGCGCCCTCTTTTTCGGCGCAACCGCGGCGGCCGGCGCCGCATTTGACGGGATCGGCGCCTATCCGCGCGTTTTCGTGTTCGACTTCAGCGAAGTGCCCCTGATCGACGCGACGGCGGCGAGGGCCTTGAAGGTCTTTGTTCACAAGCTCCGCCGCTCCGGCACGACAGTGTTCGTGGCCGGGGCGCGCAGAAGCGTGCGACGCTCGCTCTTGATCGGCGGCCTCGTCAAGCCGGACGTTCTTTATGTTCGCGGGGTCGCCGATGCGCTGGAGAAATCCGCCACGCCGCCGCAGGCGCCAGATCCCGATCGCGCCGGGCCAGGCGTCGCTTCAATCGGATCGCTCGGAATGGGCGCGGGCCACGGCGTGGTTGAAGAAGGGAAGGCCTGAGGGCGGGCCCAGGCTTTCGCCTGCTCTGGATATCGGCGGCGTCTGCTGCTACCCGGACGTGCGTAGCCATTTCACGAGCGCCGCTCGCGCCGTTGTCCAGGAAGACCAGCAGGAGAAGCCCGTGAAGACCCTGATCGCCATTGCCGCGACGACCCTGGTTTTGTCGCTTGCCGCCCAGGCGGCCCTCGCCGGTCCGCCCGAATACAACCGCGGCTATAACGATTGCCTCGCCGGGCGATACGATGAAGGGGAGGCGCAGTACAGCCACTCTTACAGGCAGGGATGCCGCGCGGCGCAAGAGGAAAGCGGGGGCGAGGAGCGGCCGCGTCATTGGCGCCCGGCGCGAGGTACGGTTGGCATTCCCAACGTTCGCGGAATGGAGCCCGTCCAGGCCTTAAGCGCGATGGCGTCTCGCGGATACAGGAACGTCGGCACCGCGGTGGCTGGCGGGGCAATCGCGGGATTCTACTTCAATCCCGAAACGGGAGAATGCGTCCAGCTCACCAGCGTGAATGGCCGGGTCGTCGACGCGCGCGACATCGGGACCGATCGGCGCTGCCAGTGAGATTTGCTCACTTGCGAACGAAGGCGTTGCAACCGGCTGCAACGCAACGGGGAACGAGGCTCCCGGGTCTTCGGCGTCATCCATGACCCCCGCCGCGCGCGCCGCCGCCGCAATCGAAGTTCTGGTCGACATCGAGACCCGCCGCCGCCCGGCCGCCGACGCGATGAAGGACTGGGGCCTTGCGCATCGCTTTGCCGGCTCCGGCGACCGCGCAGCGATCTCGAGCCTCGTCTATGACGCGCTGAGAAAGAAAAGCTCGTCGGCCTGGATCATGGGCGAAGCGACCCCACGGGCCGAAATCCTCGGCGCGCTGCGGCAGACGCGCGGCCTCGACGCCGCCGCGATCGCGGCGCTGTTCTCGGGCGAGGGCCACGCGCCGCCGGCGCTGACCGACGCCGAGCGGGCGCGGCTCGCCGCCGCCGACCTCTCGGGCGCGCCGCCGCATATCGCGGGCGACTTTCCCGAATGGCTAGCGCGCGAGTTCGAGGCGAGTTTCGGCGACAAGGCGGCGGACGAGGGGAGGGCGCTGGCGGAGCGGGCGCCGGTCGATCTGCGCGCGAACCTCCTCAAGACGACGCGCGACAAGGCGCTCGCCGCGCTTTCGTATCTTAAGCCCGAGCCGACGCCCTACTCCCCGGTCGGCCTCAGGATCGCGACCCGTCCCGAGGGGCGGGCGCCGCCGCTCGCGTCCGACCCCGCCTATGTCAAAGGCCTCGTCGAAGTGCAGGACGAGGGCTCGCAGCTCGCGGCGCTGCTCGCCAGAGCCAAGCCCGGCATGCAGGTTCTCGACCTGTGCGCAGGCGCCGGCGGCAAGACGCTCGCGCTCGCCGCGGCGATGGAGAACCAGGGCCAGATCTACGCTTCCGACCCCGACCCGAGACGACTCGCGCCGATCTTCGCCCGGCTTGCGCGGTCGGGCGCGCGCAACGTCCAGGTCCGGGCGCCGCGGGGCCAGGAGGACGTGCTCGCCGACCTCGAAGCGCGGTGCGATCTCGTCATGATCGACGCGCCCTGCACCGGCTCGGGCGCCTGGCGGCGCAACCCGGACGCCAAGTGGCGCATCCGCCCCGGCGCGCTCGAGCAGCGTATCAAGAATCAGGACGAAACGATTGAAAACGCTGTGCGTTTTGTCAAGCGCGGCGGACGCATCGTCTACATCACCTGCTCGGTCCTTAAGGCCGAGAACGAGGACCGGATCGCCGAATTCATGCGCCGCCACGACGATTTCCTCCCCGTGGACGCGGGCGCCGAGGCGCGCTCCGCCGGACTGCCGGCGCTCGAGGAGCACCGTTCGGCCTTCGGCCCCGGCTTCCGCCTGAGCCCAAGGACGACCGGCACGGACGGATTTTATGTCGCCACGCTGGCCAGGATGTGAGAGGGCTTGGAAGTGGCAGGCGAATGGCGCGACGCGCTCGGCCTTCTCTCCGTCGCCTTGGCGATCCTCGCGGCCGTCGTCTACATCGCCCAGACGCTCCGCGGCGAGGTTCGGCCGCATCCCTTAAGCTGGTTCCTGTTCGGAATCCTGAGCCTCACCGGCTACCTGGTCCAGCGCGACGAAGGGGCGCGCCAGGGCAGCTGGACCCTTCTTGCGATGACGGTCATCTGCTTCCTGTTCGTCGCCGTTAGCGTCGCGCGCGGGGAACGAAGCTTTTCCCGCCGGGAATGGGCGTTCCTGGTCGCGGGCGGCGCGGTGTTCGTCGTCTACCTCTTCACGAGGCAGGCCAATGTCGCGGCGGCGTTGACGACCCTCGTTGACGCGCTCGGTTACGGGCCGACGTTCGTCCGGGGCTGGTCGCAGCCGAAGAAGGACAGCGCAGCGAGCTTCGCCCTGAACGGGGTCAAGTTCGTCCCTTCGCTCATGGCGATGGACCCGATCTCGTTCGCGACGTCATTCTACCCGGCGACGCTCATGGTCCTGAACGCGGCGGTCGCGATCATGCTCGTCATGCGCAGGCGGGCGATCTTGCAAGGCGGCGGGGCGTCAGCAAGGCGCGCCTTGTGATCCCACGCACAGCGCGGGCAAGCGCTCGCGCCTACGGCTTTCGAGCGCATCGTTGCGGTCTGGCCGGGCAGGGATACAATGTCCGGCCGGCGTACCTGGCGGCGTGGGGAGGGCGATCATGACCACCCGGCGATTCCTTTTGGCCGCGCTCGTTCTCGGCGCCTTCGCGCGACCTGCGCTCGCTCTCGACTGGGAGATCGAGCGCAACTTCCGCTACTTCCTCTATCCCTCGGACGTCGCCGTGCAGCGGGTGGCGCGCGACCTTTACGCCGCCAAGAACGGCGCGGCGCCGACTCCCGAACAGCTCGAGAAGCTCATGAACGGCCCGGCCTTCTGGACCACAAAACTGAGCGAGGCCGGCGACCTCGCGAAAAGCTGGCCGATCGACTGGCCGCGCGACGCCATCGCCACGCCCTATGACCTTGTCAAGCAACTGCGCGGGGAGGAGGGGCGGCCGCCGCCGGCGCTTGAGCCGGAACTCGACCGGCGCGGCTGGGCGAGCCTGCTCGTCCGCGAGCGCCCGGAAGGCCCGACGCTGACCGGCTCGACCGCCACCTGCTGGAATCCGGTCCAGAGGCTGCACAATGGCTGCGCGGTCTGGGGCGACTATGTGCGCGCGCCCGGATGGATCGTGCGCGTCTTCGATCCCGACGCGGCGGCCGGGCAAACGTGCCAGTGGACTTTCGCCGGCGCAGTCCCCGCGGGCGGCGCCGGGACGTTTGTCGCGGCGACCCAACGGGCGCTCAAGGCCGGACAGGCGACTGTCTCAGGCGACTGCCGCGAGCTTCGCATCGTCGTCCCCTCCGACCCGAATGACGCGAAGTCCGTCGCTGGCCAGACGACCGTCGCGCGGACCCTGCCGGACGGCTCGCAGGCGAGCGTGACGGTCGCGCCGAAAGACCGCCTCGTGATCGGCTTCGGCGATTCCTTCACCTCCGGCGAAGGCAATCCGGAGCTTACCGCCCACTTTTCCGGCGCGCCCTGGACCGGGGGCAATCTTCCCGCGCGTGCTCGCGATCCCGTTTCGCTCGCGGACAAGGATACGCGCGCGCAATGGACCGATCGCTGGTGCCATCGCTCGGTCTATTCCTGGCAGATCCGCAGCGCGCTCTCCGCCGCGCTGAGCGACCCGCGCCAGTCCTTCACCATTCTCCCCTACGGCTGCTCGGGCGCGACCATCCCGGAGGGCATCCTCTACGGCTACAACGGCGTCGAGTGGAGCGCGGCGACCGACAAAGGCATCATCGGCGCCCGCTCCGAGGTCGGCCTCGCCTACCAGGAGATCTGTCAGCCCCAGGCCTTCCGCTCCTATTGCGTCTCGGGCGCGCCCTGGTGCGGCCGGACCGAGCCGCCGACTGTGGGCCAGGAGCAGGCGCCCGGCTTCTACGAGGCGGCCGCGCCGGGTCTGCGCCGCGCGATCATGCGCTGCGGGCCGAAGAACGTGTTCAAACGCGCGGCTGACGCGCTGCTCATCGACATCGGCGTCAACGACGTCGGATTCGCCGGCTGGGCGGCGGCGATCATTCTGCGGGACCCGTTCCTGCGCGCGGCGGCCGGCGCGGCCGCGCCCTGTTTCGACGGGACGGCGAACTGCGCCGCGACGCAGATGAATTTTGCGAGACTTGGGCGCCGGTACGACCTTCTGCGGACGGTCCTCGATCAGTACATGCTGCCGGATTTCGGCATCGACCCGTCGCATGTGATCGTCGCGGTCTATCCGCCCGCGCTCGAGAACGAGACCGGCGTCTTCTGCCCGCAGGGCAATTCCGGGCTGACGATCGCGACCGTTCCGGTCGATCCGTTCGCGGGCTCCTGCGGCGGCTGGGCCTTTACCGGAGGCGCGCTTGCGCAATATCCGGAAAGCGATCAGGTCGAGAGGGACGTCGAGCAGGCGCGGGTCAAGCTCAACGGCAGTCTCGCGGCTTTCGCCCTCAAGCCTCCGGCCTTCGACGTCATCACCGCCTATACTTCGGACTACGCGAAGCGCGGGGTCTGCGCGACGACCGACCCGCAAAGCCACGCGCCTTCCGGTGAAGCCTGCTTCACGGTGACGGATCTCGCCAACCTGCATTGCGCGCTGAGCGCCGAATTGACCCATCTCCCGCGAGCGGAGGCAGGCGGCTGCCCCGGCGTCACGACTTTCCTGCCGTTTCGGCCGACGGAGTTCGAGCCTTACCGCGGCCGCACCCGCCTTTACCGCACCATGAACGACGTCTTTCTCGCGATCAACGACCGGCCGGATCAATATCTCGACGAAGGCCTGCCCGGGGTGCTCGATCTTCAGGGCCGCGCGACCGGTGGGGCGTTCCACCCGACGGCGGAAGGACACGCGATCATCGCGAACGATGCGGCGAGCGAGCTTTGTCAGCGGATCGGCTGCGGTCACTGACGGGGACTACGTCGCGTTGAGGGAGGCCGCGAGGCGGTTCAGGTTCTCGGGCGGCACCTGGACCACGCCGCCGCGCGGGCTGTCGATGTCCGCGATCAGGAAAAACGACACCGCGGCGGTGAGCGGAACGACGAGCAGAAGCGGCGAGTTGAATCGTTTCGCGCCGAAGCCGAGAGTGATATTGGCGCCGAGCGCGACCATGACCAGGAGCCACCAGGCGGGGATCGGGATGCGGTCGAGCCATGCGGCCGCCGTCGTGTCGGCGGAGTTGAACACGTCGTTCAAGCCGGAGGCTACAAGCGCCGATATGGGCGTCGGCTGGGCCGCGGCCATCGAGCGCGCGGAGCTCCAGAGATCGGCCTCGAGCTTCGCGCGCTCGACGGCGATCCGGGCGAGTTCGCCCTGATCGGTCGTGAAGTAATATCGGATGCGCTGGTCGAGATAGCGCTTGAGCGCGTTCTGCGCTGTCGCCGCCTGGCTGTCGGGCATGAGGCCGGCGCGCAGATATGCCGTGCCGATCGCATTGGCTTCGGCCTCTTCGAGCCCCTTTCGCAGGTCGTAGCGGCTGATCGCCATCGCAAAGCTGAACCCGACGATGAGCCCGAGCAGCGTCAGCGCGGCAGATTGTACGATTGCAAGCTCGTTGTGATCGCTGGCCTTGACCGGACTCCAGAGCCTCTCGGCGACAACGCCGAGCATGGCGGCGACGAGTAGGGCGACGAACGACGCCGCGAGCAAAAGGAAGGGCCGGTCGACGAGCGCCGCCATGTTTTTGTCCTGTCCGCAGCGTCTCGCCCGAACTGGCGAGCGCCCCGGCGAGCCTATCAGCAGTCCGCCGCGGGGCGCGACCGGGTTTCAGCGACGACGTTTGACCGCCGTGCGGCCCGGTCCTAGAAGCCTCCTATGATCCGGCTCATCGACACCGTCGCCGAGCGCGCGCCGCCGCGCCATCCCGAAAAAGCGCACCGGCCCGACCAGCCGGTCGCCCGCAAGCCGCCCTGGATCCGCGTCAAGGCGCCCGGCTCGCCGGTCTATGCCGAGACGCTGAGCCTCGTGCGCGAGCTCAAGCTCTCGACCGTCTGCGAGGAGGCAGGCTGTCCCAACATCGGCGAATGCTGGGACAAGCGCCACGCGACCTTCATGATCATGGGCGAGACCTGCACTCGCGCCTGCGCCTTCTGCAACGTGCGCACCGGCCTGCCGGGTCCCCTCGACGAGAACGAGCCCGACCGCGTGGCCGACGGCGTCGCCAGGCTCGGGCTTGCCCATGTCGTGGTGACCTCGGTCGACCGCGACGATCTGGCCGACGGCGGGGCGCGGCATTTCGCACGCACGATCGGCGCCATCCGCCGCGCGGCTCCTGAGACCACGATCGAGGTTTTGACCCCGGATTTCCTGCGCAAGGAGGGGGCGCTCGAGGCCGTCGTCGCGGCGCGGCCGGACGTGTTCAACCACAACCTCGAAACCGTGCCGTCGAAATATCTGACCGTGCGCCCGGGCGCGCGCTATTTCGCTTCGCTGAGGCTGCTTCAGCGCGCCAAGGAGCTGGACGCGTCGCTGTTCACCAAGTCCGGGGTGATGGTGGGCCTCGGCGAAGAGCGCAACGAAGTGCTGCAGATGATGGACGACATGCGGGCGGCGGGGGTCGATTTCCTCACCATCGGCCAGTATCTGCAGCCGACGCCTAAGCACCATGCGGTTGAGCGCTTCGTACCGCCCGAGGAATTCGCCGAATATGCCGCGATCGGCCTCGCCAAGGGCTTCCTGCTCGTCTCGTCGTCGCCGTTGACCCGGTCCTCGCACCACGCCGGCGACGACTTCGCCCGACTCAAGGCAGCGCGCAGGGCTGCGGGTTGAGGGCGATTGCCGTTGACCGGTCCCCCGCGAGGCTGTACGCACGGGCGCCGCGCCTTCGAACGCGCGAGGCGAGCGCGTAGCTCAATAGGTAGAGCATCTGACTTTTAATCAGAGGGTCGTGGGTTCGATTCCCACCGCGCTCACCAAACACAAGCCCTTGATATTACGGAAGTTTTGGTAGCCGGATTCAGCAAACGCTTATCGCATCGCTTGCGCTGATAAATGCCCACGGTAAGCGCATGGTAAGCGCAACAGCACGGCCTTCCTTCCCGACAATTGGGGGAACCGTCGAACTTTAGGGTTGGACGCAATTTTGCACCGCGAAAGGCGCACTGCTCCCCTTGCGTCAACAAGCCCCCTGTAGGACCTGAGTAATTCACTTCGCTAACGTGATCTTTTTCATCACAATATCGACCTTGCAGAAACGCTGCTCAGACACCCCGAACCCACTGGCGATGCCGCCCCGCCCGATGCAAACACCGAGCCGACCGTTTGTCCGTTGCCAGACGCATCAGCACCCCGCCGTTACCGGCTGGCCGCCAAACTGCGGCGGGCCAGGCATCCCCCCAACGCGCCATGACGAGCTCTCGCTCGCCGTCGGCGCCGCGGCGAATGATCGGCGCCATTTGGTCAGGAAAGATCCCGGGAAACAGTGGCAGGTTGCCGGTGCGATCGTGCGGCGCTCGAAACCAATCGCGGATCGCGGCTTGACCTTTGGTCAGGCTGTAGAGGTTGCACATTCGCTAATCTTTCTTGACAAGCCGTAGCCTCGCAAGGCCCGACGGCGCGTCCGGCGGTCGCGGTTGCTCAGGGTCGGGCAGGTAGACGCCGCAGCTATTTGAGCCGCGCTTGCTGCGCGCTTCAGCCCGCCACAAGCAATCGTATGAGAAGCGGTCCAGCACGTCGCGGAGGCTCGTTTCCGGTCCCTGCTTCGCCGCGAGCCGGGTGAGCCTGTAATACCAAAGGCCCTGCTTCCTGACACATAGTAACGCATCCCAGATGAGAAAGGCGTCTACTTGTTGATCTCCGACGGAACCTTAACGTGAAATCTCGGCAGCTGTTTTCTCTTGGTAACCACCGCAATCGAGTTCGAAAAATTGAACGCTCTCTATATCTAACATAGAATTGGCGCTATTTAATCCATGCTTAATATAATGCTTGTGGATCTCATCGACTTTATCCTTCAGGAACTCAACCGCAGTCCCTTGTCTCTTTGGGCCGCCCTCAAATCCAGGCCAGTAGGCGGTGTGCATATCTTCGATGATATAGAGCCCCCCTTCAGAGAGAAGAGGATACAGCACGTCAAAGCTGGCGCGCTGATGACTTGCGATGTGGGAACCATCATCGAGTACGACGTCGATCCCGCCCATCTCGGTGACGACGTTGCGAAGAAATTGCGGGTCATCTTGAGAGCCGATCCGAACCCTCGCAAACTCACCGTCAAGGGCAGCGCAGGCGGGGTCGATATCGATGCCGAAAATTAGCGCCTCAGGACCAAGGAACTTTCGCCAGAGCGCAAGCGATCCTCCCTTGGACACGCCAATCTCGAGCATCTTCACTTTGGATCCGACATGCGGCCCAAGGATTTGATCGTACACCGCAAAGTAGTGAAGCCACTTGTGAATAACGGGACCCTTGTTCGCGAAAAAAATTTCCGCAGAGGGTCCACGGTAGACGGCTCTGAGCGCGTCGCTGGTCTCCGCCGAGAAGCTAGCGAAGGGCGGAACGGCCGGGGAAAGAGAGGGAAGAGGAAGGCGCCGGCCTAAGTAGAATTCGACTCGCTTTCGCACGTAGCCCAGCCGCCGAACAAAAGTAGAATTTCTCATCAATCCTCTGGAGCTGCTGAAGCGCGGTCAACGAGCCAACGGTGCCGCACACTGGCACGGGCCAACGTATCAGTCACCGCGCGCGCTCGCTTGGGCTCCCGGGCTGTGAGACCAGATATAGCAGCACCCCGCGCGGCGCGAGCGTAAAAAGTAGTCAAGGCTTTCGAACGAGCAACTCCGTCAGAACTGGATCTCAAACACCGTCATCGAGAATTACGACGCCACTGTCGACGCTGCCTCCGACGCATGGCGAAAGCTGACCGCCAAGCCCGAAACCGTCACAGCGATCGGGATGCGCGACTGGGCCCATCGTCGGTCAGCTGCCATGACCTTTGGTATTAATTCAGCTCGGATGCAGACGTAGTAAGGGCCGATCGCGTTCCGACAAGGACCCTAACGTCATTCGCTTCGCATATTTCGGCAATTCTAGGTTCGGCCAAGCCAAACTCTTCGACCCCATAGCCCAAATTCTCAAGCAGCTCCTTCACCAATTTTGTCGGAGCCCCAAATACGCCGTGGGCTTCAACGACTATCGCCCTCGGCCGAATTGTCAAATTGCGTAATATGATGGTCTCAGCGCCCTCGCAGTCCAATTCCAAGACATCGCACTCGGGTAAGTCGGCGGGCGACACGAGGTACGACGAAAGATTTTCTGGTCCGCCGTAAGCGCTGATCGCGCTTCCAACTACCGCGTGATAGACTGTTACGCGCTTTGACACCTTATTGCGAACTGCCGTCGCCTTAATCTTCTGTACTTCCCATCCGCTCGCCTCAAAACAAACAATGCTGCCCGTATCTCCCGCTCCTTTTGACGCAACGACCGCGGTGACGCCTTCGCCGCCTCCGACTATTGTCACTCTGTCGCCGATCCGAACTTGAGATCGTAAGGCCCGGATTAGATTTTCCTCGTAGCCATGAATATCTTCAAGGGGATGGGGTGCCAGAAAATCGGGCAGGCTTGAGTCGCCAAACTTCCTCTCTCTCGAGATTGGAATGCCGGAATACTTAACTTCAGCTAGAGTAGGGAGCGCTTTTCGGATCGTTCTGCGGTATAAATACGCGATCGCGCGTTTCGAAAGTTCTTCGAAACCAAATCTTCTTGCTCTTTGAAGCGCGCTCAGGACCATAGATATTGCTACCCCTGTTACACGATCGCGTCAACGTGAGCGGAACTCTGCACGGGCTAGCTACCGATCGTATCGAAGGGATGAGCTCGCGGGGACGTTCGGCTTTGCAGCGCGCGATCGAGAGGCACTTCAACGACGGCGTCGCTGGAAACGGCGCAGGCGCTCGGCGGAATGATCGCTCTCGCCTGCAGCGTCTAGGTACCGGTGCGGGAAATAACCGGAGCGCGACCGCTCCGGCGGCTGATTGGTCTGGTTCGCGCGGGAGAGCAAGGCGAACCCGAACAGGTTTACCGGTTCATGAGCGCGCACCAGGCCATGTATCCCATTCGTACAATGGTCCGCGTTCTGAAGGTTTTGGCCTCGGGCTATTACGCCTGGCGGAGCCGACCAGCTTCGGCTCGGCGACCGCCGACGCCGATCTGACGCGTCATATCCGCACGATCCACGCTGGATCGTATGGAACCTATGGCGCGCCGCGTGTTCACGCCGGGCTGAAGGCCGATGGCCTCTCTGTTGGCCGAAAGCCGATTGCTCGGCTGATGCGAGCGGCAGGGATCGCGGGCGTCAGCCGGCGCAGAAGCGCGCCCGTCACGACGCGGCAGGCGACAGGCCATCATCCCGCCAGCGATCTCGTCCGCCGCAACTTCATGGCCGAGCGGCCGAACGAGTGTGGGTGGCCAACATCACCTCGATTGGAGACGTCGCCTCAAACGTCTCAAATGCGCAAGAAGCGGTCATTCCGCGACGATGTAGGCGCGTTCAAAATCCATGCCCTCGTCGACGCCAACGGCCTGCCCATTTCTTGAAGCTGACCAAAGTTTGAAGAGGTGCGTAAAATCCGTGTAAACTGCCGCGCCAAACAACCCCAATTCTGAGGCCGATCTCTTCCGACTTCCGAAAGAGACCGTGCCGAAGCATCGACAATATTGCGCGGATCCTTTCCGTTCGACGAGTGGAGAGATATGCGGACAAGCGCGTTAATTGGTACTTGCGATATTCACGATAATACTGCCGTTTCGAGAGCAATGATTGGACAGTCTCCTCTCCAACGCGGGGGATGATTTTTTCGATTATCTTTTCCCGGGCAGTCGCGGCTGAGAGTAAGGTCCTTATGTTCCAAAGTATCAGTTCTCTCCTTTGATTAAGGGCTCCTTTCGTGCGGAAGCGCAAAAGATTTGTTTTGATGACCCCCCAAGCATCCAGCGTAGAAATAGGACGGATCCCGATGACATTTCTTTCGTGTTGTCGATAATGCACGAGAATGTCGTCGATTGTGACTGTACCATTGAATAAAGATGACAGAAAGCTGATCCACTGATCGTGGGCCATATGCTCGTTTTCGGCGAAATGATCCTCGGACAGCTCCCACAAATCAAAGAATTCAAGCAACGAGCGATGGAAGAGCGCAAGGCATGCCATTTTGCCCTCGTTGCAAGTCGGCTGACGGCAAGTTTATTCAAATCGTCACTCAACACCGGATGCACGGCCCGGACATCGCTGTATGTCCTCAGTGCAAGGCCAACTTTCCTTCAACACGCGATGCAGACGGGCTTCACTTACGAAATCGATCGGCGCAAGCCCGGCTGAGAGCAGCGTCCGAATCCGGCGATGCGCTCGACCTTCAGCCATCCGAGACATTCGAGTTGCGTCAGGGCGCGCGCGGCACGGTCCTTTGAAACGCCGATAGCTTGGGCAGCTTTTCGGCATGACCATTCGAGGCGGCCATTCTGGCCGGGGCGGTATTCCATGAGGATTTCGACGAGCAGCGCCCGCGACGCGAGCGTAAGCGCCCGCCACGCGGGATATTGCCGCCAGTGCGCATAGATGCGCGCGTGGGGCCGGTCGCGGAGATTTGTGGCCTTCGCCATCGGGAGCCTTGCGGTTCGGATTGAGTGGCGGTCGGGAAGGACTTAAGAGGCTGTCGGGGTCACAGGGCGGCGCGACGGCCGCCCCGTGCGTTCCTAGCCTCTCCCGAAGCCTATGAAGCGGGAAGGCGGCCTTCTTCCTTCGCCGCCGTCAGCGCCCGCCCTAGCGCCTCTGTAAGCGCCGGAAGGTGGCGCATCCCGACGACCAGCCGCCTTTGCCAGGCCGTAGTTCGCCCGATGGGGTGCGATACCAGCGCCAGATCGAAAGGGTCGGCGTTCCCTCGAAGGTGCTGAGCGCAACGCGTATGCTTTCGCGCGCGCTCTTTTCAATTTCCGCGATGATGATTTCCGGGAAACGCATTAAGCGACCTCCAGCGGGTAACCCGCAAGTTCGCCGATGGCGCGCGCGTGCGACGACAGCAGGCCGTAGCGGCGCGCGACGACGTGAACGGCGCGGGAAAGGTGGACGATTTGGGCATTGTCTCGCCGTGAATCCGCCCAAGCGATTAACGGCAGCGGTTCGGCGTGCGCGCGCGTATCAGCGCTACCTTCTATTCCCTCCCTCGGCGACGGTGTTATGCTCGGCAGGGCGTGGATAATGATTGGGAGGCCGAGAGCAGCGCCTGCGCCGAAGGACGCGAAGCTGTGGCGCAAATCGTGGACCCGCACGCCGTCCAGCTGTGCGGCTTTCCGAGCGGCATTCCAGGGCCGATGCAGATCGGCGCGAGGAGCGCCCTTGGCCGCGCCCGCGATGATGTGCGGATTGTCTTTTATGCGAGGGATTGCGGCCAGCACGGATTGAGCGGCGGCGCTCAGGTAGAGCGGCTTCTTGCCGGTCTTGCTGTCCGGCAGGAACAGCACGCCGCGCTCCAGGTCGAGTTGCGACCATTGCGCGTCGAGAATTTCGCGGAGCCGCGCGCCGGTCAGGACAAGCAAGCGAATGGCCGCGACCGCGTGCGCGTCGAGCTTGACGCGACGGTTTTCCGGCTTCGGCGCGTTTCTTCGCCTTCGGCTTGGCCTCGTCAACGGAATAGGGGAGACCGATTGTCTCGCCCTCGCGGAGAACGTCGCCGAGCCGCGCAAGTTCCTCGCTGGTCAGGAACCGCTCGCGGCCCTTCTCGGCGAAGCGTTCGACCGCGCGCGCCGGATTGTCGGCGAAGGAAACCTCGTCACGCCGAGCCGCCCAATTCCAGACCGCCGACACAAGCGCGACCGCGCGATTGGCCTGATAGGGCGACGCCGAGAGTTTGCTGTGCAGCTTGGCCACGTCCGCGCGCCGCAAATCGACGATGCGCTTGGAGCCGAGCGCCGGGATGACGTGGACCGTCAGGATGCGCTCGTATTCATCCGCCGTTCGCGCCTTGCGCTTGGCCTTGACGTGCTGGTCGAGAAAATCGGTCGCGACGGCCTTGAACGTCCGAACCTCGCGCGCCGCCTTGCGCTCGGCGATCGGGTCTCGCGCCGCCTTCGACCGCGCCGAGAACTTTCTGCGCCTCTCGTGCGCGCTTCCTCCGGGGTCAGCCGCCCATGCTCGCCGATGCGCGTCCGGCGCGAACGGCCGTCCTTCCGATATTGAGCGATGTAGCACTTGCCGCCGTTGCGGAAGGCGGCGACGCCGAAGCCCCGAACGGCCTCCTTGTGGCCGCCGTCCCATAGGATTTCCCGGTCCTTGCTCGACGGGCAGGTCAGCGCGTCAACGCTGGCCTTAGTGATTGGTCCGGTCGCCATTGCGCGTCCCTCGAAACCCGGCTCACGGAAAGCATGTGGTAAGCACGGTAAGCGCATGGTAAGCACAATCAGGCCATCGCTGTCAATCACCAGAAAGCAGATCGCTTGTCTAAATCATTCTATTTTGGCTATTTTTAGAGAGAGTGGAGGAAATCCGGGAAATCCCCGGCAATGTCTGGCAGTCAAACTTTTAATCAGAGGGTCGTGGGTTCGATTCCCACCGCGCTCACCAAGCACAAGCAGCTGAAGTAAAATAATTCTCGCCGACGCCGGTCGGGCTGGAAAGACAGTTGCGCCCGGCGGAGCCGGAGCGGGCCCGACAGGGGTCGCCAAGCCTTAGGAACACGCTCCATAGCCGACGCGTTGTGGCTCTGGCGGGATCGGATATCTTTCGACGGCCAAAGAGGGAAAACTATGCCCAAGATAATTGTCCTGATCAGCCTTGGCGCTGCCTTCTGGTTGCAAATTGTCCCGGCTGTCGCGCAGACGGGCTATGGCGTCACGCCGGGCGCTCCGTCAACTTCAACCTTCGATCGGTCGTGGAACCGAGCCAACGAAAGCAAAGAGCGAGCGAGGGCGGGAGCGGCCTACGTCCGCCACCGTAACGGCTACCACCATCCTCATCATCACTACGTTCAGTGAGGGTACGCCGCTCCTCGGGACGGCGCGAGAGTCTTGCGGCCCCCGGATCCTGGCGCCCGACCATCAGGCTGCGAGGCTGGCCTTTCCACCGTCGCGATCCGGAGGGGGCGCTGCTGAAGCGCTCCGCGCAGAACGCGCGGACTCGCGAGCGTCATTGCGCGCGGACGAGTTTCTCCCGCTTGAGAGCGGCGTGATACTTGCGCCGGATTTCCGCAAGATCGACCGAGGGCGGCGGGAAGGCGAGCTTGAGGTCTTCCATCGTGTCGGCCATGATCTGCGACACCGCGAGATTGCGGAACCACTTGTGGTTGGATGGGATCACGTACCAGGGCGCGCGCTTCGTGCTGGTGGCGCTGATCGCATCCTCGAAGGCCGCGATGTAATCATCCCACAGCTCTCTTTCAGTGTAGTCTGATTCGCTGATCTTCCAGTTGCGACTCGGGTCGTCGAGACGCTGGGCGAACCGCGCCAGTTGCTCTTCCGGGCTGATATGCAGGAAGAACTTGATGATTGTCGTTCCGTTTTCGGCGAGCAGCGCCTCGAAATCGCGAATGTGCTGATAGCGCGCCGTCCATGTGTCCTTGTCGATCAGCTTGTGGACTCGCGTCACCAGCACATCCTCATAATGAGAGCGGTTGAAGATGACGATCTCTCCTTTCCCCGGCGCATGCGGATGGACGCGCCAGAGGAAGTCGTGCGCGAGCTCGGTCGCGCTCGGTTGCTTGAAGCTGACGACGGTTGCGCCTTGCGGATTGAGGGCGGCGAAAACATGCTTGATCGTGCCGTCCTTCCCGCCTGCGTCGAGCGCCTGCAGGACGACGAGGATCGAATGCTTGTGTTCGGCGTAGAGCAGGGTCTGCTGCTGAAACAGCTTCCGCTGATAGTCGGCGATTTCCTGCTTCGCTTCGTCCGGCGACTCGCGTTTGCCCTTGTAGGCCGGGTCGACCTTGCCGAGCTTCAGCTTGCTGTCTGCGGCGACGCGAAATTCCTTGCGATAATCCATGCCTTGCTGCTCCCGCCGGCCCATCCTCCGCCGCGATTTTCTGCTTTTGTGTGGACTGCGGGCGAGGGGCTTTGCCCGCCGCAGTCTTCGGCTCCGCTCGCGCCTGCGACTGCAAATCGCCTCGCTCCGCAAGGTCATCGCCGACTGACACTGAACGACACGGGCTGGTTCCTCGACTATACCGGAGGCGAAATCGATTGGTAGGCTGCGGGAAATCGCGGCCGGGTCGCGAGATTCGCGGAGCCACGCACAGATGATGATCGCAAGCTGGGAGGACGCTCGCAGAATTGCAGCCCGAAAGCTGCCCAGGATCTTCTTCGACTATATCGACGGAGCGGCGTTCAGCGAGCAGACGCATCGCGCCAACATCGAGGATTTCGACGTCTGGAAGCTCAACCAGCGCGTGCTCGTGGACGTCTCCCATCGCGATCTGTCGACCGAATATCTCGGCAAGGCGCGGCCGCTGCCGTTTCTCCTCGGCCCCGTCGGTTTCTCGGGCCTGTTCGCGCCGCACGGGGAGATTCAGGCCGCACGGGCGGCCCACGCTGCCGGCGTGCCGTTCTGCCTATCGAACTTCGGCCTCACATCGCTCGAAGATCTGCGCGCCGCGACCACCGGCCCGATCTGGTTCCAGCTCTATGTCCTAAAGGACAAATCGCTAGCCGAGGCGTTTTTGACTCGCGCCGAGCGCGCCGGCGTCGAGGCCCTGTGCGTAACGGTGGACACGCCGATCGGAGGAGTGAGGGAGCGCGACAATCGCAACGGCTTCCGGGCTCTCACGCGCGTGACGCCGGGCCTGGCGATCAGCCTCATGACCCGGCCCGGCTGGTGCCTCAGGATATCGGCGGCGGGACCGCTACGAATCAACAATCTCAAAGACCGTCCGGAATTCGGAGCGCGGGTGCTGGAGCAGGCCTCGCGCATCGCGCGGGAGATCGACGCGTCGCTGACATGGGACGACTTGAAGCGCATTCGCGAGCGATGGAAGGGGAAGCTCGTCGTCAAGGGGGTGATGACGGCCGAGGACGCGAGCCGCTGCAGCGGGATCGGCGCCGACGCGCTCGTCGTCTCCAATCACGGCGGACGGCAGCTCGACTGCGCGCCATCCACGATCTCGGTTCTGCCCGAGATCGTGTCCGCAGTCGGCGCAAAACTCGACGTCATGATAGATGGGGGTGTCCGAAGGGGCGCACAGATCGTCAAGGCGATGGCGCTCGGCGCGAAGGGCGTGCTGCTCGGACGAGCCTACGCCTATGGCCTCGGCGCAGCAGGGGAGGCGGGAGTGGCCCGGATGATCGAGCTCTTGCGGACCGAGGTCGATGTCACGATCGCACATATGGGCGTGACGAAGGTCTCGGAACTCCATCGCCGCCGCGACGAGCTCCTACGCAGGTAGCCTCGATTGGCCGCAGAATTCAGTCGACCGTTTGACGATCGCCGAGCTAGGGTCAGCACGGACTGAAATTCTCGAGGAACGAGGCCCGTCAACGGCGGATTTCGGGCGCTGGCTGTCGGCCTACGGCTTCGAATCGATGGCTCTTGCCGGGTTCGCAGTTCCACGAAGCTCGTTCTCTTTGCCAATCCCGCCACGCCGCGAAAACGGCGGCTATCCCCACCGCTGCCCCTACAGCCGCCAACAATGCGACCATCATTGCGACAATTGCGACAAAGGTTTCTGTCATCGAGGTTCGCCGTTGGGTCCACGCGCCCGCCTACCTATAAGGAAGCCTCAAAAGCTTGGCGTTGCGTTAACGCGCCGGACGGCAGCGAGGCCGTCCGGATCGGCGGGCGTGAGGTTTTCGGCGCGGTGCGTGGCCAGCGCAGCGCGCTCGTGAGAACAGAGGAAGAACACGGGTTTCGTCTAGGTAGTTCCCACAATTGCGGAGGCAGGTTCGAGCAATCTCTCTAGCCAAAGAGGATTTTATATCAATCGGTTTGGGGGGCGAGCGCCATGACGCGCCGAACGTGGAACGCAGCCTTCGCTGTTCTTCTGAACGCATTGGTGTTTGGGGCAATCCAGGGCGCAAGGGCAGACGTCTGCTGCCCCTCCGGATGCGTCCCGCTGTACAACGGAACCGCGGCCTGCGTGAAGGCAGGCACCAACCTGAGCTGCGGGAGCGGCGCGATCTGTGGCGGGGGAGGAGGAAGCCCAAGCGCAGGCAATGGCCAGCCAGGAACCTACGTCGTCCCGATTATTCCACCATCAGCCTGCGGGCTCTGGCTCCAATGCAGCTACGCCAACGGCGTCGCGACGGTCTCGATCGTCAACAGTTCCGGTACGCGCTACAAGAATCCGCCGAAGGAATGGGTCTACACCCGGGTGGTCTACGCCAAGGGATGCGTCGGCGGCGGCGCGGCTCTGAGCATTCCGGTGGATGGCAGCAAGGCAACGCTGAATCTTTTGAAGCTGCAGTACCACAATTTATGCACGAACGAGTTGCCGATGTCTTTCCTCGCGAGGATCGGCTCATTTCCCGATTCGGTCGGAAGCTGCGACTGCAGGATCGCGCTTCCCGCGCCTCCGTACGGACCTGCTTCCTGCAGGCAGGGCTTCGTCTGGCGGAACGCTTTCGACGGGGATACTGTTTGCGTGACGCCCGCCCGGCACACCCAGGTCCAGAACGAGAACGCGAGCGCCGGATCGACCCGCGCCGGCGGGGGGGCCAACACGTGCAAGAATGGCTTCGTCTGGCGCGAGGCGCGGTCCTCCGACCTTGTGTGCGTCACGCCCCAGAGTCGCGCGCAAGTGAAGTCGGAGAACGATACAGCCTGGGACCGGGTCGCCCATATCGCCGGTCAGTGACCTTGAGCCCGCCGAGCCGCGCCTGTCGCGCTTTGCATTTGTCAGCGGTCCCGCTGCGTTAGTCCGGTCCGCATGCCATGGCCGATGGCGGCGTCGCGCTGATCATTGAAGGCGGCGCGGCGTCCACTGACGAGGTCCTTGTGACCGCGCCCCGGTCGACGGCTCGGCAGCGGACCAGGTTCGCGCGGCGGGAGTCGCCGCGCGGTCGACGCCGGAAAACGCACATTTCCGCTTGAACCTCGATCGCGACCGTCTTGCCGCAATTGCTCGGAGTTCCGCCAAGCCCGGCATTCCGGCGCGGGGGTTTCGAGGTGTGACGGACGTCACAGCGCCGCTGGGGCAGGCATGGTTAAAAGCGCATGGCCAAAAGAAGAATTAGGGGAAACGGCCGAGTAGGAATCGAACAAAGGGAACTTGGGTTGTTATGGAGACGGTTATGGACGGGATCGACAAGCACGCAGCGTTCTACCGGGCGTATCTGCCCGCAGACCGCAGCCTGGTCCCGATGACAATTGCGCTGGCGACCATCGTCGCTCTGTGGTTTTTCGTTTATCTGGTGATCGCCGTTGGTCCGCAGACCGAGGCGGAGACCGTGCGCCCTGGAACTCATGCGGCCCCGATCGCCTTGCAGGCGGAGAGCCGCTGACGGCTCCGGACCGGCGCAAGGCGCGGGATCGCGGAAACCACCAGCGCAGGCGTCCGGGACAGGTACAACGCCAAGAGGCCGCCGCAATGGCGGCCTCTTCAATTTGGACGGCAGCCTTGATTGGTCGAGCGCCAGGGCTGGGCGCCCGACGAGACTGCAACTCTTCAACCTCGAGAACGAATTCGGGGTCCTCGCTCGGGTCCGCCAGCACGGAGATGTTCGCGGCGACGAAACAGGAGGCGCCGAATCGAATCAGCGCCGCGCTCCCAGCTCTGCTTTGAGCGCCTGCTCGACTGCCTTCAATTGGAGTTCCGTCTCCGTTTGGGGGGCCTGAGGCGCGCCGGCGACTTGGACGGACGCCAGCGCCGCCGATGGAACGCCCCGCTCGGCCGCGATGCGCCCGGCGCGCACGACCAGCGACCGCGGCGGCCGATCGACGACGACGTCTGCGATGCTCGCCGCTTCGACGGCGACGAGATCGGCGACCGCGCCGACATGGAGTCCCCGCCGCGGGTCGCCGAGCGCCTTATCCGCTTCGCTGGTCGCCAGCGCGAAGGCGTCCCCGAGCTCGCGGTTCGTGTACATCTCGTGCCGCTGGGCGATGATCGCGGCGCGATCGAGTATGTCGCCGTCGCCATAGGGCGACCAGCAGTCGCGGATATTGTCGGAGCCGGCGAACACCGTGACGCCGCGAGCGCGAAGGGCGTTCACCGGGGGCACGGGCGCGGACGGCGGACATGAGGTCATGATCGCGATTTCGGCGCGAGCGAGCGCGTCGGCGGTCTCCTCGAACAGACGCGGCGCGACCGTCCCGAGCGCGAACGCGTGGCTGACGGCGACGCGCCCCTGCAGGCCGGCCGCGATCGTACGCTCAGCGATGTCGCGAAGCTCGGCCGCGCCGGTCTCGCCAAAGTCGTGCAAATGAATGTCGATTCCCTTGCCGAACGCCTCGGCGAGGCCGAAGACGATGTCGAGCTGGCCCTTGACGTCGCCGTCGAAGCCCGCGGGATCGAGCCCGCCGACCAGGTCCGCGCCGGCCATGAGCGCCGCAGCCATGAGGTCGGGCGCTCCGACCTCGGTCGTCACGCCGCTTTGCGGAAACGCGACGAGCTGAATGTCGATCCAGTCACGAAAGGCCTCGCGCACCCTGATGACCGCCTCGAGATTGTCCAGGCCGACATCATTGTCGATATCGATGTGGCTGCGCACGCGCGTCGCGCCGTTCGTGATCAGCGCGCGGACGAGCGCCGAGGCGCGGGCTTCGATCGGCAAGGCGACCCGATGGCGCTGGATGCGCTCAATCGCGATGCGCTCGCGCACGCTGCGCCCCTCCACATGGGGCAGACGCGGCGCGCCGAAATGGGTCTTGTCCAGATGGAGGTGGCCGTCGACAAACGCCGGCAGGAGGAGCAATCCGTCGAGGTCGATGCGTTCGGCGGTCGCGGCGGCGGTCCCCGGCGCGTGAGTCGCGACGATCACGCCAGCCGCGATTTCCACGTCGGCGAGACGCCCCTCGGGCAAGCGCGCGTTGGCCAGGATCATCAGATGAGGTTCAGCCGCTTTGCCGCCGCGTATTGATAGAGCGGGTCGCCATAACGCTTGAATTCTTCGCCAGCCGAGAACGCGAGGCTCAGATCATGCTCGTCGTCGTGAGTGATCGCCTCGCGGAAGATCTCGGGCCAATCGGGCAGGGGGACGCGCCGCAATGCCTCGAGCCGATCCGCGCTCGGGAGAACAGGAAAGCCGATCTTCGGCACGAGCGACGCAATCGCCTGCCAGAAATACCGTAGCGGCGTCGCTGTATCGGGGGTGCGCGGTGCGATCAGCCTGAGCCAGTGCGTTCCCGTCACCGCGTGGAGCGCGCAAAAATCGAGCGTCGCGGCGTAAAGCGCGATCGAGCAGCGGCCGATGCGGTCATGCGTGTTGGGGCCGATCGCGAGCAGATCGACGACGGGCGCAAATTCGGGTTTGAGCGCAACCGCGCGCATGAAATGCCACAGCAAATCCCGTTCCGCCTCGACCTGACGGAAGGCCGGCGGCCCAGACATGAAGGCAAGAACCTCGGCCGGATCGTCGGTCGTCGGCGCGCGGCCCTGCGACGCGCCGAGCGCGAGATAGGTCGTAGCCCAATAACCAAGCGCGACGGCGGTCTCCTCGTCGCTGTCGGTCAGCGTCGCGTAGGCCATGCGCATGAACGCGTGGAGCGCGCTCGCCGCGATGCCGGGTATGAGCTCGGGCAGGTATTGGATGGCTGCAGGCGTTGCGCCGAGCCGCGCTGCTTCGCTGGCGAAGAAGGCCCGATAGTCGCCTTCACGCTCGCGCCGGCCCAAGAATTCACGCCAGTTGTCGCGCGTGACCGTGGCCGCGGGTTCGGGAACCGGAACTAGCCCGTTCTGCTCACGGTAGAGTTGGCAATAGGCCTCCAGCCGTTCGTCGCTTGCGCCCATGCGATGCAGCGCGACCAGAACCATCGGCAGGTGATTGGCGAGAAAGAGCGGGAACTCGGCGCTCCACTGTCGCGACCATGCAATCGCCCGCTCGAGTCCATGCCGCGTCGCGGGGTTCCGATGCGAAGAGATGGCGCGCGCCGACGCCGCTCTCATGGGTGCCTCCAATACGCTGCCTGAGTTGCTATCGCATCCGCCCTGGCTTGGAAAGCCTTCAGTCAAGAGCGAATATGCGCCTGTCTGTTTTTCGATTGGCCGGCGCACAATTTGATTGATCTCGCGAAAATCAGGGTGCTAGCCTGCTTTATCGTCATCAATGGGAGAAGACCGCCATGAAACCGTTCATCGGTCGGGCGACGGCGCTTGCATTCGGCGCGCTGGCGTCGGTCGGCCTTTCGGGCGCGGAGGCTGCGGACAAGCCTTACGAAGGAGTGACGCTCAACCTCGCCTCGCAGAACGACCAGTTCGCGGCGGTGCTGGCGGCGGTCGCGCCGCAGTTCGAGGCTCTGACCGGGGCCAAGGTCAACGTCGACATCATGAGCTACCCCGAGCTCCTGACCAAGATCACCGCCGACTACGTCGGTCACACCAAGGGCTATGATCTGGCGACGGTCGATATCGTCTGGTCGGGTCAGTTCGCGGAGGCCGGCTACACCGTCGATCTTGCCGACTGGATCAAGCGCGACGCCGCCGAGATCAAGGTCGACGACATCTATCCCTCGCTGATGGCGTCGCTCGGCGGCTACAAGGGCAAGCAGGTCGCATTTCCGTTCGCCGGCTATGCCAACGTGCTCGCCTATCGCAAGGACCTCTACGAGGCCGCCGGCCTCAAGCCGCCGGCGACGATGGAGGAATTCGTCGCCGATGCGCTGAAGCTCACCGACAAGAGCAAGAAGATTTACGGCTTTGTCGCCAACGGCCAGAAAGGCCCGGCGGTGGCGCAGGACTGGATGCAATACAATCGCCAGTTCGGCGGCTCGATCCTCGACAAGGACGGCAAGCCGGCGCTCAATTCGCCCGCGAACATCGCCAGCGTCGTCGCATACAAGAAACTGTTCGACGAGGCCGCGCCTCCGGGCGCCGCCGACTATGATTGGGGCGGCCGCGAGGAGAGTTTCCGCCAGGGGCTGGTCGCGAACATGCAGACCTGGTCGATCGGCGCCGCCGACTACGACAACCCGAAAGTGTCGAAGATCGCCGGCAAGGCGGGGATCGTGCTGACCCCATCCGCCCAAGGGCAGCCGCAGGAATACGGCATCGGCGGCTGGGCGCTCGGCGTCAACAAGGACATCGACCCCAAGAAGCAGGAGGCGGCCTGGGCGTTCATCAAGTGGGTGACGAGCCCGGCGGTTCACAAGGACCTCAACCTGCGCGGCGCCGGAAGCTATCTGCGCAAGAGCGAGATGACCGATCCGGAGCTGCTCGCCAAGTACCCGTTCCTGCCGGTCATCGCGACCTCGTTCGAGCATGGCGACGGCGACTTCCGGCCGCGCATTCCGCAATATCCCGAGTTGCAGGATCTGATCGGCGGCGCCATCAATGCGGTGCTGGTCGGCCAGGCCGATCCGAAGACGGCGATGGACGGGATACAGGCCAAGGCGGAGGCGCTGTTCAAGTGACGCCCGGAGCACGCGCCTGAACGATGAGAAGCTCGGGCCCGGCGCGTGGGAAGGCCGCGTGAGCGGGGGCCGGGCGTCCGGGTGAGCGTCGTTTCGCGCGACGGCGCTGCGGGCGCGAGCGACGCCGCCGCCACAGGAAGGAACCTGCCTTACGCGCGAAAGCGCCAGCTCTTTCTGGCCGCGCTCGCCACGCCGGCGCTTCTGTATGTGCTGGCGGTCGCGGTCGGGCCGATGGTCCAGGGATTTCTCTACTCGTTCGATAGTTACAACCTGATCCGGCCCGCTTCGCGTCATTTCGTCGGGTTCGACAATTACGTCGCCCTCTGGCGGGACCCGACCGCGCGCGCCGCGGTGATCAACACGTTTCTGTTCACCTTCGGCGCGGTGACGATCGAATTCGTGCTCGGTCTTGGCGTCGCGCTGCTGCTGTGGCGCGACGATTGGTTCAACCGGATCGCGCTCGGGCTCCTGCTCGTTCCGGCGACGGTGACGCCGCTCGTGGTCGGGCTCGTGTTCAAGGCGCTGCTCAATCCGGAATACGGCATGATTGGCTACGGCTTGGCCGAGACCGGCATTTCCGGCCCGCGCGGCCTGCTCGCCGAGCCTCAACGAGCGCTCGCCACGCTCATCGCGATCGACGCCTGGGAATGGACGCCTCTCATGGCGCTGATCCTGCTTGCGGGCCTGAAGTCGCTGCGGACCGACATTCTCGAGGCCGCTGCGGTCGACGGCGCGACAGCGGCGCAGCGGTTCCGGCTCGTCATCCTGCCCCTCCTGCTGCCGGCGGCGTTTCTGGCGCTGATCCTGCGAATGATGGACGCCTTCCGGGTGTTCGACATCATTTTCGTCACCACCAGCGGCGGGCCGGCGGACGCGACCAACACCTTGATGATCTATGGCGTCAAACAGGGGCTCGAGTTCTTCAACATCGGCGCCGCCTCCGCCGTCAGCACCCTGATCGTCGCCTGCATCCTCGTCATGGCCGCGGCGTTCATCGCCGTGCTCAAGCCGGCGAGGAATCGCCATGCCTGACGGCTCGCGCTTGACCCTCTTCGCCCGCCGCGTCGCGATCTGCGTCGTGCTGGTCATCGCGCTCGCCCCGGTCGTCTGGCTGTTCTCGATCGCCTACAAGCCGACGAGCGACATCTTCGCTTCGCCGCCGACGCTGCTCTTTTCGCCGACCTGGGACAATTTCGCGAGCGTCTTCCGCTACTTCAATCTCGGCAGGCTCATCGAATCGAGCCTCATCATCGCCATCGGATCGACGGCGCTGTCGCTGCTCATCGGCGTGCCGGCGGGCTACGCGCTCGCGCGCTCGACAAGTCCGCGCGCCATCTGGCTCGCGTATTTCTTTCTCATCATCCGCACCGTGCCGCCGATCGCGACGCTGATCCCCTTCTACCTCCTCATGCGAGACGTCGGCCTCCTTGGCACCTGGTGGGCGGTGATCATCCTCAACACCGCGCTCAACAGCGCCTTCGTCGTCTGGATGATGTTTTCGTTTTTCCGCGCTGCTCCGGCGAGCATCGAGGAGGCGGCGCTGACCGACGGCTGCACGGACTTCGGCGCCTTCGTTCAGGTCGCGCTGCCGGCCGTGGTTCCTGGCCTCATCGCCAGCGCGATTTTCTGCGTCATGTTCTCCTGGAACGATTTCCTTTACGCGATGTTCCTCACCAAATCCGACACCAAGACGATCTCGGTCGCCCTGCTATCGGCCTACGGCACCAAGGACATCTCGTGGGGAACGCTGGGCGCGCTCGCCCATTTCTCGACGCTGCCGATCGTCGTGATGATGATCGCGCTCAACCGCTATTTCGTCCAGGGCCTGACCCAGGGCGTGCACTGACATGGCGGCGATCTGCTTCTCGCATGTGAGCAAGACCTATCCGGGCGGCCATGCCGCGGTCAGCGACCTCAGTCTCGAGATCGAGGACGGCGAATTCCTGGTGCTGGTTGGGCCGTCCGGATGCGGAAAGTCGACGGCGCTGCGCATGATCGCCGGCCTCGAGGCGATCACCAGCGGGGTGCTCACGATCGGCGGCGCAGTCGCCAACGGGCTCTCCCCGCGGCAGCGCAACGTCGCGATGATCTTCCAGAGCTACGCGCTCTACCCGCATCTCACCGTCGGCGAAAATCTCGGCTTCGCGCTGAAGGTCCGCAAGGAGCCGCGCGACGTCGTCGACGCCCGGGTCGGCCAAACGGCGGCGATGCTCGAACTCAAGGCCCTGCTCGAGCGCCGGCCGGGACAGCTCTCGGGCGGACAGCGGCAGCGCGTCGCAATGGGCCGCGCGCTCGTGCGTCATCCGCGCGCGTTCCTGATGGACGAGCCGCTCAGCAATCTCGACGCGCGTCTGCGCGGCCAGATGCGGGTCGAGATCGCCCGCCTCCAGCGGGCGGCCGGGGTGACCACGGTCTATGTGACGCACGATCAGGTCGAGGCGATGACGATGGCCGATCGCGTCGCGGTGATGCGGGACGGGATCTTGCAGCAATTGGGCGCGCCGCGTGAGCTTTACGACCGGCCGGTCAATCTGTTTGTCGCCGGGTTCATCGGCGCGCCGCCGATCAATCTTCTGCCGGGCGTGCTGCGTACGGCCGGGGAGGGGATCGAACTCGAGCTTGCCGGCGCGCGCGTCGCGCTGCCGCCCCAGATGGTCCAGAGGCGGCCGGGGCTCATGGCCTACCGGGACCGCGAGATCATCGTCGGGGTGCGGCCCGAAGCCGCCTGGGCGGCCGACGAGCCGGAAGCTGTGCTTTCAGGTGTGGTCGCGTTCCAGGAAGACCTTGGCGCGAGCATGGTGACGACCGTCGAATTGGGAGTCGCCGCGGGTCGCGACGGCGCCATCGTCGAGGACTTGAGCGAGTTGGGCGTCCCGCGCGTATCAACCCGAATGCGGATCGTCGCCCAGAGCGGCGCGCCCCGCGCCGCCAACCAGCCGGTGCGCATCGCCCTCGACCTCGAGCGGCTGCACTTCTTCGATTCCGCGAGCAGGCTGGCGATCGTTTGAGGCCAACGGGTGCGATCAAGAATCAAAGAGAGACACCACTTCCATCAGCTTCGTGATCGACCGATCGGAGCCGACGAAGGCGTCTCTGTCGGGCGCGTAGCCCATCACATAGAGCCCCGCTGCCCGAGCCGAACGAGCGCCCGCGCCACTGTCCTCGACCGCGACAATCGCGGCCGGCCGTATCGCCAGGCGACGCGCCGCTTCGCGATACGGCTCGGGATCGGGCTTGCCCCTGGAGACGTCCTCCAGGCTGATCGAGAAAGCCATCATCCGCCGAATTCCGAGCATGTCGAGATTGGCGTCGACGATCGCGCGGCCCGAGTTCGACACGCAGGCCTGAGCGATTCCCCGAGCCGCCAGGGCGCCGACCGCTTCCACCGCGCCGGGGACGGCTGAGAGCGCGGCGCATGGTTGACATAGAAGCGCTCAATCGCAGCGATCCACGTCTTCCGGTCGACCGTCTCCGGAAACCGGGGCTTCAAGGCAGTCCAGACGTCGCGCATGTGTATGCCACGGAAGGCTTCGTCGGGAAGATCGGAGAGATCGACCCCGAAGTCGGCTCCCGTCTCGATCAACGAGCGCTGGTGCAGGCCCTCGCTGTCGATGAGGGTGCCGTCGATATCCCAGGCGACGGCGCGAAAGACGGTCATGACGCCATGCGTCCCGCGAGGGCGCGATAAATCTCGCGATAGCGGCGATAGCCCCGACGATAGGCCTCGGCAGCCTCTGGCCGAGGCGCGATCCGGCCGGCGGGACGCACGAAAGCGGAAATCGCCGACCAGTCGGTGGCGAGCCCGGCTCCGATCGCCGCCGTCCAGGCGGCGCCGACGCAGGAGCCGGGGTGGCCGGCGAGCCTTTGAACCGGCTGCTGCAAGACGTCGGCGACGATCTGCATCCAGACCCGGCTCGTCGATCCGCCGTCGGAAACGATGAAGCGCTCGGTTCGGTAACCGATCTCGTTCATGACCTCGACATGGTGCGCGATCGCATAGGCATAGGCCTCGAGCAGGGCCCTCCAGAGATGGCCGATATCGTGCGAGAGCGTGAGCCCGTCGAAGGTCGCCCGCGCGCCCGCGTCGTGGATCGGCGTCTTCTCGCCGAGAAAATAGGGCGTGACGACCAGCCCGTCGCTGCCGGCCGGCCGCGCGTCGGCGAGCCGGTCGAGCCATTGATGGATCGAGAGGCCTGCGTTCTTCGCCGCCTCAGCTTCGCCGGAGGCGAACTGGCGCGCGAACCAATTGAGCGCCGAGCCGCCGGTCGACATGCAGCCGTTCGGGACGAAAAGTCCGGGCTTGAGATGGTAGTCGAGGAAGAGGCGCGGGTCGGGCGTTGCGTGGCCGGTCGCGGTCAGGATGTCGACCGAGCCGCCGAACTTGAGCAGAACGTCGCCGGCGCTGACGACGCCCGCGCCGAGCGCCGAGGCGATATGGTCCGCCGCGCCGCCGATGACCGGCGTTCCGGCGGCAAGTCCGCTTTCCGCCGCGCCCCGATCCGAGACCGGCGGCGAGAATCTCGTGCGAAGCGACCTTGCGCGGCAGGGCGGCGCGCGGAACATGGGCGAGCGCGACCAGCGCGTCGTCGATCGCGTTGGTCTCGAGGTCGATGAAGCCGGCTTCGAGCGCCCAGTTCTGCTCGACAGCGCGCTCGCCCGTGAGGCGCCAGTTGACGTAGTCGTAGGAGCCGAAAACGGTGGCGATGCGGGCGAAGACCGCGGGTTCGTGGCGCTCGATCCATCGGAGCTTGGCGGCGACGAGCTGCTGATTGATTCCATTGCCCGCCTTGGCGAGGAAAGCCTTCTCGTCGATCTCGGCCCGAAGCTCGGCGACTTCGGCCCCGCAGCGCGCGTCGCTCTGCTGAATGCTCGGACGCAGGAGGCGCCCGGCAGAGTCGAGCAGCACGACCGCAGGGAGCATCCCGGTCACGCCGACGGCGGCCACATCCGCCGGCGAAGCGCCGCTTGCGCGCAAAAGCTCGCGCACGATCTCGCCGACGTTCGCCCACCATTGCTCCGGATCCTCCTCGGCCCACCCGACATGGTCGGATCGCAGGGCGACGGGCCGCGAGACGAGCGCGAGCGTCCGATCCGGCGGCCGGATCAGGATCCCGATGGTCGATGTGGTGCCGATGTCGAGGCCGAGAACGCAGGTCATGAGTGGTCATACCCGCGCAAGCGGGTATCCAGGCTCGCGTCGAGAAGAGGCGGCCGCCCTCAATTCCCGGCCTCGCGGGAACGACACGCTGCATTTATGCCGCAATCACCTCAGCTTCGCCACGACGTCCATGAAGCGCTTCACCCGTTTCGCATCGACCGGATTCCAGGTCTGGCCGTCGACCTTGAAATGGGTGCCGATCACGACGCCGTCTGCGATCGCCAGGATCTCGCGCACATTGTCGATCGTGACGCCGGTGTTGGCCAGAACCGGCACGCTCCGAACGGCCTCGCGGACGCTCATCAGATTCGAGCGGTCGACGGGCTCGCCTGTCAGGGGCCCGGAGACCAGGATCGCGTCGGCGAGCGAGGAGAAGACGGCGCTCCTCGCGCGGAGCGCGATCGGGCGCTCGTCGAGCGAATGGGCGAACTCGGCGTTGACGTTGAAGAGAAGCTTCATGTCGTCGCGGCCGAGATGGCGGCGCAGACGGAGAGCGCCCGCGGCGTCGGGTTGCCAAAGCCCCATGTCGGAAGCGAAGACGCCGGTGAAAATCTCGCGGACGAAGCTCGCTCCGGTCGCCGCGCCGATGGCGACGCTGGCGACCGGGTCCCAGAGATAGTTGACGCCGAAGGGGACCTTGAGATGGGGTTTTGCGGCCGCGATCACCGCGGTCATCGCCGCCACGCCCTCGGGCGGCGCCTTGAACAGGTAGGGGCGGTCGTTCTCGTTGCCGAACATGATCGCATCGACCCCGCCAGCCTGCAGATTCTCGATGTCCTTGATGACGCCTTCGATCAGCTTTGCGACGCCGCCGGCCGCGTCATAGAGCGGCGCGCCGGGCAGGGCTCCGATATGGGCCATGGCGATCACGACTTTCGTCCTGTCGCCGAGGAAGTCGAAAACCATGGATGGAGTCCTCTGCCGCGAAGGCCGGTCAAGAGCCGACGCGCCGACGATTTCGCCCGAATTGCGCGAAGGGCGGAAACTAACGTCGAGATCGACATTATCAACCAAAAAGCGGTTCGCGGCTTTCGATTTTCTTGATATGGGTCGCCGCCCAGCCTGGTGAGGGACAATGCCGGCAGCCGTTCCGCCTTATTCCGAACTCGCGGGCAGGCGCGCCTTCATCACCGGCGGCGCGCAGGGGATAGGGCGCGCGATCGCTGCGGCGCTCGCCCGATGCGGCGTGAGGCCTGCAATCGCCGATATCGATGTCGAGGCAGCCCGGCGAGCGGCGCAGGAGATCGGCGCCGGTGCGGTCGCCGTCGAGGTCGACGTGCGCGAGCGCGCCTCGGTCGAGCGGGCGTTCGCCGGCGCGCTCGCGGAACTGGGCGGCTGCGACATCCTGATCGCCAACGCCGGCGTTTCGACGATGCAGCGCGCGCTCGAGATCACCGACGCCGAATGGGAGTTCAACTTCGCGGTCAACGCGACGGGCGTGTTTCTCGCCAACCAGATCGCCGCCCGGCATTTCGTCGCCCAGGGCTCGGGCTGCATCGTCAACACCGCTTCGCTGGCCGCCAAGGTCGGCGCGCCGCTGCTCGCCCATTACTCGGCGTCGAAGTTCGCCGTGCTCGGCTGGACCCAGGCCCTCGCCCGCGAGCTCGCCCCGCGCGGCATCCGCGTCAACGCGGTGTGCCCGGGCTTCGTCAAGACCGGCATGCAGGCGCGCGAGATCGAATGGGAGGCGCGGCTGCGCAACCTCTCGCCGGAGCGGGTCGTCGACGAGTACGTCGCCCAGACGCCGCTTGGACGCCTCGAACTGCCCGAGGACGTCGCCGACGTCGTGGTCTTCCTGTGCTCGGACCAGGCGCGGTTCATGACCGGGCAGGGCGTCAACGTCACCGGCGGCGTCTATATGACGTGAGGCGACGCCGCCGGGGGCCGGGGAGATTGCACCGAGGTTCTGAGCTTATTTCGTCGGCGCCGTCTCCGGCAAAGTGATCAATATCGGAAGCGCCAGGAGGGCCACCACCGCGATCATGGCGCCCGGGACCAGCGCCCAGCCGGTCCGTTCAGTCAGCACCTGGGCGACATAGGGGGTGAGGCCGCCGAAGATGGCGGTCGCCGTGGTCGCCCCCAGGGCCAGACCGCTGATGCGGCCTTCCCCCGGGAACTGCTCGGCTGTCGCTATAGCGCCGACCGCGCTGACCGCGCCGGCGACACAAGCGAGAATCACGGCCCCGAAGAGAGCGTATGACTGCGAGCCGCCGGCCATCAGATGAAAGAGCGTGATGGGCAGGATTGCGCTGCATACGCCGAGAAATATCAGGACGGGTTTGCGGCCGAGCCGGTCGGACAATGCTCCGGCGAAGGGCGTGACGAGAATGACGGCGATCGCCGCGGCGGTGGACAGCCGAAGCGAGTCGCCTTCATCGAGCTTTCCGGCGGATATCAGGAATGTCGGAACATAGGTGATTCCGACATAGTAGGTGATCGACCCCAAGGCGGAGATGGCGAAGGCTCGCAGGATGCCGGCCCGCTGGCTGGCGAGCGCGTGCAGCAGCGGGCTTTTTGGCACGGTCCCGCTTGCCTTCTGCCTTTCGAAGTCCGGCGACTCCTGCATTGTCGTGCGGGCGATCCACACGCTTGCCGCCAGAACCGCGCCGACCAGGAAGGGGATGCGCCATCCCCACGAGTTCAAACTTGCCGTGCTCATCGAACTGACGGTCAGCAAAGAAACGCCGACCGCGAGAAGTCCCCCGATTTCGCTGGAGCCCGAGGCCAGCGACGTGATCAGGCCGCGCCTGTTGCGAGGCGCGCCTTCGAGCAAATAGGCGACGACCGCGATATACTCGCCGCCGACCGAAAACCCCATGACGCAGCGGAGGAGAAAAAGAAGCGAGCCGGCTGCGGCGCCGGCTTGGGCGTGAGTTGGCAGCAACGCGGTTCCGAGCATCGTGATGGTCATCAGCGCTACGGACAGGAGCATCGTCCGCCGGCGCCCAAACCGATCCCCGATATGGCCAAAGACGAAGCCGCCCAGGGGGCGCAACAGATAGGCGATTGCGAATGCGGCCAGAGTTGTGCTCAGCGCCGCGGCTCCGCCGCCGCCGAAAAATACCCGTGAAAGCACGGTGGCGAAGTAAAGGTAGAGGGTGAAGTCATACCATTCGACGACAGTCGAGAACGCTGCCACCGCGATCGAGGCGCGAGACATCGGCTCCTGTGAGCGGGGAGAGCCGGCCGGCTCGACGTCGAATGATGGCCGGGTCAATAGCCGAGCGCCGCCCCGTCCTTGCGCGGATCCGAGCCGCCGATGAGGACGCCGCGCTCCCGGTCGATGCCGATCGCCTGGCCGCCGCCGAGCGGGCGGGCTACTTCCGTCAGCTTGTGGCCGAGCGCCGATAGCGCCTCGCGCATGGCCGGCGTCACCCGCCGTTCGACCTCGACCTCGCCCCTGTACGGGCACACTCGCGGGAATTCCAGCGCCTCTTGGATGTCCATTCCGTACTCCAGCGTATTGGTCAGAAGCCAGGTCTGGCCCATCGGCTGGTAGTGCTCGCCCATGACCCCAAAGCACATCGCCGGCCGGCCGTCGCGCGTCGCCATACCGGGCATGATGGTGTGCGCAGGGCGCGTCTTGGGGGCGAGGCTGTTCGGATGGCCGCGCTCGAAGGAGAAGCACAATCCACGGTTCTGCATCAGCACCCCGGAGCGTTCCGCGAGGATGCCGCTGCCCATGGTCTGATAGATCGAGTTGATGAGGCTGCACGCATTGCCGTCGCGGTCGACGACCGAGAGCGTGACCGTGTCGCCGTTGGCCGCGAGCGCGCTCTCTCCCGGCTGAGGCAGGGAGGGAAGAGAGCGCTCGTCATCGATGAGGCGGGCGAGCGCCGCGAGATAATCGGGCGCGATCAGCCGGTCGACCGGGGTTTCGCGCCGGCGCGGGTCGGCGAGGAAGGCGTCGCGGTCGCGATAAGCCAGCCGCGCGGCCTCGATGTGGCGGTGGTGCCGGATCGCGCCGTCCGGTCCGTCGGGGGCCGGACCCAGCGCTTCGAGCTGGCCGAGGATCATCAATGCGACGATGCCGGGGCCGTTCGGCGGGCACTGCCACACGTCGAGACCCCGCCAGTTGATGCGGATCGGCTCGACGAACTCGGCGCTGGAGCGGCCGTTGGCGAAATCCTCTTCCGTCTGCACGCCGCCCGCGCGCTTGAGCGTCGCGGTCATGTCGGCCGCGACCGGCCCGGCGTAGAAGGCGTCCGCGCCGCGCGCGGCGATCGCGCGCAGCGTGCCGGCCAGCGCCTTCTGGACGAAAACGTCGCCCTCCCTCGGCGCCCAGCCGTCGGGCAGGAAGAGCTTGTTTCCGGCGCGGCGGAGCTTCTCGACCTGCAACGACCAGTCCCAGGCGACGCGCGGGTGCACCGGAAAGCCTTCCTCCGCGTAGCGGATCGCGGGCTGCAGCAATTCGTCGAAGCCCTTGGTCCCGTGGGCGTCCAGCAGCAGCTGCCAGCCGGAGACGGCGCCCGGAATGGTGACGGCGTGCGGCGAGACATGCTCGCGCGCGGCGGGGCCTAGAGCCTCGATCGCGTCGATCGAGGCTGCCGCGGCCGAATGGCCGGAGCCGTTGACCGCGACGACCTTGCCGCCGCCGGCCGGAGCGTAGAGGCAGAAGCAGTCGCCGCCGAGCCCCGTCGACTGCGGTTCGACGACTGCGAGCACGGCGCAAGCCGCGACCGCGGCGTCGACGGCGTTGCCGCCGGCGCGCAAGACCTCGATCGCGGTCAGCGAGGCGATTGGCATCGACGTCGCCGCCATGCCATTGGCGGCGTAGACCGGGCTGCGTCCGTTCTGATGGAAATCCCGCAAGGATTGCTCCGCTTTCGCTGGCGTGGAATCGAGCCTAAGATTTTCGCCTGTACCTAAGCCGTCCGGCGCGCAGCTTGGCAAGATCGGTCCGCAATCGGCGCGATTTGCATGAATCTTGCGTCGGCGCCGGCGGCATCGGAGATGTGGCAATGGATTTTGATCTCATCATTCGCGGCGGAACCGTCGTCACCGCGGCCGACGTCGGGAAATGCGACGTCGGCGTCAAGGACGGCCGGATCGCCGCGCTCGCCGGCGACCTGCCGCGCGCCGCCTCCGAGATCGACGCGTCGGGCCTGCTGGTCATGCCCGGCGGCATCGACAGCCACGTCCATTTCGACCAGCCGATGGGGCCGGGGATCGTGATGGCGGATGGATTCGAGAGCGGAACCCGCAGCGCGGCGGCGGGCGGCAACACGACCGTCATTTCCTTCGCCCTCCAGCCGCGCGGCCAATCCCTGCGCCAGAGCGTCGAGGACTATCACAAGAAGGCGAAGGGCCAGAGCTACGTCGACTACGGCTTCCACCTCATCGTCACCGATCCGACGCCCGCTGTGCTGGGACAGGAGCTGCCGGCGCTGGTGAGCTCAGGCTACCCGTCGTTCAAGGTGTTCATGACCTATGACGATCTGGTGCTCACCGACCGGCAGATGCTGGAGGTGTTCTCCGTCGCGCGCGAACACGGCGCCCTGGTGATGGTCCATGCCGAGGGCTACGACCAGATCAAGTTCATGACCGACCGGCTCGAGCGCGAAGGCAAGACCCAGCCCTACTTCCACGCGGAATCGCGCCCCGAACTGGTCGAGCGCGAGGCGACGCACCGCGCGATCTCGCACGCCGAACTGATCGGCATCCCGATCATGATCGTCCATGTGTCCGGCCGCGAGTCGATGGAGCAGATCGAATGGGCGCGCCGGCGCGGCATGAAAATCCACGCCGAGACCTGCCCGCAATATCTGGTCCTGACCGCCGACGACCTCAAAGGGCTCAACATGGACATGAGCGGGGCGAAATATGTCTGCTCGCCGCCGCCGCGCGACCGCGCCTCGCAGGATGCGATCTGGCGCGGGCTCATCGGCGGGGTGTTCGAAACCTTCTCCTCCGATCATTGCCCGTTCCGGTTCGACGACGACGCCGGCAAGCTGAATCCGAAGGCGCGGACCTCGTTCCGCTGGGTGCCCAACGGCATTCCAGGCGTCGCCGCGCGGCTGCCGATCCTGTTCTCGGAAGGGGTCAAGAAGGGTCGCATCCCGCTCACCGAGTTCGTCGCGCTCACTTCGACCAACCACGCCAAGCTCTATGGGCTCTACCCGCGCAAGGGGTCGATCATGATCGGCGCCGACGCCGACATCGTGATCTGGGACGCGGACAGGAAGGTGACGCTGACCCAGGACCGGATGCAGCACGGCAGCGACTACACGCCATACGAGGGCATGGAAGTGACCGGCTGGCCGGTCAAGACGCTGCTGCGCGGCGAGGTCGTTGTCGATGACGGCCGGATCGTGGGCAAGCCGGGACAAGGCCAGTTCCTGGCGCGGGAGACGACGCGGCGCGCGTGAGGCGCGCTTTCGGTCATCCGAGCGCCTCAATCACCGCCTCCGCCTTGGTCACGGTCGCGACATTCTGCATTGCGAAGTCGATCGAGGCCTTGTGCCATTCGGCGTTCATCGTCGAACAGCAATCCTCGGGCAGGATGATGAAATAGCCCTTGTCGGCGCCGGTGCGCGCCAGATGCTCGACCGCCATGTTGGTCCAGGCGCCGGTGCTGATGATCGTGTCCCGTCCGAGACCCTTGAGCAGCGATTCGAGTCGCGAGGTCTCCCAGGCGCTCATCGTCATCTTCTCGACGACGAGGTCGCCGGGCTGAGGCTCGAGGCCCTTGACCGGCGCCGCCCCCCATGTTCCGCGCACCACCGCCTTGTGCTCGACGAGGCCCTTGAACAGCGGCGCGTTCTGCTTGACGCCGGTCGCGCCGGGCTCGACGATGAACCAGACGTGGAGCACCGGAACGCCGGCGGCGCGCGCGGCGGCTGCCACCCGGCGGATATTCTCGACCACATTCTGCGCCTTGGCGTGCGCCGGCGCGCCGGACGAGGCGAAGGCGCCGCCCTCGCCAACGGCGTCGTTCTGCATGTCCTGGATGATGAGGGCGCAGCGCTTCGGGTCGAGGGCAAGGGCGGGCTCGGGCGAAGAGGCGCCGCCGGCGCTTGCATTCATGTAGGGTTCGCGGCGCGGCCCGACCTTGGTCTCGACGCGGTAGACCGACTGGCTCGCGGTGAGGAAGAGGGTGTGGAAATCGGGTCCGCCCCAGGCGAGATTGGCGACCGGCTCCGGCGCGTGCACTTTTCCGATGACCTCACCCGAGGGCGCGTAGACCCATAAGCCGCCCGGCGCCGTCACCCAGACGTTGCCGCGCTCGTCGCATTTCATGCCGTCGGGTCCGCCGGGTTCGGTCGACGAGGTGATCTTATCCGCAAACAGCCGCCCGTTCTTGAGCGAGCCGTCGGCGGCGACATCGAAGACGCGGATCAGCTTCCGCGCCGAATCGTTGACGTAGAGAAGCTTCTCGTCCGGAGAGAAGCAGAGGCCGTTCGGCTGATTGAAGAGATCGTCGTCGACCAGGAGCTGGGGCGCGCCGCCGGCGGAGGGTACGCGATAGACGCCCTGAAAGCCGAGCTCATGCGGACGTTCGACGCCGTAATGGGGCGAGCGGCCATAGATCGGATCGGTGAAATAGATCGAGCCGTCCGATCGCACACAGACGTCATTGGGGGAGTTGAGCTCCTTGCCGCCGAAATGCGAGGCGAGAACCTCGCGCCGCCCGTCCGGGCGCTCGCGGGTAAGCAGCGAGGTCGCGTGCTCGCAGACGATGAGGTTGAGTTTGGCGTCATAGGTCATGCCGTTGCATTTGTTGGCGGGGCGCTTGACCTCGGCGACGCCATGCTCCGGGTCCCAGCGGCGGCGCACGTCGCACGGCATGTCGGAGAACAGGAGATAATGGTCGAGCGGATGCCAGACCGGCCCCTCGGTAAAGCCGAACCCGGTCCCGATCTGGCTCAGCGGCGCCTGGGGGTCGATCAGGTCGCTGAAATCCGGCCGCAACGTCTCGTGGCTCATTGGTGGCGTTCCCTCCCTTGTCTCGCCCGTTAGAACTCTACCGCCTGATGCAATTAGGCTGAACCGCCGCGTGGTCGAATACGGCAGCCGTAAAGCGCCTCACGTTCCCCGGATCGCTTGCCCCGACTTGATCCGGGGTTCGCTCGCGATGACAGGGTAATGCGGTCCGAAAAACAACTCGGACCCCACTCCGCAATATCCCGATATCCGATATTCCGGTTCAGGCGTATGGTTCTAAGGCGCTATGCAGGTCAGATGCATCATTTTCCAGCCGCATGAGCCGCTGGCGCCGTGCGGGCCCTCGGTGATGACGTAGGGCAGGGGCACTTTTGTGCCATCGGGTTTAACGAGAGCGCAAAGGGTATGGGCCAAATTGCCCGGATCGGTGAAGCAGCCGAGCGGATTGGCGTTGATCGGACAACCGTTGTTGTTGGGATCGGAGCTTATGCATATCGTTGTTTCAATATACCCGGAGACAGCTGGCGCCGGCGTCAGGGTCGCCGCTGAAATTACAACCGAGACTGTAAAGTATAGAAGCCTTCTCATGCGTCGCTCCCGAATTTGTCTTGGTTATCTTGCAGAATGGCAGACATTCGCTGCATGACCGCCTTATCGCGGCCGAGGCTGCGCCGATGGCGGCAATTTGACAAGACCGAAACATTGTCGGGGATGCGACAAGAAGGCGACGAGCGCCAACAGAGCTGACTGACTTGGCGCATGAGTATCGCTAGCATGGCGCCGGAACGCTCCGCCCGCGCTGGATTTGCCATGTGGTCTCGCCTGCTCGCCCTTGCTTTGCTCCTCACGCCCGCCCCGGCGCTCGCCGACGTCAAGGACAAGATCGCGGCGCTTGCTCCTTCGGCGGTCGTGCTGGTGGTGGACGCCAAGGGGAACGAGCTCGTCGCCCAGAACGCCGACGAGCCTTTCGTCCCGGCCTCGGTCACCAAGATCGTGACGGCGTGGCTGGCGATGGAAGTCCTGGGCGCCGACTACCGCTTCGAGACCCGGTTCTATCTCGACGCCAAGCGGGTGCTCTACGTGCGCGGCGGCGGCGATCCGTTCCTGATCTCGGAGGAGCTCAAGCCGCTGGCGGCCGATCTCGTCGCCAGAATCGGAAAGGCGCCGATCACCGGCATCGTGGTCGACGGCAGCTACTATCCTTCGAACCTCCGCATCCCCGGCATCGAGGATGACGACCTGGCCTACGACGCGCTGAACTCGGCGCTGGCGGTCAATTTCAACACCGTCTACGCGGTGCGCAGCGGCTTGAGGGTGCGCTCCGCCGAGGACCAGACCCCGATCACGCCGCTCGCGATCGCTGTCTTCCGCGCCAAGGGACCGGACGGAGAAGGCCGCATCAGTCTTGGCCAGGATCCCGCGCTCGGCCTCGAATACGCGGGCGAGCTGATCGGCGCCTTCATCGGGCGAGCCGGCGGCGCTGTCCACGGCAAAGTCTCGGTCGGAACCGTGCCGGAGGATCTCAAGCCGGTCTATGTTCACCGGCAGTCGCGCAGCCTGTCGGAAATCCTCGCCCAGCTGCTTCTCGATTCGAACAACTTCACCGCCAATCAGGTCTTCCTCGAGATCGGCGCCCATCGCCTGGGCGGTCCGGTCAGCCTCGAGAAGTCGCTTAAGGTCGCGAATGAACTCTTCGCCGCCAATGGCCTCGCCGACGCCTTTCATCTCGAGGAGGGCTCGGGCATCAGCCGCGACGACCGGATGACCGCCCGCGGCCTCGCCAAGGTGCTCGAGCTGTTCGCGCCCCACGCCGACCTTCTCCACGGCCATGACGGGGGCATGAACAAGACCGGCACCATGGACGGCGTCCGCACGCTTGCCGGCTATGCCGACACGACAAGTCACGGGCGCGTGCATTTCGTGATCTCGGCTCCGGGCGAGGACGGCGAGATGCGCTACCGGCTCTTGGGGGCGATCAAGGCGGAGCTGTAGAACGCGATGCGATTTGTTGGAACCTGTGCGTCATTGCGAGCGTGAGCCGAAGCAATCCAGGCAACGTCGGACGCGCTGCGTTCCCATGGATCGCCCCGTCACTTCGCTCCCGCGATGACGGCCTTGGCGCGGTTCAGTCGGATGAGTCTTCCGCCGGCGGGCGCTCGGGCTTCCGCCGCGCCGCAATCATCTCGGCCAGGATCGAAAGCGCGATCTCCTCCGACGAGATGGCGGCGATGTCGAGCCCGGCGGGCGCCTTGATTGCGGCGAGCGCCTCGCTCACGACGCCTTCGGCGGCAAGCTCGCGCTTGAGCGTGTCGGCCTTGCGGCGCGAGCCGACGAAGGCGCGGTAGCGGGCGTCCATCGCCGCTGCGCTTTTGAGCGCGGCGCGGTCGCCCGATCCTTGGGTCGAGACGACGACGAACGCGTTCTCGCCGGCTTCACGCGGCGCCGCCACGCCGACGAGGCGCTGGACGCCGGGATCGAACCGCTCGTGCTCCTCCGGCGCCGCGGCCACGGTGACGGCAAAGCCCATCGAGGGCGCAAGCCTGGCGAGCGCGACCGCGACCGGCGAAGCGCCGAGGATCAGGAGCCGCGGGCTCGGCAGGACCGGCTCGACGAAGACGTCCATCGTGCCCTGGCTCGGGCATGAATTCTTGGCGTAGAAGACGCCGCCGCGCTCCTCGCCCGCCGCCGCGCCCACTTCGGCGAGCGCGTCTTTCGGCGCGATCGAGACCAGCCGCGACCGGCCGTCCGCCATGCACTGGCGCGCCGCCTTGACGACCGCGGCTCGCGCGCAGCCGCCGCCGATCCAGCCCTCGACGATGGAGCCGTCGTCGCCGATCAGGGCCTTTGCGCCCGCCTTCGCGGCGGTGACGGAGACGGTGCGGACGACGGTCGCGAGGGCGAAGGCCTGGCCTTTCGCCTGACGCTGAGCCGCCTGCTCGAGCACGCCCATTGTCATATCCTCATAAGATAAGGTTCGAGCGCCGCCAGGCTCTCGAGATTATGCGCCGGCGCCAGCAAGTCGAGGTAGGGCAGGGCGGCCTGCATGCCGCGCGCGCTCGGCTCGAAGCCGCGGCGGCCGGTCAGCGGGTTGAGCCAGACGATGCGCTTGCAGCGGCGCCTGAGTTCGCGCATCGCCGAGGCCATGAGCTCGGGCGGCCCGGTGTCATAGCCGTCCGAGAGGATCATGACGCAGGTGCGCGAATGGATGACCCGCTTGGCGTGCCTCTTGTTGAAGGCGGTCAGGCACTCGCCGATCTTCGTACCGCCGCCGACCCCGGCCGCCATCAGCGCGAGGCGATCGAGGGCTTTGGATGGATTGCGCTCCTTCAACGCTGACGAGACATGCGCAAGCCTGGTATGAAACAGGAACGCCTCGGACTCGCGGAAGGTCTGGCTGACCGCGTGCAGGAAGCGGGTGAAGAACGCGACATAAGGCTCCATCGAACCGGAAGCGTCGAGCAGAGCCACGAGCCGCAGCGGCTTGACCTTGCGCCGCCGGAACTTGAGGTCGAAAGGCTCGCCGCCATGGGCGACGCTGAGCCGGATCGTGCTCCTCAAGTCGAGCCGCCGCCCCCGCCGGCGCGCGCGCTCGCGCCGCGTGAGCCTCGCCCGCATCGCGCGCGCGAAGCGTTCGGCGATCTCGCCGGCTTGAGCGCGCTCCTGCTCGCCCTCGAACGCGGCGATGTCTTTCGTCGACATCGCCTCGTGCGCGGAGGCGCCGCCGCGCCTGCCGCCGCCTTCCGCGGCGCCGTCCTCGCGCCCGCGGGCGCCGCCGATATGGCTCGGCTCCTGTTGTCCATTGTTCGCGCCGGGCCCATGCTGAAAGCGCCGGGGCGAACGAGCGGCGAGGGCTTCGGCGTCGATCCTGACGACGCTCTTCACCCCGCGCGCGCGCCAGTACGCGTCGAAGAGGTCATCGAACCGCGCGAGGTCCGAGCGGCGCGACGCGAACAAGGCGCGCAATCCGGCGCGGAAACCTTCGGGCCGCTCCGCGAGCGGGCCGGCCATGACGAGCGCGGCGTCCTGCGCCTCGGATTGCCCGATGACGAAGCCGGCGTCGCGGAGCGTCAGGACAAAGCCGGCGAGGCGCCTGCGCATCCCTGGACCGGGGCCGGGGCCTGCCGCGAAAGCGTGAGCGCCCATCACGCGACGCCCCTCATGCGACGCCCCCTCATGCGACTTGGCCGACGAGCCGGCTCGTCGTTTCCGGGCTGATCGCGGCGCGGTCCTCGCGGGTCTTGAGGAGCGCGATCAGCGTCGCGTGGACGACCTCCGGCTCCTGCCGCAGATCCTCGACGCCGAGCCCGGCGAGCGTCGCCGCCCAGTCGAGCGTCTCGGCGACGCCGGGGACTTTCTTCAGATCCTCCTTGCGCAACATTCCGACCATGCGGGCGATCTGCACCGCGAACTTCGCGTCAATGCCCGGCTGGCGAACGAGGAGAATTGCCGCCTCGCGATCGACGTCGGGAAAATCGAGATAATGGTAGAGGCAGCGGCGCCGCAGCGCGTCGGACAGCTCGCGGGTGGCGTTGGAGGTCAAGACCACGCGCGGGATGGTGAGCGCACGGATGACGCCGAATTCGGGAATCGTGACCTGGAAGTCCGAGAGCAGCTCGAGCAGGAAGGCCTCGAATTCCTCGTCGGCGCGGTCGACCTCGTCGACCAGCAGCACCGGCGGCGTGTGGCGCCGGATCGCGCTGAGCAGGGGCCGCTCGAGCAGATAATCCTCGGAGAAGATGCGGGCCTCGATTTCGGCCACGCTCGCGCCCGTTCCCTCGCGCGCCTTGATCGCGAGCAGCTGGCGCTGGTAGTTCCATTCGTAGAGCGCGGACGAGACGTCGAGCCCCTCGTAGCACTGCATGCGAATGAGCTCGGCGCCATGCACGGCGGCGAGCGCCTTGGCAACCTCGGTCTTGCCGACCCCCGCCTCCCCCTCGATCAGGAGCGGCCGCTTGAGCGCGTCCATCATCCAGAGCGCGGTCGCGAGGTCGCGGTCGGCGACGTAGCCAACTTCGGCCAGACGCGCGGCGATCGCTTCGCGGGGGATGGAGACGCTAGGCATGCACGTGCTCCCCTCTCCCCCGGGGAGAGGGGTTGGGGGTGAGGGCTTTCGTCGCGGGACAACGAGTCACGTCATAGACCCTCATCCGGCGCCATAGCCCGCCCAAAGGACGGGCGTCCTTCGGGCGCCCTATCGCGCCACCTTCTCCCGGAGGGAGAAGGGGTCACCCGTGCAGCCCCAGGTTCTCCGCCGCCTGCCAGATCCGGTAGGCGTCGTGGGGCATGGCGATGTGGGTCGAGCCCGCGAACTTGAACGCGTCGTTCACCGCATTGGCGAAGCAGGGCACGCTGCCGACGTTCGGGCTCTCGCCGACGCCCTTGGCGCCGATCGGGTGATGGGGCGAGGGCGTGACCGTGTAGTCGGTCTCCCAGTGCGGCGTCTCGACCGCAGTCGGCAGGAAATAATCCATGAACGACGCGCCCTTGACGTTGCCGTCGGAGTCGTAGGCGATTTCCTGACCCATGGCGATGGCGTAGCCCTCGGTGCAGCCGCCGTGGACCTGGCCCTCGATGATCATCGGGTTGATGCGCGTTCCGCAGTCGTCGAGGGCGTAGAAGCGCCGCACTTTATGCGCGCCGGTGTCGACGTCGATGTCCATGACACAGATATAGGCGCCGAACGGGTAGGTCATGTTCGGCGGATCGTAGTAGCTCACCGCCTCGAGGCCGGGCTCCATGCCGGGCGGGACCTGATGATAGGCCGCCCAGGAAAGCGCGGTCATGGTCTGGAACTTCTCGGGATTGCCCTTGACCCGGAACCGGTCGACGTCCCATTCGAGGTCGCCCTCATGCACTTCGAGCATGTAGGCGGCGATCATCTGCGCCTTCGCCTTGATCTTGCGCGCCGCCATGGCGATCGCGGCGCCCGCCACCGGCGTCGAGCGTGAGCCATAGGTGCCGAGGCCGTATGGAGCGGTGTCGGTGTTGCCTTCCTCGACCGCGATGTCGTCGGCGGCGATCCCGATCTCGGTTGCGATGATCTGCGCCCAGGTCGTCTCATGGCCCTGGCCCTGGCTCTTGGTGCCCATCCGCGCGATCCCCTTGCCGGTCGGATGGATGCGGATCTCGCAGGAATCGAACATCGCAATGCCGAGGATGTCGCAGTTCTTCGATGGGCCCGCGCCGACGATCTCGGTGAAGAAGGAAACGCCGATCCCCATCAGCTCGCGGGTTTCGCCGCGCCTGAACGCCTCCTGCTTCGCCTTCTGCTCCTCGCGCAATTTGCGATAGCCGGTGGCGTCGAGCGCCTTCTGCATGGCGGTGTGATAGTCGCCGGAATCGTACTCCCAGCCGAGCGCCGAATGGTAGGGGAACTGCTCGCGCTTGATGAAGTTCTTGATCCGGAAGTCGACGGGATCGAGCCCGAGCTTCTGCGCCATGATGTCCATCGCCCGCTCGATCGCGTAGGCGACCTCGGTGACGCGGAACGAGCAGCGATAGGCGACGCCGCCCGGGCGCCTTGTTGGTGTAGACGCCGTCAACCGAAAGATGGGCGACCGGAAAATCATAGGAGCCGGTCACGATGTTCGAGAATCCGGCCGGCCATTTTGACGGGTCGGCGCAGGCGTCGAATGCGCCGTGATCGGCGAGGATATGGACGCGCAACCCCGTCACCCGGCCTTCGCGCGTCGCCGCGATCTCGGTCGTCATGTGGTAGTCGCGGGCGAACGAGGTGGTGGAGAGATTCTCGATCCGGTCCTCGACCCATTTGACCGGAAGGCCGGTCACGATCGAGGCGACCGCGGCGCAGATATAGCCGGGATAGGCGCCGACCTTGTTGCCGAAGCCGCCGCCGATGTCGGGCGAGATGACATGGATCTTGTGCTCCGGCACGGGGGCGATCAGCGACACCACGGTGCGGATGACGTGCGGGGCCTGGAACGTGCCGTAGATCGTGAGGTCGCCGGTGATCTTGTTGAAGCTGACGACGCACTGGCAGGTTTCGAGCGGGCAGGGGTGCACGCGCTGGTAGCTCAAGAGGTCCTTGGTCGCCACCTCGGCCTTGGCGAAGGCGGCGTCGGTCAGCTCCTTGTCGCCGACCTGCCAGTTGAAGATGTGGTTGTGGTGCTTGCGCGGTCCGTGGGCGCCGTCCTTCTTGTCCTTGATGTCCTCGCGCAGGACCGGCGCGTCGTTGTCCATCGCCTTGAACGGATCGACGACGACCGGAAGGGCCTCGTACTCGACCTCGACGAGGTCGGCGGCGTCGGCGGCGATATAGCGGTCGGTGGCGACGACGAAGGCGATCTCCTGGTTCTGGAACAGGACCTTGCCGTCGGCGAGCACCATCTGGACGTCGCCGGCGAGCGTCGGCATCCAGGCGAGATTGACGCCCTTGAGGTCCTCGGCGGTCAGCACCGCGAGCACGCCGGGCACGGCCTTGGCCTTCGAGGTGTCGATCTTCACGATCCGGGCGTGAGCATGGCTCGAGCGATGGAAGTCGCCGTGCAGCATCCCCGGCAGCTTGATGTCGTCGACGTAATTGCCCTTGCCTTGGGTGAAGCGCACGTCCTCGACGCGCTTGCGCTTGCAGCCCATGCCCTGGAGTTTTTCGGCGCGCTCGAGCGAAGTGGGAAGGGGGGAGTCGTTCATTCCGCGGCTTCCTTGAATTCGAGGCCGGCCAGCTTGGCGGCGGCGTATTGGATCGCTTTGACGATGTTCTGGTAGCCGGTGCAGCGGCAGAGGTTGCCCGATATGCCGATCCGGATCTCGCTCTCGGTCGGGTTCGGGTTCTCCTGCAGGAGCCGGTGGGCGCGCATGATCATGCCCGGCGTGCAATAGCCGCATTGAAGGCCGTGCATCTCGCGGAAACCCTCCTGGAGAGCGCTGAGCTTGCCGTCGGCGCCCGCCATGCCCTCGATGGTGAGGACGCTGGCGCCGGCGGCCTGGATCGCGAACATGGTGCAGGATTTCACCGACCGGCCGTCGACGTCGACCGTGCAGGCGCCGCAATGGGAGGTGTCGCAGCCGATGTGCGAACCGGTGAGGCCGAGGTTCTCGCGCAGGTAATGGATCAGAAGCGTCCGCGGCTCGACCGCCGCCGACATCGCCTTGCCGTTGACCGTCATGCTGACATTGGTGAGGGACATCGGGGGCCCTTTCAGGATGTTGCGCGGGCGAAGGCGCGCTTGAGCGCCCGCGCGGTCATGACGCCCGCCATCTTGGCGCGATATTCGGCCGAGCCGCGGCCGTCCTCGGCCGGCGAAGCGGCGGCGGTGGCGGCGGCGGCCGCCCGAGCGAGCGCCGGCTGATCGAGCGCGGTCCCGACGCAGGCGGCGGCCGCGTCGGCCGCGAGCAGCGCCGTGCCGGCGACATTGGTGAGGCCGATGGCGCAGGTCGCGATCCTGCCTCCCGAGACGGTGAGAATCACCGCGGCGGCGGCCGTGGCGTAGTCGCCGACCTTGCGCTTGAGCTTCTCATAGGCCCAGCCGTGACCCGCAGGGGGCTTGGGAATGCGGATCGCGGCGAGCACCTCGCCCGGCTTCAGGGCGGTCTCGTAGAGGCCGAGATAATAGTCCCGCGCCAGAACCCGGCGCTCGCCATGCGGGCCGCTGAGGACGTAGGTCGCGCCGAGCGTCATCATCAAGGCCGGCATGTCGTTGCCGGGGTCGCCGTTGGCGACATTGCCGCCGATGGTGCCGACATAGCGCACCTGCGGATCGGCGATCACCTCGGCGGTCTCGCGCAGGATCGGGACATGCTCGGCGAGAACGCCGCTCACGATGATTTCGCGCTGGGTGGTCATCGCGCCCATCACGATCTCGCCGCCCTCGAGCCGGACGCCCTTCAGCTCCGGGACGCCGGCAAGATCGACGAGATGGGTCGGCATGGCGAGGCGCAGCTTCATCATCGGAATGAGGCTGTGGCCGCCGGCGATGAGGCGGGCGTCGGAATCCAGCCGGCCGAGCAGAGCGACCGCGTCCGATAGGCTCGCTGGGCGGTGATACTCGAAGGATCCGGGAATCAAGACGTCCTCCCTGCGGGAAAGGCGCGAACTGGCTCCGGTGAATCAAATTCGCGCGCGGCCCAAAAGTCGTGCCGGGTGCGCCGCACAATCAACCGCGGATGAACAGGGGGCGAGAAAAGGCGCCGGCGACGGCTCAGGCGCACGAGATGCGTCAGAGCCGCTGACGCAGTTCATGACTGGACCGCGCTTCTCAGCTGGCGAGGGCGCTCATCCTGAGCTTGAGCTGACGGTAATGCGCGCGCGCAATGGGGATGCTGCATCGCACAGGCAATCCGAGTTCCGCCACCCCGGCCTCGCCGGATCGTTTGACCCGGGCGATGCGATCGACCGAGACGATGTAGCTGCGGTGGACTCTCAGGAACGCCTTCGGATCGAGCCGCGCCTGGAGCGCGCTGATCGAGAGGTTGCAGAAATATTCCTGCTCGCCGTCGTGGACATAGGTGTAATGCGCGTTGGCGCGAATGGCGTAGATGTCGGCGACGGCGATTTCGCGCCCGCGGCCGTCCTTTTCCACTGGAATGGAGGCGACGCGATCGAGGCGCGGCGACGGGAAGGCCGCCCCCTGCAGGCCGTCAAGGACGATGGGTCCCGACAGTCCGGCCGGTGGATTTTCGAGCGGAACGATGGCTGCGGTCCGCGGAGCGCGCCTGTCCGGAACCAATGAGAGAAGAAAGGCGCCGGAGACGCCGAACGAAACGACCGTGGCGAGCAGCGCGAGCGCGTTTCGCGACAGCGCCGGCTCCGCGCCGACGAAGCGCGACGTATCGAAGCACAGCGGGTCGAGCCGCATCCCCGCCATCGCCGTGTAATGCATGCCGGAAATCGCGAGGCCAAGCCCTACCGCGCCGAGGAAGAGCCGCGGCCTGGTGGTGGGCCGGCTGTCGAGCGCCCACAGGGCGAAAGCGCTGGCGCCGATGGCGATCATGACCGCGGCGACGAGATAGGGCGGCTCGTGCCAGGTCGGTCCCGCCAGATGGACGGCGGACATGCCGACATAGTGCATCACGCTCACGCCAAGCCCCATGGCGACGCCGCCGATGCCGATACGCAGGACAGGGGAGCCCCATGCATGCGCCGCATAGACGCCGGCGCCGACCACGATCACGCAGATGAGAAACGAGATCAGCGTCGGGAGCACGAGATAGTCGATGGCGCTCGGGAAATTGGCGGCCAGCATGCCGACGAAGTGCATCGACCAGACGCCGGTCGCGAGCGTAAGCGCCGATCCGGCCAGGGCGAGACGCCGGCGGAAGCCCTCCGCCGAGTCAAGCTCGCGAGCAAGCGACAAGCCGACGAAGCTGCCCTGGATGGCGATGGCGATGGAAAGGGCCACGAGCCAAGGCTCGTGTGGAATCGTCATTCCGCGCCTCCCTGCGCGTCTTCCCCCAGAGCGTTTCAGAGGGTACTTGCGCGAAACGGGGCTTGCAACGATTTACCGTTGTATTGACTGGGAAATATCGACTGTCAGCAGCCGACAGGGAGGCCCGGTCTCGGCCCGCGCCGCTTCGGATCCTGTCGAATCGTCACTGCGGAGAGGGGAGCGACAGATCCGTGGGGAAAGAGGGGAGCGACAGATCCGTGGAGAAAGAGGGGAGCGACAGATCCGTCGAGGGGGACGTCGATCGCTTCGCTTTCTTTCGGCTTGTTACGACGCTGTCCGTCGAAAAGTTGGCCCTTGGCTGCCCTATGCGAGCCCCCATGACGCTCATGTCGAGTGGGGTCGGCGCTTCGCCCGTAAGGGCCTCCGAGAAAAAGTCGTGGCTTCCCGAAAGAATGTCGGCCAACGTAAGCTGGCCCGTGAGTGAGGCGACCGACAGGAACAACCCGGGCGCGCCGATTTCGTCGGGATGTGTGAAAAGGTATTCGAAACTCGAGCTGTCCTGCGTGCCCGGCTTCTTGTTCGAAAGCAGCGCCGATGGGAGCCCTGCCGCCAGGACCTCTGGCACGGTTTCACGGTCGAAAAGCAGCGGGTCATGGGATGGGCCGCGGCCCGTCAGCGACAGAGCGGCCTGGTCGTCCGCCGCCTCCCAGGCGATGGCCGAATCGTCTTCGATGTCCGAAGTGCAGCCGGTTGAGCAGCTATCCGAAGCCAGAGGCACGACCTGTCCACGCGCCCCGCTCACCGCCGCCATCGCGGAGAGCGCAGCGCCGGCAGCGAGCGCCCGGACACAAACTTCCCAACGCCGGAAGTTTGGCCAGACACGTCGTGTGGTGGTGTCGGTCTTCCGGAACATTTCTAATGAGCCGCGCCAAAAAAGAGACGCCAACAGCCAGCTGTTCGTATAGTGGCGGTGATAGCCCCAGCCTTGTAGCATGCTACCGCTGCTTCGACGTCTCCGCAATTGAACGCTTTCGCATAGATCGGGTGAACGTCTCCGGGATTGAAGGCTTTGTCCAAGGAGCTTCTCCGTGACAACTGCGCGTTGCCGAGCGGCCGCCCGGATCGGCAGGCGACACGGCGGCAGCCACGCCAACCTAACTAGCTTGCGAGCACTGCAAGCGACTAAGCGCCTAAACTCTGTCAAGGCTTGTTATGCGGCGCAAGAGGCCTGCGAGGAACGTCGGTTTGGTCCCTCGCGTCATTGAGCTGCGCTGGAGAATTTGGTCGCTGTCGAGGCATAGCGGACTCTGGCAAGCCGTCCGCCCGACAGACGGGCGTTCTTTCGAACGCCCTATGTCTCCTCGCAATGACAATTCCATCCGAAGGCAACGCGCTCTAGTGGCGCCGATAGCACGGCCGAGATCCTTGAGCGCATCGCGGCCTAATATCGATCGCCGAGCACGTCTCTCAAGAAGCGCGCGATCGCCGCCGAGATTTGCTTGTCCGCTTCGTCCTGGGTTGAGCCCTCCGCCTTCAGCGTCGTCTTGGCGACCAGAAGCGAGTGGTCGGCTCCGTCGACGACGTGCAGCGTCGAGGGCGCGCGCATCCGCTTTCGCACCTCTTCGAGGAGTTCGAGCGGGCACAGGGGGTCGCGCGTTCCCTGAATGAACATCGCGGGCGTCCTGAGGTCGAGAAGGACCTGATCGCGCAGCTTCGACCGGTCGCCGGCGGCGCAAAGCGGATAGCCGAAACAGATCACGGCTGCGACCGGCTCGACGAGAGCGACATGGCAGCCCACGCGCCCGCCCATGCTCTTGCCGGCGAGAACGATCGGCCCGTCATGGCCCTGGCGAAGCGCGGCCAAAGCCGCGCGGTGCGCGGCGATGAGCTTGGGCAGCGGGTCCGGCCGCTTCCGGCCCTCGATCATATAGGGGTAGTCGAGCGGCGCGACCGTGCCGAGCGAGCCGATGAGGCGCGCGAAGGTTCGCATCCGCGGATGGGAAGAGGGAGCGCCGGCTCCGGGCGCGAGCAGGAAGGCGATGCTGCGATCGGCCACGGCGGTGGAGTTTACCGGCTGCACGGGCCGCAGTCAGCTACTCCCTTGCGCGGAAGGAACGGAGCGGTCGCCCTGGATCGCCACATCGGACCTGGGCTACTCGTTGCAACCATGTCGAGCCGAAGGCGCCGGCCCGCAATCGAGGGGGCCGCCTCGGACGTCTCCGCTACAATGGTTCGGGCGCGCCGGTGTCCCATTTCGTCGCCAAATGGGCCTGCTCCGCGAGCAATGTTCGCTGTTAGGGCAAAATGTTCCCTGTTATGGACGAAAAACATCCCTGTTGGTTTTGCTTTCGCAGCGTTCTAGCGAGGTCCCGTTTCGATGATTGAAATCAATATTCCCGAGGTTGTCGCCGAAGTGGAGGAGGTGTTCGCCCGCTATGAGCGCGCGCTTGTCTCGAACGACATCGCCGAACTCGACGCGCTGTTCTGGAAAAGCCCGCACACGCTGCGCTACGGCGCGACCGAGAACCTCTACGGCTATGACGAGATCGCGGCGTTTCGCGGCCGCCGCCCGGCAGTCAATCTCGCGCGCGACCTGCTCAAAACCGTCATCACAACCTACGGGCGGGACTTCGCCACCGCCAATGTCGAGTTCAAGCGCATCGGCGCGACGAGCACCGGACGGCAAAGCCAAGTCTGGCTCCGGACCGGTGATGGCTGGCGCTGCGTCGCCGCCCACGTCAGCCTGTTGCAGGAGCAATGAATCCCTTGCCTCGCGAGGTGAAAATATCGTCTGAACAGGCGTTTGCATGGAGACGCGAACAGGCAGGTTTATTGCGGGAACAGCGCTTTGTTCGCGATAACTCTACCTACCGCCGATCGGCCTTCAGGCTTTCGAAGATCTCGCGGCCCTCGTCGTCGAGTATCCTCAGGCCGATCGCGCGTGGCGGCCAGTCCGCCTCGACCGCGGCGCGGATAGCGGCGGATGCGTCGACGGCCTGAATTTCGGTTTCGGCGACAATCGACCGGCCGCGATCGTCGGCGACGGCAAAGAACTGAAGCCGGAACCGCTGCGGCCTCGCGCCGAGGATGCGATCGAGTTCGTCCAACGGGTCAATCTCGGAAAAGGGATCGGTCGATCCGCCGCGGCCGGATCTGACGCCGGCCTCCGCGGCGCGCGGGGTCTCGATCAGCGCCATCTGCCGGCGAAGATGCGAATACGACCGTCTTCCACGACTGGACATGGTTAGACGCCTCGCGCCCCCACGGTTGATGGTCACAACGCGGTCCGGAATCTCCCGTTTGCGCCACAACCCAGGCCGACCTAGCCTGAGCAGTCTCGACCAATTCTGTTTAAAAAGTCAATCAGCTCAAGAGTCAAGCACTACAACCGATGAGTTCAAAACTCACTTAATCGGGTCTTGCCGCAATAGGAGTCGGGGTATGTTGCGCCTAGCCGATGCTGTTCTCCGCCAGGCGCGGCGTGCGCCGCCGCCCCGCGACGCCGAGGGCCGCGAACCCAAATCCAAGCATCGCCCAAGTGGACAATTCCGGCACGGCCGCCACGCTCAGACTTCCGCCTTCCTCGATTGGGTAATTGTAGGAACCGGCCGATTCCCAGAGCGAGTAGTCGCCGGGCGAACTAGCCCACAGGTTCCAGTAGCCACCCGAAGATTGGGCCGTTTGAACAGCACCCCATACAGGTCGAAGGCCATACCTGAGGTGTAGTACAGGTTATTGTAGATGAAGGCGCCGTCGGGACTGTAGGCCGGCCCGGAAAAGTTCGGATTGGGAGTGACCGAGCCGATCGTCTGATCGACAAGGCCGGATATTGTGCCCGAAATCGCAGTGACCTCGCCGGCGGCGTCAACCGTCATCGTGCCCGTCGCGATCAGCTCCGAGTCAAATGACTCGAAGGTAAACTTGTAGACGGTCGCGCTCGCGGGCGCCGCGGCCACCAGCATCGCGGTCGCCATCGAGGCAAACATGGTTGTCAAAAACTTATGCATCATGCATCTCCTGTCTCGATTGCCAGTAATACGTTCGTATTGATTGGCTTCGAGACTGCAAACATGAGCCCATTGCTCGGCTCTATTTTTATTAAATACGGCTGCGGCTGCCAAGATACAAGCTAAGGTTGTGGGCTTAGTTAGGTCCGATTGAACGGCAATTGCGCTAAAGTGTAATCAAATCGCTACCGGAACTCGCGAGCGCGCTTTGCGGCGTAGCGGTCGACCGGTCGCCTTCCGATTGACGCGCCGGCCAAATTCAGGGCGCATAGGATGAGCTTCGCCCCGCGCCGGAGAGACCTTAGATGAGCAAGATCGCCCTCGTCGGCATGGGACTGGTGGGTCGCGCCTGGGCGATCAGCTTCGCCCGCGCCGGCCAAGACGTCCTTCTTTGGGACGAGAAGCCGGATGCGACCGATGAAGCTCTACGGTTTGCCGACGAGATTCTGCCCGACCTCTCCGCCAATGGCCTGCTCGGCGATTCCCCGGCGGTCGTTCGCGCCCGCTTGCGCCGGGCGGCGACGCTGGAGGAGGCGCTGGATGGCGCGAGCCACGTCCAGGAGAGCACGCCCGAGGACGTCGGCGTCAAGCGGCATATCTTCAGCCGCCTCGACGCGCTCGCGCCGGCGGACGCGGTTCTCGCGAGTTCCACTTCGGCGATCCTGCCTTCGCGTTTCACTGAGGCGCTGCCGGGCCGCGGGCGCGCGCTCGTCGTCCACCCGATCAATCCGCCCTATCTCATTCCGGCGGTCGAGGTCGTGCCTGCGCCGTGGACCGACGCCGCCGTCGTCGAACGGACAGCCGCGCTTATGCGTTCCGCCGGCCACGCGCCGATCGTCATGAAGCGCGAGATCGACGGCTTTGTCATGAACCGCATGCAGGGAGCGTTGCTCGAGGAGGCGTTTCGGCTCGTCGCCGAAGGCTACGCGAGCATCGAGGACGTCGACATCGGCATTCGCGACGGGCTGGCGCTCCGCTGGTCGTTCATCGGCCCGTTCGAGACCATCGACCTCAACGCGCCGGGCGGCGTACGCGACTATGCCAAGCGCTATCAGGGAATCTACGAGGAGATCTTCCCCACCTCGCAATGGCGGGCCGACTGGTCCGGGCCGGTGATGGACGTGATCGAGGCGGATCGGCGCCAACGTCTGCCGGCGGATCGGCTTGCCGATCGCCAGGCGTGGCGCGACCGCCGGCTGATGGCGCTTGCCGCCCATAAAGTCCGCGCGGCCGAAGACATCGGCGAGTGAGGCCGATTGCCGAAGCGCCGCCAGCGTGATGTAAGCGTCTCGATCTTTGGGATCCGGAGGAGGCGAACCCGTGACCAATCATCCTGCATTTGCCCCGAACCGGGTTGCGGTCGTGACCGGCGCGGCGAGCGGCATTGGCCTCGCCGCCTCGGCCAAGTTCGCCGCGCTCGGCATGAGAGTGTGCATGGCCGATGCGAACAGGGAGGCGCTCGAGGCCGCAGCCGCCAAGCTCAGTGGGACGGCTGAACGCTCCGACGCGGTCAGGACCTTCGCTATCGACGTGAGCCAGGCCGGAGAGGTGCAGCGCCTGAAGGCGTCGGTCTTCGACGCCTTCGGCGAGGTCGCGGTATTGATGAACAATGCGGGGACCGGAGGCGGGGGCGGACTGTTCGCCGACCCCGCCCGGTGGCGGCGCATCATCGACGTCAATCTCATGGGCGTGGTCAACGGGGTCCAGACTTTCGCCCCCGACATGATCCGCCAGGAAAGCCCAGCGGCGATCGTGAACACCGGCTCGAAGCAGGGCATCACCTGTCCGCCGGGCGACACCGCCTACAATGTCTCGAAAGCCGGGGTGAAGGTCGTGACCGAAGCGCTCGCGCACGAATTGCGCAACATCGACGGCTGCCGGGTAAGCGCCCATTTGCTCATTCCCGGCTTCACCTTCACCGGCATGACCGCGGGCTCGAACGTCGCCAAGCCCGCGGCCGCCTGGACGGCGGAACAGGTGGTCGATTTCATGCTCGCTTCGATGGCCGCCGGCGACTTCTACATCCTTTGCCCCGACAACGATGTGCCGCGGGAATTGGACGAGCGGCGAATCCTCTGGGCCGCGGGCGACATCGTCGAGAACCGGCCCCCGCTCTCCCGCTGGCATCCGGACTACAAGGACGCCTTCGCCAAATTCGCCAGGGCCTAGACGTCCACGAGCTCGAGCGATTTCGGCGCGCGCTCCTGAATGAATGCGAAACGGGCCTCGGGCTTCGAGCCCATCAGACGCTCCACCGCTTCGGCCGTTGCCTCGCTGTCCTGCGCGACCAAGGCGACGCGCAGCAGCGTTCGCTTGGCGGGATCCATCGTCGTATCGCGCAGATCGCGCGCCGGCATTTCTCCGAGGCCCTTGAACCGGCTGACCTCGATCGCGCCGCGGCCGGTAAATCCCGACTTGAGCAACCTTTCCTTGTCCGCCTCGTCGCGCGCGTAAAGCGAGCGTGCTCCCTGCGTCAGCCGGTAGAGCGGCGGGACGGCGAGATACAAATGGCCTTCCTCGATGAGTTTCGGCGTCTGCCGGTAAAAGAAGGTGATCAGGAGCGAGGCGATGTGGGCGCCGTCGACGTCCGCGTCAGTCATGACAATGATCTTGTCGTAGCGGAGGTCGGACGATCGGTAGTGGGCGCCAGCGCCGGCGCCGAGCGCCTGCATGAGATCGGAAAGCTGCTGGTTTTGCGCCAGCTTCTCGCGTGCGGCTGACGCCACGTTGAGAATCTTCCCGCGCAGCGGCAGCACGGCTTGCGAGGCCCGATCGCGCGCCTGCTTGGCCGATCCGCCGGCCGAATCGCCTTCGACGATGAACAATTCGGAGCCTTGCGCCGACGAGTTTGTGCAGTCCGCGAGCTTGCCGGGCAGCCGGAGCTTGCGCACCGCGGTCTTGCGCGCGACTTCCTTTTCCATCCGCCGGCGGATGCGCTCCTCCGCGCGCTCGATTCCCCAGTCGAGGAGCTTGGCGGCCTGACTCGGCGCCGCCGCGAGCCAGTGGTCGAAGGCGTCGCGCACCGCGCCCTCGACCAGTCGCGCGGCGTCGGCGGTCTGCAAACGGCCCTTGTTCTGGCCCTGGAACTCCGGCTCGCGGATGAAGATCGAAATCAGGGCGGCGCAGCTCGCCATCACGTCGTCGGTCGTGAGCGCGGCCGCGCGCTTGCTTTGGCCGATTCGGTCCGCATGGTCTTTCAGACCACGCAGCAAGGCGGTGCGGAGTCCCGATTCATGGGTCCCGCCGTCGGGCGTCGGGATCGTGTTGCAATAGGAATGAACGAACCCGTCAGCGTCCGCGAGCCAGCAAACCGCCCATTCGACCGAGCCGTGCTTGCCCGCCTTGTCGACCCGGCCGGTGAAAACCTGATCGGCCACGAGTTCCTGACCCTCGATGTCGGCCGCGAGGTAATCTCGAAGCCCGCCGGGGAAATGGAACGTGGCTTCCGCCGGGACCTTCGCGCCCTCGCCGATGAGCGAGGCCGCGCAGCGCCATCTAATCTCGACGCCGCCGAACAGATAGGCCTTCGAGCGCGCCATCCTGAACACGCGGGCCGGATCGAACCGCGCCTGCGCTCCGAATATCTGGGGATCCGGCAAGAATCGCACTTTGGTGCCGCGGCGGTTCGCAGTCTTGCCGACGATCGTGAGCGGGGTCATGGGCTTGCCGCGTTCGAACGTCTGGCGATAGAGCGTCTGGCTGCGCGCAACCTCGACTTCGAGCTTTTCCGAGAGCGCGTTCACGACCGATACGCCGACGCCGTGAAGGCCACCCGAGGTTTCGTAGGCGCCGCTGTCGAATTTGCCGCCCGCGTGCAACATCGTCATGATGACTTCGAGCGCGGACTTCTTGGGAAATTTCGGATGCGGGTCGACCGGCATGCCGCGGCCGTTGTCGACGACGCTCAACCAGCCGCCTTCCTCGAGCGAGACTTCGATGAAGGTGGCGTGGCCGGCCACCGCCTCATCCATCGAATTGTCGATGACTTCGGCGAAAAGGTGATGAAGGGCGTTTGCATCGGTCCCGCCGACGTACATGCCCGGACGCCGCCGAACGGGCTCCAGCCCCTCCAGCACTTCGATCGAGGCCGCGTTGTAGGCGGCTTCGCCAGGCGTTCCGTTGCGCGGGCCGGGCTTGCCATTGACCGGCCCGGGCTTGCCCCGCCGGGGCGCCGCCGCGCCGAAAAGATCGTTCATGTCCACTTTCACATTTTGACGAATCGCGTCGCAAACAAACTAACATGGGCGAGGATGGAACGAAAATAGAACACTCGCCACGCTGGGGCGCGTTTTAAGCCTGCGACCGCCCGCTGACGTTGGCGCAAGCGGCCGGAACGAGGCGGAGAGCCAGTCCCGAAATGCTTTTACATTCCCGTGAGCAATGTCCGGGTCGCGGCCGCGACGTCTTTGTGGCGCATCAGCGCCTCGCCGACCAGGAAGGCTTCGACGCCGGCCCTGGCGAGCCGCTTGCAGTCGGCGTGATCGGAGATACCGCTTTCGGCGACCACGATCTTTCCGTCCGGAATCGAGGGCAGCAGCCGCTCGCAGACCTCGAGCGAGGTCTCGAATGTATGGAGGTTGCGATTGTTGACCCCGATCAGCCGCCCCTCGAGAGTGAGCGCGCGCTTGAGCTCATTCTCGTCGTGGGTCTCGATCAGGACGTCGAGGCCGAGATCATGTGCGGTCTTGTTGAGCGTCTTGGCGATCTCGTCGTCGACGGCGGCCATGATGATGAGGATGCAGTCGGCGCCCCAGGCGCGCGCTTCGAGCACCTGGTAGGCGTCGAACATGAAATCCTTGCGCAGGATCGGGAGCGTCGTCGCGTTTCGCGCTTTGATCAAATGCTCGGGGGCGCCCTGAAATGAAGGCCGGTCGGTCAGCACCGATAGGCAGGTGGCCCCGCCGGCCTGATAGGCCTTGGCGAGCGTGGTCGGGTCGAAATCCGCCCGGATCAGCCCCTTCGAGGGGCTCGCCTTTTTGATTTCGGCGATGAGGCCGAACCGTCCCTCTTCGATCGCCCGTTCCAGCGCCTTGGTGAAACCGCGCGGCGGAGATTGGCCTTCGATCTCGCGCTCCAAGGTCGCGCGCGGCACCCTGACCTTGGCCTCTGCGATTTCGCGGCGCTTATAGCTTTCGATCTTTTTGAGGATGTCAGCCATCAGCGTTCCGACTTTCAGGCGTTCGAGACTGCGATCAAACGATCAAGCGTCCGGCGGGCGGCGCCGGAGCGGATCGCCGCTTCGCCGATGGCCACGCCGTCCTTGATCGTCCCGGCCTTGCCCGCGACCACCAGCGCGGCCGCCGTGGTCATAAGCCCAATATCACGAAAGGCGCCGAGCGCGCCGTCGAGGACGTCGATCAACGCCTTGGCGTTGTGCGCCGGATCCCCGCCCTTGAGCGCCTCGGGCGCGGACCGGGCGAGGCCGGCCGCTTCAGGCGTCAATTCGAAGGCGTGAAGCGCGCCCCCTTTCAGCTCCACGACCCTCGTCGGCGCGGTGACGGTGATCTCGTCGAGGCCGTCGAGGCCGTGGGTGACCCAAACGCGCTCGGAGCCGAAATTCCGCAGCACCTCTGCGATCGGCTCGAGCCAGGCGGTGGAGAAGACGCCGACGATCTGGCGCTTGACGCCGGCCGGATTGGAGAGCGGCCCTAGCAGATTGAAAATGGTGCGCGTGCCAAGCTCGACCCGCGTGGGACCGACATGGCGCATCGATGCATGATGGGTCGGCGCCATCATGAAGCCGATTCCGGCCTCATGGATGCAGCGTTCGACCCCTTCAGGCGAAAGCCCGATCCTGACCCCAAGGGCGACGAGCGTATCGGCGGCGCCCGAGCGTGAAGACATTGCACGGTTGCCGTGCTTGGCGACCGGCACGCCGCAGGCGGCGGTGATGATCGCCGCCAGGGTCGAAACATTGTAGGAGCCGGAACCGTCGCCGCCGGTGCCGACAATGTCGATGGCGTCCGGCGGCGCCTTCACGACCGCCATCTTGGCCCGCATCGCCGCGACTGCGCCGGTGATTTCCTCGACCGTCTCGCCCCGGACCCTCAGCGCCATCAGGAATCCGCCCATCTGCGAGGGCGTCACCTCGCCCGAGAGCATCGAATCGAACGCGCTTTCCGCCTCGGCCCGGGTCAGCGTCGCGCCAGCGGCGACTTTGGCGATCAGAGGCTTGAAGGATTCCATGACCTCGTTTCGCGTTCCCCTCAGAAAGTCTGCTGGCGCTTATGGAACGCGTCCGCCAAGTCGAGGAAATTTCGTAAGATCTGCCGCCCGTGCTCGCTCGCGATGCTTTCCGGGTGGAACTGCACTCCGAACACCGGGCGGTCGCGGTGCTCGACGCCCATGACGAGCCCGTCGTCGCTTTCGGCGCTGATCTCGAGCTCGGGTGGCGTGCTTGAGCGCTCTATGATGAGCGAGTGATACCGCGTCGCCTGAAAGGGTCCATTCAGCCCGTGAAACAACCCGCTCGCGTGGTGCGAAATGCGGGAGACCTTGCCGTGCATCGGCGCCGGGCTACGCACGATCTCGGCGCCGAACGCCTGCCCGATCGCCTGATGGCCGAGGCACACGCCGAGCATTGGCGTCGTTTCGCTGGCCGAGCGGACAAGGTCGAGGCACACGCCCGCCTCGTTCGGGGTGCAGGGCCCGGGCGACAGCACGATTGCGTCCGGCTTCGAGGCGATCGCGTCCGCGACCGTGATCTCGTCGTTGCGCCACACCGACACCTCTGCGCCCAGTTCCCCGAGGTAATGGACAAGGTTGAAGGTGAAGCTGTCGTAGTTATCGATCAGCGTGACGCGTTGCATCCCAACTCCCGCTCGAAGGGGAGCCGTCTTTTCCATTGCTGCGCTGCGCACGTCAAGCCGAGCTTGACGGCGCACGCGTGCCGGGTTGAAATCGCAAGGGTTCGCGGCGCTCAGCCGGCGAGCGACGAAGTCTGTTTCATAAGCGTCAGTGTCGTGCGAGCACGCGCGCAGCGCTATCACTCGCTAAGCGAAGCTCCGCTCGCGCCTCAGGCCTGCGGCGAACGGAGTGCGGGCTTCAAAGCCGCTGGGTCGCGGCCAGCGCCCAAGGGTCCAAACCCGGCTCTTCGTAGCCGACGATCGCCGCCCGTTCACCGACTGTCATGCCGACGTCGTCGAGATAGCGACGCGGGAGCGCCGCGAGCCGGCTGCGATCGGCCGCGGCTTCAGCCCGCTCGGCCAATTGGTTAAGAATTCGTTTCACGAATATGAGCGTCGGCGAGATGCCAAAATCGGCATGGGAATGAGGGAGATTTGTGGTCGAGGCGGTCATGTTACTAATCCTTAAGCATAAATCGCGTCGCTTGCGTCCGATTCACCCACGTATATGAGGAAATGACGCGCCGCAGCAAATCATTCCTTCTTTGCCAATCGTATAGTATAGCTAAACGATGAGCCTCCTCCACCGCCTGCCGCCGGTCAACGCGCTACGCGCCTTCGAGGTCGTCGCGCGCCACTTGTCGTTCGCCCGCGCCGCAGAGGAGTTGCACGTGACCAAGGCCGCGGTCGCCCAGCAGGTGCGCGCCCTCGAGCAGGACATCGGCGCAAGGCTCGTTGAGCGAAATGGCCGCGGACTTCAGCTGACCGAAGCGGGCGCGGCCGGGGCCGGCGCGCTGACGGAAGGGTTCGCGCTTCTCGCGAAGTCAGCGCGCGCCATGCGCGAGGGCAACGGGCGCCGCTTTCTCGTGATCAATTCGACCCCGTCGTTCGCCGCGACCTGGCTCGTCGGCCGGATCGGCAAGTTCAAGGCCCGCCACCCCGAGACCGACGTCCTGATCGACGCCAATCCGATCGACGAAGCGCTCGATTCCGGCGCCGCGGATGCGCTGATCCGCTGGGGCGCCGGCGAGTTCTCCGGACTCGCCGCGACCCTTCTGTTCAAGGAGGACGTGTTTCCGGTCTGCGCGCCCGAACTCGTCGCCGGCGCCGATCCGCTGCGCTCGCCCGAGCACTTGAGCCGCCACACGCTTCTGCATCTCGACTGGAACCCGGCCCATGCGTCCTGGCCGACCTGGTCCGACTGGCTCAAGGCGGCCGGCGCGCGCAACGTCGAGGCGACTCACGGCGTCTTCTTCAACAACATGGCGATGACGCTGCGCGCCGCCGCGCAAGGGCAGGGCGTGGCGCTGACCTCGTTCGCGATCGCCGCCGACGAACTCGCCGCCGGGCGCCTCGTCCAGCCGTTCAAGACCAGCGTCTCGACGCCGTTCGGCTATTACTTCGTCTGCCGTCCGGACGAAACCAATTCTCCGCGCATCAAGGCCCTGCGCGAATTCCTGAGCGAGGAGGCGGCGCTGTCGGCGGCGGAGCCGGGGTAAGCGCGCGAGCGGCAATCTCGAAAAATGCGACAATAGGACGCGCAATCGAGGCTTTCGCCGCCAAACCACTTGCGCGGCCGAGGCTGTCCAGCCAAGACGATCACGAGCCAGCGGGTGAGATCTCCACTAGGAGTCGCCATCGATCGGGGCCGGAGGGGGATGGAGAAATGACGAGCATCGCGGGGAGCATGGGCGCCGCTGACGGCGTCGACGCCGACAGGGACGAGGCGAGCCGGATCGGGGAATATCTCGCCTCGCATGGCGGGCCGTTCTTTGAATTGCAGCGCCGTCTCGGGGTGCTCAGGGAGGACGCCCTGCTCGCAGGCCGCAGAGCGGCGATATTCGTCGCGCTCGCCTGGGGTGTTCCGTTCGTCCTCAGCCTAATCGCCGGGCGCGCCTTCGGGCCTTCGGCGGCGCATCCTTTCCTGCTCGACTTCGGCGCCTGGGCGCGGTTCTTCATCGCCGTCGGTCTCTTCGTTTTGGCCGAGCAGCAAGTCGAATATGGGCTCAACGGCAAGCTCGGGCAGCTGGCAAGGGCGCCGATCCTGGCTCCGGCGTCATTCGAAGCGGCGGCGAAGGCGGTGGTGCGGGCGCTCAGATTGCGCGACTCCACGGCAGCCGAAATCGTCTGCCTGGGCCTTGCGATTGTAGGAACGCTGGTGCGGCTCGACATTCTCATGACCGCCGACAGCTCGTCCTGGGCGGTTCAGGTCGCCGACGACGGCGCCCGCGTGACGCTGGCCGGATGGTGGAGCGTCGTCTGCAGCGCGCCAATCTTCTACTTTCTGCTGTTCCGCGGCCTCTGGCGCTATATCGTCTGGGCGATGCTGTTGTGGCGGATCGCCTCGCTCGAGCTCAGGCTGGTCGCGACCCATCCGGACGGCAAGGGCGGCTTGGCCTTTCTCGCCGAATATCCAAACGCCTATTCGATGTTCGTGTTCGGGATGAGCGCAGGCATGGCGATCACTGTCGTCAAGCACGTGTTCGAAGCCAACATTTCCTCGGTCACCTTCGGCTACATCATCACCAGTTGGCTCGCGATCGTGTTCGCGTTTTTCGCCTTCCCGCTGCTCGCGTTCTCGAAGCCGCTCTCGGAGCTCAGGGAGAAATCGGCCCAGGTGCTCGGCGCCCAGGCGACGCGTTACCACCGCGCCGCCGAGCGCGCCCTCATCGGCCGCAATCTCGCCGCCGATGACGCAGCGGAAAGCGCCACTGCCGCGGTTCCCGATCCGTCGGCGCAGTTCGCGGCCTCGCGCAAGCTGTCGATCTTTCTCATGAGCCGGTCGGCGGTCGCCCCGCTCGCCGGGGCGGCGCTCATTCCCTTCGCCATCGCCGGCGCGACCAGGCTGCCATACAAGGAAGTGTTCGCGCTGGTGAAGAAGCTCCTCATTCTCTAGCCGCGCCGCGCATCGCAGCATATGCGGCAAGCGCCCGGGCGCGGGCGTGGGCGTGGTCGACGATCGGCTGCGGGTAGGACTTGCCGAGGACGACGTCGGCGCGCGCCAGCGTCTCGCTCGAAGCCCGCCAGGGCGCGTGGATATCCGGCTCGGCGATCCGCGCCAGCTCGGGAACCCAGCGGCGCACATAGGCGCCGTCGGGGTCGAACTTCTCCGCCTGCAGCACCGGATTGAAAATGCGGAAATAGGGGGCGGCGTCAGCGCCCGACCCCGCGACCCACTGCCAGCCCATCGGGTTATTGGCCGGATCGGCGTCGATGAGCGTGTCCCAGAACCATTGCTCGCCGCGCCGCCAGTCGATGAGGAGATGCTTTACCAGGAAGGAGGCCGCGATCATGCGGACGCGATTGTGCATGAATCCGGTGCGCCACAGCTGGCGCATTCCGGCGTCGACGATCGGATAGCCGGTCCGCCCATGCGCCCAGGCGCGAAAACCCTCGTCATCGTCGCGCCAGGGAAAGCGCTCGAATTCGGGTCGCAGCGGGCGCGTCGCGAGTTCGGGATGCCGATAGAGGAGCGCGGCAGCGAAGTCGCGCCAGCCCAGTTCGGTCATGAATTTCTCGGCGTCGCGCACGAGGCCCGGTCGGGCCGCAGCGGCGCCCTCAACGGCGGCGGCGATGCGGCGCGTTGAAATCTCGCCGAAGCGCAGGTGAGCCGAAAGGCGCGAGGTCGTCTGGGGTGTCGTCAGGTCGCGGGCATCCGCGTAGCCGGCGAGCGGGCGGCCGATGAACTGGGCGAGCGCGGAGAGCGCGCCCGCTTCGCCCAGGGTTTCGCCGAGCGCGAGCTCGCCCGACCAGTCCGGTTTGGTTGGCGTAAGCCGCAGCGCCTCGATCGCGACGCGTTCCGGCGCATCCCTGGGCCAAGGCGCAGGGGTAAGGCGATCCGGCGCCGGCGACGGGGCGGGCAGGGGTGGAAGCGAACAATGGCGGCGCCAGAAGGCGGAAAAGGTGGCGGGCGGCGCGCCGCCCGGCTTTGCGACTTCCCACGGCTCGCGCATGAGCCGGGCGTTGAAGCTCAGGACCTCGACGCCGCGCTCTCGCAGGCGCGTCTTGACCGCGGAGTCGAGCGCGATCGCTGCGCCCTCGTATCGCCGGGTCCAGAGAACGCGGCTGGCGTTCGCCGCGGCGGCGAGCGCGAGGATCATCGTGTCCGCCTCGCCGCGGATGATATCGAGCCGCCCGCCGAGCGCCGCGAGGCGCTCCTGCATCGCCTTCAGCGACTGGGCGAGACGCCACTTGGCCGCCCCGCCGAGGGGGCGGCCGTTGAGAGGCGAATTGTCGTGAACATAGACAAGGAGAGCCGGACGACCCGCAACGGCCAGAATCGCCGGCTGGTCGTCGAGGCGGAAGTCGTCGCGCAGCCAGACGATGTCCGCGCCTGCGCTCAAAACTGTCTCCGCGCTCCGTCCGGTCTCAAGCGACCGGGTTCGGCGCTTCGGCGTCTTTCCATTCGAGCGTCACGACCTTGCCATTCTCGACCGTCAGCGCCAGTCGCCCGTGCTTCAGTTCGAGCGCCCGTTCGCCGAACAATTTGCGTCGCCAGCCGCTGAGCGCGGGCACTTCCGCCTTGTCGCTCGACGCGATCGATTCGAGATCGTCGACCGTGGCGATCAGCTTGCCCGCCACGCCGCTCTCTTCGCTTACCTGTCTCAGCAGAACCTTGAGCAATTCGACCGTCGGGCCGACATTGGCGCCGTTGCGCCGGTCGCGTTCGATCTTCGGCAGGGTCTTGGGGTCGCGCGCCAGCCCCCGCTCGACGGCGGCCAGAATTTCTCCGCCGGCGCGCGAACGTTCCATCCCGCGCGGGAAGGCGCGCAGGTTGGCGAGCGCCTCGAGGCTGCGCGGGGCTGCGAGCGCGAGTTCGGTCAGCACGTCGTCCTTGAGGACCCGGGCGCGTGGCACGTCGCGCGCCTGCGCTTCGCTCTCGCGCCACGCCGCGAGCTCCATCAAGACCGCGAGATCGCGGGGTTTGCGCGCCTTGGTCCGGTAGCGCTCCCAGGCGCGCTCGGGATGCTGCTCGTAGGTCGAAGGCGAATTCAGCGTCTTCATTTCGTCGTCGAGCCAGGATTGGCGCCCGGTGGCCGCGACCCGCTTCGACAACTCCTTGTAAATGTGCCGCAGGTGGGTCACGTCGCCGATTGCGTACTCGATCTGCGCCTCGGCCAGCGGACGGCGCGCCCAGTCGGTGAACCGCGACGACTTGTCGATCGCGACATGGCAGATCGAGTGCGCAAGCTCGCTATAGGAGACCTGCTCGCCATAACCGCAGACCATCGCTGCGACCTGGGTATCGAACAGAGGCGCCGGCAGGACGCCGGAGAGCTTCCAGAAGATTTCGAGGTCCTGTCGGGCGGCGTGGAACACCTTGACCACGTCTTCGTCGGCCATCAGCTGCAACAGCGGCTCGAGATCGAGCGCTGGCGCGAGCGCGTCGATCGCCATCGCTTCGTCGTCGGAGGCGAGCTGGACGACGCAGAGGATCGGCCAGAACGTCGTCTCGCGCAGGAATTCGGTGTCGACCGTGACGAAGGGCGAGCGCGCCAGCCTCTGGCAGGCTTGAGCGAGTTCGTCCGTGGTCGTGATCAGGGACACTGGCGCCGCTGGCTCTATCGGCTGTCGCGCTGCGGCAGGGTCGGCTTCGCCCGCTCCTTGCGCACCACGGGGGGCGAATGACGCGGCATGCCGAGACGCTTGTCGAGATAGGCGCCGACGACCATGTGCAGTTCCTCGATGCAATCCTCGAAGAAGTGATTGGCCTCGGGGATGACCGCATGCTCGATGACGATACCCTTCTGCGTCTTCAGCTTCTCGATCAGCGCCAGGACCTCTTTCAGCGGCGCGACGCGATCCTTGTCGCCGTGTACGAACAGCCCGGACGAAGGGCAGGGGGCGAGAAAGCTGAAGTCGAACCGATTGGCGGGCGGCGCGATCGAGATGAAGCCCTCGATCTCCGGACGGCGCATCAAAAGCTGCATGCCGATCCAGGAGCCGAACGACACGCCCGCGATCCAGCAGGCGCGGGCCTCCGGGCTGATCGACTGCGCCCAGTCGAGCGCGGAAGCCGCGTCGGACAATTCGCCCTGCCCGTGGTCGAAGGCGCCCTGCGACCGCCCGACGCCGCGGAAATTGAAGCGCAGCACCGAGAAGCCGCGTTCGGCAAAGTTGTAATAAGTGTTGTAGACGATCTGGTTATTCATCGTGCCGCCAAACTGGGGATGAGAATGCAGCACCACCGCGATCGGGGCCCCGCGCTGCTTGGCCGGATGGAAGCGACCCTCCAGCCGACCGGCGGGACCGTTGAAGAAAACCTCGGGCATGAAAACTCCACAATGCCTTGAAGCGCGCTCGGCCGGGAGTGAAATACGCAAGCCCACGCCTTGCGGTGCGGGTTCCGGCGTGCATATCAGTCGATCAGTCGGCCGGGGCTCGCCTCGGAGGCCGCCTCATAGCACGCTGGGCGCCGGCAATTGCAAGGAAAAACCGCAGAGGCTGCCGCGTTACGCATCCGGGCCGGCGGAAAAGGAGCCGCGATGGCCGCCGCACGGCCGCTGAGCCGAACCTATCTCGACTATAACGCCACCGCGCCGCTGCGTGCGGAAGCGCGCCAGGCCGCGCTTGCGGCGATGGAGACGACCGGCAATCCCTCTTCGGTGCACGCGGAAGGGCGGGCGGCGCGCCAGATCGTCGAGGAGGCGCGAAGCGACGTTGCGCGCCTCGCGGGCGTGGCGTCCCGATGCGTCACGTTCGTGTCCGGCGGCGCCGAGGCCGCCAATGCGGCTCTCAATCCGCTCTTCGGCTCCGGACCGGGCGTCGCTCCGCTCGACCGGCTCATCGTCTCAGCCGGGGAGCACGCCTGCGTCCTCGCGGGGCATCGGTTCCCGGCCGCGGAGGTTGCGCCCGTGCGGCCCGACGGCCAACTCGACCTCGATTGGATCGAGGCCGCCTGCCGCCGTCCGGGACGCGCGCTCTTGGCGCTGCAAGGCGCAAACAACGAGACCGGCGTTGTCCAGCCGGTCGCCGAGGCCGCTGGGCTGGTCCATGCGGCGGGCGGCCTCGTTTTCTGCGACGCGGTCCAAATGGCGGGGCGAATGGATTGCGGCATTGCTGCGCTCGGCGCCGACGCGCTCATGCTGTCGGCCCACAAGATCGGGGGAATGAAAGGCGCAGGCGCGGTGGTCACGGCGCGAGCCGCGATGAGCCTGGGGACGCCGCTGGTTCGGGGCGGGGGCCAGGAGCGCGGCCGTCGCGCGGGCACCGAAGCCGTTGCGGCGATCGCCGCCTTCGGCGCCGCGGCGCGCGTCTGCCGGCCTGAAACGGCGAGCGAGGCGGCTCGGCTCATTGGGCTGCGCGACCGACTCGCCGAGGCCGTCCGCTCGATCGTCGCCGATGCGGTCATCTTCTCGGACGCCGCCCCGCGCCTTCCCAACACCGTTTGTTTCGCCGCGCCCGGCGTCGAGGCGGCGACTTTGATGATCGCCCTCGATCTTGCGGGGGTCGCGGTCAGCTCCGGCTCGGCCTGCTCGTCAGGCAAGGTCGCGCCGTCGCATGTGCTGGCGGCGATGGGCGTCAAGCCGGATCTCGCGCGCGGCGCGATCCGGCTCAGCCTCGGCTGGGCGTCGCGGGAAGCCGACGTCGAACGCTTCGCCGACGCCTTCCGCAGCGTCATGGCGCGGATGCGGACCGCGCGCCGAGGCGCAGCGTGAAGGCCCGGGGAGGACTCGGGAGCGGCGGCCCGTCTTGACGCTTGGCCTGGGCGGCATCGCCGAGGCCTTCGGCGACCGGAACTTTCGCTGGTACTCGTTGGGCTCGGTCGTTTCGTGGCTGAGCTTCTTCGTCCAGGCGGTCGCCGTCTCATGGACGGCGTGGGATCTCACGCATTCGACGGCCTGGCTCGCGATCGTCGCCCTCGCCGATGCGACCGCAAACATCGTCCTGATGCCGATCGGAGGGGTGCTTGCCGACCGGGGCGACCGGCTTCGCATTCTCGTGGCCAGCTATGCCTGCGCAACGGCCCAGGCCGCGATTCTGGCCGGGCTAGCTTTTTCCGGGGCGCTGACGATCCATGCGCTGACCGCGCTCGCGGCCGTCCACGGCGCTGCGCACGCTTTCAGCATCCCCGCAAGCTACGGGCTGTTGCCGCGCTTCATCGCGCCCCGCCGACTGTCTTCCGCGATCGCGGTCGGCGCCGCATACAGTCAGCTCGGGCTGTTTGTCGGTCCCGCGCTCGCGGGGTGGATCATTCTGCGCTTCGGAACGCCCGCCGCCTTCGCCAGCAATGTTCTCGGCTACGGGCTCTTCTTCCTCAGCGTCGCGGCCATGCGCACGCCGGCCGGATATCGGCAGGAGCGCGCGGTCGCGAAGCATTTCACCCGCGACGTTCTCGACGGCGTCGCCGCCATTTGGGCTCATGCCGGGATCAAAATGATCCTCATGCTGCTGTTGTTCGGCGACGGCCTTTACGGCGCGGTCCGGCAGATGGCGCCGGCTTTCGCCGATCGGTCGCTGGGCGCGGGCGTTGGCGGCTTGTCCACCCTGCTCGCGAGCGCCGGCGTCGGCGCGACGGTGGCGGCGCTCTGGCTTGCGCATGGCGGCGTCGGGCGGGCCTCGCCGCCGACCATCCTGTGGGGGTTTCTGGGGTTTATCGGCGCCGTTTCGTGCCTGATGCTGTCGCGCAGCCTGGGCGAGGCGGCGCTCGCCATGGTCGCGCTCGGGGCGTGCTTCGAAGTCTGCAGGACCGGCGCGCTGGCGCTGTTGCAGCTTTCCGTGCCTGACGCCATGCGAGGTCGCATCATGAGCACGCTGTTTCTCTTGACCCGGCTGGCCGGAGCCCTCTCTGTTGCTGCAGTCGGCGCCGCAGCCGCGGACTGGGGCCTCAGGGCTCCCTTGCTGTGCGGCGCGGCGCTGGCGTTTCTGGCCTGGGTCGCCGCCTTCTGCGTGCGTGGCCGGACGGCGGGCGCATTCGGATCGCGCCGCGGCTTGGCCGTCGACGGCGAGTTGGGGCGGTAGAGAGTCAACGAGGCGGAAAAGCTTGCATCCGACCCGCGCGCAGTGTACGAGGCGCGCTTCCTCTCGGACATCGTTTCATAAAGCCAAGGAGTCTCAATGGCTCGCGTTACCGTCGAAGATTGCATCGACAAGGTCGACAACCGATTTGATCTGGTCCTGATGGCCAGCCACCGTGCGCGCGCGATTTCGTCCGGCGCGCCGATCTCCGTTCAGCGCGACAATGACAAGAATCCGGTCGTCGCGCTGCGCGAGATCGGCGACGGCAAGCTCTCGCCCGGCGACCTGCGAGAGGATGTCATCCACGCGTTGCAGAAGCACGTCGAGATCGACGAGCCGGAGGCCGAGGCGGCGCCGCCGATGGTCAATCCGGACCTTCAGACTCAGATCGAGCTTGGGGCCGACGTCCAGTTCGACCGCATGACGGAGGAGGATCTGCTGCGCGGGCTCGAAGGCCTGACGCCGCCGCCGGAGCCGGAGGATGATGGCGAGTAGCCGCAGCCGTTCTTCACGCCTGCCGCTGCGGCGCCGCCGCGTCGCGGCGCATGATCCCGTCGGCCTGGTTGGGCGCGGCGGGATTTTTTTTGCCTCCTATCCACAGCCACGCTCAAGTTTCGCGTGTTTGCTATATTCAGCGGCGGGCGATTTGCTATCTTGGTGACAGAATCACTTGCGTTGTGGATCCCCGTCGGTCCGGCGGAGCCGAGCGGATGGTCCCAGTCGCGACGCGCAAGAGGTTCGAAGGCGGCAAGGATGTACAGCCGACGCGTTGAGTGGGGGCCGAATTGAGCGAGGAATTCGTCAAGCCGTCCGACGGGACGGCGCACATAGAACAAGCCGACGAGCGCCCTGTCGGGCTGGTCGAAATCGTCGGCCGCGTCAAATGGTTCGACGCCGCCAAGGGCTATGGGTTCATCGTGCCGGATAGCGGCGAGGCCGACGTGCTCGTTCACGTCACCGTCTTGCGGCGCGACGGGTTCACCGCCATACGCGAAGGCGCGCGAGTGGTTGCCGAGGCGCAACGGCGCGAGCGCGGCCTCCAGGTGTTCAGGGTGATCTCGATCGCCGAACCCGATGCGTCCGTGGCCGCTCCGCCGCCGGCGGCCCGCACCCGCGCCCAGGCAAGCGCCGTTGGCGCGTTCGAGATTGTCATCGTCAAGTGGTTCAACCGCGCCCGGGGTTTCGGCTTCCTCACCCGCGGCGAGGGCACTGAGGACATTTTTGTCCACATGGAGACGCTGCGGCGATACGGCTTTATCGATCCGAAGCCCGGCGACAGCATGCTGGCGCGATTCGGCCCCGGGCCGAAGGGGCTCATGGCGGCCGAGGTCAGGCCGCTCGATGGATCGAAGATCCTGGCGCCGCACTGAGGCCGCCCCGCTTCAGACCTCCGCTGCGGCGTCTCGCGCGCCGGGCCGGCTTGACGCGCCTCTGGGGTTGCTCTTGAAACCGGCCTCGGCGGCGTCGCGCGCTTTGACGCCGGGCGAGCGAGGAGCGGCGAATGAGAGCGATCGGATTTCGGCCTTGGGCGGCGCTGTTGCTCGTCGTCATAGTCGCGTTCGGCGGCGCCGCCCGCAGCGACGGGCTCGAAGCGCTTCAGATCGTGACCGCTACCGGGACCCACGACTTCCAAGTCGAGATCGCCAAGGATGAAGCGAGCCGGGCGCGCGGGCTGATGGACCGCAGGTTCATGCCGGCCGACCACGGCATGCTGTTCGAATTCGACCGCGAAGCGCCCGAATCCTTCTGGATGAAGGACACCTACATCCCGCTGGACATGATCTTTATTTCCCGAGCCGGGGTCGTGACGAACATCGCCGCGAACGCCGAACCGCTGTCCGAGCGCGCAATTCCCTCCGGTCCGCCGTGCATGGCGGTGCTCGAATTGAATGGCGGCGCCGCCGCCAGGATCGGACTCAAGGTCGGCGACAAGGTGCGCCATCCGTTCTTCAAGCCTTGAGCCGCCGGGGCCGCGTTGCATCCTCCGCCAGTATTGCTACACTCGTCTGACAATGCCGCCGCGGACAAGGGATGACCGACCGCGGGGGCGCCGGGGAATGGGTTGAGTCAAGTCTCGACATGGAGTTCTGAGCCCGGAGTTCGCGCACCGTTATCGAGTTCCGAGAGCCAGCCGGCCGGCGCGCGCAATGGCCGGGGCGGAACCTATGCGGCGCTGGACCTGGGCACCAACAATTGCCGGCTGCTGGTCGCGCGGCCGACCGCCGAGGGATTCCGCGTCATCGACGCGTTCTCGCGCATCGTTCGGCTCGGCGAGGGGCTGTCGCTGACCGGACGGCTGAGCGAAGCGGCGATCGGGCGCACGCTCGAGGCGTTGAAGGTTTGCCGCGACAAGATGGCGGCGCGGGGGGTGACGCGGGCCCGCACCATCGCGACCGAGGCCTGCCGCTCGGCCGCCAATGGCCCGGCCTTCGTCGCCACGGTTCGGGAACGCCTCGGCATCGAACTCGAAATCGTCGACCGCGAAACCGAGGCCCATCTCGCCGCGGCGGGCGTCGGCGATCTCGCCGACAAGGAGGCCCGCTCGACGGTGATGTTCGACATCGGCGGCGGATCGTCCGAGATCATCTGGCTCGCCTTCGATTCTCGCGCGCCGCGGGGAGCGAACCGGGTCAAGGCCTGGGAATCCTTGCGGCTCGGGGTCGTCTCGCTGGCCGAACGGTTCGGCGGCGTTGACGTGACCGACGAGGCCTTTGCGGCCATGACCGCATTCGTCTCCGATGCGCTCGCGCCCTTCGTCGCCAAAGTGGCGAACGAGGCGCGCTGCGCGCGCTTTCATCTCCTCGGCACGTCGGGCACAGTGACGACCATCGCCGGGGTGCATCTGAACCTCGCGCGTTACGATCGGCGCGCGGTCGACGGCCTCTGGCTCGGCCGGGCCGAGGTCGACGGGGCGATCGCGCGGCTGCGCGCCATGAGCTACGCCGAGCGCGCCGCCAACGCCTGCATCGGCGACGAGCGCGCGGACCTCGTGCTCGCCGGCTGCGCCATTCTCGAGGCGATCCGGGCGCATTTCCCGGCCGAGCGCCTGCGCATCGCCGACCGGGGGCTGCGCGAGGGCATCCTGAGCCACATGATGCGCGACGACGGGGTCGGCCCGCACCGGCGCAGCCGCTGGTGACGAAGACCGGCGGCTCGGGGCGCGAAGGCGGCCGGGCGCTCAAGACCCGAGTGAAGACCGCCCGCAAACGGTCGCTCGCCTCGACGCTCTGGCTCGAACGCCAGCTCAACGACCCCTACGTCGCCCAGGCTCGCCGCGAAGGTTACCGCTCGCGCGCGGCCTACAAGCTGATCGAGATCGACGACAAGCACAGGCTCCTCAAACCCGGCCAGCGGGTCGTCGACCTCGGCGCCGCGCCCGGCGGCTGGAGCCAGGTCGCGGCGGCGCGGGTGCAAGCGCGCGAGGGCAGGGGCCGGGTGATCGCGATCGACCTTCTCGAGATGGAGGCGATCGACGGGGTCGAGTTCCGGCAAATGGACTTCCACGACGCCGAGGCGCCGCGGCTGTCTGCGCGAATGGCTGGGCGGGCCGGCCGACGGCGTTCTCTCCGACATGGCCGCCAACGCGACCGGCCACCGCAAGACCGATCAACTCCGCATCATCGGCCTTGTCGAGCTCGCCGCCGACTTTGCGGGCGAGGTGCTGGCGCCGGGCGGCTTCTTCCTCGCCAAGGTGCTGCAAGGCGGCGCTGAGGGCGAGCTCCTCGCCCGCCTCAAGCGCGAGTTCGCGACCGTGCGCCACGTGAAGCCGAAAGCCAGCCGCGCCGACAGCGCCGAGCTTTATCTGCTGGCGACGGGGTTCAGGGGGAGGTTGAAGACGCGATCATTGATCGCGTCAGCCTCGGCCGGTCCGCGCGTCGGCGCCGCCCAAAACGCGGCTTGCGACGCCTGCGACGGCATTGCGCGGCTCTGCGGCTCGGAAGGGCGGACGACGGTCCCAAATGGCGCCGCAAGTGGCTGAAATTGTTGAAAACGGGATCGAAAATGGCGCCCCGGCTCGCGGACGCCAGGGACCGATCAGGCAATCCGTTATCATGCTGACGGACGCGATGTTCCGCCCTATGCTTGGGGCAGGCGAAGCTCACCCGGGAGGAGCGTCGATGAACGTCCAGGCCAAGGAGACCAAGGCGCCGGTCGACCCGGCGGCGATGATGGGGAAATTGCCGATGCCGCCGAAGTTCGCCAACGTCGCGGACGAGCGGCTGCATCGCAAGCAGAGGCTTGCGGCGGGGTTCCGGCTGTTCTCGAAATTCGGCTTCGATGAGGGGGTCGCGGGCCACATTACCGCGCGCGATCCCGAGTTTCCGGACACCTTCTGGGTGAACCCGTTCGGCGTCCATTTCAGCCAGATCAACGTATCGAATCTGATCCGCTGCGATCACAATGGCAATGTCGTCGAGGGCGATTATCCGGTCAACACGGCGGCCTTCGTCATCCATTCGCGCGTCCACGCCGCCCGGCCGGACGCGGTCGCCGCCGCCCATTCCCATTCGACCTACGGACGCGCCTTTTCGACGCTGGGGCGCCCGCTTGCGCCGATCACCCAGGACGTCTGCGCCTTCTACAATGACCACGCGGTCTATGACGACTTCGGCGGCGTCGCGGTCGAGCTCGACGAGGGCCAGCGGATCGCCGAGGCCATCGGCAAGATGAAAGCCGCCATCCTGCAGAGCCACGGCCTCATCACCGTCGGGGGGACGGTCGATGAGGCGGTGTGGTGGTTCATCACCATGGAGCGATCGTGCCAGGTGCAACTCATTGCCGAGGCGGCGCTGAAAGAGGGCCAGAGCCTCAAGATGATCTCGCCTGAAGCCGCGACGCAGTCTTGCAAGATCATCGGCAACGCCTTCGCCGGCTGGTTCCAGTTCCAGCCGCTCTACGCGCGGATCGTCAAGGAGCAGCCGGACCTGCTGGAATGAAGTGGCTTCGTCACGGCGCTCGACGGTCTGGCGGCGATTAATCGCCGCGCCGGCTCAAAGGCGGGGACCGGCTATCGCCCATTTGAAGACGACCAGGGCAAGCGCCAGCACGATCACCAGCTCGGTCCACAAGAACACCCACATGTCCGCCTGAATGCCGAGCGGCGGCGAGCCCGGGAGCGCGCTGCGCAACACCGGCAGGGCGAAGGCGAACGCCGCGAGAGATCCGATCAACGACGTCTCCGGCGGCCGCACCTCGATGAACGTCAGGACGCCGACCACGACGGCGCAGAAGCCGAGCACGATCATGGCGCCGTACGCGCAGAGCGCAAACAGCGCAAAGGCGCCGCTGCGCGTAATCGCGGTCGTCAGCTGAACGCCATCCGGGTCCGGTCCGGGCTTGCCTGTCGTATGCAGATCGTACCCGAGCGCCCCCTCCCATATCGTGACCCTGGCGGGAAGCGGGGTCGAGGACTTTCCGTCCAGGAGCTGGACGCCGAGCCGCGCGACATAGGAGTCGAGCGGATAGTGAGTGACGCTGCCCTCGTTCAGGTCGACCTCGAAGGTCGAGCTGGCGATATGCTCGCCGGCCGTGAGCTTGATTTCCTCCACGGTCCGGTCGTGGCTGACCAGCAAGATCAAATCGCGGTCCGAGCCGGCGTGAGCGTTCGTGCTTTCCGATGGTCTTGGCGACAGATAGGCGCGCATCTGCATGGCGTCATTGAGGGCGTCGACGCCGACCGGCTCGAGATAGACCTCGCCTGGGGGCGCGGCGGAGTCGGCAGCGCCGAAACGCCGTTCGCTGGGCAGGTCCGAAACGCGGAAGCGGTTAAGCAACAGGAGGTAGCTGGCCGTCAGCGCAATCAGAACCAGCCCGATCGCCAAGCAGCCGCCTATCGCGGCCGAGCGGCTGAAACCGATCCATCCCCAACATCGCTGCCGACCGCCCATGACCCGCCGCAGCTTTATCGTGACGCGACCGTTCGGCAAGCCCGATGCGCTCCGCCCCGACGCTACTCCGCCGCCGCGGGCTGCGGCTTCTTCCGGCGTCGCCACGATCTTGCCCGACACCGCCGCGCCCGCGTCCGGCTTGAGGGTGGCGAAAACGAAGACCGACAGGCTCGAGACGATCGCAACCATCACGAACGAAAGCGACAGGTCGCGCGCCTGAAGCGTCGGATCGCCGAAGCCGAGCTGGATTGTCTGCACGCAGATCGCCGCCACCGCGACCCCGACCGCTCCCGACATCTGCTGCGAGACGCTGGCGAAGCTGGTCGCGCGGCTCATCAGCGGCTGCTCGATGTCGGCGTAGCTGATGGCGTTGAGCGCGGTGAATTCGAGCGAACGGAAGAAGCCGCCGGTCAGCAGGGTCAAAAGCAGCATCCAGTGCGGCGTCGTCGGCGTGAAGAGGGCGCAGGCGGCGAGAAAGGCGCCGGAGATCAGGCCGTTGACGATCAGCGTGCGCCGGAAGCCGAACCATCGGAGCGCGCTCGATGCGGTGAATTTCATCAAGAGCGCGCCGGCCGCGGTCGCGAAGGTGAGTGAGCCCGATTGGAACGGCGTTAGGCCAAAGCCGATCTGCAACAGGAGCGGCAGCAGGAACGGCATCGCGCCGATGCCGATACGGAAAATGAACCCGCCGACGACGCCGGCGAAGAAGGTCGGGATCCTGAGGAGCTTAAGATCGAGGATCGCATCCTCGTGGTCGTCGGCGTGGCGGACGTAGGCCGCGAGCGCGAGCGTCCCAACCCCGACCATCGTCACGACGAGCCATGCGGGCGCGATCCCGCGACCGATCACGCTCAAGCCCGAGATGAGGCTGAGCAGGCCGACGCCCGACAGCACGAAGCCCCTGAAGTCGAAGCGCGGCACCGCCTCCTCGCGCAGGTTGTGGATGAACCTGAGCGACAGCAGGATGCCGAGAATGCCGATCGGCACGTTGATCCAGAAAATCCAGCGCCAGTGGAAATAGGTGGTGATGAAGCCGCCGAGCGGCGGACCGGCGACCGGGCCGAGGAGCGCCGGCACGGTGAGGTAGGCCATCGCGCTGACGAGGTCGCTCTTTTGCACGCTGCGCAAGAGCACGAGGCGCCCGACCGGCACCATCATCGCTCCGCCCAGCCCCTGGAAGACGCGCGCGGCGATGAGCGTCGCCAGCGACGACGAGGCGCCGCACAGGATCGAGCCGAGGGTGAACACAACGATCGCGCTGCAGAACACGGTCCGCGCGCCGAACCGGTCGGCGACCCAGCCGGAGGCCGGAATGAATACCGCAAGCGTCAGCATGTAGGAGGTCAGCGCGAGCTTGAGGACGATCGGGTCCTGGTGCAAATCGAGCGCGATCGCGGGCAGCGAGGTCGAGATGACGGTTCCGTCCATGTTCTCCATGAACAGGGCGGTCGCGATGATGAGGGCGGTGAGAAGGGCGGAACGCATGGAAGGCTTTCGGGTCGGGGCCTTCATGGCGCCGGGGCGCCGCGACCGCAAGGCTGAGCGCGAAACGTGCGGTCACAATGGGTTGAAGGCGCCGCTCAGCCGCCGAACACCACCTTGTTCATGATCCGTCCGGGCGCGAGCGTGAACAGTCCGGTGACGATCAGGGCCAGCGTGAAAATCCAGATCATCGCCTGGCGATGGCTTCTGACGTCGTGCCGCCGCGCGCGCCAGACCGCAATCGGAACAACCGCCAGCGTGAACAGCGACAGAAGATGGATCGGGCTCCACGGTCCCCACATCCGGATCGTATGGATGAAGAGCGAGGTTCCCGCCACAAGCATCATCAGCGTCGCCCAGGCCCAGCCGACCGTCCGGTGCGGCAACGTTCCCTTGGGCGCTAGGAATTGCGCTACGCCAAGGCCGATCGCGGCGAAAGCGAAAGCGGCGTGAAACCGGATGATCGGCGCAGCGTCGAGAAGGGGCGCGAGGGTCATGCGCGATTCTCCCTACCGCTTCAGCATGCGATCGACCTCGTTCAGCGCCCTTTCGCAGGCGGCGCTGTCGCCCTTGTTGTCGGAGTCGCGCGCGGCGTCCAGCTTTTCGGTGATCGCCTCGAGCTGGGCCGATGACAGATCGCCGGCCTTCTGTTCCGCGCTCGCGACGGTCCCGGGGGTCGGCTGCCGGTGCATGGTCGCGAACGTCGATTGGGCGGCCGGCTTGCCGTTCGAAGCCGCGGCGTCCAGGATTTTTTCGACCGCGAGGTCGGCCTGATAGATCCGGTCGGTGCACGGACCGGCATGAGCCGGCGCGGCGATGAGAGCGAGCGCCGTAGCCGCCAGCGCCATTGCGGTTCGAACAATCACTTCGTCCTCCTTGGCTCGAGGCGGCGCGATCGAGCGCGCCGATCCTGATCAAAACGCGGAGGGCGGCGAAGCCGCTCCGCGGCTGAGCGTCAAATCTTCGTGCGGCGCCGCCGGCCTCCTCAGCGTGGAGCTTGCGCTTGCCGCGCCTCGAGATCCAGACGCGAAGCGGCTTGAAACCGGTTGGCCGCGCGTGGCAGAATATTCGTGTCGCCCGCACGACCAATCCGCCCTAACGAGATCATGGGATGAGCAAGATCGCCACCAAACGGCAGGTCAAGACCGAGCCTCGCGTCGAGCGTCCTCGCCTGCACAAGGTTATATTGTTTAATGACGACTATACCCCGCGCGATTTCGTGGTCGAAGTGCTCAAGGGGGTGTTCCGTCTCAACGAAACCCAGGCGCTCAACGTGATGATGACCGCCCATCGCAAGGGCGTCTGCGTCGTGGCGGTCTTCGCGCAGGATATCGCGGAGACCAAGGCCGCCCGCGGCACCGAAGCAGGCGCGGCGAAGGGCTATCCGCTGCGCTTTGGAACGGAGCCCGAGGAATAGCCCGGGCCCCGGTTCGACGCGGCCGATCTACAGAGGATTTGACGCATGAGCGGCGCTGTTCTCCCGCCCCTGAAGACGCGCAAGCTCGGCCGGACGAATGTCAGCGTGACCGAACTCGGCCTTGGCACGGCGCCGCTCGGCGAGCTCTTCGATCGCATTGACGACCACGAGGCTGGGGCGCTGATCGGCGCCGCGTGGGAGGGCGGCGTGCGCTATTTCGATACCTCTCCCTGGTATGGACGAGGGCTCGCCGAGCACACGCTCGGCCGGGCGCTCTATCGCAAGCCGCGCGGCGACTACGTCATATCGACCAAGATCGGCCGCGTCCTGCGCCGGCCGCTGGGGCCAAACGCCATCAAGGACCAATGGCTCGGCGGCCTCGAGTTCCAGACCGTGTTCAACTACGGCTACGACGGCGTGATGCGATCGTTCGAGGACAGCCTCCAGCGGCTCGGAATCAACCGGGTCGATGTCCTCCTGATTCACGACCTCGATCCCTGGGACCACAATACGGCCGCGCTCAACGCCTATTTCGTCGACCTCAAGACGAGCGGGTGGCGAGCGCTTGCGGAATTGCGCGAGGCCGGGGTGATCGGCGGTATCGGGGCGGGCTTCAACTCGCTCGGCAGCATCCCGCGGTTTCTCGACCTCTTCGACATCGATTTCTTCCTCTTGGCGATGCGCTACACGCTGCTCGAGCAGGAGGTGCTCGAGAGCGAATTCCCTCGCTGCGCCGAACGCGGGGTCGGCATCATCATCGGCGGCGGCTACAATTCCGGGATTCTTGCCACCGGCGCCGTTCCGGGCGCGATGTACAATTACGAGCCCGCGGGGCCTGCAATCCTCGAGCGGGTGAAAAGGATCGAGCGTGTCTGCGCCCGCCACAGCGTCCCGCTGCCGGCCGCCGCGCTCCAGTTTCCGCTCGGACACCCCATCGTCGCCTCGATCATCCCCGGCGCGATCTCGCGTGCTCAGGTCGACAAGAACGTCGCGGCCTTTCGCCATCCCATCCCCGCCGATCTGTGGGCGGAGCTCAAGCACGAGAAGCTGATCCGCGCCGACGCGCCGGTCCCGGCCTGAGCCGCAGGACTCACTCCGCCGCCTTCGCTTCCGGCGTCGCTCGCGCCGCCTGAGCATGGGCGATTGCGCTCGCGACCGTCGCCATCGCGGGCATGCCGCCGAGTTGCATCGACTCGACAGCGGTCGAGGGCACGATGACGATCGTCGCGTTGCTGCGCTTCAGGCCCTCGTAGAGCATGTTCATCGCGCGCAGGTGGAACGCGGTCGGGTTGTCGGCGTAGGTCTTCGCCGCCTCGCCGAACTTCTCCGCCACCTGCCGCTCGGAATCGCCGAGGATGACCCGCGCCTGGCGCTCGCGCTCGGCCTGGGCCTGCATCGACATCGCGTCCTGAAGCGCGGCCGGGATCCGCACGTCCTTGACCTCGACCGAAATGACGTTGATGCCCCACGGCTCGGTGCGCGCATCGATGATGCGCTGCAATTCGGCGCTCAGCTTCTCGCGCCCTTCGAGCATGTCGGCCAGCATGGTCTTGCCGATCACGTCGCGGAGAGCCGTCTGCGCCGCCCAGTTGATCGCCGAAACATAGTCGGCGACGTCGAGCGCCGCCATCTTCGGATCGACCACCTTCCAGAACAAGACCGCGTCGACGTCGACCGGGACCGTGTCGCGGGTCATCGTCTGTTCCGCCCTGAACGTGCTCGTGATGACGCGAGTGTCGATCCGGTAGGCGACCGCGTCGAGGATCGGGACGATGAAGAACAATCCCGGCCCTTCGAGCGAGCGGAACTTGCCGAGTCTCAGCACGACGACCCGTTCCCACTGATTGGCGACCTTGATCGCGTTGGCGACGATCGAGGCCACGAAGAAGCTCACGACCGCAATCGCGACGCTTGCGCTAACGCTCTGCGGGTAGAAGCTCGAATAGGCGACAAGCAGCCCGGCGGCGAAAATGATGACGAAGATGAGCCCCGGAAGGGCGTTTCGCTGCGGCATGCGAGCCTCCTAAAATGAACTCCGCCCCGCAACGGAGCCGCGCCGCTTCCAGTGTCGGCGCGTCGCCCCACCATGATATGTGGGGCGTTTTCGCTCCATCGCCAGAGCCGTGCCGGTGTCCCCAGTTCGCTTTCAGGCAATGCTACTCATTGACGGCGCGGCAGAAATTCCAATAGGAACTGGGAGCGCGAATATTTATTTGAGCTTTGTAAATGTGGGTCGGACTGATCTTTGTCTGCGCCGCGTCTGTTCCAACACCTTCATGCGACATGGCGAACGCCTACGCGATCTTCCGGCTCGCGAAGGAGTACCAGTTCCAGAGCAAAGAAGAATGCCTCGATGGACTGAGAAAGTATTTCGACGCAATCGAAGTCAGCGGCAGCCGCAACGCGCGATTTGAATGCTCGGTGCTTGAGGGAGGAAAGTAATATGCCGGTGACTTGCGTCGACCTCAGCCATTATCAGGCTGGGTTCAATTTTGATCAGTTCAAGGCCGGGGGAGGCCTTGGCGTGATCCTGAAGGCTTCGGAGGCCCTGTTTCGCGATCCGAGCTATTCCAGCTTCTGGGATCAGGCGATGGATGCGAAGCTTGCAGTCGCCTCCTATCACTTCCTCCGTCCCGGCGACATGAAGGCGCAGGCGCAGTTCTTTCTCAACGTCGTCAAGCCGAGGCAAGGGGAGCGCGTTGTCGCCGACTACGAGATCCCCGACGTCAGCCTCGCCAATCTGCTGACCTTCCTGCAGGGAATTCGCGCCTCACGCCCGGATCTCGCAGCTGACGGTCTATTCCGGAAATCAGATCAAGCAGGCGCTGGGCAAGAGGCGCAACGCCTGGCTCGCCGCCAATACGTCGCTCTGGCTTGCCCAATACACCGAGGGCGAACCATCGTGGCCGACTGCAACCTGGCCGGCCTGGAGTTTTTGGCAATACACCTCGGACGGCTCCGTGCCCGGCTTCAGCCGTCCATTGGACTGCGATCGCTTCAACGGCGACGACGACAAATTTCCTCAAGTGGATGGGGCCGCCGCCCGGCTCGGTCTAGGTCCGGCCGGGCGCGGCGCACGACACGGCGCGCGCTTTGGCGCAATTGACTTTCATTCCCGTTCCGATAGTCCCGCTCGGCCAGCGAGGCCGGTCGTCGTCTCCGGCCGCAGCTTGGTCCTCGGTTGGGTCGCGCGAGAGCCGCTGGAGGTCGCAGGATGATGGCCGCACGATGAAGGCTCAAGCGCAGCCGGACGCCGTCCGCGCCGCCTCCTTTTCCCGCTCGCTCGCGATTTGGGGCCCTGGCCTCCTCGTTATGCTCGCCGACACCGACGCCGGCAATGTCGTCACCGCGGCCCAGGCCGGCGCACAATGGGGCTATCGGCTGCTGCCGCTCGTGCTCCTGCTCATTCCGATGCTGTACATGGTTCAGGAGTTGACCGTGCGGCTCGGGCTCTACACTGGCCGCGGCCATGGCGAACTGATCCGCGAACGGTTCGGCGCCGGCTGGGCCTGTGTTTCGACCTTCGGCCTGGCGGCGGCGGTCCTCGGGTCACTGATCACCGAGTTCACCGGCGTCGCCGGCGTCGGCGAATTGTTCGGCCTCTCGCGCGCTCTCACCCTGCCGCTCGCGGCGGCCGCTTTGCTCGTCATCGTCGCCAGCGGCTCGTATAAGCGGGTCGAGCGGGCCGCGCTCCTCATCGGCCTCTTCGAGCTCGCGTTTTTCGTCGTCGCCTGGCGCGCTCACCCCGGCTTTGCGGCGCTGGCGAGGGACGCGATCGACCTGCCGATCCGCAACAGCGACTTCCTGCTTCTGGTCGCCGCCGTCATCGGCGCGACCTTCAACCCGTGGATGGTCTTCTACCAGCAGTCGGCGACCGTCGACAAAAGGCTTAAGCCCCGCGACCTTGTCCATGCGCGCTGGGATACCGGAATCGGCGCGGTCCTGACCCAGTGCCTGACCGGCGCGGTGCTGGTCGCCGCCGCCGCCGCCTTTGCTACCGGATCGCCGACCGCGAGCCTCAAGAGCGTGGGCGAAATCAGCCGGGCGCTCACGCCCGTCCTCGGCGAGAGCGCCGGACGGCTGGTGTTCGGCGCAGGCGTCCTTGGAGCTTCGCTGGTCGCGGCGATCGTGTCGTCGCTGGCGCTCGCCTGGGGCGTCGGCGAAGTCGCCGGATACCGTCGGTCGCTGGAATATCGGCCGTTCGAGGCGGGATGGTTCTACGCCGTCTACGCGGCGGGCGTAGTCGGCTCATGCGCCGTCGTTTGGCTCGCCACGAACCTCGTCTGGCTCAATATCGCCGCCCAGGTCCTCAACGCCTTCCTGATGCCGCTCGTCATCGGCTTCCTCGTCGCGCTCGCGGTCAAGGCGCTGCCGGAGCCGTACAAGCTTCGCGGCTGGTATCTCGGCCTGATCGTCGGCGTGTCAGCGCTCGTATCCGCGGTCGGCGTGTTCGGTGGCTTGCAGGCGCTGATGTGAGGCGCGGCCACGCTTCGTAGCCGCGCTCGACGACCGCGGCCGCGGCGGTTACCGACGGCGTCTGGAAGGCCATTCCTTGGGAGGTTGCGGGTTGAACGTCATCGTTTACGCCATCCCGGTCTTCGTCGCCTTGATGGCGGCGGAGTTCGGGATCTCCCTGGCGTTGGGACGCAATGTCTATCGGCTCAACGACGCGATTGGCTCGCTCGCCGCCGGCATCCTGAGTCAAATTTCAGGCATCTTCATGCTGGCTCTGAGTGTCGGCGTCTATATTATTGTCTATAACCACTTTTCCCTGGCTTCGTTTCAAGTCGCCGACTGGCGGGTCTGGGTCGGGGCGCTGATCGCCTACGATTTCTTCTACTACTGGAACCACCGCATCGACCATGAGGTCGGCATCTTCTGGGCCGCACATGTCGTCCATCACCAGAGCGAAGCCTTCAATCTTTCGACCGCCTTGAGGCAGCCGAGCTCGGGGGTGCTGCTTGGCTGGATCTTCTATCTGCCGATGGCGATCGCCGGCGTGCCTCCGGTCGTGTTCGTCGCGGTCGGCCTGATCGACCTCCTCTACCAGTTCTGGATCCACACCGAGCTTGTAGGCAAGCTCGGCTGGTTCGATCGCGTATTCGCCTCGCCCTCGAATCACCGGGTGCATCACGGCGTAAACGATCAATATCTCGACAAGAACTACGGCGGCATCCTCATCCTATGGGACCGCCTGTTCGGCACTTACGAGGACGAGGTCGAGCAGCCGGTCTTTGGCGTCCGGGGCGGGCTTGGCGCGTTCGATCCGATTTCGGCCAACCTCGCCTATTACCGGACCATGTTCGACCTTTGCCGCCGGGCGACCGATTGGCGTGACAAGATCCGCGTCTGGTTCAAGCCTCCGGGATGGCTCCCGGCCAATCTGCGGCCTGCCGATCCGCCGCCCTACGACCCGAAGGCGGTCGTCATTTACGATCCGCCAATAGGCCGCGCGGCGTCGATCCTCGCATCGGCGGCGCTCGTAACTATGATCGGCGCGACGGCGGCGTTTCTCCTCGCCGCGCCGCATCTGCCGCTCGCCAACGGCGTCAGCGTCTTTCTCGCACTGACCGCGACCCTATGGGCCATGGGGGCGCTCCTCGACGGCCGCATTTCGGTTTGTGAAGCGCTCTACGTCTTCGCCGCCGCGTCCACATGCGCCGCTTACGCGCTCGACTGGCCGCTCGTCGAAGGCGCAATGAAGCCGTTGGCGATGGCGCTCTTGATCCTGGCCTTCGCGCTGCGGGAGGGACCAAAGGACGTCAAGCGCCTGGTTCTCGTGGCGCTCGCGGCGTCGCTTGATCGGCGATACGCTGCTGCTCAAGCCATCGCTTTTCCTGGCCGGCCTGGTCGCCTTTCTGACGGCGCACGGCTTCTACATCGCCGCCTTTTCCCGCGGCGTCGGCTTTCTGCCCTCGCGTGCGGCTCTGGCGGGAATCGCGGCGGTCGCCGCTTTCGTGCTCGCCTATGTCTGGCCGGGCGTCGCCCCGGAGCTGAAGGCGCCGGTCGCGGTCTATGTCGGCGTGATCGCGCTGATGGCGGCGCAAGCGGCCGGGCGCGCGATCACGCTGCGGGAGGGCGCCGCGGTCGCGGTCGCCGCCGGCGCGTTGATCTTCATGCTGTCAGACATGACGATCGCGCTATCGAAATTCGGCAATGTCGGCTGGCCCGTCGATCAATGGACGCTGCCGACCTACTATCTCGCACAGGGTCTGATCGCCTTCTTTGTGCTGCCGCGCGGGCGCTAGCACGTGTCTCATTCAGAGCGCGCGACCGGCTCCCTTGAAGGCGTGCTGCGAACCGTTGCATAGTTGATGCGGCGCGCGTGAGCAAATGCTGCTCTTCAGTGGTAGTGTTCTGCCCTTGAGGCTATGTGCTTCGCCTCACGCGCGAGCAGCTCATGAAACTTCGAGCGCGCACGACTTACGCGGCCCTTGATTGTGCCAATCCCGATGTCGGTGATGCTCGCGGCCTCCTCATACGAGAGGTCGCTCACGCCGACCAGGGTCAGCGCCTCGCGCTGCTCTGGCCTAAGCCGGGACAAAGCCCGACGGGACAAGTTATTAGAGTCAAGCGACGGCGGCGCATCGAGCCTTTCGCGTTCTCCGGCCTCGGCAAGGTGGTGCGGTAGGTAGTCGAAAAAATAGCTTAGGGTCGCTCCCTTGAGCTGTCCCCCTAGCGCTCCTTCATCCAGCGCCGCGACGAATCCCTTGTGCTGTGCGATGAGGCCGTCCTTCCCGAGCCGATTACGCAGGAAGTGTCGGATCGTGGTGTGTAGTTGAAACAATCGCCTACTGAGGTCGAGATCGAGGAGAAGCGAGAGGTCGAACAGTCGGCTCAGCAAGTCTTCGGTCTCGAAGTGCTGCAGACCGCCCTTTGCGGCCCACAAACATTCCGCGACTTCGACGGGGATTTCCTTGCCCTCCGGAAAGACGCTGAGTTCGCCGAACCGTGTGCGATCTGTTTCGGACAGGAGTTCGAGGCTGACGCCGACGGGGCGCGCGACCGCTTGGCGCGGTCAGTCTCGTCGCGCGGATCGAACGCGACGAGGCTCTTGGCGTCGAGCCGCCGGTTCGCGCCTACGACGCCCGCGGCCAGCGACTCGTTCGCCCTCACGACCCGATCGCGCAGGAAGCCATTGACGATCTTCAGCAACTGCGCCCACGCGCCGAGGCGCGTGGCGAGCTTCATGAGGTTGGTGCGTTCGCCGGGAACCTGGTTGGCCGGCAAACCCGCCGAGAGTAGGCTGAGCGCTTCCGTGGCCCGCATCGCGTCGACGGGCTGACGCAGTGCCGCCTGCGGCAGGACGCTGTCGATCCGCGTCGTAACGAGACGGACGCAGTTCGGCCCGCCTTGCAGGAATGGCCGAAGGTCCTGCTCACGCCAGACGTCATCGACAATCATCAGGATCCTGCGGTCGCCGAGCGCCTCGGCGAGCTTTCCCGCCGCTGCGTTGATCGTCTCGAAGCCCGGCCGCTCGCCCGTCAACACCGCGATCTGGTCCGCGAGGATGGACAGAAGGCGCTCCGGTTTCTCGCCGATCTCCGCCCATAGGATGCCGTCGAAATAAGCATCCTCAATGTCGGGGTCGTGGGCGAGCGCCTTGGCGAGCGTCGTCTTGCCGTAGCCGCCGGCCCCGCGCAGCGCCGCCGTGATGGCGGCGACCGCGTCGCCGCTGGCGTCGAGGAGGCGCTTCTTCAGCGCGTCAAATTCCTTTAGACGCGGAACGCAATCCTCCGGCGGCTCCGGCGCCATCATCGGCACACGCTTCTGCTCGCTCACGACCTGAAGCACGCGGATCAGCGTCGCCTGATGCTCCGTCAGGTCGAGGTCATAGAGCTGGCCAAGCCAGCGGGGCAGGCCGCCGAGGTCCATGCACGCTGGCCCCTTCACTGGGCAGACGGTCTTGCCCTGCTGCCGCGCTAGCCGGATCTCTCGCCGAACGACCGGGCTTGCAAGCGCGCGGGGCGTCACGACGAGGATGAAATGTTGGAGCGTTGGGGACCTCAGGGCCTCCTCGATCTGGCTCCACCAGTCGCGTCCACCCTCGAGCGCCACGATGTCCTGCCAAACTGCGAAATCGCGCTCTTCAAGCCAGTGTCGCAGCCAGGCGGCGAACTTCTCGCCGTCCTTGCGCGAATAGGAAATGAACGCCCGGCCCGGTGATTGGTTCACCATCAAGGTTTCCAAGGTCTTGCACGACCATTCTAACAGAGCTTCGAGCCCGCAATGCAACCAAAACATTGAACCTCGGACCGGCTCGAGAGAGAGCGGAGCCTTCTCCCTCGAGCTGCGTCGGTCCCTCCTCGACGGCAGGCTGACCTCAAGATCGGACATTGTCGGTAGTTAAGTGCATTGTCTCTCAGCCGCCCGTCTCGGACGTTACTAATTGAGTTTCAGCCCGCTGCGGGGCGGCCGGCGATGATGATGCGGCAATTTCCTTGCGAAAATCAGAAATTCGTGGTATAGGTTTTCGTACGTCGCCGGATCGAACCATCCCCCAGCCGGGACGTCCCCGGCGAAGGGAAAAGAAAAGTTCTTTTTTTGGCCACAACCCTTTGAAAAGTCTCAAAACCGAAAAGCAGAAAAAAGCAAAAGAAAGCGATTTCATTTTCGCGGATTTTCGCCTGTTTGCGGTAATTTTCGCCAAGTTTGGACTGACGAGTCTGGGAGGATCGAGCTGAGGTTGATTGTGGATCGGACTCGTCGGACGCACGGCTCGGGTTTCCGCGCATGAGCGAGGCGGGGAGCGGACGCGGCGTGTGTCTCGTGATCGGCGCCGGCGACGGGCTCGGCGCTTCGGTCGCGCGCGCCTTTGCCCGCGAGGGCCTCGGCGTCTGCGTGACCCGGAGGCCGCGCCACACCGACGCTATCGACACGCTCGCGGAGGCGATCCGCGCCGAGGGCGGCAAGGCTCATGCTTTCGGCCTCGATGCGCGGGTCGAGGCCGATGTGGCGGCGCTCGTCGAGCGGATCGAGCGTGAGATCGGTTCAATCGAGGTTCTCGTCTTCAACATTGGCGCGAACGTGCGTTTCCCGGTCGTCGAGACGACGACGCAGGTCTATTCCAAGGTCTGGGAGATGGCGGCGCTCGCCGGATTCCTGACCAGCCGTGAGGCTAGCGCGGGCGATGATCGAGCGCGGACACGGCACGATCCTGTTCACCGGCGCAACCGCCAGCGTTCGCGGCGGCGCCGGTTTTTCAGCCTTTGCCGGCGCGAAGCACGCGTTGCGGGCGCTCGCCCAGAGTCTCGCGCGCGAGCTGGGGCCGAAGGGCGTCCATGTCGCCCATGTCGTCATCGACGGCGCGATCGACGGCGCCTTCATCCGCGGCCTGATGCCGGACGCTGCCGAGAAATTTGCGCGCGAGGAGATTCTGGCCCCCGATGAGATTGCCCGCAACTACGTCTGGCTGCACAACCAGAAGCGTGGCGCCTGGACCTTCGAAATGGACTTGCGGCCGTGGAAGGAGCCGTGGTGATGAGCCCGACAATCGAGTTCATATTCGACTTCGGCAGCCCGAACGCCTATCTCGCTTATCGCGCGCTGCCGCCGATCCTCGAGCGGACGGGGGCCCGGCTCGTCATCGCCCCTTGCCTGCTCGGAGGCATCTTCAAGGCGACGGGCAATCAGGCGCCGATGATCGCGTTCACGCCGATCAAGGGCAAGTTCGAGTACGAGATGCTGGAGGTGCGTCGCTTCGTCGCCAGGCATCGATTCGAGAAATTCCGCCTCAACCCCCATTTTCCGGTCAACACGCTGATGCTGATGCGCGGGCTCGTCGCCGCGCAGGAGGCCGGCTCCGGCGCCGCGTATCTCGAGATGGGTCTTGAGGGAATGTGGGAGGAGGGCCTCAAGCTCGACGACCGGGAGGTTCTGGCGCGGCGGATCGATTCCATGGGTCTCGACTCGGCGAGCTTGCTCGCGGCGGCTCAAAGCGATCCCATCAAGCAGAAGCTCGCCGACAACACCGCCGCCGCGGTCGGACGCGGCGTGTTCGGGATCCCGACGTTCTTCGTCGGCGGAGAAATGTTCTTCGGCAAGGACCGGCTCGGACAGGTCGAGGAGGCGGTCGAGGCGGCCAGGGCGCATGCCGATTCGTAAGCTGCGGCTGACGCGAAATTAATCATTAAAGCCAGATCACGCCGTCGTGACGAAGGTTCGCGAGAATTTTAGCAATCACATCCAAGGTTAGGTAATCGCTTGCTGGGATTTTGCTTTGTGAGCGGGACCTCGCGCCTTGGACATGGGGCGCCCGTCGAAAATGTGGAGAATCCGATGACTCGAGTTCAAAACTTCCTGGGCGATGAATCCGGCGTGACGGCGATCGAATATGCGCTGATTGCGAGCCTGATCGCGGTTTTCATCATCGTCGCCGTCCAATATGTCGGCACGCAGGTCAGCACGGTGTTCACCGAGGTCGGCAACTCGCTGAAGTAGGCGGCGGCCCGGCCCGCCGGCGGCATGGTGGCGAGGCGCCGGTCGTCGGGGCCTCGCGGCCCGGCTGCGGCGTGAGCATGGAATCGACAAACTTGGCGCCATAGATTGGGGCGCCGCCGACCGTCGCGCGGACCAGATCCGAGGGCCGGGCGGAGCGGCGCATGGACGACCTTCTTCAACTGGCGGCCGATCCTGGCGCCTGGGCGGCGCTTGCAGCCCTGTTCGCGATGGAGGTCGTGCTCGGCCTCGACAACCTCGTGTTCATCGCGCTGTTGTCGAACCGGATCGATGAACGTCGTCGGGGCTTGGCCCGTAGCCTTGGCCTGTCGCTGGCGCTTCTGTTCCGCCTGGCGTTTCTCGCCTCCGCGTCCTGGGTCGTGCGGCTCAGGGAACCCGTTGGGACTGCGTTCGGACACGCATTCTCCGTGCGCGATCTCCTGTTGCTGGCGGGCGGGCTGTTCCTGGTCTGGAAGGCGACCACCGAGATCCACCACAAGGTCGATCCGGACGACGGCGCCGACGACGCGAAGACCCGAGCGCCCCTCAGCCTGACGGCCGGCCTCATCCAGATCATCGTCATCGATATCGTCTTCTCGGTCGACAATATTATCACCGCAGTCGGCATGACTGATCAGTTCCCGATCATGGTGGCGGCCGTCGTCGCCGCGATCGGGGTGATGATTGCGGCCTCAGGCCCGCTCGCGGCATTCATCAATCGCAATCCGACGGTCTTGATGCTGGCGCTGAGCTTCCTGCTCATGATCGGCATGACGCTGATCGCCGACGGGTTCGGCTTTCATATCGAAAGAGGCTATATTTACGCGGCGATGTTCTTTTCCTCCCTGGTCGAGGCGCTCAACGCGCTCGCCCGGCGCAAAGTTCGGCGGACGACATGACCCTCACGTCGCTCCTCATTTTCGCCGCCGTCTATTTCGCGGCCGTGGCGACGCCCGGACCGGGCATCGCGGCGCTGGTCGCGCGCGTCCTGGGGCAAGGCCTGAAGGGCGTTGCGCCGTTCATCGCGGGGTATTTCGTCGGCGACATGGTTTGGCTGTTTATGGCCGTGACGGGACTTGCGGTCGTCGCCAAAACCTTTGCCGGCGTGTTCCTCGCGATCAAGTTCGCCGGCGCCGCCTATCTGCTCTATCTCGCCTGGAAGATGGCGACCGCGCCTGCCGCCTTCGGCGTGACTCCGCCGCAGGCCTCGCGCGGCTTGCGCGCGTTCTTCGCCTCGCTGTCGCTGACCCTCGGCAATCCCAAGGTGATGGTGTTTTTCCTGTCGATCATGCCGCTGGTCGTCGACGTCAGGACTCTGACTCTGGTGGCGCTGCTCGAGCTCGGCGCGGTCTGCGGAACGGTGATATTCTCGACGCTGGCGCTTTACGCGCTTGCGGCGGATCGGGCGCGGGCGCTCCTGAATTCGACGCGAGCGGTCAAGTTCGTCCATCGCGCCGCCGGCGGGCTGATGGCCGGGGCCGCGGTCGCTGTCGCCACGAGGTAGGGTGTGTCGGATCTCCTGGCGATCGGCGAGGCCCTGGTCGAGCTCAACCAGCCCAAGCAGGGCGCGCCGTTCGTGCAGGGGTTCGGCGGCGACACCTCGAACGCCATGATCGCCGCGGCGCGGCTCGGGGCCGACGCCGCCTATTTCACCGCCGTCGGCGCAGACCGGTTCGGGCAGGCGCTGACCGAGCTCTGGCTTGCCGAAGGCGTCGACGCAAGCCGGATCGTGGTCAACGGCGCCGCCCATACCGGGCTCTATTTCGTCACCCATGGCCCGCAAGGCCATGAATTCTCCTATATGCGCGCGGGATCGGCGGCGAGCCGGATCAGCGAAAGCGACCTGCCGGACGAGCCCATCCGGTCGACCAAGATCCTGCACGTCTCCGGCATCAGTCAGGCGATCTCGTCCTCGGCCGCCGATGCAGTGTTTGCCGCCATAGACATCGCCCGAGACGCCAAGCGGCTCGTTTCGTACGATCCAAACCTCAGGCTCAAGCTGTGGCCGCTCAGGCGGGCGCGGGCGATCATTCACGAGGCGATGCGCTCATGCGACATCGCCCTCCCGGGCCTCGATGACGGGCAGGCGCTGACCGGGCGGACCGAGGCCGACACGATCGTCGATTTCTATCTCGGGCTCGGCGCGCCGGTGGTCGTGCTCAAGCTCGGCAAGGAGGGGGCGATCGCGGCGACCCACAAGCGCCGCGAGCGCATCGCCGGCTACCCGGTGGCGGCGGTGGACGCCACGGGGGCGGGCGACTGCTTCGACGGCGCCTTCCTCGCTGAATACGTCCGGCGAGGCGATCCCTTCGCCGCGGCGAAGTTCGCCAATGTCGCGGCCGCGCTCTCGACCCTGGGCTACGGCGCGGTCGCGCCGCTGCCGCGCCGCCTCGACGTCGAAGCCGCGATCGCCGCCGCCGAACGGGGGCGGTAACGGCGACCGGACCTCTTGTTGTTTCTGCCGGGGGTGGTCGCGCCGCGCGACGGGCGGCTTCGACTGGGCGGAGAACACGGCCGGTTCGATTTCTCGCTCTATGCGGAGCCGAGACGACGCGGCCATTGGTCCAGCGCTGCGTCGCTTCCTGCTTTAAGACGGAGCAACAACAAGAAGAGTTCCGTAGATCGACAGGGACACTCCAACGAGAAGAAAAACGGCGGTCAGGGCCGAGCCGCCCCGGTGGAACCCGTCGAGGATTCGCATCGCTGCGGCGCACGACAGCAAGAAGGAGATCAGGAAGCATAACGTGGCGGCCACAGCCTCAGAATCCATGGTCCGCCGCCAGAAGCGCGCGAGCCCCGATTGGATTCTTTGTCGAGAGCAACGCCAGCGCCCTTCGAACGAACTGCCCGTGTCTGAGCATCCGGATGCGTTGATTGACGCCGCGGTCCATCTTCCCTCCGCCCACGCAGGTTGTCGGACATGATCAACGTGGCGCTAAACGTCCCGCGCGGCGATCTGTTCCGCATCTGCTTAGCCCTGCGGCGGGGCGTGAATGCGGATCCGCCCGGACGCCCTCCATCGCCGAATTGCGGCCGGGGAAGCGCGCCTGGATGGGCCGGACCGCTGTCGTTATTGTCAAGGCGACGTCGTGCGCCCGGTCGCCTTCCCCAAGCGGCAGCCAGGCAACATTCGCAAAAACGCCGCAGCCTGCGAGCAGGTCCTTTGGTGAGGCCGGATTCCGTCGTCGCGAAACGGCAGCTTCGCAGCGACCAAACCGCGCACTAAATCCTGTTAAGATGGGGCGCTATTTTCCTCGCCAGCAGCCGTGCAAATGTCAGCACCCCGGGCGGGGCGTCCAATTCGCCACGGACACCATTGGTTTTTTCCAGAGCGCCCGCCAGAGGCTCAAGGCTCTCGGCGAATATCTCGCCGGTTCGGCGATCCACGGCCGGCTCAAAATTAATTTTCTGCCCCTCCTTCAAATCCATCAACCCTGCGCGTTCGACAGCGCTGATTTGGACATATACGTCGAATCCGCCGTCAATTGGCGTGATGTAGCCGTAGCCTTTCCGCGTGTTGAACCATTTTACGGTTCCGGTTCTCATCGCGATCCCTCCCGTGAGTACCCGATTGGCCTAGGACAAGGCCAAGAAAGTTACGCATGGGCGTCGCTCAAATGTAATACGCTCACGACGCGGTGACCCAGAGTTCGAATCGCGCCTCGGGGCAACCGCAATGCTATCATTGTTTCGCCACCGAGGCGAGAGGACTGAATATTAAGCCGCATTTGCCTCGTTGATCGTGCCTTTTTCCTGGGCGTCGTCAGAAAAGCTCTCAATATTCGATCAAGACATAAAGCTGTTGTTGGATGATCGGGCAAGAGACGTTCGGTTTGCACTGTGATTTGGGTCACTGACTAGGAATGCGATCGGCTGCATGACGGGGAGGAGATAGCGACGCGGGAAGGGATTCAGTATGTTTGATCGGCAACGATTGCGGCGATTGCCTCTCGATATTCAGCTTGAAGTGGAAACGCTCCTCTCCGACTTGAGAGGGGATCGGCCGCTTCCGTTGCGACGCGCCGATGAGGCAGGCGCCGAGGCGGTCGACGTTCGTCGATCGGACGGAGGCTTTACGACTCACGCTTTCAGCGCGAGCATGAGCGTCATGGACCTTGCCGCCTTTCGCGCTTCGCTCACCCTCTCTTCGGCGCCCTCGAATCTGAGCCCGGCCCTGCGCGCCCTGTGGCTCGAAGCGCGCGGCGATTGGGACGGCGCGCATAACTTCGCGCAGGCCGACGAGGGCGGGGCAGGGGACTGGGTGCACGCCTATCTTCATCGCAAGGAAGGCGATTCGGGCAACGCCGCTTATTGGTATCGCCGCGCCCGAAAGCCAGTCTGCCGGACTTCCCTCGACGACGAATGGGCGACGATCGCAAGCGCGCTGCTGCGGGCCGAGAATGCGGCGGTCGAGTAGAGCGTGATGGTTTGAAAACTGACGCGGCTGTACGGAAGCGACGGCCGGGCGCCGGCCCCGGATAGTGGCTGTGCGCGACTCGTCGAAAAGTTGGGGTCGGCGTCTGCAGCGCGCTGACTGAACTCGAACGTGTCGTCCGGCGGATCCCATGGGCGCTGTCTCTGAACCGCGCTTCACCGGCGAAAGCTGGCGCCGGGTCTCGGTTCGCCTTAGACCTCCTGTTCGGCGCGCCGGCCCTGGCGCGCGACCAACGAGGGGAGCCTCGATCCGATGCCTGTCATTGTCGTCTTCGGCAATTCCAACACTTGGGGCTCCGACCCGGCGACGGGCGGGCGGTTTCCCCGAGCGCAGCGCTGGCCGACCGTCATGGGGCGGGAACTCGGGCCCGACTTTGAAGTGATCGCGGAGGGACTTCGCGGCCGCACGACCGTTCACGACGATCCGATCGAGCCCTATCGCTCGGGCGCGGAGATGTTGCCGCCCTGCCTTATGAGCCATGCGCCGATCGACCTCGTCATTCTCGCGCTCGGCTGCAACGACCTCAAGAAGCGGTTCTCTCTGTCCGCCTTCGACATCGCCGAGGGCGCGCGGCGTCTCGTTCTTCTCGTCCGCGCCTACGGCGAACGGCCAAACGGCGGCGCGCCTCGAATCCTGCTGATCGCGCCGCCGCCGATCGCCAGGCTCAGCGGTTATGCGGAGATGTTCGAAGGCGGGACGGAGAAGTCTCGCCTGCTCGGCCAACGCTTTGGCGAGGTCGCCAAGCAGGAGGGCGTCGCGTTCCTCGACGCCGGGGCCGTCATCCATTGCTCGGACCTCGACGGGATCCACTACGAAGCCGATCAGCACGCGTTGCTAGGACGCGCCGCGGCCGACGCCGCGCGCAAGGCGCTTGCGGCCTGAGCCGTTCGCGTGTTCGAACGGGCAGTCTCCCGCGAAAGCGAGGAACTCGACCACGAGAAAGGTTTTCCGACGCCTTTTGACCGCGCTCGCGCCGTCCTCAAAACCCGCCGCCGACGACGTCGATGCAGCCCCACTTCGGGCAATCGTCGGGATTGCGGCTTAGTCCGTCGGTCTCGTGAATGTTGTAGGGGTAGCCGTAAGGGTTGGTCGGATCTCTGAAGATCCTCGGCACCTTGTCTGGCGGCAGCTTCATTGCAGCCTCCGCGGTGAGGTCGGGAATGTTTTGGGCCTCGGTCTGACACGCTGCGACGCAAGCCGCGAGCGCGGCGGCGAAGGCGACCCGGGGAACGATAGTTTCTCTCATTGGCGCGCCTCCTGTGCGCTTTGGTGAAGGGCCGGATAGCGCTCCGCTCCGACAAATTCGAGTGCGTTGACGTATTTCGGCATTGGGCCCTGCGGCGCCTAGGTCAAAATATAGATTTATATTGATGCGCAGTGCAGGAGCGAGACGCTCGACCCGACCGCGTCGGCCGGGCGGTTCTCGATTGCGTGCGACTGCGGGCGCGGCTAAAGCGAAGCCCGCAGACTTTCTCTCCACTGCGGACATACCGCCCGTGAATGTCGACGCCGACACTGACGCGCTTGCCGCGCGCGATCTCCTGGCCTCCGCCGCGCGCGAGGCCGGGGCGGTGGCGCTCGAATATTTCAGACCGGGCGCGCGTACTTCGGCCGACGTCGAGACCAAGGCGGGCGGTTCGCCGGTGACCGCCGCCGATCTCGCCGCCGATTCGCTGCTCAAGCGCCGCTTGCGGGACGCGCTGCCTGAGGCAGGCTGGCTCTCGGAGGAGACCGTTGACGATTTTGAGCGCCTTGCCCGACGGAGCCTCATCGTCGTCGACCCGATCGACGGCACTCGCGCATTTGTGATCGGCGATCCGCGCTGGGCGGTCTCGGCCGCCCTCATCGTCGATGGGCGCCCCATCGCTGGCGTCGTCCATGCTCCGGCGCTTGGCGAGACTTACGCGGTCGCGCGCGGCGGCGGCGCGACGATCAACGGCGAGCCGGTCGCCGCTGCCGCCGGGTGGCCGCCGCGCGCCGCCGCCGGCCCCAAGCCCATCGTTCAGGCGATGGCGGCGAAGCTCGGCTCGCCGATCGAGATGGCGCCCCGCGTGCCCTCGCTCGCCTACCGGCTATGCATGGCGGCGCGCGGCGCCGTCGATTTCGCGGTCGCGGCAGAGAATTCGCACGATTGGGACATCGCCGCCGCCGATCTTGTGCTCGAGGAAGCGGGCGCGCGCCTGATCGACGCATCGGGCGAGCGCCTCATTTACAATGCCCGCCGCGTGCGACGCGGCGCGCTCCTGGCCGTATCGGAGGCCACCGCGCCTCGGCTGATCGAGGCCTTTCGCGGCGCGATCGGCGGCTGGTCGAACTGAGCCGGCGATCGCTCAGACCGCTTGCGTTTTTGCCCCGCCGAAGGCAAAGGCCAGCCTGTCAACCGGCGCCGACGCGCAACGCGTTCAAGGAAACCCACCATGACGTCCCGCGATCCCAAGGCCCAAGGCGAGGCGAAGCCGCAGCTGCTGCACCTGGTGTTCGGAGGCGAATTGAAGTCGCTCGACAGCCATGAATTCCGCGATCTCGACCAGATTGACATAGTCGGTCTTTTTCCCGACTACGCCAGCGCCGAGCGGGCGTGGCGCGCGAAGGCCCAGGCGACGGTCGACAAGGCTCAGTTCCGCTACTACATCGTCCACCTCCATCGGCTTCTCGAACCGGACCTCGCGCCCCCGACCCGGACCGCCTGAGCGCTCCATGGCGAGGCGTGTCGGCAGGTCGCAGTGGGCGCAGGAGACGATTGGATTCGGGCTCGCGAGCTACCTGCGCCTCGTGCGGCGCACGAGCAGGTTCACGACAATCCCCGACGATCTCGACGCTCTGATAAAGGGCGAGCTGCCGCTGATCGCGGCGATGTGGCACGGCCAGCATCTGATGATGCCGCTAGCCCGTCCGAAGACAATGGACCGGCTTGCGGTCCTCATATCGCGCCATGAAGACGCCGGCGCCCAGGCCTTCGCCGCAGAGCAGCTCGACATCACGCCAGTGCGGGGCTCGGGCGGCCCCGCCGACCGCGTCTACTATAAGGGCGGCGCGTCGGCGATGCGCGAATTGATGCGCCAGCTCGAATCTGGCGTCTCCGTCGCGATGACCGCCGACGTGCCCAAGCGTGCGCGCGTCGCGGGGCCCGGAATCGTCGCTCTCGCCAGGCTGTCGGGCCGCCCGATCGTTCCGACCGCGGTGGTTTTGAGCCTGCGCGTCCAGTTCCACACCTGGGATCGCGCGACGCTCGGATTGCCGTTCGGCCGCGCGATCGTCGTCACTGGCGATTTCATCCGCGTTTCGGCCGACGCGGACGAAAAGGAGATGGAGGCCGCACGGCGCGCCGTCGAGCGCGGGCTCGACGAGGCGCACCGGAAGGCCTACGCCATGGTTGGAGCAATCGACCCCGGCGCCCAGCTGAGACCAGCATGAGGGCGCCGCTCTCGCTAATCGCCTATCGGACAGCCTCGTTTCTGGCGACGCCGCTGGCCGGTCCAATCCTTGCGATGCGGCTCAGGCGCGGCAAAGAGGATCCGCGGCGCATCGGCGAGCGTCGGGGTCTGACCCCCCTCGCTCGTCCGCCGGGACCGCTCGTCTGGCTTCACGGCGCCAGCGTAGGCGAAGCTTCGGCGCTCCTGCCCTTCGTCGAGCGCATCACCCGAATGGGCGCGACGGCTCTGGTGACCACGGGGACGCTGACCTCGGCCGCGATGCTCGCGCAGCGCCTGCCGCCCGGCGCGCTGCATCAATATGCGCCGCTGGACAGCCCGCTGTTCGTACGCCGGTTCCTCAAACATTGGCGCCCCGACGCGGCCCTGGTGGCGGAGAGCGAGCTCTGGCCCAATATGATCGTGGAACTGAAGCGGTCGGGGTCGCGGCTGGCGATGGTCAACGGGCGGATCAGCGAGCGGTCGCTCCGCCGCTGGATGAAGGCGCCCCGGTTCATCGGCGCGCTCTTGGGGGACTTCGATCTGTGCCTCGCCCGCAGCGAGAGCGATGGCGAACGCCTCATCGCGCTCGGCGCGCCGAGAGTGCTGGTCGCCGGCGACGTCAAGTTCGACGCGCCGACCTTGCCGGCCGATCGGCGCGAACTGGCTGAACTCACCGGCCGGACGTCGGGCCGCCAGATCTGGATCGCCGCCTCGACCCATGAGGGCGAGGAAATGATCGCGGCGGCAGCGCACAAGCGCCTGCGACAGGTGTTTCCCGACGCGCTGACCCTGATCGCGCCGCGCCATCCCGATCGGGGTGAGGCTGTCCTTCGCCAACTCGAAACGCAAGGCCTCGTCTGCGCCCTGCGCTCGCGTGGCGACGCGATCGGGCCGGAAACCGCGGTCTATGTCTGCGACACGATCGGCGAACTTGGGCTGTTCTATCGCCTGGCCGGCGTCGTGTTCGTCGGCAAGTCTTTCGTCGCCGGCGGTGGGCAGAATCCGATCGAGCCGGCGAGACTCGCGTCAGCCATCCTGCACGGGCCGACGGTGACAAATTTCGCCGACGCCTATGCGGCGCTCGACGACGCCGGCGGAGCGCTCGAGATCGCCCGTCCCGAGGATCTGGGCGATGCGCTGATCGCGCTCTTCGCTAACGCGGGGCGTCTCAGGGCGATGGCTCGGGCGGCCGGCGACACGGTCGAACACCGGGCGGGCGCCGTCGACCGCTCGATGCGCGCGCTCGAAGCTCTGTTGCCGGTTCCCGGAGCGGCGGCGTGAGGGCGCCGGGATTCTGGATGAAACGGCGCCCGACCCTGCTTGCGCGTTTGCTTCAACCAGCCGGCTCGATCTACGGACGAACGACCGCTCGCCGCATGCGTGGCCCAAGCATGCGCGCCGCCGCGCCGACGATCTGTGTCGGCAACTTCGTCGCCGGCGGCGCGGGCAAGACGCCGGCCACGATCGCGCTTGCGCGGATGCTGATCGCCAACGGCCGACGCGTCGCCTTCCTGTCGCGCGGCTATGGCGGCGCCGAGCGCGCCGAGCCGCTCATGGTCGACGCCAACGCCCATACCGCGGCGATCGTCGGCGATGAACCGCTGCTCCTTGCGAGGATCGCGCCGTGCTGGGTCGGCGCCGACCGGGTGAAAAGCGCCAGGAGCGCGATCGAAGCGGGAGCCAATGTGCTCCTTCTCGATGACGGCTTGCAGAGTCCGGCGCTCGTCAAGGACCTCGCTTTCGCCCTCGTCGACGGCGAAACCGGCTTCGGCAACGGGCTCTGCGTTCCGGCTGGCCCGCTGCGCGCCCCGGTTTCGGCTCAGCTGCCGTTCGTAAGGGCGCTGATCTTGCTGGGCGGCGAAGAGGCGGCGCTGTCAGCGATCGCGGGCTCGGCGCCGGGCAAGCCGCTGATCCGCGCCGGCCTGGAGCCCGACGCGCTCGCCGCTGCACCGCTCATCGGGCGCGAGGTGGTCGCCTTCGCGGGCATTGCGCGACCGGAGAAGTTCTACGCCACCCTGCGCCGCGTCGGGGCGCGGATCGTCATGACCCGCGACTTTGCCGACCATCACCCGTACACGCCGCGCGAGATCGAGGCGCTGATCGAGGAGGCTGGGCGGCGGAGCGCGCTTCTGGCCACGACCGAGAAGGACCTCGTCCGCCTTGGCGCCCGCCACGCCCGCGCCGTCGTGACCCTTCCGGTCACCTTGCGCTTCGAAGAGCCGGAGGTCGTGCAGCAGATGTTGCGTCAGGCGCTCCGGGGCTGATAGCCCCGGTCGTCTCGATCACGGCAACCGCACCGTCGCCGTCGCGAGGCACGCAACGCCCTCGCCCCGGCCGGCGAATCCGAGGCGCTCAGTCGTTGTCGCCTTGACGCCTACCCGGGTGACGTCGAGGCCGGCGATTTCCGCCACGCGCATGCGCATCGCGTCGCGAAACGGGCCGATCTTCGGCGCTTCGCAGATGAGAGTCGCGTCCAGATTGACGACGACCCCGCCCCGCGCGCGGACCCGGCCTGCCGCATGGGCGAGGAAGACCTCCGACGCTGCCCCCTTCCACTGCGGGTCGGATGGCGGGAAATGGGCCCCGATGTCACCCTCGGCCAGCGCGCCATAGAGAGCGTCGGCGAGCGCATGGAGCGCCACGTCGGCGTCCGAATGTCCCTTGAGCGCCGCGGAGTGAGGGATTCGAACCCCGCACAGCCAGACGTGGTCGCCCGGAGCGAAGGCATGGACGTCGAAGCCTTGCCCGACCCTCATCTCGCCCGCGCTTGCCATGAGCCGCGCTTCAGCGGCGCTGAAATCCTGCATGGTGGTCACCTTGACGTTGGCTGCGTCGCCTTCGAACACATAGGCCGGCGCGCCGGCCCATTCGGCGACCGCGACGTCGTCGGTGAGGTCCGCGACGCCGGCGGCGGCGGCGCGCCGGTGCGCGGCGAGGATCAGCGGAAACGTGAAAGCCTGCGGCGTTTGCACGGCTCGCAGCGCCGAGCGCAGCGGGGTCGCCAGCACGCGGCCGTCGGCGTCCACCTGCTTGACCGTGTCGCTCATCGGCGTCGCGGGCGCGGCCGCGCCGTACCGCTCGGCGGCCTGAACGGCGCGCGCGACGAGATCGCGCGAGGCGAAGGGCCGTGCGGCGTCGTGGATGAGCACGATGTCCGGCGCCGCCGGAACGAGCGCCTCGAGCCCGGCTAGGACGCTTTGCTGCCGGGTTTCGCCGCCCATCGCAGGCGGCCGGAGTGCAGCCGCGGCGGCTGGCGTCAGGTGGGCCACCACTTCGTCATAGAGCGCCCGGTCGTCGGGGCGGATAGCGATTGTAACGGCCGAGAACGGCCAGTCAGCGGCCAGCGCCTCGAGCGTATGGGCGATTAGCGGGCGCCCGGCGCAGTTCAGATATTGCTTCGGCCGCTCCGAGCCCAGCCTCAGCCCCTTGCCGGCGGCGACGACGAGAAGCGCGACCTTGGTGGACGACAAGTGACGGCTCCTGCAGTCGGTTGGGACGCTTTTCCTGCGCAGAGGCGGCGACGTCAATGCGGGCTCGGCGGAGGCGCTTGACTTGCCTCTTGCGCACGCGGATCAATCGCACCGAAACCGTTCCGGAAATCCGCCGTGCCGCTGAAGCTGATCCTCGCCAACAAGGCCTATTCGTCATGGTCGCTGAGGCCCTGGATCCTGCTCGCGCATTTCAAGATCCCGTTCGAGGAGATCGTTATCCCGATGGATCGGCCCGAGACGCGGGCCAACATGCTCAAATATGCGCCGACCGGGAAGTGCCCATCGCTGCGTGACGGCCAGATCGCGGTCTGGGAGTCGCTTGCGATCATCGATTATGTCGCCGACGCCTATCCCGACAAGGCAATCTGGCCCAGGGGCAAGGCGGCGCGGGCGCATGCGCGCTCGCTCGCCAACGAGATGCACGCCGGGTTCGGCGCGCTCAGGCAGGCGTGTCCGACCAATTTCCGCCGGCCGGTCAGGGCCATCCCTCTCACGACTGAGGTTAAGGCCGATGTCGCGCGCATCGAGGCTGCTTGGGCGCACGCGCGCGATACTTTCGGCAAGGGGGGACCCTATCTCTTCGGGCGCTTCTGTGCCGCCGACGCGATGTTCGCGCCGGTGGTCAACCGCTTCCACGTCTACGACGTGCCGGTCTCAAAGCCGACGCGCGCCTATATGGAGTCGATCATGGCGCTGCCGGCGTGGAAGGCGTGGATCACGGACGCTCACGCCGAGCCGTGGCGGATCGAACGCTATGACCCGATCTAAGGAGGTCCGAGTCCGTTGAGCGCGCGGGACGACAGCGCGCCCTTGAACAGCGCGGGCCCCGCAGGTGAAGCGCCGTCGAGCAGGGCATGCGCCACATCGACTATGCGAAGATTCGACGCGACGCGGTCGGCTTCGGCTGTGGCCGGAAGCGCCGGCGACGAGCCCTCGCCCAAACTGAAATGGAGCAAGCGGCGGAAGCTGACCAAGTGAGCGAAGATGAGCGGCGGTGACCCGACCTTACATACCGTAGCGAAAGAGCGCGTGACTACGATTATATGTTGCAAATAGGCAACATGGCGCATGCTCTAGCGGAAGCCAAGCATTCGCGGAATAATATTATGAGATCGGCAATAGCTTTGCCCGCAATGTCCCGGGTGAACAACGACAACAACGTTGGCGCTTGCCGCAAAGTTGTGGGCTGGGACTGGGGAATTCCGACGCGATGACGCGGATTAAGAGCGCCTTGACTGCGAGGGCAGGCGATCGCCAAGCCAACGCGGCCGAATGGCGTCGACTGGTGGACGAACTCGACCTGCGCCGGCGCGTCGCCGCCGAGGGCGGGTCGAGCAAGGCCCGCGAACGTCACGTCGCCCGCGGCAAGCTTCTGGCCCGCGAACGCGTCGCCGGGCTGATCGATCCCGGTTCCCCGTTTCTGGAAATCGGCGCGCTTGCCGCCTTCGGCATGTACGAGGGCGACGTGCACGGCGCCGGGCTTATTGCCGGCATCGGCGTCGTTAGCGGCCGGGAGGTCATGATCGTCGCCAACGACCCCACGATCAAGGGCGGCACGTATTATCCAATCACCGTGAAGAAGCATCTGCGCGCCCAGGAGATCGCGGCGGAGAACCGGCTGCCTTGCGTTTATCTGGTCGATTCGGGCGGCGCGAATCTGCCCCACCAGGCGGAGGTGTTCCCCGACCGCGAGCATTTCGGGCGGATCTTCTTCAACCAGGCGCGCATGTCCGCCGCCGGCGTGGCCCAGATCGCGGTGGTGATGGGCTCCTGCACCGCCGGCGGCGCCTACGTGCCGGCGATGTCGGACGAGACAATCATCGTCGACAGGCAAGGCACAATTTTTCTGGCCGGCCCGCCGCTGGTCAAGGCGGCCACCGGCGAGACAGTGGGCGCGGAGGAGCTTGGCGGCGGCGAGATGCACACCCGAGTCTCGGGCGTGGCCGACACGCTTGCGCGAGATGACGCGCATGCGCTCGCGCTCGCCCGGCGGGCGATCGCCAATCTCAACCGGGAGCCCAAGCGAGCGATCGAATGGGCGAAGCCGGTCGAGCCCTTCTATCCGGCCGATGAGCTTGAGCTCATCATGCCGGTCGACCTTCGCCAGCAGGTCGACGCCCATGAAATCATCGCCCGGATCGTTGACGGTTCGGAGTTCGACGCCTTCAAGCCGCGCTATGGAGCGACGCTCGTTACCGGATTTGCGCGCCTGTCGGGCATGCTGATCGGGGTCATCGCCAGCAATGGCGTCCTGTTTTCGGACAGCGCGCTCAAGGGGGCGCATTTCGTCGAACTCTGCGCCCAGCGCAACGTTCCGATGCTGTTCATGCAGAATATCTCCGGCTTCATGGTTGGACAGCGCTACGAGGCGGGGGGCATCGCAAAGGACGGCGCAAAACTCGTCACCGCCGTCGCCTGCGCCAATGTGCCGAAGATCACGCTCATTTTTGGCGGCTCTTTCGGCGCTGGCAACTACGGCATGTGCGGGCGCGGCTATTCTCCCCGCTTCTTGTTCATGTGGCCTAACGCACGCATCAGCGTGATGGGCGGCGAACAGGCGGCGAGCGTGCTGGCGACGCTGAGACGCGAGGCGCTCGAGGGCGAAGGGCGCGAATGGGCGAAGGACGACGAAGAAGCATTCAAGGCGCCGATTCGGGCCAAATACGAGGCCGAAGGGTCGCCGTACTACGCCACCGCCCGCCTCTGGGATGACGGCATTGTCACGCCCCGGGAAACCAGGCGGATCCTTTCTCTGGCGTTTTCAGCCACGCTCAACGCCAGCGTCGAGCCGACCCGCTTTGGCGTCTTTCGTATGTAGCCGTCGATCAGGAGGATCAGAAACCAATGAGCGTGCCCAGTTTTCAGCAACTCATGTTGCCGGCGTTGCAGACGATTGGGCAGCGTTATGACGAGATCAGCATCGCTGGGCTGGAGGAGGAGGTCGGCAAGGCCCTGAGGATTTCGATAGAGGAACGCCAAATGATGCTGCCTAGCGGCAATCAAACGCTGTTCGGCAACCGTTTGAACTGGGCCAGGTCCTACCTTTCCAAAGCGGGCCTCATCGAACTGCCTCGTCGCGGCTACTGCCGCGCCACCGACCGCGGCCGGAAGCTGCTCGCCGAGGGCGTCAGCGAGATCGACCTTGGACTGTTGGAGCGATATCCTGAATTCGTCGCTTGGCGAAGCCAGAACAAGGTCGTCGAGGTCGCGGAGGAGCCCGGGATACGAGAGAACGCCGAGGCGTTGATCGCGTCCAGTTTCGAGCTCATCAATACCGAGCTCGGGCGCGAGATCGTCGAGCGGGTCCATTCCTTTAGTCCGGCGTTCTTCGAGCGCTTGATCGTCGACCTCCTGGTGCGGATGGGCTACGGCGGCGGCCGCGCCGAGATGGGGCGGGCGCTCGGTCGGGTCGGCGACGGCGGCGTCGATGGCGTCATCAAGGAGGACGAGCTCGGCCTCGATGTTGTCTATGTGCAGGCCAAGCGGCTGGATCCCGATACCGGCGTCCCGCTGCGCGAGGTGCGCGATTTCGTCGGCGGACTGGAGGGTCATCGGGCCACCAAGGGCGTTTTTGTAACAACTTCGTATTTTCCGAGCACCGCCTACGACTTCATCACCCGGGTCTCCAAGCGCGTGGTGCTCATCGATGGAGAGGAGCTCGCCAACCTGATGATCCGCCATCGGGTCGGTATCCGGGTCAAGGACGTCTATGAAGTGCGAAAGATCGATGAGAACTATTTCATCGAGTAGACCGTCGCGGAACGCCGTCGGGTCACGTCTTGCGGCGGGCCGATCCTCGCGCCATCAACCCCAGGGCGACCGCAAGGACCACCGCGGTCAGTGCGGATTGCTTCGGTCCGAGCGAGGATGCGCCCTGCGCCAGCAGGGAGACGACCTGAGGCAGCGTCGCGCCAGAGGCCGGCGCGGGGGCAGGCTCGGGGCGGCGGCCGACTATCAGAGGCAGCGTCGCGAGCAGCCCAAGAACGAGAGCGGCCGCCGCGACGATCAGGGCCGCGACAGGGGGCCCGTACAGCGGCTCCAGCCAGAAGAATAGCGCGTAGAAGAGCGCTGCGACGGCGGCCAGAAAGAACACGCCTGCCACGATCCCGAACGCCGCCGGGCGGGCGATACGTCCAACGGCGGCCTTCACCTGCTGCTGCACGATCGCGGCGAGCTCGTTCACCATCGTTCCTAACCGCGCGTGAGAAGCGCGAGAAGAAGGCCAGCCGAGAAAGCGATGCCAACCGCGGCAAGCGGATTCTTGCGGATCGCGGCGCTCAACTGTTCGGTGGCTTGTGACAGGTCCTCGTTGCCCGCGAGGCGGTCGCGGCCTTCGCGATAGAGGTTCGACGCCGCTGCGGCCGCCTTCGCGCCGACATCGTCGAGGTGGGCCTGGGCGACGATGTCCTTGGCGTTTTCAAGCGCGTGCTGGGCGCGCTTCGCGGCGGCCGACAAGGCCGCGGCGCCCGAGTTCTCGTGGCCTTGCGCCTCGTCGCCGTTTTCCGGGTGGTCTTTCTTCGTCATATGCTCCCTCCCTCAACGCAAGAGCCGCCCGCCGAAGTCGCCCGGCCGCCGGTCAAGTCACGCGCAGGTTCGCCGACGCTCGAACAGCGCTCTCTCGCGCGGCAGTTCCCATCATCGACTCAGTGCACGGGCGTCAGCGTGACGGTCGTGATTCCGCCAGCGATGTTGATGCCGGTCTGCCCCTGGATCGAAAGCGGCTGCAACGAGAACGCCCGGCCGGTCCCTCCGACCAGCGCGTTGGCGCCGAGTCCGGCGCCGGCAGTCGCCTGGGCGCCGACGCCCACATAGGTGCCCGCGAGCGCCCCATGCGGCACGCCGCTGGTCGGCGCAAGAACGCCCCAGATCAGGGTGCCTTCCTGAACCGCGCCGATCGCGACCCCGAACTCGTCGATGCGGCCGGTATAAAGATCCGGCGGCGCGCCGTTGACGCCCACAAAGCTGCAGGTCATCGTTTGTTTCTGCGTCAGGATCAAGCCGATGCCCGCCGACACATCGCAGGTGAGGGTGCCGGCTTGCACGTTGGTCTGCGCCGGAGCGGGGGACATCGCGAGCGAGGTCAAGGCCACTGCTGCGGCCAAGCATGCAATATGGCGAACTGTCATTTCGAAAATCCCTCCCGAGCAGATCGATCCGGCGCGAGCTAGCCATTGAAGGTAGCTTCGAACGTTGATCGATGTCAAAAACTCACGGCGTTCCATCGGACTTCGGGCTACGAAACGTCCTTGCCGGGCCGGCGAGCGGACGGGGCTTGCGGCATGTCCTGCCTGAGCCACAATTCCGCGGCGACTCGACCGCTGGCGTGCAGGCGTTCCAGGAAGTTCCAATCGAGGTTGCCCGAGCTTTCGTCCGCCAGGCCCTCGAATTCCTCGTCGACCGAAATGCGGCCGATGCGCAACCGCCGCAACTTCTCCGTGGCGCCGATCATTTTCCCGAATTTGAGCGTCTCGAGTTCGCTGTTGAGCGTTGCGTTGAACTGGATCTGCTCTATGCGCTTGGCGATATCGCGCGCGGTCCTCGGCAGCCGGTCGGACTTGATCGGCGTGACCTGGACCACGAGCGCGTGATCGCATTCGGAGGCCCGGATGAGCGGGATCAGGGGCGGATTGGCGGCATAGCCGCCGTCCCAATAGGCTTCGCCGTCGATTTCGATCGTGTGGTGCAGGAGCGGCAGGCAGGCCGAGGCGAGGACCGCCTCGACAGTCAGCTCGGGGTTCGTCAGAATTCTCAGACGGCCGTCGCTGACCCGAGTGGCCGCGAGCAGGAGCTTGATCGGCGAGCGGTCCCGAAGGCGCTCGAAATCAACCGACGCCAGCAGGGCCTCGCGCAGCGGGTTGAGGTTGAACGGATTGAACTGATAGGGCGACAGCGAGCGGATCGCGAGTTCGAGGCCGGCGCCGAACGGAGTTTCGGCCGGCTTTGGAACGAGCGCCGCCGCCCGGCTCATCCGCCGCCAGAACTGGGCCAGACGCGCCCGCGCCTCGTCGGGCCCGCCGTCGATCATGCCCGACGCCATCAGCACAGCATTGACGGCGCCGGCGCTCGCGCCGCTGATCGCGTCAAAGCCGATTGCGGGCTCTTCCAGGAGCCGGTCCAGGACGCCCCAGGTGAACGCGCCGAATGAGCCGCCGCCCTGCAGCGCCAGCGATAGCCGGTCGGGCGGCCATCTGGGAACAGGTTCAGTGAGGCCGATGAAGGCGCGCGCTCTGTCGATGAAGGTCATCGGCGGGACGATCCGTGGGGTTGCAATTGGAGGGGGCGCACCCATTGTGACTCTCGTTTGTGACTTTCTTTGGCTCGGGCGCGCGACGTCTGCTCCGCCCGGCGGTGGGCCGCAATCGCGCGCTCGCCATCGGCGGCGCCGTTCGCTAGACAAGGCTCTTCCGGAGCCTCGACATGTTCGCCAACGTCCTCATCGCCAATCGCGGCGAGATCGCCTGCCGGATCATTCGCACGGCGCGGCGCATGGGGATCCGCGCGCTTGTCCTGCATACGCCCGTCGACCGGGGGGCGCTGTTCACCCGGCTCGCCGACGAAGCCCACGAGATCGGCCAGGGCGCGAGCGGCTATCTCGACCAGGACGCGATTGTCGCACTGGCGCGGAAAGTCGGCGCCGAGTGCCTGCATCCGGGCTATGGCTTCTTGTCCGAGAACGCCGATTTTGCCGAACGCTGCGCCGCTGCCGGGGTCGTCTTCATTGGTCCGCCGGCGGCGGCGATGAGGACCATGGGCTTGAAAAGCTCGGCCAAGGCGCTGATGCAGCGAGCTGGTGTGCCCGTCGTCCCCGGCTACCACGGCGACAACCAGAACCCGAAGTTCCTGCGCGAGAAGGCCTATGAGATCGGCTACCCGGTGCTGATCAAGGCGATCGCCGGCGGAGGCGGGCGCGGGATGCGCCGGGTTGACGCGCACGTCGAGTTCGAGGCCGAGCTCGAGAGCGCGATCCGCGAGTCCGAGGCGGCGTTCGGCGACGGACGGGTCATGATCGAGAAATACATCGCCTCGCCCCGCCATATCGAATTGCAGGTGTTCGCCGATGCGCATGGAGGCTGCGTCCACCTTTACGAGCGCGACTGCTCGGCCCAGCGCCGGCATCAGAAGGTCGTCGAGGAATGCCCGGCGCCCGGGCTCCCCGAGGAGACGCGCAGCGCGATGGCGAAGGCCGCGACCGACGCGGCGCTTGCCGCGGGCTACGTCGGGGCGGGCACGGTTGAGTTCATCGCCGATCCGGCGCGTGGCCTGAACCCCGACGCCTTCTATTTCCTCGAGATGAACACGAGGCTTCAGGTCGAGCATCCGGTAACTGAGGCGGTGACCGGCCTCGATTTGGTCGAATGGCAGTTCCGCATTGCCGCCGGCGAGCCGCTTCCGCTCGCTCAAAGCCAAATCGGCTGCTCCGGCGCGGCGGTCGAGGCGCGAGTCTACGCCGAAGACCCCGAGCACAATTTCTTGCCCTCGGCCGGCCGGATCCATCTCCTGAATCTCAAGGGCGAAGAGGGATTGAAGGGCGTGAGGGTCGACGCTGGCGTCGCCGCCGGCGACAGCGTCACGCCCTACTACGACCCGATGATCGCCAAGCTCATCGTTCATGGAGCCACTCGCGCGGAGGCGCGAGCGGCAATGCTGAAGGAACTCGACGACGCCGTCGTCATCGGACCGAAGACCAATCTCGCCTTCCTCAGGGCGCTCGTGCGCAGCCCGGAGTTCGCGGCCGGGACGGTGAACACTGGCTTCATCGACGCCAATCTCGGGCGCCTCGGCGCCCAGCCGCATCCGCCCGACAAGCGCGCCGTCCACGCGGCCGCGCTCATGCTGTTCGAAAAAGGCGCCGAGCGGCGGGCCTCGCCGCTAACTCCGTTCGATCCTTGGCGGGTTTCCGACTCATTCGAGCTCGTGGGCGCGCGTCGAATTGGCCTCGACGTGATGATTGACCGCATCCCCGCCCGCCTCCATCTGGTCGAGGGCGCGAACGCCGACTTCGGCGATGGCGGCGGCCCGAAGCCGCTCGACGAGATCACACTCTACGAAGCGGATGGCGGGGTCTACGCCTTTGCCGGCGGAAGGCAGGCGTTCGTCGAGCTCGTCGATCCGTTCGCCAGGGCAGAGGGTGAGGCGGAAGAGGGCGACTCCGCGATCCGCGCGCCGATGAATGGACGGGTGGCCGCGCTTTCGGTCGCCGAGGGAGACAAGGTCGAAGCCGGCCAGCGTCTGGCGGTTGTCGAGGCGATGAAGATGGAGCACGCCCTTGTCGCCCCGCACGCGGGCCTCGTGCGCGACCTCACCGTCGACGTCGGCGATCAGGTCGACATGCGCGAGCGGATCATGCGGGTGGAGGCGGAGGGGCAGGGGAAAGGGAAAGAAGACGGCCGCGAGAACAAACTACAGTCATAGACTGTTGGCAGGAGCCTCCCGAGAGCTGCGGCCGTCAGAGACTCAGGCCGCGATCCGCTGCGCGGGCGTCAGGTTCACTTTGGCGGTCAAGGGAAGGTGATCGGACGATCGCCGGGCCAACGGCGTGTCATGGACGGCAAGATCGGCAATCAGGCCCTTCGGCCAGCCGAGGATTCGGTCGAGCGGGAAAATCGGCCGGGGGGAAGGGAAGCTGAGAATCCAAGGGGCGAGCCCGAAGGTCGGCTCGAGCCGCCTCAGCGCCGAGCGCCTGCGCCGGCGCCATTCATTGAAGTCGCCGAGCAGGATGGTCGGCATTGCGGGAAGTTCGTGAAAGGTCGCCAGGATAGCGTCGACCTGATCCACTCTTGAAAGACGAAGCAATCCGAGGTGGGCGGCGATCACGCGAAATTTCCCTTCGCCGAGATCCAATTCCGCGACCACCGCTCCGCGAGGCTCGCGCCCCGGCAGTTTCAGGCGTGAGCGCGAATAAGATAGGGGATCGCTGCGTACGAGCAATGCATTACCGTGCCAGCCGTGGCGGTGGGAAACATCCGACTGCACCAGGAGGCGCATTCCGGTCTCACGCTTGATCGCCGCCGGATCAAGCAGGCCGCCGCGGCGGCCGAAACGCCGGTCGACCTCCTGAAGGGCGACGACATCGGCGCCGAGCTCGCGGATAACCCCGACGATCCGGTCGGGGCGGGTCATGCCATCGGCGCCGCGGCACTTGTGAATGTTATAGGATGCAACTTTCAAGGGAGACCTCGATCCAATACGCTCTCAGATATAGGGCATGGCCAGCCGCGCCGCAGCATCCCGCAGCTTAATGACGAATCTCCGCTTGTCGATCTCTTCCAGAGTGACCGGCTGACCCCGGCGGGCGTCGATGATTTCCGCAAGCCTCCCGGCCAACTCGGCATCGTATATCTCGACGGCGAGCTCGAAATTCAAGCGCAGGCTTCGCATGTCCATATTCGGGCTGCCAATGAGGCTCCATTCCCCGTCGATTGTCATCAATTTCGAATGATCGAAGGGCGGCGGACTTCGCCAAACGCGACAACCTGCCTCGAGCAACGGTCGAATATGGGTCTGGGCGGCCCACGCAACCAGCCGATGATTGTTTCTGCCGGGCAGAAGAATATCGACCTCCACGCCGCGCAAAGCGGCCAATTGAAGAGCGGTGATCAGTTGCTCCGGCGGCAAGAAATATGGGGTCGCGATCCTGATCGAGCGCCGGGCCAGATTTATTGCGGAGAGGAAGATGAGAACCAGTTGGTCGTCCTCCTGGTCCGGTCCGGCGACGATTGCGCGCGTCGGGCAGTGGCGAGGAGGGACCGCCTGACCGGCTGGGTCGGCTGGAATAGGCTGTTCGCCGGTCGCAAACAGCCAGTCGTCGTCGAACTCCTGCTCGATCTGTCGGATAATTGGGCCCTCCAGCGAAAAATGGGTGTCCCGGACCGGCGACGCCGGCCGCCGCGCGATCATATTCTCGTCGCCAATGTTGAGGCCCCCGACGAAGGCGCTCTCCCCGTCCACGACCAGACATTTCTTATGCAGCCTGAGATCGAGAAACGGCATCTTCCAGGGCAGCGTCGAATGAAGGAAGCGCGAGACGGGAATGCCCTGACTCCGCAATCGATGAAAGGCGGGGGAGAGCAGGAATCCGCCGCCAAACCCGTCGATCAGGACGCGGATCTTGACCCCCCTGCGATGGGCCTGGGCCAAGGCGCCGATGAATTTCAGCCCCACCTCGTCGGCGCGAAAGATGTAGCTGCAAAGCCGGACATGGATTTTCGCGCTATCGATCGCGGCCAGCATCTGCGGGTAGGCTTGGTCGCCGCAATCGAGAATCGCCGCCACCTTGCCGGGCGCCGGTTCGCGGCCGGTGATCCTGCCGACCGCGGCCCTGAGGAGGTCGAACGGATCATGCGGCGACAGGTCGTCCCCGGACCCGGAATCGCGGCTCCGAACCAGCCCCTTCAGCCGGCGGGCGCGGCGTTTCACGCGGTTGACGCCGAATCCAACATAAAGGATCGGCCCGAGGACCGGGGCTAGCCAGGCAAGTCCGATCCAGCCGATTGCGGCGGGAACATCGCGTTTGGTCATCAGCGCGTGAATGGTGACGGCGCCGGCCATGACGAGATGGAGGGCGCCGACAAGAAGCGGGCGGCTTTCGAGCGCCGCGGACGCCATGGCTGAGGAATCCACCTAGCGCGCCAGCTTTTCTCTGTATGTTGGGGCTCTCGGCAAGACCGAATTCTAGCGCCTCAGCCGAGTCGAGGCCAGCGCCGAGCCGCCAAACCCGGTGGACAGCGGCTCAAGCGACTCTCGGCAGGCTCGCCGCCCTGCGCTAAGCTTGTCGGCATGACCCTGCACCTGATCAAGCTTTGCGTCGGCGCCGATTCGCTGGCCGACCTTCGCGAGTGGATGGCGGCGCGGATGGCGGAGGCCAGGCGCCGCCGTGCGCCGCTCCGTCACGCCCACGTCACCCGGATGGCGCCGAAGCGGGCCGCTGACATTCTCGACGGGGGTTCGCTCTACTGGGTGATCAAGGGCCAGATCGGCGCCCGGCAGCGGGTGCTCGGCATCGAGCCGTTCGTCGATTCCGACGGGATCGGCCGGTGCAAGCTTTGGCTCAATCAGACCGTAGTCGCAGTCGCGCCACGGCCGATGCGCGCCTTTCAGGGTTGGCGCTACTACCAGGCCAAGGACGCGCCACCCGACATCGACGAGAGCCAGCCCGGCTTCGCCAACATGCCCGATGCGTTGCGCCGCGAGCTCGCGGGGCTCGGGCTTCTGTAAATTTGCGCTTTGCCCGCTTGTGGCGCCGGTCGGGGCGCCCAATCTAATGCCTCGGTCGAACATTTGAGGCCTGGATGGAAAAGAAGAAGGACGGCGCGCTTGCCCCGCGGAGGGGCGCCGACGATATCGCCGCCTTCCTCGAGGCGGCGAAAACGGTTCCGGCGCCGGCTGCAACCGGTCGCGGGCGGCTGATTTTCGCCCTCGACGCGACCATGAGCCGGCAGCCGACCTGGGATCTCGCCCAGACGCTGCAGGCGAAGATGTTCCAGGTCGCTGCGGGGCTCGGCGGCCTCGACGTCCAGCTCGTCTATTTCCGCGGTATGGATGAATGCCGGGCGTCGAATTTCGTCTCCGGCGGGCAGGGGCTGGCCGAGCTCATGAGCCGGATCGGCGTGCGCGGCGGATCGACTCAGATCCGCAAGGTGCTCGCCCATGCGCGCGACGAGGCCAAGCGCGCCAAAGTCGGAGCGCTCGTCTTCGTCGGCGACGCCATGGAGGAGAACCCCGACCGGCTCGCAGTTGTCGCCGGCGAGCTCGCGCTGCTCGGGGTCAAGGCGTTCATGTTCCAGGAGGGGCGCGACCCCGCGGCGACGCGGACGTTCAGCGACATTGCGCGCCTGACCGGCGGGGCCTATGGCGCCTTCGACGCGGGCGCTTCGGCGCGCCTCGCGGCGCTCTTGCGGGCGGCCGCGGCCTATGCGGCGGGGGGCCGGACGGCGCTGGCGCGCGAAGCGGCCGCCGACCCGGAGGCGCGGCTCCTTTTGTCGCAGATGCGGGCCAAGTGATGCGGGCCGAGTGAAGTTGGCGTAGTCTTGCCCCTGAGGAGAGCGAGATTCCCAGGGCCGCCGACCGCGGAAGCTCCCGTTGAAACTGAAAGCGTTACTGCGATGAACTTCGTCATCGGCTTGATCTTGCTGTTTCTTTTGCTCTCGGCGATCAAGCAATTCGCGCGCATGGACGCGGCCGCCGCGGCGCGGCTCGTGCGCCATGGCGGGGGCGTGATCGGCATGATCGGCGCGCTTCTCCTCCTCCTGCGCGGCCGCGTCAGCCTTGCGGCTGCGGTCGCCGGCATGGTGGCGAGCTTCGCCGGCTGGCGAACGACCGGGGCGGGCTCGTCCCCATTTCGTGACGCCGGCCTCGGCGCCCGCCCGGGACGCGCCTCCTCCGCGCGCTCGGCGATGATCGAGATGCGGCTCGATCTCGACACCGGCGCGATCGCCGGCTCGGTGCTCGGCGGGTCTTACGCGGGCAGGGTGCTGGAAACGCTATCTCGGCCGGAGCTGCTCATTCTTCGGCAGGAGTTGGCCCGCGACGATCCGGAGGGCCTGAACCTCCTAGAGGCGTATCTCGACCGCCGGTTCCCCGGCTGGCGTGACACAGACCAGGGTGAGTCTCAGGGGCGGGGGAAGGGCGGCGCCGGCGCGATGTCGCGCAAGGAGGCGCTCGAAGTCCTGGGTCTCGCCGAGGGCGCGGGCGCGGCCGACATCATCCGCGCCCATCGAACCTTGATGAAAAAGTTTCATCCAGATCATGGCGGCTCGACCGCGCTTGCCGCGAGGGTCAATCAGGCCAAGGACGTTCTGTTGCAGCGACACGGCTAGACAGGGCTCCTGAGAGGGCGGGCGGTTTCGAAGGACGTCAGTCGCGGGCGGGGAAGCAGGCAAATCCATTGCGTTTGAGGGAGCGGCAGGCGGATTCGGCGGACGCCGAATTGAGCATCGCGAATCGCGCCCGGTAAACCTTGCCGTCACCCATGCGCACGGTCTCGGTGACCGGCTTTGCCGCGGCGAGGGTCGAGCCATTGCGTTCGCGGGCGCGGGTCAAGAGCGCGTTCGCTTTGGCGAGGTCGTCGGTCGCGCCGATCTGGATCATCCAGCCTCCGGGGGCGTCGCGGCCGCGATCCTCGCCCGGGTCCGGCGCCTTGGGCTGAGACCGCGCGACGGTCGTCTGCGCGGACCGCAAAGGCTGGCGGTTGCCGTCAACCTCGGGGCCTTTCGTCCGTTCGGGCGGCAGGACCAGCGCGCTCGCCAGAGCCAGCCGGTCGGAAGCCCTCTTTGTCGACGCCGCGGCGACGTCGGGTCGTTTGGCCAGGCCGGAATGGGCGGCGGCGCGCTGGGGCGCGGGCGCGTACGCCATGGTCCCCTCGGCCGCCGTCGCACGCGGGCCCGGGGCTTCGTCGTCTCCGTCGGCGTTGTCGCCTTCCCCGGTCGGCGATTCGGGGTTCCGCTCGGCGACGGGCTGAGGCGCGCTCGGCGCGCGGGCGAGGGCCGGCGACTGTTCGCGGACCGGGGCGCTGGCGTCGGGCGCAGCGTCGGCGATCGCGGTCGCCGTGCGCGCGGTCGCGGTGCGCGCGGTTGAAGCCTCGGCGAGATGGTCGGCGATCAGGTTCATCATGATTCGGTCGCGCCCTGCGGCGCTGCGGCCGCCCATGACGACGGCGATCAGCGAGCGGCCGTCGCGATGGACCGATGTCAGGAGATTGAAGCCGGACGCCCTCGTGTAGCCGGTCTTGATTCCGTCGACGCCGTCGACGCGGCCAAGCAGATGGTTGTGATTGCCGATGACCTCGCCGTCGTAGTCGAACTCAGCCGTCGAAAAATAATGGAAGTAGCGCGGAAACCGCTCCTCGAGCGCGCGCCCGAGGATGGTGAGGTCATGCGCCGTGGTCACCTGCTCGTCGTTGGGGAGCCCGGACGCATTGCGATAAAGCGTGCTCGACATCCCGAGCTCGCGGGCCTTGCGGGTCATCATGTCGGCGAAATTGCCTTCCGTCTGGCCGACCGCCTCGGAGATCGCGACCGCCACGTCGTTCGCCGAACGGGTCACGACGGCCTTGATCGCATCCTCGACGCTGATCGTTTCGCCGGGTCTGAGGCCGAGCTTCGAGGGCTCCTGCGCGGCGGCGTGCTCGGAGATCGGGATCTCGGTGCGAAGCGTCATCGCGCCTTGGTCGAGCTTCTCGAACAACAGGTAGAGCGTCATCACCTTGGTGATGGAGGCCGGATGGCGCAGGCCGTTTTCGTCCGCCGAGTAGAGCGTCTGGCCGCTGTTCGCGTCGACGACGATCGCCGAAAAGGCCGGCGAACCGGGAACCGCAGTTGCCGCCAGGCGGACCGGATGGACCCGCCCGCGATGCGCATAGCGCGGGTAATGCGCGTAACGGGCCCCATGCGCGGCTCGCGCGACGGGCGGGTGATAGCGGTAATAGTGCCGATAGCGATGCGCCTCAGCGGGCGCGCCAGCGACGAGAAGGGCCGAGGCTGAAATCAGGGCCGCCGTCGCCAGACGAGCAAGCCGGCCTATTGGAGAGCAACCGCTACGCAACGCCATGAACGCGCCCTATTCGACTTCACTCAACGGCTGAGGCCAAGCCGGTCACACCGTTGCGCAACTCACACGGTCGTGAACGATATGTCGGCGCGGTTACGCTGCGGTTAACGAGACGGCGTGGGCGCGATGGGATCGTCGGCAAGTCGTTGGAATCGCGGCTGGCGTCCTCGTGGGCGATCCTTCCCGGCTAAATCTCTAGTCAAGCTCGCTCTTGCAATTCATTATAAATTATCAAACTTTCAGATCTAGGTGTGGCTATTGCCCGGCTCAGGAGGGGCGTAAGCGCCAAAATGCTGCATCGCAAAAAATCGCCTTGACTTTTATTGTGCACTGCACATATTGGGGTCATCGAGAGTTCGCTCCCATAATTCACCTTCGGGGCGAAACCAACGAGAGAGGAGCAGCCATGACCGCCACCACCCCGACATTCGACGAATTCCAGAAGTTCTCCAAGGACCAGCTTGAGGCTTTCACCGCCGCATCGACCACGCTGTCGAAGGGATTGCAGGATATCGCCACCGAGTTCGACCGACTATTCGAAGAAGGCCTTCGCCGCCGGCACCGCGATGTTCGAGAAGCTTCTCGGCGCGCGCAGCGTCGAATCGGCGGTCCAGATTCAGACCGAATTCGCCAAGCAGACCTACGAGGGCTTTGTCGCCCAGGCGACCAAGGTTTCGGAACTCTACACCCGGGTCGCTACCGACGCGCTGAAGCCGGTCACCACGGCCTACGCGAGCATCCAGAAGTAATCCGCGATCGTCTCGCCCGCGCGGCGGGACGATAAATCGCCTATAGCCGACGCCGGCGCGTTCCAAGCGCCGGCTTTTTTATTTTCATCGTTTGTGAACGATTCTCCCTCCCGTGGCGTTTCCGGGCAAACCCTGCAAATCCGCGCGAGATGGAGACCTCGAAGAGCGCGCATGCACCCTCTCGCGCTTCGACGCGTCGAGGGCCTTGCGCGTAACGGACAAATTGGCAATGCTGCCATTCGGCGACGACATCTAGCGCCGGCGGCGCGTCGTGCATAGATTGAGTTGCTTGAGTTTCGTGTGCGTAACGATGTGCGTTCAGGGCCAACCGGCATCAATCGGGGTCTATCCGTGGCTGCCGCTTCAAATCCGTTGGTTGTTCGGCTGCGAGCGGGGATGGCTCGGCTGGCGCGCTGGCTCTATCCGGGCTTCGGCGCGGCCTCGACGCAAACTCCGGCGCGGCTGATGGCCTCGCGCGAAACGAAGAGAGGGGGAGAAACGCCGGGCGCCGGCGCGGCGGTCATCACGCGCACGCGGACGCAGACCAAGCGCCCGAATATGTATCGCGTGCTGTTGCTCAATGACGACTACACGCCGATGGAATTCGTGATTTCAATTCTGCAGGCGTTCTTCAACAAGGACGCCCAGGAGGCGACGCAGATCATGCTCCAGGTGCACCATACCGGCGTCGGTGAGTGCGGCGTCTACACCTATGAGATCGCGGAAACCAAGGTGTCGCAGGTGATGGATCACGCGCGCAAGAATCAGCACCCCCTTCAATGCATCATGGAAAAGAAGTGAAAGGCGCCCGATGCCGATTTTCTCCCGCGCGCTCGAAAAGACCCTCCGTCGGGCGCTCTCGCTCGCCAACGAGCGCCGTCACGAATATGCGACGCTAGAGCATCTGCTGCTGGCGCTGTTGGACGACGTCGACGCGGCGGCGGTGCTGCGCGCCTGCGGGGTCGATCTCGACGGGCTGCGCAAGACCGTCGTGCATTACCTCGATACCGAGCTTGAGAACCTTGTCGTTGACAGCCAGGAGGAGGCCAAGGCGACGAACGGGTTCCAGCGCGTGGTGCAGCGGGCGGCGTTCCACGTCCAGTCGTCGGGCCGCGAGGAGGTGACCGGCGCCAACGTGCTGGTCGCGATCTTCGCCGAGCGCGAGACGCACGCGGCATATTTCCTGCAAGAGCAGGATATGACCCGCTACGATGCGGTCAACTACATCAGTCATGGAATCGCCAAGCGTCCGGGCCACGCCGATCCCTCCCGCTTGCCGCGCGGGACCGATGAAGATCACGAATCGCGTGACTCTAAAGAGTCGAAGGACAACTCCGATCCAAAGAAAAAGGAAGGCGCCTTGGAAGCATATTGCGTCAACCTCAATCGGAAGGCGCGAGAGGGGCGCATCGACCCGCTCATTGGCCGCGAGGCGGAGGTTCAGCGCACGATCCAGGTGCTGTGTCGCCGGCAGAAGAACAATCCGCTCCTGGTCGGCGACCCCGGGGTCGGCAAGACGGCGATCGCCGAGGGCCTCGCGCGCAAGATCGTCAACTCGGACGTGCCCGAGGTGCTGGCCGAATCGACCGTGTTCGCGCTCGACATGGGCGCGCTTCTCGCCGGCACCCGCTATCGTGGCGACTTCGAGGAGCGCCTGAAGCAGGTGATGAAGGAGATCGAGCAGCACAAGGATGCGATTCTCTTCATCGACGAAATCCACACCGTCATCGGCGCCGGCGCCACCTCGGGCGGCGCCATGGACGCGTCCAACCTGCTCAAGCCTGCGCTCGCGCAGGGAACGCTTCGCTGCATTGGTTCAACGACTTACAAAGAATACCGGCAGTACTTCGAGAAGGATCGGGCGCTCGTCCGCCGGTTCCAGAAGATCGACGTCAAGGAGCCGAGCGTCGCCGACGCGATCGAGATCCTCAAGGGCCTCAAGCCGTATTTCGAGGAATTCCATAAGCTGCGCTACACCGGCGAAGCGGTGAAGGCCGCGGTCGAGCTCTCATCGCGTTACATTCACGACCGCAAGCTGCCCGACAAGGCGATCGATGTGATCGACGAGACCGGCGCGTCGCAGATGCTGGTGCCTGAGCCCAAGCGCAAGAAGACGATAGGCGTCAAGGAAATCGAGGCGACCGTCGCGTCCATGGCGCGCATTCCGCCGAAGTCGGTGTCGAAGGACGACACCGAAGTGCTCCAGCACCTCGAGGAGACCCTGAAGCGCGCCGTCTACGGCCAGGACGAAGCGGTCGCGGCGCTGGCCTCGGCGATCAAGCTCGCCCGCGCCGGCTTGCGCGACCAGGAGAAGCCGATCGGCTGCTACCTGTTCTCCGGCCCGACGGGCGTCGGCAAGACCGAGGCCGCGCGCCAGCTCGCGCTTAGTCTCGGTCTGGAACTGATTCGATTCGACATGTCGGAATATATGGAGCGGCATACGGTTTCGCGCCTGATCGGCGCGCCGCCCGGCTATGTCGGCTTCGACCAGGGCGGCCTCCTGACCGACGCGATCGACCAGCACCCCCACTCGGTTCTGCTTCTGGACGAGATCGAGAAGGCGCATCCGGATCTCTTCAACATCCTTCTGCAGATCATGGACCACGGCAAATTGACCGACCACTCCGGCAAGGCCATCGACTTCCGCAATGTGATCCTGATCATGACCACCAACGCGGGCGCGCGGGACCTCGCCAGCGCCGCCTTCGGCTTCCACAAGTCGAAGCGCGAGGGCGACGACCGCGAGGCGATCGACCGGCTGTTCGCGCCAGAGTTCCGCAACCGCCTCGACGCGATCGTGCCGTTCGGGCGCCTGCCGGAGTCGGTCATCGCGCGTGTCGTGGACAAGTTCATCCTCCAGCTCGAGGCTCAGCTGAGCGACCGCAACGTCACCATCGAGCTGACCGACGAAGCGCGGGAGTGGCTGGTCAAGAACGGCTATGACGAGGCGATGGGCGCCCGCCCGATGGCGCGGGTGATCCAGACCCAGATCAAGACGCCGCTTGCCGACGAAGTGCTGTTCGGACGATTGAAGAGCGGTGGTGTCGTCAAGGTAGTGGTCACGGCCGACGAGACGGGCGGAAAGAAGCTGAGCTTCGTCTACCCGGAGGGGCCTGCCCAACCTCGACTCGAGCGCGACCTTATCGTCGCCGCCGGCGCGCGCCGTTCGCGCAAGCGCGTGGAGCCCGCCGACTCCGGGCCCGCCGGCAAGGAGCCCGCCCCCGAGGAGCCGTAGACCTCAATGCGAGCGAAGCGAAGCAATCCAGGGATCGTCGAGCGTCCTTTGTTCTGGATTGCTTCGTCGCCATAGCCCGTCGAAGGACGGGCGTTCCGAAGGCAACGCGCTCCAAAGAGCGTTGCCCGCGCCTAAGCGACGGAAGCGCCGGTGGCTCTCGCGACGGCTTGATGTCGACTGACCGCGTGAATGTACGGCCCGTTCATCAGCGGCGCGCCGGCCGGCAACTCGCGATTTGTTCATGGTGGCGCGCAGGGCAAAAAAAGGGCCGGAGGAAAGTCGCCTTTCCTCCGGCCAAACTTAGTCCAGATCGGAGCGCTAAGCGCTCAGAACTTGTAGTTCACGATAGCGCGGAAGATCGACGCGTTGTAGCTGAACTTCGCTGTCGCATAGACGTTTGGAAAGAAGGTCGCGGCTGCGGGGTTTGCGACCGTCGTAATCGACCTGCTGCCCAAGTTGGCGTAGAGATATTCGCCGCCGACCGTCCAGTTGTTGGTGAAGGCGTATTCGACGCCCCCGCCGACCGTCCAGCCCACGCGCGTGGAGCTCGGGCTTCCGCTCCAGTATGAGTTAGTGACGGAGTCGTAGACGTTGAAGTGCGAGCTTCCGCCGCCGTAGGCGACGCCGCCCGTTGCGTAGACCATCAGGCGATTGTCAGGGGTCACGACGAAGCCGAGCTTTGCCCGCGTCGTTCCCAGCCAGTCCAGGCTCGCCTTGGAGTTCACATTCAAGGTGTCGCCGTCAAGGTACCCGGCCCCCGTGAAGGGAGCGCTGCTGAAATTCCTCGAGCTGCTCAGGCTCGTTCCGTCGAAGTCGGTTACGATGCCGAGCACGAACGCGCCGGTCTGCCAGTTGTAGCCGGCCTGGCCGCCGCCGATGAATCCGGTCTTGCCGCTGCCGAGCCCGCCCGGGAAATAGTTCGACAGCCAAAGTGCCGCGTCCGGAGCGATAAGCGTCGCGTTCTTGCTGCCGCTGCTGAAGATGCCGCCGGCGTTAAGACCGATGTAGAACCCGGTCCAGGTGAAGGGCGGCGGCACGAAGATCGGCGCCGGCGCCTCTTTCCTGGTCGGAAGATCGGCAGCCTGCGCAGCAACTGCCCCTGCGGCCGTCAGCGCCGCGATCGCGACCCCTTTGAACCAAGTCTTGATCATCTGCTGTCTCCGTTTTGATACGCGACGCTCTATGCCCGCGCCCCGCCGCTAATAACGATGCCGAGACTATATGGTCCGATTCGAGCGCTGTCCACCCAAGCCTATTGAACTGGCTGAATTTGCTGGGAGATGTGGCAGAATCGCCACAGATTTGGCAACCACCTGTTAACCATCATCATCTTCGAATCGTTAGGAGACTCGCTAAAAGCACCGCAATGACGCCAGTCAAGAAGATGCCGTCAAAAGTCCCGGCGCCCCCGATCGACGCGACGGGAGCGCCCAGCCCGCGCAGCAGCCCGAGGTTGAGCAGATCGGCGCCGATCAGGACGCCGAGGCTGCCGCCGATATAGGCGAGCGGCGCGGCGAATCGCCAGGACAGCGCCAGCGCCACGACAGCCGCCAGCAGGGGCGGGGCGAAAGTCGGCACCGAAATGCCTACCCCGGGAACCGGCGTCGCCAGCCGATGAACCACGAAGGCGACGATCGCGGTCGCCAGCGCGCCTGAGCCCCAGAGACGGTAGCGCATGAGGAGATAGAACGACAGCAGGATCGGGATCACCGCGCCGCCGACATTGATCGCGAGAATCGTGCCCGGCCAGTCCACGGCGACCGGAGCTAGAAACGGGACGCCGAAGATCTCCACCACCTCCCGCGAGACGACCCGCTCCTCCGGCAGGCGCAAAAGCGGGAGATTGACGTACGAACCGAGAAGCGAGCCGAACAGGACCAGAGTCCCGACCAAGGGGTGAAGGCCGAGCGCCGAATAGGCGCGGCTCAAGAGGCCGACCTGCAGCAGGAAGAGGAGAGCAAGCAGAATCGCGCCGAACAGGCTCGCGACGCCCACTCCGATTGGAAAGTAATGCATATGGGTCAAAATTGTCGGCGTCCGAGGAATTGCCGAGCGACAGGCGGGCCGCGATTGTTCACCCGCCGGCCAGCGCGGCGATGATCTTTTCGGCCTGGGGCCTCAGCGCCTCGGCGTTCTGGAACGGGCCGCCCGGGGGCCTGAGCGCCACGCCGCCCCAGCGCGGCAGGAGATGAAAGTGCAGATGGAAGACCTGCTGCCCACCTGCCGTTTCGTTGAACTGCTGCACGGAAAGTCCTTCCGCCTTCATAGCGGTCATGACCGCGCGCCCGACCTTCTGCACCGCCGGCATGAAACGCGCGAGATCCTGGGGATCGATGTCGAATAGGGTTCGAGACGGCACTTTTGGAATGACCAGAGTATGGCCGTCGGCGCGCGGCATCACGTCCATGAAGGCTAGCGACACATCGTCCTCGTAGACCTTCACGCAGTGCGCCTCGCCGCGTAGGATCTTGGCGAAGATGTTGGTTGGATCATACGTCGGCGTCAAAGGATTCTCCCAGGCGTTCGTCGCCGCGCGCGTCGGTTTCGCCGCGGCGGAAAGGCGCGTGTCCCTCGTAATGGGCGATCGCGCGCTCGACCGCGACGCGCTCATGACCGAGATAGTCGCCGATCGCCCTCGCCAGTCGGGGGTCAGCGAACTCATGCGCCGAGTAGGTGAGGGCGGGCCGATAGCCGCGCGCGAGCTTGTGCTCGCCTTGCGCGCCGGCCTCGATACGACGCAATCCGCGCGATAGCGCAAAATCGATCGCCTGATAGTAGCAGACCTCGAAATGCAGAAACGGCCGGTGCTCGATCGCGCCCCAGTTCCGGCCGTAGAGCGCATCGTCGCCGATGAAATTAATTGCGCCGGCGATATAGCGCCCGGCGCGGCGCGCCATCACCAGAAGGACGCGGTCGGCGAGCGTCGCCCCGATCCGGTCGAAGAAAGCGCGGGTGAGATAGGGACGGCCCCACTTGCGCGAACCGGTGTGCATGTAAAACTTGAAGAACGAGTCCCAGTGATGTGGCCGGATTGACCGTCCAGTGAGAAGTTCGATCTCGACGCCGCCTTCGAGCGCGTCGCGCCGCTCGCGCTTGATCGCCTTGCGCTTGCGCGACGCCAGCGCGGCGAGGAAGTCGTCGAACGTGGCGAAGCCCTGACAGGAAAAGTGGAATTGCTCCCCCGTTCGGACCAGAAACCCGGCGTTCGAGAGCCGATCGGCGTCCTCGGCGGTCGGGAATGTCACGTGAATCGACGACGCCTTGGTTTGCTTGCGCAACTCGCGCAAGGCTCCGATCAGCGCCTCGCGCGCGCCCTGAGGCGCGTCGGCCGCGACGAGGAGACGGCGCCCGGTCACGGGCGTGAACGGGGCGGCGATCTGAAGCTTCGGGTAGTAGCGGCCCCCGGCGCGCTCGTAGGCGTCCGCCCAGGCGTGGTCGAAGACATATTCGCCCTGGCTGTGGCTCTTGAGATAGGCCGGCGCGGCCGCGACGAGGCGGCCGTTTGCGTCTTCCACAGTCACATGGGCCGGCGTCCAGCCCGATCTGCCGCCGACCGAGCCCGACGCCTCGAGCGCGTCGAGGAAGGCATGGGCGATGAACGGGTTGAAGCGCTCGCCCTCGGCCTCGTCCGCCCGGCGGCCGGGCGGATTGGCGCAGGCGTCCCAGGCCGCAGCGTCAACGGCCGAGATCGAGGGGATGACGCGGGCGGTGAAGGTCGAAGCCATAGGAACGCAGTCGAAGAGGTGATCGCTTGCACCCTAGCACGCTCCATGCCGTTTTGCGGCGAGCGGATGCGAGTCCGCAATCCGCAGGTGACCCGCAGGGCTCCGGCTGTGCGCTTGAAAAAAGCGCTCCCGACCGCCTCCTGGAGTTGCAGCGATGTGGAATCGCAGGCGAGGCGTGGGCGGGGGCCGCCCCTCGCGTGGGCTCTGGACTCATTTCGATCGAGAAAAGCCCTGCTCGCCGACAAAAATTCCCTGTTAAGCGCAAAAATCTCCCTGTTATCGCCAAAAGTCTCCCTGTTAATTTCGCTCGCTGCAGACCGGGAACCGGGTTTTTTCGCCCGCAAAGCCGGCCTGGCGGCGCCGGTTCCCGGCCTTTTATCCATAGTCGTCATAATATCCCCAAATCGCCATCGAATCCCCAAAAATAAGAATTAAATAAACGAATTAAAAGGCGTTGTTCAACGCGGGATATAAGGCGTTGTTCAACCGCGGAGGTAACGAAGGAGCTTTGAAATGGCAAACGGTGCTTCGCTGCGCGCGGGCCAAAAAAATGTCCAGGACTGGATCAATCTCATCTGCGGCGTGCTGCTCTTCATCTCTCCATGGGCCCTCGGTTTTGCCGGGGATCTGATGGCCGCGAGGACTGCATGGGTCGGCGGCGTAATTTTCTTCTTGTTGGGCGCCGCTGCACTGGCCCAGTTCGCCGAGTGGGAGGAATGGGTGGCGCTGATTGTCGGCGTACTCCTCGTCTTAGCGCCCTGGGTCCTCGGATTTGCGGCGATCCACGCGGCAATGTGGTCATGCGTCGTGCTTGGCGTGATCGTCATCTTGTCCTCGGTCTCCGAGATCTGGGCCGTGCATCATCCCGCCGCAATCGCGGGGCGGTGAGTGCGGCATGAAAGCACGGACCGTTGCCCAACAGCGATCCGCGCCTTCCTAAGCCATATAAAGGCGCACGGACCCCACAACCGTGCGCGGTGCGCGATAGCGGCTTGACGCGGCCGGCGGTTTGGCGAGGCTCTTGGCGACGCCTCGATTTGCCCGCCAGGAGCCTCAAAGCCGATGAAGACGCTCGCGCCGCTCGCTCTGGCCGGTCTTGCGCTCGCCGCCTGCAACGCGCCGGCGCCGCAGGCATCGGCCCCGCCGGCGCCGGGATCCGTCGCGGTGACGCCGCCCGGCTTCCAGCTGCCCCAAGGCGACGACTGCTCGGCCAAGATCGCGCGCTACCGCGCGGTCCAGGACAACGATCTCTCGATGGGGCATGTCGTCCCGTCGGTCTACGGCCAGATCAAGCGTGACATCGCTGCGGCGGAGAGCGTCTGCGCCGCCGGGCATGACGCCGAGGCGAAGGCCATGATCGCCGCCTCCGAGAGGCGGCATGGTTATCCGACCGATCTGTGAACGAAGGCGTCGCGCAGGTACGCGGCGACGAACGCCGGCACCCGCGATTCGTCGATGTCGCGCGGACTGCGCACCAGATGGATGCGCGAAAACTCGGCGTGAGGGTCGCGCGCGAGATGGGCGTCGATCCGTGCTTTCGCCCACGCGGCAGGGACCGCGAGCGTCATCAGTTTCATGCAAGCGATGCGCTGTGGCGTGAACGCCAGCGTCCATCCCCGCGCCGTGGTGGCCTCTCCGGCCGTCACCCCGGTCTCCTCGAACAGTTCCCGTCCCGCGCTGGCCTCGAGATCGACCCTGCCGTCAAAAACGTCGTTGGGGTCGGGCGTTCCGGCGGGAAAATAGATCTGCCCGGCGGTGAAGGTATGGGGAGCCATCTCTCCGAGCAGGAAAGCTCCGTCCGACCCGCGCAGCGCGGCCATCGAGAAACAATTCTCGACCGGTTCGCCGGGAAAGCCGAATTCTTCCCAAGCGCGATAGTCCGCGTAGTCGGTCTCGAAATAGGCGCCTCTCAGCCTCAGCACGCCGTCGGAGCCAGTCTCGATCACCCGCCGGCCCAAAAGCAGAATCCGACCGTTGAACAGCGAGGGCTTCGCCTTCCTCAACCGCGTCCAGTGCGCGGCAATGCTCGCCGCCTGGCGTTCGGCGAACGCCCAGCGCGCGGGCTCGAACTTGAGGTCGAGCTCGCCGACCCGGAGGAGGCGCGCCGGCTCGCTCAAAGGTCGAGCGAGCCGCTGGACACGAGAACGACCGAGCCGCCGATCGTCGCGGCGGTGAGCGCGCCCGCTTCGATCGTCAGGCCGAGCACGATCAGACTCGGCCGGCCCATCTCGAAGCCTTGCTCGATCGTGACGGTGTGCTCGCCATCCGTTGGCCGGTCGAAAGCATGAACGGCGCCGGCGAAGGCGGCGGCGGCGCTGCCGGTCGCGGGGTCTTCCCCTTGTTCCCAGAACATGCGCGCGTGAAACGCCGATCCCTCTCGCACCGCTTCGCGGGTGTAAAGATAGACCCAGAACTCGTTGCTTATCGACCCGACCGCCGCACCTGGCCGGGCGGAGCGAATCGCCACAAGCGACCGGACGGGCACGAACAGATAGGGGACCCCGGCGGTAAAAAGGCTCGGCTCGTGCAGGTCGAACCCAATGTCGCCGGGTTCTATCCCGAGACCTGCGGCGATTTCCGGCTTCGACGGCGGCTTTCCGCCTAGCCGCTTGGGCAGCCTCGGCAACTCGAAATAGGCGGCGAGCGCCTTGCCCTTACGATGGCGAGCGCTGCAGATGACGTCGCCGATCCCTTCCTCCAGCACGATCCTGAGGTCCTGCGTGACGAGCAGATCGCCGGCTCTCTGATGGGCGATGAGGGCCGCAGTTCCGACCGTCGGATGGCCGGCGAACGGCAATTCGCGCTTCGGCGTGAAAATCCTCACCCGCGCGGTGTTGACCGCATTCCGCGGCTCGAACACGAACACCGTCTCGGACAGATTAAATTCCGCGGCCAACGCTTGCATGCGGGCGTCGCCAAGCCCATCGGCGTCGAACACGACGGCCAGTGGATTGCCAGCGAGCGCGGTCTCGGTGAACACGTCAAGGGTTTGAAACCGGCGCGCCATCAGACGAAAGTCCCGCGCCCGTGGCGCGCCTCGAAAGGCCGGCGCGCCCGGTCAATACCAGGAAAACAGAGGCCCGTCGGCGCCGGGCTGGGAGACGATAATCAGCGGCCGATTCGATTGCGGGAGCGAAACCGGATTGGGCAGGCGATCGGTTCCGCGCACGCCGACGAATGTCCCCTGAACCGTGTCGCGCTGCGGCGGCCTGAAGGTGTCGCCTACATAGCCATTGCGTGAACCGACGGGCGCCCATGTGCCCAAGGTCAGCCAGGGTTCAACGCCGCGCGCATGAACGACGATCTCATGTCCGGCGGGCGCCGGATGCCGGGCGCGGTGGTGAACCGTCTGCGCCTCGGCGCAGGAGGACGCGAAGATAATTCCGAGCCCGACGCCTGCGACCAGACTGACCGGATGTGTCATGAACGTTCCCCTTCTCACCGCCCATATAACACCGAAACCTGTTCACTCATGCGCCGATGTGCAAAAAAAGTAAATGTGCGCCTGTCACAGCGCCTCGGCGGCAAAGAGTCGAGAGGGCCGGACGAGTTCGTCCTGCGCGGCGACAAGAACGAGCTCGCGCGAGCCCGCGGCCTTGGTCGCGGACACGATCGCGTGAACGGACGACGCCGCGCGGGACAGCGCCTCGGCTGTCGCCCGCCGCTCGAGCCAATGATGAAAGAACAGGGCCGCGAACAGGTCGCCGGCGCCGTTGACCGCAATCGGCAGTTTTGGCGTGCGCAGCCGCCAGAAACCCGCTTCGTCCCCCGCCAGAATGTCGAGCGCGTTCCGCAGGCGTGTCTTCGAGCATGAGCGATTTCACCGCGACTACCCGCGGCCCGCGCCGGCGCAGCGCCTCGATCGCGCGGCGAGCCGCACTCAAACTAGATGCCCGTTCGCCGGTCAGCCATTCGAGTTCGAAGCCGTTGGGCGTCGCGATGGTCGCCAGCGGCAGCGCGCGGTCGCGGAAGAATTCGCCCACGCCCTCAGCGACATAGGATCCGCGTCCGACATCGCCGATGACGGGATCGCAGGCATAAGCCGCTTCACTGTTGGCAGTGCGAATTTTGGCGAGCGCGCGCAAGGCCGCGTCGCCGATCTCCGCTTTGCCGAGATAACCGGTCAGGAGCCCGGCGCAGTGGGGGATCGCGCCGATCGTTTCCAATCCCGCGACGCATTCGTCGATCATACCGGCGTCGAAGGCGCGGCCGCGCCAGCCGGAGTAGCCGGCATGACTCGAGAATTGCACCGTCATTAGAGGCCAAACTTCTCGTCCAAGCCGTTGCAACGCAAACACGGCCGCCGAATTGCCGACGTGGCCCAAGACGACATGCGACTGGATGGAGAGGATCGGCGCGAGCATAGGGGACGAGACGCCGATTCGGCGGCCGCCGTCAAAGCGAAGTCGGCCGGTGCGCGATCCCCAACCTGGGCCAGTCGCAAACGAGGAGACGCGGACTTGAGCGTGCTGCGCAAGCCTGAAACAATGCGCAGACCCTTCATCGCGGACAGCCGAGGCCCATTTATGAGCGACGCCATCGCTTTTCTTCGTCGCGCCATAGAACAGGGGCAGGGGCTTGCCGAGGCGGACGTCGTGCTGAAAGGCGGGCGGATCTTCGACCTTGTCGGCGGCGAGCTCGTCAAGAGCGACGTTGCGATCTGCGCCGACCGGATCGTCGGAACGTTTGGCGAATATCGCGGGCGGCGCGAGATCGACGTCGCTGGAAAGGTCGTGGTTCCGGGGTTCATCGACACCCACTGCCACGTCGAGAGTTCGCTTGTGACCCCGCTCGAATTCGACCGCTGCGTGCTTGCGCGTGGCGTGACGACATCGATCTGCGATCCGCACGAGATCGCCAACGTGCTCGGGCAGACAGGCCTACGCTACTTCCTCGACGCCACGATGCTGACGGTCATGGATCTGCGCGTGCAGTTGTCGAGCTGCGTTCCGGCGACCGCGCTCGAGACCTCGGGCGCGCGGCTCGAGGCCGGCGATCTCCTAGCCCTCGCCGATCATCCCAAGGTGCTGGGACTGGCCGAATTCATGAACTTTCCCGGCCTTCTGGCGCGCGACCCGTCGTGCCTCGCCAAGCTTGCCGCGTTCCAGACCCGGCCGATCGACGGGCACAGCCCGCTTTTGGGCGGCCTGGCCCTCAACGGTTATCTCGCCGCAGGCGTGCGCACCGATCACGAAGTCACCAACCTTCCCGAGGCAAAGGAGAAGCTCGTCAAGGGGATGCAGCTCCTGATCCGCGAAGGCTCGGTGTGCAAGGATCTGCACGCGCTGAGCCCAATCATCACCGAGCGCAATTCGCCGTTCATCGCCTTCTGCACCGACGACCGCAATCCGCTCGACATCGCGGAGGAAGGCCACCTCGACTTCATGATCCGCACCGCGATCAGACTCGGCGCGGCGCCGATCGCCGCCTACCGTGCGGCGTCGATCTCGGCCGCGCGCATTTTCGGCCTGCGCGACCGTGGCCTTGTCGCGCCCGGCTGGCGAGCCGATCTCGCCGTCATCGACGATCTCGAGCATTGCGCGGTCTCGATGGTGATTGCGGGCGGTCGCGTCGTGGACGACGCGCTGTTCGCGCAGCGCTCGCCGCTTGCCGCCGTCGGGCGGGGGAGCGTGAAGGCGAGGCGGGTCGCGGCGGGGGATTTCGTCGCAAGGGGGCAGGGGCCCTCGACCCAGGCCATCGGAGTCATTCCTGGCAAGATCATCACGGACCGGGCGCCCGTGACGCTGCCGTTCAAGAACGGCGAGCGCGGCGTCGATCTTGGCCAGGACGTCGTCAAGGTCGCGGTCGTCGCCCGCCATGGCGTCAACGACAACCACGCGACCGCCTTCGTCAAGGGCTTCGGCATGAAGCGCGGCGCGATCGCGTCATCGGTTGGCCATGACAGCCACAACCTGTGCGTCGTTGGCGTGGACGAGGAGGACATGGCCGCGGCCGTGAATCGCCTGCGGGAAATCGAGGGCGGATTCGCAGTTGCGCGCGACGGCAGGGTCATCGCCGAACTGCCGCTTCCAGTGGCGGGCCTGATGAGCCTCAAGAGTTTCGAGGACGTTCGTGAGTTGCTGATTCCGCTGCGCGCGGCGGCAAAAGGCCTAGGGGTGACGCTCGCCGAGCCGTTCCTCCAGGTCGCCTTCCTGCCGCTGCCGGTGATCCCGCACCTCAAGATCACCGACATGGGCCTTGTCGACGTCGACAAGTTCGAGTTCGTGCGGGACTAGCCGCGAGCCATTGGTCAAGAGTGCGCGCCGTCGCTTCTGCCCGATTTTGGCGTTATGACTGGTTCGGCGTCGCCCTGGATTTCCCTCGTCAGTCCCGCATCGGCGTTCCTCGCTCTCATCAGCGCTCGCGCCGCGCCGCGACCGCGAACACGATCGCGAGCGCCAGCCACGACAGGATCAACGTCGAGCCGCCGATCGGCGCGGCGAAAGGAAAAATCCGGTTCCCGGTAAACGCATGCGCCGCGAGCTCGGCCGCGAACAAGGAAGCGCCCGCCTCCATCGCGAAGCCGACCCAGATCAGCGCTGGCGCCGCGCTGATCCGGGCGTGCGCAGCGATCGCAAGCGCCGCGCAAGCGTGCAGGATCAGGAACTCGGCCCCCCTCAAGGCGAGTTCGCCCCCATTCGCGTGAACGCCTCCGGCTGCGAGCGCGCCGCCCGCCGCGCCCATCAGCGCGGCGACGGCTGCGAGAATGAAGGGCGAGCGGTTCATTTGCTGCTCCATCACCGACGCATTCGATCGGGTTCGGGAAGGCAGTCCTGCTCCCGGCTGCTTGTCAAGACGCCGCAAACCCTCGATCTTCGGACACGCGGGAGCTTTCGGGCGCGCGGGGGCGAAGGAGGCCAAGCTTGCCGGAATTCAAGGTGCGCGCGATCAGGTCCAGCGACCGCGAGCGCTGGGCGCCGCTCTGGCGGGCCTATCTCACTTTCTATGGCGTGGCGGAAAACCTCGAGGTCACGAATGCGACCTGGGCGCGTATTTTCGATGCCCTGGAGCCGGTGCATGCGGTCATCGCCGAGCGCGACGGCGCGCTCATCGGTTTTTCCCACTACCTGTTTCAACGCAGCACCTGGCTTCTCAACCCGCAATGCTATCTGCAGGACCTTTATGTCGAGGAAGACAAGCGAGGAAACGGGGTCGGGCGGGCGTTGATCGGCGCCGTGGTGGGTGCGGCGAAGGATGCGGGAGCGCCCCGGGTGTTCTGGAACACCCACGAGACGAACGCGGTCGCCCGCAGGCTTTATGACGCGGTGGCCAAGCGCTCTGGCTTCATTCAGTACCGCATCGATCCGCTCGGGTGACGGGAAGGGCGGCTAAACGTCGCGTGGGCGCTGGACTTGTCGCAGCGGCGATCTTCCGCCATGTTATGCGGCCGGGTCTATCGCGCGGGGTTGAATAATGAGGGGGCTAACAAAGTGTCGCGACGTCTCACTAGGCGCTCTCTCGCCATCGCCAAGGCCAATGCACAGGCGGGGGTTGACGCTGCGCTGACCATCGCCGCACGTACGCAAAGTCTGCTTTCGCCCGGCGGCGGTGGAGTCGAGAAATCGCGCGAGGCGCAGCTCATGGTGCAGGAGAAGGTCGACGCGGCCTTCGAGGGCGCATTCGCCGCGCAGGCGGCATGGGGCGCATTCTTCATCAAGGCCGCGTTCGGGGGCGTGCGCACGCCCCACGATGTGTCAGCGGGACTGACCGCCATCGCCGAGGCCGCCGCCGGGCCGGCGCGGCGGAAAGTTCGCGCGAACGCGCGCCGCCTGACCGGAGCCAAGGCATTCCCCTGAATGGACCTCGCGCACCATCTGCACGGGGCCCTCGCGACCTATGGCTATTTCGCGGTTTTTCTCATAGTCGCGATGGAAAGCGCAGGCATCCCGATGCCCGGCGAAACCGTCCTGGTCACCGCCGCGATCCTGGCGGGCCAAGGGACGCTGAAGATTTACGGCGTGATCGGCGCGGCGGCGGCCGGCGCGATCATCGGCGACAATTGCGGTTATTGGATCGGGCGGGAGTTCGGGTTTCCGCTCCTTTATCGATACGGACGTTACATCAACATCGATGAGCGGCGGCTCAAGCTCGGGCAGTATCTCTTTCTCAGACACGGCGGGAAGGTGGTCTTTTTCGGCCGCTTCGTCGCCGTTCTTCGGGCTTTCGCCGCCTTTCTCGCCGGGGTAAACCAATACAACTGGGAAGAGTTCTTTTTCTTCAATGCCGCCGGCGGAATCGTGTGGGCGACCATCTTCGGCCTCGGCGGCTTCTGGCTCGGCCGCGCCTTCGAGCATTATGCCCGCCCGGTGGCGCTCGCGGCCCTTGTCGCGGCGGTGATCGGCGCGTTCTTCGCCGCCCGCTTCATCCGCTATCATGAGCAGGCGCTAGAGGAAGAGGCCGAGCGCGCCCTTCCCGGGCCGCTGATGAAGCCGAAGCCGTCCGCGCCCGACTGACGCCTAAGCGGCCTTCCGCTCGACCGGCCCGATCCACACCCTCTGCTGCTCCGAACGGCGCAGAAAATCGACGCTCACCGTGCGGTCGATCTTCTCGGCGTCGAGCGCCCTCAAGAGCTCGCCCACGCTCGTTACCGGCTTGCCGTCGAGCGCAATGACGAGGTCGCCCGACAATAGTCCCGCTTGGGCCGCCGGCCCTGCCTGGTCGACGGTGAGAAGCCTGGCGCCGGTCGCCTGTTCAATGCCGAGCCTCAGCGCGATGCGGCGCGGAATCGCCGTGGTTGCAGCGCTGACGCCGATATAGGCGCGCCTGACGCGCCCGTGCCGGGCGATCTCGCCGGCGACGAAACCGGCGGTGTTGGAGGCGACCGCAAAGCAGATGCCCTGCGCGCCCATGATCACCGCGGTGTTGATCCCGATCACTTCGCCCGCCGACGACACCAGCGGGCCGCCCGAGTTGCCGGGGTTGAGCGGCGCATCGGTCTGGACAACGTCCTCGATCATCCGGCCGGTGCGCGATTGGAGCGAGCGCCCGAGCGCCGAGACGACGCCCGTGGTCACCGTCGCGTCGAAGCCAAGCGGATTGCCGATGGCGATGGCGATCTGGCCGCGCTTCAGCTTCGAGCTGTCGCCCAGTTTCGCCGCCGGCAGCGATACGTCAGCCTCGACCCTGAGCAGCGCGAGATCCGTGTCTGGGTCGTCGCCGAGCACGCGCGCCTGCAGTTCACGGCCTTCGAGCGTCGTGAGGCTGACTGTCCGGCCGCCCTGGACGACATGGCTGTTGGTGAGCGCGAGGCCGTCGGACGCAATGATCACGCCGGAGCCGGAGCCTGCGCTGCGGCCCTGCTTCTTCACGTCGATGCGCACTACGCTCGGGCCGACCCGGTCGACGACCCCGGTGACGACGCGCGAATAATCGTCGAGAATTGCCGCGTCATTGGCGGGCGGAACGGCGCCGGGACCCTGGCCCGGGCTGTCGGAGTCGAGCGTAAAAGACGGGGTTGGGAGCTCGAAAGAATTTGTCATTTCTGCGATATGGTGGCGGCGGCCGAGGGGCGCAAGCATCTGGTTCCCTGGACGCGCCCAGGTCTCGCCGAGCTTGCCACAGCCCGGCAAATGGCCCAGAGATCGGCGGGCGCCGGGCAATCCTGACGGCATGAAGCCTGTTGCGTCCGGGCGGACGGCGCGCCGAAGCAGTGACGCCATGGCAGTGACCCATTCCGCGACTGTCTCTCCCCTCCGTCCCTCCGATTCGACGGCGCGTCAAACGCTCGCGGCGAGCGCGGCGATCATCTGCCTCAATGAAGCAGCGTGCATCGGTAAGTGCCTGCAAAGCCTCGGCGGCTTTGCCGAGATCATCGTCGTCGATTCCGGCTCGAGCGATGGGACGCTCGCGATCGTCGACGAGTTCGCGCGCCGCGGCTTTCCGATCCGACTCATCAACCAGCCCTGGCTCGGCTACGCGCGGCAGAAGCAATTCGCCCTCGATCAGGCCGCGCAGCCCTGGGTGTTCAGCATCGACGCGGACGAATGGCTCGACGACGAACTCAGGGCCTCGCTGCCGCGCCTCATGGCGGCCGACGCTGCGGTCTCCGGCTGGAAGGTGCGCCGTTCTCTGACCCTTTACGGCCGCTCCGAGCCGGTGAGCCGCTGGACGCGGCCCGAGCACATCCTGCGGCTGGTCCGGCGGGGCCGCGCCCGCTTCGATCCGGCGCTCATCGTCCACGAAGGCCTCGTCGCCGACGAGGGGGAGACGCCAATCGCGCGCCAGGGCCTCCTGCGCCATGAGCGTACGCTGCCGCTCAACGAGCAGATGAAGAAAGAGATCGTCTATGCCCGGCTCAAGGCCGAGCAGCGGCTTAAGAATGGTCGGAAGCCGTCGACGCTCAAATTGTTGTTCAATCCGCCGGTCTATTTTCTACGCATCTTTTTCTGGAACCGCTTTTTCCTGTGCGGCTGGGCCGGCTTCATCCACGCTGCGACCGGCGCCATGTACTCGATGATGACGGAGGCGATCCACCGGCAGCTGTACTACGCTCGGACGGAGCGATAGCGCGTCCGGCTCTCGCGGTCCGCTCGGCGGCCGAACAAAATTCAAGCCGCACACAACAAAAACCAAGCCGGGCGCAACAAGAACCAAATCCGGCGCAACGAAGCCCAAATTTCCAATCTCTTCGATCCTTGGGTGCTATCTTCTATTTATCCCTGCGTTAGGACCGATTCCAAAGGAGAACTCTCCTGCCTCCTCACTGCCGCGGCAAGACCCTCGTTCGCTCCGGCCAAAGGGAAAAGCGCAGTATGAATTCTGATTTTCGCAAAGCAATTTGTTCAGGCTCGTCCACGCCGCCGCCTGAAGATTCCCTTGAGCTGCGTCGCCGTTACGGGCCGCGGTCGGCACGGCGCGGACTAGGGAATGGTTGATTTCGCGGGCGGGCGGGACAGGGCGGGCGGGATGAGCCGGGAATTCGATGACGACGCCCTCGACGCGCTCGAGGTCATCATTCCCAATCTGAACTGGCGCTATTCGGGCGGAACGGCGGTCAACCGGACGATCGCGCCCTTGATCGCGAAGCGCTGGCGAGCCGCTTGGTTCGGACCCGACCGCGCCGAGGGGATCGCGGGCTTGAGTCTCACGGATCTCATCCGGCTCCGCTTCCGCACCCCGCCTCATGGCAAAGTCCGCATCTGGCACGCGCGCCGCAATGTCGAAATGCTGGCCGGGCTATTCCTGAACCTGTTCGGCTACGGATTTGCGCTGATCTTCAACTCGGCGTCCCAGCGCAAAAAGACCTGGCTCACAGACTTTCTCATCTCAAGAATGGATGCGGTGATCGCGACCAGCGAGGCCGCCGCGCAATATCTGTCGCGTCAAGCGACGGTCATCCATCACGGCATCGACGTTGATCTCTATTCCCCGCCGGCCGACCGCATCGCGGCCTTCACCCAAACAGGCCTGCCCGGAAAGTATGGAATCGGGACATTCGGACGCGTACGACGTCAGAAGGGCAGCGACCTGTTCGTCGATGCGATGTGCCGGCTTTTGCCGAAATATCCGGATTTCTGCGCCGTGGTGGTCGGCCTCACCACCGTCGACAATCTGCCCCTCGTCGAAGGGCTAAAGCAGCAGATCGCTGCTGCTGGCTTGACTGACCGCATCCGTTTCCTGGGCGAATTGCCGATCGAGGAAGTGCCGCTCTGGTATCAGCGAATCTCGATCTACATCTTCGCTTCGCGCGTCGAAGGTTTCGGGCTGACCATGCTCGAGGCGATGGCGGCGGGCGACGCGGTGGTCGCAACCCGCGCCGGGGCGGCGGAGATGGTCATCGCCGACGGCGAGGATGGCGTCCTTGCGCCGGTCGGAGACGCCGAGGCGCTCGCGGCTGCGATCGAGCCGCTGATGCGGGAGCCCGAGCGGATCGAATCCATGGGTCGGCGGGCGCGGGAGAAGGTCGTCGAAAGCTTCAGCCGCGACCGGGAGGCCGACGAGATTAGCGCTGTCTATCAGAAGGTCTGGGCGGCGCGGGCGCCGGAACCTTTTTGACCGGTAGGGCGTCTAAGCCTATCGGGGGAAGCGACGTTCCATCGGCCTTGACCCGAGCGCGGAGCCTTCAGAATGGAAGACGGAAAAACCGAGCCGCCAGGTCCGGACCTTGCTCTAGGAATTGCATCGGCGGAGTTGCCGGACGGGGGCAAGCTTCTCGGCCACGTCGGAGAGGAGCCGGTCCTGCTCGCGCGCCGGGGCGCCAATGTATTTGCGATCGGCGCCGTTTGCACGCACTACAGTGGTCCGCTGGCCGAGGGGCTGATTGTCGGGGACACCATACGATGCCCTTGGCATCACGCCTGCTTCAGCCTCCGGACCGGAGAGGCGCTTCACGCGCCCGCTTTCAACGCAGTGGATTCCTGGCTTGTTCATCAAAGCGATGGCAAAATCTTCGTGCGGGAGAAACGCGCGGTTGCGCCCGCGGCCACGCGCGTCCAATCGCGGGAGCCCGGCTGCATCGTGATCGTCGGCGGCGGGGCAGCGGGCTTCGCCGCGGCGGAGATGCTGCGAAGGAGGAAGTACGAGGGTCAGATCGTCATGCTGTCCGCCGACGACTCTCCGCCGGTCGATCGGCCCAACCTTTCCAAGGACTATCTCGCTGGCGGCGCGCCCGAGGACTGGCTTCCGCTTCGCCCGAGCGAATTCTATCGCGACAATGGCATCCAACTCAGACTTCGGTCGACCGTCGAGCGCATCGACATAGCGTCGCGGCAGGCGGGGCTCGCCGGCGGCGAGACCGTGAAGTTCGACCGGCTCCTCATTGCTACCGGCGCCGAGCCCGTGCGCCCGTCCATTCCGGGGGCGCCGCCGTCGCAGATCTTAGTCCTGCGCTCTCTTGCGGACTGCCGGGCGATTATTGAGCGGGCCAAAGGCGCGAAATCGGTCCTGGTGCTTGGCGCGAGTTTTATCGGGCTCGAGGTCGCAGCCTCGCTCAGGGCGCGGGAGATCGAGGTCCATGTCGTCGCGCCGGAGAAGATCCCGATGGAGCGCATTCTCGGCCAGGAGATGGGGGAGTTCGTTCGCGCGTTGCATGAACAGCATGGCGTCCGATTCCGCCTCGGCGCAACCGCGACCCTGGTTGATGGGCGCAAGGTCAGTCTTTCTGACGGAAGCCGGGTCGAGGCCGATTTCATCGTCGCAGGTCTCGGCGTGCGGCCGCGTGTGGCGCTCGCAGAAGCGGCCGGACTCAAGCTGGATCGGGGCGTCGTTGTCGACGCTCATCTCGAGACGACCGCGCCCGGCATATTCGCCGCGGGCGACATCGCGCGCTGGCCTGACCCTATCAGCGGGGAGGCGATACGGGTCGAGCATTGGGTCGTCGCGGAACGTCAGGGCCAGGTCGCTGCGCTTAATATGATGGGCGAGCGGGCGCCGTTCGCCGCGGCTCCATTCTTCTGGAGCCAGCATTACGATATCCCGATCAACTACGTCGGCCACGCCGAACGGTGGGACGAAATCGCGGTCGAAGGGAATATCGCGGCCAAGGATTGTCTCGTTCGCTACAAGAGAGCGGGACGCACGCTCGCCGTCGCTTCTATCTTCCGCGACCTGCAGAGCCTCGAAGCCGAGGTAAATCTCGAAGAGCGCGGCCGGGCTTAACGCCGGGCCTGACTGCCGCCATCAGCCGCTTGAACAGCGCCGACAGCTGAATCTCCGGCGCCTGTTGACCGCCCTCAGCGCTAAGTCGACTCTGGATGACGACGCACAAGGGGCGCCGCGGGCGCCAGCAGAAGCTTCTTTATGTTCCCGTCCCCATCTTCGTAGCCTGCGGCGCAGGGTGCTCGTGGACATGAACGACATGAACATGAAGCGGCGCGACCACGACGGTGACGTGATGCTTCAGATAGTCCGAGTGCACGTACCCCTCGTGTCCGGCCCATCCCATATAACACCAGGTGTGACCGCAGCTGTGGATGTCGATTGCAGCGCCAGCGGGAATGACCGCCCTCACCTTATGGCTGGTCGAGGGGCCTGACCTCAAATTGAGATTCGCAGTCGTGTGGGTGACGGCAGCGTCCGATGCGCTGGAATAAATCCACAGACCAAGTGCGGAACCGATAAAAGCAACGGCGTGGCGCGAAGCCATTGAACCCCTCCCATTTCCTTAAGTCGACGAAGTAACGGCGTGAACTATCGGGCGATTGCAAAATTAGTCAAGCCGCCCTCAGCAAAGTACCGGAGGTATTGCACACCGCATTGCCACGGGAGACGTATGGCCGGCGGTGCGGCTCACCCGAGGACGCTGCCGGATGAGCGGAAACACGCCCTCGACAGCCCCGCTCAGGCCGCGCTCGGGCGCATGGCGGCGAAGAGGCGCTTCAGCGGCGCCGACACGTGGTGACGCAGCATCGCAAGCGTGCGGTCGCCTTCCGAGGTGACCCAATTGAACTGGATGACGCGGCGCTCGCCGGCAAAAGGCTTATGCCCATGCCAGGAATTGTCGGAGCGCTTGAACGCGAGCAGCGTTCCCTCGACCGGCGGCACTTCCATGATCATGTCGTCGAGACTGTTGGCCGACTTGAGCAGCCGCAACCGGCCGCCCGGGTGCTCCCAGCCGGCGTTCATGTAGATGAGGATCGTGATGATCTTGCTCTTCGTGTCCGTATGGATGCGTCCGTCCTTCGGGCTGCACTGGCCACGAACCGTGATCGTGCTCGGCCGACCGGCGAGATCGAGCCCGAACTTCTCCTCGAAGGCTTCGCGGAACTCGTCACTCTCCAGGTCGGCGAGGAATTCGCGGAACGCGGGCCCATAGGAAAGCTGCCCGACCGCAAAACTTCCGCCTTCCGAGATCTTTGGGTAGTCCGCGTTGATCTTCGCCCTCGCCTCGGGCCGGATGAAGCCGGGAACGACGAAATACTCGAATGGCTCGCGCGTCAGCGGGGCCGCCTTCAAGGCTTCGAGGTCGAGATAACGGAGCACCATTGGGCAAGAAATCCAACGACGACGAAACAGTCGACGGCCACTTTTAAGCGGCGAAGCTCCGCCGGTCAAAAGGCGCCGCGGCTTGGAAGGAGCGGGGAAAGGCCGCGGCGCGTCCGAGGGCAGGCGCTCGGGCGAATCGACGATTACGTCCGTCCCTTCGCCAGGGCGGCGAGGATCGCTTGCGTCCGATGGCTGGCGAAGGCGGCAGCGACATCGGGGCCAAGCTTGAGGCGCCAGTTGGGCCGCTCGCGGTCGGTTCCGGGCAAGTTGGTCTGGACGGTCTCGCCGACGAGATCGTCGAACTGAGCGTGGGCGAGGTTCGAGGCCGCCCCGGCGATCAGCGCATGAACGGCCGCGGCGACGGCGTCGGAGAGCGGCGCGTCTTCGCTTAAGCCTGCGCCGACGAGGCCGGCGGCGACAAGAGCGGCGATCAGGCCGCGCTTCTCCTCGCGCCGGCGGGCGATCTCCTCGCCGGCCCTGGCCAGACTCAGGAGACCAAGCGAGAGCCGCTCGGCAATGTCGGCGCCTTGCCACCAGCCGGCGAGCGTCGCCAGATCGTGGGTCGCGACGCATGCGACCGAGAGCGGGGGATAGGATTCCGGCGGCCGGAGCCGTGGGCCGTCGCGCTCGAACCACAGGACCCGCATGCCCTCGACATTGGCGCGCGTCATCCTATCGCGGAAGCCTTCCGGCACGGTGCCGAGGTCCTCGCCAATGACCATGCACTCGGCGCGGTGGCTCTCGAGCGCGATGTGCCCGATGAGGTCGTCGAGCGGGTACGAGAGGTAGGCGCCCTCGGCGGGCTTCGCGCCCGCGGGGATCAGGAACAGGCGCTCAAGGCCCATCGCGTGATCGATCCGCAGCATGCCGGCGTGGCGCATGTTGGCGCGGTAGAGCGCGCTGAGGGAAGTCCAGCCCTCGCGCACGCCGGCGAGCGGATTCGGCGCCGGCAGGCTCCAGTTCTGTCCCCGGACGGAAAAAGGATCGGGCGGCGCGCCAATGGTGACGCCGCGGGCGAGGATCGTGTGGTGCGCCCACGATTCCGATCCGTCCGGCGCCGCGCCGACCGCGAGATCGCGATAGAATCCAATCTCGAGGCCCCGCTCGCGCGCACGCTCGGCCGCCCGCCCGAGCTGCCGGTCCGCGAGCCATTGGCAGAAGAGGGCGAACTCGAAGGACTGACGGTTCCGCTCGATCGCCTTGTCGATCGCCTTGGGTTCGCCGTCGCGCATATCCTGCGGCCAGACCCGCCAGTTTGCGCCAGCTTCGCCATCGGCAGTCGCCTGGAAGGCGGCGAAGCGCCGCAGGGCTTCGCCGCCCGATCTTGCGAAGGCATGGTAGGCGGCGACGAGCGGATCGCTTGGGCGCGCGCCGCGGAGGCGGGCGAAGGCCGCGCTCCAGGCTTCAAGCGCGGCTCGTTTGGCGCGCCACACGGCGTCGTACTCGACACGTCTGGTCGCGGCCGCGGCGGCGAACGCCGGCGCCAGCGCGGCGAGCGCCGTCGTCGACCGCCTCATCGCGCGGCAGCCCGGCGCCGTCGAGAGCGTCGATCAATATCGGATCGACGAAGCGCCGATCCGAGGGGTAATAGGGACTGGCTCTCTCCCGGTCGCGCGGGAACAGCATATGCAAAGGGCTGACCCCGAAATAAGCCGCCCCGGCGGAGCCAGCCTTCTCACCCGCCAGCGCGAGCGCCGAGAAGTCGCCGATCCCCTGGTCCGGCCGGTCCTCCCCCGCGCGCCTGAGCGCGTAGAGCTGGGCGGCCACCCCGAACCGCTTGCGCTGCGCCGCGGGGGAGCTGAAGGCCTTCGGCGGGGCGACCGTCAGCGCGCATTCGACGCCGTCGACGATCAGCCGGTAGCGGCCGACCGGCAGCGCTGGCAAGGCGATCGTGCGCTCGGCGACGGTGCGCCCATCGGGCAGGCCGCGGCGGACGCCGTCGCCGGCCTCGACCTGCCATTCGACGGCGGCCCCGTCCTCGGGCGCGATGCGTGCGTCGACGGCCCGGGGCAGGTCGCGCAAAGGCGCGACTTGCGGCTCGCCGAGGCGCAGCACGAGCGAAAAGGGCAGGCGGCGACGCCGCGTTTCGTCGACGAGCCTTGTCAGGCTGCCGCGCGCCTCGGCCTCGCTGCCGGCCTCCAGGCCGAGCGCCGTGAGAAGCGCAATCTTGGTCTCGGGCGTGACGATCGTACGCTTGCCCCGGACGTCCCACCATTCGGCGGCGATTCCCGCCGCGCCGGCGAGGGTGTCGATGGTCTCGGCGCTGGGCGCGCCGGAACCGGGGCCGCTCGCGGTCCGAGCCTCGGCGAGAATAAGCGATGAGCGGGCGTGCAGTCGCACCCGGTCGGCAAGGGCGATTCCGTGCTCGGGCGTCTCCGGGTCGCTGGTGTCGATAAGGGCGCGCCAGGCCATGCCGGGGCGCGGCGTCGGCAAGCGGATTTCGGCTTCCGTGGTCGATCGGTTCATCGCGACAGCCACGCGGTCGCCGACGTCGCCTTGCGGCGCGGCGAAGACCGCGACCAGAATCGCGCCCGCCGGGTCCTTCCAGCTGCCGTCGGTCATCGGCCCGTCGGCGTCGCGCCACTCCACGTCGGCGAGGGCGCTCGAGCCGAACGGCCCGCCGGTCAGGAAGGCGTCGCGCGACAGCGCGGAATTGCTGCGCCGCGCCTTGATGAGCCGGGCGGTGAAGGCGATGAGCGAAGCGTCGGCGGCGCGCCAGTCGATTGCGCTCGTCGCGTTGTCCTGGGCATAGGCGTTGTTGTTGCCGCCCTGGCTGAAGCCGAGCTCCATGCCCATGGAGAGCATCGGCGTCCCGCGCGAAGCGATAAGCAGGGTCAGGAGATTGCGCTCGTCGCACGAACGCGCCGCTAAAATCGCCGGATCATCGCTCGGCCCCTCGACGCCGTGGTTCCAGCTGAGGTTGTTGTCCGAACCGTCCCGGTTGTTTTCGCCGTTCGCCTCATTGTGCTTTCGGTCATACGAGACTAGGTCGCGTAGCGTGAAACCATCGTGGACGACAACGAAATTGACGCCTTTTGACGGCGTTGGGGCCTGCGCGAAAATGTCGCGCGAACCCGCAATCCGGGTGGCGATTTCGCCCCGCAGGCCAGGATCGCCGCGCCAGAAGCGGCGGGCGGCGTCGCGGAAGCGATCGTTCCATTCGGCGAACGAGGGGGCGAACTGGCCGAGCCGGTAGCCGCCCGGACCAATATCCCAAGGTTCGGCGATGAGCCGCGCCCTGGCGAGTATGGGATCGGCCGCGAGCGCCTGGAAGAAAGGCGCGTTGGCGTCGAAGCCAGTCGGGCGACGGCCAAGCGACGGAGCCAGATCGAAGCGGAAGCCGTCGAACCCGCCATGGATCATCCAGCGCTTCAGCGCGCCGATCGCCATGTCGATGACCAACGGGCGGTCGAGGGCAAGGCAATTGCCGGTCCCTGCGTCGTTGATGTAGAGCGCCGGATTGTTGGGATCGAGGCGGAACCAGGCGGCGTTGTCGAGGCCGCGGAAAGAGAGGGTCGGGCCGAGCTGGTCACTCTCGCCGTTGTGGTTGAAAACCACGTCAAGAATGGCCTCCATGCCAGCCGCATGCAGCGCGTCGGTCGTCGCGCGCACCTCCGCCCAGCCGCCGGGAGCAAGGCGAGGGTCGGGCGATCCGAACACGACGGCGTTGTAGCCCCATGCATCCGATAGGCCGAGCGCGGACATTTGCCGTTCGTCGACGAACGTATCCGCTGGCATGATCTCCACGGCGGTGACGCCGAGCGCCGCGAGGTGAGCAATCGACACGGGGTGGGCGAGTCCGGCGAAGGTCCCGCGCGCGGCCTCGGGGATCGCCGGGTTGAGGCGGGAGAAGCCGCGCAGGTTGAGCTCGTAGATGACCAGCGCTTCTGCAGCGATGCGCTTGAACCCCGGCTCGCCCGCGGGCGGCGATCCAGCGATCGCCTTCGGCGTGTGAGCACCTGTGTCTTCACCGAACTTGAACATCGACGGGTGAAGACGGAACGGCCGGTCGAACCGCCAGGCGTAAGGGTCGGCCAGAAGCTTGGAGGCGTCGAAGCGGGCGCCGCGCGCCGGGTCGTATGGACCATCGACGCGAAAGCCGTAGCGCGCGCCCGCTCCGAAGCCGGGCGCGAGGCCGCGCAGGACGCCGCGCGCGTCACGGGCCATGGGCGCGCGGAACACTTCGCGATCGCCGTCGTAGAGGCACAGCGACGCGCTCTCGGCGTTGGGCAGAACGAGCGCGGCCTCGAGGCCTTTGGCCGCAACGGCGACGCCGAGCCCCGCTGGAAGGTCGCTCATTCGGCAGGCCGGGCGAGAGCGCGATAAAGCGCGGCGTATCGCTGCGCCGGGCCGCGCCAGGAGACGTCCGAGCGCATGCCGTTGAGCTTGAGGCGTCTTGATCGCGCCGGATCGCGGAAGATCTCCAGCGCCCGATCGAGCGCATGAGTCAGCGCTTCGATCGAGGGCGGAAAGAACTGGACGCCCGTCGCCACCCCGGCCGACAACGCTGCCTCGTTGGCGTCGATCACCGTGTCGGCGAGGCCGCCGACACGGGCGACGATCGGCACGGCGCCATAGCGGAGAGCGCAGAGCTGCGTCAGGCCGCAAGGCTCGAACCGCGACGGCACGACGATGAAGTCGGCCCCGGCCTGGAAAAGATGGGCGAGCTTCTCGTCGTAGCCGATGACGCAGCTGGCCGAGTCCGGCCGCGCCGCCGCGGCCGCGGCGAAGCCCGCCTCGAGCGTCGCGTCGCCCGAGCCGAGCAGCGCGAGCTGTCCGCCCTTGCCGATGAGCCCCGGCAGCGCGTCCAGCAGAAGGTCGAGGCCCTTCTGATCGGAGAGGCGGGAGACGACGCCGAAGAGAGGCTGATTAACGCCCGTGGCGAGGCCCATCCGGGTCTGGAGCGCGGTCTTGTTGCGCACCCGCATGTCGATGCGCAGCGCGCTGTAGTTTTGCGCCAGCGCGGCGTCGGTGGCCGGATTCCAGACCGTGTCGTCGATGCCGTTGACGATCCCCTGGACGACCGCGGCGCGCGTGCGCAGGAGCCCGTCGAGCGCCATGCCGAATTCCGGCGTCATGATCTCGCGTGCGTAGGTCGGCGAGACGGTGGTGATGCGGTCGGACAGCAGAAGGCCGGCTTTCAGGTAGCCAACGCCGCCGAAATATTCGACCCCGTCGATCGTCATCGCAGCCGCGGGCAAACCCAGCTCGGCGAAGATCGAGGCCGGAAAGTGCCCCTGGAACGCGATGTTGTGGATCGTGATGGCCGTTCCGGGACGCGGCGCCTCCGCATAATGCAGATAGGCGGGAGCGAGCGCCGCCTGCCAGTCATGGGCATGAACGACCTGTGGCCGGAAGTCGTCGATCGCGCCGAGCCCGATGTCGGCGCCAACGCGTCCCAGCGCCGCGAACCGGCGCGCATTGTCGGGCCAGTCGAGCCCGTCGGGGCCGAGGTAGGGATTGCCGGGTCGGTCGAAGAGATGGGGGGCGTCGATCGCAAACAGGTCGAGTCCGCCGGCTTTGCCCGCGAGGACGCGCGCCGGGCCGCCGAAGAGATCGGCATAGTCATGCGCCTTCGAGGCGTCGACGAGCTTGGCCATGACCGCAGGGTAGGCGGGGACCAGCGTTCTCATCTCGACGCCTTCGCGGGCCAGGGCTGCGGGCAGCGCGCCGGCGACATCGGCGAGCCCCCCGGTCTTGACGAGGGGGAAGATCTCCGAGGCGACGGAGAGGACTTTCAGCTCGCTCATTGCGCGAGCTTGTCGATCATCGGCTGGGTGATCAGGGTGACGCCGCTTTCCGTGCGCCGGAACCGTTTGGCGTCGAGTACGGGGTCTTCGCCAACGACGAGGCCGTCGGGAATGCGCACTTCGCTGTCTATAATCGTTTTGGCGAGCCGCACATTGCGCCCGATGTTGACATAGGGCAGCACGACGGTCTCGTGAACGATGCTGAACGAATGCACGTGCACGCCGGTGAAGACGAGCGACCGGCTGAGCGACGCGCCTGAGACGATGCAGCCTCCCGACAGCAGGGTCGAGACCGCAAGGCCGCGGCGGCCATCCACGTCATGGACGAATTTCGCCGGTGGCGTGATTTCGCCGTAGGTCCAGATCGGCCAGCTGCGATCATAGAGGTCGAGATCGGGTACGACATCGGTCAAATCGATGTTCGCGCCCCAATAGGCATCGACGGTTCCCACGTCGCGCCAATAGGGCTTGGCCTCCTCGCTCGACGTCACGCAGGACTGCGAGAAGTGATGCGCTACCGCTTTGCCGTTCTTGACAAGGTAGGGAATGATGTCCTTGCCGAAATCGTGGCTCGAATTGATGTCCGCCGCATCGCGCTTGAGCAGGTCGATCAAAAACGAGGTCTCGAACACGTAGATGCCCATGCTGCAGAGGGCGACGTCCGATTTCCCCGGCATGGGCGGCGGCTTCTTCGGCTTCTCCAGGAACTCGATGATCGTGTTTTTTTCGTCGACGTGCATGACGCCGAAGCCCGTTGCTTCCTCGAGCGAGGCCTCCAGACAGCCGACGGTGACGTCAGCGTCCGTGTCGACATGCTGCTGCAGCATCTTCTCGTAATCCATCTTGTAGATGTGATCGCCGGCGAGCAGCACCATGAAGAGGGGACGATAGCTCTCGATGATATCGATGTTCTGATAGACCGCGTCCGCGGTGCCGAGGTACCACATCGTCTCGGACACGCGCTGCGAGGCGGGCAGGACGTCGAAACTCTCGTTGCGCTCCGGTCGAAAGAAGTTCCAGCCGCGCTGCAGGTGACGGATGAGGCTATGGGCCTTGTATTGAGTGGCGACCGCGATACGGCGAATACCGGAGTTGAGCGCGTTCGAGAGCGCGAAGTCGATGATCCGCGATTTGCCGCCAAAATAAACCGCGGGCTTGGCGCGCCGGTCGGTGAGCTCGAGCAGGCGGCTGCCGCGTCCGCCGGCGAGCACGTAGGCCATGGCGTGGCGCGCATACGGGGGCGAAATGCCGAGCTCCTTCGCCGTTTTCGTCTTACGCATGATTAACTCCGTCGTCAGGACGCGGGCGGGCTGAAAACGAGGAACAAGGTCGCCAGCGGGGGCAACGTCAACGTCGCGGAGGCGGGGAAGCCGTGCGAGGAGCGCGCTTCGGCCGTGACGCCGCCGAAATTGCCCATGTTGGAGCCCCCGTACGGACCCGCGTCGCTATTGAGCGCCTCGCGCCAGAAGCCCTCGTAAGGCAGGCCGAGACGGTAGCCAACGCGCGGCTCCGGCGTAAAGTTGCAGACGACCGCGACCGGCGGGTCGCTCGGCGCGCCGCGGCGCAGAAAGGCCAGCACGGACTGGGTATCGTCGTTGACGACGATCCAGCGGAAGCCTTCGGGCTCGCAGTCGCGCGCATGAAGGGCGGGCGTCTCGCGGTAGAGCCGATTGAGATCGCGGATCAGCGCCTGAACGCCCTGATGGGGCCAATGGTCGAGCAGCCACCAGGGAAGCGACTCAGAGGCGTTCCATTCGCTCGTCTGTCCGAACTCCTGTCCCATGAACAGGAGCTTCTTGCCCGGGTGGCCCCACATGAAGCCGTAGAAGGCGCGCGCGTTGGCGAATCGGCGCCATTCGTCGCCCGGCATCTTGCCGATGACCGAGCCTTTGCCGTGGACGACCTCATCGTGCGAGATGGGCAGGACGAAGTTCTCGCTGAAAGCATAAAGAAGACCGAAGGTCATCTTGTCGTGGCTCCAGCGGCGATAGATCGGATCGCGCGACATGTAGTCGAGCGTGTCGTGCATCCAGCCCATGTTCCACTTGAAGCCGAAGCCGAGGCCGCCGTGGTCGGTCGGTCGCGAGACGCCGGGAAAGGCGGTCAATTCCTCCGCGATGGTCACCGCGCCCGGAAAGCCGCCATAAACGAGTTCGTTGGAGCGCCGGAGGAAGGCGATCGCTTCGCGGTTTTCCCTGCTGCCGTCTGCGTTCGGCAGCCATTCGCCCTCGCGGCGGGAATAGTCGAGGTAGAGCATCGAGGCGACGGCGTCGACGCGCAGCCCGTCGATGTGGAAGCGATCGACCCAGTAGAGTGCGTTGCAATAAAGGAAATTCGCGACCTCGATGCGGCCGAAATTGTAGATCGCGGTGTTCCAGTCGGGGTGAAAACCCTTGCGTGGGTCGGCGTGCTCATAGAGCGCGGTGCCGTCGAAGCGTGCGAGGCCCTGAGCGTCGGTCGGAAAATGCGCCGGGACCCAGTCGAGGATGACGCCAAGGCCCGCCCCATGCGCGCGATCGACAAAGCGCGCGAATCCCGCCGGCTCGCCGAAACGCCGGGTCGGGGCGAACAGACCGAGAGGCTGATATCCCCAGGACTCGTCGAGCGGATGCTCGCTGATCGGCAACAGCTCGACATGGGTATAGCCCATATCGACGGCGTAAGGGAGGAGCTCGTCGGCGAGCTCCTCGTAGGTGAGAAACCGTCCGCCTTCGCCGCGACGCCACGACCCGAGATGGACCTCATAGATCGACATCGGCTTGCGCCGCGCTTCGCCCTCGCCGCGCCTGGCCATGTATTCGCCGTCGGTCCAGGTGAAGTCGTCGCTGTGAGCGACGACTGAGGCGGTCATCGGCCGGAGCTCGGCTTCAAAGCCGAACGGATCGGCCTTGAGCGGCAATAGCGCCCCGTCCGGGCCGACGAGCTCGAACTTGTATATCGCGCCGACGGTCAGTTCGGGGACGAAGATCTCCCACAGGCCGCTGTCGAACCGACGGCGCATCTGGCAGCGGCGTCCGTCCCACTGGTTGAAGGCGCCGACGACCGAGACCCGCGACGCATTCGGCGCCCAGACCGCAAACAGCACGCCGTCGACGCCCTCATGGTTGATGAGTTGGGCGCCGAGCCGGCGGTAAAGCTGGCGATGCGTGCCTTCGCGGACAAGATAGTCGTCGAGCGGCCCCAGCGCCGGCCCGAATGCGTAAGGGTCGATGTACGTATAGCTCCCCTGCGCGGTTTCGACTTCAACGCGATAGGCGGGCCGCTCCTTGGCGGATGGAATCAGCGCTTCGAAAAAGTCGCCCTTGCGGCGCGGCAAATCGGCCAGGCGCTTGCCCTCGCGGGTAAGCGCGCGAACCGAGATCGCGCCGGGCGCGAACACCCGGATGACCCATCCTGACGCCGTCTCATGCGGCCCGAGCACGGCGAAAGGGTCGGAGTTTCGCGCTGCGGCAACGGCGTCCAGCGCCTCCTCGCCCGCTCTCCATTCCTCCCCCATTCCGTCCTCCCTGGCCGCAGTTTGGCCTGTCGGTCAGTCTATCGGCGCAAACGGCGCGTTCCAGATTTCTTTCGCATATTCGGAGATCGTCCGATCGGATGAGAACCAGCCGACATTGGCGGTATTGAGGATGCTCGAGCGCATCCATCGTCTACGGTCGCGCCAGGCCTCATCGATCTTGATCTGCGTCGCCCAATAGGCGTCGAAATCGGCGCAGACCATGAAATAATCGTGATGGGTGAGCGTATCGACGAGCCCGCGATAGCGCTGGGCGTCATCGGTGGAGAATACGCCCGAGCCGATTTCGTCGAGCGCTTCGCGCAGGATCGGGGAGGCTGCGATCCGATCGGTCGAATCGATGCCCTGGGCGCGCGACGCCTCAACCTCGGCCGCGGTGAGGCCGAAGATGAAAATGTTGTCGTCGCCGACCAGATCGCGCATCTCGACATTGGCGCCGTCGAGGGTGCCGACGGTCAGCGCGCCGTTGAGGGCCATCTTCATGTTGCCGGTGCCGGAGGCTTCCATTCCGGCGGTCGAAATCTGCTCGGAGAGGTCGGCGGCGGGCATGATGATCTCGGCCAGGGAGACGTTATAGTTGGGCAGGAACACCACCTTCAAAAGGCCGCGCACGGTGGGATCGGAATTGACGACCTTGGCGACGTCGATGGCGAGCTTGATGATGAGCTTGGCCTGCGTGTAGCTCGCGGCCGCCTTGCCGGCGAAGATCTTCACCCTGGGCGCGAAGTCGATCGTCGGGTTGGCGCGGATGGCGTTGTAGCGCGCCACGGTCTCCAGGATGTTGAGGAGCTGGCGCTTGTATTCGTGGATCCGCTTGACCTGCACGTCGAACATCGCGTCGAGGTCGACGCGCTGGTTGACCTGATCGGCGATGGTGCGCGCGAGCGCGGCCTTGCGGCTCCTGTGCGCCGCCGCCACCTGCTCCTGAACGGCCGGATCGTCCGCGTGCGCGGCAAGGCCCTTCAGCGCGCCATAGTCGTCGAGCGCCCGCTCCCCGAGGACCGAGCGAATGATGTCGGCGAGCCCCGGATTGCATTCGATCAGCCAGCGGCGGAAAGTGATGCCGTTGGTCTTGTTGGTGATGCGGCCGGGATAGACCGCATTGAGGGCGTGGAACACCGTCTTGCGCATCAGGTCGGTGTGGAGCGCCGAGACGCCGTTGATCTTGTGCGAGCCGACAAAGGCGAGGTTGCCCATTCTCACCCGCCGGCCGGCGTGCTCGTCGATCATCGAAATCGACGCCAGCAAGCCCTGGTCGACGAAGCCGCGCCGCCGTGCGCTGTCCAGGTGCGCCGCATTGATCAGGTAGATGATCTGCATGTGGCGCGGCAGCACCCGCTCCATCAGCGGCACCGCCCAGGTCTCGAGCGCTTCCGGCAGCAGGGTGTGGTTGGTGTAAGAGAACACCGCCTGCGTGATCGCCCACGCTTCGTCCCATTCGACCTTGTTGAGGTCGACGAGGATGCGCATCAATTCGGCGATCCCGATCGCCGGATGGGTGTCGTTGAGCTGGACGGCCGAGTGCTCCCCAAGGGTGCGCACGTCGCCCCATTGCTTGATGTGCCGGCGAATGAGATCGAGCAGCGACGCTGACGCGAAGAAATATTCCTGCCTCAGCCGCAATTCCTGGCCGGCCGGCGTGGCGTCGCTGGGGTAGAGAACCTTGGAGATCGCTTCCGCTCGCACGGTCGCTGAAAACGCGCCGACGTAGTCGCCCGCGTTGAAGGCTTCGAGCTTCAGGGGGTCGGTCGCCCGCGCCGACCACAGGCGCAGCGTGTTGACGTGCCTGCCGCGCCAGCCCACGATCGGAGTATCGTAGGCGACCGCTTCGACCGTCTCGGCCGGATGCCAGACGTGGTGGGCGCGTTCATCGTCGCCCTGGATCATTTCGACCCAACCGCCGAAGCCGATGGCGTAATTGTATTCGGGGCGAACAAATTCCCAAGGATTGCCGTTGACGAGCCAGTCCTCCGGGGTTTCCTGCTGCCAGCCGCCGCGGATGATTTGCCGGAAGAGGCCGTTGTCGTAGCGGATGCCATAACCATGCGCGGCGATGGAGAGCGTCGCCATGCTGTCCATGAAGCAGGCGGCCAGACGTCCGAGGCCGCCGTTGCCCAGCGCGGCGTCGGGCTCGATCCGGCGCAGGTCGGAAAGGTTGACGCCGAGTTCATCGAGCGCTTCCGCCATCGGCGTTGCGACGCCGAGATTGGTCATCGCGTCGAACAGCAGGCGTCCGATCAGGAATTCAAGCGAGAGATAATAGACGCGCTTGCGCCCGTCCGCGTAAACCGCGTTCAGCGATTCAAGCCAGCGTCCCACGGCGATGTCGCGGGTTGCGAACGTGACGGCTAGAAACCAGTCGCGCGGGCTCGCCACTTCCGGCGCCTTGCCGACGGCATAGGTCAGTTTCGCCAGCACCGCGGCCTTGAGTTCGGCTGCGGTATAGGGACGCAGTTCGGCCGCTTGCGACGCGGGTTTGTCAGCTACGACGAGCTCGTCCATGAAGTCTCCCGCGCGCTTCGATTCTCCGGCGCCACCCCGAAACTTGCCGGCCTACCTGACGTTTAAACACGGGGCGCCGCGCCGCACAATCTCCCATCGGCCCACGACGCGCCGGCGTCGGGCTGAAGGGTCAGGGGTTCGGGCTGGCTTGCGTCGAATCCGGCTGCGGCCTGGCGGCGCGAATTTGAGCCTGGATGGCGTTGAGCTCGGCGGCGGCCGCGTTGATCTGGCCCTGGAGGGCCTGGAACTCCTTTTGCGCGCTGGCGGTCGCGGTCTGGGCCTCGGAGAGGGACCGGCGCGCCGCATCGGCTTCGCCCTGGAGTCGGGACTGCTCGGCCGCAAGCGCCTGGTCTTGACTCTGCAGCGCTGCGACGTGATCGGTTTCGTCCTTGAGCCTTGCATCCACAGCCTGAAGGTCGCGCGCCCTGGCGCTCGCCTCTTCTTGGGCGCCGGAAATCGCGAGTTTGGCGTCACCGATCTGTTTGGTGAGGTCCGCGAGCTCGTTTTGGGCGGACGCCCTGGCGGCCGAGGCGTCCGACAGCGCTTTCTCGGCGTCAGCCGCCTGCTTCTTGAGGTCAGCGGCGGTTCCGGCCGTCTTTTGCAGATTTTGCAAGTCGGAGGCGAGGGACTCGCGCGCCCGCTCGGCGGCGGTCAGCAACTCCTTCAGCTGTGACTGGGTCTGCGACGACTGCCACCATACTGCGGCCGCAATGAGCCAGCCGACGGCCGCCACGCAAGCCAGCGCGAGCGTAATCGGCCGCGACCAGTCGCCCCTTTCATCTTCCATGACCCGTCCCTTAGAGGCCCGCGACAGCCTAAGCCCAGGAGGCTTCACGCCATATTGCGGGCGCGAGGGCGGTCCGCCAAGCACAAAATTGTCTCCCTTGCCAAGCCTCGCGCAGATCCACCTCAGTCTTTTCGAAAATGCACCGGGCGCGCGTATCAGCGCGGTCGGCTTTGCGCCGAAAAGGCGAGGAGAATTTTTCATTTGTCAACGTCTCGCCGCGCCGTCTATTGTCCCGGCGCGGCGGATTCGAGGGGGCGCGCGGCATGGACGCTCGCGCCGGGCCGCTTATGAAAAGAGTAACGGAGATGAAGTCGGTATGCGCGTAACCTCAAACGCGATCGGGGCGGGCTTCGCGGCGCCCGCGGCGGCGCTCGCCGTGACGCAGGCGACGGCCCAGGAGGGCCAGGTTTTCGGTGGCCCCAGGCCAGGCGAGATTGGGTTTCTACCGCCAAATGGCCAAAACGCCGAGGACATGTTCTGGTTCCACAACTGGATTCTGCTGCCGGTGACGGTCGGCATTTCGCTACTGGTGCTCGGGCTCATCGTCTATATCGTCTGGCGCTTCAACGAGAACGCCAATCCGGTGCCCTCGCGGCGGACCCATAACGGCCTGCTCGAATTCGCCTGGACAGTTGCGCCAGCGCTCGTTCTGGTGGTCATTGCGGTGCCGTCGTTTCGGCTGCTGGCCCAACAGCTCAACATTCCCGCGCCCGACCTGACATTGAAGGTCACGGCCTCGCAGTGGCACTGGAACTACGGCTATCCAAAATCGGAAGGCGGCTTTGCCTTCAATTCGCTTTATGTCGAGGATAAGAACCTTAAGCCGGACCAGCCGCGCCTCATCACCGCCGACAATCCGATGGTCGTTCCAATCGACAAGGTGGTCGAAGTCGACGTCGTCTCACAGGATGTCATTCACTCGTTCTCGGTTCCGTCGTTCGGCGTGAAGATCGACGCCATCCCCGGCCGGCTGAACAAGTACTGGTTCAAGGCCGAGCGCGAGGGCATGTACTACGGGCAATGCTCGAACATTTGCGGCATCGACCACGCGTTCATGCCGATCAACGTCCGTGTGATGAGCCAGCAGGACTATGACGCCTGGCTCGTCGAGGCGAAGAAGCAGTATGCGTCGTCGGACCGCGTCGAGCTCGCGGCGGCGCCTGTCGTCAAACCCTGATCGGGGCCGTCATGGGCTTACCGATCCCGCAGCACCGGAGTAGCTGAATATGGTGTCCGTCGACCTCCACCACGATGTCGAGGCTCATCACGAGCACGCCCATCCGACCGGGTGGCGCCGTTTTCTCCTTTCCACCAATCACAAGGACATCGGGACGCTCTATCTCTTCTTCGCCATCTGCGCCGGCCTCATCGGCGCGGTGCTTTCGATCATCATCCGCGCCGAGCTGATGGAGCCCGGAATGCACGTGTTCCCGCTGATTTCGTGGATTATGAGCGGCGATGGGTCGATCGACGCAGCCAAAAACATGTATAACGTGTTCTTCAGCAGCCACGCCATCATCATGATCTTTTTCATGGTCATGCCGGCGATGATGGGCGGATTTGGCAACTGGATGGTGCCGCTCCTGATCGGCGCCCCGGACATGGCGTTCCCGAGGCTCAATAACCTGTCGTTCTGGCTTCTGGTGGCGTCGTTCACGCTGCTGATGTGCTCCCTGTTCGCGGAAGGCTCGCCCGGCATGAGGGGCTTTGGCGGCGGCTGGGTGCTTTACCCGCCGATGTCGTCCACGGTCGGGACGCCAGGTCCCGCGGCCGACTTTGTCATCCTGTCGATGCATCTCGCCGGCGCGTCGTCGATCATCGGGTCGATCAATTTCATTGCCACGATCATCAATATGCGCGCGCCGGGCATGACGATGTTCCGCATGCCGCTGTTCCCGTGGTCGGTGCTGATAACCGCCTTTCTGCTGCTGCTGGCGCTGCCGGTGCTGGCGGGCGCGCTGACCATGTTGCTGACGGACCGCAACTTCCACACCACGTTCTTCGAACCGGCCGGCGGCGGCGACCCGATCCTGTTTCAGCATCTGTTCTGGTTCTTCGGCCATCCGGAGGTCTATATCCTCATCATCCCTGGCTTCGGCATCATCAGCCAGGTGGTGGCGACGTTCTCGAAAAAGCCGATCTTCGGTTATGTCGGCATGGTCTACGCGATGCTGGCGATCGCCTTTCTCGGCTTCGCCGTCTGGGCCCATCACATGTTCACGACCGGCATGTCGCTCAACGCCCAGCGCTATTTCGTTTTCGCCACGATGGTGATCGCGGTGCCGACGGGGGTGAAGGTATTCTCCTGGCTGGCGACGATGTGGGGCGGGTCGATCGCGCTCAGGCCCCCGATGTTGTGGGCGATCGGCTTCATCTTCGTCTTTACCGTCGGTGGCGTCACCGGCGTCGTGCTCGCCAACGCCGCGATCACGCGGTATCTCCACGACACCTACTACGTCGTTGCGCATTTTCATTACGTGATGTCGCTCGGGGCGGTGTTTTCGATCTTCGCCGGCTTCTATTACTGGTTCCCGAAGATGACCGGCTATCTCTATGACGAAACGCTGGCGAAATGGCACTTCTGGGTGTCCTTCGTCGGCATCAACCTCACCTTTTTCCCCCAGCATTTCCTTGGCTTCCAGGGCATGCCGCGCCGCGTGGTCGACTATACGTCCGCCTATGAGACTTGGAACTTTGTGTCGTCGATCGGCGCCTATATCTCGGGCGCCGGCACACTGATTTTCATCTACCTCATCTATGAAGCGTTCGCCGCCAAGCGCGCTGCTCCGGCCAATCCGTGGGGTCCGGGCGCGACCACGCTTGAATGGACCGTGCCGTCGCCGGCCCCGTTCCACACCTTCGAGACGCCGCCGCACATATTCGGCGACGGGGACGCGCATGCGCCGGCGATCGCGGCGGGGCGCGGGAGCCCGGCGTGAAGCCTTCCGGCGATCACGATGGCACGACGGTGTCGGTCGGGGGCCGCGCGGCGCGTAACAACCGCCTGCTCGGCGTCGGCGGCGCGACGCTGGCAGTGACCATGATCGCCCTCACCTACGCTGCGGCGCCGTTCTATTCCGCCTTCTGCCGCGCGACCGGCTACGAGGGCACGCCGCAGCGCGTGACAGCCAATACGGACGCGGCAGGCCACAGAATCCTCAGGGTCGGATTCGACACCAATGTCGCGCCGGGCCTCGACTGGAGTTTCGAGCCGGAGAGCGAGTCGGTTCGGCTGCGTACGGGTAAGACCGTCACGGTCTTTTTCCACGCGCGCAACCTCACCGACAAACCGGCCGTGGCCCGCGCCACTTTCAACGTGAGCCCTGAAGTCTCCGGCGAATATTTCGACAAGATATCGTGCTTCTGCTTCACCGAGCAGCATCTCGGTCCCCACGAGAGCGCGGAATGGCCGGTGGTCTTCTTCCTCGATCCGTCGCTCGAGACCGACGAGTCGATGGCGAAGGTCGATTCCATCACTCTATCCTACACCCTGTTCGCTCCGCCGTCGGAGAAGCCGGCGCCCACGCACTCGGCCGACCGCGCTGGGCCGGCGGGATGACAATCAACGGGAGAAGTCAATGACCGACGCGGCGGCGGTTCCGGACCGGCCCGGATTTCATCTCGTCGAACCCAGCGCCTGGCCGATCATCGGCGCGGGCTTCGCGTTTCTATCGGCCTTCGGCCTCATCTTGTACATGCACGGGTCGAGCTTCGGTCCCGGGCTTCTCGCCATCGGGATCGCAGGCATCCTGTTCACCATGGCCGGCTGGTGGCGGGACGTGGTCTACGAGGCGCAGGAGGGCTACCACAACGTCATCGTGCGTTACGGCCTGACCCTGGGCATGATCCTGTTCATCGCCTCCGAAGTGATGTTCTTCGTCGCCTGGTTTTGGGCGTTCTTCTGGGCCGCGCTTTATCCCGCCGATCCTCAGGTTTACGGCCGTCTCGACTTCACCGGCGGGATCTGGCCGCCGAAGGGCACGGAAGTGATCAATCCGTGGGCGTTGCCGCTGATGAACACATTCGTGCTTCTGACGTCGAGCGCGGCGGTCAACGTCGCCCATGACGAATTGCGCGAGGGCGACCGCCAGAAATTCAAGAGTTTCCTCGCGCTCGGGATCGCGCTCGGCGTTCTGTTCGTTTGCACGCAGGCGTTCGAATATATCCATGCGCCTTTCAGCTTCAAGAATTCGGTGTATGGCGCGACCTTCTTCATGGCGACGGGTTTTCACGGCGCCCACGTCATCATCGGCGTGATCTTCCTGTTCGTCTGCCTGGCGCGCGCGTGGATGGGCCAATTCACGCCGCGCCACCACGTCGGATTCCAGTTCGCCGCCTGGTATTGGCATTTCGTCGACGTCGTGTGGCTGTTCCTATTTAGCTGCATCTACATCTGGGGATCCTGGGGCGCGGCGATCGAGGGGGCGGGCGGCGGGTAGGAGCAGCGCAGCGGAAACGGTTGCGCGATGACCGAGCCGCTCGAGCACGTCCGAGTCGGCATGGTCGGCCGCAAAGAGGTCGTGGTCACGCGCGAAATGACGGTCGGCGCCCATGTCGAGGGCATGCCGTTCGTCTATGGAACCCCGATGATGATCCTGGCGATGGAGATCGCCTCGGGAGAGGCGGTCAAGTCGCATTTGCCGCCCGGGTGGGCGACCGTCGGCAGTGAGGTCAATATCCGCCATCTCGCCCCGACGCCGATGGGGCGCACGGTCGTCGCGACGGCGCGGGTCGTCGAAGTTTCCGGCCGCAGCATTGTGTTCGCCGTCGAGGCGCATGACGGAGCGCGACTGATCGGCGAGGGGACGCACCGCCGCGGCGCGGTCAATCTCGAGGGTTTCGCCAAGCGTTTCGGCGCCGGCTGAGTCTGGACGCAGCCTGCAAGGCAGGCCCTGCCGCCCTCACGGCTGGCGACGACGCCCGCCGATCTGCTATGAGCGAGAATACGCTTTCCGGCCGAGACGCCGGCGAGGGGAGGGAACGGCCGATGCTGGAACGCGTGCAGGATGCGCCCGTCCACACGCTTGCTTTGCGCGCCAGCGGCACGGTCATGGCGCGCGACGTCGAGGCGGCGATCGAGGCGGCCTTGGGCCAATCCGAGGCCGCGACCGGCCTCGTCATCGTCATCGATCCGGACTTCGACGGATACTTCGCCGAGCTGGCGCGGGGGCTCGCGAACGCTTCGCTCGCTCATAAGCCGCTGGTCAAGCTCGCGGTCGTGACCGACCCTGGACGGATGGACGAGGCCCGGCTCAGCGGCTTCGAGGCGTCGCCGGTTCCGGTGCGGCTGTTCGCCGAGGCCGACCAGAGGGCGGCGCTTGAATGGTCCGCGGCGGCCCGCCGCGGCGAGTAGCCCACGCCCGGAAACCGGAGCCGCCATCCGTCCGAGACCGTCAGCACGGCTCCGGTGACGAACCGCGTGGAAGCGGTTTAGACGCCAACCGGGTCATCGCGCCGGGATCAGTCCATCCGCGTCGCGAGCTTGAGCCTGTCCATGCCGGTCGGCTGCTTGTGCTCCGCGAACGCAAACGTCACCGATTCGATTGCGCCGGTGAACGGAAACAGGCCCTTCTTGGCATAGTCGTCGCACACCGGCGATACGCAATCCATGCCGACATCCATCGTCTCCGTGCCGCAGCGCATGGGAATCTGTACATCGATGCGGCCTTCGGCGACCATCTTGCCGTCGATGGACAACGCGACTTTTGCAGGTGAACCAGGCTTCGGCGCCTCGGGTGTGAACGCGAGTTCGATCGTGTGCTTGCCCGGCGGCAATTTGTCGGGAGAGGTCACGTCATAACGCTTGATGGCGAAGAAGTTGTAGTGGAACCTCACCTTTCCCTCCCACAGGAAGAGCGAGAAGCCGGCAGCGTCGCCGCCAACTGCGAAGATGACGCCCTCCGCGCCATTGTTCGGGATCTCGACCGGCGCCGTCAGCGTAAACGGCACGCCGACGAGCTTGGGCCCGCTGCCTTCCGGCAACCGCGTCATGCCTGGATAGAAGGTCACTTTGTCACGGCCTGTGAAGAAGCCCGGCCTCAAAGTCACGTCCATCCGCTCCGCGAACCGGTCGTCGAGCGGCAGCACATTGTACTTGGCCGCTTCCGCCATGAAGAGGTCCTGCAGCTCGCGCAGTTTCGCTGGCTCCTTTTCGGCCAGATCGACCGCCTGGCTGAAGTCCTCCTCCAGATGGTAGAGTTCCCACTTGTCGTGCTCAAAACCGGGAGCCGCGCCGCCTGTTTCCCACGGGAGCCGCCCGTGGCGGCACGAGGCCATCCAGCCGTTGGCGTACATGCCCCGGTTGCCCAGCATTTCGAAATATTGATGCGTCCGACGGCTCGGCGCCGTCGCATTGGCGCCATCAAACGTATAGGCGAAACTCGTCCCCTCGATCGGCCGCTGGATATAGCCGTTCACGACCGAGGGCTCAGCGATGCCGACAATTTCCATCAGCGTCGGCATGAGGTCGATGCAGTGGTGGAACTGCGTGCGAACCTTGCCGTGATCCTTGATGCCCTTCGGCCATGAGACGATCATCCCGTTGCGCGTGCCGCCGAAATGCGACGCGACCTGCTTCGTCCACTGGAACGGCGTGTCGCCCGCCCAAGCCCAGCCGACCGCATAGTGCGGCGATGTTCCGGGCAAGCCCCATTTGTCCATGAAGCCCATGGCCTGCTCGATCGACGGCTGCATCCCATTGAGGCTCATGATCTCGTTCGGCGTGCCGACCAGCGAACCTTCCGCGCTCGAACCGTTGTCGCCCATGATGTAGATGACGAGCGTGTTGTCGAGTTCGCCAATCTTCTCGATCGCGTCCACGACGCGCCCAACCTCAAAGTCGGTGTGCTCGAGAAAATCGGCATAGTTTTCCGCCTGCCGAGCGAACAGCTTGCGGTGCTGTTCCGGCTGGCTGTCCCATGAGGGAATCTGCTCAGGGCGCTCGGTCAGCTTGCTGCCCGGGGGAATGATGCCTCCCTTTAGCTGGTTGTCGTGGACGGTCTCGCGATACTTGTCCCAGCCCATGTCGAAGCGGCCAGCATTCTTGCCGCGCCAGTCGAGCGGCGGCTGATGCGGCGCGTGCGCTGCGCCGGGCGACAAATACGCCATGAACGGCCGGTCGGGCGCGATCGCCTTCTGCTGGCGGATCCAGCCGATGCACTCGTCGGCCAGATCGCGCGTGAGCTGGTAGCCTTCTTCTGGCGTCTTCGGCGGTTCGACCGGCGTCGTGTTGCGGATCAGCGATGGATAGAACTGGTCGGTTTCGCCGCCGATGAAGCCGTAGAAATAGTCGAATCCCTGGTTGGTCGGCCAGTTGTCGAACGGACCCGCCGGGCTCGTCTGGTTATCGGGCACATTGTGGTTCTTGCCGAACCATGCGCTGGCGTAGCCCGACTGTTTCAGAAGCTCGGCGAAGGTGGCGCAGCCCTTGGGAATGATGCCGCAATAGCCCGGATAGCCGGTCGCCATCTCCTGGATGACGCCGGTGGCGACGGAATGGTGGTTGCGCCCGGTCAACATGGCGGCGCGCGTCGGCGAGCACAGCGCCGTCGTATGGAACTGGTTGAAGAGCAGGCCGCGCTTGAACAGTCTTTCGGCGGTCGGGCTGCGCACGAGACCGCCGGTCACGCTCATCCAGCCGAAGCCGACATCGTCGAGCAGAACGAGCAGGATGTTGGGCGAGCCCTTGGGCGGCTGCTTGTTGGGCGGGAAGTCCGGCGTCGACTCCGTCGCGTACATCTCGATCTTGGCGTTCGGAAACTTCCATTCCGGTTCGGGCAAGTGATTGCGGTCGAGATGGACGGGAAATGCGGGGTCGTCCTTCTCATTCGCCATAGCGCGTTCCTCCCTTGCGAGATCGCAATTCGTTAGCGGCCGCTGCATTGTCCTCTAGGACTTGCGTCGCGGCCAAGTCAACGCGACGGAATGCACGTTCTGGATCGCGGAAGCAGTCGTCCGCGTCGCCAAACGCCGTCGAAACCACGACGTCAGCCCCGCGCAGCGCGGCCCGTTCCGCATCACGGTTTCAGCCGCCAGCCGGTGCGGAAGATCCACACCAACGCCCCGAGGCACGCAGCAATGAACAGCATCGTGAAGCCGAGGCTAGCGGCGACGCTGACGTCGCCCTTGCCGTAGAAGCTCCAGCGGAAGCCGCTGACGAGATAGACCACCGGATTGAACAGGCTGACGCCACGCCAGAACGGCGGCAGCATGTCGATCGAATAAAAGGCGCCGCCGAGGAAGGTCAGGGGCGTGACGATGAGCGCCGGAATGATCGCGAGCTGCTCGAAATTCTTCGCCCAGATCCCGATGATGAAGCCGAACAGGCTGAACGCGACCGAGGTCAGGATCAGGAAGGCGATCATCCAGAAGGGATGGTCGATGCGCACCGGCACAAACAGCGTCGCGGTCAACAGAATGACCAGCCCGATGCCGATCGATTTGGTCGCCGCCGCGCCGACATAGGCGCAGACCGCCTCAATCGAAGATAGCGGCGCCGACAGGAGTTCGAAGATCGTGCCGACGAATTTGGGAAAGTAGATTCCGATCGAGGCGTTGGTGATGCTTTGCGTCAAGAGCGACAGCATGATGAGGCCCGGCACGATGAACGCGCCGTAAGCTCACGCCGCCGACTTCGCTGATGCGCGAGCCGATCGCCGCCCCGAACACGACGAAATAGAGCGCGGTGGTGATCACCGGCGTCGCCACGCTTTGCCAGATCGTGCGCTGCGTCCGCCGAAGCTCGTAGCGGTAGATCGCCAAGACGCCGTCGAGATTGATTGCCCTCGAACTTCTCACGCGGCGCGTCCCACAAGATCGACGAAAATGTCCTCGAGCGTCGTGGTCGTGGTGTCGAGATCCGTGAAATCGACGCCGATCTCGCTGAGGCGGCGAAGAAGCGTGGGGACGCCGGTGTCTTCGGCCGAAGCATCGAAGCGATAGGACAGCCGCCGCCCGCCGTCTTCGAGTTCGAGCGGCCAGCCGGCGAGCTCCTCGGGCAGCGCGGGCAGCGGCTCGTGCAACGCGAGCGTCAGACGACGCTTGCCGAGTTTGCGCATCAGCGCCGCCTTGTCCTCGACCAGCAAGATCCGGCCGTTGTTGATGACGCCGACCCGGTCCGCCATCTCCTCGGCCTCCTCGATGTAATGTGTGGTCAGGATGACGGTGACGCCTTGGGCGCGCAGCCGGCGCACCAGCGCCCACATGTCGCGGCGGAGGTTGACGTCGACGCCGGCGGTCGGTTCATCGAGGAAGAGCACCTCGGGTTCGTGGCTGAGCGCCTTGGCGATCATCACCCGCCGCTTCATGCCGCCCGACAACTCGACGATTCGGGTGTCGCGCTTGTCCCACAGCGACAGGTCGCGCAGCAGCCGCTCGATGAACGCAGGATTGGCAGGGCGGCCGAACAGCCTGCGGCTGAAGCTGACCGAATGCAGGACGGAGGAGAAAATATCGAGCGCAATCTCCTGCGGCACCAGGCCAACCATCGCTCTTGCGGCGCGATAGTCGCTCACGACGTCATGGCCGTCGATCAGTATCCGCCCCGACGTCATCGACACCGTGCCGCAGGTGACGCCGATCAGCGTCGTCTTGCCGGCGCCGTTGGGGCCGAGGAGGGCGAAAATCTCGCCTTTGGCGATCTCGAGATCGACCGCATCGAGCGCGACCAGGCCCGACTTATAGCGCTTGGTCACGGCGGCGATGGATATCATCGGCGGCATCGCCGTTCCTCCCCTCGTGGGCGCGCTCGATCGACGAGCTTCAGCGCCGGACGGCGGCGGACAAGGCGCGCCGGCCCCGTGCCGGCGACACGCTCGGGCCGGGCCGCGCTCAACATGTAGGGGAAGAGGCGCGACGCGTCACCCTCCCGGCGACCCGTGGCCACAAGAGGAAGTCCATACCGTCATCGACGGAGCGAGAACGCCCGCGTGGATGAGAGCGCCCGCCGCAAGCGCTTCCCCAGCGCCGAACGGAGGCCGGCGGGGGATCGGCGTCAGAGAAAACGGCCGACGGAAATCAGAAGTCCATCGGCACGAAGAAGCAGTAGACGCCAGACTGGCTGCCGCCGCCGTCGTCCCGGTAGAAGATCCAATAGTCTCCGTCCTGGCTGGGCAGCGCCTGCCCGACAGGTATGCGGCGGACATAGCCGTCGACCGAGTAGAACTCGTCGGAAATCCGGTGGACCTGTTCGGGGCGAAGGTGATGAGCGTCAGCAGGGCCGCAGCACGATGCTTTCACCCAGTCCGGGATGGGTTTCCCATCAGACCAATAGTCATGAGCTTCCGCAGCGGTGGCGGAGAGCGCGAATAGGAGCGCCACGGTTCGAGCAATCATCTCAGTCCCCTTTACGGGTTGCTAAGTTGGATTTCATGCCGAACCTTGGGAGTTTTCCTCCTTTCAACTCAAATCACGCTGTACACTATGCCGAAGCAAGAGCCATGCCGTCGCTCCGACTCATTCGATTCGCTATCCTGCCGCCGGACTGTTCGAAATGGCAAGCGCAAGCATGAGGATCACAACAAGTGTGATGGGTTACCCCAAGGTTCACGAAGGTAACTTGCGCCAAGCTGAATCGGTTCCCCCGATTCCTTCGCCGACCTCGTCGCGGGAAATAGGACCGTCTTCGACGCTAGCCGCTCGGGGCGATAGCATGGCGCGAAATTGAGCAGCATCGAAGGGGGTGAATATTTAGGCGCCTCGCGCCCTCTGGCCCGCCGCGCTTGCCGCGACTCAGCCCCCGGGCTAACCCAAACGCATGGTCAAATCCGTTTCGCCGCCGCCGATCCCGCCTTCGGCGCCGATCGAGGTCAACCTGCGGGAGGCGCTGGAAGAGCGCTATCTCGCCTATGCGCTCTCGACCATCATGGGGCGCGCGCTTCCAGACGCCCGCGACGGGCTGAAGCCCGTGCACCGCCGCATTCTCTACGGCATGCACATCCTCAAGCTCGATCCCGGCACGGCCTTCAAGAAATGCGCGAAGATCGTCGGCGACGTGATGGGGTCGTTTCATCCGCACGGCGATCAGGCGATCTACGAGGCCCTGGTGCGTCTGGCGCAGGATTTCGCATCGCGCTACCCGCTGATCGAGGGGCAGGGCAATTTCGGCAACATCGACGGCGACAACGCCGCCGCCTACCGCTACACCGAGGCCCGGATGACCGACGTCGCCCGTCTCCTCATGGAGGGCGTCGAGGAAGATTTGGTCGACTGGCGCGACAACTACTCGGGCGACACGCAAGAGCCGATCGTCATGCCGTCGGCCGTGCCGAACCTGCTCGCCAACGGCGCCCAGGGCATCGCGGTCGGCATGGCGACGTCGGTGCCGCCGCACAACATCGCCGAACTCTGCGACGCCGCGCTCTATCTCATCGCCCATCCGGCTGCCGACGCCGAGGCGCTGGCCGAGTTTGTGCCGGGTCCGGACTTCCCGACCGGCGGCGTCGTCATCGACGCCAAGGCCGCGATCATCGAAACCTACCGCGCCGGCCGCGGCGCCTTCCGTCTCCGCGCGCGGTGGACGAAGGAGGATACGGGCCGCGGCGGCTGGGTCGCGGTCGTCAGCGAGATTCCCTACGGCGTCCAGAAGTCGCGGCTGATCGAAGAGATCGCCAATCTGCTCAACGAGCGCAAACTCCCGCTGCTCGCCGACGTGCGCGACGAGTCGACCGAGGACGTCCGCATCGTGCTCGAGCCCCGCACCCGCGCGGTCGAGCCCGAAACGCTGATGGAATCCCTGTTCCGGCTGACCGAGCTTGAAGCGCGGGTCTCGGTCAACATGAACGTGCTCGTCGACGGCGTGACGCCGAGGGTGGTGTCGCTCGGGGAAGCGCTCAGGCAATGGCTCGACCACCGGCGCGCGGTGCTCACCCGCCGCTCGCGCCACCGGCTGGCCGCGATCGACAAGCGGCTCGAGCTGCTGGCCGGCATGATCATCGTCTTTCTCAATCTCGACGAGGTGATCCGCATCGTTCGCGAGGACGACGACCCGAAAGAGGCGCTGAAACTCCGCTTCAGTCTGTCCGAGCTGCAGGCCGTCTACGTTCTCGACACCCGCTTACGAAGCCTGCGCCGGCTCGAGGAGATGGCGCTGCGCAAGGAGCAGGACGACCTCAGCAAGGAGAAAGCCTCGATCGAGTCGCTTCTCGCCAGCGAGAGGAAGCAATGGCAGATGATCGCAGTCGAGATTCGCGACGTCAAAAAGAAGTTCGGGCCCGAGACGAAGCTCGGCCGGCGGCGGACGAGCTTCGAAGCAGCGCCCGATGTCGTGGTTGCCGATCTCGCAGAGGCGATGATCGAGCGCGAGCCGGTCACCGTCGTCGTGTCGCAGAAGGGATGGATTCGCGCGCTGAAAGGGCAGGTGGCGGACCTCTCCTCGGCGACCTTCAAGGCCGACGACACCCTGAAAACTTCGTTCTTCGCCGAGACGACATCGAAAATCCTGGCGCTGACCAGCGACGGCAAGGTTTTCACCCTCGAGGCCGCCAAATTGCCCGGAGGGCGAGGGCAGGGCGAGCCGATCCGGCTCATGGCCGACCTCGACGAGAGCGCCTCGATCGTCGCGGTGTGGGCCTACGCGGCAGGGACAAAGCGCCTCATCGCGTCAAGCGACGGCAATGGCTTCATCATTGGCGACGACGAGCTTTTGTCGTCGACGCGCAAGGGGCGGGCGGTCCTCAATGTCACGGCCCCTGCGACCGCGGCGCTGATCGTCCCGGCCGCCGGCGACCATGTCGCCGTCATCGGGGAGAACCGCAAGCTGCTTGTCTTTCCGCGCGCGCAGCTCAACGAAATGTCGCGCGGCAAGGGCACGCGTCTGCAGCGCTACAAGGACGGCGGCATAGCCGACGCCAAAGTGTTCGCCCTCGCCGACGGCCTCACCTGGCGCGATTCGGCGGGCCGCACTTTCACCGTCGATCGGCGCGACCTCAAGGACTGGATCGGCAATCGCGCCGAAGCCGGCCGCCTGCCGCCCAAGGGGTTCCCGAAGAGCAACAGGTTCGAGGGATAGGCCGTTATTCGACGAACCGGGGAGGCGGCAAAATGCGCCAATTCTTAACACGATTCGAGAACCAACACTGAACGAGTTTGGAGTTTATTCGCGCCGCCTAGGCGTCCGTTAACGCCTGTGGCGCGATGGTCGCGGGCATGAACCTACGCGAAGCGCGGTCTTGCGCCACGCGTCAAGCCGAAAGGAACTCACACGATGGCGATCCTTGCCCGATTCTTCAACAACGAGGATGGCGCAACGGCGATTGAATATGCGCTCATGGCGAGCCTCATTGCGCTCTTTATCATCGCCGCGGTCCAGACCGTCGGCACGAAAGTGAGCACGGTCTTCACCGAGGTCGGCAACGGGCTCAAATGAGCGGCGGTTTCCGCCCCGAAGTCGCAGTGAAGGCAATGACGCTCGTCCAATAGCGCGGATCGTCATAGAGGGAATAAAATTCCTCGAGCATTTCCTGGGTCACATTGCCCGACTTCAGGAGGGACGGCGCCAACTCTCGAATGGTGCTCACCCAGTAGGTCGCCCAATCCGAGCCGCCGCTGAAGTGCGCGGTGCGTCCTTCTCCCGCGACGCCGTCCATTCCGAGCGAATTAACCACGAGGGAATTCGCCGCCCGACCAAATAGTCGATGCCCGATTGCTCGGACCATTTCAGCCAGCCTCGCCAGAACGCCTCCATCGACGCGGGCTCGGCGACCGTGCATGGCAGCATGTCGGGCTCAATTGAAAGAATGACGCCACCCGGCTTCACCGCCTCGACCATGCGCTTGAGCGCGCTCTTGCGGTCCGGCAGGTGATGAAGCAGAGCGCGCGCCACCACGAAGTCACAGGCTTCATGCTCGATCGCGTCGGTTGTGACATCGAGGCGGCGCACTTCGAGCCCAGCGACCTTGATGTCTGCCATGTAGCGGACGTCGATGTCGCTCGCGACCACGTGGCCGGATGGCGCGACGAGCTCCGCCATGATCCACGAAATTGAGGCGTTGCCGGCGCCGAGCTCGAGGCAGCGCCATCCGGGCTTGACCCCTAGACGCTCGATGTGAGCTCGCTCCATCGGATCGAGCAGCGCCGACATGAGCGCCAGTCGCTGTCGCTCGCCCGTGAGATCGTGCGGCAGTGTGTATCCGACCATTGTTTCCTCCCTCCCTCCCTCCCTCCCTCCCTTGGCCTCAACGTGGAGCGGCCCTGTTGTCACCCCAGGATCGCCTTGCGCCGCGCAAGGCTCTCGGGCGGCCAGAGCGACTTTGAATCGTAGTAGGCCAGAAAGGCCGGGACTTCGGCGGGCAAAGCGATCCACGGCAGCTTGGAGCGGGTGTAAATATGCACATCGGGCGGGAGGTCCGACGGCTCGTCGAGCGTGCCGACGCGAACGAACGAGAGGGCCGTGCGGCCGCCATAGTGAACTCCACACCGCGGTTCCGCAGGATGCACAGCGGTGAATGTCGTGCGGCAGCCCGCTATCGGTCGGAGCGGCGAAGGCGCGGGTCTCGCCGGAGAATCTCTCCACACGACTTCGTCTCGATCAGCGCATTGAGCACGAATGCGCTGCCGGTTTGTCGCTGACAGTCCCGGCAGTGGCAGCAGTGTACGAACATGGGTTTCGAGTCGAGCCGATAGCGCAGTTCGCCGCAAGCGCAGCCGCCGTCGATCGTCTGACCCATGGGCGACCTCCCGTTGCCTGCATGCTGGGTCGGAACCGGGCAAAGATCAATGCGGACCCGGCGAAGGCGGGATATTGTGGCGTCAGGAGATTGGGATCGTCGCAGCGCTATGGATGAGATTGCCAAGCGCCGGCGGGCCTATGCCGCCGAGGTGACCCGCGGCGCCGGCGACCCGAGGATCGAGGCGGCCTTCGCCGCCGTGCCGCGTGAGGATTTCGCCGGTCCGCCGCCGTGGCGCATCGGTTCGGGCGGCCTTTTCGGCCCGACGACCGCCGACGACCCCGCCCGCCTCTATGAAGACGTACTCGTCGCGATCGACGCGAAGCGCGGCATCAACAACGGCCAGCCGTCGCTGCACGCGCAATCGATCGACGCGCTCGGGCTGAAGACGGGCGACACGGTGGTCCAGATCGGCGCCGGCGCCGGCTACTACACCGCGATCCTCGCTTGTCTCGTGGGCCCGGAGGGCAGGGTCTTCGCCTACGAGATCGAGCCTGACATCGCCGAGCGGGCGAGAATGAACCTCGCGGGCTACGCCCAGGTCGAAGTCCGGGCCCGTTCGGGAATCGAGCACCTCCCCGAGGCCGACGCCATCTATGTCAACGCCGCCGCCACCCATCCGCTCAGCGCCTGGCTCGACGCGCTCAAGGTCGGCGGCCGGCTCGTCTTTCCGCTTCAGACGGCGAACTCGACCGGCGCGATGCTGCTGGTGACGCGGCCCGAACGCGGGGACGTCTGGCCGGCGCGCTTCCTGTCCGCCGTCGTGTTCATCGCTTGCGAAGGCGCGCAGGATCCGGCGATCGGCCGGCGGCTCGACGAGGCGTTCCGCCGCGGCGGGTCGCGGCGGGTGCGCTCGCTGCGCTTCGGCGGCGCGCCAAGCCGCTCCGACTGGCTGCGCGCCGACGGCTGGGCGCTCTCGACCGAGGCGCCCGAATAGGTCCTCGAGGAACTACCCGCCCGCGAACAAGAATCGAAAAGCGTTTCCCTTTTCCAGAAATTCCTGCTATGCTGCAAATCTTCGACAAGAGGGGAGAGCCAAAGGGAAGCGGACATATGTGACGACCTCCGGACCGGCGTGAGTCGATCTTTGACCACCAAAAATGGAGCGGAGCGTCCCGTTCTGCCGCGGGATCCGCTCCGAAGCGTGAGAAAGGGGCGCGTTCCTTCGATCGGTGTCTTGAGATATTGGTGTAACAAACTGAAAGTAAACGACAAAACGAGTGTTGACGATCCTCTCGAAGGCCTTTGCTTTCCTTCCGTTTCCCTTTGCTTTCCTTCCGGCCGGCCTTTGCTTTCCTTCCGCTTTTCCCTTTGATTTGCTTCCGTGGATTTTGCTTTCCTTCCACCGCTTTTCGCCGCGAACGGCGCCTTGTCACACCGAGAAGCTGACCCCGCACCCGCACGAGGCGACGGCGTTCGGGTTCTTGACCCGGAACGACTGCCCCATCAGGTCGTCGACGAAGTCGAGCTCGGCCCCCTTGAGGAGCTCGAGCGACACCGGGTCGACGAGCACCGTCGCGCCGTCGCGGGTGACCGCGACGTCGTCCTCGGCGCGGCTCCGGTCGACGTCGAACGAATACTGGAAGCCCGAGCAGCCGCCGCCTTTGACCGAGATCCTGAGTGCCGCGCCCGCTTCGCCTTTGAGGATGGCGTTGAGCCGCCGCGCCGCGCTCGCGCTGATCGTGACCCCCTCGAGGGCCGGAGAGACGGCTTCATTCATGACCACGCCCTTTAATCGCTTGCGCCGCCATGCCGGCGCCGCCAAGACTCTGCTCGAGCTGAAGATATGGACGCCCGGTGAAGAGCGCAATGTCAAGAAACCCGATGGCGGACCAGGCCGGAGCTGCGGCTCGCGCTCCCTACGCCGCCGACGCTGCGCGAGCGCCGGGGCGTCTCGTCTCCGAGCCGCCGTCGGCGACGCGCACCGAGTTCCAGCGCGACCGCGACCGGATCGTCCACTCGACCGCCTTTCGCCGCCTGGCCCACAAGACCCAGGTCTTCGTCGACCACGAGGGCGACCATTTCCGCACCCGCCTCACCCATACCATCGAGGTGGCCCAGATCGCGCGCGCGCTCGCTCGCGCGCTCGGGCTCGACGACGACCTCGCCGAAGCAGTCGCGCTCGGCCACGATCTCGGCCACACGCCGTTCGGGCATACCGGCGAGGACGCGCTAGACGCCTGCATGGCCGACCATGGCGGCTTCGACCACAACAGCCACGCCCTGCGGATCGTCACCGAGCTCGAGCGCCGCTATGCCGCCTTCGACGGGCTCAACCTCACCCAGCCGACCCTGGCGGGGCTGGTCAAGCACAATGGCCCGCTCATCGACGCCTCGGGCGCGCGCGCCGAGCGGTACCGCGCGCGAGGCGTTCCGGCCTCCATACTTAGCTACGACAAGCGTCAGTCCCTCGATCTCGCGCGCCACGCCAGCCTCGAGGCTCAGGCAGCCGCGATCGCCGACGACATCGCCTACGACGCCCATGACATCGACGACGGCTTGCGCGCGGGCCTGTTTTCGATCGCCGAGCTCCGCGCCGCCGTTCCGTTCGTCGCCGGACTGCTCGGCGAGATCGACGATCTCTATCCGGGGCTCGAGGAGCCGCGCGTCATCCACGAGCTCACCCGGCGCGTCATCACGCGATTCATCGAGGATGCAATCGCCGAGAGCGCCCGGCGGATCGCCGCAGCGGGCGTCGAGAGCCCGGAAGCGGTCGCCGCCGCCGGCCAGACCCTGGTCGGCCTCTCCGCCAGGGTCGAGGCAGCCGACCGCGACATCAAGGCGTTCCTGTTCGCCCGGATGTACCGCCATCCTGCCGTGCGCAAGGTCCGCGACCGGGCGGACGCGATCGTGCGGCGGTTGTTCAAGGGCTATCTGACCGAGCCATCCACTATGCCGCCCGAGTGGGCCGCCAAGGCGGGGGAGGGCGACCGGGCGCGCGCGGTCGCCGACTATATCGCCGGCATGACCGACCGTTTCGCGATCGCCGAGCATGGCCGTCTTTTTGACGGCGCTTCCGACTTGCGATAGAGGCGCGCGCTCCTTAAGGCGCCGAGGCGTCGACGGCGTGGAGAAAGATGAACATTTTCGCCGACTTCCAGTCGCGCATCGCCCGGCTGCTCGAGAAAAGGATCGCGGGCGGAGAACTGCCGCGCGGCCTCGATCTCGGCCGCTTCACTGTCGAGCCGCCGCGGGACTCAGCCCACGGGGATCTCTCGACCAACGCGGCGATGGTCTATGCGCGGGAAGCCAAGGAGGCTGGTTCGAATCCACGCGCCCTGGCCGCAAGCCTGGTCGCGGATCTCACCCGCGAACCGGATGTTTTGAACGCCGAAGTCGCCGGCCCGGGCTTCATCAACATTGTGCTCAAGCCGGAGGTTTACCACCAGGTTCTGAAGGCGATCCTCGTCGATGGCCTGCGTTTCGGGGCCGGCGCGCCGAGCGCCGAGGGGCGGGTCAACGTTGAATACGTGAGCGCCAACCCGACGGGGCCGATGCACGTCGGCCACGCGCGCGGGGCGGTATTCGGCGACGCTCTCGCGAACCTCCTGATCTTCTCCGGCCGCGAGGCCACGCGCGAATACTATGTCAACGACGCCGGCGGCCAGGTTGACGTCCTGGCCCGCTCGGCCTTCCTCCGCTACCGCGAAGCTTTGGGGGAGGACATCGGCCCAATTCCCGAAGGCCTCTATCCCGGCGACTATCTCAGGCCGGTCGGCGAGAGTCTGGCGCGCGAGTTCGGCCCGGCTCTCAGGAAGAAGCCCGAGGCGGAATGGCTACCTATGGCGCGCCGGCGCGCAATCGACGCAATGATGGCGATGATCCGCGCCGATCTCGCCGCCCTCAACATCACCCATGAGGTGTTCGCTTCGGAGCGCGCCCTCACCGGCGCCGACGGGGGCGAGGATCGGGTGCGCGAGGCGATCGATTGGCTGCGCGCGCGCGGCCTAATCTACGAGGGACGCTTGCCGCCGCCCAAGGGCGGGGCGGCCGACGATTGGGAAGACCGCGAGCAGACGCTGTTCCGCTCGACCGACTTCGGCGACGACGTGGACCGGCCGCTGATCAAGTCCGACGGCGCCTATACCTATTTCGCCAGCGACATCGCCTATCACAAGACCAAGATCGACCGGGGTTATCGGATGCTGGTCGACGTGTGGGGGGCCGACCATGGCGGCTACGTCAAACGCATGCAGGCCGCCGTCGCCGCCTTGTCGGGCGGAAAGGCCAACCTCGAGGTTCGCCTTTGCCAGCTCGTGCGTCTCATGAGGGCAGGCGAGCCAGTCAAAATGTCGAAACGATCCGGCGACTTCGTAACGCTTCGTGAGGTCGTGGACGAAGTCGGAGCAGACGCCGTCCGGTTCATGATGCTGATGCGCAAGAACGACGCCCCCCTCGACTTCGACTTGGCGAAGGTGATCGAGCGGAGCCAGGACAATCCAGTCTTCTATGTGCAATACGCTCACGCACGCGTCCGCAGCGTTTTGCGACAGGGCAAGGCCGTCTTTGACGACTTCGACCTTGATCCCGTATCCCTGAGCCAGGCCGATCGATCGCTCCTGACCGACGAGGGCGAGCGCGAGTTGATGCGAACGGCGGCGCAGTACCCCCGCCTAATCCTTCAGGCCGCAGAGGCGCATGAGCCGCACCGGGTTGCGTTCTATGCCCACGAGCTCGCGACGCGGTTCCACGCCCACTGGAACAGGGGCAAAGATGCGCGCGATTTGCGCTTCGTTAATGAAAATGATCGAAAATTATCGTATTCGAGGCTGTCCTTGGTGGCGGGCGTCGGCCTTGTTTTGGCCTCCGCGCTGTCAATTTTGGGGGTTAGCGCCCCGGAGGAGATGCGTTAGCAAATTGTCATCATGGGCGGGGGCGCCTCGGGCGCAAGCGGCGATGAGCGGCAATAGAAGAGGACCAAATGAACGTTTCCGGGTCGCGTGCAGCCGACGATATCAACCTTGAGGAATTCGAGCGGCGCTTGCGCGCCGCTGGCGCCCAGCAGGCAAACGTCGAGGATCCGCTCGCTGAACTGGCGCGCATCGTTGAGTCCTCATACGCCTCGAGTGAGACGTCGACGCGGCTCGTCCCCGAAACCGAGAAGAGAAACGCGCAACCCGCCCGGTCGATCGAAACCGGAGCGCTGAGGCCAGCGATCGACGAAGCAGAAGAACTTATTCCCGGCGCGTCGGACGCCGATCGCGCGGCGCGGAAGGATTACGAGTTCGACGCCCCTCGTTCCGACGATGCCCAGGAGACCGGGCAGGCTGCCAAGCGACCCTGGCGGTGGAAACTCACGGTTTCCGCGCTGGCGCTCGCGGGTTTGGCGATGATCGGCGCCGTTTTCGCGCTCAAAGGTCGAGTCCCCGGCCTGCCCAAGGATCCTCCGTTCATTGCTGCGGCTCAGGGACCGACCAAGGTGCAGCCGCCGAGCGACCAGACAGTCACCGCGTCCAATGACACTGCGGTCTCCGTCCTCAAGGACAACGCGAAGCCGGCAACGATCAAAATCATAAATTCCGAGGAGCAGCCTGTCGATTTGAGCGCCCAGGCATCAGCCGACAATCCGCCGCCCGCGCCGGCCAATCCCCCGGCCGCCCCGCAGCCTCAGCCTGCCGCCAGCGCATCGGGCGCCACGCCGGTCGCGGCGACCCTCAATACGCCGCTGGTGCCCCAGGCCGCTGCGCCTCCCCCAAGCGTGACGTCGGAATTCCCCGACCCGAAACCGGTTCGCACCGTTTCCCTGCGGCCGGATGGAACACCGATCGGCGCATTGCCGCTGGCCCAGAATGTGGGTGACGTTGCGCAGGCCGCGGCGCCGCCTCAGCCTGCCGTCGCGCCTTCGACCGCGTTCGCGCCCGCACCGAAGGTGACCGGGGACGCGGCCGCGGTCGCGGAACCTTCGACACCAAAGCTTGAATTGCCCACCAAGCTGTCGCCGAAATCTTCCGCTCGCATCGCGGTAGCGAAGACCGACACGACAGCGCCGGAGGCGAACGCTCAGGCGCCGAGCGCGCCAACGCAACCCGCCGTGCAATTGAAACCGGCGGAGAAGGCGACGAAGAAGCCGAAGCCCGACAAGAACGTCGCGGAGGCGACAGGCGCTGCCGCGGCGCCCGAGGCGCCACCGGTCGACACAACTCCGGCGACCGCCTCGGGCGGCTGGGCGGTTCAACTCGCAGCGCCCAGGTCGGAAGCGGAAGCCAAGAGCGAAGTCGCGCGATTAACTGGCAAGTACAGCGCTGACCTTAACGGCTCGTCCATCGGCGTGCACAAGGCCGTGGTGAACGGCGAAACGATCTATCGCTTACGCGTGGTCGGCCTCACCAAAGCCGATGCCGCGGCGCTCTGCGCTCGCCTGAAAGGCGGGGGCGGGGAGTGCTTCATCGCCAAGTGAGCCGGGCGACCCGGGCCGCGGCTGGGAGTCCGAATGCCTAAGGCCTTCATTTGCGGCTGCGCGGGCCTCGTGCTGGACGCCGAGGAACGCGCGTTTCTTCGCCGCGAAGAGCCTTGGGGTTTGATTCTGTTCAAGCGCAATGTCGCCGATCGTGGTCAGCTGCGCGCCTTGACGCGCTCATTTCGGGAATGTGTCGGGCGCGCTGATGCGCCCGTCTTGATAGATCAGGAGGGCGGCCGGGTTCAGCGCATGGCGCCTCCACATTGGCGCTCGTACCCCGCGGCCGCTGTGATTGAAGCCGGGTTGGAGCCCTCCCAAGCCCAGGCGGCGGCGCGTCTCGTCGCTCGCCTGATCGCTTTCGATCTGGCCGAAGTCGGGATCAGCGTCGATTGCGCGCCCGTGCTTGATGTTGCCGAGGATGGAACGCATGCCGCGATCGGCAGCCGGGCTTTCTCCTCTCGGCCAGAGCGCGTCGCCGCGATGGGTCGAGCGGTAGCCGAAGGACTTCTTGCCGGCGGCGTCGCGCCCGTCGTGAAGCATATGCCAGGTCATGGGCGGGCGCGTGTCGACAGCCATCACGAGCTGCCGGTTGTCGATGCCCCGCACGACGGCCTCAAGCGCGATTTTGCGCCTTTTGCGGCGCTCAACGACCTGCCGATGGCAATGAGCGCACATGTCCTCTACAGGGCGATCGACAGGCATCATCCGGCGACCGCGTCTTCGATCGTCGTCGCAGAAGTCATGCGTGGCGAGATCGGGTTTGACGGCCTCCTTTTGAGCGACGACGTGTCGATGAAGGCGTTGGCGGGTCCATACGAGGAGCGCGCCGCGGCGATTTTTGACGCCGGGCTTGATATCGTCCTGCACTGCAATGGCGAACTCGGCCAGGCGCGCGCGGTTGCGTCCGTCACGCCTGAGCTTTCGGGCTCTTCGCTGCGCCGCGCCAGATCGGCCTTGGCGAGCATATCGGCGCCCGAGCCGTTCGACGTCGAAGAGGGCGAGCGGCGACTCGCGGCCATCACAGCCGAGCTTGGCGTCAACTAGACGAGGGCGCTGGGAGGTTCTGATTTTCTGCAAGAGATTGCCGTGGCGGCCGGCTGCCCGCTTTGGTCACGCCGCATCGAGAGTGACGCGATTGCGGCCCGCGGACTTTGACAAGTAGAGCGCGCGGTCGGCGCGGCGATAGAGATCGGTGGAGTCCTGTTCGACGCGAACGTCGGCGAGGCCAATCGACACAGTTATCGAGACCGGCGCGGCGACGTCTCCTATAGGGAACGCCTTGTTTTCAATCGTCCGGCGCGCACGCTCGGCCATGCGCGCCGCGTGGCTTGCGTCGAGCCCCGGCATGACGACGACAAACTCTTCCCCGCCCAAACGACAGACCAGATCGCCGCCGCGGATTATCTGCTGCAGTTCGGCGGCGAAACCCTTGAGAACGAGATCGCCGGCGTCGTGACCAAAGGTGTCGTTGATGCGCTTGAAATGGTCGATGTCGAGAATCATCATCGTTAGCGGTGCGCCGCGCTGCTGCGCGGTCTCAATCATCGCCGGCATGCGGCGCTCCAGGAAGCGCCGATTGTTGAGGCCGGTCAGCGGATCGTAGAATGCCATCTCCACCGATTGACGCACGGATTGCCGCAGTCGATCCACATAGCGCTTCTGGCGGACGTTTGTGCGCGTGCGAGCCAGCAGTTCGTTTCGGTCGACGGGCCGGGAAAGGTAGTCGTTCACGCCGAGTTCAAGGCCGCGAAGAACCTTCTGCCGATCGTCGCGATCCGCGACAAGGAGGATAGGGAGATTCCGCGTCGACGCGTCCGAACGCGCCTGACTGCAGAGCCGCAATCCGTCGAACTCCCCGAAGCCTAGAGCGACGATCATGAGGTCGACGTTCTCGCTGCGCGCCTTGGCGAGGGCCTCGCCCGGCTCGTCGATCTGGATGACGTCATGATGCGGCGTCAGCGCGTTGACAAGGCGCTCGAAAGAGCTTCGCTGGTGATCGACCAGCAGGATGCGTCCGCGTTCCGGGACCGGCGGCGCCAGGGCTTCAACGGTCTCGACCATTTCCGCCCCGGCGCTGTGTGCGGCGCGGCTGCGCAATTCGTCGATCGAGAACTTGAGGCGGGCCAGTGACCGAACGCGAGCGACCAGCGCGATTTCATCGACGGGCTTGGTAAGGAAGTCGTCAGCGCCGGCTTCGAGGCCGCGAACACGATCGGCGGGCCGGTCGAGAGCGGTGACGAGGATAATTGGCAGATGGGCGGTCTCAGGCCCAGCTCTCAATCGACGGCAGACCTCAAAGCCGTCCATCCGGGGCATCATTACGTCGAGAAGGACGAGATCGCAGCCGCCCTTTTTGCAGATCGCAATCGCCTCGGGTCCGTTCGTTGCCGTCAACACCTCAAAGTATTCGATGCTGAGTCTCGCTTCGAGGAGCTTACGGTTGGGCTCGACATCGTCAACCACCAGGACGCAAGCCGTCATTGCTTGACTCCCGGTCCAAGGAATTGGTCAATGGTCTCGAAGAACCTGGCGACCGAGATCGGCTTCGACAGATAGGCTTCGCAGCCGCCCTGGCGAATTTTTTCCTCATCGCCCTTCATTGCGAACGCAGTCACTGCGACGACGGGTATCGCTCTGAGCTCTTCGTCATCCTTTAGCCATTGCGTGACCTCGAGCCCGGAGATTTCCGGCAACTGAATGTCCATGAGGATGAGATCGGGCCGGTGCTTGCGCGCCAACTCAACCGCTTCAATGCCGCTGCGCGTTTGCACGATTCGGTGTCCGCGCGTCTCGACGAGGTCGTTGAACAGCTTCATATTGAGCTCATTGTCCTCAACGATGAGCACGGTCTTGGCCATTTGGGGTCCATTCTGCGGCGCAAACTCGGCCGATCAGGTGGCGGATGCTAACGTCGAGACATTTACGAAAGGAGAATCGGAGTATGCGCCATTCTTCGAAAGCGCGGCAATCCGTCAGCCAGGAATTCGGCCAATCGCTGGCCGCCTCGGCGCTGACCTTTCTCGCGGCCGACCCTGAGCGGCTAGACCGATTCCTCAGTCTCACCGGGCTGGGCCCCCACAATCTGCGGGACGCGGCGAAAGATCTGACGTTCCATGCGTCGGTGCTCGAGTATATGCTTGCCGATGAGGAGCTTCTCCTCCGATTCGCCGCCGATTCCGACCTCGGACCTGAGAAAGTCGCGCTCGCGCATCAGGCCCTGTGCGGGCCGGTTCAATCGGGCGACTTTTGACGGATGCGCGCATGCCCCGGCTGTGTCGCGACTGCTTGAGACGAAGCTCCACTGACCTGACACGCTGCGGCCATTGCGGATCGCCCCGGACCATCGATCTTGGCGCCGCCGACAGGCTGACTATCGCCCATGTCGACTGCGACGCATTCTACGCAGCGGTAGAAAAGCGCGACGACGCCAGCCTCAGGGACAAGCCGGTGATCGTCGGCGGTTCGGGGCCGCGAGCTGTGGTCGCCACCTGCTGTTATATCGCCCGGACGTTCGGGGTCCGGTCGGCGATGCCGATGTCGCGCGCGCGGGCGCTATGTCCCCAGGCGGTCGTGCTGCCGCCCGACATGGCCAGATATGCCCGAGTCGGCCGCGAGATCCGCGCCCAAATGCTCGCGCTCACGCCCTTGGTCGAGCCGCTTTCCATCGACGAGGCGTTTCTCGATCTGACCGGCTGTGACGGACCCAACCGCGCCGGGGCAGCCGAAACGCTCGCGCGCTTCGCCCGGAAGGTCGAATTGGCCACCGGCGTGACGGTTTCAGTCGGTCTCAGTTACTGCAAGTTTCTGGCGAAACTCGCCTCGGATCTCGACAAGCCGCGCGGTTTCGCATTGATCGTGCGGGAAGAAGCGAAGGCTTGGCTCGCCCCCCAATGCGTCGGGCGCCTGTGGGGTGTCGGTAGGGTCGGGCGCGATCGACTGGAGCGATTGGGCTTTCATACGCTCGGCGATTTGCAAGGAATTGACGAACGGGCAGCCGTTTCGCGCCTCGGCCCCGATGGTCTTCGGCTATGGCGGCTTGCGCAGGGCCGCGACGATCGCCCCGTAGTCGCGGAACGCGAGACCAAAAGCATCTCGAGCGAGACGACCTTCGACAGCGACATAAGCGACAAAGCCGAGCTCACGCGCATTTTGCTCGTCCATTGCGATCGGCTCGCCGCGCGGCTGCGCAAGGAGGGCCTCTCGGCCTGCGGCGTGACGTTGAAATTGCGCTTGCCAGATTTCAGTTTGCGCACGCGCAGCCACGCCGGCATGAAGGCGACACAGCTTGCGCCGCGACTGTTCCAGGCGGTTCGCGCGTTGCTCGACGCCCAGCCCGACGGGACAGCCTATCGCCTCTTGGGGATCGCCGCGACCGAACTGGCCCCCGCCGAGCGTGCGGATGAAGAGGATCTGATCGGAGGAGACGGCGGTCGCGAGAAGTTTCGCGAGGCGGCGATCGCGAGCCTGCGCGACAGATTTGGCTCCGCCGCAGTGCAGCGAGGACTCGCCTTTCGACCGGGGTCGAGAACAAAGTGAGCGTCGGCTCTACTTCGCGCAGCCGGAAGCCGGCAGAATCTCGAGTTTCCGCAAGTGCGCATGGAGGGCGAAGGCGCCGTAGTCGAGCTTGAGGCTGCCGGAGACGCCGTTCTCGTAAAGGTCGAAGGAAAGCGTGTATTCGGGCGCGGAGTCGGTGGCGGCCTCGTCGAAATAGGAAATCACCACCGGCCATCGGCGGATCCCGCCGAGCGCCGTAGCAGTTTCAGCGTCTTCCCCGGGCTTTGTCTCTTCCTTTCCAATCACCGACAGGGTCGCAAAGATCTTCGCGCCGGTATCCGAGCCGTCGTAGACCCGCGCCTGGACCGCGCCGCCGCCGTGCTTGGCGGCGTCGATCAGATGTTCGATATGCTGGGTGGGAAAGAAAACGTCACGGCCGAAATCGAGCGATTTCGCCTGTGGTTTAGTCAGCTGGACGCGCAAGTCGTCGTCGGCGCCGCGCGTCGCGGTGCCGGCGACAGGTTGAGTCTCTTGCAATCCCTGGGAATCGATCTGGAATCGCATCGACTTCCCGCCGGCCTCCTCAAAGGACATGGCGTTCACCTGCATCGAGATCGGATCGCCCTCGCTGCGCTCCATCTCCGTCATCTGCCGGAAGTTGGAGGTGTAGCCTTCGCAAGCCGAGCCACGAAATTCGTAGGCGATCAGGCCTGTCGCCGATATCGGGGCCCGGGCCGACGTCGGCGGAGGAGACGAGGGGTCGACCAGGGAAATGTCGTAGGCCGCGCGATGCGATGCGAGCGGCAGAACGGGCGAAGCCTCGGCCAGCGCAGCGACGCAAGAGCAAAGAACGGCCGCTACGCTAGCGGCTAATCGGGGAACCATGGTCACTCCACGGGCAGACCGCGATCCGCAAAGTCCGCCGCATTTTCGGCGCTTTCGTGACGCCAGCGGACTCTCCGTCGCCTGCCGACGCGAGCCGCTTCCGCACGCCATTGATGCTCAACGCTTCTCTTCTACGCCAAGAGGCGCCCAAGCCCGTTCAAGCGCAGAAGGCTCCTCGAGCGGGTCCTCGTCCGCCCGCAGCGCCGGCGCATCGTCGGGATTCGGAACGTCATAGCCGGCCGGCAATTTTCCGTCGAACAATCCGGCGCCTTTGAGCTCGTCGAGCCCGGGAAGATCGGCGATCGCATCAAGGCCGAAATGGACCAGAAACTCGCCCGTCGTTCCGTAGGTGATAGGCCGACCCGGCGCCTTTCGGCGCCCTCGCATGCGCACCCAGCCAGCCTCCATCAGAACGTCGAGTGCGCCCTTCGACACGGCGACGCCGCGGATTTCTTCGATATTGGCGCGGGTAACCGGTTGATGATAGGCGACGATGGCGAGCGTCTCGAGCGCCGCACGGGAGAGCTTGCGCTTTTCCTCGCGGTCCCGAGCCAAGAGCCAGGCGAGATCGCCGGCCGTTCGGAACATCCATCTCCGCGCGACCCGTATCAGATTGACGCCGCGTCCGGCGTAGAGGCTGCGCAGTTCCTCCATCACCGCCGCGACGTCCGCGCCTTCCGAAAGCTGGGCGGCGATCGTCAATTCCTCGAGCGGTTCAGCCGAAGCAAACACCATAGCTTCGGCGATCCGCACGTCCTCGGGCGTGACGCCCGGTGTTGAAGCCGGGCCGAACAATTGGGCGACATTATCCGTGGCGGTCGTGCGGCTCATGAAGCCTCTCTTTGGGATTGGAACGACCGGGCCGAAACGTTGGGCGACCTGCGCTGCATGCGCCCGACCGCCGCGCGCTCTCGGTCGGCGCGAACTGAGCCGGCTCGATAGGGGCCAAGCGCGAGGAGGGTCAAGCGGCTCGCTCCCCGGCAGGCTCGGAATCTGTCGAGCGCAGCCAGAGCGGCCCGAACGCCCGCTCCTGGCGGATCTCCAGCCTGCCCTCGCGCGCGAGCTCGAGCGAGGCGGAAAAGGCGGAGGCGCGGGCGGTTCGCCGCATCGAGGAGTCGGCGCAGGCCTCGACCAGGAAATCGTCGAAAGCCGTCCAGTCGGGCAGGCCGCCGACGAGACGAGTGAGGGCCGCACGCGCCTCGGCGAGCGACCAGACCTCGCGCGTCTTGAAACGAACGCGGGCGAGGGCGTGCCGCTGAGCCTGCCGGGCGTAAGCCGCCAGCAGGTCATAGAGGCTCGCCTCGTATGACATCCGGCGCGACGTCTCGATCGGCTCAGGTTCGCCTCTGGCGAAGAAGTCGCGGCCCAGGCGCGGCCGGCTGAGCAAAAACTCGCCCGCCTTGCGAATCGCCGCGAGCGCGCGCAGCCGGCGCGCGAGAGCCTCGGCGAGCGCCGAGGCGTCCTGATCGGCCGGCTCCGGGGGGGCGGGAAGAAGCAGGCGCGACTTGAGAAAGGCGAGCCATGCGGCCATGACCAGATAGTCGGCGGCGAGCTCGAGCCGGAGCTTGCGTGCCGCCTCGACGAACTCGAGGTATTGCTCGGCGAGCGCCAGGATCGAGATGCGCGCCAGATCGACCCGTTGCCGCCGGGCAAGCTCCAGCAGCAGGTCGAGCGGGCCCTCAAAACCGTCGAGATCGACGGTGAAAGCAGGTTCGCCCGCAGCCTGGACAAGGTCGAAGTCGACTTGAAACGCGTCCGCTCCGGCCACGAATCACCTCCGGGGCGCATGCTGACGCACCGGCGAGGGGCAGGCAAGGGGCGCCCGGCACGGGTCAACAGGAGGCGGCGGCTACACAATCGCCGCGCATCCGCTTCAGGTTAAAATATATGGTTCACTAGGGTAAGATCATTGTTTGGTATAACGCAAGATCTGTCGCACGAAGTCGATTACGTAACGTAAGGATTAACTGCGTTCGTTGAGGTAAATACGATAAGATTGAATTGAATCCTCCGTTTGTTGTTGCGCCGTCGCCGGCCGGAGCTATTGTTTATTCTGTTCTTCAACGCAGCGCTGCAAGAGACGCCCCGCAGGCGCCGGATCCCGCCGCATCCTCCGGGACCTGCAGGGCTGGCCGGCCAGAACGCGATTCTGCTGCAAACTCCGCGTGACGCGTTCTGCCGGCCTCCTTCCGCCGCCGGGCATCTAGTACCGGCGCAAGAGACTGACCATCTTGCCCTGGACCCGGACCCGGTCAGGGCCGAAAATGCGGGTCTCGTAAGCCGGGTTGGCGGCCTCGAGGGCGATCGAGGCGCCGCGCTTGCGCAGCCGCTTGAGCGTCGCCTCCTCCTCATCGATCAGCGCGACAACGATATCGCCGGTCTCGGCGGTGTCCTGCTTGCGGATGATGACCGTGTCGCTCTCCAATATTCCCGCCTCGATCATCGAGTCGCCGCGCACCTCGAGGGCGAAGTGCTCGCCGCCGCCGAGAAATTCGGGAGGCATGGCGAAGGTGTCGAGCCGCGTCTGGATCGCCGAGATCGGGGTGCCGGCGGCGATGCGGCCCATGAGCGGCACCATGACCGCGCGTTGCTCGCCCGCGTCGCGCGACGGCGCCTGGGGCCGGATGCGGCCGAGATTGCCGGGAATGACGCTCGGCGAGAACCTCTGCGCCCGCGGGGCCGAGACCGTCGCCGACTCCGGGAGCCGCAGCACTTCGATCGCCCGGGCGCGATTGGCGAGGCGGCGGATGAAACCCCGCTCCTCGAGCGCCATGATCAGGCGATGAATTCCGGACTTCGAGCGCAGATCGAGCGCGTCCTTCATTTCGTCGAAGGACGGCGGCACGCCCGCCTCCTGGAGGCGCTCGTGGATGAAACGCAGGAGCTCGCTCTGTTTCTTGGTCAGCATCAAAAGTCCTCCACCAGGCCGGCTGTGATTCGCCGTCTTCGCCCGGGCAGGGCGAAGAATCGCCGCCCGAAGTAAACAAATCACGAACAAAGCGTAATTGTTCATGGCTTGTTCGGCAAGCGGATTCTTACTCGCCCCAGGGTGAATGAAAGCAAAGCGGATGGAAGGAAATCAAAGCCGTCGCCGGAAGGAAAGCAAAGCCGGGCAGGAAGGAAAACAAAGGCGCCCGGAAGGATTCCAAAGGCGCCGGCGGCGAGATTTCATTCCCGTTATTGCTTTTCCATCAGTTGGTTACGGGATGGATCGGACACTCTGCGCGAGGCTCCGCCTCATTCGCGGCGGCCTTCTGGGGAGGAGGCGCATCGCCGGGCGGGTTCGTTTGCTCAGCCGCGGCGGAAGCCCCGGCGGCGGCAAAGCCGGCGGCGACGCGGTTGAGTTTGGCGAACAGCCGCTTCCGCGCGGCGGCGTCGTAGACTGCTTTGGGCGCTCCGGCCTTATGATAGCGGTCGATTCGCTCGAGCACCTTGAGCAAGGAATCGATCGCCCGAAGGTCGCCCGAGTCGACCGCCCGGGCGGCGAGTTCATGCGCGCTGTCGAGGCGCATGAGCTGAATGATCGCGTGATCCGTCGGATCGTCGAGCTCCTGGCGCCGCAGGGCGTCGACGACGATCTGGCGGATGCGCCGGTCGGTCACCCCTTCCTCGCGCGCAATCTTCTCATAGGTCCAGCCGAGGCGCAGCCGGGCGAAGATGCGCTCCCGCCGCAGCGCCTTGGTCAGGGGATTGAGCCGGGGCCGCGCCGGCTTGGGTTCTGTGTCCATATCCATGTCCGCTTTTCCTTTCCGCCGCCGCGCGGCGATGCTTCCGAAAAGCCGGAGTATAGTACGCGATTTCTGAATATGGGAAGAAAAATCCGATATCTGTTGAGGCGCGTCATGGCCGGGCTTGACCCGGCCATCCACCGGAGCGTGGCTGGAATGACCTCAGCGCCATGGTTTTGGGGAGTTCTTTCGCCGCCGCCGCCCTTCTGACGTTCGCCGCGACCGACCATGTGGATGGCCGGGCGATGCGCCAGTTCGAGCGTGAGCCCTTATCCGCGAGGCGCGTGGATTGGCCGAACTCTTTGCATTTGACTAACCCAAATATCGGTTCTCGTTATGCCACGCCAGGGATAATGCTCCACGTGGTGAATTGGACCACTTTTGACCCATAGTTGTGGTCGGTCTCCTGCAGTTCTTGGGACCGGCAGAACCGCGTAGGCGGGCTCGGCTACAACCAGCTCCCACAGTCCACTCGTCGGCGTCGGGACCCTATCAACGGCTGCATCCAGACACTCGTTCAGAGCGTCGCAATGTACCGATGGAGTTACGGTCAAACAGCCCCAATCACAGCGGTCATTAAACCCAGAACTCGTGGGGACATCGGATCGATGGCCTTTTTTCCGAGGGCCACTTTCGCGGCCCCCAGAAAGCCACGAAGGTCAGGCGTGGCTACCGTAAGTTCGACACCTGCGCCAACACAGCGTCCAGATTGAACGACGCCGGCTTTTGACGCGGCGGAAACTTGACGAAGCTGTCGATCTGCGCCGCCACCGTGGCCTGCATGAGGTAAAGCTGAGGGATGTGATCGACCATCCAGTCAAAGTAGGTGTTGGAGTTGAAATCCGCACGCTCGAACGGATCGCGCCGCAGGTTGAAGATGAGCGGGACTCTCAGCTTCACCAAAGGCTCCGCCCATTGCATCATCTTGGTCGCGCGTTGAACCGCGAGATTGAACTTATAGTCGCCGACCTTAACCGCCCTGACCTCGCCGTCGTCGCTAAAGTACATGATGGCGTTTCTCGGACTCTCCTTCACTGCCCCGGTCACGTAGGGAATCATGTTGTAGCCGTCGAGATCGACCTTGAAGCTCTTGCCTCCGACCGTGCAGCCATTGAGCAGCTTCTAGAGTCACGTCGGGATCGCCGGCCGCGGCCAGCAAGGTCGGAAACATGTCGATATGTGAACCGATGCCATTGAAGACCGAACCGGCCGTGATCTTCCCCGGCCAGCGCAGGAACGCGGGAACGCGCCATGCGCCTTCCCAATTCGTGTCTTTCTGAGCGCGGAACGGCGTGTTGGCGCCATCCGGCCAGGTATCGTTCTCAGGGCCGTTGTCGGTGGAATACATGACGATGGTGTTGTCGGCGATGCCCAACTCATCGAGCTTCTTGAGCAACTCGCCGACCTGCTCGTCGTGAGTGACCATACGATCGCTGTAGTCGTCTTGCCCGCTCTTGCCGCGGTTCTTGTCGGCGAGGTGGGTCCTGAAATGCATGGCGGTCGAGTTGTACCAGAGGAAGAATGGTTGATTCGCCTTGGCCTGCTTTTCCATCCAGCCAAGCGCGCCCGCGGTGATCTCCTCGTCGATGGTTTCCATGCGCTTCTTGGTCAACGGGCCGGTGTCGGTGATCGACTGGCCACCCTTGCCATCAGCCAGGCAGTGGAGCACGCCGCGTGGCCGAAATTTCTTTTTGAATTCGGGATCCTTCGGATAGTCCCGCAACTCCGGCTCTTCCTCGGCGTTGAGGTGATAGAGATTGCCGAAGAATTCGTCGAACCCATGCACGGTCGGCAGATACTCGTCGCGGTCGCCCAGATGGTTCTTGCCGAACTGACCGGTGGCGTACCCGAGCGGCTTCAGCATTTCGGCGATGGTCGGGTCTTCCGCATGCAATCCGACCGTGGCGCCGGGCATGCCGACTTTTGTGAGGCCAGTGCGGATTGGGTTCTGACCGGTGATGAAGCACGCGCGGCCGGCTGTGCAGCTCTGCTGGCCATACCAGTCGGTGAATGTCGCTCCTTCTTGCGCGATGCGATCAATGTTGGGTGTTTGATAGCCCATCATGCCTTTGCTGTAGTGGCTAATGTTCCAATATCCGATGTCGTCGCCCCAAATGATGAGGATATTAGGCTTGCCAATTTAAACAATTATTCAATTCACTATTAAATAAATATTTAAATAAATTATCCTTCAGTACAATCGCCCTTAGCTTCTCGTGATCGTCTTCTCTCGACGCTCATACCAACTATTGGCCTTGCACGCTACCCTAACGTAATTTTCGTTGACAGGGTCGTTTTCGAGCGCTACCTCCTTCCTCCATGATGAAAGAAGGAGAAAGAAGGATGAAGAAAAAAATTAATTTTTATTAATAATTACTTCATCGACGAAACGACATTAGAAGCAACAAATTATATACAGAACCTTCTGGCGCTCCACGCAGAATTAGTCGATTTCCGGCGGACAATTCGAATGGGTAACGACCAGCATTGCCGCAATCTCTCGCACGATTGTCCAGTTCAATGAACGCGTCTGAGGCGACTTCCTGGCTCAGGTGTGATCCGGAATCATCGTGAATATCACCGATCGCATCGATACTGCCCGACATGCGGATGGCATTGATGAGTGTCTCTTGCGAGATAGGTCGGTCAGGCGCGATTATCGCGTTGAATTCGACCCAATCTGCCAGCTCTTCGGTGGGCGCGCTGGCAACAGGGGAGCCTGGTCTCATTTCGCACGGGTTTTCTTTTTAGCTTCCGACCCGAGCTTTGCCATCTCATCTCTCAGGGTTGTAGCAAGCTCAACGATGTCTTCGATCGTCTCGCGTAAGTCCTCGTTTCCGCCATAACCGGTGAGGACCGTCCCGCGAGCCTTCTGTAAACTTTGCTTAGATGCGAGAGAGAACCGTGACTTGTCGCCTTCGATAAGACTCCCACGCCTTAGGGCCATTGATGTGTTTAAAGCCTAAATAGGTCCAAATCTCCTCCCGATTGCAAATAATAACTGGCAGCATTGATAATTTGTCTCTGGCAGCATTCGAGATTGTTGGCAGTGCAGTGATTTTCAACTTTCGCCGAAGTTCGTCGTCGCGAAGCAATTGTACTGCAGCTAGTCGGCGGTTACCCTCAATGACTACAAGCCGGCCGCGTTCGCGAGATGCATAGAGCGGCTCGTGTCGGTAGAAACCGTTTTCGGAAATAGATAGCGCTACTTCATCGACTGCCATTCCGTCCCACAGGGCACGCACGATGTCATCCTGGACGGACTACTTCCGATCCCAAGCTCCGCCAAGCGCGGGTTATGTGGATCGAGCATAAGTTCATCGACGGAGATATCCTCCGGGACCCAGCGACGAGTGTCAGGACTTTTGGGACGAGTGTCAGGACTTTTGGGCACGGGCAATATCTATCCCTTCTCCACCCATCAGGCGAAATACGCGCCGCGCAATACTCTTCTGTGGTCATCGTATTCCTTCTCAGTGCGGATTCCGCGGCCGCGATTTGCGCAGCTGATGACGTCAAGCAGTTCCAAGTCGCGCCTCGCACGCCTGGCTGATAACGTCTTGACGTCAACAAACGATCCTCGGCGAATGAACCCTCGGCCTTCGCGGCGATCGCGAGGATTGTCGTTTCGCTTGGTCGGGCTGGTGAACTGAATGAGGGCGGCGCGAGCCTGACAGGTGCTTGACCTGGACGCGTGGGCGCCAGCGCTTCTCCGAGAGTTTGAAACTGAACCCGCCGCGCATCTTGCCGCGCGCCGGCGCCCAACCAAGGGCGAGGCGGGAGATGTCGAATGGCAGATTGAAACCGACGATCGTCGCTCGCAGATCGTAACCCCGCCGAAAGAAGACGTCCTCGACGAAGGCCGCATTCGTCATGCACTTGAGACCGTGAGAGACGGCGAAGGATTCCAATGTGCATTGTTCGGTCGGGGAGAGCGCATCGGGATCAAAGAATAAGCCGGCCTCATCGAGGGCCTCGACCGTTCCGCAACTGGTAGGCGCCAAAGCGCAGCCGTTGCGAAGGGTCGGTCGTCGTCTCCGTGTCGAAGACGAGCGTCCAATTGGAGCTCCGGCCGTCGCTCTCGGCTTCCTCCAGCCGCGCGAGGCTTGCCGTCAGGGTCGGTCACGTAGGCGCGCAAGCGAGATCGCGAGAGTCGTCGCCGGTTTCGAGGCGCCGGCGCTTGTCGCCGGCCACGCGCGCTCACTTCCCGTCCTCAACGGTCTTCGGTCGCAGCCTCACGTTTGGCGAGAGCGATGAGCTCGTCCCCATATTCGTGCAGCATGGTGACGAGCATGGCGAAAAGATCGGCGAGCGCCTTTCAGAAAGTGGCCGATTCGCTCGTGCGGAATTGGAGCTCGTCGCCGATCGGCGGCGGATGGTCCTTCTGGGCGTCGCTCAAGATGCGGTGGCAGTTCCGGCAGACGATCACAGTGGCGTCGCCAAACTTGCGGCCCGCGATGTGGTGCGCCTCGAGGCATCGCACGTCATCGAGGCCACACTCGGATGCAGCGCGGATTGTCGACGCCTAAGCGTTCGTGCGTCCGCTGCAGCCGCGCCTCACGCCTTCTGTTGCTTGTCGTCCATTTCGCGGCTCCTATTGAACGATGCGATAGATCTGCTCGAAGGATTTCGCCGCTCGCATCGAGGCGGCGAATGACGTTTGGGCGTGTTTCGAGGACGTAGAGTTCGCCCTGACGCGTCCTTGACCGTGCGGCCCTCGAAGGGTCGCAGGTCAGAGACGTCGTTGGTGTCCATGAAGGCTTTCACCGCGGCGTTGTGCTGTCCGACCAGCGAGGCCGTTTCGTAGTCAGGGAGCTCCAGGTCGATCGCGCCGCGCGTCGTCATCGCGGTCATGACGCGCGGTCGCCTGTCGGTGATTTCCCAGATCCGGCCCTTGCGCTCGGCGAGCTTCTGCTCGCGCAGGAAGCGCCGGAACCGCTCCGGCGAGACGCCCGGCCTCTTTGCCGCGACGCGCCTGATTGTTGGTCCGGCGAAGTTCCCTCAGCGCCTTTTCAAGCCGCTCAGTCGCTCTTGACGGCTTTGGGCCTTAGGGTCGGCTCGTTAGCGCGCGCGTGGCCTCTCGCTTGCGAGCGGCTCAGGCCACGCGCGAGGCCACGTTCAATGCGGCGGCGGTATTTCTGGGTCAGCGCCATTTGCTTCCGGACCCGCCGCCCAATCGGAGGCGAGACTGCAAAGCAAATCTTGGCCAGTTGCCTTATCGAGTCACCGACTTAAGTTATCTTGCTAACTTGAGATCTTGCTAACTTGAGAACTTGCGAACCCAGGACGCGAGCGCAGATGGCGCGCTACGGAGGAATAGGTGAGTCCGCGGCCGTTCGGAAATACCGTCGAATTGCGCTTTAGATGACGGAAGCATTTTCTGGCAGATGGCTTTGATCGTCATTCCCTCTTTGATCTCGCCTCGCTGCAGCATCCGATCATAGGCGGCGAACACTTCTCTTCGTCCGAGACGCAGGGCCCGGCTTGCGCCTTAGGCGCTTCGCTAGGCGACTGGTCGCACGGTCTTGGCGAAGCGCTCTCTGGGCGGCGTAGGCAAGGGCGTTGCCAGCTTCTTCCTCGCGCCGGCTCGACACCCGCGGGGGAGCGCCGCCGAACCCTGCACCAGCGCTGTAGGTCGCGCCAAAATTTGGTGACGCGCGTTTCCGTTCCAGTTGATTTTTGCATCTATGAATAAATGCTGACGGCAACATTTCCAGTTCGCGTTTCCGCTCCGGCGTGATTTCGAACACCCCAAGCCTCCAGTTTTCCTTCGCGCAAGCTTCTGCAAGCAGCGACGCTCGCATCGCTAACACTGGCGCCGACCTAATCGTCCAAAGCTCCATTAGGTTGTTGACTATCTCGCTGACAGCTTCGCTCGCTTTTTTGAACGCTTCAACGCGATCTTCGTGAGGCTCCTTCTTCATGATTCGAATTCCGACGAGTTTCCGGATTTGCTATTTCCTCGCTTTGAGCGGATGCTTCTTGAGCGTCATACCATTCGTTCCGCAGGCGCTGCGACGCAAACGCCCAGGGCGCATCCTTCAATGGAATGAGTTTGGCGAGTACGAACCCATATTGCGCCGCCTGTCGGCAATAGCAGCCACTCGGTGATGGCTGTGATTCGTTCGAAACCAATTCCGGCAATTTCGGCGATCGCGAGTCAATATACCACGCTCGAATTCGAGGACATATTTCGCAACGACTGCGCGATGCGGGATTCCCTCTGATTTACGCCTCTGGTATGAGCAGTTGATTTTGCTGGCTGAACTCGCGAGCAGTTTCATGGAATTGGACGCCGACGACATGCAATGGGCGACCCGCTCCAGCATGTGGCGAGCTCGCGCGGAAAAGGCGTCGGCGCGACGCACCAAACGCGCCAAAGCCCGCCCGCCTTGACCCTTGCCGGACACGGCGTGTCGATGCGCATCGTCGGCGGCGCGTTGACCATCCAAAACGGCTTTACCCATTATCCGCAAAAGCGCGAAACAATCCGCTTTTTCAAAGGCGACCTATCATTGCCCGAACGGATCATCCTTTTGGACGGCAGCGGCAGCGTTTCCTTTGACGTTTTGTCGTGGCTCGCCGAGCAAAAGGTCACCCTTATCCGAATTGATTGGAAAGGCGATGTTGTCTGCGTCGCCGGCGCGTCGGGATATTCAGCCAATCCTTTTCGGGTCCGCTGGCAATTGGAAACCCGCGAAGATCCGGCAAAGAGAAATGAATTTTGCCGATCGACTAATCACAAGGAAAATCGAAGCGAGCATTATCACGCTCGAAAAATCAATTCGCCGCTCCGACAAATGGGAGCGGGCGATGAAATCCGCTTATGCGGCCCTTTCCCGGCTTGACGAAAATCCGCCCGAAAGACATTATCGAATTGCGCGGATTGGAGGCCAATTGCGCCGCGTCCTATTTTCGCAGCTGGGTCGGAATTCCGATCAAATGGCGCGGCACAAGCCGCAGGCCAATTCCCGACAATTGGCGTTCCATTGGCCAGCGTTCGTCGCCCTATCATTTGGCCGGCAATCGCAATGCGCGCACCCGGTCAATGCGATATTGAACTACGCCTACGCGACGCTCGAAAGCGAAATTCGGATCAAGGCCATTTCCGAGGGCTATGATCCGACCATCGGCATCATGCACGAGGGCAGCGACGGATCGTCGAAATTCATATTCGATTTGATGGAGCCGGAGCGGCCGAAGGTCGATCGCGCGGTGCTGGATTTCGTCAAGACGTCACGTGTTCGATCCGGCGGACTTTGTCAACTATAGCTTCGATAATTTTACCGGGCATGACCCTAGGACATCAGAGTTCCGCCGACCCACGAAGTCCCCGTCGTCGCGGCGGGGTCTTTGTTAGCGGAACCTCAGGGTCGACGCCGAAAGCGTAAAATAATAAATAAATATATAAAAATTATATATTATTAAAATAAATATAATATTTAATATATTTAAAATTTACAATATTATTATTCGCTACCTTGACGATGAGGGGGCGCCGGCCAACGACGGACCCGAGAGCCGCGCCGCAAGATGCGACGCCCAAAGATACTGTTTCCGATGATGATGAACGAGCGGAAATCTTGCGGATCATTGAAAGGACCGCGACGACGCTGATAACCGCCGGCCAGGGGCTGAAAGCAAAAATTATATTTTCCGGCGGCTGACTTCGAAATAGAGAGTCGGCGTGATCGTGACATAGCCCGTGTCAAACAGACTGTCGATATCGCGTCGCAGCAGTACGCCGTTTGACGCCTCGTGCTCTCCACCTTCTGCAAACGGCTTGATATGAGCGGCCTCAAGGGCCGGCAGGGTTCTTTCGCGCGTGACCGCGCATCTGCGATGGTAGTTGTCAGTCACAAGGACACGGAACGCCCCTTGGCCAAGACGCGGGCGAACCAGCATCGGATCGCCGTAGCGCCGGGCGGAGTCAGCGAACCCGGACGATGCCGGCGCGTCGATTGCGTCTTGAACTTTGTCCCACAGCCGTATCCCGTCAGCCTCGTCCGTAGCGTTAGTCTTGAACGACACCGTCTGGCGCGACCAGATGTCGTCTACGGGAATCCAGGCATATTCCGGTATGAAAAACGGCTGAGTCAGAATTCGACAGCCGATGTGGAAATCGCCGCGGTCGTCCGGTGATCGTTTCGTGTAGCGAGCGATGCGGCCGCGCATTTCTCGTAGCGTCGCCGCCCCGTTTTCTTCGCCAAACGCTTCCCAGGCGAGAGAGCATGGCAGGATGGTCGCGTGGGCAAAGCAGCCGCCGCCGACGATGAAGTTTCGAGGGGCGTGCAGTTTAAATAGGAACAGCTCGCCGGGTTCGAGCGCTCGAAAGGGCCGATCTGACGGTGACCAAAAGTTGACTTCGGTCAGATGCGGTCGTGTACGGAGATGATCGAACCAATCGCCGTCTGTCACCGCGACGACCAGCTTGACGCCCATATCCTCGGCCCCCTTTTCTTCGCCAGAATAGGATGGTTTCCGCGAGAGTGAAAAGGGAAATCGGACCAATATCTTGCGGGCGGCGATAGGCGGTGTTCGCTTCCGGCCCGCTCGCGGGGTCCAAGGCGGCCGGGAACAGGACCCTCATCCCCAACCCTTCTCCCGAACGGGAGAAGGGGGACCGCCCCTCAGTTCAACGCCATCTCCGGCGGGTCGCCCTCGACGATAAGATGGGCGCCGGTGGCGTCCTCGATGTCGCGCGATCGACACGCCCGGCCCGCGCTCGCGTAAGCATAGGCCCGCGTCGGTCGGCTCGATCACCGCCATTTCAGTGACGACGAGGCTGACGCGCCGGGTCGCGGTCAGGGGCAGGGTGCAGCGGGGGACGATCTTGTGGCCGCCCTTGCCGCTATGGACCATCGCCACGACCACCTTTTTCGCGCCCGAGACGAGGTCCATCGCCCCGCCCATGCCGGGAACCATCTTGCCCGGCACCATCCAGTTGGCGAGATAGCCGCGCTCGTCGACTTCGAGGCCGCCGAGGACGGTCATGTCCAGGTGCCCGCCGCGGATGAGGCCGAAGCTCATGGCGCTGTCGATCGAGGCCGCGCCCGGCATGGCGGTGACGAAGCCGCCGCCGGCGTCGGTGAGGTCCGGGTCTTCCATGCCCTCGGGCGGCCGGGGCCCGAGGCCGATCACGCCGTTTTCGGCCTGGAAGAACACATGGACGTCCTTCGGCAGGTAGTGGGCGACCAGGCTCGGCAGCCCGATGCCGAGGTTGACGAGGGTGTCTGCCTTCACCTCCTTTGCGACCCGGCGGGCGATGATTTCCTTGGCGTCCATCAGAAGGCCCTCTCCAAGAGGTGGGTCACCAGAATGCCCGGGGTCTTGACCGAATCGGGCGGGATGACGCCGACGGGCACGATCGTATGCGGCTCGGCGATGACCACGTCGGCGGCAAGCGCGATCACCGGATTGAAGTTGTGGGCGGTCAGCGAATATTCGAGATTGCCGTAGTAATCGGCCTGTTTCGCCGCGATGAGCGCGAAATCGCCGCGGATCGGCGTCTCCAGCAGATAAGGCTTGCCGTCGACCTCGATGATCCGCTTGCCCTTCTCGACCAGCGTGCCGAGGCCGGTCGCGGTGAGCACGCCGCCCAGGCCCACGCCGCCCGCGCGGATGCGCTCGATCAGGGTGCCCTGCGGCGCGAGCTCGACCTCGATCTCGCCCGCGATCATTTTGGCCTGCGTTTCGGGATTGAGGCCGATGTGCGAGGCGACGAGCCTCTTGACCGCGCCGGCGCTGATGAGCTTGCCGATCCCTCGTCCGGGCCAGGCGGTGTCGTTGGCGATGACGGTCAGGCCCTTCGCGCCGCGGCGAACGAGCGCCTCGATGAGCCGATGGGGCGAGCCCGTGCCCATGAAGCCGCCGATCAGGAGCGTCGCGCCGTCGGGTATCAGCGCCGCCGCCGCATCGGCGGTGATCGCGTCCTTCATTCTGTCCGGCCCCCCTGTTCGCGTTCGGCGCGTTCGTTAGCGGTGTAACGCAAGGAGCGTGCCGCTGGCGCCGGATTTCTCCCGCAAGGGGAGAAGGGACGCGCGCGAGCCCTATTGTCGCTCGTACGTATGCCGCCATCTGGAGCGGGCGCGGCGGCGGATCGTCTCGGGGGACCTTCGCCTCGGCTCGGGCGTTACGCTTTGACCGCTCTCGAGGTCGAAGGTCTGCCCGAGATATTCGCTTGGCGCCATGAGATCCGCGCTCGCGCCGCCCTTGCCATTTCCCGCTCCGGGCGAAGAGGCGGCTCCGGACGGCGGGTTGGCGGCGATCTGTTCCTCGAGCGTCTTGAGATCGGCGGAAGCCGTGGCCGCCGCGTCTGAGGCCGCCGCGGAGGGCGGGTTTGAGACATCGAGTTGGCCAAGGCCCGCATTTGGCGCTGCGGGATGCGGCGCGTTCTGCGTCCTGGACGACGGGGCCGGCGCCGTGACTTGCGACTGAGCGGGAGGCGGGGCCAGCTGGGCCGGGGCCTGCTCTGGCCGTCGCCCGTCGGCTTGCGATGGATTCGCCTTGGCCGCCGGGCGGCTCATGGTTTGCGCGGGCGCCGGTTGTGGCGGCGCTTCGGCGGCGACGAGCGTCGCAGTCGCTTCGGGTTTGGCCTCGCTCAACTTCCCGGAGGCAGGGGCTGGGGCCGGGCGCCGGGGGCGCCATGAAGGGTTCGATCTGCACCGTCGCGGTCATGCCGGCGACGAGCTTGACCCCCTCCGGGACCTCATCGATGTGGATGCGCACCGGCACCCGCTGCGCGAGCCGCACGAAGGTGAAGATCGGGTTGACCGAAGCAAGCCCGGAGGCGTCGGGAGCCGCGTTCGGCACATTGATGCCGCGCGCGAGCCCCTGAACGCGGCCTTTAAGAAGCGGGGTATATCCCATGAGCTTGATCGTCGCGGCGTCGCCTTCCCGAATCCGCCCGAGCGCGGTCTCCTCGAAATAGGCGTCGACCCAGAACGAGTCCGAATTGACGACCGAGAGCTGAAGCGCGCCGACATCGGCATAGTCCCCGAGCTGTGCGGTGAGATTGGTGACATAGCCGTTGACGGGCGAGCGGACCTGGGTGCGTGCGAAGTTGATCCTCGCCTGCGCGAGATTCGCGAGCGCCGACTGGTAGGCCGCCTCGGCGTTGGCCGCCTGGCTGATATAGGTCTGCCGCTCCTCCATCGTCACCGCGATGTCGTTGAGCTTCTCGCGCCGGATCATTTCGGCGTTGGCGTTGTCGGCGACCGCTCGCGCCTGCTCGACCGCCGCCTGCGCCTGCCGGACGGCGATCGAATAGTTCCTGGGATCGATCAGCATCAGAAGATCGCCCTTGTGGACGAACTGGTTGTCGGCGATCGGCAATTGCACGATTTGGCCAGCGACCTGGGGGGCGACCTTGACGACATAGGCGCGGACCGTCCCGTCGCGCGTCCAGGGCGCGCCCATGTAGTATTGCCACGCTGCATAGCCGAGCGCGGCCGCGACGCAGACGGCGACCACGGTGACGAGAACCGGCGCGATGCGGAGCGAAGACAGGACCGAGCCGCGCCTGGTCGCCGGCCGAGCGGCGACGTCGGCGCTTTTCAGGACGTCGTTGGCTTTCAGCTCGACGCGGGACATCAGCTTCCCCAACGCGCCATGACAAGGACGATCGACGAGACAATGATAACATAGAGCGCGAGGTCGAACAGCGCCGGATGCCAGACCTGCTCGCCCAGACCTATGCGGTCGCCCGCTCGCCTCAGCAGGAGATAGATCACCCAGGCGACGCCGAGGATCACCGCGATCGGCGCCACGTAGAGACCAAACAGGTTGATTTCGTTGAATCTCATCGGATCGGCTGGTCGAAATAGGCGGCGAATTCGGAGAGCTGACCCGAAATCACCAGAATGCTGGCCCTGAGGCTGAGCAGGATGCGGGATCTCGCGCGAGGCAGGGCGGCGACCCGGCGGTCGATCTCTCTCAAGCGCTCGATCGCTTCGCCGCTTCGTCCTTCAGCGAGCGGCGTGAGCACCGCGTCCACCATCGCGCCCGGGACGAACCGCGGGGCGACATGGCGAAGCCGCACGATCTCCTTGCCGACTGCGACCGCCGCGGCGAGTTCGGCGCGCTCGACCGGCTCCGCCTGGTCGGGCATCGCAAGCAAGCGGGCGACGCCCTTGTTTTCCCAGTCGCTCTGCCTTCCCGGCGAAGCGCGTTTCACAAGCCGCCTCAGATCGGCGAGCGCTAACCTGAGCAGCCTCCGGGTGCGGATCGCCGGTGACAACGGAGGGATGACAAGCATCGCGACCACGCCAATGGCGATGCCGGCGACAATGGCGATTGCGCCGTTCCAAAATCCCGACCCGTCGTAGGACATGCCGTTCGTGATGTTGAGCATCGGCAGGAAGTTGACGGCCGCGGCGAAGGCGAACATCGGCCGCCACCCCCGCGCGTTCAGGAATCCCAGCGGCACGAGCACCAACGCCAGGACCAGGCAGAGAGCTCGGAAAGGTTGTCGCCTTCGGAAGGATCCCGAACACGACGAGGGCCGCGAGCACGGCGCTCAACGCGCTTCCCTGAAGAAACAAGACCGACGCGGAATAGGCGCCGTCGCCCACGGGCGGCAGGAGGATGACGATCACGGCGCAGAACGTGATCGCCGCCACGCCGTTCGGCCAGGCGCTCGCGATCCAGAACAGCGAGATCGCCCCGACGGCGACAAGAGTCCGCGCCGCGTTTAGGAAAGCCGGCGCCCAGTCGGCGACGCTCAAGCGCGCCATTCCTTTGACGCCGACAACGCTGCGGGGGTCGATTACGCCGGTCAAACCATTGAGCGCGCGGGCCATCCCCAACATGCCGGCAGCCGCGTTGTCCGCGAGCAGCCTCTGCATCGGCGTTTGAGCCTCAAACCGCGTCAGCGATCTGACCGCGGCGCAGCACGCGTCGCGCATCTCCGCGGGTTCGCTCGCCGAACGGGTCGCATCGGGCGACAGCCGCGCCTGCGGGAGCAAGTCGTGAACCGCGTTGGCCTCGCGCGGCGTCGCCGAGTCGCCATTGAGCGCGATCGCGAAGGCGACCTTGCGCCAGGCCGAGATCGTCTCCATGAGGCCCGCGACCGCCCGCTGCAACACCGCCGAACGATAACGCAGGTCGGACGACTCGCCGATCGCCGCGTCGATCATGGGGTAAAGAACAATGACACGCCGCAAGAGTTCGCGTCGAAGCCCGCGGAACTTGTCGAGGCTGGCGCCTGGCGCTGCAAATGCATCAGTGAACCCGTCCATGATCGCGCTGGACACAGCCGCGGACTCCGTCGCCAGCTTTCGCCGCGAGTGCCCGAGATCGCTCAAAGCGAGCACGACGCCTGCGCAGACGATGCCGATGCAAATCTCGATCGCGCGATCGATCGCGAACAGGAAGACGATGCCGGTCGTGCTTCCGACCGGCCCGAGAACGTCGATCGCGATGATCGCGGCAGTGTAGCCGGCGAGCGCCGCGGCGTAGGTGGCGAAATTGCGCAATATTGTCGCCACGAAGGCTGAGGCCGCGCACCAGAGCGTAAGTCCGACGAGAAAACCCACCCGATCCTGGCGAAAGAGCGCGGCGAGGATGACGATGGCGATGGCGCCGACCACGGTCCCGATCATCCGGAACATCGACTTGCGCAGCGAGGCGCCGAGCACCGGCTGGCAGACGAGCGCGGCTGTTGTCGCTGCCCACGAGGGTTCGCTGAGCTCGAGCTCAAACGCCACATAGAAGGAAAGGCAGACGGAGGCCCAGAGCCTGAGGCCGAACAGAAGCGGCGGCGTCGCGGCTCGCAGCGCCTCGGCAAGCGAAGCGCGAGGGGGCCTTCCGATCGTGGGACTGGCCGCGGTCATGGCCCAGACTCATATCACGGCAAGCAGCCCGCCATCGACATAGATGACTTGCCCGTTTACATAGGCCGAGGCGGGCGAAGCGAGGAAGACCGCGACGCCGATGAGATCGTCCGGCTTGCCCCAGCGGCCGGACGGCGTGCGGCCCTTGACCCACGCATCGAATTTGGCGTCGGCGATCAGCGGCTTGGTCATTTCGGTGTCGATGTACCCGGGCCCTATCGCATTGGCCTGGATGTCATGGGCCGCCCACTCCGCGGCCATGGATCGCGTCAGCATCTTGATGCCGCCCTTAGCCGCCGTATACGGGGCAATCGTCGCGCGCGCGACCTCGCTCGCGAGCGAGGCGACATTGATGATCTTGCCGCCGCGCCCGCGCTTAATCATCCGCCTCGCCGCCTCGCGGCCGACCTGGAACGATCCGGTGAGATGGGTTTCGACGACGCGGCGCCATTCGTCGGTCTTGAGGTCGAGCATCGGCTTCCTGAGCTGGAAACCGGCGTTGTTGACAAGGATGTCGATCTCGACGCCCGAGGCGTCGAAATGGTCGAAGGCGGCGAGAACCGAGGCTTCATCGGCGACGTCGAAGGCGCGGGCGTGCGTGCGCCGCCCTTCCGTCTCGAACGACTTGGCGACCGCCGCGAGCTTGCGCTCGTCGCGACCGTTGAGCACGATCGCAGCCCCGGCCGCGGCGAGGCCGCGCGCCATCGCGAGGCCGAGACCGTCCGAGGAGCCGGTCACGAGCGCCGTCTTGCCGGTGAGGTCGAAGAGGCTGGCTGTCATCCGTAGGTCCTCGTGGCCGAAGCGCAGCCTTGCCCGCGCCGGTCGAGTCCAGGGCGGGATTTCCTTCTGCGGCGGCTAAGCTCAGCACTCAGCGCACTCGCGTGGATACGATACTTGACCGTTTGAACCGCTCAAAGCCCTGCGATCGCGGCCGCGCGAACCGGAAAGCCCGGATCGCGATTGAGGGAGATTCGGGACCGTGATATCCAGATAACGCGGTTTCCGAAGGGTAAGGGGCGCGGTTCGGCGCTGCCGATCGAATCGCAATTCCAAGGGGGACGAATGGCAATCCAGACAAATCAGCGAGGATCCCAGCGGCCGCGTGCGGCTATGGCGCTGACGGCGACGATGTGCGTCGCTTTTAAGTTGCTCTCGGCCACATCGGCGATGGCCGGAACGACGCTGTTGATGGCCGGCGCTGGCGGCGGCGGCGCATACAACGTCGGCTCGGGCGGCGCCGGCGAGATTACGACGTCCGGCGACAGCGGCGGGGGACCGGACGGCGGAGCGGGCGGCGTAAGTGGCCAGGGCGGCGGCGGCGGCGCCCACGTGGGCGACTTTGAATTTAACGCAGGCGGCGGCGCTGGCTGGCTCAGCAATGGCGGAAACGGCCTCGGCATTGGGCCGGGCGTCGAGCTCGGCTCCGGTGACGGAGGCATGGGCCCGCCGACTTTCGCCGGCGGTCTCGGCGCCGGCGACCCCACGATCCCGCAATTCTCGGACGGCGGCTTCGGCGGCGGCGGGGGCGGCGGCTATGCGGCCGGCGGCGGGGGCGGCGGCTATTCAGGCGGCGGCGGCGGCGATGGCTCCCTGGATTTTGGCGGCGGCGGCGGCGGCTCTTACGTCGACGCGGCGTTCACCGGCGTCGGGGGCCTTTCGGGCGCCAACGGCAATCCCAACGGGTCGGGCGGAGTCGCGAACGACGGCTGGGTGATGATCAATTCGCTCACCTTCATCTATACCGGCGCAATTCAGGATTATATCGTCCCGACATCGGCCATTTACGACATCACGGCGGTCGGCGCACAAGGCGGCTCCGGCGACGCGGTTGAAGGCGTTGGTGGATACGGCGCTGAGGTCTTCGGCTCGATTTTTCTAGCGGCAGGGACCGAACTCGAGATCGTCGTCGGCGGCGGCGGTCTGACTGGCGATTTCGACGATCGAATGGGCGGCGGGGGCGGCGGCGGCAGCTTCGTTTTCGAGACGGCCACTGTCCCCGAGCCCTCGACCTGGGCGATGATGATCCTGGGCTTCGCGGGACTCTGCTGCGCCGGGCGCCGCCGTGCGAAGGCCCGCCGGCTTGCGCTCACCGCCTGACTGCGCGGCCCAGCATTCAAAGCACGCCGGATGCGATCGAAGGCCTCCGAGCTCCGGCGGGTTTCTTTGCGGTGACAATCGATCGCCACGCGAAGGCGGCGGAGCCGTCTACATAGCAAGGTCGACGCGGATCGGCGTGTGGTCTGAGGCCTTGTCCCGGCCGCGCATGTCCTTGTCGATGGCGACGGAGCGCAACCGGTCGGCGGCCTGGGGCGAGAGAAGCAGGTGATCGATGCGGATGCCGTTGTTCTTCTGCCACCCGCCGGCCTGATAGTCCCAGAACGTGTACAAGCCCCCGGCGTCCGTGGTCGCGCGCAAGGCGTCGGTCAGGCCGAGCGCCATGAGCTCGCGGTATCTCGCCCGCGTCTGGGGCAGGAACAGCGCGTCATTGACCCAGAGCTCCGGACGGGCGGCGTCGCGCGCCTCCGGTATGACGTTGAAATCCCCGGCGAGCACCAGCGGCTCCTCATATTGCATCAGCATGCGCGTATGGGCGATGAGCCGCTCCATGAAGGCGAGCTTATAGGGGTATTTCTCCGAATCCACCGGATTGCCGTTCGGCAGATAGACGCTCGCCACCCGCACGACGCCGTCGCCGGCAGGGATCACCGCTTCGAGATAGCGCGACTGGGAGTCGTTCTCGTCGCCCGGCAGCCCGCGGGCGACCTCGAACGGCCGCTTGGAGAGAACGGCGACGCCGTTGAACGTCTTCTGGCCATGGGTTTCGATATTGTAGCCAAGCTCCTCGATCTCCATGCGCGGGAACTGGTCGTCGAGACACTTGATCTCCTGGAGGCAGAGGGCGTCAGGGCTGACCTCCTTCAAATAGTCGAGGAGGTGGGGAAGCCTCTGGCGGACCGAGTTGACATTCCAGGTGGCGATGCGCAAGCGCGGGACTCCTTGGCTCATGGATCAGGCTTAGGGCGCCGCGCCAGCGCGGAAAAGAGGCCTCGAAGGATTTGAGATGCTCGGGCGACTGAAGTGGTCAGGCAAGCGCAAGGCGGGCTCAGCGCCGGCGCCGACCGGCAGCGACAGGCTCGCGACTCCGTCGCCGGAATTCGACGAGGCGCTCTATCTCAAGCTGAACCCCGACGTCGCGGCGCGGGTCGAGGCCGAGCCGCAATCGAGCGGCTGGCGCTACTTCATCGAGCAGGGGTGGCTCGAGAACCGCCTTGGCGTCCCGCCGTCGGTCTACGCGGAGGTCCGGCGGAGGAAAAACTATGAGCTCGATCATGCGCTTCCGCCCGCATTCTTGAGAAAAAGGATTCACGGCTCCGAGGATATCAACACCTTCGAGCAGGTCGGCCGGGCGGTCGCGTCGGACATCGTCGGCTATCTTCAGCGCGCGCCGGCGTCGGGAGCCGATTTCCGGGCGCTCGACTTTGGCGTGGGATGCGGCAGGATCCTGGTCCCGCTGCAGGAGCTTGCGCGAAACTCGGCGCCGCCGGGGGACGCGATCCAGTGGTACGGATCGGACATCGACAGCCAGGCGATCGACTGGTGCAGCGCCTATCTCGGCGCAAGGGGCAAGTTCGTGGTCAACGCGACCATGCCGCCCCTGCCGTTTCCGGATCGATTCTTCGACTTCGTCTATTCGATCTCGATCTTCACCCACCTCCCCGAGGCGATGCAGTTCGCCTGGCTTGGGGAGATCAACCGGGTGCTCAAGGCGGGCGGCCTGGCGGTCATTTCCACCCATTCCTTCGGGGCCCCGCGCAAGCGAAAAGAGGAGACGCTGATCGCGCGCGGATTTCATCACGGCGGAGGCAAAGGCGCCGAAGGCCTGCCGGACTTCTACCAGACTTCGTACCACACGCGTGAGTACATCGAGCGGGAATGGGCGAAAGTCATCGCCGTGGAAAGCTTTGTCGAGAAGGGGATCAACAAGGACCAGAACCTTGTGGTGTGCGGGAGGCTTGGGTGACTATTTCCGCAGCCGGCGGCGCGGGAGCGCCCTGAGATCAGGCTCGCTGCCTCCGAGACGGGCCAGGCGTCGGGCGCTTTCGCGCTCGATCAACGGCTTGAGCGCTTCGCGGACCAGGCGGGACTTCTCCCTGAGCCCGGTCAAGCCTTGGGCTTCGGCGACGAGTTCATCCTCGAGCGTGATCGTTGTGCGCATCTCTGAACCTCGAAGTTCGCCGCCGACTTGAACGCGATCGGAGGCATATTTCAAGTTTCAAGCGGGCCAACTATCCACGCCCAGGACGATGCGCTCTCAGGGAAAACTGGCTGCGCGCGCTTTGTCATTCCCGCGTAAGCGGGAATCCAGAACCGCGTCAACGCCTTAACTCTGGATGCCCGCCTTCGCGGGCATGACTGGGCGGCGCCTCGGCGGCAGTCCGTTGCTGGTCATCAGGCTTCGCTCCGCCGCCGCCCTATGCTAAGGGCTCTTGAATCGACGCGGGTTCGACTTCGCAAGGGCGGGCATGCCTCAGCGCAAATTCACGATCGTTCTGATCAAGCCGTCGCACTACGACGACGACGGCTACGTCATCCAGTGGCGGCGCTCGACCATCCCGTCCAACAGCCTGGCCAGCGTCTATGGCCTGCTTCACGAATGCGCGGAGAGCCATGTTCTCGGTCCGGACGTCGATATCGAGATCGAGATCTACGACGAGTGCAACACGATCGTCGACATTGCCGGCATTTCCAGGCGCATCCTCGCCGATCAAGGAATGGTCGCGCTGGTCGGGGTGCAATCGAATCAGTTTCCGCGCGCGCTCGACATCGGACGCGTGTTTCGCAAAGCGGGCGTGACCGTCGCTGTCGGCGGCTTTCATGTCTCGGGATGCATCGCCATGCTGCCCGAATTGCCGCCCGACCTGAAGGAGGCCCAGGGGCTGGGGATCATCCTCTATGCGGGGGAGGGCGAGGGGCGCCTGGCGGATTTCCTGCGCGACATCCACGCCGGCCAGGCGAAGCCGGTCTACAACTACCTGAACGACATGCCGGACATGGCGGCGGCGGCGATCCCCGTCCTCCCGCGCCCGGTCGTGACCCGGGTCGCGGGCCACTACACGAGTTTCGACGCCGGCCGCGGCTGTCCGTTCCAATGCAGCTTCTGCACCATCATCAACGTCCAGGGCCGCAAGTCGCGCTATCGCACCGCCGACGACGTCGAGGCGATCGTGCGCGCCAACGCCGCCCAGGACGTCACGCGCTTTTTCGTCACCGACGACAATTTCGCCCGCAACCGCAACTGGGAGCCGATCCTCGACCGCCTGATCGAGCTGCGCGAGAAGCACGGCTTCAAGATCAGGCTCCTGCTGCAGGTCGATACGCTCTGCCACAAGATCCCGGGCTTCATCGAGAAGGCGGCGCGGGCCGGCTGCAACGCCGTCTTCATCGGGCTCGAGAACATCAATCCCCAGTCGCTCATGGGCGCCAAGAAGCGCCAGAACAAGATCTGGGAATACCGCGACATGCTGCAGGCGTGGCGGCGCGCCAAGGTGATGACCTGGGCCGGCTACATCCTCGGCTTTCCGACCGACACGCCCGAATCGATCGCCCGCGACATCGACACGATCAAGCGGGAACTCCCGATCGACATCCTCGAATTCTTTTTCCTCACTCCGTTGCCGGGCTCCGAGGACCATAAAGTCCTTTATCTCAAGGGGGCGCGTATGGATCCGGACATGAATCACTACGATCTCGAACATGTCTGCGCCGACCATGCGATCATGTCGGCGGATGCCTGGCGCGGCGTCTATCGCGACGCCTGGGCGCGCTACTATTCCGACGCCCATGTCGAGACGGTGCTGCGGCGGGCGGTGGCGAGCGGGATCAATCCGCGCAAGATCGTCGATGCGATGACGGTGTTCTCGGGTTCATCGCGGATCGAGGGCGTGCACCCGCTCCAGTTCGGCTATGTGCGGCGCAAGATCAGGACCCAGCGCCGGCACGGGATGAAGGTCGTGAATCCGCTGCTGTTCTATCCGTGGCGGGCGTGGGACTTCGCCCGGGTCGCGGGAAAATGGGCCGCTCTAGCGCTACGCTACCGTTCGATTCTGCGCCGCGTGCTCGGCGATCAGAACGGCGCGGCTTACACGGACGAGGCGCTGAAACCGGCGACCGAGGTCGACCATGACCACGATTTCGTCGCCGCTTACGCCGACAAGATTCCCGACACCTATGGCGCGCCGAAGCGTGAGGCCGCGGCGGCGGAGTGAAGTCGCCGGCAGGCGGCCGCTCGTCATTGCGATCGCCGGGGAGGGACCGCGCTGGTTAGCGGAGTCGGAAGCTTCAGCTTCTGGGTGGGTCAGGCGCGGCGGCTGGGGCAGCCATTTTCGGCCCGGCGGGAGCAAGGCCTGGAAGCTTCATCAGCTTGGGACCGAGCGCGGGCGCCAGCCACATGGTCAACGAGGTCAAAACGAAAACAACGGTCAATACGTTGGCTCCAAGCATGTAGCGGGGAGGAAGTTCCCAAAGTATCCAGTCCACAACTGAATAAAACGAGACCCTGCAAAGCACATCGATGACCATGACCGAAAGAGCGAAAGCGATGAGTTTGGCTTTAATCGTGACGCTCGGAGAGCGCACGGCAATGGTCGCCGAGGCGACAAGAAATACTGGGGCCAAAGGCCAGAAAATCGCCGCCACAGTCCTGTATAAAATCTTGATGAAGGACTGATATCCGAAAACCTCCGGGTTCTCGCCCGTCGCGACCAAAGCGGTGCGGCGGAGAAGCGCCCGATCAAAGAGTTCTGCTTGGTAGGAACTCTGCGAAACGCGAGTCGAGCCGGGTATTCGAACCGCATCGCGCGCGACCTCGACGATGGATGAGGGAAGATACGGAAGCCATTGCGTGACGGGCTGAGGAATAATTCCCAAAATCGGGGCTGACGTATGGAGACCGCGTTCGCGGGCGCCAGTGAGAATATCCTCAGACATTTTACGCATTCTGGAATATTGTATGGACGAATTCTCTTCCGGAAGACAGTTGGTAATCACCCAGTTGACGCCATAGTTCGGCGATCTCGTCCGTTGAATATTCGATCTCCTGCTGTCTGAATGCACGGCTTCATGTTGCGAAGATCGTCGCTGAAGGACTCCGCCATGTCCATCGCGGCCTTATTAACTAGAACATAACGATCGGTCGCGCTGAACGGGAAGCGAGAGCAGAGTGCTATACAGCCGCCACCATTCGCGGCTCTCGACCGCGCTCGCGCCCCAATAGCCGCTTTTGAAATAGTGGGCCGCCGACAGCGCTTGAACGGCCGCCAAGTTGGCGAGGACGGCACAGAGGCACACGACGACAGCGCGGCGGCCACGCCAGCCGTCCGCCCCGCGAAACAAAAGTATGGACAGGAACGCCACCGCAGCCAGCTCGACCACGAAGATTGTTCCTTCCCCGGAGCGCGTTATTCCAGCGAATGCAAAGCTGACGATGACCAGCCCGAGACTCCACGCGGGAAATCTCTCCCGGGGCGCCGCAACAAATCCGATAATTCCTCCCGCGCCGATCAACCAGCAGAGGAAGCTGACCGAATCGGACATCGGCCGGTCCATCTCGAGAATCAAATCCGGATGGAAGAGCAGGAGGGCATAGCTCAGGGCGACCGCGACAATCCCGAGACGCATCGAGGCGACCAGGGGCCTGAGAAACAGGAACGCCGCCAGCGCCAGCAAGACCTCGATGAAGATCCGGTAGGGGATCCCGAGCGACCGGGCCATCGCCATGACCAAAGACGCGCCCGGCGGGTGACCTGCGCCAACGGTAAAAAGAAAGCCTAAGCCGTGCATTGAGGCGCTTGCATAGGCCTCTGCGTCGTGCGTCTCCGGCGCCATCTCCCGCCGCGAGACGAGCAGCAGCTTCAAGAGCAACAAAGCGATGGCGATGATAAGGAAACTCCCGACCGGACGAGCAGTTATGGAGTCAGGAGGCGCCACGTTGGGTACGGTGTGGCTATTCATCAGTCACCGTTTCTCTTCAGAAAGGAGGGCGATGCTTTCGGCCTCATTGAGGCAAGGCATGAGGATGGTGAGTTCAAGGTTGGGCCCCTGGACTGGGCCGACCGTCAATATCCTCGACCAGGGAAATCATAGTCAGCTCTCGCGCCGCGCGGGCGTCCCGAAGGGCCGCGGTCAGGGTGGTAAATCTCAATCGATCCCGATGCGCAAGGGAGGTTGAGAGCCTCGGCGCCCCGTGAATAAGATCCCCTGACCGCAACTACTGGTTGCTCCAATGCGAGCCCGGCACAGCAGGCAACTCTGCCACAAGCGCTCCGACTTGCTGAACTTCGCGCGAGCGAACAGGGCGTATCGGTTGACTGGCGCGAATGCAGCGCTGGAAACGCATGAAAAGGGTTTGCGGTCGCGCAAAAGTTCGCAGAGTTTGGCGAAAGCGGTCGCGCGTTACTGGTCGGCGGGTATGATGCCGAACACTTCCGAATACCGGCCGCCGCGGCCTTCATCCCATTTCCTGTGCGCCCACATCCACTGCTCGGGCGCTTCGCGGATGAAGGCTTCGAATTGCTTCTGAAGCGCGGCCGTGGCGACGATGGCGTCGGCCTCGCGATCGTTGGTTTCGGGGACGGGTATGCGCGCGCCGCGGATCACGAAACGGACATTGGGGCGGCGGAACGCGGCGCCGGCGTAAAGGGGAAGGCCGGTCGTGCGCGCGAGCAGGGCCGGGAAGACGGTCGAGCGCGCCAGAGCGCCGAAGAAGGGAACGGCCGCGCCGCGATCGTCGCGGAGATCGGCGAGGAACGCGGGATAGCCGCCTTGCCTTGCGGTCTTGAGGAGCGTTCGGGCGGTGGCCGTGGTCCTGGGCAAAAGCCCGCCCTCGTAGATGGCCTCGCGCAGCTTGAGCGTCGCCGCGTCGACATAAGGGTTGCTCAAGCGCTGGTAGACGCCGGTGAATGGCGCGCCCATGAGCTTGCCGGCATAGGCGACAAGCTCCCAGTTTCCGAGATGGAGCCCGCAGACGATGCAGGGGCCGCCGCGGGCGATTTCGCGCAATTGGTCCATCGGTTCGTATGTGACCCGCCCCTCAGCCATGATCTCTTTGAGGAAAAAGCCTTCAGCGAAGGTGCGGCCCAGGTTCTCCCACATGTCGGCCGCGATTCGCTCGCGTTCCTTGAGCGACATCTCGGGGAAGGCGAGGGCCAGATTGTCCAGCGCGCGCTTCTGGCGGCGGAGGCGCGGCGCGATCAGGCGCCACGCCATGCCGGATTCACGTGAGGCGGCCTCGAGGGGACGTGTGGAAATCGCCGCCTGGATCAGCCGGAATCCGGCATATTCCAGCCGATATCGCAGTTCGGTCGGGAAGCTCATCACTCGGCCGGCAATCGGCGCATGGGCCGAAGGCCGCCTGATTGCGCTGAGGGTCGGCGCCCTGTCAAGCCGAGCGGCCAGACGCCGCGCCGACCGCTGGCTTTCAGGCGTCGACGGGCTTCCTTCGCCACCCTCAATTCTCCATAATGGCGCCCTCGAACGAAAAGCGGATTGGAGCTTAAGCACAATGGATGGAGCCGGGATCGGCGAAACGGCGGAGGCGCTGGCGACGCCCGCGCCGGATGGCGAATATGGAACGGTGCTCGAAAGCGCAACGAACGCGATTCTCGACGCGCAGTCGTTTCAGTCGCCTTATCCGCTCATTCTCTTTCGCAACTTTTTTCCGGGCGACTTCTATCGGCGTCTGCTCAAGCACTTTCCCGCGAACGACCGGTTCGTGCAGCTGAACGGGGAGGGGACGCGAAGGCAGTACAACCTCTACGACGAGCGGATCGACCCTGGGTCGGAAGAGGGCCGCGTGGCCTGGAGCGTCGTGAGGCGGGTCCTGTCGTCGCCGGAGATCGCCTCGTCGCTGCGGACGAAGCTCGACGCGGGCTTTCGAGATTCGCGCCAAGGGCAGCCGCGAGGGCTGGCCCATTCCGATGTTTCCGCGGCCCGTCGTCTACGCCGATCTCGACGGCTACGCGATCAAGCCCCATCCCGACACCCGCCGGAAGGTGCTGACGATGCAGATCTACCTGCCGGAGGACGAGACCCAGCGCGACCTCGGCACGACGATCTACAAGATCTCGCCGATGGGCGTCTTCGCCTGGAAGTCCTACGGCCTCGTCAAGGACAAGACCTTGCCCTTCCTGCCAAATTCCGGGTACGCGTTCGTGGTCATCCATCCGGCCTATTCGCTGCTCAAATCGAGCTGGCACGGGCGGGAGGCGATATCGGTCCCGGTCGAAAGGCCGCGGCTCTCGATCCTCAACACCTACTATCGCGAGTCGGCCGACGGGGCCGCCGCCGGGATGTGACGACGGCTATAGGGGGCCGGTAAGCGAGGGAGCAATCCAGAGAACGCCGGGGCTTTGGGTTCCCTTGGATTGCTTCGTCGCCAATAGCCCGTCGAAGACGGGCGTTCTTCCGAACGCCCTATCGCTCCTCGCAATGACGATTCCAAGTCAGTGCAAGTTGCCCCGGCGCGTCAAAGCGTCGCGGCGATCGCCGCGATGCGCGCCTTGCGGTCCTCGCGCATGAGTTTGGAACCCGGGACGATCAACTGACCCGCGCCGATGTAGTCGGCATGCAGTTCCGGGTCCTCGTTGAGCAGCGTTCGAAGCGCTCGCAGGTAGAGAAGCCTTTGCTCTGTCCCCGGGCGCCTGTCGCCGCTGACTTCCTCGTAGGCGGAATCGATGAGCGTGCTTCCGTTCCAGGCCTCGCGGCTGATTTGCGCGGCCGAAGGGAAGAAGTCCGCCGCCAGGCCGGAGAGGCCGCGCCCGGCGGCCGAACGGTCCTGCAGCGCCTGATCGAGGGCGCAGGCCTGCAGCCAGGCGACCGACATGCCCTGACCGAAGACAGGGTTGAAGCTGGTCATCGCGTCGCCCAGGACCAGCAGTCCTTCCGGGAAACGCTCCGCTTGGTCATATCGCCGCCAGGTGGCTTCGAGCTTGCGATAGCTGCGGACCGGCCCCTGGATTTTTGCCGCGTCCAGGAAGTTCGCGACGTCGGGCGCCTCGATCGCGCGAGCGAAGGCCAGCATCTCATCGTGCGACGTCGGCAACTCTTTCTCGAATCGCGTGTGCAGCGAAACGAGCCATCTGCCGCCCTCGGTCTTGGCGATGAAGGCGCCGCGTTTGCGGGGCGGATCGGGATTGATGGCCAGAAACGCATAGTCTTCCGAGAAGGCGGCCGGCGTTTCAAAAAAGGCGCTGGTGTAGGAGATCCCGATCTTGAGGCTGGTTTCCGGCGCGGCCTCGTAGCCCCCCGCGTCCAGGTCTTCGCGCGTGCGCGACAAGCGCCCGGTGCAGTCGACCACGAGATCCGCGTGAACGACCTCCTCGGATCCGCCGGCCGAGCGAACCCGGACGCCGTCGACGCCGCCGTCAGCGCCGAACGAAAGGCTCTCAACCGTTGTCTCGGGTCGAAGGCCGACGCCCGGGCGATTCATCAGTTGCTGCAGGACAACCTGCTCGATGAACGGGCGCGAGGCGGAAAGATTGCTGTAGCCGAGATCCCGTCGCGGCAGCCATTGCCCGTGATCGCAAATGCGGGTGTCGAGCGACATCCGGATTGGAACGGCGCCGCGGGCGGCCAACGCGGCGCAGGTTCCCGGCAACAGCCGCTCAATCGATTGCTCGCCGCTCTTCAGGAGGACGTGGACATGATGGCCTTGCCCGACGCCGGCGCGCGGCTCCGCCGCCTCGTTGAGCGGATCTTTGTCAACGATCGCCACCCGCTCGAAATGCCTCGAGAGCGCCGCCGCCGCCGCGAGCCCGGCCATGCTGCGTCCGGTCGACGAGCGCCGTCTTGCCGATCTTCGCCATTCCGTCCTAGCCGCTCCGCGAGGAAATTCGCCTTCCCGCCGACAGGCGCCTGAAAAACGCGGCGACCGCGATGGCGATCCGCCCCGTGTCGGATTTGCAAGACCTTGTCCGATTGTCCATCATGGCGCAAGGATTTGAATTGACGGGCGGCGAAGCAGGATCGCCCGCGAAAACCTGGGAGGACGCATGAGCGAGCACACCAAATATCTCATGGGCGAGGACCGGATTCCGCACGCCTGGTACAACATCGTCGCCGACCTGCCGTCTCCGCCGCCGCCGGTGCTGCACCCCGGAACGGGGCAGCCGGTCGGCCCGGCCGATCTCGCGCCGCTCTTTCCGATGGCGCTTATCGGCCAGGAGGTGAGCGGCGAGCGGCATGTCGAAATCCCGACGCCGGTTCGCGACATCTACCGTCTGTGGCGCCCGACGCCGCTCTATCGCGCCCGGCGGCTCGAGAAGGCGCTCGGAACCGACGGCCCGCATTTTCTACAAATATGAGGGCGTCAGTCCCGCCGGCAGCCACAAGCCGAACACCGCCGTCGCCCAGGCTTTCTACAACAAGGAAGAGGGCGTCACCAAGCTTTCGACCGAGACCGGCGCCGGGCAGTGGGGCTCGTCGCTCGCCTTCGCCGGAGCGCTGTTCGGCCTCGAAGTCAAGGTCTACATGGTCAAGGTCTCCTACAATCAGAAGCCCTACCGCCGGGCGCTGATGGAGACCTATGGCGCGAAATGCGTCGCGAGCCCGAGCAGCGAAACCGACTCCGGCAAGGCGATCCTCAAAGCTCATCCGGATTCGCCGGGCAGCCTTGGCATCGCGATCTCGGAAGCGGTGGAAGTCGCGGCCAAGAACCCCGACACCAAATATGCTCTCGGCAGCGTGCTCAACCACGTGCTGATGCATCAGACGGTCATCGGCCTCGAAGCGATCGAGCAGATGGAGGACGCCGACGCCTATCCCGACATCGTCATCGGCTGCGCCGGCGGCGGCTCGAACTTCGCCGGCATCGCCTTCCCGTTCATCGGCAAGAAGCTGCGCGACAAGAGGAGCGTCCGCGCAATCGCGGTCGAGCCGGCGGCCTGCCCGTCGTTGACCCGCGGCAAGTACGCGTTCGATTTCGGCGACACCGGGCATCTGACCCCGCTCGTCAAGATGCACACGCTCGGATCGGAATTCATCCCGCCCGGCTTCCACGCCGGGGGCCTGCGCTATCACGGCATGGCGCCGCTGGTCAGCCACTTGAAGGAACTCGGGCTCATCGAGGCCAGGGCCTATCACCAGAACCCCTGCTTCGAGGCGGGCGTTCAGTTCGCTCGCCACGAGGGGATCGTTCCCGCTCCCGAAACGACCCACGCGATCCGCGCGGCGATCGACGAGGCGCTGAAGGCGCGAGAGGAGGGCAAGTCGCCGACGATCCTGTTCAATCTCAGCGGCCACGGGCATTTCGACATGCAGGCCTACAGCGACTACTTCGCCGGCAAGCTCAAGGACGAGGACTACGATCCGAAGGCGCTCGAGGCGTCGCTCGCGCATCTGCCGAAGGTGGCGGCGGAGTAGCGGGCTTCCATCGGCCCCGTAGGCCGGGTCGGCGACCCGGTCTCGGCGCGGTCAGCGACCGCGCCCTACAGCCGGCGCTCACCCCGTGGCGAAATCCCAGAGCGAGCGCCAGAGGCAGCGCTTCGATGGGTTCTTGAACGCCAGGGGGTCGAAATAGGCGAGGTGGCCGGTCGTTCCGTCGTCCGGCCAGCGGAAGCCGACCTCAACCCGGCCCGCCTTCACGGTGACGAATTGCTCGACCGGGCCCGGATCGTCGGCCGCCGCCACCGTCGGCCCAAGGCGGCCCGTCGCCCCATCCTGATAGCGCCAGATCCGGCCATCGGAGGTGGTCACCCGCACCAGGCGCGCGGATTCGTCATAGGCGACGACGAGCGGCCCGAGCTTGCCCTGGCCTTTGTAGTCGCATTGTCGCGTTACCGGCCCCGCTGCGACGGCCGCAGTTGAAGACGCGATAAGCGCGGCGAAAACCGCAGGGACGAGACGGGTGCGGGGCATGCTGATGTTGATCGCTCGGACGCTCATGTTGGAACGACGATTTCCGTTACTACCATGCCCCGCAGCGCTTGCGCACCCGGCTATGGCGCGAATGAGGCGAAAATTTTTGCCTTCATCGCGCCACGAGGATTCCATTTTTCGTGGCGAGAGGGTCCGGGTTGCAATGGCGCCTCAACCTGCTATCAAGCCGCGCGCGCCGGCCCTTCCGGCGCTTCCAGAAGGCCAATTCATGCTTGCATTCAGCCGACGCGCCGCGCTCTGGCTTCCCCTTATCGCCGTTTCCGCGGCCTGGGCCGCGGAGGATCCCGCCAATACGGTCATTCTCACGACCAAGCACGGCAAGGTCGTCATCCGTCTTCGCCCCGACTGGGCGCCCAAGCACGTCGCGCAGATCGAGACTTTGGTGAAGCAGAAGTTCTACGACGGCATCGTGTTCCATCGCGTCATTCCAGGCTTCATGGCCCAGACCGGCGATCCGACCGGCACCGGCTTGGGCGGCTCCAGCCTTCCCAATCTGCCGGCGGAATTCAACGCGACCCACTTCACCCGAGGCATCGTCGGCATGGCGCGTTCGGAGGAGCCGGATTCCGCCAATTCGCAGTTTTTCATCACCACCGCCGACGCTGGCTCGCTCGACGGCAAATATACCGCCTTCGGCGAAGTCGTCTCGGGGATGGACGTCGTCGACAAGATCAAGGCCGGCGCCCAGGACAACAATGGCGCGGTCACGAACCCCGACAAGATCGTGACCATGCGCATGGCGCCCGAAGCGAAATGACGAGGAGCGGCGATATGGCGAACGCAGGCGACACGCTGACCCTCGATACGAGCAAAGGCCCGGTGGTGATCGAAATGAACCCGGCCCTCGCGCCGGGCCATGTCGCGCACATCAAGCGCCTCGTCTCCGAGGGTTTCTATGACGGCATCGTCTTTCACCGGGTGATCGACGGCTTCATGGCCCAGACCGGCTGCCCGCATGGCACTGGAACCGGCGGGTCGAAATATCCCAACCTCAAGGCCGAGTTCAACGCCGAGCCGCATGTGCGCGGCACGGTGTCGATGGCGCGCGCCTCAAGCCCGGATTCGGCCAATTCGCAGTTCTTCATCTGCTTCGGCGACGCCCACTTTCTGGACCGGCAATATACGGTCTGGGGCAAGGTCGTTTCGGGCATGGAGAACGTGGACAAGATCAAGCGCGGCGAACCCGTCCGCGACCCTGACAAGATTGTGAAGGCGACGCTGAGCTGAGGCTTCTCTGCTGCCACGCGCTGTAGTGCGGCCTCGCTGAGGCCGCCGAGGCGCGGTCAGCGACCGCGCCCTGCAGGGTTCCATGCGAGTCGACGCGTTCGATTTCGATCTTCCGCCCGAACTGATCGCGCTTCATCCAGTGAGCCCGCGAGACAGCGCGCGCATGCTCGTCGTCGGCGCCGGGGGTGAGCTGACGGACTCTCGCGTGCGTGAATTGCCGGATTTCCTGCGCCCCGGCGACGCGCTGGTCGTGAACGATACGAAGGTCATCCCGGCGCGGCTCGAAGGCGTCCGGGTCAGGGGCGAGGCGACCGCGGCGATCGAGGCGACGCTGATCGAGCGCGTCGACGATAGCCGCTGGCGTGCGCTCGCGCGCCCGGCAAAGAAGCTCAAGGTCGGCGAGCGCATCCGCTTCGGCGAGTCGAGCGAAAGCATGGCCTGCCTTCTCGCCGCGCTCGACGCCGAGGTCGAGGACAAAGGCGAAGCGGGCGAGATCCTGCTGCGTTTTCACTTTGCCGGAGCGGCGCTGGATGAGGCGATCGAGCGGCTCGGCGCGCCTCCCTTGCCGCCCTACATCGCCTCCCGCCGCGCGTCGTCCGCAAGCGACCGCGCGGACTATCAGACGATGTTCGCGGCCAAATCCGGCGCGGTCGCGGCGCCGACAGCGGGGCTGCATTTCACTCCGGCGCTGGTTCGGCGCCTGATCGAACACGGCGTCGAGCTTCACCGAGTGACGCTTCACGTCGGCGCTGGGACTTTCGCGCCCGTCAGGGTCGACGACACGCGCGACCACAAGATGCATTCCGAGTGGGGCTCGATCGACGCCGCGGCATCCGGAGCCCTGAACGCCGTGCGGGAGCGTGGAGGACGGATCGTCTGCGTCGGCACGACCTCCGCGCGCATCGTCGAGAGCGCGGCCGACGAGAATGGGCGGCTTCAACCCCTGGCCGGCCAAACGGATATTTTCATCACCCCGGGATACCGGTTCCGCTGCGTGGACGCGCTCCTGACCAACTTTCATCTGCCGCGATCGACGCTGTTCATGCTCGTCTCGGCTTTCAGCGGCCTTGAGACCATGCGTGCGGCCTATGCGCACGCCGTTCGGGCGGGCTATCGGTTCTATTCGTATGGTGACGCCTGCCTCTTGTTCCGCGGCGCCGTCGCAAACGCGTCCCGCGAGCGCCCATGACCGCGGAATTTTCTTTCGCGGTGCAGGCGACCGACGGGCAAGCGCGGCTCGGCGCCGTCTCCACTCCGCGCGGCGTCATACGCACGCCTGCCTTCATGCCGGTCGGCACCGCCGCGACGGTGAAGGCCATGACCCCGGACGGAGTGAGGGCCCTCGGCTACGATGTCGTGCTCTGCAACACCTACCATCTGATGCTGGCGCCCGGAGCGGAGCGGATCGCGGCCCTCGGCGGCTTGCACCGGTTCATGAACTGGCCGCATCCGGTCCTGACCGATTCCGGAGGCTTCCAGGTGATGAGCCTCGCCAGGCTTCGCAAGCTCAGCGAGCGCGGCGTGGTGTTCCAGTCGCATATCGACGGCTCGCGGCATGAACTGACGCCCGAGCGGGCGATGGAGGTCCAGCGGCTCCTGGGCTCGGACATCCAGATGCAGCTCGACGAATGCGTGAGGCTGCCCGTTTCGCATGACGAGGCTGAGCGGGCGATGCGGCTCTCGCTCAGATGGGCCGAGCGATCGAAGGACGCTTTTGGCGAGCAGCCGGGCAGGGCGATCTTCGGCATCGTTCAGGGCGGGACGGAGAAGGACCTTCGCCTCTTCAGCGCCAAAGGGCTCGTTGAAACGGGTTTTGACGGCTACGCGATCGGAGGACTCGCGGTCGGCGAACCGCAGGCGGCGATGCTCGACATGATCGACGTCGTCATCCCTCGCCTCCCTTTGGACCGGCCCCGGTATCTCATGGGCGTTGGAACGCCGGACGATCTCCTCAAGTCGCTCAGGCGCGGCGTCGACATGTTCGATTGCGTGCTGCCGACCCGCGCCGGAAGGCATGGGCTCGTCTTCACCCGCCGCGGGCGCCTCAACCTGCGCAACGCGCGCTTCGCCGACGATCCGCGCCCGGTCGACCCGGTTTCGTCGTCGCCGATGGCGCGCCACTATTCGCGCGCCTATTGGCGGCACCTGGCGAAATCAGGCGAGATCCTGGCGATGATGGGGCTGACCGAAATCAACCTCGCCTATTATCACGACCTCATGTCCGGCGCCCGGCAAGCGATCGGCGAAGGGCGGCTTGATGCTTATATAACCGAAACGCAACGAAATTGGGCGGAGGGCGAGGCCGAGGACGACTGACAAAGATTTCGGACTTTCAACCCGGCGAGAAGGAGGTTTTGCAGGCAGTCGGGGAGTCAATTCCGGCGCGAATGTCTTGATCCGCCGGCGCCAATTCTGTCGCGGGGTAGAAGATCTCAGCGCCAAAACACAAGGGGCGAGACGCCTTTTCGGCGGCCCGCCCCTTTTTCCGTCCTTGCGGTGCGCTTCGAAATCCCGATTATTTTACTTTGTTATCCGTCCGTGACTTCTGGGCGGCTCAAGACTATCGAACGCTTTGTCCTCCCACAGACCCTACGGCGTCCGGCGCCAAACATTTTGGCAGCGGCCTCCTTTTGGCGAGCCATTGCTAGTCCAAATTTCTGCCTGTGTCACGAGCCTCAGCGGCCCTGCCATGCATATTTTTTCTGGCTTGGTCGATTTTGGTCAATTGTGCAGCGGCGGATGCAAAAGTGCTGTGCGCCTGGCCCTGTTTCCGGGCTCGCGTCGGCTTTCATCGGTTGCCGGGATGACGTAAGAACCCCGATCGATGCTCCGGCAATGGAGGCAAAATGACCGCGATCGTGAACGTCGTCGCCCGCGAAATCCTCGATAGCCGGGGCAATCCAACGGTTGAGGTGGATGTCGTCCTGGAAGACGGCTCGATGGGCCGCGCCGCGGTTCCATCCGGCGCGTCGACGGGAACGCGCGAGGCGGTCGAGTTGCGCGACGGCGACAAGGGCCGCTTCGGCGGCAAGGGCGTTCTCAAAGCGGTCGAGGCGGTCAACCGCGAGATTTTCGACGCCGTCTCGGGCCTCGAGGCCGAGGACCAGCTCAAGATCGACGAAACGATGATCGCCCTCGACGGCACGAAGAACAAGTCGAAGCTCGGCGCCAATGCGATCCTCGGCGTCTCGCTCGCCGTCGCCAAGGCGGCGGCGGAGGCTTCGGGGCTGCCGCTCTATCGCTACGTCGGCGGAACGATGGCCAGGGTCCTGCCCACTCCGATGATGAACGTCGTCAACGGCGGCGTGCATGCCGACAATCCGATCGACTTTCAGGAGTTCATGATCATGCCGGTCGGCGCGCCCTCGCTGGCCGAGGCGGTGCGCTGGGGCGCGGAGACCTTTCATGCGCTGAAAAGCGCGCTCAAGAAGGCGGGACACAACACCAATGTCGGCGACGAGGGCGGCTTCGCCCCAAACCTGCCCTCGGCGGAGGCGGCGCTCGACTTCTGCGTCAAGGCGATCGAGGCGGCCGGATTCAAGCCTGGCGACGACATCGCGCTCGCCCTCGACCCTGCGGCGTCCGAATTCTTCAAGGACGGCGCTTATGTCTATTCCGGCGAAGGCCTGACGCGCTCGGTCGAGCAGCAGGTCGATTATCTCGCCAAGCTGGCCAACGCCTATCCGATTGTGTCGATCGAGGACGGCATGGCCGAGCAGGACTGGGCCGGCTGGAAGCTGCTTACCGAGAAGATCGGAACGAAGATCCAGCTCGTCGGCGACGACATTTTCGTCACCAACACGGAGATCCTGAGCCGCGGCATCAAGGAAGGCGTCTGCAATTCGATCCTGATCAAGGTGAACCAGATCGGTTCGCTCAGCGAGACGCTCGCCGCCGTCGATATGGCGCAGCGGGCAGGGTACACCGCGGTGATGTCGCACCGGTCCGGCGAGACCGAGGATTCGACGATCGCCGATCTCGCGGTCGCGACCAATTGCGGACAGATCAAGACCGGCTCGCTCTCGCGGTCGGACCGCCTCGCCAAGTACAACCAATTGATCCGGATCGAGGAGGAGCTCGGCGATCAGGCCCGTTTCGCCGGCCGCGCGGCCGTCAAGGCGAGTTAGGGGCAGGCCGATAACCCCGTCTTAACGCTGTCCCGCGCAGGATCGGCGCATGGTCAAAAGGACGCGCCTGCGCAGGGTTCTGACGCCGATCGTTCTCTACCTCGTGCTCGGGGCGACGACCTCCTATCTGGTCTGGGGCGCCTCGAACGGCGAGCATGGGCTTAAGGCGAAGGTCCAGTTCGACTCCCAGGCCGTCGAGCTTCAGGGGCAACTCGCCGCGTTGAAGAACGAGCGCGCCCGCTGGGAATCGCGCGTCGCGAGCCTCAGGCCGGAAAGCGTCGACAGGGATCTCCTGGACGAAGAGGCTCACGCGCTGCTCGATCGCGTCGGCAAGGACGAGGTCGTCATTTTCACCGCGCCGCAGCGGGCGCGCTGAGGCGCGGTTGGGCCGTTCATCCCTCCTGCGCGCCCGCCGGCATGGGGCCAGCTCTCGATTGTGGCTCTCGCCGACCTTGCCGCCCGTTTCAACGCCCCCAGGGGCCGCCTTCGCGGTTTCGCGGCGGACGCGGAGGCGCTAACCCACTTCGAAGACCGAAAGCGCGACGCGGTCCGGAAATCGGCTGCCGGCGGCAATGAAGAGCGGCCGTGTCAGCCATTGGTGAGCCGGCGCGGCGGTTTCGAAACGCGGTGCGCTCCGGAAGTAGACCTCAGCCGGATTGACGGGCTCGCCCCGGGTGATCCGCGCCATGATCTCCGGGGGGCCGAAGCGGACCCCGGTGTTTTCGATGTAGAGCATGCTTCCGTCGTCGAGCCGGGCGACATAGCGGGCTTCGAGCCGGGTGAAACCGTCCGGGCCAATGACCTGATAGTCCGCGCCGGCGTTCAGGATGGTCCCGTTGAGCCTCACGCCCTGAATGACGCCGCCGATGATCGGCACGACTCGCCTTAGCCCTTGCGCCGTCTCCCCGACCGCGATCGGCGCGCCGACCTCGACGGAAAAATCGGCGACGTGGGTCAGGACCGGCGTCATCGGATGAGCTCTGAGCGTTCCCTTCTCCCGGGCCGCTCGTCCAGCGGCCCGCGCCGGTCAGATCCCCGCGTACCATTCGTAGCCGCGATCCTCCCAGAACCCGCCGCGCCCGCGCGATATGCGCGAGAAGCCATCGATCGCCTCGACGCGCATCACATATTTGGCCATCTTGTAGCCGAGCTGTCGCTCGACCCTGAGCCTCAGGGGCGCGCCATGCTCGACCTTCAGCGGCGCGAAATTCATCTCATACGCCAGGATGGTCTGCGGATGAACGGCGTCGATAAGGTCGATCGTCTCGTAATAGCGGCCGGTGTTGTCGAGCGTCTGCTCGAGCGTGTCGGCGCAGAAGAAGGCGATGTAGCGCGCCTGTGGCTTGAGGCCCGCCGAGGTCAGGAGAGCCGACAGTTGAACCCCCTTCCATTGCCCGATGCAGCTCCAGCCCTCGACGCAGTCATGCCGGGTGATCTGCGAGCGTGACGGAAGGCCACGCAAGTCGGCGAGCGTCAACGTCATCGGCCGATCGACGAGGCCGCCGACCTCGAGTTTCCAGTCGGCGAAGCCGCCCTGGCGCAGGGCGATATAGCCCGGATCGTCCGGATCAACGGAGCCGTTCGGTTTGAAAGTCGAAGTGATCGCGGATTGCGGGAATTCCGGCGCGAGCGCCGTGCGCGGCGCGAGCAGGGCGCGTTGGACGGCCGTGGTGAGCCGCTCGGCCTTGTCCAGGATCGACAGCGCGGCCGGCGAGCCTGCATCGCAGCCCGAGAGCGGCGCGGCCAAGGCGCCTGCGCCGAGCCCGAGGAGGAGCTTGCGCCGGCTGAGATGCAGTCCCGGAGGGCGCGACAGAACATCGGCTTTCATCGCTGGGCCTCCTTGATGCGATAACGCCCAGAGATCATCGAGCGCATGTTGTTGATCGGGCCGGAGAGCACGACCATCACGAGATGCACGATGACGAACAGAACGAGATAGGTTGCGAGCAGGAAATGCGCGGCCCGCGCCGCCTGCCGCCCGCCGAAGAGGGTGAGGAGCCACGGGAAAGCCGCATTCATCGCCGGCGACATCGTGAGACCGGCCAGGATCAGGATCGGAAAGGCGACGACGACGCTGAGATAGGCGAGCTTCTGCAGCACGTTGTAGTGCAGCGCCTCATCACCTTCCGGGAATCTCAGCCGCGCGTGATCGGCGATTGCGCGTGGAATCGCCCGGATGTCAGCCCTGCTCGGCCAAAGGTCGCGAATATGCCGGCGCCCGATCAGATACGCGAAATAGACGAGTCCGTTGAGCACGAGAATCCAGGCAAAAAAGAAGTGCCAGCGCCGGCCCATCGCCAGATCCTGATACGCGGGCAGCGTCGCCCAGGATGGAAAGCCATGTGCTTCCAGTTCGCCGTCGGCGCCTCGCGAAGCGCCAAGGAAACCGGTCGTATTGAATGGTCGGCCGAAGATCGTCGTCACGCCGCCAGTCGTATCGCCATCGTCGTTTTCAGTCGCCGATAGCGATAAGAACGGGTGGTCGAAACTAGTCGCGGCGCCCCAGGTCAGCGCGGGGTCGGCATTGAAAATCTGCAGGCCGCTCATCAGCAGCACGACAAAACAGCCCGCGTTGATCCAATGGCAAATACGCACGATCAGCGAATGCCGGAGAATAACGCGGCCAGTCGGAGTATCGCTCGCGCGTAAGGCGGAAGAAAGCGACGTCACGAAAGCCTCTCCATTGTGTCAGGCTCCAATACGCCGGTCCGGGCGCCAACTCCATTCGTGCGGCCGCGGCCGAGTGTTTCGCGTCGCGGCGTCATTTTTGTGTGGGGATTCGGGATTTTTTTGATTCGATTGCGAAACCTTGGCTGGGGCGACCCGTAACCAGCCCGTGCCGATCGACGGCGGGAACGCGACGATCGGGCGGAGCCAACCTCGGAGATCAACATGAACGCCAGGAATTCGCTTGCCCTCGCGGCGCTCGCCGTGAGCGTCGCCTTCGCCGCGCCGGTCGCCGCGCCCTACGTCGCGCCAGCCTATGCCGAAATGACCAAGATGGTCGGCGGCGCCCCGATGTATCCGAGCAAGAACATCATCGAAAACGCGGTCAACTCGAAAGATCACACCACGCTTGTCGCGGCAGTGAAAGCCGCCGGCCTTGTCGACACCCTTGAAGGGGCCGGACCATTCACGGTGTTCGCTCCGACCAACGAGGCGTTCGCCCGTCTGCCAGCCGGCACGGTCGAAACGCTGCTCAAGCCCGAAAACAAGGGCATGCTGACTGCGATCCTGACCTATCACGTTGTGCCGGGCCGTCTGACCGAGGCCGAGATCGACGCCATGATCCGCGACGGCGGCGGCAAGGCGATGCTGAAGACGGTCCAGGGCGAGGAACTTACCTTCGCGCGCTCCGGAGCCCGTCTTTGGGTGATCGACGCCAAGGGGGACAAGGCCGAAGTCACGATTCCGAATGTGATGCAGTCGAACGGCGTCATCCAGGTGATCAACAAGGTCCTGCTCCCGAGCTGAACGTCCTCCTACCGCTCATCCGGAAGCAGCGGGCGGGCGCTATTGGCGTCCGCCCTTTCCGCGCTTGGTTGCGCCGGTCGCGCGCGGCGCTAGGATGCCCGAATGACAATCCGGGGAGAGGCGCCGGGTAGCGGATCGCCGGCTCCGGCCACGGACGGTCTCGCCGACCTCCTGGGCCGCACCGCTGCGCGTGACGCGGCGGCTTTTGCCGCCCTCTACAAATTGACCAGCGCGAAACTCTACGGCGTCGTGGCCCGTATCCTGACCCGAGGCGACGCAGCCGCGGACGTGCTCCAGGAGGCCTATGTGCGCATCTGGCAAAAGGCCGGCGATTTCGATCCCGCCAAAGGCTCGCCGCTCGCGTGGATGGCGACCATCGCCCGCAATCGAGCGCTCGACGAGGTCCGGCGGGTTCGTCCAGGCTCGATCGAGGACATGCCCGCGAGCTTCGAGCCGGCCGCCGCCGACGTCGACCCTCTGGCCGCAAGGGAGCGGTCGGAAGGGCTTCAGGCGCTCATCAACTGCCTTCAGGCCCTGGACGAGGAGAAACGCGCGGTTGTGCTGCTCGCCTACTATCGCGGTTCGAGCCGCGAGGCGCTTGCGAAGCGTTTCGGGCGGCCGGTTCCGACGATCAAGACGTGGCTCCATCGCAGCCTCGCCCAACTCAGGGATTGCCTGGCGTCATGACCGTCAGTCCCGACGACGATTTCGCCGCCGCGGAATATGTGCTTGGCACCCTCGATCCGGGCGAACGCGCGGTCGTGGCCGCCCGGCGGCTGCGGGAACCCGACCTCGACGAGGCGATCCGCGCGTGGGAGGCGCGGCTTGCCCCGCTCGCCGAGGCGGCGGGCCCCATCGAGCCGCCGCGCGGCCTTCTGCCCGCGATCGAAGCGCGCATTCGCGGCGCAACGCCCGAGGCGGCGGGGAATCCGGGCGTGGACGCGCTCAGGCGGAGCCTCATTCGCTGGCGCGCGGCGGCGATCGCCGCCTCGATCGTCGCTGGGGTTCTGGCGGTCGGGTTCGCGGCCCGCGAGACGACGCGCGAGGCGCTGCCGCATCAATACGTCGCTGTCCTGCAGAAGGACGCCGCATCGCCCGCGTTCGCGATCACCGTCAATCTTGACAGCCGCGAGTTCACGGTGCGCCCGATCGCGGCGACCGCGCCGCCCGGCAAGGCATACGAATTGTGGCTCATCGATCCCAAGATCGGCGCCCCGCGGTCGCTCGGCGTCATCGCCGCCGATAGCGCGACCCGGAGCGCGAATCTCGCGCGATATGATCGCGCCGTGGTCGCGGACGCGACCTATGCCGTCACCATCGAGCCGCCGGGCGGCTCGCCCACCGGCCAGCCGTCCGGGCCGCCGGTCTTTGTCGGGAAGCTGATCCCGGTTGGGCCCTGAGAAGCCGCTCCGACGCGCGCTCATCGACTTCGAACCTCGGCCGCCGGCGCGCGGAACCAAATGGCGTCCACAAACGTTCAATTCGCCGAAAGTCCCGGCGTGCGTTCGTAGGCGTGGAGGTCCGTAACGGAGACCAAAGGTCTTTTCGGCGCCGCCACGGCGGACTCGGGCGTCCGGGTAACAGGAGGACGTCATGAACAGTGCGTTTTTGGTCGCGGCGGCCGCCGCATTGGCGGGCCTCAGCGGATTTAGCCTTCGCGCTCAAGATTCTATCCGCATCCCGGAGTCGAGCGCGCACGTAGACAGCCAGGACGCGGGCGTCTTTTCCCAGTGGCTGACAGCCGAGGCGCCGGAATGCGTCCCCGTCTCCCAGATCGGCTCGGTGTCGCATGTGACGAAGCTATCCCCCGAGCAGTTCCAGTTCGTGCGGGCGCTGTACGTCGCCATTCCTCCTGTTTCGCGACAGCTTCCGCCGGGCGACAGCGCGGTGGTGGCCAGCGCCAGCGGCAAGGCGATGATCGCGCTTGTCGCCGACGGGCAAGCCTGCGCGCGCTTCCTCGCGCCGGATTTCGTTCTGTCGATGCTGGTTGAGGTCGGCAAGGGCGAAGTCGGGATGATCGGCCAGCCGATTTGACCGCTTCCACAAGCCGCGAACAACGCCGAGGTTCCAGGGCTGCGACAGCCCCCCGCTTTGTGCGGCGCTATTGCCGACCGCGCCGTTCCCTTCTATGGATTCGAGGCGCGTTCGAGTCAGGACGCTTGCGCGTTGCAAGTCCCGCGATCCGTAACAAGGCCGCCGGGGCAACGGCGGTTGATCGCGTGGCTTGGGGCAAGGGGAATGCTGAAATATTTCGGAGCGCTTGCTCTAGCCGCCGCGCTCGGCGCGGCGCCGGCGGTCGCTGCGGATTTGCCGACCAGGAAGCCGGCGCCTGAGCCTTTGGTCGCTCCGCCGCTGCCCTCGACCTGGCGTTTCGAGATCACCGGCTACGGATGGGCGTCGAGCATTGCGGGAAGCACGGCTTCGGCTACTCTTCCGACGCTGCCCTATTACGCGAGCTTCGCCAAAGTGCTCGAGCACTTTCAAGGCGCGTTCATGGGCAGCATAGTCGCCCGCAACGACACGTTCATCGGCGGAATCGATTTCGTATGGGCGCGGATCGGCGGGTCCGCGATCCTACAAAACTCGAACAATGCGCTCTACGGCGGAAAGACGAACCCTCACCCTCAACGAGAGCGTCATCACCGCCTTCGGCGGCCTTCGCGTGCCGCTTGGCGTGCCGAACCTCGATCTCTACGGCACGGTTGGCGCCCGCAACTTCTACAGCGGGACCAAGCTCACCGTCAGCGGCCCGTTCGGATTGTTCAACGGGACTGAATCCGTCGATCAAGGACTGGGTCATGCCGGTCGCCGGCTTCGCCGCGCAGTATCGCTTCTACGACCGCTGGTTCATGAACATGCTCGCCGACCTCGGCGGCTGGTCCGACAGCGCAACCGGACAGGCGCTTGCCTCGGTCGGCTACAACTGGACGCAAAACATCTCCACGACCCTCGGCTATCGCGTCATGTACACCTACACCCACCAGGATACCGGCTTCAATCAGCTCACCTTCGAGCCGAGGAGCTTCCGCTACCAGCAGTGGATGTACGGCCCGTTCGCGGGCTTCAAATATAGCTTCTAGCCAGCACCGGCGACTGCTCACCACGCCTCGAACGCGCGCGTGACGCGCTTCATGAACGCGGCGCGCCTTGCTGTGGTCGAGAAGTTCATGTCGTAATGGGCGAGATATTCGAACCGGCCCTTCGGATCGATCAGCAAGCCAATGTTGTAACGGATGAAGCGGTGGGCGGGGTTGCTCTTCGCCTCGACGGCGCGCCGGTCCTCGCCGTAAGTGCAGACCGCCGCCATGCGCTTGAGGTTCCATAAGTTCGGATGAAAGAGGCCCGCCTCGTCGATCCGCAGCGCAACGCCCGGCAGAAATACCCGCTGGAAATAGCCCTGCATCATCGCCGGCAGTCCGTCGAACCAGACAGGAAACACGAGGACGAGCGCCTCGGCGCCACGCAGGCGCTTGACGTAAGGTTCGACCTCGCGCGTGTTGACGTTGACATCGACGTAATGGGCGAACTGGTCGCGCGACATGACCGGGTCGAACCGCTCGGCGTAGAGATCGAGATCGTCGACGCCGTGTCCGCCGGCTCGCAGGGTCTCGACGACGCGCAGATGAAGAGCGGCGATGAAGCTCGTCTCCAACGGATGCGCGTAGACGACGAGAATGCGCAATTCTCTAGGCTCCAGCCGGCTCGGCGCGCCGATCCCGAACTCGCGGGCCGCGTTCGGCGGCGATCAGGAATTCGATGCGCGGCGGGGCGATCAGCATATCCCGGATTTCGTCCTCGAGCACCCGGTCGGCGTTGGTGACCCGTTCGCGCAAATGCATGAGCTCGAGCCACGTCTCGATGAGGTAGGTCTCCTCGTAGCGCCCGAATTCGCCGGCGTCCTCGAAGATTCCCCAGGCGAACGCGCCGTCGCGTCGGCGCTCGAATCCAAGCTCGTCGAGAGCGCGCAGGAACGCCGCGCGATCCTTTGGGTCGATCCGGTACTCGATTTTCACCAGCACCGGCCCACGATTGTTGTCGATCTCCACGTGGGTCTGCGGCATGCCCCAGTGCTGGGAGGGCGAAAGATCGAGCGGCGCGCCCTGTTGCAGTTTCCACCGCCAGGTGAGGGGCATCGCCACGATCGCGCCCGCGGCCGCAAGAAGGAGGGCGGTTGGAAGCCCGGTCCTGGCGGCGATGTCTCCCCAAACGGCGCTGGAAAGGGTCATTGTTCCGAAGATGACGGTCAGGAAGATTGCGAGGCCCCGGCCGCGCACCCAATCCGGCAGCACATTCTGGGCCGAAGTATAGAGACACGTCAGGTTGGTGACCCATGCGATTCCGCCGAGCAGGGAGGCTGAAAGCGCGAGAGCGAGATTGTCCGCGAATGCGAATATCGTAAGCGCGACCGCGGTCACGACCGTTGCGAGAGCGACGAGCCGGTCGGGGCCGAGCCGCTCGCGCAGCTTGGCATGTTTGAGCGAGCCCAGGATCGCGCCGATGCTGATCGCGCTCAGGAGGAGGCCATAGTGCTCCGCGCCCTCTCCGGTTCGCCGTGCGATCAATGGCAACAGGCCCCAATAGGCGGCGGTGAACGGATAGACCGCCATCGTTCGCGCCAGCGTCGCCCACAGCAGGCGATTGTTAGCCGCGTGCCGCAGGCCGGTGCGGAGCGCGCTGCTGAGCCTCTCGGCGGGAAGCGACGCCGTCTGTCTCGCCGGCGTGCGCCACCAGGTCAGGGCCGCGATTACCGCGAGATTGGCGGCGATGAAGATCCAGAATGGGGCGGCCAGCCCGAATTTCAGGATCAACAGGCCGCCGAGCGCGGGACCGACGGTGCGGCTGATATTATAGCCGACGCTGTGCGCGGCGATGGCGCCGGGGATGTCGGCCTTCGGCACCAGGAGCGGCACGATCGACAGCCAGGCGGGTGTGTTGAGCGACCATGCGGCGCTGAGAACGAAGGTGGTCACGAGCAGCAGCAGCGGGGAAGCAAAATTGAGCGACACCAACGCGGCGAAAAGCGCCATCAGCGCGGCGATTGCGTAAGAAACCACGATGATCATCCGCCGCGGATCAACGATATCAGCGATAGCGCCGGCGGGAAGAGTGAAGAGGAACATCGGCAGCGTCGTCGCCGCGTGCACGAACGACACGTCCAGCGGATCGACGTCGAGCGTCGTCATCATCCAGCCCGACGCCGTGTCATACATCGCGATGCCGAGGAGCGCGAACGTGCTCGCGGTCCACACGATCGCGAATGCGGGATGGGCGAAAGCGCCGAGCCAGCTCTGCGCGTCTGCCGTGGGCTCTCTGGGAATGCGGAAGTCCATCTTCGAACCTTGCTCGTGGGGCTGGACTGTGCGGCTAGTGGGAAACGAGAGCGCAGCGATCGGTCTGGAGCAGGAGGTCCCGCGTCACTCCGCCGAACGTCCACTCGCGCAGACGGCTGTGTCCGAACGCGCCCGCCACGATCAGATCGGCCTCAAGCTCCCCGGCGATCGCGGAGAGCTGCGCCGCCTCAGCCCCTTTCAGCGGCGACGCCAGACAATTCGAGTCGACCTCGTGCCGTGCAAGCCAGTCGCCGACATCCGAAAGCCGGTGTCCCGCCGCCTCGATTTCGCGCTCGCTGACGAGTTCGACAACATCGACCCTCCTGCTCGCCATCAGGATCGGGAGAGCGGCGACGATCGCCCGCCGCGCCTCGAGCGAATCCTTCCAGCAAACCAGGGCTCGCGTCAGTTTCAGTCCAGTCGCGCCAGCCGGCGTAAGGAGAACGGGGCGCCCGGCGCGCATCAGGAGGTCGCTGATATCGACTTCAGCCGAAGGGACGAATATCCGCTCCCCGATTCCCGCGGGGGCGACGATCAAGTCCACTCCCCGAGCTTGATCGGCGATATGCTGAGACGGCGGTCCAGCCGTCATTTGCGAGCTCCACTGGAGATCCATCACCATTGACAAGGCGGAGCGAAACTCGGCCTCGGCCGCGGCCGCGCGCTCACGAAACTTCTTGAGGTCGTGGTCCAGCGGCTCGCCAGGGCCAATCGGCATGAGAGCAGAAAGCGCCGAGGCCTGCCATGCGACGACGCCGACGACGGCGGCCGAAAAGCGCTGCGCCATGTCGGCGGCGACCGCGAGCATTTCAGCGTTCGACCGATCCATTCGCATGCAAACCATCAGGATGGAAATCGCAGCCAAACAAGTCTCCGCGGCCGAAATCGTTCACAGACGCCGCCCGCCGATACGAACAGGACCAGCGAACCCGCCGTCGGCCCGTTTACGCGCGAACTCGTCCAAACATAGCGACTGGAGCGCAAATTCAAAAGCTTGTCAGGGTTCACGCGGCCAATTCGCTCCGGCTCGGCCGCGCGCCCGGATCGCCAGGGCTAAGCGATCCTCCAGTGAAGCGATCCGCCGAGACGCCGGAGTTGATCAAAAAAGATTTACCCTGGAGCGCCCCTTTTCGGGTCGGCGCGGCCTCGTCCTGACCGGCCCGCCGCCTTGAAAAGTCCGCTCTCGTTCGCCATCTGAACTGCGGCTTTGTCGCGTTTACACTGTCCAATTCTCGTCCTTTGGGGGTCATTGTTGTCGAGCGAGTCGAGCGTCAATCCGGACGCGCCGGCAGGCCAGGCCTGGCGGTGGGGCGTTTTCGGCAATCTGGCGTTCACCGTCGTTCTTATCGCGAGTTCGGCGTCGAATGTCGGCTTTGCGATGTTCGACACGTCGACGAACTGGCTGATGACCAGCCTCAATCCTGACCCGAGAATGGTGTCGGCGGTCCAGGTGGCGACAACGCTGCCGATGTTTCTTCTCACCCTGCCTGCCGGCGCGTTGACCGACATCATCGACGCGCGCAGGCTCTTGATCGGCGCGCAACTTGCGGTGACTGCGATCTCGGTCGTCTTCGCGGTGGTCGTGACATTGCATCTGGCCACGCCGCCGGTCTTGCTGGCGACGACTTTCTGTCTCGGCGCAACCGGCGCGCTCGCCGCCCCCGCGTGGCTCGTCATCACTCCGATGCTGGTGCCGAAGCAGGATCTCGACAGCGCCATCGCCATCAACAACGCGAGCTACAACGTGAGTCGGGCGATCGGCCCGGCCATTGGCGGATTGGCCATCGCCGCCGTCAGCATCGTCTTGCCGTTCTGGTGTTTTTGCATCGGCAACCTGGCGGTCCTCGCGGCGCTTCTCTGGTGGCGCGCGCCGCGCCGGGCGAGAAGTCCCTTCCGGCCGAGCGCCTCTTCAGCGCGGTCCTCACCGGGCTCCGCTACGCCAGAAACAATCGTGACCTCGATTCCACCCTCATCCGCGCCGTCGCCTTTTTCCCGTTCGCGAGCGCCTACTGGGCTCTCCTGCCTCTGGTCGCCCGGCAGCAGATGCACAATGGGCCGGAGGTCTACGGCATTCTGCTCGGCATGATCGGAGCGGGGTCGATTCTCGGTTCGCTTGCGCTCAACGGTCTCAAGGCGCGTCTCGGCCCCGATCGGCTGGCGGCGCTCGGGACGGTGGGCACGATCCTTGCGCTGGCGCTTTATGGCGCGGCGCGCCATCCCGCGGTCGCGGGCATCGCGAGCCTGGTCGCGGGCATGTCCTGGATCACGATGATGACGACGTTGTTCGTTTCCGCGCAAGTGGCGTTGCCGGAGTGGGTGCGCGGACGGGGCCTTGCGATTTTTCTGACAGTGTTCTTCGGCGCAATGACGGTCGGCAGCGCCGTCTGGGGCAAGGTCGCCAGCGTCGAGGGGCTGTCGACGACCCTCTATATCGCCTCCGCGGGCGCGGCGGTCGGGATGATCCTGACGCTTCGCTGGCCGTTGCAGGGCGCAGCGGCGCTCGACCTCACGCCGTCGATGCATTGGCGCACGCCGGTGTTCGTGCATCGGGTCGAGGACGATGAAGGGCCGATCTTGCTGACCGTCGAATATCGGATCGATCCTGCGGACGCCACGGCGTTTCTGGCGGTGATCCACGAGATCGGCCTCGAACGAAAGCGCGACGGCGCTTATGCCTGGGGGGTCTTCGAGGATACGCAGACGAGCGGCCGGATCGTCGAAACATTCCTTATTCAGTCGCTGCTCGAACTCAAGCACCTGCGCACCAGGGTGACGATCGCCGACCGTATGATCGAAGAACAGGCGCGAACATTCCTCAAGGAGCCGCCCAAGGTCACGTTCTTGGTGTCGCCCAGGCGCACCCGCCAAGCCCGGCGGAAACGGGCGGCCCGGCTGCTCGCGGCGAGGCGCAAGGTCGCGCGGCCCGCCGCGGTCGGGTAGGGCGGTCGGGCGGAAAGCTTCGTCCGTCAATCCGACGCGGTCGCTTTCGTCGCGGCGGCGGACTGCGCTCCGGCGATCAGCTTCGCCATCAGACGAATGACCTCATCCTCGGTCGCGATCCGGCGGAAGCGGGAAAGCGCTCCGACGCGCCGGAACGCCTCGTGCAGATAGGAGCCGGCGGGCGGGCAGGCCCAGAAATCGTAGCCGCTCCAGACGATCGCTTCGCTCCACAAATGCACGAAGGTCGCGCCGCGCGCGGCCTCGTGGGCCCAATCCCGATAGGCCGGCAGGAAGAGCTTCCAGAATTGCTCCGGCTCGATCGGGTAGCAGACATGCGAATCGAGCGCGCTATCGTAGAGACCAAATCTCATCAGCACCGGGGTCAGCAGGAACGGGCCGAGCGCGCCCCATCGTTGGTCGACGTCGACCGCAGCCTCCGCGGTGGCGACGAGTTCGGCGGTCGCCGGATGCGACGACGGCAGCCTCAGCACCGCGTTGTTGACCAGGCCCGTCCCGACCGCGTCGGCCTGGCGGCAGAAGACAATGCCGCCGGCGCCAAACGCCGGCTTCTTGAGGCAAAGCACGTCGGTATCGACCCAGCAATAGCCCTTGTCGCGGATCATCCGGTAACGGAACATGTCGGCGAAGGTGGCGATCGACGGCTTGCCGTTGGCGATGAAGCGGCGCGTGAGCGATTCATCGGGGCAAATCGCGTTCGCGTCCTCGAGGCGAACGCCGGGGGGCAGGTCGAGGCGCGGATCATAGCTGAAGACCCGCAGGCTGGACCCGGCTGCAGGAAACGAGGCGAGGCACCCGTATGCGAACGGATTGAGCGTTCCGTGCCAGAAGGACGCGAATTCGCACTCATCAGGGCGGAGGGCTTCAGTCACAGGCGAACGACCTCTCCCTTGCGGCCCGCAAGTTCACTCGATCCGCGCCAGAACGTTCCGCCCGGCCTCCTCCCAGTCGCCGAAAAATGTCTCGGTCGTCAAATCGCCGAGCGAGACCAACTCGCAATAGATGTCGAAGATCCAGCTCGCGTGGACGTCGTCCAGCATCAGATGTCGGCCGCGTTGGCCGCGGGCGATGCGTATGCAGTTCGTCATGTCGGAGCGGCAGACTTCGCTGGTGTGGCCGCCGTCGACATGAAAGATGTCGAACGAGAGCTCGGCGCGACGGTTGACGAGCCAGGGCAGGACCTCGCGCGAATCGCCGGGGAAAAGGTGCACCCGCCCGGGGAACTCGCCTTTCAGGTAATCGACGCATTCGGCAGTGTAAGCGTGGGACATGATGTCGACGCCGTAATATTCGAGCATTGGGTTCGCGGACAGCGCGAGCAGCGCGCTGTGGCCGGCGTTGACGCCGACCTCGAGCAGGCGCTCCTTGAACCTGACCGCGCGCCAGACGTTGCGACGGGCCGGCGCGAGCTCGGCGGCGGGAGACCAATCGGCATAGCGCTCGAGGTCGAGATAGAAGATGTTCCCCTCGAGACGCTCGCCGGATCGCTCGACGATGTCGGCGATGCGCTTGAGGCGAGCCCGAAACGTGTCGGCGAAGACCTCGTCGAGCGTGTCGCGGCGGATCGTATAGTCGGGAATATCCGCTGCGGGCAGCGGTTTCCCGGGAATGAGCTTGCGGCCGTTCATGGTCTTCGCGCCCCTCGGCGGATTGCCCGCGAACTGCGGCGACCGCCGCCGTAGCGCCCGGTCGCCGTTTCGGGATTCGATCGCGGCCTCGGGTCGGAGAAGCCAAGCGCGCCGGACACACAAGTTTACCAGAGCGCGCAAAGCCCCTCAATCGCCTTGAACGGAGCAGGACTGCCAATTAGGGTCTGGCTCACGCTGAATTGAGCTCGGTTCCGAGGCGACAACAACCGGGAGCGTCTCGCGGAGCCCGGGGGGATGCATCAGAGTGAATGAGCTGCTCTTCGCCGTGACCGTTGCGATACTTGCGTTCGGCGCCGGCCTTGTCGGTCTGCGGCTGCGGGCCTGGCTGCCGGAGCGGCACGCGCCGGAACGGGCGCGCGATATGATCGGGTCGATGACCGGGCTGCTCGAACTCCTGCTCGCCCTCGTGCTCGGAACCCTGGTCGGCGCGAGCTATACGCTTTACGCCACCCAGAAGGCGGAGCTCGAAACGCTCAGCGCGCGGTCGCTTCAACTCGACGCGGCGCTCGAAGCCTATGGCCCCGAGGCGGCGCCGGCGCGCGATGGGCTCCGCGCCGCGATCAGGCAAAGCTACGAAAAGATCTGGGGCGGCGGAAAGCTGGAGGCCGAGGATCTGACCGTGCGCTCGGTCCTCGAGGGCATGAAGAAGCTCGACCGGTTTCTGCTCACTCTTACCCCGAAGACCGACGCCCAGAAGCAGGTTCTGGCGACCGCCAATGTCGCCGCCGGTATGATCCAGCAGACGCGCCTGTTGATGATGCTGCAGCTGGCTGGCGGCATTTCCTGGCCGATGGTCGCGATCGTGGTGTGCTGGTCGCTGCTCTTGTTTTGCGGCTACGGCCTGGTTTCGCCGCTCAACGGAACGGTGGTCGCCACGCTCGCTCTCGGCGCGATAGCGGTCGCCAGCGCAATCTTCTTGATCCTGGAATTGAGCCAGCCCTACGCCGGGCTGTTCCGCCTGCCGCCGGCGGGCGTCCTCGAGACCATCCAGGCCCTCGGCTCCTGATAAAGGGATCGAGGCTGACTACGGGCGCAGGCTGAGAATATAGGCGATCAAGTCGTTTCGGTCGTCTGGACTGATGATCAGGTCGGGCATCGCGGCGTGGGGCGACTGCAGGAACACGTTCAGGGACTCTTCGGTCGTCGAAGGCATGCTCGCGATTGTTGCAAAGGCGGGCGCGCCGAGCGGCGCATCCATGGCGCCGTGGCACGAGGCGCAGTTCAAGGCGGCCAGCCGCTCGCCTGCGTCCCGATCGCCCAATTCCTGGCTGAAGGCCGATGAAGCGGTCGCCACAACAAGCAACGCGCTCCAGGCCGTGGAACAAGCAGACATGAGTTCCCTCTCTTCAACTCGCCTCTATTTATAGCTAACGAGACCGACTTTGGAAGGCGTAGGGGGTCCGCTCGCGTTGCGCGGGCTGTGGCGCCAGCGCCTTTCGACTGCGGAGCGCCAATGGAAGGGCCGATGACCACCGAGCCAGCAAACCGCGCCGCCTCCCTCACCGCGCTTTTGCCCCTTGGCCGCTACGGCCGGCGCTATCTCGGGCGGGCGCTGGCCGCGTTGGCGGCGCTGACCGTCTCCTCGGCCGCGACGCTGGCGGTGCCTTTCGCGTTGCGGTCAATGATCGATTTCGGCTTTTCGAAGGAGAGCGGCGGCGCGATCAACGTCTATTTCATGGCCATGGCCGCGGTCGTGATCGTCATCGCGCTCGCCGCCGCCATCCGCTACTATCTGGTGACCACGCTCGGCGAGCGGGTGGTCGCCGACCTGAGGCGGGACGTGTTCGCCCATCTCTCGCGTCTCGACGCTTCATTCTATGACAGCGCGCGGACCGGCGAGCTCGTATCGCGCCTCACCGCCGACACGACTCAGATCAAGGCGGCGTTCGGCTCCTCAGCGTCGATCGCGCTCCGCAATCTCTTCATGTTTGTCGGCGCGACGGCGTTAATGGTCTATACGAGCCCCAAGCTCTCGGCGCTCGTGCTCGTCGCCATTCCGGTTATCGCCGCGCCGCTCATCGCCTCCGGGCGGGTCGTGCGCCGGCGATCGCGCCGGGCCCAGGACACGCTGGCCGAAGCGACCGCCTTCGCTTCGGAGAGCCTGGGCGGGGTGCGCGCCATGCAGGCTTTCGGCGCCGAAAGCGCGAGTCAGAAGCGCTTCGCCGCGGAAGTCGAGAGCGCCTATGACGCTGCCCGCGACGCCGCAGCCACCCGCTCCTTATTGATCGCGGTCGCGGTGTCGCTTGCCTTCTGCAGCGTGGTGTTCGTGCTCTGGCTCGGCGCGCGCGACGTGCTGGCGGGGCGCATGACCGGCGGGCTGCTCTCGCAGTTCGTGCTGTTCGCCGTGCTCGGCGCGACCTCGCTCGGCGAACTGTCGCAAGTGTGGAACGAAGTCTCTGCGGCGGCCGGCTCGGCGGGGCGGATCGCCGAGCTGCTTTCGGTAAAGCCAAGGATCGTCGCCCCGTCGAGGCCGGCGCCGATGCCGGTCCCGGCCCGCGGATCGATCGAATTCTCCCATGTCGCCTTTGCTTATCCGGGCGCGCCGGGTCAGCGGGTCATCGACGACCTCAGCTTCTCGGTCGCGCCGGGCGAGCGGGTCGCCATCGTCGGCGCATCAGGCGCCGGCAAGTCGACGGTGTTCCAGCTCATCATGCGCTTCTACGATTGCGACGAGGGCCGTGTCCTCGTCGACGGCGTCGACGTCAGGACGGCCGATCCGAGCGAGCTGCGCGCCCGCATCGCCCCGGTCCCGCAGGAGGTCGCGATCTTCGGCGCGACAGTCGCCGAGAACATCGCCTATGGCCGGGCCGAGATCGACGAGTTCGCGATCGAAGAGGCGGCGCGGCGCGCAGCGGCGGACGGGTTCATCCGCGAACTCCCGATGGGCTATGCGACGAAGCTCGGCGAGCGGGGCGTCACTCTGAGCGGCGGGCAGCGGCAACGGCTGGCGATCGCGCGTGCGATCCTCAAGGACGCGCCGGTGCTTTTGCTCGACGAGGCGACCTCCGCCCTCGACGCTGAGAATGAGGCGCAGGTGCAGCGCGCGCTGGAAGACGTGATGACCGGGCGCACGACACTGGTGATCGCCCATCGGCTCGCGACCGTCCTCAAGGCCGACCGCATCCTGGTGATGGAAGCGGGCCGGATCGTCGAGGAGGGCGATCACGCGTCGCTGGTCGCGCGCGACGGCGTCTACGCCCGCCTCGCGCGGCTGCAATTCGAATCCGGCGCGGCGGCGCTCAGCGAGGCGAGCGGCTCGTGACTGGCCCGCGCCGCCGCGCAGGGCCCGCAAGCTTGACTTTTGCCGTCGATCATCGTTTCCGTTTCGATTAGGAAATTCGCCGCCGCTGACTTAAATTCCGCGTGCGGTACCGCCGCAGACGCGCGCATGGCGTCGAAGTGACGGCGTGAAATCAGGTGGAGCAAGGTGGCGGGTCGGTTGACAGCAGTGGCGCGCAGAGGCGGCGACCGTAGCGCGCCGAGTCCGCGTTGGTGGGGCGGGGTCGTCGACCATCTTGTTCTGCTCAAGCCGCGCGTCATGTCGCTCGTCGTGTTCACCGGCGCGGTCGGCTTTGCCCTCGCGCCTGGGCCGTTCGACTGGCTGAAGTTCCTGGCCGCGATGTCGGCGATCGCCGCGGGAGCCGGCGCCTGCGGGGCGCTCAACATGTGGTGGGACGCCGACATCGACGCCAATATGGCGCGCACCGCGATGCGCCCCATTCCGCGCGGGGTCGTGCCGCCGCTCCAGGCGCTGGCGATCGGCGTTCTGCTCGCGATCGTGTCGGTGGCGTCGCTCGCGGTGAAGGTGAATGGACTTTCCGCGGCGCTGCTTGCGCTCACCATCGCGATTTATGTTCCCCTGTACACCATGGTGCTCAAGCGCTCGACGCCGCTCAACATCGTGATCGGCGGCGCCGCCGGGGCGCTCCCGCCGGTCATCGGCTGGGCGGCGGCGGCGGGCAGCCTGTCCGCCGGTCCGATCGCGATGTTCCTCATCACCTTCTTGTGGACGCCGCCGCACTTCTGGGCGCTGGCGCTCTGCCGCAGCGGCGACTATGAGCGGGTCGGCGTGCCGATGCTGCCCAATGTCGCCGGCCACGCCGCGACCTGCCGCCAGATCGTGATCTATTCGGCGCTGCTGGTTCCCGCCTCGCTCGGCCCGCTCGTCATTCCGGGCGTCGGTTTCATTTATGGGGCGACGGCGGCCGTCGCCGGCGTTGTGCTCCTGTGGCGCGCTCTCGCGCTCTATCGCCTGCGCGAGGGTGACGAAGCGGCGCGCCGCAAGGTGGCGATGGCTCTGTTCGGCTTCTCGATCCTCTACCTGTTCGTCCTGTTCGCGGCGATGCTCGCGGAGGCGATGCTGCGAGCGCGTGTCTGAGCATGCCCGCCAGCCCGAACCAGAGACGGCGCAACCTGATCGTGCTCGCGGTCCTCGCCGCGCTGGCTGGGGTTCTTTACGTGAGCGTCGTGCTCAAGATCGCGAGCCACGGGTTCTGACGCGCCAATGATCGCCATTCGCGACTTGCCCCACGTGCTCGCCGTGATCAACGCGGCGACGATCGTCGTGCTGCTGCGCGCCTATAGTCTCATCCGCGCCCACGATCGCGAAGGCCATCGGCGGACGATGTTCGTCGCCATCGGCCTCGGCGTCGCCTTCCTCGCGGTCTATCTCGTCTATCACGCCTTCGCGGGTCTCGCGAAGTTCGGCGGCCAGGGTCCGATCCGGCCAGTCTACTTCACCCTGCTCGGCGTGCATGTGTTCATGGCGTTTGTGGTCGCCGTGCTCGTGCCGATCACGTTCTACAACGCCATGATGCAGCGGTTCGCCACCCACCGGCGGTTCGCGCGGGTGACGATGCCGGCGTGGCTCTTCGTCGCCGTCTCAGGACTCATTGTGTACGTCATGGCGGTCCACCTCTATCCGATGGCGGCCAGTTGACGACGACAGTCATTGACGGCGCGCGCTCCGCCGCGAGCGCCGGGAGCGCGGTGAGACGCGAGCTCCTCGGGTGGGCGTGGCTCGCGGTTGGCGCGCTGGCCGTCGCCGGCGTATTCGCGATCCTGCTCGCGCTGTCTCGGATCCCGGGCATGGAGAAGACGCCGTTCTGGCCGATCGACTTCTTCTACAAGGGTCTGGTCATCCACGTCATATTCTCCCTCGTCATCTGGCTTCAGGGCGTGTTCGCCTTCCTTGTGTCCGTCGCGACGCTGAAGCTCGCCGGCGACAACGTGCGCCTGGCCCCGCTGGGGCGAGCGGGGCAGGGCGCGATCCTGCTCGCCTTCCCTTGTCTGTTCGCGCCCGCCTTCCTCGACGCGACCCAGCCCGCGCTCGACAATTATATTCCGCTCATTCTTCACCCGGCCTACGACGTCGGGCTTGTCGCGCTGGCGCTCGGCGTCCTCGCGCCGGTCGTGAGGCTCCTGATCAATCTGCCGGGAAGGCTGTCCTCCGCGCCGCCGCTCGCGGTCGCGATGGCGCTCGCCGGCTTTATTTATCTTGTGGCATTGACGTGCTTCGTCGTCGCCGGGGCGCTGCTTGCCGACGAGGGCGGCCTCGCGTGGTCGCGCGAGGGGCTTTTCTGGGGCGGCGGCCATCTGCTCCAATTCGTCTACGCCGCGCTCCTGGTCACGAACTGGTCGATCCTCGCGCGGATGAGCCTCGGCGAGGGAGCGGTCGACAACCGTGTCTTCCTCGTTTCTGTTCTCCTCATCGCGCTGATCGCGCTCCCGGCCCCGCTGTTTTACGCCGCGTTCGAGCCGTTTTCTGGCGGCCAGCACGAAGCGTTTCGCTTGCTCCAGTTCGGGATCGCCGCGCCGACGCTTCTCTTCGCCGTGTCTCTCTTCGCCCGCGCGCTTCGCTCAGCCTCGCCGTGGCCGTGGCGCGATCCGGCGTTCTTCGCGCTTGCGACGTCGCTCGCGCTGTTCGCGCTTGGCGGGGCAATGGGCTTCCTGATCACCGGCTCGGATACCCGTACGCCTGCGCATTATCATGCGGTCATCACCGCGGTCAGCGTTTCGAGCGCCGGGATGCTGCTCACATTCGGGCTCAAGGAGCTGGGACGGGCGCCGGCGCCGCCGCGCGCGACCCGCATCCTTCTCGGGCTTTACGGCGGCGGCCAATTCGTCGCCTCGATCGCCATGTTCGTCGCCGGCGGCTATGGCGCCCTGCGCAAGACCCCGTCCGGCGCCGGCTCGCTCGACGCGGTCGCAGCGACCGGCATGGCGGTGCACGGGATCGCTTCCATCTTCACGATCATCGGCGGCGCGGCCTTCGTCGTGATCGCCATTCGGGCGCTGATGCGCGCGGACGCGATGCGATCGGCCGGGTGACGCCGAGGGCCGCCTTGAGCGACTGAGGGAACATGAAGCCGACAAGCTCTCCGGCCGGCGAGGCCGCCTCAGCCAGCATCACCAAGCGGATTGAAGAACTCGGAGACTGGCGAGGAGAGACCCTCGCTCTCGTCCGTCGGCTCATCCCGAAGCCGCCCCCGACATCGAAGAGGAGTGGAAATGGGCGAAGGCCACGTCGCCCGGAACCCCTGTCTGGTCCCATGACGGCATCGTCTGCACCGGGGAATCGTACAAGGAGGTGGTGAAGCTCACCTTCGGTCGCGGCGCCTCGCTCGAGGACCCAAAGAAGCTGTTCAATTCGAGCCTCGAAGGGAACACGCGGCGCGCGATCGACCTCCGTGAAGGCGAGAAGATCGACGAAGCCGCGTTCAAGCAACTCATCCGCGTCGCCATCGCGGCCAACGCCGCCGCGCGCGCTCAGCGGGCGAAGAAGTAAGGTCGGCTCTTACCGGATTTTCCGCGACGGGACATTCTGATCGAACGGACCGATCCGAAGGTAAACGTCGAGTTCCTCGGCGTCGGGATTCGCGGCGCAGCGAGTTAGCGCGCGCTGCAATGGGCCGTGTCATTTCCCGCGCAAGAGGGGGGAAGCCTTTCGGGTCAAGAAGGCGTAATCCGTCCAGCCGAATGCGCCGCAGCGGTGGGCGAGCGCCCGAGGGCGCCTCCGCTTACCCGGTGGGCTTCTTGACCCACAGCGTGCACCAGCCGGTCGGGGCGATGTCGCCATCGACCATCTTGCAGGCGTTCGGGGCGACGAAGAAATTGCAGCCGTCGCACTGTTTGCCGTCTTTCGGATCGGCCTGATATTTGACGGCGGTTTGCGCCAGCTTCGCCTGCGCTTCGCCCCCAGTCAGCGCGAGGAGAGGCGCGGCGCCGGCGGCGGCGAGGAGAACGGAGCGGCGGCTGACGCCGGAATTGCTGCCAAACTCACCCATGAGAGCCTCATTGACCGCCTGAATTGCCACTGGGCGCGGCGAGCCTCGGCTGGGCCCGGCGCGCTCCGCTTGATTTAGAATGATTCCAAATTGGCGCGCAGTCAATCGCAGCCGGCTTGCGTTCCCCTGATTGTTTGCGCGGTGGCGCCGAACGACGGCGGCAGGTAAGTCGTCCTCAACACGAAGTGAACGTGGCGTCTCCTTAGCGAAAACTTCCCAGCATGCCGACGAAGTCGCGCCCGAGAGCGTTGGAGACCGCCTGGTGACAGGACATGCAGCTTGACGGCGGGTCTTGCAGGTAAGTCTCTATCGTGGTGTTGACCAGATTTTCCTTGGGCGCGTCGGCCGACTGGTAATTCTCCCGCGGCGCGTCCGGCGCGATGGGCAGCCCAGGGAAATAGGCCCCGTCGTTCTGCGGGCCCACCCAATTTGTGACGGTCGGCCATTGGCTGGCGACCAGCATGTAGTGCTCCCAGACGGTTCCCTTGATTCCGGGCAATGACCAATAGGCGCGGTTCAGCGCCATGGTCGCGGGATGGATCGGATGGCGGCGCACCACCTGCATCGGCCGAGGGTCGATCTTGGGCGGATTTTGCATACTGACCGGGAGCGTGTCGGGCGAGCCGAACGTCGGCCAGAGTCCGAGATCGGGCTTCGACGCGTCGAAAAAGGAATAGGGCGCGCCCGCATCCTTGGCGTCCGGCTCGCGCGCCTCGCCCTCGCCGGCCGGCGGCACGTTGTCGACGTGCTCGAACGTGCTCCATATCCCCTGCGGCCGATATTTCGTCTTGATGACGACATGCAGGCCGACAAGCGCGACGTCGCTTTTCGAGCAGATGGTGCGACCGGCGGCGAGTGTCTTGGCGACGTCGACGACTTCGGCGTTCTCGACCACGTAATAGCGCGCGCGGATCGCGGGCGTGTCTGCCGGGGTGAGTAGGCGCCAAGCGGCCTTCACGGCGATTGAACCCGCGGGGAGATGCGCAGGGTGGGCCTCGTCCGGCAAGTTCTCGCCCCGGCTCCAGCCGCTCGCCGCAAGCGCCGAGTATTCGGGCTCGTTGATGCGCACTTCGTAGCGCGCGTAGGTGCGATTCTGGGCAACCAGGGGATTGGCGGCGACGCCGGGAAGAAAGGCCGCCTGATTGAAATCGAGGAATGGCTCGAATGAGGCGAGCGTCTTGGTCCGGCCGTCGATGTCAGGCCCACAAGGGTTGCGCGCGTCGTAAGTCGGCCAGGGCTCAGGCGCGGCCGCGCGCCCGTCAGGCCCGACCTGGAACAACTCATAGCGGGATTTGAAGGTCTCCCAGACCCGCGGGCCGGGATCGCCAAGCGCCTTGGCGCGGTCGGCGACGCCGCGCTGCGCGGGATCGGGGAGCGAAGGCCAGTTGAGCGCGATAAAGGCCCGCCAGGCGAAATTGTCGAACTCGGAAAACGGGTCCGGCTTGATCGAAGGGACATCGTCGATGCGATCGGGAGCAACCGACGGCGTGACGCCGCCGGCTGCCGCCCAGCCGATGGAGCAAAGGGCGATCGGCGCCGCGACGAGCGCAATCGCAATGATGGGTCGAACGGCGGGCATAAGGTTCTCTCCAGGGATATTTCCGGCCCAGGGTCCAGCGCTCCTTCGCACCGCTTCTCTATCCTGCGGTTCTCACCGCCACCGAAAACCTCAGGCCGCCTTTCTATTCGTCGTCAACGCCGAGCCGGAATCGGATCGTAGACTGTCGACCCCACCGCGTTCGATCGCCGCCACGGGCCTGTAAGCTCGCTTTCGTCGCCTCCTTATGATAGTCCGGCCGAAATTCGCCAAACGCCCGCGGCGCCCGAAGCGTGCGTGAGCGTCGGTTCGAGCGTCAAGCATGAGCGACATCTTTCAGGAAGTTGACGAGGAAGTCCGGCGCGACAAGGCGGCGGAATTCTGGAAGAAATACCAAAACCTGATCCTGGCTGGCGCAGCGCTGATCGTGCTCGCCTCGGCGGGGTTTCGCTATTGGCAGTACGAGCGCGAAAGGGCCCTGCAGGCGGCGGGCGACCAATTTCAGCAGGCGCTCGCCGCGCTTGAGGGCGGCAAGCTCGACGAGGCGAAGGCGGGTTTCGACAAGATCGCGGCCGATGGGCCGAGCGGCTATCGGGCGCTCGCGCAAATGGCCGCGGCCGGCGCGAGGGCGCAGAGCGATCCTCCGGGCGCGGCTGCTGCTTTCGACGCGGTTGCGGGCGACGCCGCGATCGCCCCGCTGTTGCGCGACTCCGCCCGTCTTCGCGCGGCGCTGATCAGGGCGGAAATTCCCGGCGAGGAGCAGAAGGGCGAAGCGGCGCTCACCTCGCTTTCGGCCGAAGGGGCTCCGTTCCGGCGCCTGGCCCTGCTCGACCTCGCGGCGCTTGCCTTGGCGCGGAAGGACTATGACGACGCGGCCAAGCAGCTCGATCTCGTGCTCGGCGATCCAGAAGTCTCGCCTGACGAGCGTCAGTTGGCGGACCGCTGGCTTGGGCTCGTCGCCGCGAACCGGACGGCAACGAAGTAGTTCTCAACGCCGGCCCCGACCGGCCGAACCGGTTTGAGGCGAGATTGAGCCCCAGGGTCGCGATCATCGGCCGGCCGAACGTCGGCAAATCGACGCTGTTCAACCGGCTGGTCGGACGCAAGCTGGCGCTGGTCGATGACGAGCCGGGTGTCACCCGCGACCGCCGCGAGGGCGATGCGCGGCTTGCCGATCTCGCCTTCACCGTCGTCGACACCGCCGGTCTCGAAGAGAGCGACCCGGGCACGCTTTCCGGGCGCATGCGGGCGCAGACCGAAGCCGCGCTCGCCGATTGCGACACGATTCTGTTTGTCTTCGACGCGCGGGCGGGCCTCACCGCCGCCGACCGGCATTTCGCCTCAGCCGTGCGTCGCGCCGGCAAGCCGATTATCGTCGTCGCCAACAAGGCTGAAGGACTTGGCGGGCGCGACGGCGTCTACGAGGCCTTCGGTCTCGGCCTCGGCGATCCGATCGCGCTCTCCGCGGAGCATGGCGAGGGTCTGGGCGAACTCTACGATGCGCTCGCGGCCGTCCTGCCGCCTGCCGCCCGCGCCGGGGAAGCCGACGACGGCGAGCGCGAGCCGCTCATCCTCGGCGAAGAGGAGGACGGCACCGAGCTCGATCCTGCGAAGTCTTTGCGCATCGCCGTGCTCGGCCGGCCGAACGCCGGCAAATCGACGCTCATCAACCGCATCCTCGGGCAGGAGCGCCTGCTGACTGGTCCCGAGCCCGGCATCACTCGCGACTCGATCGGGCTCGACGCCGAGTGGCGCGGCCGCAAGTTGAAGATCTTCGACACCGCGGGCTTGCGCCGGCGCTCGCGCGTCGTCGGCAAGATCGAAAAGCTCGCCGTCGCCGACGCCCTGAGGGCGGTGCGCTTCGCCGAGGTCGTGGTGCTTTTGCTCGACGCCACGATCCCGTTCGAGAAGCAGGACTTGACGCTTGCAGACTTGGTCGAGCAGGAGGGCAGGGCGCTGGTCATCGGCCTCAACAAGTGGGACCTGATCGACAACAAGAGCGACAAGGCGCGCGAGTTGCGCGCCGAGGCGGATCGCCTGCTGCCGCAATTGCGCGGCGCGCGGGTGATTCCGGTTTCAGGTCTAACCGGCGCTCATCTCGACAAGCTGATGGAGGCAATCGTCGCTACCGACGCGATCTGGAACATGCGCATCTCGACGGGGCGGCTCAACCGCTGGCTCAAGCCGGTGGTCGACGCGACGCCGCCGCCGGCCGTCTCCGGGCGGCGGGTCAAGATTCGCTACATGACCCAGCCCAAGGCCCGCCCGCCGTTTTTCGTCCTGTTCGGCAATGCCGTCGCCAGCATTCCGGAGAGCTACAAGCGCTACCTCGTCAACGGCCTGCGCGAGACCTTCGGCCTGATCGGCGTACCGATCCGCCTCTCGCTGCGCTCCGGCAGCGAGAACCCCTATGTGGGGCGGAAGAGGCGCGGTTCGTGAGGCAAACGGGCATGATCGTTCTTGTGAGCAAAGCACGATGAAACTTTATTTCAGCCGCAATTACAATCCGCGCCTCGCGGTGGCCGCAGCGCGCTTCTTGAAGTCGCGGGTCGAATTTGAATTTGCTTCGCCCTTCTCGCTCCAGCAGAGAGAAAAATTTCTCAAGCTCAATCCGAACTTGAGCCTTCCGATACTGGAGGAGGGGGAAAAGACGCTCTGGGAAGCGGACGCAATCGCTTGTCGGCTTTCGCAGCTGGCCAATTCGGAGTTCTGGCCGATGGACGATCGCCTGCCCGACGTCGTCCGCTGGATAAGCTGGGGTTACTGGAATTTCGTCAGGGCCTGCGATCAGGTCCATTTCGAGCGCGTGACCAAGCAACGCTACCGCATCGGGCCCGTGAGGCCGGAAGTCGTGGAATCGGGACTGAACGAATTTGTGTCATCGGCGGCCATTCTGGAAGAGCGGCTCGGCGCGGCTGACTGGCTGACCGGCAGTCACGTCACCTATGCCGATTTCCGTGTCGCTTGTGTCTTGCCGTTCGCGGATCTTGCCGGCTTGCCGCTCGCGGATTTTCCGCGGGTCGAAGCCTGGCATGCGCGGCTTATGGATATCCCGGCCTGGCGGGATCCGTTCGCGGGACTTGACGCGCCCGAATTGCCGCCACTCCCGACGAACGCCGGGTGAAGATCCGCTACATGCCGAGCCCAAGACGTGTCCGGCGTCCTTTGTCCTGTTCGGCAATGTGGTCGACGAGCGGCGCAATTCTTAAGCGCCTCGCCCTATCCGTCTGAGACCGGAAGACCGCTCTTGATAAGCGACACGAAGCTCTCAATAGTCTTTGGCCTACAGTCTCGCGCCGATCACTTCGGCGCCGGTTTAGCAAAAGGGAGCGACGCTTGAGCATGTCCGGGGTTTCTTTCTCATCGCCCGGGAACTCCCCCAAGCCGCCCACCTTTCGCGAGGCGCGCGACCTGTTGTTGCAGTTTCGCGATGATTACCACGGCGCGAGGGCGGCGTTCGTATGGCCGCGGCCGGAGCGGTTCAACTGGGCGCTCGACTGGTTCGACGCCGAGCTTGCGGCGGGAGAGCATGGCGCAAAGATCGCCCTGAAAGTCATCGGCGATCGTGTCGAGACGCGGACGTTCGCCGAACTCAGCCGAGAGTCGTCCCGGCTCGCCAATGGACTGCGCGCGCTCGGCGCCAAGCGCGGCGACCGGCTCCTGATGATGCTGGGCGTGGTCCCGGAGCTATGGGCGACGATGCTCGCCGCGATGAAACTCGGCCTAGTGCTGATTCCGGCCATGCCGGCGCTGGGGCCCGCCGACATCGCCGATCGCATGGACCGCGGCAAGGCGAAATATCTCGTCGCCCAGGGGGCCGACGCGGACAAGTTCGGCGCATTGCCGGAGACGGTCGTCCGCGTCGCGGTCGGGGAGGCGCCGCGCGGCTGGCGCCCCTATGCGTCGCTTCTCGCCGGCTCCGATCGGTTCGAGCCCGACGGCCAAACCCGCGCCGACGACCCGATGCTGCTCTATTTCACCTCGGGCACCACCGCGCGCTCGAAGCTGGTCGTGCACAGCCACGCGAGCTACCCGATCGGGCATTTGTCCACGATGTACGGACTGGGCCTCATGCCTGGCGACGCGCATCTCAATATTTCCTCGCCCGGTTGGGCCAAGCACGCCTGGTCGAGCGTCTTTGCGCCCTGGAACGCCGGCGCGACGGTGATTGCGTTCGCGGGGCGGTTTGACCCTCGGGCGACGCTCGATGCGCTGATCGAGCATGAGGTTACGACGTTCTGCGCGCCGCCGACGGTATGGCGAATGCTGATCCAGCATGATCTCAAGCAATGGAAAGTGGCGCTCCGCGAGGTCAACGCGGCCGGCGAGCCCGTCAACCCGGAGATCATCGAGCAGGTGCAGCGAGCCTGGGGCCTCACCTTGCGCGATTCGTATGGCCAGACCGAGACCACGATGATGATCGGCAACTCACCTGGTCAGGCGGTCGTGCCCGGATCGATGGGGCGGCCGTTGCCCGGCTATCGCATCGCGCTCATCGACGCCGATGGGCTTGAGAGCGACAACGGCGAGATCGCGATCCCTTTGCGTCCGCGTCCCGTGGGACTAATGCGCGGCTATCAGAACGAGCGTAGCGAACTCATTCCGATCGAGGGCGAGTATTACCGCACCGGCGACGTCGCCTCGCGCGACGCCGAAGGCCATATCGCCTTCATTGGCCGCGCCGACGACGTTTTCAAATCGAGCGACTACCGCCTGAGCCCATTCGAACTCGAAAGCGTGCTGATCGAACATGCCGCGGTCGCGGAAGCCGCGGTCGTGCCGGCGCCCGATCCGACGCGCTACACGATCGCGAAGGGCTATATCGCGCTCGCTGAAGGCCATGCCCCAGATCGCGCGACGGCGGCGGCGATCTTCAAGCACATGCGCGGGCGGCTTTCGGCCTACAAGCTTGTGCGGCGGATCGAGTTTTTCGAACTGCCGAAGACCATATCGGGCAAGATCCGCCGGGTCGAACTGCGGATGCGCGAAACCGCGATCGCCGACCGCGGCGACAGGGCGGAAGGGGAGTTCAGGATCGAGGATTTTCCCGAAGCGTAGCGCCGCGCCAGCAAAAACGGCCCCGCTCATCCCGAGCGGGGCCGCAAGCCAAAAGGGAGGGCGTGGAAGCTTACATCTGGGTGAGCGAGCCGTGGCCCTTCGGCGTCTTCATGTCTTCGCAGGTGCCCTTGGCGACATACTTCCACTGATGCGGATCATAGTCGGCGGCCTGCGTGCCGGCGCAGCTCGTGCCGGCGCCGGCGGCGCAGTCGTTCTTGCCGGCAAGGGCCACGCCGTAGCACTTGTCGGCGCCGGGCTGGGCGGGGGCGGGGCCGGCCTTGGCGGCGGTGGCGAGAGCGCCTGCGAGCGAGGCGGCAAGCGCAGCGGCGGTGATCGCGGTTCTGGCGTTCATTCGAAAAATCCTCCGTCGGAGCAATATGTTGGGGTCGGACGTGGCGTCAGCCTCGCCGATTGACCGGGCCTCGTCGGGCCTGCAGCAAGTACGTCCCCTGCAGGCCTAGGTTACGGCGGGTGTGATCACGAATTCGTGAACGTACAGCTTGAGGGTGAAGTTTAGCGCTTGAAACCGCGACCCCTTAACGCCAGATACTACTTCCACGCGCCCGAGGCGCCGCCATGACCGAATCGCTCCACGCCGTTTGCCCTCATTGCTCAGCGGTCAACCGCATCCCGGCCGACCGTCCGGCCTCGGAGGCCAGGTGCGGGGTCTGCAAGGGCAAGCTCTTCACCGGCGAGCCGATCGTGCTCAGCGCCAAGACGTTCGACAAGCATGTCGAGCGCAACGACATGCCGCTGATCGTCGACTTCTGGGCCCCGTGGTGCGGCCCATGCCGGGCGATGGCCCCGATTTTCGAGCGCGCCGCAAAAGAGCTCGAGCCGCGCGCCCGCTTCGCCAAGGTCAATGTCGATGAGGAGCCGGCGATCGCCGCCCGCTTCGGCATTCGCGGCATTCCCACCCTGATCGCGTTCGAAAAGGGCAAGGTTGTCAAGCAGCATGCTGGACTGGTGGACGGGGAGTTCCTTCGGCGCCTGGCTCATTGAAGCAGTCGGCTCGGCCGCCTGCCTTAGCCGTGTCATGTTTTGGAGGTTCATCTCGTGACGGGCGATGCGCCGCCAGTCACCGAAATGCGCAAGTCTTCGCGCCTGACGACCGCGCACGAAAAGCAAGGGAAGCCCGATGACGAAGTTTGCGCTTTACGTTCCGCTGGAGGCGAAGCCAGGCAAGGAGAAGGAGGTCGCGGATTTTTTGCGTTCGGCCGTCCCGCTGGTGAACGCCGAGCCCGGCACGATCACTTGGTTTGCCATTCAGGAAGGGCCTTCCTCGTTCGCCATATTCGACTGCTTTGACGACGAGGACGGGCGAGAAGCGCATCTCAACGGAAAGGTAGCGGCCGCTTTGATGGAAAAAGCCAAGGCCGGCGATCTTTTCGCTAAGCCGCCGGAGATTCTCAAGCTCGGAATTCTGGCGGACAAGCTTCCGAAATGACTTGAAGCCCCGCCGGGAGACGTGCAGCGCGCCGTATGGGTTCGAAGCTGGCGCTTCCACGCCGTGCGGCGAACTCCTGTGGGGTCGCGGCTTGAGCAATGGGAAACCAAATGGTGCGCGGGTCGGGGCTCCTGACCACTGACACTGCGCTCGCGGGCTTAGTGTCTCCCTGATTGTCGAGGGAGAATGCGACGAACTCCAGCGCTTCGCCCAGCGCCTGCTTCGCCCAGAGCGCCGGCTGCCTACTCGCCTTGCAGCTCCGCAAGATAGGTCTCCAGTTTCTTGAACGTGCCGCCGAAGCCGCCAGTCATGCTTGGCCGTCCGGCTTCGAAAGCGCGAATTCCCGCTTCGTCGGAATTGTAAGGTCGCCAGTTTATCGTGATCCGCGTCATGCCGGGGCCGATGTCCGCGAAGGTCGTGGTCGACAGCAGTTCGAGCGGCCAGTCCGGCGCCATCGGATGGCGCGCAAGCCCGCCATCCTTGTCGGAGAAGGACTGGACAAGCACAATCCTCTCGTTGGGCGCGATTTCGAGAAATCTTTGCAAGCCCCACATCTGCATCCCGCCCGGCCCTTCAAGGCCGTAGTGGTATGTGCCGCCGACCCGGAAATCCATCGCGGAGTGGATGGTCCTGAACCCCTCGGCGCTCCACCAGTTGGCGAGATGCTTCGCCTCGGTCTGAACTTCGTAGACGAGGGCGCGGGGCGCTTTGAGATCGCGGGAAATCGAGAAGGATTTGGGTTCCGTCACGGGTTCACTTTCCTTTCGGCGTCGGCCTTGCAGGCGGCGGGTCCTCGGGCGTCTGCAGGGTCTTGAGATAGGCGTCCAGACGATCGAGCCTTTGCTCGGTCGCGGCTTTGAGTTCGTCAATCCAGTTGGTCGCGTCTTCGATCGATGCAGTCTCAAGCTTGCAGGGCCGCCACTGCGCCGTGCGGCTCCTGCTGATGAGCCCCCCGCGCTCGAGGCTCTTGAGATGCTTCGTCACGGCGGGCGGACTTAACTTGAGCGGCTTCGCCAGTTCCTGAACCGACGTCTGCCCGAGACTGAGCCGCGCAAGGATCGCGCGGCGCGCGGGATGTGCGAGCGCGGCGAACGTGAGGCTCAGACGATCGGCTGCCATAATTCACCAGATAGCTAATTAACATGATGGTGTAATATTAGAATGCAGCAAGACCTGTCAAGCGCGCTCCGGTTTGCTGTCAGGCAAAGCTGAAAATGGATTGAACCGGGGTCGTCATCGCGAGCGACGAAGCGATCCGGCGGCGAAAGTCCGACCGGCGGCTCTTGATCGCCGGATCGGTTCGCTTGCGCGATGACGCCTGGGTCCGAACGCGTCGCGCTCCACGATCCTCGCCGGTTTAGGGCGGGCCGATCGGCCTTCGGAACTTGTCAAGCTGCGCCGCAGAGGCCAATAGGGGCGGCCGACCCCGACCTTTCGAATCGAGCCCCGGAATCCGATGCGTCTTTCCCGTTACTTCCTGCCGATCCTCAAGGAGACGCCCAAGGAGGCGGAGATCGTCTCCCATCGCCTCATGCTGCGCGCCGGCATGATCCGGCAGGAGGCGGCGGGCAGCTACGCCTGGCTGCCTCTCGGCGTCCGCGTGCTGCACAAGATTTGCGCGATCGTCCGCGAGGAGCAGAACCGCGCCGGGGCGATCGAGGTCCTGATGCCGACGATCCAGGCGGCTGACCTGTGGCGCGAATCCGGACGCTACGACGACTACGGCAAGGAGATGCTGCGTATCCGCGACCGGCACGACCGCGACATGCTGTATGGGCCGACCAACGAGGAGATGATCACCGAGATTTTCCGCGCATCGGTGCGCAGCTACAAGGACTTGCCGCTCAACCTCTATCACATCCAGTGGAAGTTCCGCGACGAGGTCCGGCCGCGCTTCGGCGTGATGCGTTCACGCGAATTTCTGATGAAGGACGCCTATTCGTTCGACCTCGACCAGGCGGGCGCGCGCCATTCCTACAACAAGGAGTTCACCGCCTATCTGCGCACCTTCGCCCGGCTTGGCCTCACCGCCATTCCGATGCGCGCCGAATCCGGCCCGATCGGCGGCGACCTCAGCCACGAGTTCCTCATTCTGGCTTCGACCGGCGAAAGCGAGGTGTTCTGCCACCGCGACTATCTCTCGTTTCAGACGCCGCCCGAGACCATCGACTTCGACAGCGCCGAGACGATGCAGGCCGTCGTGGACAAGTGGACCTCGCTCTACGCGGCGACCTCGGAGAAGCACGATCCGGCGGCGTTCGAGAAGCTCGATCCGAAGGTCCGGATTTCTGCGCGCGGGATCGAAGTCGGCCATATTTTCTACTTCGGGACCAAGTATTCGGCTCCCATGAAGGCGGTCGTCAATGGGCCGGACGGCAAGGAGCATTTCGTGCATATGGGCTCGTACGGGATCGGCCCGACCCGCCTCGCCGCGGCGCTGATCGAGGCCAACCACGACGACAACGGCCCGATCTGGCCGGAAGCGGTCGCGCCGTTCCGGGTCGGGCTCATCAATCTCAAGGTCGGCGATGGCGCCTGCGACGCCGCCTGCGCGCGCATCTACACGTCCCTCGAGAAGGCCGGGATCGATGTTCTCTACGACGACCGCGACGAGCGCCCGGGCGCCAAGTTCGCCGCCATGGATCTGGTCGGCGCTCCGCACCAGGCGATCGTTGGTCCCAAGAGCCTCGGCGAAGGCAAGATTGAAGTGAAGACCCGCCGTGGCGGCGAGCGCGAGCTCATGAGCCTCGATGCGGCGGTAGACCTGCTCGGCGGGAAAGGCGTGACGTGACGGCGGTTGCGGTCGAGGCGGCCGCTCCCGAGGCGGCGCCGGCGACCCGGGCCTTTTCGGCGTTCGAGTGGATGGTCGCCTTTCGCTACCTGCGCGCCCGCAACGCCCAACGCTCGATCTCGGTCATCGCCGGTTTCTCGTTCCTCGGCATCGTGCTCGGCGTCGCGGCGCTGATTGTCGTCATGGCGGTGATGAACGGCTTCCGGCACGACCTGATGGACAAAATGATCGGCCTTAACGGCCACATGTTCCTGCAGGGGGTCGAGACGCCGCTGACCGACTACGACGCGGTGGCGGAAAGGGTGAGCAGGGTCCCGGGCGTCACTCTTGCGTTGCCGCTGGTCGAAGGCCAGGCGTTCGCCAGCTCTCCCTATGGCTCGTCCGGCGCACTGGTGCGCGGCATTCGCGGGCAGGATCTCGAGCGCCTTCCAGGCGTCGCAGGCCATGTGATTCAGGGCTCGCTTGACGGTTTCGATTCGGGTCGCGGCGTCGCGGTCGGGGCCAAGCTGGCCGAGCACCTGAGCCTGAGGGTCGGCGACAAGGTAACGATCATCGCGCCGCATGGCGCGGAAACCCCGTTCGGGGTCACGCCGCGCGTGAAGTCCTACTCCGTCGCGGCCATTTTCCAGATCGGGATGACGACGTTCGACAACACCTTCATCTTCATGCCGCTCGCCGAGGCGCAGACGTTCTTCAACCAGGACGGGCAGGCCAGCGTCATCGAAGTCTATGTGACCGACCCCGACGATATGGACGCGATGCGACGCAGAATCGAGCCGGTTCAGCAGCGGCCGATGATCGACACTGACTGGCGCCAGCTCAATCGTAGCTTTTTCGACGTTTTGGCGGTCGAGAGCAACGTAATGTTCGCCATTCTGACACTCATCGTGCTGGTGGCCGCGTTGAACATCATCTCCGGCCTGATCATGCTCGTGCAGGATAAGGCCCGCGCGGTCGCCATCCTGCGCACGATGGGCGCGACGCGGGGTGCGATCATGCGCATCTTTCTCATCACGGGCGCGACGATCGGGTTCGTCGGCACTGCCGTCGGCCTCGCGCTCGGCCTTATCGTCGCTTACAACGTCGAGCCGATCCGAAAGGGGCTGAGCTGGCTCACCGGAGCCAATCTCTTTCCGTCCGAATTCTATTTCCTGTCGCAGCTGCCGTCGCGCGTCGAAACAACCGATGTCTTCGCCGTCGTCGCGATGGCGCTGGTGCTCTCTTTGGCGGCGACGATCTATCCGTCCTGGCGCGCGGCCAAGCTCGATCCGGTAGAGGCGCTGCGCCATGAATGAGGCTGCGCGCGTCGCCGCGCTCACGCTCGATGGAGTGGAGCGCCGATATGGGCGGGGGGAAACGACGGTCGAGGTCCTGAACGGCGCCAGCCTCGAGCTCTCGCCCGGCCAATCGGTGGCGCTGATCGCGCCTTCCGGCGCCGGAAAGTCGACGCTCCTCCATCTGGCGGGTCTGTTGGAACGGCCCGACGCCGGCGAGGTCAAGATCGGCGGCGCTGCGACATCGACCATGAACGACGACAAGCGAACCGCGCTGAGGCGCACGGAAATCGGCTTCGTTTACCAGTTCCATCACTTGCTGCCGGAGTTCTCGGCGCTGGAGAACCTCGTCCTGCCGCAGATGATCGCCGGCCTGCCGCGCGCCCAGGCTGCGGCGCGGGCGCATGAGTTGCTCGCCTATCTGGGTCTCGCCCAGCGCGAAACCCACCGGCCGGCGGAATTATCCGGCGGCGAACAGCAGCGCGTCGCCATCGCGCGCGCGGTCGCCAACGGTCCTCGGGTGCTGCTGGCCGACGAGCCGACTGGCAATCTCGACCCGAAGACTGCCGACCACGTGTTTGCGACTCTGACCGGGCTGGTCAAGGCGAGCGGCCTCGCCGCCCTCATCGCGACCCACAACATGGACCTCGCCGCCCGCATGGACCGCCGCGTCACCATCCGCGACGGGCGTGTGGAGGAGATGGGGTAGGGGAGCCGGGCTCAGCCCAAAAGCGCCGCGAAAATCTGGGTTCGCTTCAAGACATCATTTGAATAGTCATGCCGGTCGATTTTGCGCCTGTCGCTGCCCTTGGAGAAGGCGTTGGAGTCATGCCCGGTCGATTTTGCGTCTGGGTCGCTGCCCTTGGAGAAGGCGTTGGATTGACCGGCTTTTCTCTGGCATGTTAGCTGTCGGAGCATCGTGACCGGTCCCGGCCGGCCGACGACCCATCAAAAAACGCAGAAAATCTGACCCGTCTCAAGGCCACAACGCTCGTCTCTCGAGGGAGGACTTTTCCATGAACAACAACGTCTCGATGCTGGCGTTGGTCGCAGCAGCCGCGCTCCTCGCCGCGCCGGCGCACGCCGACACCAGCAAGATGAAAATCGCCTTTTCCAACAACTACGCCGGCAATTCCTGGCGCCAGGCGATGCTGAAGAGCTACGACATCGTCACCAAGAAGGCGGTCGCGGACGGGATCGTCGCTGCGGCCGACGTGTTCACGACCGCCGACAAGGAAGTGCCGACACAGGCGGCCCAGATCCAGAACCTGATCCTGCAGGGCTATAACGCCATCGTCATCAATGCGGCTTCGCCGGACGCGCTCAACGGGGCGGTCAAGCAGGCCTGCGACGCCGGCATCGTCGTCGTCTCGTTTGATGGCGTCGTCACCGAGCCCTGCGCCTACCGAATTGTGGTGGATTTCAAGGACTATGGCCGGCAAGAGGTCGAGCATATGGCCAAGTTCCAGCCCAAGGGCGGCAACCTCCTGGAAATCCGCGGCCTGGCGGGCACCGGCATCGACGCCTCTGTCCACGACGGCATCGTCGAGGGCGTGAAGGCGCATCCGGAATTCAAGATCGTGGCTTCCGTGACCGGCGACTGGGACCAGACGACGGCGCAGAAGGCGGTTGCGACGGTGTTGCCCTCGCTTCCGCCGATCGTCGGCGTCGTTGATCAGGGCGGCGACGCCTATGGCGCGGCGCAGGCTTTTGCTGCGGCAGGCAAACCGCGCCCGACGATCATGATGGGCAATCGCCAGGACGAGTTCGTGTACTGGAAAGAACAGAAGGACAAGGACGGCTACATGAGCTGGTCCGGCTCGATCGCGCCCGGCGTGTCGACGCTCGCCTTCTGGGTCGCGCAGCAGGTGCTCGACGGCAACAAGAATATTCCTCACGATCTCCTCGTGCCCTATCTCGCCTTCACCCAGGACGATTTCGAGAAGGAGCTGCCGAACATTCCCAAGGGCGGCGTCGCCAGCCATGAGTACACCCAGGCGGACGCCATCGCCGCGATCAAGGCCAACACGAAGTAAACGCCCGGATCGATGAGCGCCCAGCGGTCTGCGGGCCGATAAGACCATGGCGGACGCTGGCGCTCCACTCGTCGATTTCACCGGGGTCGAAAAATCCTACGGCGCCGTCCGGGCCCTGGACGGCGTCGATTTTTCTCTGTCGGCAGGCGAGTGCGTCGGCATTGTCGGTCACAACGGCGCCGGCAAGTCGACGCTGATGCATGTGCTCAACGGCGCGGTTACGCCGGACCGCGGACGGCTTGTGATCGCTGGCGAAGAACAGTCCCACTGGAATTCGGCGCGGGCGACGGCGCTCGGCCTGCGCTGCGTGTTCCAGGAACTGTCGTTGTGCCCGAATCTCACGGTCGCGGAAAACGCTCGGATCGTCCATCCGGCGATCCGCGGGTTCGGCTGGCGGCGCAGGGCGGGGCGGCTCGTTCTCGACCAGCTCGAAGAGATTTTTCCCGGACACGGGGTAAGGCCGAGCGACCTGGTGCAGGACTTGACCATCGGTAGAAAGCAGATGGTTGAGATTGCTCGCGCCTTCTCGGTCTCCAATGTGCCGGCGCGCCTCGTCATTCTGGACGAGCCGACCTCATCGCTCGACCAGCATACCGCCGAACAGCTGCTGGCCTATGTGCGCCGCTCGGTCGACTCCGGGATCAGCTGCGCACTGATCTCGCACATTCTGGGCGAGGTGCTGTCGACTTGCGACCGCATCATCGTGATGCGCGACGGAAAGGTGGTGACAGGAGGCAGCGCGCAAAGTTTTGACCGCGCCAAGCTGGTCGGCGCGATGGGCGGCTTTGAGAGCCAGGCTTCGCGCCCCCAGTCCGCCATGGCGGCCGGGCGAGGCGGCGAGGCCCCGATTGTCTTAGGCGTGCGCGCCGCAAGGCAGCCCGACGACCGGCGCGTCATCGCGCGCGAGGGCGAGATCATCGGGCTTGCCGGTCTCGCTGGCCACGGCCAGACCGATCTTCTGTTGGCGACTTTTTCCGCCGCCACGCGCCGGCAGGCGACCGCGTCGGTCAAAGGTCCCATTGCCCTGGTTGCCGGGGACCGGCAATCGGACGGCGTCTTCCCGCAATGGTCGATTGCGCAGAACATCGGCGTGCGCTCGCTGAAGCAGTTGCGCGCCGGCCCTCTGCTATCTGCCCGCCGCGAGGAGGCGCTGGCCGACGAGTGGCGACTAAAGATCAAGATCCGGACGCCAGACGTACGCAGCAGGATTCTCTCCCTCTCCGGCGGCAATCAACAGAAAGCGCTTTTCGCTCGAGCGCTCGCCTCCGACGCCCGCATCGTGCTGATGGACGACCCGATGCGCGGCGTCGATTACGCCACCAAACTCGAAGTCTACGAGCTGATCCGTGCGGAGGCGCAGGCGGGGCGAACGTTCCTCTGGTACACGACCGAAACCGAGGAATTGAAGAACTGCGACCGGGCCTACATATTTCGCAACGGCGCTGTCGTCGCCGAACTGGCGCGGGATGAATTGAGCGAGGAGCGCGTGATCCATTCCTCGTTCGCGGGCGTCGCCTGAGATGAGCGCGACCACGGTCGCAGGGTGGTCGACCTCGAGCGGCGCAAACCTGCGACGGCGGTTGCGCGCCGCGCTTCCCGCGTTGTCGCTCGCTCTCGTCATCGTGGCGATCGCATGGCTCAACCCGCGCGCGATCAGCTATTTCGGCTTCACGCTGATGCTGAACCTCGCGATCCCTATCGCGCTCGCCACGATGGCGCAGATGTTCGTGATCGCGGGCAATGACCTCGACCTCTCCATCGGCACCTTCGTCGGCTTTGTCTGCTGCGTCTCCGCGACCTGGTTGCGGGACGAGCCGTGGCTCGGGGCGCTCACGCTGATTGGCTGCGTCGCGCTCTACGCCGGCCTCGGCGCGCTTATTTACCTCCGCAACCTGCCTTCGATCGTGGTCACACTGGGCATGAGCTTCGTCTGGCAAGGCTTGGCGGTCCTTCTCCTGCCCAAGCCCGGCGGCAAGGCGCCTGGTTGGTTGCAGGCGATCATGGGAGTGAAGCCGCCGCTCGTTCCGCTGCCGATCGTAGCGGCGGCGCTGATCGCCGCCGATCGGCTATTTCGGGCTCATGCACACCTCTTACGGGGCGATCCTGCGCGGGGTCGGCGGCAATGCGGTCGCGATCCGGCGAGCCGGCTGGTCGCTGCTCAGAGCGAAAATGACGCTGTTCGCGCTCGCCGGTGTCTTCGGCGTGATATCGGGAATGGCCCTCGTCGGCATCACAACCTCGGCCGACGCCAACATCGGCAATGGCTACACCCTGCTCTCCATCGCCGGCGTGATCCTGGGCGGCGGAGAGTTCGTCGGCGGCAACGTTTCGCCCGTCGGAGCGGTACTCGGCGCCCTCACCATGGCCATGGCGGCCTCGCCGCTGCTGACGTTCATGCATATTCCGCCCGATTGGCAGGTCGCAGCCAACGGCGCGATTCTCATTATCGTGCTCGCCGCCCGAGTCGTGATCAGCCGCAAGGGCGCGGAACGATGACCGGCGCAGCCAAGGCGCTGCTGTCGCGACCTTGGATTTGGTCGTTCCTGGGCGCTGGCGCGGTATGGCTCGCCGCCGTCGCGTTCACTGGCGGCTACGGCGCCGGCGGGATGATGACCGCGGCGTTGTCGTTGTCGGTGTTCACCGTCATCGTCGGCGTCGGGCAGATGTTCGTCATCACGCTCGGGCCAGGCAACGTCGATCTCTCGCTGCCGGCCAATATCGGACTTGCGAGCGCGGTCGCGATGAAGACGATGGGCGGCGACGATTCCTGGGTCGCGGTCGGCCTGGCCGCTGCGCTTGCCTGCGGGCTTGCGGTCGGGATCGTGAATTATCTCCTGATCTGGGCGCTGCGCATTCCCCCGATCATCGCGACGCTGTCGGCGAGCTTCATTATCCAGTCGGTCGACATCAGCTATGGGCGAGGCCTGCAGATCAAGCCGCCGCCGGGATTTGCGGATTTTACCAATATCGTGATCGCAGGCGTGCCGCTTTTGGCGGTCTTGACCCTTCTCTTCACGATTGGCGCGAGCGTCGCGCTCAATCGGACCATCTGGGGACGTTCGGTGCTCGCGATCGGCCAGAATATTCGCGCGGCGCGCCTGGCGGGGGTCAAGGTCGAGCCGGTGCGGTTTGCGACCTATGCGCTCTGCGGCGCGCTGGGCGGCCTCGCCGGCGCCCTGCTCGCCGGCTATTTCCGCGGCGCCAACGTGGACATCGGCGCCGAATACCTGCTCGCCTCGATTGCGGTCGTGGTCATCGGCGGCACATCGGTGTCCGGGGGCAAGGCGAACGTGCCGGGCGTCTGGGGCGGCGCGCTGTTTCTGGTGCTGCTGCTGACGATGCTCAATACGTTCGGCGTCAGCGCGGGCGTGCGGCTCCTGCTCACGGGCCTGATCATCGTCGCGGTCATTACCGCCGCCGGTGGCGAGAAACCGGCGCGGTGAGCCGCCTCTCAGAGCACGAACGGGATCAGCGCCGGCACGTTCTCGGCGTAGCGGTCGTAGGCCGCGCCGAACTGCCGGCGCATCACGGCCTCCTCGATCCCGAGCTTGCGCCAGAACGCGGCGCCGGCGAGGACAACGGCGAGCAGGCCGCGCCACTCGCCGACCGCCAGCGCGGTTCCGAGGATCGCGAGGAGAATCCCGGTGTAGATCGGGTGGCGGACCCAGCGATAGGGGCCGGTCGTGATAAGCTCATGGTCGCGCTTGAGCGTGACGTCCGAGCTCCAGTTGCCCGCGATCCACACCCGCGCCCAGATGGCGAAGGCGATGCCGGCGAGGGTCAAGGCCGCGCCAAGCTGCACAAGCCACAGGCTCAGGGGCGCGAAGCGGTCGTTGAGCGGGCCGAAGGGAACACCGGGCGCCGCAAGCAGATAGACGGCGATCGCCAGCGGCAGGTAATGCGAGAGGCGCGAATAGACGGCTCTCGCGCTCGGCGACCGCTTTGCCGCCGCGCGCCATCGCGATCCAGAATGCGATGAAGCCGAGCCAGAGCACAGCGAACAGCCAACGGTAGAACACCCGCCGACCCTCCGTGTCCGGCTCGGCGCTTAGGCCGCGATCTGCTCCACGCCCTGAATATCCGGCAGGAAGTGCTTGAGAAGATTTTCGATTCCGTTCCTAAGCGTCGCGGTGGAGGAGGGGCAGCCGGAACAGGCGCCCTTCATGTTGAGGTAGACGACGCCGTCACGGTAGCCCTTGAAGGTGATATCGCCGCCATCACCCGCAACGGCAGGTCTGACCCGCGTCTCGATCAATTCCTTGATCGCCTCCACCGTCTCTGCGTCCTTGGCGTCGAAGAACTCGCCGCTCGTGACCGCGTCTGCGCCGCCCTCCGCGATCAGCGGCGCGCCGGACAGGTAGAATTCGGTGACGACGCCGAGCACCGCGGGCTTGAGGTGCTGCCATTCGCCTTCGCCCTTGGTCACGGAAATGAAGTCGTTGGCGAAGAAAACGCCGGTCACGCCGGGCAACTGCATGAGCGCCTTGGCGAGCGGGGACCGCTCGGCTTGGTCAAGATCGCGCGCCTCGAACGTCCCCTCGTCCATGACCGCACGGCCGGGCAGGAACTTGAGGGTCGCGGGATTGGGGGTCGCTTCGGTCTGAATGAACATCGGCTTTGCTCCTGACCCTTGAAGATAGGCGCGCCGCGCGACATGCGCAAGAAACGGCTCCGTGGCCGCGCCCTCGCTCGTGCCCGGAGGCCGTCGCGGTCCTCCGACGGGCCGCATCTCACTTTCGCGCGGCGGCGGCGCAAAACAGCGCTTCCGCACGCGGATCGCGGCGCCTAAGATCGCAGCGCGCGCCCAGGTCTTTGCCAGATCGGAGAGACCGAGCCCGAGGCTCAAGCAATGTTCAGCGTCTTCGAGCTCTTCAAGATCGGCGTCGGACCGTCGTCGTCGCACACGGTCGGGCCGATGAAGGCGGCCGCGGCGTTCGCGAGCGGGCTCATCGAAACGGGCGCGATCGACCGGGTCGCTTCGGTCGAGGTCGCCCTTCTCGGCTCGCTCGCCTTCACCGGCAAGGGACACGCGACCGACAAGGCGGTGATCCTGGGCTTGAGCGGTCAGCGGCCGGACAGCGTCGATCCAGACGCGGCTGAAACGCTCGCCGCCGACGTGCGCGCGACCAGGCGGCTCAACCTCGCCGCCCGTCGCTCGATCGCCTTCGACCCGGCGACCGCGATCGTGTTCGACACCGTGACGCCCGCCCCGCGACATCCCAACACCTTGCGGCTCGTCGCCCGCGACGCGGCCGGCGTGACGCTTGCCGACGAGACCTGGCTCTCGATCGGCGGCGGCTTCGTTGTCCGCGAGGGCGCCGGCGACGACGCCTCCGCGTCCGACGCCCGCTTGCCCCATCCGTTCCGCTCGGGGGCCGAGCTTCTGGCGCGCGGGCGCGAGGCCGGGCTTTCGATCGCCGGGCTGGTGCGCGCCAATGAAACGGCGCTGAGGCCCGAGAGCGAGGTCGACGCCCACGCAGCGCGCGTCATCGACGTCATGTTCGCCTGCGTCGACCGGGGCTTGACCCAATCGGGCCCGCTGCCGGGGGGCTTGAAGGTCATGCGCCGCGCCAAGGCGATCCACGACCGCCTGATCGAGGCGTCCAGGCGCAATTTTCACCCGGCGCACGAGATCATGGATTTCGTCGGCGTCTACGCGATGGCGGTCAACGAGGAGAACGCGGCCGGCGGCCGGGTCGTCACCGCGCCGACCAATGGCGCGGCCGGCGTCATTCCGGCGGTCATGCGCTATTACCGCGATCATTGCGAAGGAGCGACCCGCGAGGGCCTTGCCGATTTCCTTCTGACCGCAACCGCGATCGGCTCGCTCTTCAAGCTCAACGCCTCGATTTCAGGGGCGGAGGTCGGCTGCCAGGGCGAGGTCGGCGTCGCCTCGTCGATGGCGGCCGCGGGCCTCACGCGCCGCGCTCGGCGGCTCGAACGAGCAGATCGAGAACGCCGCCGAGATCGCGATGGAGCATCACCTCGGCATGACCTGCGATCCGATCGGCGGCCTCGTGCAGATCCCGTGCATCGAGCGCAACGCCTTCGGCGCGCGTCAAGGCGATCGCCGCCGCCTCGCTCGCGCTGCACGGCGACGGGACGCATCGCGTCTCGCTCGACAGCGTCATCGCCACCATGCGCCAGACGGGAGCGCGACATGCAGTCGAAGTACAAGGAGACGAGCCTGGGCGGGCTCGCGGTGAATTTTGTCGAGTGCTGAGGGGCGGTTTGACATGTTCCGGGCAACGGGGCGTGCGCCGGCCCGACAGACACTGCCTACCTACGCACGCCCTTCCCTCCGTTACTCGTATTTGACCAATCTTGCGATTTTCTCTCAATGGATTTTCGAAGCGCTTTTCGAGTCTGCACAGCGGCAATTGCGAGAATAGGTGCTCGCGGCATCTGTAGAACCAGGCAATTTCATTTGACTCTCGGTAGTTATACTGATCAACTTCACGTGATCAGTTCCGTACACAGGCCGCCTGGAAGTTTTAGCCGGCCGGGCCGCTAAGTTTAACATGCACGGGGAGCGATACAATGAAACGATTTGTGTTGCCCGCTGTCCTGTTCGTTTTTTCCCTGGGCGGCGAGGCTTCCGCGCAGCTCAGTTTGACGCCGCAAGGCAAGGCGGACGGGTTCGTGTTAAGCGAATTTGTCTCAGGATTTCCCGTCGCCAGCGGCGGACTGCCGGCCTCGTTTGGCCCGTTCGGCGTCGCGGTCAACAGCGACCGGAACGTGATCGTCCTCAGCGGCGCCGACGACGTCAATTACGTTTTCAAAGACGTTGACGGCCAGACGCTCGCGAACGCGCTGACAAGCACGCCCGGGCCGGGCATTCCCCCGGCCTACGCCTATTCAAACGGTTCCGTGTGGGGGAGCACCAGCGCCTTTCCAAACGGTTCTGCCCTTTCCTTTTCGCTGGTCAAGTTCAACAACGACGGGACCGTCAATCAGATCTTCGATCAGATTCCGACTGGACTCGGGTTGTGGACAAATCCGACGAACGGCCATCTGCTCGCGGAACTCGGAGCTTTCGGAATTGTTGACATCGATGTCAGTGGAGCGACCCCGACCTTCCGCACCGTCTCGTCCGTCGGTGTCGGCAACGGGTTGACCGTGTCGCTGGACGGCACGGTCGCGTATGTGGCGGGTAACGAGGATTCGGGGGCGGGCAGCGTATTCTTCGTCGAGGGATTCAGTATCGCCGACGGCACGCCTGTCTACGGCCCGTTCGATGTTCCACGCGCGATTGGGGTCGGCGTGATCAGCGACGGCCCTCTCAAAGGCGATATCGAGGTGACGTCGGACAACGGCGATCTATATTTGCTCGATGCGTTGGGAAATCTGACAACGATAGCGACCGGCGGCTTGGGAGGAGCCTACTCGTCGCCAGATTGGACAAACGGCAGTCTCTTCATCTCGGAGGCTGGCTCGGTTTGGCGACTCTCCGTCGCCGTCGTCCCCGAACCGCCTACATGGATCATGATGGTGTTCGGCTTTGCGGGACTTGGTTACGCGGGCCGCCACAGAACCCGGCAACGTCGACATGGCGCCCTGGCCGGTTAAAGTCATCGGGAGCCGCCGTTCCCATCTTCGCGCCGCTTAGCCGCCCCGCTCGATCGCCGCCGACGTGCTCGCGCTGCACGGCGACGGCCGTCACCGGCGGTAGATCGCGTCATTGCGAGCGAAGCGAAGCAATCCATCCATGGCCTAGCAGATAGGTGAAGCCAATGCCCCGTAGCGTCGATCGCTTTCTGACCACCCACACCGGGAGCCTGCCGCGTCCGGACGATCTCATCCAGATGATGTACGCCAAGGAGGAGGGCAGGGCGGTCGATCGCGAGGCGCTGGCCCTGCGCATCCGCAGCGCGGTCGGCGAGGTCGTGGCGAAGCAGCGCAAGGCCGGCATCGACATCGTCAACGACGGGGAAATGTCGAAGCCGAGCTACGCGACTTATGTGAAGGACCGGCTCAGCGGCTTCGGCGGGACGAGCAACAGTTTCGTCTACCAGGACCTGGTCGAGTTTCCGAACATGGCGAAACGGGTGTTCGGCGATCCCGGCCGGTCGCGGCGGAAGACGCCGGCCTGCAACGGCCCGATCGGCCTCGCCGATCCCGACGCAGTCCGCCGGGACGTCGACAATCTTAAGTCAGCCGTCGGGGAGGGGAGCGCCCAGCGCCCTTTCATGACCGCCGCGTCGCCGGGCGTGATCTCGCTCTTCTTCCGCAACGACCACTATACGAGCGAGAGCGCCTATCTCGCGGCGATTTCGGACGCGATGCGGCCCGAGTACGAGGCGATCGTGGCGGCCGGCTTCGACCTGCAGATCGATTGCCCGGACCTCGCGATGGGCCGGCACATCCAATATGCGAATCTCGACGTGAGCGAGTTCCGCAAGCGGGCGGCGGAACATGTCGAAGCGTTGAACGGGGCGCTGGCCGATATTCCGGCCGAGCGGGTCCGCATGCATCTCTGCTGGGGCAACTATGAAGGCCCGCATCATTGCGACGTTCCGCTCGCCGAGATCGTCGACGTCGTGCTTGCCGCGAAACCCGCCGCGCTATCGCTCGAAGCGGCGAACCCGCGCCACGCGCATGAGTATGCGGTGTTCGAGACCACGAAGCTGCCGGAGGGGAAGGTGCTCATTCCCGGGGTCATCGAATCGAAGTCGAACTTCATCGAGCATCCCGAAGTGATCGCGAACCGGATCGGCAACTACGCCAGGCTGGTCGGCCGGGAGAACGTGATCGCCGGCAGCGATTGCGGCTACGGCACCTGGGTCGGCCAGGCCGCGGTCGATCCTGACATCGTCTGGGCGAAATTCGCCGCGCTCGCCGAGGGCGCGCGCATCGCGAGCGGCCGGTTCTGGCGGTAGGAGGAATGGGCCCGCGTCTCCTTCAGCGGCGCATCGCGACCCTTCGCCAGATCGGCGCGGACATGCAGTCGAAATACAAGAGTCATTTCAGGATCGTCAAATATGGGAAGTAATACGTATTGACTTAAAGTCGAATTCCAAAAAAGGTTCGTCTTGCTTATTCCGTACATAAAGATCACTTATTTCAAACATTTAGGAGGATAAACCATGGGCGATCAACCTTCAGACGATAAGCGTCTCAAGACCCTGAGCGTCGAGGGCCGCAAGCTGATCGGCCAAGCCATCATCGATGGGCTGCTCACGCCAACAGCCGTAGTCGGCCTTGTGGCGGCGACGGATTACAGTCAGAGCGGTGGCGGCTATACCCAGAGAGGCGGCGGCAACCACGTCCAAACTGGGGACGGAGACTACAACCAAGCCGCCACCGTCTCGAACCTGCAGGACATCGTCAGCATCATCAACCAACTCGGCGTGATCCGGGACTAGCGGCCGGATCGGCATTCTGGTCAAACCGGCATGACGAACTCTGAAGAGCTGGTCGGACTCAGAGTTGCAGCGGGTGCAGGCGGTCGCCGGGAATGGAGCGCCGCCGAGCCGGACTCCATTGAGGCGCTGCAGGTGATCTACAAGATCGCCGAGCGCTGCAACATCAACTGCTCATACTGCTACTACTTCAACATGGGCGAGAAGACGCCGATGGGCCGGCCCGCCCGTGCGTCTCTCAAGGTTACCGACGCCCTGGCGCGATGGATCGCGCAGGGCTGCCAGGAGCTACGCATTCCCCGCGTCCGGCTTTCCTTCCATGGCGGAGAGCCGATGCTCGTCGGCGCCGACGTCTTCGACAAGACCTGCCGACGCCTGCGCGAGGTCATCGAGCCTGTGGCGGCGCTCGACCTGTCCATCCAGACCAACGGCATGTTTGTGGACGAGCGCTGGATCGACGCGTTCATCGAGCACCGTGTCGGCATCGGCGTCAGCATCGATGGGGCGCAGGCTGACCATGACCGGTTCCGGCTGGACCGGCGCGGCCGTTCCACGTTCAAAAAGACCGAGCAGGCTATCCGGCGCCTTGTGGAAGCCTACGATCGGGGAGTATCGCTGCCTTCGACCATCAGCGTCGTGCATCATGAAAATGACTACCGCAGTATCTATCGCTATCTGCGGAGGCTGGGGGTGCGTGAGCTCAGTTTCCTGCTGCCCGATCGTGACGCAAGCGACGCAGCCTTGATCTCGTCGGGCGTCGGGGCTGCTTACGGCGCCTGTCTCGCCGACATCTTCCGGGAGTGGCTGGCCGAGGACGATCCACAGGTCAGCGTCAAGTTCATCGACCAGGCGCTGGCGCACTTCCGCCCGGGCGTCGCTCCGGGAAGCCTGTTCAGGCGCCACCGCAAGTCGAATCAAATCGTGATCGCGCGCAGCGACGGCACCGTCGCCGTCGACGACACCTTCATCCCGGCTCTGGCCTGGTATCGGCGCACGCCGGTCTATTCGGTGGCGGAGCACACGCTGCGCGAGTTTTTGGCCGATCCGATCTTCAGCGACATCGAGCGGATCAGCTCTTCTCTGCCGACCGGCTGCGCCGACTGCCGCTGGCGCGAGATATGCCGCGGCGGGGACATCGAGAACCGCTTTTCGCACTCCGACGGTTTCGACCATCCGAGCGTCTATTGCGACGCCTACAAGGTCATGTACCAGGTCGTCTGCGATGAGCTGACGGCAAACGGCTATCCGCCCGAGCTCATCGCCGACAAATTCGTTGCAGCATGAGCGCGGATGCGTCCCTCGCATGGCTGCTGCGCCCCATGACGGTGGACGCCTTCATCGCAGAGGTTTGGGGCAGGAAGGCCTGCATAGTCAGAAAGGGCCAACCGGATGACTTCGCAAGCCTGTTCAGCGTCTGCGCCATGGAGACTTTCCTCCAGTACGTCCGGCCGGATCAGACCGCCGTGCGTCTCGTGCGAAGCGATCGCCCCAAGTCGCCGGAGGACTTCCGTCTTTCCAATGGAAGCGTGGACATGGTCCGCGTCCGCAACCATCTCGCCGACGGCTACACCGTCGTGCTCAATGGCCTGGACCGCCATATCCCCTCGGTCGCAACCCTCGCGCACGCCATTGAGGTGGAGCTCAATTTCGAGACCCAGGTAAACGCCTACGTCACCCCGCCGAAGTCGCAAGGGTTCCTCGCCCACTACGACGACCACGACGTGCTGATCCTGCAGATCGACGGCTCCAAGACCTGGCACGTCTACGGTCCCGAGGCCGATGTGCCGCCGCGCCTGCTGCCGCTTCGCGACAGGTTTGCGATCGACAGCTTGCCGGAGCCGAGTGATCTCATCCTTGAAGCGGGGGACGTGCTCTACCTGCCGCGTGGCCGGGTGCATGCAGCGGAGGCGCAGGAAGGTTCCTCCATCCACCTGACCATCGGAATCCACCCGCCCACAGTCATGGCGTTGGCGGTCAAGACCCTGGAGTCGCTAAGTCTCAGGAATGACCGCCTGCTGAGCCAGTTGCCGCCCAGATACCTCGCCAAGGCCGCCGAGCGCGCACAGCTTGGCGACATGGTGCGAGACGCACTGGGTTCCATCGACGGGACGGCCTTATCGGAAGGCGTGAGCGCGCTCGAGGACGTGCTGGTCCGTCGCGGCCGGTGTTCGCTCGCTGGCCGTCTGGTCGCCGACGCCGTTGACGCTGGACAGATCAGCGCGAGGACCTGGGTCGAGAGGTCCCACCCGCTCTATTCCCGCGTTCTCGCGCTAGGCGACGGCGTGGCGCTCCAGTTCGCCCAATCCCTCGTGCCGGCCGGGCAGGATCATCGCGGCGCAATGCTCTATCTGTCGAGGCGAACCGGAGCGTTCCAGGTTGGCGATATTCCCGATATCGCGGAGGCGCAGCAAATCGAGCTGGCGCGCAAGCTTATCGTGGACGGCTTCCTGATCCGCCTTCCCGAGGCGTGAGCCGGGCTGTGGAGCCTCGGCTGCCGCGGACCAGCGAGTCGGAACTGGCGTTGCGAGCTCTCGAAATCGCGCGAAACCGGCTCGGAAATTGCCTCGGCGCGCGCCGGCCCCTGCGCCCCTACCGCTCCACCCTTGCCCAGCCGTGCAGGCCGAGGCGCTCCTGCGGCAGGTAGGAGGCCTTGTAGCCCATCTTCCTGGAGCCCTCGACCCAATAGCCGAGATAGACGTGGGGCAGGCCGAGGCGCCGCGCCTTCTCGATATGGTCGAGGATCACGAAACTGCCGAGCGACCGGCGCGTCACGTCGGGATCGTAGAAGGAATAGACGAGCGACAGTCCGTCGGCGAGGCGGTCGGTGAGGCACACGGCGAGGAGGGGACCGGAGCCCTGGCCGTCGCCCATCAGGCTCGAAGGCCGATATTCGGTGAGGACGGTGTCGATATGAGTGTCCTCGACCATCATCGCGAAATCGAGCGACGACATATCCGCCATCCCGCCGTAGGGGTGCCGCTTGTCGAGATAGGAGCGGAAGAGCGCGTAGTGCTCGTTGGTCGGCTTCGGCGCGGCGAAAACGCCGGCGAGGTCGGCGTTGGCCCGGATCGCCCGGCGCTGGCTCACGGACGGGTGGAAATCGTCAACCAGCACCCTGACCGACACGCAGGCCCGGCAGCTCTCGCACGCCGGCCGGTATGCGATCGTCTGCGAGCGGCGGAAACCGGTCTGGGTGAGGAGGTCGTTGAGCGCCGCCGCCCGCTTGCCGACCAGATGGGTGAAGATTTTCCGCTCCTGCTGGCCGGGCAGGTAGGGGCATGCCGACGGAGCGGTGAGATAGAACTGCGGGGCGTCGCGCGCTTCCCTGGTCACGCGTTCTCCCGCTCCGCGCCCGCTTCCGCCAACGGCGCATGGGGGTCCTCACGAATGTCGTGGAACCGTCGGATCAGAGCCTCCTGACGATCACGACGCCGGCGATGATGTCGTGCAGGCATCGCTTCTCGGCGTCGATGAGCGAAACGAGAAAGACAGGCGGGAAGCACCAGCTGACATAGAACAGCACCGCGTGGACCGCCGCGTTGATGAACGGAACTCGCGCGCCCGAGTCGTTCATCCGCATTTCCAGGTCGAGCGCCCGCATGCCGGGCGTCGCCATGTTGGGGCCGGAGACGGTGAGCCCGTTGTAAAAGAAGGCGACGATCGGCCAGAGCGTCAGATGCAGGAAGAGCAGCGCCAGGCCGAAGGTCAGCACGATCGAGGCAAACCAGATCGCCGCGACGAGCACGCTGACCAGCACGAAATCGATGCAAACGGCGAGAATGCGACGCGTGCGAACGCCAACCAGCGCGTCGGCGCGGATTACGTTCCCCGGCGTTGCGGCGTGAACATTGGACATGAGGAGCCTCCGTGCGCGGGGTCGGCCAGCGCGGCCAAGGATGTGGGAGGCGGCGGCGCCAAGTCAAGACCGGCGTGGGAACAGGTTGTGCGTCACCGCCTCGCGACTGCCCAGGAGGCCCGACGGGCGCAGCGCAATGAAAATCGCCAGAAGCGCATAAACCGCGGTGTCGCGATAATCGATCGGGAACAGCGCCGACCAGCCGGTTTCGGCGGCTCCGACGATGAGCCCGCCGAGAAAAGCTCCGGGCAGCGAGCCGATCCCCCCGACGATCGCCGCGGCAAGCGCCTTCAGGGTCAGCGTCGCCGAAAGGCCATAGCCGACTGCGCCGAACGTCGCCGTCATGATCGCGCCGGCGAGCCCGGCGAGGGCGCCGGAGAGGGCGAAGGCGCGGGCGGTGATCGCCGCCGGGCTCACGCCCATCAACTCGGCGGCGAGCGGATCGTCGGCATAGGCGCGCCACTCGCGGCCGATGCGGGAATGGCGAAAGATGACGAGAAGAGCGAGCCCGGCGGCGAGCGTGACGCCGCTGGCGAGAAACGCCATTGGCGTGGCGACGGCTACGAAGTCGCCCGCTCGCGCGAGCGCGAACGGCTGATTGAGCTGCGGGCTCATCCAGCTCCGGTCGCCCTGCGCCAGCCGCAACAGCTCGCGGAGAAAGAGCGCAAGTCCGACGGACGCCACAAGCACCTGCTGGCCGCGAGCCTGGCGCAGCGGAATGAAGACCGCTCGCGCGGCGGCGAAGCCCCAACCCGCCGCAACCGCGGCCGCGAGAGCGAAGGCCGCGATCAAGAGGGGCGCGGGCGGCCAGAGGACCAACGCCAGGGCTGCGATCGCCGCGGCGTAGCCGCCGGCGGCGGCCATTTCGCCGAAGGCGAAATTGATGCGCCCGATCAGGCCGTAGATCAGCGAGTAGGCCGCCGCGAGGAGCCCGTAGATCGCCGCCAGCGGCAACCCGTCGAGCGCCATCTGCAATCCATAGGCGAGAGAATGAGGCACGACGGGAAGCCCGCTGACGTCGCCGAGCGGGGCAGGATCGGCCGCGCGGCCCTCCGGCGTCGCCAGCCAATAGCGGATGAGCGCGAAGAGCCGCGCCTCCGAAAGGGGCCGTCCGTCGATCGTCAGCGATACGAGATCGCGCGACTGATTCGGCCGTCCCGGCTCGCGAAAGCGGCACGCGGCGAGATGATTGCGAGGCTCTCCGCCGGGCGTGAACGCGGTGAAGGCGACGCTTAGGCCCCGCCCGTCGGGGTCAGGTCTTTGCGCCAGAATGTCGATCCGAGTCTCTTGCGGCATCAGCGCCGGCAACGCCATGCGGCAGAGCCTCGCCTGGTCGGTTTCGAGCGCTGGCGAGCAGCCGGCGAGCATCGCTGCGGCCAAAAGAACGATGAGGCGAAGCACCTGGCGGCGGCTCAATCCGCGCGCCTCCGCGCTGCGAGACGCCGCTGCTTGGCGCGATTGCCGCAGACCTCCATCTCGCACCAGCGGCGCCGATTGTTCTTGCTCCGGTCATAGAAGAGCCAGCCGCAAGCGTGTCCGCCGCACTCCCGGATCCGATGCATATCGCCTTCCGTGAACAGCCTCACCGCCGCGAGCGCGATTGGGCCGAGCGCCGCTTCGACCGGCGCGTCGCGCACGCTCCAGCGCCAGCGGCAGGAGAGCACGCCGGGCGCGAGCGCGGCGCGAGCCACGAATCGCGCATGAAGCGCGGAAAGGCCAGCGAGCGAAGCGGCGGGCGGCTTGGCGCGACCACCGAGCGCCGCCCCGATGTCGTGAATCGCCTCGCGCAGGGCGAGAGCCTTGGTCATGAGGTCGGCGGCCAGATCGGGCCGCGCGGAGACCTGATCCGCGAGCCAGTCGGCGTCTTCAGGCGGCAGCGCCTTGGCGTGCTTGAGCCATTGGGCGACGTGTTCAGCCGCGCGGAGATGGTTCTCGTGCGAGGGGAAGCCGCGACCGGATTCGGTGTTGGCGAAATCGAGCGCGAGGTCGTCGGCGATCAGCGGCAGCGAACCGGCGCGGGAGGGAGGAGGAGCGGACGCACTAACCGTCATTATGATCTTTACAGGTTAATCCATCATGGCTAGTCTGCGCAAGCTAACCCCTCAATCTCGTAATGGAGGTTATGATGCGGACCCTCGTTCTGAAAGCCATTCCGGTCGCATTGTCGCTCTGGCTCGCAACCGGGGCGCAAGCGCAAATCAAAATCGGCGTAGCGGGGCCGATCACCGGCGCCAACGCGGCGTTCGGCGCGCAACTCACCCAGGGCGTCGAGCAGGCCGCCGAGGACATCAACAAGGCTGGGGGCATTCTCGGGCAAAAGATCGAAGTCGAGCCGGGCGACGACGTCTCCGACCCGAAGCAGGGCGTGTCGGTCGCCAACAAGTTCGTTGGCGATGGGGTCAAGTTCGTCGTCGGCCATTTCAATTCCGGCGTAACCATTCCCGCTTCCGACGTCTATTCCGAGAACGGCATCCTGTTTATCACGCCCTCGGCGACAAACCCCAAAGTCACCGACCGGATGCTGTGGGACGCATTTCGAACCTGCGGCCGCGACGATCAGCAGGGCATGGTCTGGGCCGCGCTCGCTCGTGACAAGCTCAAGGGCAAGAAGATCGCCGTCGTCCACGACAAGACGACCTATGGCAAGGGTCTTGCCGACGCCGCTCTCGACAACATGCACAAGATGGGCGTCAAGGAAGTGCTCTACGAAGGGGTGAACACCGGCGAAAAGGACTATTCGGCGATCGTCTCCAAGATCAAGGAGTCCGGCGCCGAGTACCTGATGTGGGGCGGTCTGCACACCGAAGGCGGCCTTATCGTCCGCCAGATGCGCGATCAGGGCATGAGCACGGTCATGATCTCCGGTGACGGGATTACCGACTTGGAGTTCGCGGCGATCGGCGGGCCTGGCGTCGAGGGAACCCTCATGACCTTCGGCCCCGAGCCGCGCAAGAACCCGAACGCCAAGGACGCGGTCGATGCGTTCAAGGCCAAGGGCTTCGACCCGCAGGGCTACACGCTCTACTCCTACGCCGCGGTCCAGATCATGAAGCAGGCGGCGGAAAAGGCGAAGTCGCTCGATCCGAAGAAGGTCGCCGAAGCGATGCATTCGGGCATGACCTTCAACACCGTGATCGGCCCGATCGCCTATGACAAGAAGGGCGACCGCACGACCGTCGATTACGTCTGGTATGTCTGGAAAAAAGGCGCCGACGGCAAGATCGGCTTCGAGCAGCTCTGAAGATGCGACCGCCGCGCGCCGCGGTTCGATCGCGAGCGCGCTGCGTGCGCCAGAGAGAATGCTGGATGCCTATGACCTGACTGCGCGCGCCGGATGCCTCCGGCCGAGTCCGATCTTTTTCGCCATCGCCGACCTCTGCGCCGCGTAGTTGGGCGCGACCATCGGATAGTCAGCCGGAAGGTTCCATTTCTCGCGATATTGATCCGGCGTCAGGCCGAGCCCGGCCAAGTGACGCCGCATCGACTTGAATCGTTTGCCGTCCTCGAGGCAGATCAAGAATTCCGGCGTGATCGATCGTCGAATTGGCACCGCCGGCGCTTTCGGTTCGACGGGGGCCGGCGCGCTCTTAGGCTCGTTTTCGAGCCTTGCTACGGTCATGTGGATCGCGTGAATCAGGGCGGGGAGCTCGGTTTTTGGCAGAGGGTTATTCGCAACGAAGGCGGCGATGATTTCTGCCGCCATTTCGATCGCACTTGATGTGCCCATGTTTTAGGATTCCCTGGGCAACGAACTTGCCGCGCGCACCCTTACGCTCGCTTTGCCGATTCGTCGAGGTGGTTTCAGATAAATGCGGGCGGCACGATGAACTCGCTGGGTTTTATTCTCTTGAGGCTGGCCAAATTGCGTTGAGTTTTTCGACGAACTTATCCGCATCGGCCTGGGCTTCGCGCTTTGTCGCGAAGGAGTAGAAGGATTTGTCTCGAACCTTCTCTTTGTCGTAAATATTCCAGCGGAAGCGATTGGGATTCCCAACATCTTTTACGACGTCGGTGGTAAATATGGCGCTGTCCATCATTGTTCTATTATGCACCAATTCTGGCTGCTTTGCCAGAGAAATTTCCCTTGCGCCCAGAAAACTGGCTCACTAGTCAATTCCACTCATTAAAAACAACAAATGCACTTCCTGTGAACACTATTGGGGCCGCTGGTGCTGAACCGGGAAATTCCCCGGACAACGGGAGACCCACATGCCCAGTCAAGCCCACACAAAAGCGGCCGAACATCACGAGAGCGCAGCCAAGTCACATCGCGCCGCCGCGGAGTTTCACGGCAAGAACGATCACTTGAAGGGTAGCGAGCACGCGGCGGAGGCTCAGAAGCACTCCAAGGTCGCCAGCGGAGCCACCGATGCGGCTCACGCGAAAAGCTCATCGCAGAAGTAGCGCTGCAGAGGCCGGGGTAGCGCCCGGCCTTCTACCCCTCCATATGCCGATCGCGTTGATGCGCCGAACTCTCCGACCTAAAAGGCAGACGGAATTTTGACCGATCGGCGCAAGAATGACCGTGCTCGTCACCGGCAGTTCAGGCCACCTGGGCGAAGCGCTCATGCGCACGCTGCGCGCCTCGGGCCGCGCGGCGATTGGCCTCGATGTCCTGCCGGGGCCGTTCACCGACGAGGTTGGCTCGGTCTCCGACCGCGCCTGCGTCGCGCGCTGCATCGACGGCGCCGACACGGTCTTCCATTCGGCGACGCTGCACAAGCCGCATGTCGGAACCCATTCGCGCTCGGCGTTCGTCGAGACGAACGTCATGGGGACGCTGGTCCTGCTCGAGGCGGCGGCGCGTGCTCGCGTCCGGGCTTTCGTCATGACCAGCACCACCAGCGCCTTCGGCGATGCGCTGAAGCCGCCGCCGGGCGCCCCCGCGGCCTGGATTGACGAGCGGGTCGCGCCCGCGCCCAAGAACATCTACGGCGTCACCAAGACGGCGGCCGAGGATCTCTGCCAATTGTTTCATCGCAACGAGCGGCTCGCGACGATCGTGCTGAGGACCTCGCGCTTCTTTCCCGAGGAGGATGACGACCCGGAGGCGCGCGCCGCTTATGCCGACGACAATTCCAAGGCGAACGAATATCTGTTTCGCCGGGTCGCGATCGAGGATGTCGTCGACGCGCATCTCGCCGCGGCGGAACGCGCGCCCGCGCTCGGATTCGGCAAGTACGTCATCAGCGCGACGACGCCGTTCCTGCCCGAGGATTGCCCCCGCCTCAGGGCCGACGCGCCGGCCGTCGTCAGCTTGCGCGCGCCGCGGTGGGAGGACGAATATGCGCGCCGCGGCTGGCGCATGTTCCCGAGCATCGACCGCGTCTACGACAATGGTCTTGCCCGACGCGATCTCGGCTGGCGGCCGAAGTGGGATTTCGCCGCCATTGTCGGGCGCTTGCGCGAAACCGGCGACATCCGCGGACCCCTCGCCAGGCAGGTTGGCGCGAAAGGCTATCATGCCGAGAGGTTCGAGGGGACGCCATATCCGGCGGCGGGAAGACGGGAGTGAACGAATTCGCGGTGTGGAGGCGTCTCGATCGGCCAGGCCGCGACGCCGCGCTGTTGCGGCCGCGCGCCGGCGGCTGGCTGCTTCAGGGCGCGGCCGCATTCGACCACGACCGTGGCCCGGCCACGGTCGCCTATCAGGTGGAGGTCGACGCCCGATGGGAGGCCAAGCGCGGAACGGTAAGCGGGCATGTGGGCGACCAGGCGGTTCGGCATGAGATTCTGCGTGACGATCTCGGCTGGCGCCTCGACGGCGTGGCTGTCGAGAGCCTGAAGGATCTGGTCGACCTCGACTACGGATTCACCCCGGCGACCAACGCGCTGCAACTCAGGCGCATGCGATTGTCTCCCGGTCAGAAGGCCGAAGTCCCAGCGGCGTGGTTCGATCTCGACAGCGTTTCGCTCATCGAGTTGCCGCAAACCTACGAACGGCGCGGAGACGCGTCCTACTGGTACGAAGCGCCGACGGTTTCGTATCAGGCTCTCCTGGAAATCGCGCCGAACGGGTTTGTGCGTTCGTACCCGGGTCTCTGGCGCCTGGTCGCCTGAGCGAATTACGCCAGCGCGGCGAGCCGTTCGATGAGAAAGGCGCGCGCGGCCGGGTCGGTCTGCAGGCCGATCGCTTTGGCATAGGCGCGGCGCGCTTCGTCCGCGTCGCCCATTCTGGCGCAAAGGTCGGCGCGGGCGACCCAGTAGGGCTCAAATCCATCGAGCCCGCCTTGAGCCCCCACTTCGTCGAGCAATTCGAGCCCCGCCGCCGCCCCGCGCGCATGAGCGACCGCCGCCGCGCGATTGACGCCGACGACCGGGGAGCCGGTCAGGAGGAAGAGCGCGTCGTAGAGCACGGCGATTGCGTCCCAGTCGGTCTTTCGTGTCAGCCGGCGGGCGGCGTGGACCGATTGGACCGCTGCTTCGAGCTGGAAGCGACCTGGAGCGCCGAGCGCGCCCGCGGACCGCAGCAGCCCCTCCGCCTCCGCGATCGCCCCCTCGTCCCACAGGCTTGTGTCCTGCTCGCTCAGCGGCACGTAGCGCGCCCTCGCGTCGCGGCGCGCCTCGCGCCGGGCATGGGCGTAGAGCATCAGCGCCATCAGGCCCATCGCCTCGGGCTCGTCGGGGGCGAGAGTGACGACAACGCGGCCAAGCCAGACCGCTTCCTCGGCGAGGTTGCGCCCGCGCGGGTCGTCGGAAAACGCTTCCGCCCAACCGTGCGAAAACGCAGCGTAAATCGCCTCGAGCGCGAACCCGAGCCGCTCCGGCAGGTCCTCGCGCTCGGGGATCTTGAACGGCACGCCGGCAAGGCGGATTTTCGCCTTGGCGCGGGTCAAACGCTGGCTCATCGCCGCCGGCGAGACCAGGAAGGCCGACGCGATCGCCGCCGCGTCGAGGCCGAGAATGGTTTGCAACATCAATGGCGCACGGATTGATTCCTCAATCGCCGGATGAGCGCAGGCGAACATCAGAGCGAGACGGCGGTCCGGGATTGAGGCCATCGCCTCCGCAGCCTCCTTGAGGTCGGCGTCGATCAGCGTCAGCGTGTCCGAAGCCGCCTCCGCGCTGCGGCGCCGACGCGAGGCGTCGATCAGCCGGCGCCGGGCTGCCGTCGCCAGCCAGCCTTCCGGGTTCGAAGGCACGCCCTGCGCCGGCCAGACGGCGAGCGCGGCGGCGAAGGCGTCGGCGAGCGCATCCTCGGCGCCCGGCACATCGCGAGAGGCGGCTGCGAGATAGGCCACGAGCTTGCCGTAGCTTTCCCGGGCGACCCGCGCCGCGGTGGCGCGCGCGTCGGCTTCGCCGGCAATCGCCGCGCCCGCCGACGGCCTGTTCTTGAGCTGGACGGCCGTGTTCGTCTCCTCAACGACTTGGTCGCGCGTGGGTCGCGACCTGGATCATCTGCTGGTTTGCCTCGGGGCCGCCGATGGCGCTGACCGCGTATACGAGAAGCGAGAGGCCGGCAATCGCCGCCAACGCGGTCGTCAGCGGGGCCAGACTGCGATCGTCGATCAAATATCCGCGGTAAAACGCGGCCTGTTTCTCGATCCCGTTCATCGCAGTCTGGCCCGGTCGCGACCTGCCGCCGCCGCCCTACATCTGCCAGATCGGCCTGACTTCGATCGCTCCGTCCTCGGCGCCGGGGCAGCGCGCCGCCCAGGAAATCGCGGCGTCGAGATCGGGCGCGTCGATAAGGAAATAGCCGCCGAGCTGCTCCTTCACCTCGGCATAGGGGCCGTTGAGCACCTGGGTTTTGCCGTTCTTGACCCGAACAGTGGTCGCGGTCGAAGCCGGATGGAGGCGCTGGCCGCCCTTGATCACGCCAGCGTCGGCCATCGCTTTCATGTAGGCGCCATAGGCCGCGAGTCGCGCGCCGTTCTGGTCCGGCGTCGCGCCAAGGATCGCTTTCTCGTCGCTATGAATCATCAGCAGATATTCCATTTGTTCGCTCCTTGAAGCCGCGCGGCTCGTTTGCCGCGCTCAATGCAAAGACGATTGAAGATCCGGTCTTTCGACAGGCCGGCGGAAAATTCTGGTCCATCCAAACTTCGATCGCTCACGCAGAAGTCTTGGGGAGTTAGGCCATGGTTGCACCCTCACGAAAGTCTTAGAGCGCCCTGCTCATTCCTCAATGAGATTGTGATATTGTGAGTTCTCGGCTGGCCTCGGTCCAGCCGAGAACCATTGAGACAATCCTGATTCAAGGCACTCGGGGAGGGAACCGACATGACGGACGCCAGCGAAACCCAAAACATCGCCGCTATTCGGCGCGGCTACGAAGCCTTCGCAAAAGGCGATCTCGCGACGCTGAAGACGCTCTTTGCGCCGAATGCGGTCTGGCATTCGGTCCCGACCGGGATATTGCCGGGAAACTATCGAGGCGCCCAGGCGATCCTGGAGTTTTTTGGCCGCCTCGCTCACGAGACCAACGGCACCGTGCGCGCCGAGCTGCAGACCATCGCCGCATCCGGCGATCAGGTGTTTGCTCTTCACAGGAACACGGGCAAGCGGAGCGGAAAGACGACGGACACAAAGTCGGTGCTGCTTTTCAAGCTCGACAAGGGGGTTGTGACCGAGGTGGCGGAATTCCGGTATGACCAGCCCGCAGAGGCTCAATTCTGGTCCTAGTGGTCAAGATCTGACGCGTGGCTCCCACGTCGACGGACCGGAGTCGACGTGAAGCGGATGTTGCGGATGACGGGCTGGAACGTCGTAGTTGGGCGGATAGTGCGCCAACAGGAGTTGCCTCTGGAAGGACCGGCGTCCAGGCGAAAGCCGTCATTCAATGTCGGGCGCGAAACAGGCTTCACCGCCCTTTTAGGACGACCCGGCTAGGGCGCCAAGCGTTGGATTTTGAACACGCGGACTGCGGCGACAGACGGAGGAAACACGCGTGAAAGGGAGTTGGATACTATGCAGACGATGTTGAAGATTGGGCAGGCGATGGCGGGTGGCGTGGCGCTGGCAGCCATGGCGATATCGGTCCCGCTTCATGCCGACACCAGCTTTCCGGCGGTGGGCGGGTCGGGCTACACGTCCGCCGACGATCATTGCCCGCGGGGCGAGTGGCTCGTCGGCTTCAGGGGACGGTCCGGCTATTGGGTCGATCAGATTCGGATCGTCTGCGCCTCTTTCAACGCGCAGGGCGTCCAGAACCGGCCCAAGAACGGGCCGGAGCGCGGCGGTATGGGCGGCGGCCCACAAGACCTGCTGTGCCCGAATGACTCCGCCGTCGCCGCCATCCATACGTTCAACACCGCCTATGGGCGGCAGGTCAAAATGATCGACGTGAGATGCGGCTCGATGAGCGCCAATCACCAGACGGTTATTCGTTTCAACCCCAACGCGCCGACCTCGACTATCACCACCGCCACGGAAGACAAATGGTGGCAGATCTGTCCGTCGGGCGAGATCGGGGCGGGCTACCATGTCAACTTCGGCAAAGACGTGAATGCGATCGGGCTGTTTTGCCGGCGCCGGTAGAGAAGGAGGGCGGGATGCGCACGAGACTGCTGATGATGGGAGCGCTGATGGCCGCGGCGCTGGCGCCGGCTAGCCTGCTGGCGGACACAACCTTTCCGGCTGTGGGCGGTCCGGGTGACTCGCAGGTTGTCGATCGGTGCCCGGCCGGTATGTGGGTAATCGGGCTGAAGGGCCGTGGGGGGCTGTGGATCGACCAGATCGGCCTCATATGCCAGCGGCTGTCGGCCGATCGGAGCGCGGCGGTAGGACCGCGCTGGCACGGACCGGCCCGCGGAGCCAACGGCGGTGCGCCACAACAATATATGTGTCCGGCGAACGCCGTGGTTGACAGTGTTTGGATGACCATGACGCCCAACAACCGCCAGGTGAAGGTCTTGCACGCTTATTGCCGGTCGCTGAAGGGGGGCGGCTGGAATGGCGAGTTCCACTTCAACGCCGGGCCGGCGGGCATGGGCGGCAATACCAGCCCGAAGGGCCAGGGCGTGCAGAATTGCGCTGAGGGTGAGGAGGCGAGCGGGTTCGCCATCAACTTCGGCGTGCATGTTAACGCAATGGGTCTGGCGTGTCGGCGGCTATAATGCCCGGGGACAACGGGAAAGGCAGCGATTGATGAAGCGCGTTCTTCCTCTACTGGCCGTATTGGCTGCGTTGGTTGTCGCGCCGGCGAAGCTGTCCGCAAATACCATCTTCCCGGCGATCGGTGGCTCGGGAGACTCGCAGGTCGCCGACCGGTGCCCTGCGGGGATGTGGCTGGTCGGGCTGAAGGGACGGGGCGGCTTATGGATCGACCAGGTCCAGATCGCCTGTTCGCGGCTCAGCGCAGACGGCATGACGGCGCAGGGGGCGCTCTGGTATGGCCCGGCGCGCGGCGGGAATGGCGGCGCACCCCAGGAATATCGCTGCCCGGTTAGCGCCGCAGCCTACATGGTGACGCCGACCATGACGCCCGGCAACCGACAGGTGAAGTTCGTCGAAGTCCGGTGCTGGCACCTGAAGGAAAACCGGCTGCACGGCAATTTCTGGTTCAATGGTGGGCCGGCGTCGGCAGGTTGGGTCACATCGGCCAAGGAGCCCCCGTCGATCGATCTGTCCGCCAGGAGAGTTAGCCAACGGCTTCGCGACCACCTTCCGCGTGCACGTCAATGCACTGGGCCTGATACTGCCGGCGGCGATCGTCGGCTTCCCTGCGGCGTCAAACTATGTCGGCGAATGTTTGCTATGCGCACTCCCGCCGTGTGGTCGGGTGTCAAGCGTTTGATTTTGGCCGCTGGGTTCGTCATTGCGACCCTGGATCAAGGGCAATCGGGAGGGTAGCGAGCAAACTTCCATCCCCGGTGAATTGCCAAGTCAGCGCGGCGAATATTCCTCGGTACGCATAACAGTTTCACGATCTATCGCCGCTCCAGGAACCCTCGTCCTTCGAAGATCGCAGGCATCGCCTTCTCGATCCGCGCGGTCCGCGTCCCAGACTGCTTCGCGCCGGCGAAGTGAAACAGGTATCCTCTTTGTCGACCCGGCGTCAGCGCCTCGAACGCGCGCTTGAACCGCGGATCTTTGCGGAACTTCTCCTTCAACTCCTCGGGCACGGGAAGCTCTGGGGGGCTCGTCTCGACCTTCATTCCGGCCTTCTCGGCCGTGACGGCCTCGCGCACGTAGGCCTTGATCGTGGTCGCCTTCGTCGCAATCTCCTTGGCGCTGGTGAATTTCATCACCCGCGCTGCCTGAACCCGCCCGAGCCGCACCAGCAGCTTCTTCGAGTCCTTCAGCAGCGCACCCTGAAAGAAGCCCAACGCGCAATATTCTTTGAAGCCCTGAATGATGACGACGTTTCTTCCGTCCATTGTGTAGCAGGGCTTTCCCCACTTGCACTCCTCTCTTAGGTCAAACCCGGACAAAATCCTTTGCAGTTCGACGATCTCAGCCTGCCACCGCTCTCGATAAGCCATCTCCATGCTGCACCTCCGTTGTGGGGGCCGGGACTTAAGCGTCAGATTTGACCAACTAGCTTCGTCATTGCGAAGGGGTATCGCGTGGGCGCGGGGGGGCGGCGTCGAAATGAAGCCATGCGTTCTCCCTGTTCGAGCGCGAAAATGTCCCTGTTCCGCGCTCCGGAATTGTGGCGGGCGGGACGCCTCATAAGCCATGCAGAGCGCGCATGGTCTCCAGATTTCGCCGCAATCGCAAAGCGGCAAGAGCCGCCTCCGATGCGCCGGCGGCGCCGGCGACCCAGTGGACTTCGTCAGCGCCAGCTCGGCCAGCCTTCAGGCGCGCAGATATTTGTCGAGCCAATCGATCGTCCGCTTCCAGGCCTGCTCGGCCGCCGCCTGATCGTAGCGCGGCGTCGTGTCGTTGTGGAAGCCGTGATTGGCGCCCTTGTAGACATGGCCCTCGTGTGGAACGCCCGCCTGGGTGAGGGCGGCGTCGAAGGCCGGCCAGCCGCTGGTGATGCGCTGATCGAGTTCGCCATATTGGGCGAGGATCGGCGCCTTGATCTTTTTCGCGTCGGCGGCGTCCGGCTGCATGCCATAGAACGGCGCGGCGGCCTCGAGGCTGGAGCCCATGCGCACGGCGAGCTGGTTGACCACGCCGCCGCCAAAGCAGAAGCCGACCGCGCCGAGCTTGCCGGTCGAATCGGGTAGCGACTTCAGCCATCGCGCGGCGGCGGCGAAATCCTCCTGCATCTTGACCGGATCGACCCGGCGGAAGAGCTCGGCGCCCTTCTCGTCGTCGCCGGGATAGCCGCCGACCGAGGTCAGCCCGTCGGGGGCGAAGGCGATGAAATTGGCGAGCGCCAGACGCCGGGCCACATCCTCGATGTACGGGTTCAGCCCTCGATTTTCGTGCACAACCAGCACCGCCGGCAATTTGTCTGAATTGGCGGGCCGGACCAGATAGCCCTTGATGCTGCCATTGCCGTCGGGGGAGGGGATGGTCACGAATTTGGCGGCGATCCGGCTGTCGTCGGGCTTGACCTGGATCGCCCACGCGTAATTTGGCCTCAGCATCTCGAACAGCCCCGCGGCGCTGACGCCGAGGGCGGCAAACTTCTGGGCGCGGTCCAGGAATGCGCGGCGGCTCATCCCGCCGTGGACGTAGAGGTCAAACAGGTTCAGGAGCTCCTGAGGGAAATCCGACGCCTTTCTTCGTTCCATGGAAAGCCTCCTGACCATCGCCAAGCTAGGGCAGCCCCCGCCGCCTCGGCTCGCGCCCATAATGGGGCGGCCGCACGCCGCGATTGTGTCGGGGCGCCGAAATCTCGGAGAATTGATTGCCCGGATGCGCCGGCCGTCAGAAAACGCCGGGCAGCAGCCGGTAACGGACCGCCCGCTTGTACTGGGAATAGCCGGGCAGGCGCTGCTCGAGGATGCGTTCCTCGTCCACGAGCCGCCAGACCAGGATCGGAACCATCAGCGCCAGCACCGCGAGCCCCCAATACGAGCCGAGCGCGAGCGGCGTCCCGACCAGATAGATGAGCGCGCCCGCGTACATCGGATGACGGACGATGGCGTAGGGCCCAGTCGACACCAGGGTCTGGCCCTCTGCGACTCGGATCGTCGACGAAGCGAACGAGTTCTGTCTGAAGACGAGGAAGACGACGAAGAAGCCGACAGCGATCAACGCGTCGCCCGCGAGCGCGACAATTGCAGGCGCCTGCGACCAGCCGAATCGATGATCGAGGGCCGGGACAACAATAAGCGCAACGAAGCCGATCGACATGAAGACCATGATCAGCCTTTGTGTCGGCTCCGTCTCCTCGGTTGGCCCGCCCCTGATGCGGCGCTCGAGCAAGGCGAGGTCGTTGAGGATCAGGTATTGCGTCACCAGCGCTGACGCGCCGAAGAACACGGCGAGAAACACCCATGCCTGCCAAAACCGGAAATCGCCCGCCGCTGCGAAAATGAGCGCGCTCATGACCACCGCAACCGCGATGAGCCAAAGCCACGCCCTCGCGCTCGCGGTCATCGCCGCGCTCCGGCGCTCCCCTCGGTGTGGCGGAAAGCCGTCATCAGGCCTCCATCTTGGGTACGACGCGGGAAGCGCGCCTCGGCTTCGGGAGCCCGAGATCACGGCACGAAATTGCTCTGCCTCGGGCCAGTCAGATGGTAGATGTTCCCCAAGTCGTCTTGCGTCACAGGAGTGAACCCGGCTTTCGGCTCCAGGATCAAATCCTTGTCGAGCTTCTCGGTCCGAAATTTCCAGCCCTGGGGCAGTTTCAGGACGTCGCCCAGAGAGTTCGAGCTTGTCGATCGTGAGGCCCGGGCTGTCCTTGTCGGTATAGGCGACCATGATCCAGGTTCTGGCCTTGGGATCGTCGAGCAGATAGACCTGCGATCCTTTCTTGAAGCCCTCGACCGCCGTTCGCGCCACCAGCGCGGTATGATAGCTCGTGGAGCCGGGTTTACCGGAGGCGGCGGCCCTGGGCGCGAGGCTGTTTCCCATCCACGCCGCGTCGAGACCGCCGAAATTCCTCACCTCGCCGACCCTGTCCGAGAGCCAATCAAGCGTCCAATAGCGGGGCGGACTGATCACCACTGCAAGGGCCTGGTATTGCTTGGCGATCCGCTTCGGGTCCACGCTTTGCGCGATCGCCTTTGGCGCCGAGTTCCGGGTATCCTCGCCGGCGTTCTGGCCGGTCGTATTGTAAACGCTGACGTACAGAATTCCCTTCAGCGGGTCCTTGGCGAAAAGATCGATTTCCTCGTAGCGGTAGTTGCGCAGACTATCGAATTTCCTGAGCTCCGCGCCGGCGCAGTCGTCTGGCAGCTGGCTGAAGAACTTGCACGCCCCGTACTCGGCGCCAAAGGCCGAGGGCGCAGTCGGGCCGGTCAAAAACCGCAGTCCCACGAGGAGACAGCAAAACGTGAAACCGCCGCGGCGCACAAAGACCGTCGGCATGGCCACCTCCAGTTCGGTCCCGCATCCCCGCGCGACCTCGCCGCCTCCCTGATTGTGAATGGTAAATCTGAATGCCGCGTTTCTGCAACTCTGAGCGCGAGGGGCGGCGTCACCCCTTTCTCACCTCTCCCCCGTGACGCGCTCGCTGTCGGGGGCTAAGCTTGTCCGCAGCGGGCCCTTTCACGACCGTCCGTCTATTTGCCGGGGATGACTGAAGCCATGCGGCAAATCTGGATTTCGAAAGCCGGCGCACCCGAAGTCCTTCAAATCAAGGAGGCGCCTGATCCTCATCCGGCCGCTGGCGAAGTGCGCATTCGGGTGGAGGCGGCCGGCGTCAACTTCGCCGACATCATGGGCCGCCTCGGCTTGTATCCGGACCTGCCGCGCATCCCTGTCGTGCCGGGTTATGAAGTGGCTGGGCGCGTTGACGCAGCCGGCGCCGGAGTCGACGCCGGCTGGATTGGGCGCGATGTTTTTGCCGCGACCCACTTCGGCGGCTACGCGGACGTGGTCTGCGCGCCGGAGGCCCAAGTCTTCCCGCGACCGCCAAACATGTCCGCCGAGCAGGGCGCGTCGATCCCGATCAACTATCTCACCGCCTGGCAGTTGATCGTCGTGATGGGCGGATTGAAGGCGAACGAGACGGTGCTCATTCATTCGGCGGGCGGCGGCGTCGGCATCGCCGCGACCCAGATCGCCAAGCACATCGGAACGAAGGTCATCGGAACCGCGTCTGCCGCCAAGCATGAGGAGCTGCGCGCGCTCGGCGTCGATCACCTGATCGACTATCGGACCGAGGACTTCGAGGAGCGAGCGCGTCAGATCACTGGCGGGCGAGGCGTCGAACTGATCCTCGATGCGGTCGGCGGAGACTCGCTCAAGAAGGGTTATCGCCTCCTCGCGCCGACCGGTCGCCTGGGAGCGTTCGGCGCCTCGTCGGCCACTGCCAGCAAGGGCGGATACCTGGGCATGGCGTCGATGCTGGCCAACACGCCGTGGGTCCAGTTCAATCCGCTCTCGCTGATGAACGCCAACAAGGGGGTGTTCGGCGTCAATCTGGCTCACATGTGGACGGATTTCGACCGCGTGCGGCCGTGGATGGATCAGCTGATGGGTCTATGGGAAAGCGGGGCCATCAAGCCGAAGATCGCTCGGGTCTTCAGGTTTGACGAAGCCGCCGCGGCCCATCATTTCATCCAGGATCGCAAGAACATCGGCAAGGTGCTGCTTAAGCCTTGAGGCGTAGGTCAGGACTCCGTTAGCGCCGGCGCGCTTGAAGCCGATGAGGCTTCCATCATCGTCTTGTCGCCGTCGATCCAACCGCTGTTCGCCGCGTCCATCCGGTAAGTGCGTTTGTCGCCTTTCGGACAGTCTAGCTAGCTTTGGACAGCGTTCGCAGCATTCACTGGCGGCGGTTCTCAGTCATACGAAATGCAACAGGCCGGACCGACGGACCTTCACCGACAGGGCGACCCTCACCTCTTGAGCTTCTCGCGGGCTTGTGGCGAAGTAGGTGATAACCCAGTCGGTGTTGGCCCGCTTGAAGGCGATGACGCTCTCCATCATCGCCTTGTCGCCGTCGATCCAGCCTGCGCCGGGTCGATCGGCAGCTCCCTTGCCCGTTCGCGCAAACGGCTGAAAACTGTGTCGAAGCCGACGCCGGCCGTTATCGCGACAAGGATTGCCGATATGAATTGAACGTGCGCAACGAGGGCGCCTTTGCCCTCCGTCGGAGTCAGCATATCCGGCGCGCCGACCAGCTGCGGGAGAACGTAGGTAAGTCCGACCACCAACCCTGCAACGCCGCCCAGTAGAAGCGACGCCCACGCGTCGTTTGCGCCGGGCCCCCAAAGGACCGTGCCCGCGAGCGCGCCCGTCGCGCCTGCGGCGACGAGGCCGAGGAAAAAAATCAAAGGATAAGCGGAAGACAGCGTGTAGAGCATCGCAAGAATCAAAGCGACGAGAAGCGCAAAAAACGCCCCGACGGCGAAGCGGGTCTGACGCCGTTGAGAGCCTAGAAAATCATAAATCTGCTGGAGTCGGCGGGCCTCCTGGCGACGCGTGACCTCGGCGTCGCATTTCTTCTTCAGCTGCCTGACAAGGTCCGAGGGCGAGGCGTTTTCCCAAGCGGGATAATCATCGCCAGTCGAGGCCTGGGCGAGACTACTCCAGATCTTGGCAGCCGAGCCTCCGAATTTGTCGACGGCAAGCACTGGCAAGCGGCGCCCGATTGCAATTTGTCCGGCATTGAGAGTTGACGCTCCGCCCGCAACGAGAAGCACTGCATCGACGCCATCTTCTTCCGCGAGCGACCGATAAAACGGCGCCTCCCAATCCTGACTGGGGAAAAGTCGAGGTGTGAAAAGTTTTTGGAATTGGGGTTGCTGTTGCTCAGCGAAAGCGACTTTGCCCTTTTGTGATTCCGCATAACGAACGCGGATTGCGCCCGGCCTGTCCTGCTTCAGCGCTCCGGCGTACCCGGTCACCACGTGTGGCTCAAGAGACGCGTCGTCAGAAAAGTACACGACCAGTCCAAAATTTAACTTGGCGAGTTCGGCCCCGAGTTGCTTTCCCACATCCTTGGCAGCGGCGGCCTCCGTAGCGTCGAGACCTCTGAAACCGCCGATGACTGCGACGAACGGAATGTTGGTTTGTTCCACGACGCGCCTCCCTCCCCGTGAAAATTCAGCTTATTGAGCGCTGTACCAAGGACGGTTACCCTAGAATATTCCTCCGTGAAGAGCCGTGCAATTGCGATCTGACTACACCATGCCTTTGTACCCGTCCGGCCGCCCTCACTTGTGTCGTAGCCTCTCCGCGGCGCGCGCCGCGAAATATGTCAGCACCCCGTCCGCGCCCGCGCGCTTGAAAGCGACGAGGCTCTCCATCATCGCCTTGTCGCCGTCGATCCAACCGTTGTTCGCCGCCGCCATGATCATCGAATATTCGCCGCTCACCTGATAGGCGAAGGTCGGCGCACCGAATTCGTCCTTCACCCGGCGGATGACGTCGAGATAGGGCATGCCCGGCTTGACCATCACCATGTCGGCGCCTTCGTCGAGATCGAGTTCGACCTCGCGCAACGCCTCGTCGCTGTTCGCCGGGTCCATCTGATAGGTGCGCTTGTCGCCTTTAAGCGCGCCCTTCGAGCCGAGCGCGTCACGGAACGGGCCATAGAAGGCTGAAGCGTATTTGGCCGCATAGGCCATGATCTGCACGTCGAGGAAGCCCTCGGCGTCGAGGGCCGCGCGGATTGCGCCAACCCGCCCGTCCATCATGTCGGACGGCGCGATCACGTCGGCCCCGGCCCGCGCCTGGTTGAGCGCCTGCCGGACCAGCGCTTCGACCGTCTCGTCGTTAAGGATGCGGATCTCGCCCGTCGCGCTCTCGCTGATGAGGCCATCATGGCCGTGGCTGGTGTAAGGATCGAGGGCGACGTCGGTGACGAGGCCGAGCTCAGGGAACTCGCGCTTGATGGCGCGGCACGCCCGGCAAACGAGGTTGCTTTCGTTGAAGGCTTCGCTGCCGCGCTCGTCCTTGAGACTGGGCTCGGTGTACGGAAAGAAGGCGATCGCCGGGATGTCGAGGTCGACCGCCCGCTCGGCTTCCCGGACCGCCTCGTCGACGCTGAGCCGGTCGACGCCCGGCATCGCCCCGACCGGAACGCGCTTTTTCTCGCCGTCGATCAGGAAGAGCGGCCAGATGAGGTCGGCGGTCGTGAGGACGTGTTCCGCAACCAGCCGCCGAGCCCACTCCGCTTTGCGGTTACGGCGGGGGCGTTGGGAGAGGTCGAGGCGGCGAGTTTCGGCGATACGGGACGGTTTGTTCATGAGGCCGGCGGCTCCTTGGCGAGGCTTATACACCTGTTCGGATCGGTCGCGATGAGCCTACTCCACCTGCTCGAGGTTTAGACTTCGTTCCACAGCGCGATCGCGGGCTCGCTCTTGTCATGCTCGTAACTGAGGATGCTCGCGCTCCCGGTGCTGAGCAGGAACAGGCGCCCCTCTGAAGGCGGAAGTCCGAGCCAGCGCGCCGCGAGGACTCTCAAGATATGGCCGCTTGAAAATACGATCGCACGGTCGTCCGTCGCGCGAAGACGGGCGATGACGCGATCGGCGCGCAAGGCCACGTCGGCTGGCTGTTCGCCGTTCGGGCACCCATCGCGAAAGAGGCGCCAGCCGGGGCGGGCGGCGAGGATCTCCTTCGAAGTCCGCCCTTCGTAGTCGCCGTAGTTCCATTCAACGAGGTCCGGGTCGACGTTTGCCGCGTCGCCAAAACCGGCCAGCTCGCAGGTGCGACGCGCGCGTAGCAGCGGGCTCGTGAACACTCTGTCGAACGTGATGCGCTTGAAGCGGTCCTGGAGGGCCCGCGCCTTGCGCTCGCCCTCCACTGTCAGCGGAATATCGGTGAGACCCGTATGCTGCCCGGTCAGGCTCCACGCCGTTTCGCCGTGGCGGACAAGAGTAACGGTCGCAGGCATGGAATATCCTCCTGTCAGAGACAAAGCCGCAAGTTCAGATCATACTGGCTGGCGCAAAGGCTCGACGAAAGCAGCAGCCTTCGGCGGTCAGGCCGATCGCTCGGCGCTGCGCTAGGACTTCACCCGCACATACTCCCCCGGCGCGTCGGCGATCGCTTTGAGCTTGCCGCTCGCCGGGCTTGCGGGCGGGCACTTTCTCGGCCGTCTGGGCGATGAGCCAGGCGATCCAGTCGGGCCACCACGAGCCGGGCGTCTCCTTTGCGGCGGCGACCCAGGACGCGAAATCGCCTTCGGGCGGTCCGCCCGACCAATATTGATACTTTGGCTTCTCCGGCGGGTTGACCACGCCGGCGATATGGCCGGAGCCCGCCATCACGTAACGCACCGGGCCGCCGAAGCATTTGGCCCCGGTGAACACCGAGCGGGCAGGGGCGATGTGGTCCTCTTTCGTCGCCAGCTCATAGACCGGGACCGTCACCGTCTTGAGATCGAGCGTCTTGCCGCCGAGCACCATGCGCCCGTTGGAGAGATCGTTCTGCAGATAGCAGTGGCGGAGGTAGAACTTGTGGTTGGCGGCGGGCATGCGGGTCGAGTCCGAGTTCCAGACCAGGAGGTCGAACGGCATCGGCTCTTTGCCCTTGAGATAATTGTTGACGTAGTAGGACCAGATGAGGTCGTTCGGCCGCAGCATGTTGAAGGCGTTGGCCATCTGCGAGCCGTCGAGATAGCCCTGCTCGGCCATCCGCTCCTCGACCTGCTTGAGCTGCTCGGCGTCGACGAACACCTTGAGATCGCCGGGGTCGGTGAAGTCGATCTGGGCGGCGAAGAATGTCGCGCTCGTGATCCGCTTGTCGCCGACCGAGGCCATATAGGCGAGCGTCGCCGCAAGCAGGGTTCCGCCGACGCAATAGCCGATCGCCGCGACGTCGCGCTCGCCGGTCGCCTTCTCGATGCAATCGAGCGCGGTGAGGATGCCCTCGCGCATGTAGTTGTCGAAATCCTTGGCGGCGTGGCGCTCGTCGGGATTGACCCAGGATATGACAAAGACAGTCAGGCCCTGCGCGGTCGCCCAGCGGATGAACGACTTCTCGGGATTGAGGTCGAGAATGTAGAACTTGTTGATCCACGGCGGCACGATCAGGAGCGGGCGCTTGTAGACCTCGGCCGTGGTCGGCTCGTACTGGATGAGTTCGAGCAGTTCGTTGCGGAAGATCACCTTGCCGGGTGTCGCGGCGAGATTGACGCCAAGCTTGAACGCTCGCGCGTCCGACTGGCGGATGCGCAAGGTCCCATGCCCGGCCTGGATGTCCTCGGCCAGCATCTTAAGACCCCGCACGAGGTTTTCGCCGCTTTCGGCGAGCGTCGTGCGCATGAGCTCCGGATTGGTCGCGACGAAGTTCGAGGGCGACAGCGCCGCGGTGACCTGGCGCAGGTAGAATTGCGCCTTGTCGCGATCGTGCGGCTTGAGCTCGTCCGCGTGCCTAACCAGATCGTCCGCCCAGCGCGTGGTCAGGACGTAAGCCTGCTTGATGAAATCGAAATACGGATTGTCGCGCCAGGCCGCGTCGGCGAAGCGCTTGTCGGAGGCGTCGGGCGGGGCGATGGGCTCGGCCTTCTCGCCCTGCAGCCGCTGCAGCGTCGCCGCCCAGAGATCGACGAACTGGGTCGTCAACGCCGCCTGCGCGGCCATCGCTCGCTGGGGTTCGGCCATGTAATATTCGGCGACGCGGCCGATCGATCGCACCATCTCGCCGATATCGTCGGCGATCGTGGTTTTGATCTCGCCGCTCTGCCTTGGAGCCAGATAGGCGGCCAGCGCCTTGCCGCCCAGCTCGATCGCCTGGGCTATGTTGTGGGCGAGCGCCTCGACGTCGGGTGTCGGAGGCGGGGCGTCTGCCCCTGAAGGTTTGGCGGGGACGCTGGCGGGAGGCGCGGCCGGCGCGCTGAGAGCGGACGCGAGAGGCTCCGCCGGAGCTGGCGCGGTTTGCATTTCTCTTTCACTTCGCCGCTCGGCCCGCCGCGGAGCAGGCGCCCGCGCCTTGTCTTTCGCAGCGCGGGGCGGGACGGCCGCTTCGGGCGCGGCGCTGGCGGCCTCGGCCTTGGCCCGTCGCCGTGGCGCCTTTGCCGGGGGCGCCTCAGCTTGCGGCGCCGGGCGGGCCGCTCTGCCTTCCGGGCGCCCTTTCGCCCGGAAGGCAGGCGGACTCGGCGGCGCGGCCCTCAGCGGCTTGGATCCCGCGGGCGTCCCCCGCTTGCTCTGACTGGTCTTGGCCATGATAAGCGTTTCCCGTCGTCTTCGGGGCGTGAGGCCCGGTCCCGTTTTGGTCATAATAGGTCACTACGGGTTGGCGACGCCATCAAGACTTTCGGAACGACAATGTTTTGCACGATTCGCACCGGGCGCGACCGATACTGGCGATTGGCCTCGGCGGGCCTCATCGCGCTCGTGGGGCTGGCCGCGTCCGCTCAGGCGGGCAAAGCGCAGGAGCAGGCCAACGTCCTGCAACAGGGCCAGAACGTCCTCAAGCAGGGGGCGAAGCTCCTGGGCTTCGCGACCGACATTGCGCCTCCGGCCGATTTCGTCGTCAAGTCGCGGCCCGCCAGCGATCCCGACTACATTCCGGTTTTCCAGCCGCCGCCGGAGCCGGCGCTCCCGGCATTGAAGGAAGTCGACCTCAAGGCCGTGAAGACCGACCTCGACGCGCTCCAGAAGAAGCATGACGCCTTGCGCCAGGCCTACCCGCCGGCCGCCAAGGCGCTGGCGGAAGAGGAAGCGGCGAAGAAAAAGCCGAAGACGAACGCCCCTAACGCCCAGCAATAGCAAATATCCCGTTTGCGGCGCGTGGCGGTCCGATGTTAACACAACACCGGAGCTAGAGTCGGCGCAGCGGGAAACGATCCAGGGGCCATTTGCTGAAATGAGCGACTTTCACCGGGTGCGGCGGCTGCCGCCTTATGTCTTCGAGCAGGTCAACTCGCTCAAGGCCAAGGCCCGCGCCGCTGGCGCCGACATCGTTGATCTCGGCATGGGCAATCCTGACCTGCCGGCGCCGAAGCATGTGCTCGACAAGCTCGTCGAGACGGTCGGCAAGCCACGCACCGATCGTTATTCGGCCTCGAAAGGCATCGCCGGCCTGCGTCGCGCCCAGGCGGGCTATTATGCACGCCGGTTCGGGGTCAAGCTCGATCCGGAGACCCAGGTCGTCGCCACGCTCGGCTCGAAGGAAGGCTTCGCCAACATGGCCCAGGCGATCACTGCGCCGGGCGACGTCGTGCTGGCGCCGAACCCTTCCTATCCGATCCACGCCTTCGGTTTCTTGATGGCGGGCGGCGTTATCCGCTCAGTGCCGGCGGAGCCCGGTCCTGAGTTCTTCACTGCGGTCGAGCGCGCGATCATGCATTCGATCCCGAAGCCGATCGCGGTCGTCGTCTGCTATCCATCCAACCCGACGGCGATGGTCGCCTCGCTCGACTTCTACAAGGATCTGGTTCTGTTCGCGAAGAAGCACGAGATTTTCGTGCTTTCCGACATCGCTTACGCCGAGGTCTTTTTCGACGATGCGCCGCCGCCGTCGATCCTTCAGGCGCCCGGCGCCTTTGAGGTCGCGGTCGAGTTCACCTCGATGTCGAAGACCTATTCGATGGCCGGGTGGCGGATCGGGTTCGCGGTCGGCAACGAACGGCTTCTGGCGGCGCTCGCGCGGGTCAAGTCCTATCTCGACTACGGCGCCTATACCCCGATCCAGGTCGCCGCCGCCGCGGCGCTCAACGGCCCCGACGATTGCGTGCGCGAGATGCGGGCGATCTATAAGCGCCGCCGCGACGTGATGATCGAGAGCTTCGCCGCGGCCGGCTGGCCGATCGAGAAACCGAGCGCCTCGATGTTCGCCTGGACGCCGGTGCCGGAGCGCTTCCGCCATCTCGGCAGCCTGGAGTTCTCGAAGCTGCTGATCGAGAAGGCTGACGTCGCGGTTGCGCCGGGGATCGGCTTCGGCGAGCACGGCGACGATTTCGTCCGCCTCGCGCTGGTCGAGAACGAGCAGCGGATTCGTCAGGCCGCGCGCGGAGTGAGGCGCTTTTTCGAAAGCGCCGACAAAACGCTGCACAATGTGGTGAAGCTCAAGAAACAGGCGTGAGCGGCGGCGACATGATCACGAGCGCCCTTGCTGGCATGGCGCGCGGGAGCGGGCGCGCTCCGCCGTCGGGCAACCCGACGAAAACGATGGCGCCTTATTTAGGCGACCCACGTGGTCTGCTGTGTCGAGCGCCGACGAAACTGCTCCATGGGGCGGGCGGACGCGCGCCGCCGAACCCTCGGGCCCTCGCCGCCGGCGGCGCTTGCAGGCTTGCGACCGAGGCGCGGGTGAGTTCGAGCGCAGCGCGGCCGACGGCGTCGCGGCCCGCAGCATCGCCAATCTGGCCGGCGATCTGGTTAACAGCCAAGCCGATGAGGGCGTCCCGGACCGCCGGAGACATAGCCCGCCAGCCGTCAGGCGGCTGGTTCGGCGGCACGTGGACTCCGCGACCGCCAACGTCCTCGTCGCCTGGGGCGTCCTGAATGATGCCGAAGAGGATGGTCGCGACGATCCTGGACAGTTGGGCGATTTGCGGGAAGTGCTGCCGCGGCGTGAGCAACACAGTCGGGCCAATGCAAAGGATCTGGCCGGGGTTGTTGATCGCGACCGGCCACAACTGTCCGTATCCGGGGGTGCTGATGAGATCGTCGAGCAGGGCGGATGTTGTCGTGTCGATCGCCGGGTCGTGAATGAACGGATGATTGGCGTTTCCGGCTCTGTCTCTTTCCAGCAGAAGCCGACAATGGCTCCGTTGTCATTGATCGCAACGGTCACGCCATGGTCGAATCCGGGCGGCAATGGCACGGATACGGCCGTTGGCGGGGTCGTGTTCGTATCCCAGACAACCGGTTTGCTCGACCCATCATCGAATCCGGGGAGCTGGCCCCACTTGTTCATTCGCTGAGCGCCTTGAACAGGAGCCGCGAGGTTCGAGACGGCGATCAGATCCGTGAAGTTTCGAAAGACGTACGCTCCCGGTGTCCCTGGGGTCCACTCGCCGGGAACCACGACAACATCGCCGGTGTCATTGATCGATTGCGGAAACATCGACGATTGGCCGGGAGGGAACGGAATCGACGCAACGACCTTGTTGCCGCCGGGATCGATGACGAAGCCGCTCACGCTCGTCCCGTCGACGCGCCAGCCGCAGACCAGGCCGTTGTTGTTGATCCCGGTGCATACGGCGTTCCCCGCGAGCGCGGTCAGGTCGGTCACCTGCGCGCCGCTGGGCGACGCCATGACCATTATCGGGACGTATTGCTCAATGAGGCCGTCTTTGTTCGCCGCGCCGACCGCGACCCGGAAATCGTTGATCGCCCAGAGATAGCTTGATTTGGCGTTCGGCAGCGGGTCGAGGGCGAGGCTCGCTCCGTTTGCGAACCAAACCATGCCTGGACCGAAGCCAATGCCGCCCACCGCGTCGCCGAGGTTGTCGAGGCCTATTGCGGAAGGCTCGCCATTGGGGTCTGTGGGCCCGCTCGCGAGCGCGACCGCGTCATAGAGGATCATGGCTTCTTTCCTCCGCAACAAGAGCTATGCTCGTCCCTGCCGGAACAAGATTGACGGCGAGCGGGCTCTCGCGATGCCGTTTCGGCAGCAGCGCCGCCTTCAAAGCTCCATGGTGATTTCCCTTCGGGGGCATCGCAACATCGGAATCAGTTCCCCGATCAGCTCGACGCCCTTGTCCTCCTCCATCACGGCGGCCGCGACCATCGCCTCGACCTCGGCGACAGGCGTGAAAAGCGGAAAGCCAACCTCCACCTCAGCTTAGCTCCAGCTCGTCGAGCCTCAGCACGAAGGCCTCCGGCACAAGCAGCGGCGCGAGTCGGTCGGCGGGACCGAAGTCGCGCGCGTTGCGATAGCCGTCCGCCGCGGGCTCGCGGAAGACGCGCGTCGTCAGCCGGACCGCGTCGATGACCCAGAGTTCGCGAATGCCGAAGCTGGCGTAGAGAGCCGCCTTGCGGCCGATGTCGTAGCGCAGCGAGGAGTCGGCGATCTCGACGACGAGCAGCGCGTTCGCGCCGACGAGGTCCAGCGAGGCCGGTCGCGCGAGGAAAGATTACAACGTCCGGCTCGAGATAGGTATCCTCGCTAAGCCGGAACGTTGTCTCCTGTGCAACAGTGCAACTCTCAGGTCGAGCCCGAATCCAGCGGTCGACGAGCGCGATCTTGACCGTCTCGTGGCGTCTTCCCTTCGGCGACATCGGAACCAGTTCCCCTCCGATCAGTTCGACCCGCTCGTCCTCCTCCATCACCCCGGCCGCGACCATCGCCTCGACCTCGGCGACGGTAAACCGGCGGCGCGGCAAGCCCTCCGCTGCCGAAGTGACCCGGGCGGCCGATCCCATGACTCGAACACTCCTCTTCAATCGGCGGCAGAACCGCGCTGTCACTTGCGCGACAAGTCTACCACAGGCGCGCGGCGGCGTCGCGCGATCCGATGGGCGGCGGCCGTTCGGTTGCGCCCTGTGCCCGGCTTGGCATAGTCACGCCGATGCCAGCCGCCGCTCGCCCCGATCGAAATCCGACCCGCAACTCCTGAGGACGCCGCGCGCATTCGCGAGCTCACTCGCGCAGCCTACGCCAAATGGGTCGCACTGATCGGCCGCGAGCCGCTGCCGATGCAGGCGGACTACGAGAAGGCCGTGCGCGAGCACGCGATCGATCTCCTGACGGTCGGCGGCGCGCTCGTGGGGCTGGTCGAGACGATCGCCAAGCCCGATCATCTATGGATCGAGAATCTCGCGGTCGCGCCGGACCGGCAGGGCAGGGGCTACGGGCGCATGCTGGTTGCTCACGTCGAGACGCGCGCCGTCGAATCGGGGCCAGGCGAAATCCGTCTCATGACCAACGCGGCCTTCGCCGCCAATCTCAGGCTCTATGCGAAGCTCGGGTATGCGATCGACCGGACCGAGCCGTTCCGCGGCGGGACCGCGGTTCATATGATGAAGCGGATCGACGCGAGACTTGCGACGAAGTGAGCCTGTGGGGATGGCGCCGACCGCCTCAGGCGACGCGGCTCAAGCTCGCCCGCTCCCCGCCGAGATTCCGCTGCATCGTCCGGCAGTACCAATCGACGAATTGCATGACCCCGCCTTCCTGCTCAGGCGAGTAGGGACCCGGCTCGTAGGCCGGAGAGCGGATGCCGATCTGGTTTTCTTCGACCACGCGGCGATCCTGATCGTTGGTGGCAAGCCACACATGCGTGAGCTCGTCGACCGAATAGTCCCTGCCTTCGACCGCGTCCTTGTGGACCAACCATTTCGTCCTGACCTGGGTCTGCATCGGGCCGATCGGCAGCACCTGGAAGCTGACGGCGTGATCCCCCAGCACGTGATTCCAGATTGAGGGATAATGGAAGAGGAGCAACGTCCCGATGTTGGGCTCGGTGACGTCGTCGCTCAGCGGGCGGCTGACCGCGGCCCTTCCCGACATCGTGTAGCTCACCGCCTTGTCGTGGAGAGGAATTCGGCTTGCGCGGTATTGTCCCGATTCCGAAAGCTGAAACACGCTCGGCAGTCCCGCCGCCTCGCAGCGCTCCCAATGAGCCGTCATCTCGACGTCGGCGAGCGCGTCGCTGATGCCTGAAAGCGTCGGCCGTTCGGGGAACGATCCGGAGCAACTCCGGATGGTTCGCGGCGCAGTGGTAGCACTCGCGATTGTTCTCCCACACCAGTTTCCAGTTGCCGTTCTCGACGATCGTGCTCTCGAAGGCGATCCTCGCGTCAGCCAGCCGGTGGGGCGCGGCGTAGCGTGCGAGCTGCGCCCGGAACGGCTCGAAGCTCGGCGCGACCGGCGCGACGCAGATGAAGATATAGCCGGCGGCGCTTTCGCAATGGACGGGTTTGAGACCGAACTGCGCCTTGTCGATTCCGCCGTCCTGGTGACGGGCGCGGATCAGGCTGCCGTCGAGATCGTAGGTCCATTGATGATAGGGGCAGACGAGCCGCTTTGCCGCGCCTTTGGCCGCCGGGCAGACGCGCGAGCCGCGATGCCGGCAGGTATTGTGGAGCGCGCGGATCTCCCCGTCGCGGCCGCGGATGACGATGATCGGATAGTCGCCGATCTGCAACGTGAAGTAGTCGCCGGGCGCCGGGATCTCGCAATCATGGCCGGCGAACAGCCAGTCGCGATAGAAGAGCGTCTCGAGATCGAGCCGGTGGAACTCGGGATCGGTATAGAACTTCCGGTCGAGGCTCATGCCGGGGCGGCGAGCCTCGAGTTCGGCGAGCATGGTGTTGGTCGTGTTCATTTCGGCATCCCGGATCGGAGGGGGCGGATTGCCCGTTTGACCCACGGTCATCGGCCGCCCCCGCATGGAAGCTGCCGCATTCTCCCGAGGCGACACCCTCCCCGTCCGTATTGACCTCAACCTGGTCGTAACCCTTGAGGTTGTAGAACACCACGGAGCCGCGCCAGCTCAAGACAAATATTCCGATGATGACATAACCGAGCACGTCGAAATTGTCGTTGGTGGCGCCGATCGCACCCGAGATGCCGCGGCCGTCGCTGAGACCAAGCTTATCGGGCTGACTGCGCCCCGGTCAGCAATTTGACAGCGCGTCGGTTCCGCGTATCATCTCTCTTGCATTGTTTCATGTGCAGAATCCGGTGGAAATCCGGTGCGGTCGCGCCACTGTGATCGGCTCTTGGGCCGAAAGCCAGACCTGCTCCTGAAGCTAAGCGAGTCTCGCATGGGGACGCGAATTCCCCGAGGAGTGTTTATTCCATGACCACCGCCACAAATCTCGCGCCAACTGCCGGAGTCGCCGCGATTCCGCTCAGAGATGCTCTTCCCTGGGTCATCTTCGCTGGCCTCATCTGTCTGCTCGGGGTCTATTTCGTTGGAGCGGAAGAGGGCGCCACCTCGATCATCAAGGGCATGTACGTACACGAATTCGTGCACGACAGCCGCCATCTGCTCGGCTTTCCCTGCCACTGATAGCGTAAGCGGCCCCGACTAGGTCAGGCGTCGGCGTCCTTTTTCCGGGAAGACATGGGTTGGCTTCGCCCTGCGGCGGCGGCGGTTTCTATGACCGCGCCAGGGGCGGCTTGGGTTGAGGATCAATAAGATGACAACAGGATCTTTGTTATGGCGGGGAATGATCGTCGGCTTCGTCGCCGCCCTGCTTTCGTTCGGGCTCTTGAAATTGGTCGGCGAACCGGCGGTCGACCGGGCAATCGCCTTCGAATCGGCGATGGACGAGGCGAAAGCCAAAGCCGAGCATGACGCCGCAGTCGCGAAAGGCGAAAACCCGCCTCCTTATGGAGAGGAGCCGGAACTGGTTAGTCGTCCCGTCCAAGCCGGCATTGGGCTCTTCACTGGTGTCACAACCTACAACCTGGCCTTCGGCGGCTTGTTCGCGCTCGCTTTCGCAATTCTCTACGGCCGAATGGGGGATTTCAGCCCTCGCCTGACCGCGGCTTTGATCGCTCTGAGCGGCTTCATTGCCGTTTACGTTGTCCCGATCCTCAAATATCCGGCGAATCCGCCGTCGATCGGCAACCCTGACACGATCGGCATGCGCACTGCGATCTACTTTGGGATGATTCTCTTGTCCCTGGTTTCGATGATTGTCGCGTGGAATGTCCGCAATCGCCTCGTCGAGCAGCACGGCGCCTGGAATGCAACGCTGATCGGCGCGGCGGTCTTTATCGTGGCGGTGGTTATCTTCGCACTGGCGATGCCTCCGCTGGATGAGGTCCCCGAAGGCTTCCCGGCCGTGGTGCTATGGCAGTTCCGCATGGCGTCGCTTGGCGCTCAGGCGATCATGTGGACTGTGTTGGGCCTGGGCTTTGGAGCTTGGGTCGAGCGCGATTTCGCGCAGGCGAAGCAGGGCCGGCTGCAAGCAGCATATTGAGCCATCAGGCAGGCCGCGCCGATGACCGCGCGTCTCGACCTCGTCGCTCACGGAGCGTCGTCGGCGACGCGCGCCGCGCGGTTTCCTGACGACGAAGGGCTCGAGGCGGCGGCGGCCGCCTCGCTTGAAACGTTGCGAGGGCGGTTGCCGTCCTACGGCTGCGTGGTGACCTCTCCCTCCCGCGCGGCGCATGAGACGGCGGCAGCCCTCGGTTTCGAGGCCGCGGTCGATACAGCGTTGCGCGACTGTGACTACGGGCGCTGGCGCGGTCTTGCTTTGGCTGAGGTTGCTTCGCGCGAGCCGGAAGGATTCGCGGCATGGCTCAGCGATCCCTCAGCGGCGCCGCATGGCGGCGGGTCGCTCGCGGAGCTGATCCTTCGGGTTGGCGTTTGGCTCGCTGACGCGCAGAAGCGGAATGGCGCGACGCTGGCCGTGACGCATGCCTCGGTGGTTCGTGCCGCTATCGTGAACGCGCTCGGCGCCGGTTCCTCGGCCTTTTGGCGGATCGATGTCCCGCCGCTCTCACGCGCGAGGCTCAGCGGTCGGGACGGGCGATGGAATTTGGTGGCGCTCGAAGCCCTTGAAGGGCGGTCGTGAAGTCGGCCGCGCGCTCGACGTTGCCTCGCAAGGCGCACCGGAACGCTGGGCCGCCCGAGAATGGCATCGCCATACCGAGCCTGACGCACGGCCAGATGCGGGCCAGCGCTCAGGCGCCAGCCGTTTCGACCTCAATCTCGTCGTACCCTTTGGAGCGGTAGACGAGGAAGGAGATCAGCCAGCTGAGCACGAATATCCCGACAATGATGTAGCCCAGAATGCCGAAATTATCGTTGATTGCCCCGATTGCGCCCCAAAAGCCCCCGCCCTCGGTAAGGCCGAGCTGGTCGCCGATCAGATTGAGCACTTCGAGCCCGCCGACCACGACGGCGACGATAACCGAGACGGCCGTGATGGTCAGGTTGTAGTAAAGCTTCCGGATCGGCTTGACGAACGCCCAACCGTAGGCGCCGACCATGAGCACGCTGTCGGTCGTGTCCATGAGCGACATCCCGGCCGTGAACAGCGCCGGAAAGACCAGAATCGACCAGATCGACAGGCCCTGAGCGGCCTGGGTCGCCGAGATCCCGAGCAAACCGACTTCGGTCGCGGTGTCGAAGCCGAGGCCGAACAGCACTCCGAGCGGATACATGTGCCAGCTCGCCTCGATCAGGTGGAAGAATCGGCGCAGGATGCGCCCCATGAATCCGCGCTTCGACAGCATGAGGTCGAGGTCTTCCTCGACGAACCTGCCGCCGCTCTTCACCGTCTGGAACGTGCGGCAGATCGAGATAAGGACTAGTACGTTGGCGATCGCGATGGCGAAAAGAAAGAGCGCCGACACCAGCGTGCCGAGCACCCCGGCGACGGGCGTAAAGTTGTTGGACTTCGATTGAAGCGCGGTGGCCGTAAGCGCGATCGCGATCGAAAGCAGCACCACGATCGTTGAGTGGCCGAGCGAGAAAAAGAATCCGACAGCGACCGGCCGCTTTCCTTCCTGCATCAGCTTGCGGGTCACGTTGTCGATCGCAGCGATATGATCGGCGTCGAAAGCGTGGCGGAGACCAAATGAGTAGGCGAGCATCGCCGTTCCGAGCAGGACCGGATAGTTGCGAAACGCCGTCAGGGCCCAAAGCCAGGCGGCGACGTTGGCGCCGATCAGCACAACATAAATGCCGATAATCCTCGCGCGCAGACTGGCGCCGTCGTCGCTGAACAGCCGGGACAAAGTGTTGAGCATCGCTTTCCCTGACTTTTCGCGCCGCTTGAAAGCTAGATTTTCGGATGAGTGTGCGCGTGTTTGTGGGGCCCGCCGCCATGCGCGTGCGCCGCCATGTCGATTGAAACGGGAACGAAACTGACCTGACCGTGTGCGACGCCGCGTTCGGCGATGATCGCCTTCGCAAACTCGCGAACCTTGGCCGCGTCGCCGCGAAGCACCGCGATTTCGAGGCAGTTGTCGTGATCGAGATGGACGTGCATCGTCGCGACCTGCTGGCCGTGATGCTCGTGATGCGCGTCGGTCAGCCGCTTCGCCAGTTCGCGGGCGTGGTGGTTGAAAACATATGAGAGCGTCGCAATGCAATCGCCCGAAAGGTTCTGATCGATGCTGGCGTGCTTGAGGCCGAGACGCGCAAGATCGCGCACCGCTTCGGAGCGGTTGTCGTACTGCTCGCTCTCCATGAATGCCGCCAGCTCGGCGGCGAATTCGTCAGATACGCTGATGGTTATCCGCTCCACGAATGCGCTTCCCAAAAGGTTATGACGTTCTTGAACGATTAGCATACACAGGCCCCGTCGCAGAGCAATACCAATGTCCTGCCGGCGACGGGCGCCGCCACCGCTTGACGGCCTGCCCGGACGGTTCCACGATTGCGGGCATGAAAACCGCGCCGCGAAAATTCGAGCTGACGGCGGACATCCTGCTCAGGGCCTATTCGATCGGCGTCTTTCCGATGGCCGAGAGTCGCGACGCCAAGGAATTGTTCTGGGTCGAGCCGCACGAGCGCGGAATCTTCCCGCTCCAGGGGCTTATCGTCTCGCGGAGTCTCGCCAAGACGGTGCGGGCGGATCGATACCGGGTTGTAGCCGACCACGCGTTCGAGGCGGTCGTGCGCGCCTGCGCGGAGCGCGAGAAGACCTGGATCAACGACGAGATCGTGCGGCTCTATGGCGAATTGCACGCCGCCGGCCACGCCCATTCGCTCGAGGCTTACGAAGACGATCGGCTGGTCGGCGGCCTTTATGGCGTGAGCCTGCGCGGCGCCTTTTTCGGCGAGAGCATGTTCCACCGCGCACGCGACGCCTCGAAGGTCGCCCTGGTCCATCTGTTCGCGCGCCTTAAGCTCGGAGGTTTCCGGCTGCTCGACGCGCAATTCTCGACCGAGCACCTGGCGAGCCTTGGCGCGGTCGAGATTTCGCGCGAGGAATTTCGGCTGCGGCTGGTCGATGCTTTGCAGATCGAGGGCAATTTCGGCGCCTGGCCGGTGACGGTCGCGATGCGGGGCGCCGAGGCGCTGAGCCACGCTCGCGGCAGCGGCACGGAAGTTGCGACTGGTAAATCACCGAGGCGGCGCGTCGTACGGGCCTGACGGCGCCGGCGATCGGGTTTGGGCAGGCGGAATGGCGGCGTTCGACGAGATGGGGATTGCCGGCGGTCCGACCAGGCCGCTCTATGACCAGGTCGCGCGCTGGCTCGGCGAGACACCGCCCGAACTCCTCGCCTCGCGCCGCGCCCAGGCCGAATTCATGTTCCGCCGGATCGGCATCACCTTTGGCGTCTACGGCGACAAGGACGCCGCCGAACGGCTCATTCCCTTCGACATCGTTCCGCGCCTCATCTCGCGCGCCGAATGGCGCAAGCTCGAGGCCGGCCTCGCCCAGCGGGCAAATGCGCTCAACCTCTTCCTCAAGGACGTGTACGGGCCGCGCGCGATCTTCAAGGAGCAGATCGTCCCGCACGAATTGATCCTGCGCAACCCGTTTTATCGGCCGGAAATGATCGGCTGGCGCGCGCCGCACGACGTCTGGGTCCACATCGCCGGCATCGACATCGTGCGGGTGGACGACGAGGAATTCTACGTCCTCGAGGATAACGCCCGCACGCCGTCGGGCGTATCGTACATGCTCGAGAACCGCGAAGTGACGATGCGCCTCCTGCCGGACCTCTTCGCGCGTCACAGCGTCGCCCCGGTCGACGATTATCCGGACCAATTGCTTGCCTGCCTGCGCTCGGTCGCGCCGCGACAAAACGGCGGCGAGGCGACAATCGCGATCCTGACTCCAGGCGCGTTCAATTCAGCCTACTATGAGCACTCGTTCCTTGCCGATAAGCTCGGGGTCGAGCTGGTCGAGGGTCGCGATCTGTTCGTTGACGACGATCAGGTGTTCATGCGCACCACGCTCGGCCCGCGCAGGGTGGATGTGATCTATCGGAGGGTCGACGATGATTTTCTCGATCCCCTGGTCTTCAATCCGGCCTCGGTTTTGGGCGTGCCGGGAACTTGTTGGCGCCTATTTGGCCGGCAACGTGACGATGGCAAATGCAATCGGCACCGGAATCGCCGACGACAAGGCGATTTACAGCTACATACCGGACCTCATAGGGTTCTATCTTTCCGAGAAGCCGCTGCTCAAAAATGTGCCGACCTATCGTTGCCGGGAGCCCGCGTCGCTGAAATACGTTATGGAGCGCCTCGACCAACTCGTGGTCAAGGAGGTCAACGGATCCGGCGGATACGGCATGCTGGTCGGTCCACATTCAAGCGCCGCCCAGCGCGAGCAGTTCGGGGCCAAGATCATGGCCGACCCGAACAACTACATCGCCCAGCCGACGCTGGCGCTGTCGACCTGCCCGTCCTCGTTCGAGAGCGGCGTTTCGCCGCGCCATGTGGATCTGAGGCCGTTCGTGCTCTCGGGCGCAGACGGCGTCCGCATCGTGCCTGGCGGCCTCACCCGCGTTGCGCTGAAGGAGGGTTCGCTGGTCGTCAATTCCAGCCAGGGCGGCGGGACCAAGGACACCTGGATCGTAGACGACCTGGAAGGCCAAGCCTGACCTCCGATGCTCGCGCGCACCGCCGACAACCTCTTCTGGCTCGCCCGCTCGATGGAGCGGGCGGACTACATCGCCCGCACCATTGAGGCGACGCTTCGGCTCGAATATCTGCCCAAGACAGAGAGCGACAAGGTCGGCGAATGGGAGGGCGCGCTCAACGCCGCCGGCGCCTACGACAGCTTCGTCGACAAGCACGGCGCGCTCGACGAGGAGGCGGCGGTCGAATACCTGACCTTCGACCTCTCGAACCCTTCCTCAATTCGTAATTGCCTCGAGAATGCGCGCGCCGCCGGACGCGCGGTGCGCACCGCGCTCACCGCCGAGACGTGGACCGCGATCAACGACGCCTGGCTGCAGCTCAAGCGGTTCGAAACGAGCCGGGGCCGCAACCGTTCGCTTGACCGCGAGGAGCTCATGCGCTTCCTCGACTATGTCAAGAAGGCGTCGCTCGATTTCGACGGCTCGTGCTACCGCACGATGCTGCGCAACGACGCCTATTGGTTCAACCGGCTCGGCATATTCGTCGAGCGCGCCGACAACACGGCGCGCCTGCTCGACGTCAAATATCATTTGCTCCTGCCCTCGACGGAGACCGTCGGCGGACCGCTCGATTATTTCCAGTGGGTGGCGATCCTGCGCGCGGTCTCCGCTGCGACCGCCTATCATTGGGTCTATCGCGACCGGGTCAAGCCGTGGCTGATCGCCGACCTCCTGATCCTCAAGGCGGCGATGCCGCGCTCTCTCGTCTCCTGCTACGAGAGCATCGACCGCGCGCTCGATGCGCTCGCCCGCGAAGACGGGCGCAGCGGCGTCGCCCAGCGCCAGGCGCGGGCGATGTACGCCAGGCTCGAGCGTTCGAGCATGACCGAGATTTTCCAGGGCGGCCTCCACGAGTTCATCACCGAGTTCATCGAGGACAACGCGCGCCTCTCGACCACGATCTCCGAGCAATATCTGTTCACCTGAGAAAGGCCGCGCGGCGCCGACATGCGGATCAGGGTTTCGCACGAGATCATCCACCGCTTCACCCCGCCGGCCCGCACGGTCAACCAGATCCTGCGGCTGACGCCGCTCTCGTTCGACAGCCAGTACGTCCTGCGCTGGCGGACCGACGTTGACGCCGACGGCGCGCTGAGGCAGAGCGAGGACGCGCATGGCAATGCGGTCATGTCCTATTCCTACCACGGACTTATCGAGCGCCTCGCGATCCGCGCTGCGGGTGAGGTGGAGACGAGCGACGCGGCGGGCGTGGTCCGGGGCGCAGTCGAACGGCTGCCGGCGGAGATGTATCTGCGCGAGAGCCCGCTCGCTCACGTCAACGGGGCGTTGCGCGGCTTCGCCGCAGAGGCGACAAATGGCGCGGCCGATCCCCTCGACTCCATGCATCGATTGATGGGCGCGCTGCACGAGGCGTTGCCCTATCACCCCGATGACAAGGACGCCGCCGGCTCCGCGGTTGAGGCCTTCGCTCTGCAGCGCGGTCGCGCGCGCGACTTCGCTCATATTTTCATCGCCTGCGCCCGCTTTCTCAGGGTTCCGGCACGCTTCATCTCGGGCTATTGCGTGGCCGGAGATGGAGCAGGCCCAACCGGCTTGCATGAATGGGCGGAGGTCAATCTTCCCACCTTGGGATGGGTCGCCTTCGATGCGACCGCGCCGATTTGCCCCGACGAGCGCTACATACGGGTCGCGGTCGGCTTCGACGGCCAGGACGGCGCGATGATGCGAAGCGCACATAGCGGCGGGGAGGAAAAGGTAGAGACAGCGATCCGCGTCGAGCAGGCGGGAGCCCAGAGCCAAGCGTGAGCGGCCACCCGATCAAGAGCGGCGACCTCTTCGCCAACGTTCTGGCTCGTCTTGAGAAAGAAGAAATCTCGATTCTGGCCGACTTGCCAGGCGCCCGCGTCGAGCGGATCGTCTCGACCGGACAAGCGAGCCCGCCCGGCTTCTGGTACGACCAGGACTGGACGGAATGGTTCGTCGTTTTGAGCGGCTCCGCGGGCGTGCGGATTGAAGGCGAGGAGAGGCCGAGAATCCTGTCGCCCGGCCGCTACCTCGAAATCGGGCCGCACGTCCGCCATCGCGTGGACTGGACCGACGCCGACGAGCCAACGGTGTGGCTGGCGGTGCATGGGAAGTGATCAGCTTGCGGACCTTGCTCAAACTTGATCAGGAAATCCTTGGGTGATCGCAGCTTGCATCCACGCGCCGTTCTCGGCATCGACGCGGCGTGGACACATACTGAACGTCCTTCCATCCCACTCCGAGAACCCGCGATTGGTTGAATCCTCATTTCCCGAACGATAATAAGGGAGCCCCAAGCGCAGGCTGGGGTGGGAGGCGAACGCCTTGACTTCGATCTCGAGAACCGCGGCGATCGCCGTCCTCACCTTCGGAAGCGGGCTTGTCGGCTTCTTTCTGCAATGGCTGTTGCCGGTTCAGGTCGCCACCGACGCCAAGGGCATGGTCGGGTCGATCACTGGCCTCGTCATCCTGCTGCTTGCCCTTGTGCTCGGCCTCCTCGTCTGGACGAGCTATGGCGTCTACACCACCCAAACCGCGGAATTGCAGGCGCTAGGCCCGGTGATCCTGCAGCTCGATTTCGCACTCCACCAATACGGGCGCGAGGCGCGCGCCGGGCGCGAACTCCTCCGCAAGGCCGTCGTGCATGCGCGCGAGCGGCTGTGGGGCGGCAAGACGGGCGGCGTTGCGCCTTACGCGCAGGCGCGCGCCGACCTGCAGGATATCTCCGACTTCTTCGGCTCTCTCAAACCCGCTGACGACCGGGAGCGCGAGCTGATCGCGACTGCCAGGCCGTTCTTCATTCAGGTCATTCAGACAACCCTGCTGATGAGCCGGCAATTGGCCAATCCGGTGCCGAAGCTCCTCCTGTTCGTTGTCGTCGGATGGTCAGCGCTCCTATTCCTGGCCTTTGGATTTCTGAATGCGTTCAACGCCGTCAGCGTCGTCGCGGTGGCGCTCGGGTCGATTGCCGTCGCCAGCGCCATTTTCATGATTCTCGAGTTCAGCCAGCCCTATTCGGGCGTGGTCCGCATTTCGCCGGTCGGCGTCGACAATCTGATCGCCACGCTCGGCCGTTGAAGGCTTAAGGCGCGCGCGTCTCGACAAGGCGCAAGTCGTCGGGCAGTCTGGATTTCCCGGGGCGGTCGGGGCGCAAAGCGACGAGGGTCGATCCTCGCATCGTGGGAGGGAGCGGATGTATCCCGGGACGCACGCCGTCACGCGCGCCGATCAGCCCGCCGTCGTGATGGCGGCGTCGGGCGAAACGCTCACTTACCGGGAACTGGAGACGCGCAGCAATCGCCTGGCGCATCTCCTGCGCTCCGCCGGCCTCGGACGGCTCGACCACTATGCGATCTTCATGGAGAACCATCCGCGGTTCGTCGAGTGCTGTTCGGCCGGCGAGCGCGCGGGGCTCTACTACACCTGCGTCAATTCGTATCTCACGGCGTCCGAGCTCGCGTATATCGTCAACAACAGTCTGTCGAAGGTGCTCATCACATCGCAGGCGAAGCGCGATATCGCGCTGGCGGCGCTGGTCGATTGCCCCAAGGTGGAGCTCTGTCTCATCGTCGACGGACCCGGCGAGGGGACGCGCGTGCGCAATCTCGGCGAGGCCACGGCCGACTGCCCAGCGAGCCGAATTGCCGACGAGACGCTGGGCGCAGCCATGCTCTTTTCCTCCGGCACAACCGGCAGGCCGAAGGGCGTGCTGCGTCCGCTGCCCGACCGGGCGCCCGCCGAACCATTGTCGCTGCTCGCCGCGCGGCTCAATCTCTGGCGTTTTCGCGAGGGGCAGATTTACCTCTCGCCCGCGCCGCTCTACCACTCGGCGCCGCTGGCCGGCGTCGCGGGTACGATCAGGCGGGGCGGGACAGTCATCGTCATGGAGCGGTTCGACGCGGAACGTTTCCTTGCGCTCGTCGAGCAATATCGCGTCACCCACACCCAGCTTGTTCCGACGATGTTCTCGCGCATGCTGAAGCTGCCCGAAGTGGTGCGCCGGGCTTACGATCTCACGTCGCTCGAGGTCGCCATTCACGCCGCGGCGCCGTGTCCGATCCCGGTCAAGCGGGCGATGATCGATTGGTGGGGGCCGATCATTCTCGAATATTACAGCGCCACCGAAGCGATGGGCATGACGCTCTGCGACAGCGCCGAATGGCTCGCCCACCCCGGCACGGTCGGCAAGCCGGTCTACGGCGAGCTTCACGTTCTCGACGACGAAATGCGGGAGGTTCCGGCTCGCCAGACCGGCAAGCTGTGGTTCAAGACCGCTTCGCCGTTCGAGTATTTCAACGATCCCGTCAAGACCGCCGAGGCCAACTCGCCCGACGGCCAGCTGAGCACGGTCGGCGACATTGGATACGTCGACGAGGAGGGATACGTCTACCTGACCGACCGGGCGTCGTTCATGATCATCTCGGGCGGCGTCAACATCTATCCGCAGGAGTGCGAGAACCTGCTTGTCACCCATCCAAAGGTCGCTGACGCGGCAGCGTTCGGCGCGCCGAACGAGGAAATGGGCGAGGAAGTCAAGGCGGTCGTGCAATTGGCGCCGGGCTTCGAGCCGGGCCCGGACATCGAGGCCGAGCTTCTCGCCTTCTGCCGCGCCAATCTCGCCCATCACAAATGTCCGCGCTCGATCGATTTTGAGGCCGAGCTCCCGCGCCTGCCGACCGGCAAGCTCATGAAGGCCAAGCTGCGGGAGCGCTATTGGAAGGGCCATAAAAGCCGCATCCTGTGAGAGGCCCAACGCCGACGGATGCGCGGGCCGGCCGCCAGACTGCGCGCCCGCCTCAGCGCATCATGTCGTCGAGCGCGTTGCGCATTGAGGTGCTCGGGATGCCGAACAGCCCTCCGTAGGGTTCATCCATATCGAGGATCACGAAGACGACAACAGTGATCGACAGCGCGCATAGAGCGATCACCGTCACAACCAACGGGTTCGGCGGGGCCGTCAGGCAGAACGTGCCGAAGAGAAGGGCGAGCCAAAACGCCAGCACCCAATAGAAGGGTGGCGAGATCGACCCGTGCACGCCTTCGATCACCTTCCACCGCGCCTGGATCAGATCATGATATTGCAGGACGCAGGCGGACATCAGGGACTGGTGCAGATTGTCCTTCGGCTGGAGCGAGCGCGTCTCGAAGCCAATTTGCGTTCATCATATTGCTGAGGACGGGGACTTCGCCGGTCAACGGCATGTTCGATGTATTCGGATAGGTGACGCCGGCCGGCGGCGGCTCGTCCGGCCACGTGCTGGCGATGACGGCGGCGGCGTAGCTCTTGAGCTGCGCCCGGATCGGCGCCGTCTCCGGTCCATAGTCCCCCAGGCACCGGTCCATCTGGGCGAGTTGGGCGGCGTAATTCGCCCCGCGCGTTATAGGCGGTGTCGTATCCTTCCTTGACCGAGGTCGTCAGCAGGCCGAGCACGATCGCGGTGAAGGTGACGAGAAGCGAGATCGCGAGCTGTACGAGCGCGATCGATTGCGCCGTTCGATGCCGTTCGGGCAGGCGGGGATGGACGAAAAAGCCGAGGACAGAGCTCGCGCACAGAATCGCAAAGAGAATGACCGAGTTGATTGGATCCTGCATGCCGCTTCTTGCCTTCGGCGAATCGCGACATGCTTCAACGAAAAAACGGGCCGCGCAAGTCGAGGGTCGACAAATGTCCGAGGACTTCCCCGGGAGCATAGCCGTCGCCGCTCTTCCGTGAGCCGACGACCTCGCTGCGCAACGGCCCCCGGCAGGCGAACCGACGGCCGGCAGTCTAATAATTAGACGGGAGCGATCATCTCACGCAGCGTCGCGGGGGAACTGCGTCTGGGCGATGTGGCTGTAGGTTCGCCCCTGCGCCAGGAGCTCGACATGCCTGCCGCGCTCGACGATGCGGCCGCGATCGATGACGCAGATTTCGTCGGCCTGCGCGACTGTTGAAAGCCGGTGAGCGATGACGATCGTCGTGCGGCCCTCGCACAGTGTCCGCAGGGCCTTCTGGATCGCCTGCTCGGACTCCGAATCGAGCGCCGATGTCGCTTCGTCGAGCAGGATGATCGGCGCGTCCTTGAGGAAGGCGCGGGCGATGGCGATGCGCTGGCGCTGGCCGCCGGAAAGCTGAGTCCCGTGCTCGCCGCAGGGCGAATCGTAGCCGAGCTCGAAGCTCATGATGAAATCATGCGCGTAGGCCGCCTTGGCGGCGGCGACGATCTCGTCCTCGCTCGCGCCGGGCCGGCCCAGGGCGATGTTGTCGCGGATCGAACCCTTGAACAGGAAATTATCCTGCGCGACATAGGCGATCTGCCCTCGCAGCGACGCGAGGCTGACAGTCGCAATGTCCATCCCATCGCACAGGATCTGCCCCGACCAGACTTCGTAGAGGCGCAGGATAAGGTTCATCGTCGTCGACTTGCCGCCGCCCGAGCGGCCGACAAGCGCCGTCGTCCGGCCCGCTTCGGCGACGAAGCTGACGCCGTGCAGGACGGTTTCGCCGGTCCGATAGCCGAAGGTCACGTCGCGAAACTCGATTCTGCCCGCGGTGACCTCGAGGTGGCGCGTGCGCGGCTCATCCTCCTCGTAGTCTTTTTCATCGAGGAATTTGTAGAGCATGTTGACGCCGAACAGGTTCTGCGACACGTCGACGTGCAGCCGAGCCACCCGCTTCATCGGCTCGTAGAGCATGATCACCGAAGTGATGAACGAGAACAGGCTTCCGGGCGGATTGCCGCGGACGATGACCGTGTAGCCGCTATACAGGACCACGGCGGCGATCGCGAAGCCGCCCAGGCTCTCCATGATCGGGCTTGTGCGCGAGCTCACCCGCGCGAGCTTGTTCGAGGCTGCCTGGAAGCCGGTGATCGCCCTTTCCTGCTTGGCCCGCATGAAGTCTTCGAGCGTGAAGGCCTTGACGATACGGATGCCTTGCACCGTCTCCGCCAGCAACTCCATCATCTGCATCGCGCCCTGGAACTCGCTTCCCATGATACTGCGCACGCGAACGCCGATCTTCCGCACGCCGACCGCGGCCAGGGGGACGAACATCAGCGCGAGGAGCGACAGAAGGGGATCTTGCGACACCATCACGATGATGAGCCCGACGATGGTCAGCGCATCGCGCGAGAAGGTGGTGATGAGGACGTTGAGCACGCTGCTCGCCGATTGGGAGATGAACGACTGGCGAGCGATGAATTCGGAGGAATGCGAGCGACTGTAGTAGCTGACCTTCATCCTCAGCATCTGGTCGAAGATTCGCATCTGGATGTCGGCGACGATGGCGTTGCCGACCCGCGACATGACGACCTGCTGGCCGTAGGTCGCAAGGCCCTTGACCGTATAGATAAATACGATCGCCGCCGTGATCTCCCACACCGCCATCAGGTTGCGGCCGACGAAAATCTGGTCGACGATCCTGCCGATGATCCAGGCCGACAGCGCGGTAGTGACCGCGATCAGGCCCATCATCGAGAATGCGAAGAGATAGCCCTTCCAGTGCCTGAGACCCTGGTCGAACAAGAGCCGACGCAGGAGCACGTTTGAGGGCGTGTTGAGAAAGGAGCTCACACGCTCGCGGGCGTACCGCCATAACGACAATGCTTCAGTCCCTCGCGCCCGCCGATCGTCGACCCGCGTTACCGCTCGCCAGCGCCGAACCGCGCGCCGCGCCCTCCATATCATCGGCGGCGAATTTATGGAAATCGACAACGGGCGCGGCCGATCAAACCCTCTTTCCGCCGCCTGCGGCTTCTGGGCCGCGGCATGATACTTGCGCCGGATTTCGGCGAGGTTAACCGACGGCGGCGGATAGGCGAGGTCGAGATCGGCCAAAGCGTCGACGATATTCTGCGAGACCACCAGGAAGGCTTCCGGACTCCTTCGCTTTTAGCCGCGCTCGCCGGCCGCGGTTCGGCCACGCCCACAGCGCAGCGGCGCCGGCCATTGTGATAGTAAAATGACGGTCGAATCAACTTGCTCGCAGGAAATGGGGACTTGACGCGAAAGGCGAAGCAGGCGCGCGACGGGCGCGGATCGCCCTTCTCCGCGGCGTGCTTCCGATCAGGCCGCGCGAGGCGCTGCGCGACGCCTTCGCCGGCGTGACGCTCGCCTCGATGAACATTCCGCAGGTGCTCGGCTACACGAGGATCGCCGGGACGCCGGTCGTCACCGGTCTTTACACCGTCCTCCTGCCCCTCATCGCTTTCGCCGTCTTCGGCTCGTCGCGCCACCTGGTGGTGGCGGCCGATTCGGCGACCGCTGCGATCTTCTCGGGCGCGCTTTCCCACATGGCGCCGCCCGGCAGCGACCGCTACATGGCGCTCGTCGGCATGCTGACGCTGGAGACCGCCGGCGTGCTTCTGCTCGCGCGGATCTTCAAGGCCGGCTTCCTGGCCGACTTCCTGTCGCGCACTGTTCTGGTCGGGTTTCTGACGGGGGTCGGAATCCAGGTCGGCGTGGCGATGCTCGGCGACATGCTCGGCGTCGCCGTGGCCTCCCGCCATACCGCCGTCCAGCTATGGGAGGTTGCGCTGGCGGCGCCGTCGGCGGACGGCCGCGTCGTCGGCGTGTCGATCTTCGCCGCGGGGAGCATTCTTTTGGCCCGCAGGTTTGCGCCCCGCTTTCCGGCGCCGCTCGTTCTGGTTGTCGGCGCAATCGCGGCGAGCGCCTGGCTCGATCTCGCGGCGCGGGGCTTCGCCGTCATCGGTCAGGTGCCGGGCGGGCTGCCGTGGCTCAAATGGCCGAACGTGAGCTGGAGCGATACTCTGGCGCTGACGCCGGTCGCCGCCTCGTGCTTCGTCATGATCATCGCCCAGAGCGCGGCGACCGCGCGCATCTATGCGGTCAAGCACAAGGAGCGCGTCGACGAGAACGCCGACATCCTGGGGCTCTCGGCCGCCAACGCCGCCGCGGCGCTGAGCGGCGCGTTCGTGGTCAACGGCAGTCCGACCCAGACCGCGATGGCGGAACGGGCGGGGGCGCGAAGCCAGGTCGCGCAGCTCGTCTTCGCCGCTGTCGTCGCTGTCGTGCTTCTGTTCCTGACCGGCCCGCTGCAATACCTGCCGCGCTGCGTCCTGGCGAGCATCGTCTTCACCATCGCGGTCGGCATGGTCGACGTTCAGGGTCTCAGCGCCATCAGGCGCGAAAGCCGGGGTGAGTTTCTTCTGGCTCTGTTCACCGCCGTCGCGGTGCCGGCGATCGGCGTCGAGCAGGGCATCCTGCTGGCCATCGCGGCTTCGCTCGTCCGCCACGTCCGCCACAGCTACCGGCCGCACGCGATGGTGCTCGTCCCCGGCGCGCAGGAGCGGTGGGAGCCGGCTGCCCCGGGCCTTACCACCGATCCGGGGCTCATCGTCTACCGGTTCGGCGCCGACCTGTTTTACGCCAACGCCGATCGCTTCGCCGACGAGGTGCGCGGCCTCGTCGCCGGCGCGCCGGAGCCGGTTCGGTGGTTCATCATCGATTGCGCCGCGATCTTCGACGTCGACTATACCGCCGCCCGGACGGTCCGCGACCTCATCGACGAGCTGAAGAGCGCCCAAGTCGGCCTCGTGCTGGCGCGCGTCAACGCCTTCCTGCGCTCGGATCTCATCCGGCACGGCGTCGCCGCGGCGGTCGGCGAAGACCGGATCTTCGACACCCTGCATGAGGCGATCGCCGCGGTCCGCTCGGGCGGGCGCCTCGCGGGCGCGGACCCCGTCTAGGGCCGGAAGCGAGCGATCCGCTGCGCGCCCGTGCTATGCAGGGGCGGTCTTTTGCGGAACGAGTGGATGAACATCACCGTCATTGGGGCAGGGGCGATCGGCGGCCACATCGCGGCCAGGCTCGCCGCGGCCGGGGAGAAGGTCAGCGTCATCGCGCGCGGCGAGCACCTGAAGGCGATCCGCGAGCGCGGCCTCATCCTGAAAGAGGGCGGCGAGGAGATCGTCGCCCGGGTCGAGGCGACCGACCGCATCGCCGACGCCGGCCGTCCCGACCTCGTCGTGCTCGGGGTCAAGGCCCACCAGCTCGCGCCGATCGCGGCCGACGTCGCCTCGATCCTTGGGCCCGAGACGATGGCGCTCACGACCCAGAACGGCATCCCGTGGTGGTATTTCTTCAAGCACGGCGGTCCCTACGAGGGCCATCGGCTCGAGAGCGTCGATCCCGGCGGCGTGATCGCCGGCCATCTGCCGGTCGACGCGATCGTCGCCGGGATCAGCTATCAGGCGGCCGAGATCGAAAGCCCCGGCGTCATCCGCCATGTCGAGGGCAATCGGCTGCCGCTCGCCGAACTCGACGGCGCGAAGACCGCGCGGGTCGCGGCGCTCGCCGAGCTCTTCTCGCGGGCGGGGTTCAAGTCGCCGGTCCTGAGCGACGTCCGCACCGAGATCTGGATGAAGCTCTGGGGCAACCTCACCTTCAATCCGCTGAGCGCGCTCGACCCGCGCGACGCTCGAGGACATCTGCCGCTTTCCGCCGACGAGGGCGCTTGCCGCGGCGATGATGCGGGAAGCCCAAACCGTCGGCGAAGCGTTCGGCATCCGCTTTCGCCTCGCAATCGAAAAGCGCATCGCCGGCGCCGAGGCGATCGGCCCGCACAAGACCTCGATGCTGCAGGACGTCGAGCACGGCCGGACAACCGAGATCGACGCCCTGCTCGGCTCGGTGATCGAGCTCGCGCGGCTGGCCGATGTCCCGGCGCCGCATCTCGACGCCGTCTACGCGGCGACGAAACTCCTCACCGAGACGGTCGCCCGGAAGGCGGCGGCGCCCTCGCGGGCCTCCCCCACAAGGGGGGAGGAAGTCGGACGGCGCGCGGATTAAACTCAGCCCATTCCGCTTCGAGAGGCGAGCACCCATGAGCGCACAACGGACGTTGAGAGGCCTCATCGCATCGGGGAGGGACGACGCGGTCGCGATCGCCGGCCACGACGCGCCGCCGATGACCTACGCGGGCCTGCGCTCGCTCGTCGACCGCACCGTCGCCAAGCTGAACGAGCTTGGCGTCGGCCGTGGCGACCGCGTCGCCATCGTCCTGCCGAACGGGCCCGAGATGGCGGCCGCGTTTCTTTGCGTGGCGGCCGGGGCGGCCGCGGCGCCGCTCAACCCCGCCTATCGCGAGGATGAATTCGACTTCTACCTCAGCGATCTCAACGCCAAGGCGCTGATCGTCGAGGTCGGCAGCGAATCGCCGGCGCTGCACGCGGCGCAGAAGCTCGGCGTCGCGGTCATCACGCTCATGCCCGAGCCCGAAGGCGGGGCGGGCGCGTTCCGGCTTTGCGGCGACGCCGGAAACCCCGCCGCCCGGACGGGGCCAGCCGAAGCGGAGGACGTCGCGCTCATCCTCCACACGTCGGGCACCACCTCGCGGCCGAAGATCGTGCCGCTGACCGGCGCCAACATCTGGACCTCGGCCAATAACATCGCCAGGAGCCTCGAGCTCACCGAAGCCGACCGCGCCCTCAATGTGATGCCGCTCTTCCACATCCACGGGCTGATCGCCGGCCTCTCCGCGCCGCTCTCGCGCGGCGGAGCCGTGTTCTGCACCGAGGGCTTCAACGCGCTCAAATTCTTCGGCGAAATGGAAGCGGCCAGGCCCACCTGGTACACGGCGGTGCCGACCATGCATCAGGCGATCCTCACCCGCGCCGGACGAAACAGGGAGATCATCGCCCGCCATCCGCTGCGCTTCGTCCGCTCATCGTCGGCGTCGCTGCCGCCCAAGGTGATCGGCGAGCTCGAGGCGGCGTTCGATGCGCCGGTGATCGAGGCCTACGGCATGACCGAGGCCGCCCACCAGATGGCCTCAAATCCGCTGAACGGCGCGCGCAAGCCCGGGTCGGTCGGCCTCGCCGCCGGCCCGGAGATCGCGATCATGGACGAAGCCGGCCGGCTCCTGGGCAGAGGCGAGATCGGGGAAGTCGTCATTCGCGGCGAGAACGTCACCCTGGGCTACGAGAACCATCCGAAGGCCAATGCCGAGGCCTTCGTCGATGGCTGGTTCAGCACCGGCGATCAGGGCGTGATCGACGCCGAAGGCTACCTCACGCTGACCGGACGGCTGAAGGAGATCATCAATCGCGGCGGCGAGAAAGTCAGCCCGCGCGAGGTCGACGAAGCGCTGATGGACCATCCCGCCGTGCTCCAGGCGGTGACGTTCGCGGTTCCCCACCCAATGCTCGGCGAGGACGTCGCCGCGGCGGTCGTCCTGCGCGAGGGCGCTTCGGCGACCGAGAAGGACCTGCACGCATTCGTTTCCGAACGCCTTGCGGCGTTCAAGACGCCGCGCAAGATCATGCTTCGTCGCCGAAATCCCCAAGGGCGCGACCGGCAAGCTGCAACGCATCGGGCTCGCGGCGAAGCTGGGACTGGGGTGAGCGCGCCTCTGTCACCCCCGCGAAAGCGGGGGTCCAGGGCCGCCGCCGCCGCCGTTCTGGATGCCCGCGTGCGCGGGCATGACAGTTTCCACCGTTGTCACCCCCGCGACAGGGGGCTGGATGCCCGCCTCCGCCTTCACTTCACCGCCTGCGGCTCCGGGAAGGTCCATGACCCGTCGAGGATTTCCGCGCGCGGCCGATAGAGGCGCACGAGGTAGTTCCAGCCCGGCGGCGTCGGCAGGCAATTCTCGATCTTGCCGTCGCAACCGCCGAACTGGATCGCGATCGAGCCGTCCGCGCCGGTCTTCGCCGTGATGTTGTTGAGCGTATAGGCGTTCTGGGGGTTCGGCTCGAAATAGCCCTTGGCGTTATAGACGCTGATCGACCAGAAGCCGTCGACCGGCACGTCCTTGACGTCGAGCCGGTAGACCGTCTTGCCGTCGTTCTTGCCCGGAACGACATTGAGATAGAGGGCGTCCTTCTCCGGGTTGCCGCCCCAGGCCGAGGCCGCGCCGATGAGATGCCTCACCGGGATCGACCCCGCCCCTCGGGCCGAACATGCCCTTGGTGTCGGGCAAGGTCGTCGCCAGCGTAAGCAGCCCGTCGCGCACCGTCTTCTGGCTGGCCTGATCCCAATTGGGAATCTCGAACTTGCCCGGGCCGCCCGGCTGATCGACCTTGATCGCGTCCTGGAGCGCATGAACGGCCTCGACGTCCTTCGGATCGTCCGGATTGACCAGCGTCCGGACCGCGACCACGACATAGCGCGTTCCGATCTTGTCCTTGGTCAGCGTCTGGCTCCCGGCGCCGTAGGCGACCTCGGGCGTGTATTCGTCCTCGTCGATCACCTGCATCGACATGAACCGTTTTGCCCGCGTCCGGCAGCGTGATCGTCACCGGCCCGGCGTCGAGATCGAACACCGCCGACGAATAGAGCGTATCGCGATTGAGCCGGATCACGGTCTGGTTGTCGATCGCCGCCGGCTCGCGGCGATGGAACAGCTTGCCGATCTCGCTCTCCCTGACGAGATTGCCGAGATAGCGGTCGCTTTCGGCGCGAACGAAATTGTCGGGCGTGACCGGAACAGCGGCGGCCGGAGCCGAAGCCGCTGCGTCGTTGTCGCTGACCCGAACAAGCGGCGGCGCGATCCATTTTCCATCGAGCGCGTCGGCCTTCGGCCAATAGAGACGCATCGCCAGCAAGAACGGTCCGGTCGGCGCCGGCAGCCAGTTCGCCTGGCCGTCGGCTCCCGGATCGGCGTGCTGGATGGCAAGCGTGACGCCGCCATCGTCGTCGCGCTTGAGGCTTGGCAGCATCGCCGAATTGATGAGGTAGCGGTTGAGCGGATTGGCCGACAGCAGGCTCGACGGCAGCTCATAGAGCGTCAGCGACCAGAAGGCGTTGACCGGAGGCAGGTCGCCCGGCGCGAAGCGCAGCTCGTAGCGGTTCGCCCCGCTCAGCGGCTTCTTGGCGCTGTCGACGAAATAGACCGGATAGATCGCCTCGTCCTTCGAGTTGCCGTAGATGCCGAGGACGGCGCCCGAGAAGCGGGCGAGATAGTCGCCGTGGAGAAATTCGCGCGTGCCGAATGCGTCCGCGCTGGTGCGCTTGCCGGTGTCGAGCTCCGTTTCCTTGTACGTCTTGAATTCCGCCCACGCGTCGGCCATGCCGTCCTGGACCGCCTTCAGCATCTCGGGCGAGAGCGCTTTCGCGTCGAATGTCCCGTGCGGGCCGATCCCGAGCTTGGCGAACCGCGCCATGATCTCCGTCTCGGCCGGGTTCGGCGGGCAGAACCCGAGCACGAAATTGAGGATGTTGAAAAACTCGGGCGAGGTTCTCTCGGCCTCGGGGCTCAGCGGCTTGATGAAGTCGACCGCGGGCGGGGCGGCGGGGCCGGCTTGCCGAGGAATTGCGACAGCGGCTGGACCTTGTACCCGGCCTGGATTTTTTTGACGTTGTCGATGTCGTTCGGGCCGAAAAGCTGGGTCCGGTAGATGACGAAGGCGAATTCGGTCTCCGACCGGATCACCGCCTTGACGCCGGGCGGCGTTTCGCCATGCCAGTCCGGGCCGGCCAGCAAATAAGCGCCCGCGTCGTCGCCCGTCGCCCGGCTGCCGACATAGGCGAAGTTGAACGTGTACATGTCGATGAACTGGAGGGAGTAGTAACGCTCCTTGTCGATCGCCGGCACGGAGAACACCAACGGCTCGGCGCGCAGGTCCGCGCCGATGAACGAATAGGGGGTGTCCGAGTTCGGCGTCTGGATCGCAGTGTCCGCCGGCGTGTAGACGCGCGCATTGTTGACGAGGGTGTTCCAGGGCGCCTTGTACTGATCGCCGCCGCGGTCGACGAAATAGGAATATTGGACGCGATAGTTGTCGACGAGAGGGAAGCCGTAGATCGTCGCCTCTTTGGCGATGGCCCGCGCTTCGGCGGGCGTGAGCTGCTCAGCGGTCGCGGGCGCGGAGGTCATGGCGAGGACTCCGATGGCGAAGGCGACGATCGCCGGAAGGAGCTTGGCCGAGCCGGTTCCGGCCTTCCTGCGATGCGCCAACAATCTCTTCCGCAAATCAGAAATCCGTGCTACGGTCCTGGTCGTCATGCAGCCCACTCAAGTCTCATATCGCGATCAAAGGCCGGGGCGCCCGAGCCGCCATTCGCAGCCTTCAGTGGCTTTTTTGGCGCGGGCGCGGGCGGACAAAGTTTTTTGCCCCAGGGCGTCGGCGCAAGTGTTTGAGGACGCTCGATCCCGCCATGGGAATCAAAGGGAATCCAAGGCGAAAATTTTGCGGGGCTTGGATCTGTTTCGCATCCGCTTTGCCCAGCTTGGCTAAATTTGGATTCGGCTTTGACATGACAGATATAAGCATGAACAACATGTTCTTTATGCGCCGGCCTCAGGCCGGCCCGGTGACCGCCTCGCAATCGTCGCGCGAGCCCCACTCCGCCCACGAACCGTCGTAGAGGCCCTCGACCTTGCCGCCAGCCTCCTCGACCGCCAGCGCCAGGATCGCCGCGGTGACCCCCGAGCCGCAGGTGGTGATGATCGGCTTCTTCAGGTCGACCCCGTGCGCGGCGAACTCGGCCTTGAGCGCCTCGGTCGACTTCAGCCGCCCGTGCTCGACGATGTCCACGAACGGAAGGTTGAGGCTGCCGGGCATGTGGCCGCCCTTGACGCCCGGCCGCGGCTCCGGCGCGTGGCCATGGAAGCGGTCGGCGGGGCGCGCGTCGACCACCTGCGCCGAGCCGGTCGCGAGCGCCGTGCGCACGTCGTCGAGCGAAGCGATGAAGCTTTGGTCGAGCCGCGGGGTAAACGGACGCGGCGGCCTCGGTCGTGCCGGGCCGGGCTCGAGCGGCCGCCCTTCCTTGATCCATTTCGGCAGGCCGCCCTCGAGGATCCGGATCTCCTCGACGCCGTAGGCGCGCAACGTCCACCACACCCGCGCCGCGGCGAACAGTCCAAGGCCGTCATAAACCACGAGCCGCATCCCGTCGCCGAGCCCGAGCGCGCTCATGCCCTTCGCCAGCGTCTCGGGCTTCGGCAGCATGTGCGGCAGGCCTTGTTCGAGATCGGCGATCGAGTCGATGTCAAAGAAGACAGCGCCGGGTATATGACCCTGCCGGAACTCGGAAGCGCCGATCCGCGGGCTTGGCGGGACGTGCCAGGACGCGTCGATCACGCCGAGATCCGGCTCATCGAGCTCGGCCGCGAGCTCTGCCGTGGTGCAGAAGTTTCGCGTCGGCATCCAGGCTCCTTCTCGATCAAGCGGCGCCGAGCGCGATGCGCACGCGGCGGTTGATCTTGCCCTTCTTCTCGATTCCCGTCACCGCCGCGGGGCCGATTTCGCCCGTGCGGCCGACATGAGTGCCCCCGCATGGCTGAAGGTCGAGGCCCTCGATCGCGATCAGGCGGACATGGCCCCTTCCCATCGGCGGCTTGACCGACATCGTCTTGATCAGACCCGGATTGGCCTCGAGCTCGGCGTCTTCGATCCAGCGCTGGCTCACCGCCGCGTCGAGCGCGATCAGTTCGTTGAGCCGCCGCTCGACTTCAGCCTTGTCGAGGACTGCCTCGCCCGAATCGAAATCGAGCCGCCCTTCGGCGTCCCCGACCGATCCTCCGGTCACCGGGTAGGGGAGGACGACCGAGAGCAGATGGAGCGCGGTATGCGCGCGCATCCGCTTGTAGCGCAGCCCCCAGTCGATGCGGGCAATAACCCGCGCTCCGGGCGAGGGCAGGGCGTGACCGTCCGCCGGCACATGCAGAATGGTCGCGCGGTCGGCGTCGTAGACCGTGTTGACGATCGCCATCGACGAACCGTCCTCGAAGATGAGCGTCCCGCGATCTCCGCTTTGCCCCCCGCCTTGCGGGTAGAAGACCGTGCGGTCGAGCGCCACTCCCCGCGGATCGGAGGACGCCACCGTCGCTTCCGCCTCGGTTCGATAAGCGTCGTCGCGGAACAGCGCCTGCGTCATTTAAGCGAACACCTTGGGCGTCTTTCCCTTCGCCTCCAGCCAGTCCGGGACCGGCAGGCCCTTCGAACGCAGAAACGCTGGATTGAACAGCTTCGACGCGTAGCGCGCGCCGGAGTCGCAGAGGAGCGTCACGATTGTGTGGCCTGGACCGAGTTCGCGAGCGAGATGGAGCGCGCCGGCGATGTTGACCCCCGACGAACCGCCGAGCAAAAGACCCTCGCGCGTCACGAGGTCGAAGACGATCGGCACCGACTCGTCGTCGGGAATCTCGTAGGCCAAGTCGACCGGCGCGCCTTCAAGATTGGCGGTGATGCGGCTCTGGCCGATTCCCTCGGTGATCGAGGAACCGGTCATCTTGAGTTCGCCGGTGGTGTAGTAGGAATAGAGCGCCGCGCCCGGCGGATCGGCGAGCGCGATCTTGATGGCCGGGTCGCGCTCCTTGAGCGCCATGCCGACGCCCGCGAGCGTCCCACCGGTGCCGACCGCGCTCACAAACCCATGCAACCTGCCGCCGAGATCATCATAAATCTCCGGCCCGGTCGTCTCGTAGTGGCCGCGCCGGTTCGCGACATTGTCGAACTGGTTCGCCCAGACGGCGCCGTTCGGTTCGGTTTTGGCCAACGCCTCGGCGAGGCGCCCCGAATAGCGCACGTAATTGTTGGGGTTGGAATATGGGACCGCCGGAACCTCGATCAATTCCGCGCCGGCAAGGCGCAGCATGTCCTTCTTTTCCTGCGCCTGGGTGTCCGGAATGACGATCACCGCCCGATAGCCGAGCGCGCTCGCCACCATCGCAATGCCGATACCGGTGTTGCCGGCGGTGCCCTCGACGACGACGCCGCCGGGGCGCAATGCTCCGCGCGCCACCGCGTCGTCGATGATCGCCATCGCCGCGCGGTCCTTGACCGATCCGCCGGGGTTCATGAATTCGGCCTTGCCGAGAATCGTGCACCCCGTCGCCTCCGAGGCGGCGCGGAGCTTGATAAGCGGCGTGCGGCCGATCGCGGCCACGACATCGCGGCGGAATTTCATCGCGCCCCTCTTGAGTTAGAACGCAAGGTAGGCGACGGCGCGACTTGCGACAAGCCTTGACCCTTGCCACAAGGGCCGAAGACAGGGATCGGTTCGCCAGTGTTTTTCGTCGCTTCGAAGATATTCTGGATGCTGGCTTCGCCGATCAACCTTTTGTTGTTCGGCGCCCTCGCAGGGGCCGCCCTCTGCTACAGCCGCCACGCGAGGTTCGGGCGCGGGCTCGCTCTTACGGCGATCCTCGTTCTGCTCGCGGTCGCGTTCCTGCCGGTGAGCGCGCTGCTCATGGCTCCGCTCGAAGACCGTTTCCCCCAGCCGCCGGCCGATTTGAAACCGCCGTACGGCATCGTCGTTCTCGGGGGAGCCGTCAACGACGCCATGAGCGCCGCCCGCGGCCAGACAATATTCGACGAGGGCGGCGAGCGGATCACCGAGGCGGTCATTCTGGCGAAGCGCTTTCCGCAGGCGCGCGTCGTATACACCAGCGGCACCAACTCGCTGCTCGGAGGGAGCTCGAACGAGGCGGCGCGAGCCCGGGACCTGATGGTGGCGATGGGCGTCGCGCCAGACCGGGTGACGATCGAAGACAAGGCGCGCAACACCGAGGAGAACGCTGCCTTCACTGCCGCGATCGTCCATCCGGAACCGTCGCAGCGCTGGATTGTCGTTACCTCGGCATTCCACATGCCGCGCGCCATGGGAGTCTTCGAAAAGGCCGGATTTCATCCGATCGCCTATCCGGTTTCTTTCTACACTGATGGGCGGAGACCGGATCTTCGTCCGACCTCAAAATCGGTGCTAAACCTGCGCGTCTTCACGCTCGCGATGCGTGAATGGATCGGCCTCACCGCCTATTGGGCGAGCGGGCGGATCGACCACCTATTTCCTGGACCTGACGATAGCCCGTGAGGATGCCGCGCCGCTCGCGAGCGCCAGCGTCCGGGTGGGCATTTGGCGGGCGTTCCCTGACCAGCGTGGACGGAGCCGAAGCGCCTCGAAGGCTTGCCTTCGCAATTCTTCTGATTAGACTGTAGGCAGTATGAATAATGCTCATTCTCTAGGCGCCGCGCCCAAGATCGCTATCGGACCGATTCGGCTCGAGGGCCGAGCGTTGCTTGCTCCAATGTCGGGGTTAAGCGACCTAGCGATGCGGCGGATCGCGCGCCGTTTCGGGGCTCCGCTCGTCTTTTCGGAGATGGTCGCGGCCGAAACATATCTTGACGGCGACGCAGAAGCGTCGATGCGCGCCGAGGGCGACGGATTGGCTCCCCACGCAGTCCAGCTCGTCGGCCGGGAGGCGGGGGCGCTCGCAGAGACCGCGCGCAGGGTCGTAGGCGCCGGCGCCGCGCTTGTTGACATTAATATGGGTTGTCCAGCGCGGCGCGTTGCCGGCGCTCTGGCAGGCGCGGCGTTGATGCGCGACCTCGATGACGCCGAGCGCCTCATAGCGGCGGTGGTCGAGGCCGTGTCGGTTCCCGTGACCGTCAAGATGCGGCTCGGCTGGGACGAAACGTCCTTGAACGCGCCCGATCTCGCCCGCAGGGCCGAACAGACGGGAGTGCGGATGGTGACCGTCCACGGGCGGACGCGCGTCCAGTTCTACAATGGCCGCGCTGATTGGGCCGCCGTCCGCGCGGTGGTGGAGGAAGTCAGGATTCCGGTAATTGCCAATGGCGACTGTGCGACCCTCGAGGACGCTCGGGCCATGCTCGCGCTCTCCGGCGCCGCTGGGGTAATGATCGGACGCGCGGCGCTCGGCGCTCCGTGGCTGGTCGGCGGCCTATCGCGAGCGCTCGAAGCGGGCGGCCCGCTGCGTGCCCCCCGGCTGGAGGAGCGACGGGCAGCTGCGGTCGAACATCTCGACTGGCTCGTCGGCAAGCTCGGCCCCCGCCAGGGACTTCGTCATGCCCGAAAGCATCTGGCGGCCTATGCCGGTCAGGCGGGCGCCGACGAGACGCTTCGGCGCGAGCTCGTGACAACGGAAGACCTGCCCAAGGCGCGAGCGCTGCTCGCGCGCGCCTTTGACCCCGATTGGGCGAGGCTGGCGGCATGACCGCCCACCCCGCTCAGCGGCGCCCAGACGCCGTCAAAGTGCTGAACGCTCTCGCCCAGCCGTTGCTCATTGTCGACGCCCAAGGCTGGGTGATTGATGTCAACGTGGCGGCGGAGACGTTCTTCGACATGGGGCGCGGCGCGCTGGTCCGTTCCCGACTGACCGACCTCATTCCGTCGGACTCGCCGGTTTTGGCTCTTGTCGCCGACGCGCTCAGCAATCGCGCGACCGTCAACGGCTACAAAATCGACATTTCCACGCCCCGAACGGGCAATCGGAATGCTGTCGATGTTTTCATCGCTCCGGTGCCCCAGACGGACGATGCAGTGGCGATTATGCTACAAGAGCGGGCAATTGCTGAAAAAATAGACAGACAACTAACGCATCGGAGCGCTGCGCGCTCGATCAGTGCGTTGGGCCTTATGCTGGCCCACGAAATCAAGAACCCGCTCTCGGGCATCCGCGGCTCTGCCCAATTGCTCGAAGCGAACGTTAGCGACGAGGATCGTGCCCTGACGCGGTTGATCTGCGAGGAAACCGATCGGATCGTCAAACTCGTCGACCGGATGCAATCATTCTCCAATTCAACGCCGTCGCAGTGGGAAGGTCTCAACATTCACGCCGTCTTGGATCACGTGAAGCGTTTGGCTCAGGCGGGGTTCGCCCGCCACATCCGTTTTGTCGAAGTATACGATCCGTCGCTGCCCCATGTGCGCGGATCCCGCGATCAATTGATCCAGGTCTTCCTCAATTTGGTTAAGAATGCGGCTGAAGCCATTGGAATGGATAGCATTGACGGCGAGATAACTCTGACGACCGCCTACCGCCCGGGGGTGCGGCTGCGGACCGCGCCGAGCGCGGAGCCGGTTGGGTTGCCGCTCGAAATCTGCGTTCGGGATAATGGCCCGGGGATCTCGCCGGAAATCCTTGGCAATCTGTTCGACCCCTTCGTGACAACCAAATCCCAGGGCTCTGGTCTGGGTCTTGCACTGGTTGCGAAGCTGATCGGCGACCATGGCGGCATCATCGAATGCGAGTCGCATCCGCGCCGAACGATGTTTCGAGTGCTGATGCCTCTCGAGTCGCAACGCGCGGCGGCGAGATAAGCGGCTGGGCGTTGGGGCGAAGGAGCTAGTGGGAATGCCGTCAGGGCATATTCTTGTCGCCGATGACGACGCCGGGATACGCACGGTCCTCAATCAGGCGCTCACTCGCGCCGGCTACGAAGTTCGTGCGACTGGAACCGTCGCCGGGCTCTGGCGATGGGTGGCGGCGGGGGAGGGCGATCTCGTCATCACCGATGTCGTGATGCCCGACGATAATGCGTTCGATCTTTTGCCGCGGATCAAGCGGATGCGGCCCGATCTGCCGATCATCGTCATGAGCGCGCAAAATACCTTTATTACCGCGATCAAGGCATCGGAGCGCGGCGCTTATGAATATCTGCCCAAGCCCTTCGATCTGCGCGAATTGGTAGCGATCGTCGGGCGCGCGCTCGCGGAGCCGAAGCGCCGGCGCGAGGCGGCGGAAGCCGCGGTCCCGGCCGAGGTGATGCCGATTGTCGGGCGCTCCCCGGCGATGCAGGACATTTTCCGGATTCTCGCAAGGCTGATGCAGACCGATCTCACGGTCATGATTTCGGGCGAGTCCGGCACCGGCAAGGAACTGGTCGCGAAGGCGCTGCACGACTACGGCAAACGAAAGGGCGGACCATTCGTGGCCATCAACATGGCCGCTATTCCGCGCGACCTCATCGAGAGCGAACTCTTCGGCCACGAGAAGGGAGCCTTCACCGGCGCCGCCGCCCGCTCGGTGGGACGTTTTGAGCAGGCGGAAGGCGGGACCCTGTTTCTCGACGAAATCGGCGATATGCCGATGGAAGCTCAGAACTCGACTTCTCCGGGTGCTGCAGCAAGGCGAATATACGACCGTCGGCGGCAGGACGCCGATCAAGACCAATGTGCGGATCGTCGCGGCCACAAATAAGGACCTCCGCTTCGCCATCCAGCAGGGAGCCTTTCGCGAGGATCTGTTCTTCCGCCTCAATGTGGTTCCGATCCGCCTCCCGCCCTTGCGCGAACGCCCGGAGGACATTCCCGATTTGGTGCGCGCCTTTTTCCAGCGGGGCTCGGCGGAGGGCCTTCCAGTCAAGACGATCGAGCCCGCGGCGATGGAACGTCTGAGGCGCTACCTCTGGCCGGGAAACGTTCGTGAGCTCGAAAATCTCACCCGCCGCCTTTCCGCTCTCTATCCCCAGGATGTCATCGGGGAGGCGCTGATCGAATCCGAGCTCAGCCTCGGGGCGTCGCCGCTATTCCCGCCACCAGCTGCAGTGGACGATGGAAGGAAGCGCGTCACGCCGATGACGGGTCAAATCGCTGGAGATGGCTTCGATGCGGCGATGGAGCGCGCGATCGGGGATCTCTTTCGATCGTTTGGCGCAGCCAATCCTCAGGCCGGGCTTTATCACCGGGTGCTCCACGATCTTGAAGCGCCCCTAATCGCCGCCACGCTTACCTGGACCCGCGGCAATCAGATCAAGGCGGCCGAAATTCTCGGACTCAACCGCAATACCCTGCGCAAGAAAATCCGCGATCTCAATCTCCGCGGCGTCGCCAGCTTTCGTTGATTCTGGCCCGATAGCGTCGCAGTTGAGCAACATCGTTGCAGCTTTGCCACGGAGGCGCTAAAGACTTCGCTATCGCATGGCGAGTCTAGCGGCATTCGGCTCAGGGCTTTGACTGAAACGACGATCGACGCACGCGGCCCAGCGCTCTTTGACGACAGCCGGCCAACCGGCCGGTTCGGGGTGATTGTGGTCGGCGCCGCGTTCGTCCTGGCGCTGGCGACGTTCCTCGTTTTCGCCGGTTTTACGCCGATCCTGCCAACCCAGACCGTCGTCTTCACCCTTCTGATCGGCGATGGCCTCGTAGTCCTCGTCCTCATCGTTCTCATCGCCATCGAACTGGCGCGGCTGAGAGCCGCGAGGAGGGCCGCGCGCGCCGGCGCTCGGCTGCACAGCCGGTTCGTCACTTTGTTTTCACTGGTCGCCGCAATTCCGGCGATCATCACGGCGGTCGTGGCGACGGTTTCAGTCGAGTGGGCGATCAATCCCCGTTTCATGAGCGACGTTGCATCTTTCATCAATGAGGCCAATCAGGCGACCCAGCTTTACCGCGAGACGCAGTGCCGGGCCCTGCTGCGCGATGTCGAGCTGACCGCCGACGACCTCGCCCGCAGCGCGACGCTGTTGAGATCAGACCCCACTCAGTTCAAAGCATATTTCAGTTCACGTTCGAAAACGCTGGGGTTCACCGCCGCTGCGTTGATGAAGAACGACGGAACTCCGATCGTGGTCGCGGATGGCTCAGACGACAAGCTGATCGCCAGGCCTGATCCCTCGGATTTCCAGGACGCATTGAACGGCGAGGCGCTGTGCGGCTTCCTGGGCGTCGGCAACATCTTCGTAGGCATTCGCCCGATCCCTGGCCCCGGGGGGCAATTCCTTTACGCGGCTCGGGGGATCGACCCGCTGGCGGCCAAGGTTGCCGAGGACGCCACTCTGGTCTCAAGCATGTGGGGACGCTTCGAAGCCCATAGGCATAGCCTCGAACTGGGCTTTGCGACTGTGTTCGTCATGCTCGCGCTGACGATGCTGTTTTCCGCGATTTGGCTTGGGCTTGCATGGGCCAATCGGCTTGTCGGACCCATTCGTCGCCTTATTCGAGCCACCGACGAGGTCGCTTCCGGCAACCTTCACGTCCAGGTGCCGACCAGCACCTCCGATGGGGATCTCGGGCATCTGGGAGACACCTTCAACAAGATGACCTCAGAGCTGCTGCGTCAGCAAACCGGTCTGATCGACGCGAACGCGCTCAACGATGAGCGGCGCGCCTTCATCGAGGCGGTGCTGTCGGGCGTGCCCGCCGGCGTGCTGGGCGTCGACAACGAAGGCGTCGTGACGATTTCGAACGCTGCGGCGGAGCGCCTGCTCGGTGGCGATCTTGGTCTGATCGGTAGGCCCCTGAACGCCGTCCAGCCCAGCATCGGCCTGATCTGGGAACAGGCGCGGTCGTTGCGGTTGCGGCTTCATCAGGGGCAGGCGACCGTCCTGCGAGACGGTCGCGAGCGGGTCCTGAACGTTCGGGTCACCGGCAATCCCGGACGAGACGACCGCGCCAGCGTCATCACGCTCGACGACATCAGCGACTTGGTCACCGCCCAGCGCACCGCTGCTTGGGCGGACGTGGCCCGTCGCATCGCGCACGAGATCAGGAATCCGCTGACGCCGATCCAGCTCTCGGCCGAGCGCCTGAAGCGACGTTACGGTCGGCATATTCTCGAGGGCAGGGAAGTTTTCGACCAATGCACGGACACCATCATCCGGCAGGTCGACGACATCAAACGAATGGTCGATGAATTCTCCTCGTTCGCGCGCATGCCGAAGGCGCGGCCGGCGCACGACGACCTTACCGACTGCGTGCGCCAGGGGATATTTCTTATGCGGGTCGGGCGCCCGGACATTTCTTTCGAGGACCGGCTGCCCGACGAGGCTGTTTTGGCCAATTTTGATCGCAGGCTGGTGTCGCAAGCACTCACAAACGTGCTGAAGAATGCTACGGAAGGCATTGACGCATTGGGGGAAAGCCCGGGCAAGGGCGTCATCCTTACGACCTTGTCTATTGACGGAGGCGAATTTGCCGAGATCGCGGTCAGCGACAACGGCAAGGGTTTTCCCCGCGAGGATCGGCACCGTCTGGTAGAGCCCTATGTGACGACGAGGGCTGAAGGAACCGGCCTCGGCTTGCCGATCGTAGTCAAGATATTCGAGGACCACGGCGGAGGCGTCGAGTTGCTCGACGGGCTCACGCGTATCGACGGCGGTCATGGCGCAGAAGTCCTGATGAGACTGCCCTTGCGCGGCCAGGACCACGATGGCGTGCAGGCCGAAAACGAGAGGATTGGATTGTCCTGATGGTTGCTGACATTCTCATCGTCGACGACGAAGAGGACATTCGCGAGCTCGTCGCCGGCATCTTGGAGGATGAGGGTCATGGCGCGCGCATGGCGCGCGATTCGGACGAGGCGATGGCCGCGATCGACTTGCGCCGGCCGCAACTGATCCTCCTTGACATCTGGCTGCAGGGATCGAAGCTGGACGGGCTGCAGCTTCTCGAGGCGGTCAAGCGCCAGCATCCCTCCGTGCCTGTCGTGATGATTTCGGGTCACGGCAACATCGAGACAGCGGTTACGGCGATCAAGCTCGGCGCTTACGACTTCATCGAGAAGCCGTTCAAGGCCGACCGCCTGATTCTGATCGCCGAACGGGCGCTGGAGACTTCGCGCCTGAAGAGAGAGGTCAACGAGCTCAAGGCCCGAGGCGGCTCCGTCGATCGAATGATCGGGTCGTCCTCGGCGATGGTCAATCTCAAGCGGATCATCGACAAACTCGGACCTGCGAATTCGCGCATACTGATTTCTGGCGCCGCAGGTTCGGGCAAGGAGCTGGCCGCCAGGCTTATTCATGAAAGTTCGGGCCGCGCCGGTGGCCCCTTCGTCGTGATCAACGCCCCGGCGATGTCGCCAGAAAGGATGGAGGCGGAGCTGTTCGGGGTCGAGGCCGGCGCCGATCAGCCTCCCGGGATCGGCGCCCTTGAACAGGCGCACAGCGGCACGCTCTACCTGGACGAAATCGCCGACATGCCGCGCGAGACGCAGGCGAAAATCCTTCGCGTGCTGGTCGATCAGAACTTTCGCCGCGTCGGCGGGGCCTCGCGGGTGTCCGTCGATGTGCGCATCATTTCGTCAACCAGTCGGGATCTAGCGGAAGCGATCACCGAGGGACGGTTTCGCGAGGATCTTTTTCATCGGCTTTCGGTTGTGCCCATTCGAATCCCGTCACTGGCCGAGCGGCGAGAAGACATTCCCGAACTCGTTCAATACTTTCTGAAAAGCGTCGCCGCCACAATGGGAGTTGCGCCGCGCCGCGTTGGCGGGGACGCCATGGCTGTGCTGCAGTCTCACGACTGGCCGGGAAACATCCGCCAGCTGCGCAACAATGTCGAACGACTAATGATCCTCGCGCTCGGCGACCCCAACGCCGAAATCTCGGCGTCAATGCTTCCGGCGGAAGTCGGCGCGCTTGTGCCCGCGGTGCCGAGCGGCATCGGCGGCGAAAAACTGCTGTCGCTCCCGCTTCGCGAGGCGAGGGAGGCCTTTGAGCGTGACTATCTTGTGGCGCAGATCAGCCGTTTTGGCGGAAATATATCGCGAACCGCGGAATTCATCGGCATGGAGCGCTCGGCGCTGCACCGCAAGCTGAAGTCTCTTGGGGTCGAATAGCGCCGCGCGCTTGGGAAACCAATCGCGGCATTGCGCGTTGTGGTGTCAAGACGCCCAGCAGTCAGCATGAGCGAGGACGTTCCACGGTTATGAAAGGCGTTTTAACATCGCCTCTTGGGTCTATGAGTTCGCCCGCAATATTTTTTATGGTATGAACTTGCAGAACGCTTCATGAGAGGCGCGGGTAAAGATCAAATACCCTCGGCCGGAAAGGCCCAACGATTGGAAAAGACGAATGGCAACCGAGAAGGCGCAAAACCTCCAGGACACGTTTCTCAATCACGTCCGAAAGTCCAAGACGTCGGTCACAATTTTTCTCGTCAATGGAGTAAAACTGCAGGGTTTCGTTACCTGGTTCGACAATTTCTGCGTCTTATTGCGTCGCGACGGGCATTCTCAGCTCGTCTATAAGCACGCAATTTCGACGATCATGCCGGCCAGCCCGATTACGATGTTCGAGGCGGTCGAAGACGGCGCGGATGCTCATTGAGCCGTCTTTCCTGGGTTCACCGGCCGGGTCGATCGGCGATTGAAGGCGGGCGGCGGTGACCGGAACCCGCGCATGGGTCGTCTGTCCCAGTCTCGCCCAGGAACAGGCTGACCAATCGCGCAGCCCGGGCGCGCGACGCGATGAGGCCGTGGGGCTGGCAAGGGCCATCGACCTCATCGTGGTCGGCGGCGAGACCGTGTCGCTGAGGGCTATTCGGCCTGCGACTTACATCGGCAAGGGGAAGGTCGAGGCCATAACGGCCAAAGTCAAAGCCGAAGGGATCGATCTCGTCGTCTTCGACTGTGCGCTGTCGCCAGCGCAACAGCGAAACCTTGAACGCGCTTTCGGCTGCAAGGTGATCGATCGAACCGGGCTGATCCTCGAAATCTTTGGCCGCAGAGCTCGCAGCGCCGAGGGGGCGCTGCAGGTGGAGCTGGCTCATTTGGACTATCAGCGCTCTCGCCTGGTGCGCTCGTGGACCCATCTCGAGAGACAGCGCGGCGGCTTCGGATTCCTCGGCGGGCCGGGCGAAAGCCAGATTGAAACGGACCGCCGACTCATTCAGGAGCGGATCGTCCGCATTGAGCGGGAGCTCGAAGGGGTCGAGCGCAGGCGCGCTCTTCAGCGAGCGAGCCGCGTGTCCGCGCCCTACCCGGTGGTCGCGCTGGTCGGCTACACCAACGCCGGTAAGTCGACACTGTTTAATCGGCTGACCCACGCGGAAATCCTGGCGGCCGACATGCTGTTCGCGACTCTTGATCCAACCGTGCGACTGATCAGGTTGCCGCATGGCGGTTCGGTTATCCTTTCCGACACGGTCGGCTTCATCTCGAATTTGCCGACGACCCTCATTACCGCTTTCCGCGCCACGCTCGAGGAGGTGCGCGCCGCAGACGTCATCGTCCATGTGCGCGACATTTCCCACGCCGACAGCGATGCGCAGGGCGTTGACGTCGACGCGATCCTGGCCGAGATCGGAGTCGCCGATCGCGCCGACCGCGTCATTGAAGTCTGGAACAAACTCGACTGCCTGGACGCCGATGCGCGTTCGGCGCTCGCCAACGAGGAAAGAGCGCATCCCGCGCCGCCGCTCGCGATTTCGGCGGCGACCGGGGAGGGGATCGATCGCCTGTTGCAGGCGATCGAGGACCGCATGGCTCGTGGCCGGTCGCTGGTCGAGCTGACGCTTGACGCTTGCGACGGACGGGGACTGCACTGGCTCTACGAACACGCGGAGGTCATGAGCCGGCGCGACGAAGAAGCTGGTCTGCATCTGACCGTGCGCGTCGCGGCCGACCAGATCGAGCGAGTCAAGCGACGCTTCGCGGTCGCCTGCGATCCCGCGCGCCCGGGCCAGGAGTGGCCGGCCAGCGGGTAATTCGATGAAATTGCTGCCGCAACCGGCGTACCGTTCAACATGCAAAAGACAATCTTAATCACCGGCGCGACGGGAGGCATTGGAGCCCCACTATGCGAGCGTCTCGCGTCGGCAGGCCAAACTCTTATCTTGGCAGCTCGGAGCATCGACCGTCTAGACGCTCTTTCTGCCCGTCTCGAGGGAACCGGAAAGCACACTATCATCCCGGTCGACATGTCCGACGATGCTTCAATCGCCGCGTTCGGAAGCGCGCTCGCGACCTTTGGCCGGCCGCTCGACGGGGTCGTGCTCATGCCGCCGCCACTTCCCCGCAATACGGATCCTTTTCCGGATTCTGATACGTGGCGCCAGAACTTTCAGAGGAGCTTTATCGGGCCTCTCGCTCTGCTAAAGCTGGCCACAGAGACAATGAGCCCTGATGTCGACGCCGGTCGCCGCGCGAAGGTAGTCATAGTCTCTGCAATTACCTCCGTGCAGGTGCTTGGGCACTATGCAGCAAGTAATGTCCTACGACCCGCGTGGCTTGGCCAGGCGAAAACTCTTGCCTTCGCGCTCGGGGCAAGAGGCATCCACGTGAACACAGTCTCGCTAGGCGGCATACTTACAGAGCCCTATGCCGGATCAATATCAGGGCGGGCGAAGGAGGCAGGGCAAACATATGAGCAGCGCCTCGCCGATGAGACTGCCAATGTCCCTCTCCGAAAGTACGGCAGCCCTCAAGAGGTCGCCGCGGTCATCGACGGACTGCTGTCAGAGTTTTCCAATCATCTCACCGGGATAAACGTCCTCTGTGACGGCGGATTCACGCGTTCGTTTTAGGTCCGCCGCGATGGTGAGCGACCCCGATAGCCCGAGAGCACGAACATTTTCGCGCACGCGTCTCGCTGCGCGAGCCGCGCGGCTTCAATTCCCTTCGCCACAGCTTCGGCCGTCGCGATTGGAGACGGCTCTATTTCATGGTCGGCCCCCGGGCTGGATTTGGATTCGCTTCCGTCGCGGCCGGGGGAGGCGGGGGCTAGCTTTTGGCCGTCGCCACCCGCTCTTTGGCCTTCGCCTCGACCCATAGCGACTCCATCTCATTGAGTGTGGCGTCTTCGGGGGTTTGACCGCGCTCGGCGAGGCGGTTCTCGATATGCGAGAAGCGGCGTTCGAACTTGGCGTTGGCGCCGCGCAACGCAGTCTCGGGATCGACTTTGAGATGGCGCGCCAGGTTGACGGCCGCGAATATGAGGTCGCCGACTTCGGCGGTCAGCGATTGCGGCGAACCGCTCGCGATCTCCGCCTCGACCTCGACGATTTCTTCTCTGATCTTCTCCAGAACCGCGCGGACATCGTTCCAGTCGAAACCGACCTTCCCAGCTTTCTCTTGCAGTTTCATGGCTCGAGTCAGCGCCGGCAACGCCAACGGCACGCCGGCAAGCGCGCCCAACTCAGCTTCCTGAGGCAACCCACGGCTTGCGCGCAACTCGTCCTTTTCCCGTTTCTCCTTCGCCTTGATGCGCCCCCACAGCGTCTTTACTGCGAGGGAGCTCCGCGCATCGGCATCACCGAAGACGTGGGGGTGACGGCGGACAAGCTTGGCGGTGATCGCCTCGACCACGCCGCCGAAATCGAACATGCCCGCTTCTTCCGCCATCCGGGCGTGAAAGACGACCTGCAGCAGCAAATCGCCGAGTTCCTCGCGCAAATCCTCAGGTGATCCGCGCTCAATGGCGTCGGCGACCTCATAGGCCTCTTCAATCGTGAACGGGGCGATGGACGCGAAGGTCTGCTCGATATCCCAGGGACAACCTGCAACGGGATCGCGCAGCGCGGTCATGATTTCTATGAGGCGGCGAATATCGCTTGAGGGCTGCATTGGGTGGGCGAACAGTCTATTCACCAAGCGACACGGCGGCCGGAACCCGGCCGCTCCGCAGCGTCAATTGAGGCCGGCCGGCGTCGAGGGCTAAACCGAGAGCGAAATGGCCTCGCGTCCTTTGGGCGTGTCAACCACTCTCATGGTGACCTGCTGACCTTCGGCAAGATGCGAGATGCCGGCCGGACCCAGGATCGAGATGTGCACGAACACGTCCTTGCCGCCGTCCTCGCTGGCGACGAAGCCGAACCCTTTGGCGTCGTCGAACCATTTCACCTTTCCAGTGACCGACACGGCGGTCGACGGATCAGGCGCAACTCGGCGCGGCCGAAGCCCGTCACTCGATGACCGTTGCGGGCGCTCGACGATGCCGGTCGCATCGACTTCGAGGACTCGGGTGACCTGTGCGCCTTTGGCGCCTGCGCCGACCTGAACGCGCAGTTTCGCCCCCGAAGGAACGGTGTCGTGGCCCGCCGCATGCAGAGCATTGGCGTGAAGGAACGCGTCGCCCTGGCCACCGGCGAGTTCCACGAATCCGTAGCCCTTGTCCGCCTTGAACCACTTTACAACCGCATCGACTGCAGGCGCGCTGGGATTTATCGGCGCGGACGAAGGCGCGCCCATTGGACCGCCGCCAAAACCACCACCGTCCGGAGAGCCGCCGTAGCCGCGCGAGGGACGAGGCTTTGAGTCGTAGGACATTGGTCCGTCGTCATCGAATCCGCGTTTGCGAGGCGCGCGAAAGTCCTTACCCTTGCTCATCTTAGTCCCAAATCTCCGCCCAAAAGCCTAATCGATGAGAACACGCGCCCGCCGCCCGCGGTCGCCGCTGAATCCCGGCGAAACTTCCCTGCATCATTTTCGTTTGAGCGATCTTCGTCGGTCGGACGAGCAATGCCAATATCCGTCGAGCCGTCAAAAGCAAGGCCCCCGAGTCAACGAAGGGAGCTCGGGATGCCGGCTAGCGCGGTCTCGCGCTGCGGTCGGCGAATAGGTCTTCGCCCCCGGCGTAAATGCAAAAAATGGCGCCCGCATCATCGAAAACCCGCTAGGCCCGCCGCAAATGATGCAAAGGCCTTGCATTGCCAACTTAGCGCATTTCCAACGCGGTTGCCAGATGGTCCAACCGGGCCCAATAAACTATTTGCTGATTTAACCTTGCACGCCGGGTGATTTATTTCGAGGTTCTTTTGCCGGCGCGCTGGGGCAGAGGCCATCTTGTCCGCGCCGCGGCCTTCCGGCCGCTGGACGCGACTTCGCGGACATGTCACGAAAAGGGGTCTGGGGAGGCGGGGTTGCCTGAACTGAGTTCGCTGTCGATCGCGCTGGTTGTTGGCGCGCTCATCGCCGTGAGTGGCGCGGCGGGCCTCGCGCTGTCGCGGCTCGTGCCGGCGGAACATACCGCCGAGCGTTCACGCGACATGATCGGCGGCGTGGTCGGGCTGCTGACGCTTCTTCTCGCGCTGGTGCTCGGCCTCCTGATCTGGACCGCGTACGGCGTCTTCAACACCCAGCAGACCGAGCTCCAGACCATTGCGGCGCGGGCGCTCGAATTCGACCTCGAAATGCGCCAGTACGGACCGGAGGCCGACCGGGGCCGCGACATCCTGCGGCGCGATCTTGTCTGGGCGCACGAGCAGTTCTGGGGAACGGAAGAATCGATGGCGCAGGCTTACACCGCCTCTTTCAGGGCGATGGGCGATATGAACACGTTTTTCGACAGCCTCGAGCCCAAGACCCCGGCGCAGACCCAACTGCTCGGCGACGCGCGGCGCAACTATTCGTTCATCGGCGAAAACCGGCTTCTGATGTCGCTGCAAGCCGAGACGCCCATCGCCTGGCCGCTTGTTTACGCCGTCACCGCATGGTCATGCCTGATGTTCGGCGGCATGGGGCTGCTTTCGCGGCCCAATGCGACCACGGTGACGATGCTCGTCCTTGGCGCCGCTTCGGTCGCGCTGGCGATGTTTCTCATCCTGGAATTCTCGAAGCCGTACACCAGCTCCCTTCGCGTTTCGCCATTTGCGATCGAGCAGGCGATCATACAGCTTGACCGGCCAGGCGACGCGGCGCCTGGCGGCGCTCGTCAGTGAACAGGAGCGAAACCGATGGCACACTACAAGATTCTCACCGACGCCGAGATTCGCTCGGCGCTGGCCGAGCTGCCCGACTGGTCCTTGAAGGCCCCCAACATCGAGGCAAAGTTCGAACTCAGGACCTTTCGTGACGCGATCGCCTTCATCGTCGAGATCGCGATCGAGGCCGAGGTGATGAACCATCACCCCGAGTTCCACAATTCCTACAACATCGTCTCGTTTTCGTTCTGCACCCATGACGCCGGAATGAAGATCACCGATCTCGACATCGAGACGGCGAAGCGGATCAGCGCGCTCGCCAAGCGCTTCCAGTCGATGCCGTGACGTCGCCGGAGCGAGGGATAAGGGGGTGACGGAGGGGATCGCGCCTGCCGAGTTCGCCGACAAGGTCGCGATCGTAACCGGCGGCGGCGCGGGACTCGGGTACGCGATCGCGCGCGGCTTCGCGCTCAACGGGGCGCGGGTTGTCATCGCCGGGCGGACCCAGGAGACGCTTGCCCGCGCCGCGGCGGCGATCGAGAAGGAGTGCCGCGCGCCGGTGCTTCAGGTCGCAGCCGACGTCGCAAATGCGCGGGACTGCGAGCGGATGGTGGCGGAGGCCGTCAACCGGTTCGGGGCGGTCGACATCCTCGTCAACAACGCCGCTTATTTCGCCGCGTCTCCGCTGATCGACGTGGAGCCGGCCGAGGCGGCGCGCTTCTTCGCCGTCAACGCGGTCGGACCGCTGAACGGCGCGCGGGCGATGGCCAAATGGGCGATCGAGCATCGGCGGAGCGGCGCAATCGTCAACGTCAGCAGCATCGCCGCCGGCCGGCCCGTGGCCAGTCTCGCCCTTTATGCGGCGTCGAAGGCGGCGCTCGAGAGCCTGACCCGGTCGATGGCGGTCGAATGGGCTCCGAAGGGGTTGCGCGTCAATGCGGTCGCGCCCGGCCATGTGAATACCGAAGGCGTTCTGGATGACTTCCGCGCCGGCCGGCTCGACGAAGCGGCGCTGCTGGCCCGCATCCCCGACGGCCGCATCGCCGACGGCCACGACATCGCCGACGCCGTGCTTTTTCTCTGCAGCGCCCGGGCGCGCCACATCATTGGCCACGTGCTGACTGTGGATGGAGGAGAGGGGTTTTAGGACAGCCTAACGATCCGTCGGATCGCGAAGCGGCGGCTCATTCTCGCTCTGCGCCGCCGCGCCGCGGGCGCTCCAAGCCTCGACAGAGCATACCAAGATCGTGGCTGAGATCGCCGCCCCGACGAACAGGAGCTGCTGAAACAGGACTCCGTCGATCGCCCCCAATATGCAAAGGACGGTGACGAGAAGCGAAATTGGGAGGATCGGAGACATTGGCGGAGCCCAGTTTCGGGTCGAGAAGCCGCCCGAGTTCGACTTGCGCGACCGAAACGCCCGCCGCAACAATTCGTTCCCGCAGCGCTCACCGGAGGCGAGAATTTTTTTGGTCTTCGCCTGAGGAGCGCGCGCTAAAATTAGCGCCGGCACGCTCCCTTGCCAGTAGAGCGGCGGGGGTGCGAGAAATGGCCCGTCATGTCAGGACAAAAAGAACGCCCTGGAGGAAGCAAGTGGTCGAACTCGCCATCCGACGGGGGATGGACCGCTCCAACTCGACCGCTGCGCATGAGCCCAATCAAAGAGCCGATGAAGCGCAAGGACTACGACTCGGCGCTGCGTGAACTGCAGGTCGAGCTTTGCGCGCTACAAGAATGGGTCAAGCACAAGGGCTTGCGGGTCGTCGTCGTATTCGAGGGGCGGGACGCCGCCGGCAAGGGCGGGGTGATCAAGGCGATCACCGAGCGGGTCAGTCCGCGCGTCTTCCGGGTCGTGGCGCTTCCGGCGCCGTCCGACCGCGAGAAGTCGCAGCTCTATCTGCAACGCTACGTGCCCCATCTGCCGGCGGCCGGCGAGGTCGTGATCTTCGACCGCAGCTGGTACAACCGGGCCGGGGTCGAAGTCGTGATGGGATTTTGCACCGAGGCGCAGCATCGCCGCTTCCTCATCCTCTGCCCGGAGTTCGAACACGTCATCGTCGATGACGGGATCTTTCTGGTCAAATTCTGGCTGGAAGTGAGCGACGCCGAGCAGGAGCGCCGGTTCGAGGCTCGGATCAAGGATCCGCTGCGCCAGTGGAAGCTGAGCCCGATGGACCTTTCGTCGCGCGGCAAGTGGTACGAATATTCGCGCGCCCGCGACACCATGCTCAAGGCGACCGACACCGAATTCGCGCCCTGGACCATCGTCCCCTCGGACAACAAGCAGCGGGCGCGCCTCAACTGCATCCGCCACCTGCTCAAGGCGATTCCCCACGAGACCGCGCCGCGCGTCAAGATCAAGCTGCCCAAGCGCTCGAAAAAGGGCGCTTACGACGACGTGGCGTCGCTCAAGGGCCTGCGCTTCGTCGAGGAAGGGCGGTAGGTCAAACTCGATCGCACGTCGCACGGCGACTTGCTCCGGTAGAATTGTTGTCGTGCGAAGATGACAAGGGGCCGTCCGCTGTGCGCAGATACCGCTGAAAAGTCGGAAAATGAGCAGCGACGAGAATCGCGCGATTGGTGGCCGAAAGCCATTTCTCCATGGCACCGCCAGTTGCTGAGGTGAGTGTGGACAGGAATGCCGCGTCCAAGGCCGATTGGGTAGCTCAAGTTCCTTGGAAACCGTCTAAGCGCTCGAGAAATGTGATCGACGCCGAAAATCGACTTTTACCGCGCCGCCCATCGCCATTCATCGGCTCCCATCATCCTCAGCTGCCGAGGGTGTTAATCGCGCGCGAGGCAACGATGGCGAGCGTTGCGAGCGAAATGCAGCTCTCTAGCATCATCAGCAATTTGGCTCGAGCCGTAAGCGGCATGACGTCGGTTGTGCTGAACGCTGTCGCGGTTGAGAAGGCGAGAAACAGATAGTCGACATAGGTCGGTCGCCAACCAGGCACGACCTCATTCGGAACTCCCGCTTGCGGGAAGAGCCAGTCTGGCAGCGCGGCGGGTTGGCTCGCCCGATTTTCGGGACCGCCGCGATCAACGTCCCAGTACACGATGGAGAACGCCAGCACGTTGGTGACCCAGGCTTCAATTCCCGCGGTCAGGAGTTGCTCGCCGGCGTACTTCGTCGGCTGGGACATGATTTCCATGACCAGGAAGGCTACGACTACGAGAGTCATGGCGAGCAAGGCTGTCGCCACCACGAGCATCGCCGCGCGCTCGACGCGCAGCCAACGCGCGAGATTGCCGCCGAGCCGCACGCCAATCATCAGCAGAATAAGCGCGAAGCCGATGGCGAAACCAGACCAGCTTGGTAAAAGCCTCGAACGCTCTGGCATCAGCGAGAACAGCAACAACACTGTGAAGATCGCAAGCACCAGCGGCCAGCGAGACTCGACGTGGGCGGCCGAGCCAGCCTCGTTCCTTTTCCGGCGCGAAAGGGCCCAGATTTTCGCCTCTGATTTCACCGATGGTCCTCCGAGGAGCGGGGATTTCGCCCATTGCGGGCTGAAGTCCGCCAAAGGCCACTCTTATTGCGCCGGCCATTGCCGGATGGCCTATCGCCGGCCAGAGATGGGGGCAAGGCAAAGTCCGCATGAGCGGCAACGTCCCCCGCGCTCGGCAGTCCGTGGCGGCTGCCCTGAGGTCGCTCAAGGGGCGGCGACGTCGTTTCTTCGAGCACCCTCTTCATTCGATGCACGACCTCGGTGCGCAAATACCGGCCGTTCGCCGACGGCTTGGAGAACGAACCAAGCGGGTCGACGCCAAAGGCGACCGAGAAACGTCCGCACACGACGTCGACACCGGTCGAGCTGATTGGGCCTTGACCGTTTCCTTACGCCAGCCCCGCCGCTTCGGCCGCGGGCTTGCGGCCGCCCATGGCGCGGATGATCGCCTTCTCGGCCTCGACGACGAGGAAGAAGATGAGGCCGCCAAGGAAGAGCCAGGGCCAAACACGGAGCGGCACGCTCTCCGTCTCGAACAGGCGCTGGAGCGGCGGCGCGTAGGTGTAGAGAAGCTGCAGGACCACGACTGCGCCGATCCCGGCCGGCAGATACGGGTTGCCGAGGTGGGCCATCGGCGACAGCGACGAATCGATCTTGAACCGGCTGTTGAGGAGATAGAACACCTGCCCGATCACCAGCGCGTTGACCGCGACCGTGCGCGCGAGCGGATCGGAGCCGCCCTGCGACTTCATCCAGAAGAACGCCCATAGAGTCAGGATGAGCAGCGCCGTCCCGACGAACACGACCCGCCACACCCCGAAGGCGTCGAGGATCGGTCGATCGACCGCGCGGGGCGCGCGCCGCATCACGTCGAGTTCGTGCGGCTCGAACGAGATCACAAGACCGAGCGCGACCGAGGTCACCATGTTGACCCACAAGATCTGTGGCGCGGTGATCGGCGTGGTGAAGCCGACGAAGATCGCGACCAGGATGACCAGCGCCTGAGCAACGTTGGTCGGCAGCATGAACAGGATCGCCTTCTCGATATTGTTATAAACGGTCCGGCCTTCCTTCACCGCCGCGGTGATCGAGGCGAAATTATCATCGGCGAGCACCATCTCCGCCGCCTCCTTGGTGACCTCGGTGCCCTTGATGCCCATCGCGACGCCGATGTCGGCCTTTTTCAGCGCCGGAGCGTCGTTGACGCCGTCGCCGGTCATGGCGACAACCTGCTTGTTGGCCTGGATTGCTTTGACGAGCCGCAGCTTGTGCTCGGGGCTTGCGCGCGCGAACACGTCGACCTTGGCGACCGTTTCCTGAAGCGTCGCCATGTCCATTTCCGCGACTTCGGCGCCGGTCACCGCGGTCTTGCCGTCACCGATGTCCAGCATCTTGGCGATCGCCGCGGCGGTGATCTTGTGGTCGCCGGTGATCATCGTCACCCGGATGCCGCCGGCGTGGCATTCCTTGACCGCCTCGATCGCTTCCTTACGCGGCGGATCGAGGAGCCCGACAAGCCCGAGAAGGATGAGGGTCTTCGGGAGATCGGCCGGACCCAGGCTCCCGGCCTTGAGACCCGGGATCGGGCAGCCACGCCAGCGCCAGCACACGCTCTCCTTGCGCGGCAAGCGCGTCGCCGGCCTGTTCGAAATGGGCGCGATCGAGCGGCGGGCGTTCGCCGTTTGCGGCCTCCTGGCGGTCGCAATGCTCGAGGATGACTTCCGGCGCGCCCTTGACGAGCAGGATCTCGCCGCCTTCAGGCGTCTTGTGCAAAGTCGCCATGAACCGGTGCTCGGATTCGAACGGGATGACGTCAATGCGGGGAAAGGCGCCCCCTTCCTTGGCCCGGTCGACCCCGAGCTTGGCGGCGAACGGATAGAGCGCGCCCTCGGTCGGATCGCCCTCGACCTTCCAGACGCCGTCCTCGTTGCGCAGCTCCGCGTCGTTGCAGAGCGCCGAGACCCGCCCGAGAAGAGCGAGAACCGCGATCCTTGCCGACCCGCTCGCCGTCCTTGAGCACCTGGCCTTCGCTCGCATAGCCCTCGCCGGTGACCTTGACCGTGTCGTTTGCGGTGGCGGCCGAGACGACCATCATTTCCATCAGCGTCAGCGTCCCGGTCTTGTCGGAGCAGATCCGCGCCACCGAGCCGAGCGTTTCGACCGCCGGCAGGCGGCGCACGATGGCGTTGCGGCTTGCCATCCGCTGCACGCCGATAGCGAGCGTGATGGTGATGAGAGCTGGCAGACCTTCCGGGATCATCGAAACGGCGATCCCCGTGACCGCCTGGAACATCTCGACGAACGGAATGTTCTGGATCAGCCGCCCATAGGCGAAGGTGATCGCGCTGACGATGAGAATGATGACGGTTATCGCATAGCCAAACTTCTTGATCTGGAGCAGGAGCGGGGTTTCGAGCGCGCTGACGCCGGCGAGCATCTGGTTGATGCGCCCCAATTCAGTGTCGCTCCCCGTGCCGACGACGATTCCGGTCGCCCGCCCTGACACGACCAGGGTGCCGGAATAGGCCATGCAAGCGCGATCGCCGACGGTCGCCTTGGCCGAAACGGGGGCATTCGACTTGTCGGACGGCACCGACTCTCCAGTCAGCGCCGCTTCCTCCGTCCGCAGGTTCTTGACCTCGATTAGGCGGATGTCGGCCGGGATCTTGTCGCCGGACTCAAGCGACACGATGTCGCCCGGCACAAGCTTCTCGGCCGGGATCATCGCGGTTTGCCCGCCTCTCAGAGTTCTCGCCTCCGCCGAAAGCATGTTGCGGATCGAATTGAGCGACTTCTCCGCCCTCCCTTCCTGGACGAAGCCGAGCAGCCCGTTGATAACGACCACGCCGAGGATGATCGAGGCGTCGAGCCATAGGCCCATCATCAGCTTGATGAAGCCGGCAGCGAGTAAGACGTAGACGAGGACGTTCTTGAACTGCAGCAGGAAGCGCATGAGCGGGCCGCGCTTGTGCGCGGTCGGCAGTAGGTTCGGGCCATATTGGGCTTCGCGCCGCGCGGCTTCGGCTTGGTCAAGCCCTGCCGTCGCGCTGCTCTCGAGGCGCTCTACCGCCTCCTCCGCGGTGAGGGAATGCCACGCTGTCGCATCTGTCGCCTTCATTGCTCAGGCTCCATGGACGAGGCGCTCGCAAGTTCCAGATGCGCGACCGCGCGCCAGGCGTGATGTGTCAGCCGGTTCAGAAGCGAGACCGCATCGACACGCGCGATCGCTGCGGTCGCGGTGAGCTTTCCGGACGCGACCATGTCGAGGGTGGCGCGGCGATGCGCCAACCTGAGATCGGCAAGCGCCATCGCGTCGCGCTCGAGATCCTTGGCGACACCCTTGCCGGGCGCGGGGCCTGCAGCGGCCGCGTTCTTTGCGCCGGCGATCTTCTGAGCCAGTTCGTCGTCGGCCGCGTGGCCCGGTCCGGAGGCGACCGCAAGATTCGCGGCGGCCCCCGCCGCCTCGCGCATCGATCGCGCGCATAACGCCGCGGCGCTGATCTCCTCGGGACCGTCGGTCATAAGGCCTGTCCTCGCCATGGCGTCGACAGCCTCGGCAAGTCGGGTCGCGTGATCAAGCGCATGCACCGTGCTGGTGTACCAAGCGTGGCCTTCGTCCGAAGGCGGCGGGTCGGCCTTCGACAGAAAATCGCCAGCCTGGCGCGGCGCCTCCGACGCCTGCGCAAGCGTCGCATCGTCGAGGGCAGGGCGGAACGTCTTGCCTTCCGCCGCGCCCTCGAGCCCTGTCGCGGTCGCAAGGCACAGCGTTTCGAGCGCACGCTCCACCGTTCGGCGCACCGCCTCGATTGCGACCAGAGGCGCGCGAAGCGCGGCCGGATCAAGATACTTCGTAAACGGCGAGCCTCGCTCCGGCAGAAGCCGCTCGATCAGGCGGGTGAACGGGCCCATCAGCGGCAAGAGGACGGCGACGCCGACCACATTGTAGGCGGTGTGGTAGGCGGCGAGCAGACCCGTCGCGTCGATCTCTTGCGACGCGCGGACGATGAGCGGAGTCACAAATGGGAAAAGCACGATCGCGATCAGCGCGGCCACCAGCTTGAAGGCGATATAGGCGACCGCCAGTCGCTTGGCGGTGCTGGAAGCGCCGATCGCCGCGACCGCGGAACTGGTCGCCGTGCCGATGTTCTGCCCGATCACCAAGGCCAACGCCTGATCGAGGCCGACCGCGCCAGCATAAAGCGCTGAGAGCGTAACCGCGATCGATGCGGTCGAAGACTGCATCACGGTGGTCATCACGGCGCCGACCACCACCAGCAGCAGCACGTTAGCGAGGCCCGCCAAGTCGACGGCGCCGGCGGCATTCGTGACCGTTGGCAGGTCAGACGGGTGCAACGATTCCGCAAGCCCGCCCATCCCCTGCTGAAGCGTCGACAACCCGACAAGGATCAGCGCGAAGCCGGCGATTGCCGCGCCCGCCGCCGCCAGCCGGCCGCGTCCGACAACTTTCAGCAGCGCGCCGACGAATACGATCGGCAGCGCGGCGGCGGTGAGCGAGATCCGGACCCCGAACGCCGCCACCAGCCAGCCGGTCCCGGTCGTGCCGATGTTGGCGCCGAACACGAGGCTCAAGCCCTGCGGGAAGGTCAGGAGCCCAGCGCTGACCAGCCCGATCGTGGTCATGGTGGTGGCGCTCGACGACTGCACGAGGAGGGTGATGATCGCGCCCCAGAAGGTGCCGAGCAGCGGCGTCGCCGCCGCCTTTTCCATGACCTGCTTCAGCGCCGTGCCGGCGAGCGCCTTGAGCCCGTCGGTCATCACGGCCATGCCGAGCAGGAACAGGCCTACGCCGCCGACGATAGAGACGACCGTTTCCAACTTTCCTCCCGGCCCCTGTGTGATTCCACAGTGGGAAAGCTCATCGGTAGCGCGGGAGGATGCGCTTGTCGACCGGAGGGGGTCGGCTCAACCGGCGGCGCGGCGGCGCTCAACGCGACTGGCGGGCGATGTGGCCGATCGCCATGTCGAGCGCGAGCTCGAGCGGACGGCTCTGGCGCGTCGTTTGCGCCAGCAGGAGACCGCCCTGCACCGCCGCGATCACCGCGGTCGCGAGTTCGCCGGGGTTGGCCTCGGCCTTTAGCTCGCCGCGGTCCCGCATTGCCTTGAGACTATCCGTGAAGTGCGATTCCCAAAGGGCGAAGCCGTGCGCCAGTAGGACCCGCGCGCTTTCAGACCGGTCGGAGAGCTCGCTCGCCAGCGATCCGAGCGGACAGCCGCCCACGCCTCGGGCGGCCCTGTTCATCGTCACCAGGGCGTCGCGCCATCGCTGAAGCCCGGCCAGCGAATTGGCCACGTCAAAGTGAGCGGCCTGGACGCCGATTACGTTGCGAGTCTGGAACTCGATCACCGCGCGCATCAGCGCGGCCTTGTCGGCAAAGTAATGGTAGAGCTGCGACTTCGAGGTCGCGCTTGCCTCCATGATGTCCTCGAGGCTGGTCGCGCTCGCCCCGTGCAGGTAGACGAGGCCGGCCGCGGCCTCGACGATGCGCGCCCGCGTGGCGGCGCCGCGGGCCGTCGCGAGCCGGGGTTCGCGCGGCTGAGCTTTTCTTTGTCGGCGCACCCAAAGCCCCTTTTTTCCGGTGGCAGAGACGAGACGGAATTGGACTTGACAGTCCAGTGAGGAACGGCAAGTGTCAAGCGGATATGTGGACCAATCAGTCCAGTAAAACAGGCGGAAACGGAGAATTTCCAATGCCTCTTCTGCAAAACGGGGACGCGTTCCCGAAGCTCGAGGTCCCCGCCGTCGGCGGCGGAACAATAGCGCTGCCCGCCGACCTCGCCGGATCGTGGAGCGTGGTCCTCATCTATCGCGGCTCGTGGTGCCCGTTCTGCAACGCCCAGCTCGCCGGCTTCGCGGCGGAGAAAGAGGCGCTCGACCGTCTTGGCGTGAAAGTCGTGGCTCTATCGGTCGACGACGAGGCGACCAGCGCCGCGACCAAGGCGAAAAACCATCTGCAGTTCCTGGTCGGCCATAGCGCCAACGCGGACGCCGTCGCCGCCGCGACCGGAGCGTTCGTCAACGCGAGCCCGCATTTCCTGCAGCCGGCCGATTTCGTTCTCGGCCCCGATGGAACGGTGAAGGCGGCCGCCTACGCGACGAGCGCGATCGGCCGCATGACGGCCAAGGACGTCGTCGGCCTCGTCGGCCACATGCAGTCGGTGGCGGCGAAGGCGGCGGCCGAGTAACGGCTGACCGGCCACCCGATCAGGAGGCCGCCCGCGCCGCTCTTGCGCGTGAACGGCGACCCCGTGAAGCCCAGCCTATAAAGCCGATCATCGTCGAGGCCCAGGTCGAATTGCCCGCTTCAGGGTTCGAGCTGGAGCGCCGCGAGCGTCGCCTTGGCCTCTCGCCAGAGCCGCTCGGTGAGCGCGCCGGCGTCCTCCTCGCGCGCGAGCGCCGCCGCCTGGCCGGCCCAGAGCGGCGAGTAGTCGCTCGACCCGCGCTTTTCCCAATGGGCGCGCAAAGGAGCGAGCGCGCCGGCCGCAAGCGGGAAGGCGGGCGCGGCGTCGTTCATCGGCCCATACTCGCGGATGAAGCGGTTGACGAGACTGCGCGCCGGGCGGCCGGTGAAGAGATTGGTGAGCCGCGTCGCGTTGTCGGTCGCTTCCCGAAGCGCAGCGCGATGAAGCGCGCTCGTCGCCGCCTGCGGGGTCTTCAAGTACGCCGTGCCGATCTGCGCCCCGCTCGCGCCGAGCGCAAAGGCGGCGGCCACGCCGCGTCCGTCGGCGATCCCGCCAGCCGCGATGACCGGCAGGCGAATGGCGTCGACCACCTGCGGCAGCAACGCGAAAAGTCCCGGCTGGTCGGCGATGTCCTCGCTCAGGAACATGCCGCGATGGCCGCCGGCCTCCGCCCCTTGCGCGATCACGGCGTCGACGCCGCGCGCTTCGAGCCAGCGCGCCTCGGCGACCGTCGTCGCGGAGGAATAGATCTTGGCGCCCGCAGCCTTCACGCGCTCGACAAGCGCGTCATCCGGCAGGCCGAAATGGAAGCTCACGACCGGAGGCTTCGTCGCCTCGACGACCTCCGCCATTGCGGCGTCGAACGGCGCGCGTCCGGGCCCGCCTGCCGCAGCCGGCGGATCGAGGGCGGCCTCCGCGTAGGCGTCCGCGAGGCGGTCGAGCCATCGCGCATGCCGATCGGGATCCGGCGCGGGCGGCGCGTGACAGAAGAAGTTGACGTTGAACGGCGCGCGCGTCCGGGCGCGGACTTCCGCGATCTGGTCCCGCAACGTCGCGGGCGTCAGCATCGCGCTCGGAATCGACCCGAGGCCGCCCGCCTCGCAGACCGCGACGCAAAGCTCGACCCCCTGCGACCCGGCCATCGGGGCCTGGATGATCGGCAGGCGGGAGGGAAGCCATTCGCGAGACATGAAGCTGTCCGGGCTGCGAGTTTGGTGGGACTATACTTCAATTCGGCGCCGACGCGGAGAGATGCGACGCTCGGAGCCGGCCTCACGCGAACACCGGCCGCCGCCCTGTGCTTGACAACTCCTGAGATCGACGCCCTCAGGCGCGTCGTCGAGAGGCCGCCAGCGGCTGCGGCTGCCGACCCGCCGGCCTCTCTGGCCGGAGTACGAACGGCAGCAGCAGCGCCCAGTGGGGGCGGGCATAGCGCTCGGCGAGAAACGGCGTGACGCCGAAGCCTGGCGGGTTCTCCTCGGGGAGAGGCGGGGCAAGAGTGCGGAAAAAGCGGTCCCACACCGACAGCACGGTTCCGAAGTTGGAATTATAGTGTTCGGGCGTCACCGCGTGGTGGGTGCGGTGGAGGCCGGGGGTCATCAGCACGAAGCCGAGCGCGGCGTCGAGCAGAGCCGGCAGGCGCAAGTTGGCGTGCTGCGCCAATTGCACCGCAAGCGCCAGCGTCGCGTAGATTGGCAATGCCCACGGCGGCATGCCGATCACCAGCATCAGAAGCAACACGGTCATGCCACTGAAGATGATCTCGAACGGATGGTGGCGAACCGCCGTGGCGACGTCGACATCGATGTCTGAATGATGGACTGAATGCATTCGCCAGAGCGGGAAAAAGGCGTGTATGAGCCGGTGCTGCAGGTAGCTGACGAGATCGAGGAGCACGAGCGCGGCGACAAGCACCGCCCACGCCCCGCCCCAGGCGCCGATCGGCGCGAAAGCCGCGACGTGGGGGCCGCCGATCTCGAGCAGGAACCACACCGCGATGCTGGCGGGAACCATGGCGATGAACAGCCACTGACCGAAGAGATGCAGACCGAGATTGGTGGCCCACCGCCAGCCGCGCGGCAAGATGCGCGCCCGCTCGGGCCTCCATGCCTCGATGAGCGCGGCGACCGCGAACACGCCCGCGAGCAGCCAGACCTGCTCATTCTGGGCAAAAGAGGCGAGTTGCTCCGGACCGCTCATGCCGCCTGCCGACTGGCCTCAGTCTAGGATCGAAATAGAACGGACCACAGTAACATCCCCACGCCGCCGGTCCGACAAATATTTTTCCGGTTGACAGTTGTGTTGACGGGCGTAACCTTCACTGATCCTTCGGGGGAGGGTCCGCCGTGAAACTTGCAACGTCCGCCGGTTCGTCCGGGCTGATCGCGTTAGCGCTATTTTTCGGCGCTCCAACATCGAGCCAGGCGGGGTCCATTCCCCCCCCGGTAGGGTCCGTTACGACCATTGTCACGCCGACAACCGGCGGGTACGACTGGGACTACCGCGTCACGCTCACTTCCGGCGCTCCGCTCGGCGCGATCGAAATCCCTGAGATAAGCGCCGGTGATCTTCTGGCGACGCTAACGCTGCCCGCGAGCTGGTCGGGAGCCGAGATAGGCTCGCCCGCTTTCGCCGATCCCATCCTCAAGTCCGGCGCGACGCCCGGCGCGTGGATCCTGCTCACGTCGGACAATTTCGACTATTATATCTTCCCCGGCGCGACGGTCGACTTCAACCTCTTCTCGACTTTGGGCGGGCAGGCGCCGGCGCAAGTGTCCGCCGCCTATCTACAAGGCGGTACCTACCCTGGCGGTCTCAACTTTACCACAGATCCGTCGACCCCAACCTCCGCGCCGGAGCCTTCGACCTGGGCGCTGATGATCTTGGGCGCACTGGGCCTGATCGCGCTAAGGCGGAAAGGCGTGCTCGCCGCGAACACACCGCCGTCCAACCAGACCCGCTCGTTCTGTGGCAAGGCTGCGAGTTGTTCCGGCCCGCTCGTACTCGCGTTTGGCGTCCTCGTCGGGTTTCATTCATCCGGCAGAGCGGGCATCCCAATTCCAGCCGCCCAGGTGTCCGTCGATGTTACGGTCACCCCGTCGGGAGCGGGGTATGATTGGGACTATCGCGTCACCGTCACCAACGCTGACCAGTTCGCCGTAGCTGGCGCGATCGAAATCCCCGAGGTCGCGCTCGGCTATCTTGGCCTGAGCACGTTCACGCTTCCGGTCGGCTGGACCGGCGCGGAGCTCACTTCGCCGGAATTCCTGGATCCATTGATCAAGCCGAACGGTGCGCCGGGCGGCTGGATCGTCCTGCAAACTCTCGATTCCGCCGATTTCATCGGGACCGGCAACAACCCGGTCGACTTCAATCTATATTCCACCTTTGGGGGTGGGGTGCAGGCTGAGATCGCTGCGGCGATTCCTTTCGTCTCCGGGGACCAGACCATCTATGTCGCCGCAACTCTCGTCGATCCGCTGACGCCGAGCCCCGTGCCCGAACCTTCCACCTGGGCGCTGATGGGCGTCGGCGCTCTCGGCCTCATCGCCTTGCGGCGGCGAAAACGCGCGCTCGCGCCAGCGCGCGCCTAGCGCCGCGCCTCACGCGAACGCCCGCGCCGCCGTCTTATGCCTGGCGATCAGCGCCTTGAGATCGACGCCCCTCCGGCTGGCCGTCGATAACCCGCCAGCGGCCGGCGACCATCACCCGGTCGGCGCGGTGGGCGCCGCATAGCACCAGCGCGGCGATCGGGTCGTGCGCGCCCGAGAAGCGCGGTTCGTCGAGCTTGAACAGCGCAAGGTCTGCCTGCATGCCGACCCTGATCGTGCCGATGTCGTCGCGCCCGAGACAGCGCGCCGACCCTTCCGTCGCCCAGCGCAGCGCGTCGAGATGAGTGACGGCGGCGCCGTAGCGCAGCCGGCCGAGCATCATCGCATGGCGCACCGCCTCGATCATGTTCGACGAATTGTTCGACGCCGAGCCGTCGACGCCAAGCCCGATCGGGACCCCAACCGCCTCGAGATCCACGGTCGGGCAGATCCCCTTCGCAAACAGCATGTCCGAGGCGGCGCAGTGGGCGACCCCGACCCCGGCGCGACCGAGGCGCTCTATCTCTTCGGGATTGAAATAGATCCCGTGCGCGACCCATGTGCGCGTGTTCAGCCACCCGGCCTCCTCGAGGATGTCGACCGATCGCTTGCCGAACGCCTGCATCGCGTAGACGTCCTCGTCGGGCGACTGGCAGAGATGGCAATGGAGCCGCGCGTCGTAGCGCTCGGCGAGTTCCGCCGAACCTTCCATCACCCGCCTCGGCACCGCGAGCGGCGAACAGGGCGCGAGCGCGACGCGGATCATCGCTCCTGGATTGCGGTCGTGATAGAGCCGCAGCACCCGCTCGCTGTCCTCAAGGATCGTCTCCGAATCCTGGACGATCGAGTCCGGCTGGAGGCCGCCGTCCTTCTCGGAAATGCCCATTGAGCCGCGGCTCACCGTCATCCGCAGCCCGAGCTTCGCCGCCTCTTCGACCTCGATGTCGATGGCGTCCTCGAGGCCGGGCGGAAAGAGATTGTGGTGGTCGGCGGCGGTCGTGCAGCCCGACAGCATCAGTTCGACAAGCGCCATTCTGACCGCGATCCTGAGCGCCTCCGGCGTCATGCGGTCCCAGACCCGCTCCATCGCCACGAGCCACGGGATGAGGTCCTTGCCGAGGCCGGCCGGATGGGCGCGGGTTAGCGTCTGGTAGAAATGATGATGGGCGTTGACGAGCCCGGGCAGCACGACATGGCGCGAGGCGTCGAAGGTCGCGTCGGGCCGAATCGCCGGCGCTCCGCCGCGGGCGACGCATTCGACGATTTCGGCGCCGTCGACTACGATTCCGCGCTCGGCGCCCTCCGCGAGGATGGCGAGCGGGTCCTTGATCCATAGGCGCATGCGGTGATGGAGCTCCGTTTCGGCCACAGGGTGGGCGAGAGGGGCGCATAGGCGACGCGAGCCGAAACGTAAAGCGGCGCTCTCTCGCTTCTGCGGTCGGGACAATTCACAAAAATGGATTCGACGTAGGAAATTTCGGCCCTTATGGTGCCTCGCCGTGGGGGCGCAAGCGACCTATTTGCGGGCGCGTCGGCGGGAGGCCGCGCGCTGTCCGCGGGCGGGGCGACGCGCGGGTACAAGTCGCCTCAAGAACAGGCCTGCTGGAGGAAATTCGATGCGCGTTGCGATGATGGCGGCTTTGGCGGGGGCGATCGGGTTCGCCGGACCGGCCCTTGCTCTCGACAAGGTGACCTTCGGCACCAATTGGGTCGCCGACCCTGAGGCTGGCGGCTATTACCAGGCCCTGGTCGACGGGACTTACGCGAAATACGGGCTCGACGTCACCATTCTGCAAGGCGGCCCGACGTCGAACGGCGGCATGCTGCTCATCGCCGGCAAGATCGAGTTCTACATGGGCGGCGATATGATCGGTGACTTCCTGGCGGTGCAGAACAATATTCCCACCATCGCGGTCGCTGCGCATTTCCAGAAGAATCCGCAAATCTTCATGTCCCATCCCGGCGTCGGCCTCGACAAGTGGGAAGATCTGCCCAAAGCCAATCCGGCCTTCGTCAGCGCCGGCGCGGTCAATACCTTCTGGGCGTGGATGCGGCTCGCCTACGGCTTCAAGGACGAGAATATCAAGCCGTATAATTTCAATTCGGCGCCGTTCATCGTCACCAAGACTTCGATCCAGCAGGGATACCTGACTTCGGAGCCGCTCGAGGTCGAAAAGCAGGGCGGTTTCAAGCCCAACGTCTTCCTCCTCGCCGACTATGGCTACTCGACCTACGCGACCCTGGTCGAAACGCGCCGCGAATACGTGCAGGCGCATCCCGACATCGTCCAGCGGTTCGTCGACGCCTCCACCATCGGCTGGTATCACTATCTCTACGGCGACAACTCGAAGGCCAACGAGGCGATCAAGAAAGAGAATCCGGAGATGACGGACGAGCAGATCGTCTTTTCGATCACCAAGATGAAGGAATACGGCATCGTCGATTCCGGCGACACGCTCAAGCTCGGCATCGGCGCGATGACCGACGACCGCTGGAGCGAGTTCTACAACACCATGGTCAAGGCGGGCGTGGTCAAAGCCGGACTCGACTACAAGAAGGCTTACACCACCCAGTTCGTCAACAAAGGCGTCGGCCTCGACCTCAGGCCGAAGTGACGTTCCGCCGCTATTTCTTCGACGCCTGCATCGCGTTGTAGACGTCGGGCGGCAGGGTGACGGAGACGAAGACCGTCGCCTTTTCCTTGGGCCCAATCGGGCCGGCGTTCTTGTGGTCGACCGCCGGAACGCTCTTGAGGAAGGCGGCGATCGCCTGCGCGTCCTCGTCGGTGAGATGCGAGAGAGCGGGCCAGGGCATGACCGGGCTCAAGGTTCGCCCGTCCGGCGTCTTGCCGGTGCGCATCGCGGTGACGATCTGGTCGCTGGTCCACGACCCAATCCCGGTTTCCTTGTCGGGCGTCAGATTCTGGCCGACGAATATGCCCGCGCCCGGGATTTCGAACCCGACGTCCGATCCGCCGAGGTAGCGTTTCATGTCGGGCGAACCGAGCAGCGCGCCCGGCGTGTGGCAGTCGGAGCAGCCGGCGAGCGTCACGAGGTAGCGGCCGCGGGCGATCTGCGCGTCGTCCGCCGAGGCGGGCGACGGCAGGGACGCGAACGCGGTCAGGGCCGCGCCGAGGGTCGCCGACAACATCCATTGAGCCATGGTCCTCTCCTTCGCGCTTTCAGGCGACCCGGTCAGGCTGCCGCGTCGCCCGATATCCTTATCCCGGTCAGGTGATCGGGAACCTGCCAATGCTGCGCCGGGTCGGGCTTGTGCGCCACCGGCGCGATCGCGCCGCGCCACGCCACACCCATCATCTGCGCCGTCTGATACGCCATCACGCTGAAGCCTCTCCCCTCGAGCGCCCGCAACCCTGCCGCCACATGCGGCGACACGAGGTCATGAAACACGACCATTGCGGTCGTTTCGAGGTACGATGCGCAAGCGAGCGCGTCGTTCCTCGGCGCCTCGCCGTCATGGTCGCCGTCGATGAACGCGAACGACCACCTCGCGCCGGCCTCGCCGAGCCGGACGATCGCGCCGGGGCTCTTCTCCGGCACGAGGATCGTCGAGGAGGCCCCGCCGGCGCCGCGGATGACCGCCTCGAATTCGCTCCGCCAGTCCGCCTCCGCCAGCAACGGCTCGACCACGTGGAGCGGCGTGATCCCGGCCGCGACGAGATAGGCGGTCGACCAGCCTCGCCACGCGCCGACCTCGATCCCGCTTCGCCCCTTGAAGGCGTGCGCGTTGGCGTAGAGGATCGAGGCTTCGTCGCGGTTGATGAAGCCGACTGTCGGATTGCGCCTGTCGACCCGGAACGGATGGTCGATCTGTTTGCGAAAATAGGGCCAGGTCGACGCGCTCTTGTCCGCCTCGATCATGTTCGGGAACAGATGGTCGAGAAGCGGCGCTTCGAGGTTCCGGGCGACGTAATCCGTGGCCATCGATCAGACCTTAAGCGAGGGAACGGCTCGGCGCCGCAAGCGTTTGGATCAAAATTCGCTCCGGCGTGTTTCTCTCGGCGGCGGACCGGCGCGACTGGTCGCGAATGGCATGCCGCACAGCCTTGCGTCAAGAATGCCGGTTCGTCACCCAATCCTTGCTGCAATGCAGCGAATAGCGGGCTCTTGTACTCGGCATGTTCTCGCATTACCTGTTGTTTGACCCGGAATAACGAGGTCTATAATGTCCATCGCAAGAAGCGCGTTGAGTGGCGGGCGACGGGCACGACCTTGGGAGGGGTGGGATGCGGACGGCGAGAGCCAAAGCGCTGAATCCTGCGACGAGCTCGAAGCGCCAGCGGCACGCAACTTGCGTGGTTGGGAGACGGGGTCGGCGGCCTGAATGGCTGCGGCCGAGAGACGGCGAGTTCGCGCGATGAACAAGATTGCGACGCTGAGGACGAACGAGACGGCGATCCGGGTGGCGTCCCCGCCGCTGGTGAAGCTTCGGGGAGTCGACAAGGTCTTCGCCAACGAGGTGACGGCTCTGAAAGGCCTCGACCTCGATATCCAGGCCGGCGAGTTCCTCTCCCTGCTCGGGCCCTCCGGCTGCGGAAAATCCACCGTCCTGCGGCTTCTGTCCGGACTCACTACCCCAACCCGCGGCGACATCACCTGGGTGTCCAAATGTCCGGAACTCGGTTTCGTATTTCAGGAGCCGACGCTGACCCCCTGGTCCGACGTCTTCACCAACGTCTGGCTGCCGCTGCGTCTCGCCGGTGTGTCGAAGGAAAAGGCCCGGCCGCGGGTCGAAGAGGCCCTTGAGCAGGTCGGGCTCGCCGGATTCGCCAAGGCCTACCCGCGCCAACTCTCCGGCGGAATGAAAATGCGGGTGTCGATCGCCCGCGCCCTGGTGACCCGGCCGACCGTCCTGTTGATGGACGAGCCGTTCGCCGCCCTCGACGAGATCACCCGTCTCAAGCTCAACGACGATCTGGCGGCGCTCAGGTCGCAGCTCGGGGCGACGGTGGTGTTCGTGACCCACTCGGTGTTCGAGAGCGTCTATCTTTCGGACCGGATCGTGGTGATGGCGGCGCGGCCGGGACGCGCGGTCGCGGAGATCGTGGTCGAAGCGCCGACAGCCTCGCGCCAGGAGGGGTTCCGGCTCTGCAAGGAGTACGCCGACACCTGCGTCCAGACCTCTGAGGCGCTCCATGTCGCGATGGGCGATCGGCCGTCGAAGATGCTCATGAGCGAGATGCCGTGAGTCGCGACGACTTTGTCGGCTACGCGGTGCCGGCCCTTACGCTTGGACTCGGTCTGTTCGCCTGGGAGGGGCTCGTCCGCTATTTCGCCGTCCCGTCTTATCTCTTGCCGGCGCCGAGCCTCATCATCGCCACCCTCATCACCGATTGGCCGACCCTCTCCGCCTCGCTCTGGGTGACGCTGTCGATCACGCTCAAGGCGCTCCTCGTCGCGGTCATCGGCAGCGTCGCGCTCGCGATCATTTTCGCCCAGTCGCGGATCGTCGAGCGCGCCTTCTACCCGTTCGCGGTCGCCATGCAGGTGACCCCGATCGTCGCCATCGCGCCGCTGCTCCTGATCTATCTGAGCCCGAGCGTCGCGGTTCTGGTCTGTGCGTTCCTGGTGGCGTTTTTCCCGCTTTTGGCCAACACCACCCTTGGCCTCTCTTCGGCCGACCACAATCTCGTCGACCTGTTCCAGATGTACCGCGCCTCGAAGATGCAGCAGTTCCTGCTGCTCAGGCTGCCGTCGGCCTTGCCCTATTTTCTCGCCGGTCTGAGGATCAGCGGCGGCTTGGCGCTGATCGGCGCGATCGTCGCGGAGATTGCCGCCGGGTCGGCCGGGCAGGGGTCGGGCCTCGCGTATCGTATTGTCGAATCAGGGTTTCGCCTCAATATCCCGCGAATGTTCGCAGCCCTGCTCTTGATTTCGGTCGCCGGCATCACAATTCATCTGCTGCTGACTGCGCTGTCGCATTGGTTGTTGCGCGATTGGCACGACAGCGAGCGCGGACGGGAAACCTGAAACCGATAATCCAATCCATCGTATAACTTCAGACGGTCGCGGCCTCATTGTTTTGTGCGCCGCTGCGACGGGGAACCGTTGCGCCGATAAAGGAAGGCGAGGTCAAATGAGTATCGGCTACCTCAACGAGCGGCGGATCGGACCGCCGCGAGCCTCCGTTCTGCGCAAGCTCGGGATTTCCGAGCTTGTCACCACGGCCAAGTTCGACATTGCCGATGCCCATGAAGCGTTGGTGCGCCGCCAGGCGGTGCCGGAGCGGATCTGCGCCGACGGCCTGGTGGTCGACGTGCCGGCCGGGGTTTACCACCCGCTGCCGGACTCAAGCTCCGAGTTTTTCATTCGCAATATCAAGGCTATGGACCAGAACCAGATCGGCAAGACGCTGGAGATCGGCGCCGGTTGCGGCATCATCTCGCTGTTCATGGCCGCCAACTGGACCTCGCGGACCGTCGCCACCGACATTTCCCCGATCGCGGTCGAGGCGACGGTCGCCAACGCCAGGCTCAACAACGTCACCTTGACGGCGTTTCAATCGGATCTGTTCGAAAAGATCCACGAAAAAGACTTCGACCTCATCGTCTTCAACACGCCGATGGTCGACAAGAACCCGGAGAACGACATCGAGCGCTTCAGTCTCTGCGATCCGCACGGGCGCACCACCGAAGCCTACCTGCGCCAGGCGCGCCGCCATGTGTCAAAGGACGGGCTGATCATTTTCCCGATCTGCAACAACTCGGCCTACGAAGTCATGGACGCGATTGACCTCGACTATCAGATCGTCGGGTTCGAACTCGCCTATAGCGGCTTCTGGCGCGCGATCGTCGGCGCGCGGAACTGATCGGCGGCAAGCGCGGCTCGCCCGGAAACGGGCCGCCGCGCGTTGTGGGTCGAAATTCGGCTCAACGCGCATGACCGCTTGCTCGCGCCGCGATCTCGAAGACGTGGCCGCCCGTCCGCCCGCGTGATAGAAATCACGGAAACGAGCGCGGGTTCGCGCCCGGCGCCGAGCGGAAGCGAAAATGGCCAATGCGAAGACATCGCCTTCCGGGCGCGTCGCGGAGCGTCGGCAGCGCGGCCCGTGGATGAGCCTGCTGGCCGAGGCGCCTTATCTCGCCATCGTCATCATCGGCGTCATCGGTATCTGCTGGACGAGCTTTTTTCGCCGGCCATCGGCCGAATATTGGGTGATCATGACGCCGGTCACCGCGCTTCTTTGTGTCGCCGTTGGATTGGCCCGCGCGCCGCACGGCCGCGGGCGGATCGAGACGGCGGCGATCCAGCTTGCCCAGTGGGCGGCGGTGCTGGTGGCCATGTATCTCATCAACCTCAGCAACGTAGGCGGCCTCACCACCAGCGACGCATTGGGCGGCATGATGCTGACCTTGCTCGCTCTCGGAGTCTTCATTTCTGGACTTGATCTGAGAGACTGGAGGCTTGGCGTCGCCGGCGTCTTCCTCGCGGTTGCGGTGCCGCTGGTCGCCTGGTTCGAGCAGGCGGCGCTGTTTCTCGTTTTCATCGGCGCCGTCCTGATCGCGCTCCTGCTGCTCTTGTGGTGGGGGCGGGTCAAAATGTCGGGCGATCACGACTGAGCCAATCCGCGCAAACGCTGTCCACAACCCATCGCACGTTTCGGCTGCCGCCGGCCGGGCGGGATAGGCGCCGAAACGTGTTCGCAACCGTCCGCGCCGGGACTTGCGCCGCCGAAGCGGATGGCGCCTAAAGGACGGCTTGGACGGGCCGGGACTGGGCAAGTCGGCCGGGGAGGGGGATTTCGCCATCGCTTCGCGAACTCCGGACATGGCCCGTGCGGGCCGGAGAACGTGCGACGAGTTCAGGCCCGTCGCCGAGCCTTCGTTTGGCTCAATCCCCAGACGGGCGAGCCACGGCGCGCCGCGCCTCCGGAGTTCGTCCGCTGGGCCGCTCCTCGCGGCGGCATTGGCAATCTCCGGTTGCGCGGCAGTCGGCCCGAACTTCGAGCGGCCGGCGGCGATCGTCTCGCCGCAGTTCAAGGAGATCAAGGGCTGGAAGATCGCGACGCCGCGCGAGAGCGAGCCAAAGGGGGATTGGTGGTCAGTCTTTAACGATCCTGAGCTCGACCGCCTCGAACGGGTCGTCGTCGTCTCCAACCAGACGGTCAAGGCGGACGAAGCCAATTATCGCCAGGCGCTGGCGCTCATCAACGAGGCCCGCGCCGGGCTCTTTCCGACCGTGAACGGGACGGGCTCCGCTGACCGCAGCTCGCCCGGCGTCACGACCCTGACTGCGGAGGCCTCCGGAACGTGGACGCTCGACATCTGGGGCCAGGTCCGGCGCGAGGTCGAGGCGCAGCAGGCGGGCGCGCAAGTGAGCGCCGCCACCCTGGCCAACGCTACGCTTTCCGAGCAGGCGCTGCTTGCGCTCGCCTATGTCACGCTGAGAGAGGCCGATTCGCTCGAAGACCTGCTCGAGAAAACGGTTGTCGAATACCAGCATTCGCTGAGGATCACCCAAAACCAGTATAACGCCGGGACCGCCGCCAAGTCCGACGTCATCACGGCTCAGACGCAGTTGCTCAACGCTCAGGCGCAGCTCATCGCGGCCGGCGTGTCGCGCGCCCAGAGCGAACATGCGATCGCGGTCCTGATGGGCCGCCCGCCCGCCGGCCTTTCGATCGCGCGCGGCAGCCTGGCGACGCGCGTTCCGCCGGTCCCGGTCGGTCTTCCTTCTTCGCTGTTGGAGCGCAGGCCCGATGTCGCGGCGGCGGAGGAGACGATGCGCGAGGCCAACGCCGAAATCGGCGTCGCGTTCGCCGGCTATTTTCCGGCCGTCTCGCTCAACGGCCTCATCGGCTATTCCGGCAACCCGTTCAACGCCGCCTTCGGCCCGACCAATCCGGTCTGGTCGTTCGGCGCGTCGATCGCCCAGCCTCTGTTCAACGGCGGGCTCACCACCGCCCAGGTGGAGGCGGCGCGCCAGACCTATCAGGCGGATGTCGCGACCTACCGCCAGACGGTGTTGACCGCGATCCAGCAGGTCGAGGACGCCCTCTCCGGGATCCGCATTCTTTCGCGTGAAGCCAAGGTGCAGGCCGAAAACGTGCGCCTATCCCGCCAGGCGACCCAGATTACGCTCAACGAGTATCAGGCCGGCACCCAGGCTTTCACCGCGGTCGTCGTCGCCGAAGCCCAGCAGCTGTCGGCCGAAGAAGCCCTGCTGTCGACCCAGGCGCAGGTCCAGACCGAAGCGGTTGATCTCATCGTTGCGCTTGGCGGCGGCTGGACCCAGTCGAAACTGCCTGACGCCGCGGCGCAAACCTCCAATATCCCGCCGCATTGAAAAGCGCGGGCAATTGACAGGCGGGCTGGCGGAGGGCGAAAGTCCCGCACGTCGGGGCGGGGCTGGCGGGTATTGTCGAAGCTTGCGTCCTCCGCGTGTATCATGGCCGATTGCGGGGCAGGGAGGAGCTGGCGGTGATCAATAAGGTTCGCACGGGTTTGGCGGCTGTCGCCGCGTCGGCGCTTCTGGCCGGCTGCATGAGCATGGGGGCGCCGGAAAAGGAAGGGCAGCTTGCGGCCGCGGGGTTCATCCGGCAGCCGGCCGACACGCCGCAGAAACTCGCGAAGCTTCAGGCGCTTCCGCAGAACACGATCGTCGCCGTGCAGCGGAAGGGCCACAACGTCTATATCTACGCCGACGCTGCGGGGTGCAACTGCGCCTTCATCGGCAACGACGCGGCCTATCAGCAATATCAGCAGATTCACACCGCCAACAATATCGCCCAGATGCAGGAGACGACAGCGATCCTGAACCAGGATGCGGCGATGGATTGGGGCGGCGTCTGGGGCCCCTACGCCCCCGGCTGGTATTGACCGGGGCGGCGGGGATACGCCGCTCGCGCTGTCGATCTCAGGGCTTGCGGGTGCGGGGTGTTTGACGTCGCCGAGGCTTGGTCCAACAATTGGGCCTGGAGCCTGCCGCTGATCGCGTTCACGGTGCTGGCGCACGCCTTCGGCCTCGCGCTGATCCGCGAACAGCTCGTGCTCCCGCTGTCGGAGACATTCGGCCGCCATCGGTCTTCGTTCACTCTCGCTGTCATCATTGTTCCGACCGTCATTCTAATTACGGTCCTGCACGGCCTCGAAGCGGGGGTCTGGGCGCTCGCTTATGTCGGGCTCGGCGCGCGCCCTGAATTCGCCAGCGCCATGCTGTACTCTCTCAACGCCATGACGACCTATGGCCACGCGGAGCTCTATCTTGCCCAGCATTGGCGCTTGATGGGGGCGCTCGAGGCGCTCAACGGCATGATGCTGTTCGGCCTGACGACGGCCTTCCTGTTCGCGGTTCTTCAGCGTCATTGGCCCGCTTCGGGGCATTGAAGGCCGGTCGGGCGGCGGTTGGGCGCGGGAATTCGCGCAAGATCCTCGGGCGGATGTCCAACGAGCGTCATGGCCGGCCATGACCGCTGAGGCTGGAGCCAGCCAGCCGGCAGCGCGACATAGAGCGTACAGACGCTTGTGATAATCAGAACTTCGTGGTATCGTCCCCGAATGTCGCCGGATGGTTCGCCGCTCCGGCGCAAGGGGAGGCCAGGAGGGGCGCGGGGGTCAAGGCGGTCCGGCCGTAAGCCATTGAGGCAGCAGTATAAATCGGCCGCAGACGGCCTTTGCTTTCCTTCCGCTTTCCTTTGTTTTTCTTCCGTCTGCCCTTTGCTTTCCTTCCGCTTTTCCTTTTGTTTTCCTTCCAAATCCTTTGTTTTCCTCCCCTAGACGCCAAGGCCGTCAAAGGGAATGACCCGACAAGCGTCGCCCGCCCTTGCCGGCCCCGCGCGCACCGGCCGGACGATGAGGCCGTCGGCGCGCGCCATCGTTTTGACCAGGGACGAATCCTGGTTCGAGGCCGGGGTCGCGACGAGGACGCCGTCAGGGCCGCGGGCGAGCAAGGCGCGCATATAGTCCTGGCGCGGCCCGTTGGCGGGAAGGTCGACGGCGAGGCGGGCGGGTTGGCTCGGATCGGCGCCGGGATCTCCTTCGCCGTGCAGGGCGCGGAGGAGAGGGCGCAGGAACAGAACCGCGCAGACCGTCGACGACGTCGGATTGCCGGGCAGGCCGAGGACGCGCATCGCGCCTATCCGTCCGTGCATCAGCGGCTTGCCTGGACGCATGGCGATCCGCCAGAAGCCGAGCTCCATCCCCTCGGCGGTGAGCGCCTGCTGCACGAGGTCGTAGTCGCCGACCGACGCCCCGCCGAGCGTCACCAGCACATCGGCCTTTGCGTCGCGCGCGCGGCTCACCGCGTCGCTCAGCGCATCGAGCGTATCGACGGCGATCCCGAGGTCGATCGCGATCGCGCCGGTCGCCTCGACGAGGCCGGCGACGGCGTAGTTGTTCGAAGCGATGATCTGCGCCGGACCGAGCGTCCCTCCCGGGGAGACCAGCTCGTCGCCGGTGGCCAGAATCGCGACGCGGGCGCGGCGGCGGACCGGGAGGTGGGTATGGTTGGCCGACGCCGCCAACGCCACGTCGCGCGGCGTGAGACGACGGCCGACGGCGATCAGGGCTTCGCCGGCGCGAAAGTCCATGCCCGCCTCGCGCAGGTTGTCGCCCGCGAGCGCGCCGGCCGCAAGCGAGATGCGGTCGCCCTCGCGCCGGACATCCTCCTGAATGACGATGGCGTCGGCGCCTTCGGGCATCGGCGCGCCGGTGAAGATGCGAACCGCCTCGCCCTGACCAAGGCCGCCCGCGAAGGCATGGCCGGCCGCCGACTCGCCGATCACCTTCAAGGTCAAGGGCGCCTGAGCCGTGTCGGCGGCGCGCACCGCGTAGCCGTCCATGGCGGAGTTGGCGAACGGCGGCTGCGTCCTCAGCGCCTTGACGTCGCGCGCAAGCACGCGGCCATAAGCGTTGTCGAGCGCGACCGTTTCTTCCTCCAGAGGCGTCTCGGCGGAAGCGAGCACACGGCTCAGCGCCTCCTCGACGGAGATCATCGCGCTCATCGGCGCTTCTCCTTCGCGGCCCGCCATTCGCCCGATTTGCCGCCGCGTTTTTCGATCAGCCGAACCTGTTCGATGCTCATGCCGCGGTCGATCGCCTTGGCCATGTCGTAGATCGTGAGGCAGGCGACGGAGACGGCGGTCATCGCCTCCATCTCGACGCCGGTCGGCCCCCTGCAACGCGCCTCGGCCCGTACCGTGAAGCCGGGCAGCGCGTCTTCGGGCGCGATGTCGATGAGAACCTTGCTCAAGCTCAACGGATGGCAGAGCGGAATGAGATCCGCGGTCTTCTTGGCCGCCATGATTCCGGCGATCCGCGCCGCCCCGAGCACGTCGCCCTTCTTCGCGTCACCGGCCAGAATCGTGGCCAGCGTCGAGGCGGCCATGCGCACCCGTCCCTCGGCGATCGCGACGCGGCTCGTCGCTTCCTTGTCGGACACGTCGACCATCCGCGCCTCGCCCCGGGCGCCGATATGGGTCAGCGCGTTCGGTTCGTCGGCGGAGGGGACCATCGGTTCGCGCCCTTTCGCTCAAGCCTCGGTCTGCGCGTTCTTTGCCCTCGACCGCCGGCGTGCTCTCCGTTCAAGCAAAATTATCCCTGGCCCGCAATCGCGGCCGCCGTTTGTCCTGCCCGCCCCCCGCAATGTAAGGACGCCCGAGGCTTCGCGTGGCGGGCCCGGATATTTGAGCTGCGATGATGGCCCGTGACCCGAAGATCGCTTACGTCCTCTTGCGCAACGCGCATTTCGGGCCGCGGCTGGCGTCGTCGGTGGAGCTTTGTGTCCGCGATCTCATCCTTCACAGCCGCTATGCGGGTTCGACCCTGGTGGCCTGTCCGCCAGTCGATCAGCCGTTCGAGGGCGTCGAGATCGCGACCATCGCCGAAGTTTCGCTGGGCGGAAACGTCGCCAAGGCTCTCGCCGTCGCCCGGCTCCTGCGGCGGCGCGGGATCGACATCGCGGTGGTCGAGAACCACCTTCCGGCCGCCGCCCTGATTGCCGCAACCTCGGGCGCGCGCGTTCTCCTCCACAGCCACGCCTACGAGACCCCGCCGCGCGCGGGCGCGGGCGTCGTCGCCGCGCGGCTAAAGGTTGCGCCGCTTGCCGGCTTCGCCTTCGTCAGCGACGACGTGCTCGCGCGCTTCAGGGCCAATTTTCCCTTTGTCCGCGTGCCCATGCGCTCGATTCCCAATGGGCTCGACATGCAAGCCTGGTCGGCGACCGAACCCAAGGACGCGTCGATCCTCAGCGTCGGCCGCGCGCTCGCCGACAAAGGTCACATCGAGGCGATGGCGGCGATCGCAGGCGCCCTCAAGACGCGGCCCGGCTGGAGCGCCCGCTTCATCCTCTCCGCCACAGACCGGGAGCCTGACACCGTGCGCACGCTCCGCGACGCGGCCGAAGCGTCGCGCGGCCAGGTGCAAATCGACACGAATCTTGCCCATGCCGAGGTCAAGGCTGCCTGGGAAAAGGCAGCGATCGGCCTAGCGCTGACCAGGACGCCGGAGCCGTTCGGCCGCACCGCGCTTGAGGCGTTGGCAAGCGGCGCGGCGCTGCTGACCTCGGGACTCGGCGGCCTCGCTGAAGTCTGCGGCCCCTGCGCGATCAGGGTCGACCCGAACGACGCTGGCGGGCTGGCGGCCTCCCTGGGAGCGCTGATGGACGCGCCCGACCGGCGCGCCGATCTCGGCCGCGCCGGGCGCAAGCGGGTCGAGGCGCTTTTCGACATCCGTGCGATCGCTCGTCGGATGGACGACTTCATCGACGCCTGCGCGGGCGAGCTTCGGCGGCGAGGCTGAAGCCCGTGTTGCGTTCCGGACGCACAACCGATAACTCGCCCGGAGGCGTGCGGCTCGGGGAGGCGAATGAGTCCGGAAAAATTCGCGCTCTCGGTGGCCTTCGCTGTGTTCTTCGGGGGAGCGGTCGGCCTCGTTCTGCAGCGCATGCTGCCGGAGAAGTTCACCACCGGCGGTCCGCGCGATATGATTGGCGCGGTCGTCGGTCTCCTGACACTTCTGTCCGCTCTCGTGCTCGGCCTATTGATTTGGACCGCCTATGGCGTCTACGCCGGCCAGAATCTGGCGGTGCAGACCCTCGCCGCAAAGGTCCTGCAACTCGATCTCGCGCTCGCCGATTATGGCACGGACGCGTCGCCGCTCCGCGCGCAAGTCCGGCAGAGCCTCGGCAAGACCATCGACGACGTCTGGGGGGCCAACGAGAGCGACTCGAGTTTCGTCGCCAAGAACTTCTCCGCCGCGATTCAGAGCCTGCGCGACCGGGACAAGGCCCTGGCCGAGCTCCATCCGACGACCGAGGCCGAAAAGCAGGCGCTCGCCACCACCGCGGCGACCGTCGATGCAATTGGGCAGGCTCGGCTGCAGATGTCATTTGCGCTGTCGAACCCGGTTTCGTACCCGCTCATTCTGATTGTGGTTGGATGGGCGACGTTTCTGTTCGTCGGTTACGGCCTGATGTCGAAAGGCAATCCGATGTCGATTGCCGCGGGGGCGATCGGCGCCGTCTCGGTCGCAAGCGCGGTCTACCTGATCCTCGACCTCAGCGATCCCTATTCGGGCCGATTCCGCGCTTCCGCGGCGCCGCTCGAGCAGGTGCTGGCAGTCATGGGCAAAGAGTAGCGGACACGCGACCCTTCCCCGGATTTGTCTTGCTTTTCGGCCTCGTCGGCGGAAAGGCTATGGCCGTGACGTCGACCAACTCGCTCCCCGGCCTTGCGGCTCCGGCCCTTCGTCCTGCGTAGAGAGGCGCTTGGGGATGGAGTGGCAGGACGAAGGGTTCATCATCGGTGTTCGCAGGCATGGCGAGCAATCGGCGATCGTCGAGGCGATGACCAGGGGGCATGGCCGTCACCTCGGCCTCGTTCGCGGCGGGCGCTCGCCTCGGTTCGGCGCGATGCTGCAGGCCGGCAACACCATCAGCCTCGTCTGGCGGGCGCGACTCGACGAGCATCTTGGCGCCTACGCCGTGGAACCTTTGTCACTGAGGGCCGGCCGGTTGATGACTAGCGCGCTGGCGCTCGCCGGGCTCAATTATCTCGCCCAGCTCGTCCGGACTCTGCCCGAGCGCGATCCCCACGAGGGAGTTCTACGAAACATTGAGCCTTATCGCCGACGCTCTCGACGACGGCGCGCACGCCCCGGCGCTCGTCGCCCGGTTCGAGGCGCAGATCCTGGCCGAATGCGGGTTTCGGCTGGATCTCAGCCACTGCGCGGCGACCGGCGCGACCGAGGGCCTAGCCTATGTCTCGCCAAGGTCGGGACGAGCGGTCAGCGCCGAAGCCGGGGCGCCCTGGCGCGATCGGCTGCTGCCGCTGCCCGCGTTCCTGCGCGAAGGGGCGCGTCTCGAGGCGCAGCCGAGCGCAGACGAAATCGCCGACGGGTTCCGCCTGACCGGCTTTTTTCTCGCCCGCGACCTTTTCGCGGCGAGCGGCGCGGCCCTGCCGGACTCACGAGCCGCGTTCCTGTCGGCGGCGACCAAGACGCAACAGCTCTGACGAAGAATCGAACTTTCGTGATCCGAATCGCGGAACCGAGAGGTGTGGCAGCGCGTTCGTTCCGTACACCAAAAGGAGGTATGACATGAAAAGCTTGATTGCTTTGGCCGTGGGCGCCTTCGGCGTCGTTGCAGCCTCCCCGGCTTTCGCCCAGGATACTGCCGTGCCCCCGGGCTACATCCAGGGCGGCCCCGCGTATACCGGCTCGGGCTTCGCCAGTGGTCCGTTCGGCATTCTGGCGCTGCCGTTCCAGGTTGCGGCGGCGCCGTTTCAAATGTTCGTGCCGGCAAACGGCGCCCTCGGTCCGACCAATTCCACGCTCGTGCCGGCGAACCCCGACTGCGGGGTGTGGCATGACTGGAACGGCAGATACACTTCCGTGTGCGGTCTGTAACCTCGAGAAAGGCCGGCGGCCTGCGGCGCGGGGTTCGTGCTGCAGGTGCGGCCCGCGTTCCTGCCGAGACTATTCGACCTGGCCAACCGTCATCGTGACGCGGTCCGTATTCTGACGCGTCCGAACGCACGGCCGTTCTTGCTTACGGGGCTCGTATCGCGATCAACGCAGCGGCCGACCCATGCTTGGCGGGGAGCTTGACGCCGAGATCGAACATCAAACAGCGAAAGCTTCAACGAAAAGCCGCCTTGGCCGGTGGGCCGCATGATGGCCGACAACAATGCTGCCGGCAATAAGAAACGCCGTCGCCGGTGCTGCGGCCCGCGCTCGCTTTCGATGCCCCTAGTGCCGCAGACAAATCCAAAGACACCTCAATTGAAAGCGCCAAAGTGGTGTTAGAACGCAATCTCGAAATAGTTGTCGTCGATTACAACGTTACCGGGACGATCGGTCGGTTCCTGATCCGTGCGAAAAATCATTCCAGGCGCCTTTTTTTCCAGCGCTTCGATGAGGTCGGGCAGCGGCATCCGGCCCCAACGCTTGATCTGGGCTTCCTTCGCGTCGACCGGAATAATGCCGGCCTTCAATGAGTCCATCTGGTCGACGCCGTGCTGCCTGAGCGTGGCGTTGTGACTGCCGTGATGGCCGACTTTGTAGAAGATCGTGCGTTTGAGCAGGTCCGGACCTGTCAGCTTCATGCCGCCGGAGTCGCGAGTCCAGGTCTGCCAGGACTCCCAGTTGCCGACCTGCGCGTCGGCGGCGAACAGGAGCACGTCGCCCTTGCCGGGGTCGCCAAGTTCGAGCGCGAGCACGAGGCTCGTATTGTTAGTGTAGCTTTGCAGCGCCAGCGCCAGGTCCGTCGCGGATCCGAGCCATTCGCCGTCGATGCGTCTCCAGTCGGCGCCGGCAATGTAGTTGTCCTGGAAGAATCGATCGATCGCCCGCCAATCATCTCCATCGTCGGCTGGCTTGTTGACAATCGCGGGGCGGCCCTTGGCGTCGAGCGGAATGGTCATGCGCTGGTGGAACGGGGCGGCCTTGTCATCCGCCTCCGCGTCCTGGCCGGCGGCAGCTGGAAGTCTGTTCAATGCCGCGACTACCCCCAGAGGCAACGCTCCCCCGCCGTTCATCGCGAGGCCATAGGTCTCGGGATTCGACGTCGACGGATTGATTTTGCGAATGAGGGTCGGATCATGCGGCGGCCCCAGTACGTAGATGCGGGCATCGGCGTCCGGGATCTCGAACGGCGCATCGGTCGGGCGGCAGAGCCGCACGTTGCCCCGCGCTTTCACTTTGTCGAATGCCGCTCTTGTGCTTCCGCTGGACGACGCGGCTGCGCCGAGGGGGATCAGCGCAATGTCCTCCAGCGCCCCGGCGGTCGCTCCGTCGTCGACCGCGCGCAGCGCGCTCGCGCAGGCCTTGAGCTTGTCTTTCGCTTTCCCGAGCTCCGTGCGGAGCTCATTGGCGAGGTCGTCCTTCGGGTCCTCGGTCCATGCGACCCAGACCGCGCCGACCGCGAGCTTGGCGAAGGAGTCTGAGGCCTGCGTGAACCCTGAGAGGTGGTCCCAATGCTCGTGCGTTATCGCGAGGACGTCGACCTTTTCCTGAGTGTCACTGACCAGATTCTCCATCACCCGGGTCATGGTCTTCACGGCGTCCGGGGTCCCGAGAACAACTCCGCAATCGATCATCAGCTTGAAATCGTCGTGACCGGGCCGTTTCACGCGAACAAGGATGCAATCGCCCAGTCCCTGGCGATATACGCGCACGGTGACGCGGCCGTCTTTCGCATCGTGAGCGGAGGCGGGCGCATGAGTCTCGGCAGAGGCGTTCGAGCGACGCGGCGCCGGGGCCGGCGTGGACTTCCCCGCGGTCTTGCGCTTTCTCGGCGCCTTCGTCGGAGCCCGTTTCGACGCCGCCCTCATGATTCCCTCCCATACCGGTGCATCATCGCGAAAGTCTTGCTTCGGCCGAGCGGGTCGTCAGGCGGGTAATATACCTGCCCGACTTCCGCTGCGGCTTTCATCGCCGCAAGTTGCACGTTGCCCTGGTTCTCGAAAGACCAGGGCGAAAGCAGTCGCTTGCGGACGACGTAGTCCAGTTGGGCCCTGTTCAGATCGAACAGCAGCGTGCACCCGCCGCGATAGTGCGTCTTGTCCGGACCGGCCCAGAAGCCCTGAGTGATTTCGATAATCAGCGTCGACTTGGACGATCCGTCGGGACCGTTGCGCCTGCACACGCGAACGGAGTGGACCTCGATCTGATGAATGTCGCCAGTATAGGACGTGTCGCCGATCATGCCGGTCCATCCTGTCGCCGGCTCCTCGAACCCGAGAATCTGGCGGATCAGTCGACGCTTGTCATCGCTTGGATCGGTCAGCCACTTCTGCAGGGAGGCTGCATTCCTTCGGGAGAGCTCGAACGCCTCTTTCCGGTCGATCGCCATGCCCCAGCGCAAGTCGAGCAGCGGTAGAACCTCGGAGAACTTGTTCGCAAGCGTCGCATCCATTGGCGGCGGCTCCCACAGGAGGCTGTCCTCAGCGAGTCGCCGGATGTCATAAGGCACGATCCCCCGTTCCCGGAACGCGTCGATGAAGGCGACGCGATAGCCGCGGTCATCGTCGCGCACGAGATCGCGGTCGGCGGTGATGATCGCGCGCAGAAAGTCGCCGAATTCGAGATTGACGGGAGGGCAATAGTCGAGCGCGCGGATGCACATGTTGAGCACATGCTCCGCGGTCTTCGACGCTTCGCTTGCGAGCCGGTTCGCGAGATCGACCGAGATGTCTCCGCCCGGCAGAATGCCCGAGCCATTGGTCGCGAGCCGGATGAGGTCAGCGCAACGGGACTGATAGATTGTGAGGAACGCGGCGAAGACGGCCGACACCAGAACCGCGCCGCGCATATGCGGCTCCGTCATGTCATCTGTGAGCACTGGAACGGAAGCACCGACTTCGCCAACGAAGCGGCGCAGGGCGCCGTGCATACCTGTCGCCTGCCCGAACTGCTGCGCCAATTGTCCGAGGCGGCGGCCGATATCCGTCGTCGAGCCTTGAGCCCTGCGAATTTGGCGGGTCAATGACTCGGGCATCGAGAAGTGCTGAAACAGCGCGACGATGTCGGCGAACGCCTCATGGAACGCCGCCATATCGACATTGGTCCGCTCGGAATAGCGCGGATGCAATCCATCGAGGAGCGCGTGGGTGGTCTCATGCGCAACGATGTCGTGCGAAACGACTCCGAAAATCACCGAGCCGCGCACCACTGAACCGCTGCTATCGGCGGCCGGGAAATATCCGAACAGCAAGGCGATCTTTTCCGGATCGTAATAGGCGTTCGCCTCGCGCAGCGCGTGGGGATAAATTCTGAGCGCTCCCACATAGCCATCATTCGGCGGCTTTTCGCCATTCGCACCAGCGCGACGGCGCGCCCAGAGGGCCTTACGCCCGAGCGCCCGCTCAAAGCGTTCGATCGTGCGCATCGCCACCGCATAGGCCATCTGCTGGTGAAACTGCGGGCTTGCTTCGGAAGGCGAAAGCCCGCTTTCATGCAAGATGTTCGGATGGTTGAGATCGACGGGCGCGTAGCACGCGTTGCTGGCGGGGTCGATGTCCACGACCTCCAGATATTCCCCGACCGGCCCCGGCTTCAGTCCTTCCTCCCAAGGCGTCGTCACGGTCGCGACGCTCACGTCGAACATTGTCGGATCTGTCTGCTGCCCGGGATCGTAGGCATAGATCCGCAGGCGCCGGAAGGGCGGAGGCGGAATCGGCGGTTTGAGCGCGAGCTTGACGAAATGCTCGTCCATCGCCCGCGCAGCCTCCGACAAAGGGGGCTTCGGCGCCTTGGGTGTGCGGCCCGCCGTGACGCCGGCCTTTTCTAGCGCGGCGCGCAGCGTCCTGGAGAGATCCGTTCTCGCTAGCATCTCCTCCACCAGTTCCGCTCGCGACAGCGTTTCCACCCGCCCATCGAGGCCGGACTTCGCCGCGATCTGGGTGGCCTCGAGGTCGAGCATCGAGAGTTTCGACGGGCTCGCCGCCGCGAAGGCGGGCGCGGAATCGCCAAGCAGCAATTTCAGAAGCGCGAAGCTCGCGGCGTCGGGAGGCATCGGAGCCAATTGCGAGGCAGGCGCCGCGCCTAGCGAGAGCGCGTCGGAGGCGCGGAGCATGCCCGCGCCGAGCTCGGGAGCAAAGGCGGCGGCGCCCTTGGCGGCGCTCTCGAACAGGGCCTTCCGCACCGCCTCGACGCGCATCCAGTCCTCTCGATACGCGTTGTATTCCGTCCGATGCTTGTCGATCCACAGCGCCGCCGCAGCAGCGACCTGGGGCGTGGCGGAGGAGGTGCCGTTTCCGTCGAAGTCCACGACGGCTGGCTCGCCGAACCGAGCCCACGGCACGTTCGGGGTATAGGCTGCGATGGCCGTCCGCATCTTGGCGTCCGGACCGTAGTTGCCGGCCATCCGCTTCAAGGGAAGATTGGCGTAAGGGGCTCCGTTCGCCATCACGCCGCAAGCCGCGATGACTCGACCGAATCGCGCCGGATACACGACGACATGTGTCGGCGCATTGCCGTAATTGTTTCCGGCCGCGGTGACGACGACCACCCCGACGTCATAAAGCGCGTTGATCGCGTCGGCCCACGCCTGTGAGGGAATGCCGCCCATGCTCATGCTCAAGACATGGACGCGCGTCCCCTCCGACTTGGTGAGGCCGTGGACGTAGTCGAAGCCCTTCGCGATGGAGCTGTTGCTGAACAGGACGACACGGTTGGCGACACGAACCGGCACGATCTCAGCGTTCGGCGCGCAGCCGAAAGGCTTAAGCCCCGGCACGGTTGCGCCGGCCAGAATGCTCAACGTCCCGCAGCCGTGGCTGAAATTGTTGAAGAGCGCTCCCTCCGACCGATCCGTTGCATCGTCCGGCTTGTCCGGGTCGACGCAATTGTGCGCGAGGTCCACGCGAAGGTGTTTGGGAACCGATTTGTGGGTCGGGTCGTAGCCCGTATCGAGGTGAGCGATCCGGACCCCCGCGCCTCCGTTCGTCTGCGCGAACGCGGAATCCATCTGGTTATGGGTGTTGTTGCGGAACCAGTAATTGTCGTCCGCCACGCCGGCATAGCCATCGCCGATGTCCTGCGGGTGCGGACCTCCGACGCGGGCGCCAAACTTTTGTCCGGCATCGGGCGGAGCGGCGACGGGCCATCGCTGCACAAGGTCCGGTTCGACCACGACCGCTCTCGGATTTGCGGCGAGAATGTCGTGGCAATGGTCCCAAGCTTCCGCCTCGTCGAGTTGCGTCGACGCCGTCGCCAGCCGCCACACGCCGCCGCTCGCGGCGAGACCGGGGGCGCGGGCGACGCCGATGCTGCGAAACAGCGGCTCGGAGGCAAAGGTGACGGCAGGTCCACTTACGCCCAAAGGAGCCGAGATGCGCGACGACTCTGCCGCCGAAGGATCGCGAAATTTGACCAGAAAGCGGTTCGTCGTCTGGAAAGCGTTCATCGGCGCACCTTCAGTCCATCAGGGACAAGCGATCAAACCAATGCTAGCGCCGCGAGTCCAGAACGCTGTGATCTCCGTCACGGTGGACGACGGGGTCCGCCGTCAGAGCTTTTCGAGCGGTGCTGCTCCGGAGCGCCAAAGCGCTTCGCAACTCCGTGAATAAGTCTGCCCGCCTAGTCTAATCGACAGCGGCGAACATCACTGCTTCGGACGTCGCCTCTCGGGCGAAAGCTCCTCAACAATACGGCCCTGCCTCGACACCAGTATTCTGTCCGACAGGCTCAGGATTTCCGGCAAATAGGAAGAAATGACAACGACCGCGAGACCCTCGTCGGCGAGACTGCCGATCATGTGGTGGATTTCGGCGATGGCGCCGACATCGAGCTCGCCCGGTCGGGGTCGGGACCTCCGCAAATCGCGAACGCCTGTCTCGACGCGGGGCATGGTCCAAAGCCGGGCGTGGCTTCGCTTCGATCACGTTCGCCCCTCGATCCGCGAGCCTCGTTGGGACGCAAGCCGGAGACGGCTTTGTCTGGTTCTCGCGCGCCGCGCGTGCTAAGGCCGCGCCGCTTGCCGTCCCGGCCAGGCCCCGATCGAAGGAAGTTCGGCCCATGACCGTTTCCGCCCCCGCATCCATCCGTTCGAACTCGTTCTTTTCCGCCCCCCTCTCCGCCGCCGATCCTGAGATCGCCCGGGCGATCGAGCTCGAGCTCGGTCGTCAGCGCAATTCGATCGAGCTCATCGCCTCGGAGAACATCGTCTCGCGGGCGGTGCTCGAGGCGCAAGGCTCGGTCATGACCAACAAATATGCGGAAGGCTATTCCGGCCGCCGCTACTATGGCGGCTGCCAGTTCGTCGACATCGCCGAAAATCTGGCGATCGAGCGCGCCTGCCGGCTGTTCGACTGCCGGTTCGCCAACGTGCAGCCGAATTCCGGCAGCCAGGCCAACCAGGGCGTGTTCATGGCGCTCATGCAGCCCGGCGACACCTTCATGGGCCTCGATCTCGCCGCCGGCGGCCATTTGACCCATGGCTCGCCGGTCAACATGTCGGGCCGCTGGTTCAAGGTGGTCCCCTATACCGTCGATCGAACCTCGCAACGGATCGGCATGGACGCGGTCGAGGCGCTGGCCCGTGAGCACAAGCCCAAGCTTATCATGGCCGGCGGCTCAGCCTACGCGCGGCACTGGGACTTCGCCCGCTTCCGCGCGATATGCGACGCGGTCGGCGCCTTTTTTGTCGTCGACATCGCCCATTTCGCCGGGCTCGTGGCGGGAGGCGCCCATCCCTCGCCGTTCCCGCACGCCCATGTTGCGACGACCACGACGCACAAGACGCTTCGCGGCCCGCGCGGCGGAATGACCCTGACCAACGACGCCGAACTCGCCAAGAAGATCAACTCGGCGATCTTCCCGGGCCTCCAGGGCGGGCCCCTCATGCATGTCATCGCGGCCAAGGCAGTGGCGTTCCACGAGGCGCTCACGCCCGAGTTCAAGCTTTACGCCCATGCCGTCGTCGCCAATGCCAAGGCGATGGCCGAGCCGATCCTCGTCGGCGGCTACAAGCTGGTGACCGGGGGCACGGACAACCACCTGATGCTGGTCGACCTGACACCGAAGGGCCTCACCGGTAAGGCTGCCGAGGCGGCGCTCGACCGCGCCAACATCACCTGCAACAAGAACGGCATACCGTTCGACCCGCAGAAGCCGATGGTGACGTCAGGGATTCGGCTCGGATCGCCCGCCGCCACCTCGCGCGGCTTCGGGCCGGCGGAATTCGCCAAGGTCGGGCGGCTGATCGTCGAAGTTCTCGACGGCTTGGCGGCGAACGGCGAATCGGGGAATGGTGCGGTCGAGGCGAAGGTGAAGGCGGACGTCGCCGAACTGACGCGACGGTTCCCGATCTACTAAGCGGCGGGACGGACGATGAAGGGCGGCTCAGATGCGATGCCCCTATTGTGGCGGGCTCGATACGCAGGTGAAGGATTCCCGGCCGACTGAGGATGCTTCGTCAATTCGCCGGCGTCGCATCTGTCCCGATTGCGGCGGGCGGTTCACGACCTTCGAGCGGGTGCAGCTGCGCGAACTCATGGTGGTCAAGAAGAACGGCCGCCGCGCGCCGTTCGACCGCGACAAGCTCGTGCGCTCGGTGCAGGTCGCGCTGCGCAAGCGGTCGGTCGAGCCTGAGCGGGTCGAGCGAATGATCAACGGCGTCGTGCGCCAGCTCGAGAGCCAGACCGACGGCGACATTCCAACCGAGCGGATCGGCGAACTGGTCATGGAGGGCCTGAAGGCGCTCGACGACGTCGCCTATGTCCGCTTCGCCTCGGTCTACCGCAATTTCCGCGAGGCGCGCGACTTCAATACCATCGTTGGCGAGCTCGAGGCCGAGCCCGATGCGGCTCCGGCGCGGCCGACGGTCCGCCAACGCCGGGACGCGCCCGCTTCATGAGCGAAACGGCAGGCGCGGGGACCGACGAGGACCTGCGCTGGATGACGGGGGCGCTTAATCTCGGATCGCGGTCGCTCGGCCTCACAGCGCCCAATCCGTCGGTTGGCGCGATTCTGGTCAAGGACGGGGCGGCGGTCGGGCGCGGAGCGACGGCGCCAGGCGGAAGGCCGCATGCCGAGCGGATCGCGATCGAGCGCGCAGGCGAGGCCGCGCGCGGCGCAACCCTCTACGTGACGCTCGAGCCGTGCTCCCACACCGGCGTCTCGCCGCCCTGCGCCGACGCGATCATCGAGGCCGGCGTCGCCCGGGTCGTGTCGGCGATGGAGGACCCAAATCCGGTCGTCGGGGGCGAAGGGCACGCGCGGCTGCGCGCGGCGGGGATCGCGGTCACAGTCGGGCCGGGCGCCGTTCAGGCGCGGCGCGACCATCTCGGCCACATCCTCCGAGTGACGGCAGGACGGCCGTGCGTGACGCTGAAGCTGGCGGAGACGGCGGACGGCTTCGCCTCCGGCGACGCGCACGACGGACGCCTGCGCATCACCGGGCCGATCGCCGACCTTCGCGTCCAGGTCATGCGCTCGACCCACGAGGCGATCATGGTCGGAGTCGGGACAGCGCTGGCCGACGACCCGGCGCTGACGGTGCGCCTTCCGGGGGTCGACCTCAAGCCGTTGCGCGTCGTGCTCGACCGCCGCCTGCGTCTGCCCGCGCGTTCGCGCCTCGCGGCGACCGCGCGCGATGTTCCGACCCTCGTCTTTGCCGGGCCGGACGCGGCGGAGGAGGCGGCTCGGCGCCTCGCGGACCTCGGCGTCCAGGTCGAGCGGATCGGTGTCGACGCCAAGGGCGGGATCGATCTCCGCCAAGCCTTGCACGCGCTTGCCGGGCGCGGGATCACCCGCGTCTTCAGCGAGGGGGGCCCGCGTGTCGCCGCCCGGCTCATCGAGCTGGAGCTCGCGGATACGGTTGCGCTCATCACCGCGGAGAAGCCGCTTGGCCGGCCGGGCGTCCCGGCGCTTAGCGGGGACGCGCGCGCAACGCTTCTAGACGGATCGCGCTTTCGGCCGCATGAAACGCTCGCCTATGGGCCCGACACGATGCGGGTCTGGGAGCGGACCGAATCTTAGGGCCAAGGCGGAGACGGAGTGAGCCCGGCTACCCTTGGACGCGCTCGCGGGCCAGGGAAGCCTGCACAGACAACAGTTCGCACTGAGTGCGCCGGAAGTATAGACGTCCGTCTCTATCAAGTACAGGTAACAATCCAGAGCCAGTCGGGTGTCCATCTATGGTTTGCTGTCGTTCGATTGCGATCTTCATCGAGATGATGACCGTATCAATCCTTTTCGACACGTACAGCTCAACCAGATGCCGCAACATTTTGGTTTGAACGTGGATCTGCAGCCGCGGCGAACGAACATCCACTTCGTTCCATATCATCCGGGCTGACCGATGGTGCGGAGAAGTGGCGAAATCCTCGTCGCTTTGCGCGAACGCCGCAACGTCGACCGCGAAACGATCGAAGGCGGCCCTGTCCCCGACCGATAGCGCGTTCGCAACTGTCCCGACGCCGTGCAGAACCGAATACTGCAGGGATGAGAGCGGCAGACGAATAATGGAATCGTCTGAAATCATGCGCGGCTGACGAAAAATGTCGTTGAAGGTTACGTCAATGTCCAGCCAATACAATGTGGAGCGCGGATCAGACCGATCGCGAAATAAAGGTTGGCCGGACCCAGTTGCCATGATTCGAAATGTAGATCTTATGTTGCCCGACATAAATCTATCACGACATCGGTCGTAGCGGAATGGCATGAGCGCGAGCGGCGTGAAATGAGTGCCTTTCGCAAAATGCGTGGGCCGACGAGGGCTTCGAATGTTCACTGGAATTATTAGCGACGTCGGTGAAGTCATTGAAATGACGCCAGGTAGCGAGCGCATTCGCCTCCGAATCGCGAGCGCATATCCGGCGAGGTCGATCGAGGTCGGCGCTTCGATCGCCAACTCGGGAGCGTGCCTGACCGCGGTCGGCGTCGAATCGCGGGGGGCAGGCTCGGCGATTGCCTATGACATCGGCGCCGAGACGCTTGCGGTCACGACGCTCGGTCAATGGCGGCCTGGGACCCGTGTCAACCTAGAGCGAGCGCTGAAGGTTGGCGACGAGCTCGGCGGCCATATGGTCAGCGGCCATGTCGACGGGATCGCAGAAATCCTGTCGCGGCGCGACTTCGACGGCATGGCGCATTTCCGTTTTCGCGCGCCGAAGGATCTGGCCAAGTTCATCGCCGTCAAGGGCTCGGTCGCGCTCGACGGCACGTCGCTCACAGTGAACGCCGTCGAGGGCGACACGTTCGAGGTCCTGCTGATCCCGCACACGCTTCAGGTGACGACATGGAGCGAACGCAAACCGGGCGACAAAGTCAACATCGAGGTCGACCAGATGGCCCGTTACGCTGCACGGCTCATGGAGGCAGGGCGGGGACCGCTGACGGCAGAAGCTCCGCTTCGCCGCGGGTCGTGATCACCCGGTCGATCAGACCCCATTCGCGCGCGCTTTCCGCGTTCATGAAGTGGTCGCGGTCCAGCGTGCGCTCGACTTCTTCATAAGCTCGGCCACAATGTTTGGCGTAGAGGCCGATGATCCGTCGCTTGGTCTGGAGTATCTCCTCGGCGTGGATGAGGATGTCGGACGCCTGCCCCTGGAAGCCGCCGAGGGGCTGATGGACGTGGAGACTGGCGTTGGGCAGCGCCGCGCGCTCGCCGGGCTCGCCCGCCATCAAGCAGAAACGACCCCATGGACCGGGCGGTCCCGACGCAAAGCGTGCGGACGGGCGCCTTGATGAATTGCATCGTGTCGTACATCGCAAGCCCGCTCGTGACGACGCCGCCGTAGGAGTTGATGTAGAGATCGATCGGCTTCTTCGGGTTCTCGGCCTCGAGGAACAGCAATTGCGCGCAGACGAGCGACGCCATGTCGTCGTTGACCTCGCCGCTGAGGAAGACGATGCGCTCGCGAAGCAGGCGCGAGTAGATGTCGAAGGATCGCTCGCCGCGGCTCGACTGTTCGAGGACCATGGGGACGAGCTGCATCGTGTCGCGCATGTCGCGAATTCCCTTGCACGTTCGAGGATTGGGTGGCTTCGAGCCGCCTTCAGGCGGCCAGGCTCACGGGGCGAAGGTTGTCGTTGGCGCTCGTTCGGCGAGGCTCGCCCTCGATGCGATGAATAATTCGCAGACAGCGCGCCGCCACGAACTCCAGGCTCGATCCTGAACGTGACGGTGCTTTCCGGGAACGGGGCGTCGTCCTCACGCATGCGATAACGGACCTCGACGCCGGGAATGGAGGCGATCGGCTCCGGCTCGGCGAGGTCCGCCTGCGGCAGCCATCGCTCGCGAAAGGCCGCAATGGCGATCGCCCGCCATACCTTTTCCGGCGCCGCGTCGAGCTCGACCTCGAGCGCGACTTCGGCTTCCTCACGCGGGATGATCGCAATGTCGTTCATTGATCCATGTCCTTCAGCAGCGTTTTGAGATCGTCGATGCGCCGCGGCCAGTAGGCTCGATACCGGGCCAGCCACTGTCCGATCCGCACAAGCCCCTCGGGGTCCACTTCATAGTTGACGAAACGGCCGTCCCGACGCTCGCGCACGAGCCCCGCGGAGCGCAGGACCGCGAGATGCTGCGACATCGCGGGCTGGGTGATCGTCATGCCGCGCCGGAGATCGCTCGCGTTCATGCCCCCGAGCGCAAGCTTTTCGAACACGCTGCGGCGCGTGGGATCGGCCAAAGCCTTGAAGATGTCGCTCTCCATGGCGACAGATAAGCACAGACTTATGTGATGCGCAAGCGGTCTCGGCGTGGATCGCCAGGCGGAGACGGTGGGGCACGGCGCCAGAGCCAGCGTTCGCTGAATATTCGAGTGGTGTGCGAATGCGTGGGAACCTGTCCCTCGCAATTTGGTTGCCTGCTGACGAACAGGAGGATTCCATGATCAAGCCGGTCGCACTGATATTCGCGGTAGCCGTGGCGCTCGCGCCGGCTGCGGCGACCGCGGCATACAGCGTCCCGGGAGCGTCTGCTCCCGGGCGCGGCGTCCACACGCCGGTCAAGCCGCCCTACGGCCATCGCCGAACGCGGCCCATCGTGGGTCAGGAGCAGCGCCCGCGCGCTTCGCTACCGGCGATTTCCCGCAACCCCGAGGACTGTACGAGGACCATGTGCACGTGCCTGGCGGGCGGGGGCTGCTGAACCCTGGCGAGGCCTGGGCTGGGGGCCGAAAATCGCTACAGCGCTCTCAGAATGAGGGGGTGCGCGCCCTCACATACGCGCGTTCGCCTGTGCGCGTGCGCTGCCAGACCTCCAGCGTCTCGCCGGAGCCCGGATCGAAGAAGCGCTCGCCGGTGAAGCTCCAGTCCGGTCCGGGCGGGGCGTCGAGAGGGTGGCGCTTGTAGCCGCCGCTGCGGAAGAAGAACCAGATCAGAATGACCGCGGCAAAGATCCCGAGCGGAAACAGAAGCGGGATCACGGCAAGGGTTCGACCACCGCCGCCGTGCCGTAGGCGACGATCTCGCTCATCGTGTTGCCGATCTCGGCGCTGTCGTAGCGCATCATCAGCACCGCGTTGGCGCCCATCGCGGTCGCGTTCTGGACCAGGCGGTCGAGCGCGTGGCGGCGCGCCTCCTCGAGCAATTGCGTATATTCGTGAATCTCGCCGCCGACGATGGTGCGTAAGCCCGCCATGATGTTGCCGCCGAGCCCGCGGCTGCGCACGACGACGCCGAAACATTGTCCAAGCGTCGTGACGGTGCGATGGCCGGCGATGTTTTCGGTGGTGGCGACGATCATGTTCGTTCCTGACACGGTGGGCGGACAAGTCGCGGGAAGGCGCTCGGCGCCGCCGATGGCAGCCATATACGCTGTTCGCCTTAACGACTCGCTGAAACGAGTCTCCGCCACGTCGTTCGGCCTTCGCCGCTCCCCAGGAAGAGACTGCGGAAAAGCCGGCTATTGATGAATTTTCTTGCAGAAATCAGAAATCATGGCTATGCTGGGGGCGATGAGAACACGGGTTGAGCGACGGCGAGGGAAGGCGGGCGAGAGCGCGCGGCCGCGGGGGAAAAAAGTCAATTGAATCGTCAGTAACCCTTTGAAAATTCCTGATTCCAAAAAATAAAAGAAAGCAGATGAAAGCATTTTCGTTTTCGTGGGTTTTCGCGAGTTTTGCCGCCATTTTTGCAGCGCGGCCTTCGATGCGATCGCGACAGCGAACGCGCCGCGGTCAAACTGCGGTAGGCTCTATCGACCTTTCGCCCGCACCCGGCCGAAATGGCGGGCGAGGGCGACGGCCGTGACGAGCGCGCCTAAGGCCACGAGCGACCATTCGGCGATGACGTCGCTTCCCTTGGGCGCAAAGGCGAACAGCAGGGCGAAGCCGGCGGCAAGATTCAGGAACCCCCAGAGGACATTGACCACAGGAGAGGATTCGCCGACGCCCGGCGGCGAAGCGAACGGCGTCTGGAACCAGCGCCCGCAGATTCCTTCGACGAAATGCGGGACGCCATTGGCGAGCAGCAATCCGCTGATGAATTGCAGGAGGTAGATATACCAGGGGAGGCTCAGCATGGCGGGCCGGCTTTCATTTGGAGACCTGAACATCCGAGAGCGCCGGCTTGGGTCCTGCGGTCCGGCGGGCGATTGTCCGGGCGAGGCTGGGGCCGATCAGGATCACGATCAGCAACCGTCCAATCTGCATCGCCATGACGAAGGGTACGTCGACCGGGGACGATGCGGCGATGATCGCCACCGCATCCGCGCCGCCGGGGCTGGTGGCGAGATAGGCGGTGAGCGCGTCCGTTCCCGCCGCCTCGTGCAATGCGAACCCCAGAGCGCCGCACATCGCGATCAGGGTGAAGATCGAGGCGAGGATCCTCGGCAATTGTTTCGCCGCGTAGACTACGATTTCCCGCGTGAACCTGAGGCCGATGGACCAGCCGACGAGGGCGTAGCAGATGGCCAGGAGCCAAGGGGGCAGGGTGATCGTGAGGATGTGGGCCGCCGAAAGGGGAGCGCCGATGAACAGCGGCAAGAGCAACGGACCGGCCGGCATCCTGGACTTGAACCCCACGACCGCGCCGCCGAAGGCCAGCGCGAGCGTTCCGAGGAAAGGCCCGGCTGTGAGCGGCGGAAACCAGTCGATCGGCGCCGCCGCGCCGCCCGCGGCCGAAAACGCCCGGGCGACGATCGACGCCACCAGTCCGACGCATGCGACGCGCAGGTATTGCATGACGGCGACCAGCCTGATGTCGCCCCCGAAGGCGTCGGCCATCAGCACCATGGCGGTCGCCGCGCCTGGAGAAGAGCCCCAGACCGCTGTTGAGCCCGGAAGGACCTTCCAGCGGGCGAGCGCGAAGCCAAGGCCGGTCGCCAGCAGTATGACCGAGCCGATCAAGATCAGGAACATCGGCCATTTGTAGAGGATCGTCAGCAATATGTCGGGGGTGACGCTCCGCGCCACGAGGCAGCCGACAAAACCCTGGGCGGCGACGAAGGCCCAGGATGGAATCCCGACGCGTCCCTCGAACCACGAAACCAAGATCGCCGCCGCGATCGCGCCCAGCAGCAGAGCCGCGGGCAGGCGCATCAGCTCGAAGGCCGCAATGCAGATGAGCGAGGCGCTCAGAAGCGCGCCCCATTGCAGCGCCGGAGGGCTCGTTTTCAGAGTGAAGCGCGACATTGGATAATCACGAGCCGGAGAAAGCCAGCGCGTCGCTGTCGGCCAGGCGCGCGAGCCGGGGAAAGACGCGCATGGGCGACGCGGACCGAGGCATCGTCACTCAGTCCTGGTATTCGTTGATCACGGCGTCGGCGATAGCGCGCTTCGTGATGACGCCGACGACATCGGCGGCGCGCGGCCGACGAGCGCCGTGAAAGACGATCGCCGCGCCCGCCTTGTGGCGTTTGAGGCGCGCGAGCGCGAGGCTCAGCAAATCGACGTCGCGGCAGACGACCAATTGCCTCTCGACGAAGTCGTCGACCAGCCTTTCCGGGTTGTTCACGCTTTCGCGCCAGATACCGGAGCGCGGAGGGATCAGGCCGACTATCCGGCCTTCGCGCTCGACGATCATCGCCCGCAAATCGTCGATGTCTTCCCAGCCGATGCATTGCCTCAGCGTCGAGCCCGCTGCGGCCAGAATGAACCGCCGCTCCATGACGTCCTGCGCCTGCTGGACGAGATAGAGGTTGACGTGCCGCTCCTTGGGGATGCGGTGGCCGCGGTGGCGCAGCTTGATGGTGTAGAGGGTCTCAGGAATGAGCGCGCGCCTGACCCCGGCGGCGACCGCAACGGCGACAATCACCGGGACGATGATCTCGTAGTCGCGCGTCATCTCGAACACCATCACGATGGCAGTCATCACGCCCCCGGTCCCCGCCCCGACCATCGCGGCCATGCCAACGATCGCCGCCGACGGCAACGTCATGCCGGCGTTGGGAAGGAGGAAGACCGCAAGCGAGGCGAAAGCCGCCCCGAGCGTCGCGCCGAGGTAGAGCGAAGGCGAGAAAATGCCGCCCGAGGCGCCGCAGCCGAGGCTGATCGTGGTCGCGAGCAGCTTGAGCGCGAACAAGATCGCGAGCAGCCCCGCGGCCGTCATGCTCTGGTCGAGGACCGACTGGATGACGCCATAGCCGACGCCGTCAATGTACGAGTGACCAAAAGCGTGGGTGAGGCCGACCATCATCGCACCGACCAGCGTCATGCCGATGATATTCTGGGTGTAGACGTTTCCAGGCAGCTTGGGAAAGCCGTCCTCCATGAACACCAGAAGCCGGATGAACGCCCACGCGGCGATGCCGCAGAGCGCGCCGAGCGCGGTGAACGCGATTGCCGCCTCGACTCCAAAAGCGCGGGCGGTTGGAAAGACAATCTCCGGAACGGCGAACGCCGGATTGGGGCCGATCAGTATGCGGCCGAGCATGGTGGCCGATCCGGTCGCAATGACGACCGGCAAGAAGGTGCGGTTGGAGACTTCGGGCAGAAGGATTTCGACCGCGAACAGCACCCCCCCGAGCGGCGTGTTGAAGGTAGCCGCGATGCCCGCGCCCGCCCCAGCGGACAAGAGGGTGATCTTCTGCCCGGTCGAGAGCCCGATCGCTTTCGAAAACGCCGATCCCAGCGCCGAACCGATCTGGATGATTGGGCCCTCCCGGCCGACCGACGCGCCCGATCCAATCGATAAGGCCGAGGCGAGCGACTTGATGACCGCGACGACGCCGCGAATATTGCCGCGTTTGTAGTAAATGGCGTCCATCACCTCGGGGACGCCATGGCCTTTGGCCTCCGGCGCAAAGCGCTCCACCAGGTAGACGACGAGGAGGCCGCCCAGGACCGGCGACAGGATCACCCAGTTGCCGAACCGGCTCGGCCCTTCGAGGATATTGGCGTCATAGGCGATCTTGAAGATTCCGTTGAACATCGCGTTGTGGATGAGCCCGATGAGCGACCGGAGCGCCACCGCGCCGACGCCGGTCATGATCCCGACCCCCAAAGCGAGCAGGCAGAGGATGAACAGGCTGACCCGTCTGTCGTCCTCCGCGCCCGCGGCGGCGGTTGCGGACGGAGCGGCGGTATCGGCAGTGGTTGACGTCATTTCGTCCTCGAATGCGCGGCGAAGATCGGACGGGAATGCGGGATCCGGCCGATCTACCTCTCAGCAAACGCGGTTTACCCGGCCGCGCTGCAACACGGGGTCCACCTGCGCCGCGAAGATGGCGGCTCGACGCCGCTAAAATCGCGGCAATCAAATCTGTGAGCCCCATGATCGCTGCGGCGAGAACCGCGCTTCCTTGACTAACCGAACCGGGCGCATTCTGGCTTTTTTTGGGCGCAGCGGCGAAACCGCTCGCGACGCCGGATGGTCTCGGCTAATCTTCGCAGGATCGACGATGATTGGCGACCGCCGCGATTTCGCCGCTTTTGGTTTCGAGAACCGACGCAGGCCCTAAAGGGACGGATCAATGATGCTTTGGGCGCGAAGTCTTCTCCTGATCGGTCTGGCGGGCCTGGCGATTCCGCCCGGCGAGGGACGCGCCCAGGTCCTGCTTCCGTTTTCGAACTTCGGTTCCACGCCGTCGCAAACGGAGACCTATCTGCCGCCCGACGCGGATCCGAATTATTCGACTCCGGGAGGCTTCGACAAAGACGTCGACATGCAGCTCACGACGCGCAAGGAAGTCAACGATCCAACCCGCGAGCCGGCCGGCACGGTCACCATCAACACGCATGAGCGCAAGCTCTATCTTTCGCTCGGCGACGGACGCGCGCTCCAGTATGGGATCGGCGTCGGGCGCCAGGGTTTCTCCTGGAAGGGAACGGCTGAGATCGGCCGCAAGGCGTTCTGGCCGGGATGGACGCCGCCGCCGGAAATGCTGGCGCGTCAGCCGGGCTTGCCTGTGCATATGGACGGCGGCATGGAGAATCCGCTGGGAGCGCGCGCCCTCTATCTCTTTCAAGACAAAAAGGACACCTTGTTTCGCATCCACGGCACCAACGAGCCCAACTCGATCGGCAAAGCCGTGTCGTCCGGATGCATTCGAATGATGGACGCCGACGTGATCGACCTCTACGGGCGAGTCGCGAAGGGAACGCCCGTCGTCGTCCTCTAAAGACGGGTCGCTCGCCGTAGTAAATCCCGGGCGGATATGCCCGCCGGCCGGCCGCATCGTCTCAGTTCTCCTCCACCGTGAATACCCTGCAGGGCGCCGCGATGCCGCGCAGCGCATGCTCGCCAAGCGAAATCAGCGATAGCCCGGTCTCGGCGGCGAAGGCGCCCGAGATGAGGACCGGCTGGCCGAGAGGCCGGCAGAGGCCCTCGAGCCGGCTGACCAGATTGACGGCGGGACCGATGGCGGTGAAATCGAGCCGATCGGCGGCGCCGATGGCGCCCCACAGGATCTCGCCGAGATGCAGGGCGACTCCGAACGGCAGAGGCGGCAGGCCTTCCCCCCGCCGCGCCTTGTCCAGATGCGCCATTCCGGCCCGCGCGGCGGAGACAGCGCTCAGCGCCGCATGACAGGCGTCCCGCGGCGTCGCGGCTGCGACCGGAAAGATCGCCAGCACGCCGTCGCCGATGAACTTGAGCACCTCGCCGCCGAAGGCGTGGACCGAAAGCGCAATGCGGTCGAACCAGGCGTCGAGCGCGGCGATGACCGCGGAGGGGGGATTGCTCTCGGACAACGCGGTGAAGCCGCGCAGATCCGCGAACAGCAGCGCGGCCTGGATGGTCTCGCCAAAGCCGCGCCGCAATGGACCCGCCAGCACGCGCGCGGCGCTTCGCCGCCCGAGATAGGCCTCGAGCGTCGCGGTCATCGTCGCACGCGCGGTCAGCGCAGCGAGCGGCGCCCCGGCGAAGCGCCCGGCCTCTCTGAGGCGGTTGGCTTCGTCGGCGGCGAAGGGGCGCGGCCCGATCCAGGCCAACGTGGGGCCGCCCGGCCGCGGCGCGATCGCGTCCTCGTGGACCGGGCCAGCCGCGAGGCCGGCGAGCCAGCGCCTGCCGGCTTCGCCCGCGGCGGTCGCCGGCGCCGTTGCAGCGAACTCACCGGAGAGAAAGCCCAATGTCTCGCTGACCTCTTCGCTTTCGGCCCGCCAGAGCCAGGTACGGCGGGCGATCAGCGGGTGCGGCGCGGCCAGCGTCAGCGCCCCGCCCGCAAGCGGGACGCCGTCCTCGATCAGGCGCTGGCCGAGGTTCGCCAGGAAACGCTCCGGCGCCGGCGTTTCAGCCGCTGCGTCGACCAGCCAGGCGAGAGTGGCAGAGAGCCGCATGGGACGATCATTCGCTGGACGTGGCTTCGTTGTCATCAACGATTCAGGTCCGCTGTCTGCCGGCCGACCTTTCGAGCGTCTCTTTAGCGGATGCCGACGCCTAGCGCGCTTGGCGTTTGAATGGGACCAATTTGCCTCCTTCTCGCCGGCGGAGGTCGATCCGTTTGGATTCTCTTGGCTCGTAGCTGTTTCGCGGCGAGGGCGCCTCGCTCAGGGGTTTGGCGGTCTTGGATTCTTTTGGATTCTTTCGTCCGAATCGAGGCTTTTCAATGGGTTGCGCGGGTTGGACAGAGGACGAATTTTTTTCTCCGCTTTGCCGGCGCGTGAGAGGCGCGGCAACCGGCCGCGGCGCGGTCTTGGCATGACGAAGGCAGGATTGTTCATGCGGCAGCTCTAACCTGAGTTCTGATTTTCCGCAAGAGATCGTTGTCCCAAATGTTCCGTTCCGATCGCCTCAAGCCAAAGGCAACGCGCAGACTGGCCGAATACATTCAACCAAATGGTTGACCGTTGGAGGGCAGCATGCCCATATTGAATCCCATTCGAACGAAAGAGCGCCTTAGCTCAGCCTCAGAGGAGAACCCGATGGATGAATCGCTTGTCGTCCGGCGCGAAACCCAGATCGCGGCTCCGCCCGCCACCGTCTTCGCCTTTCTGACCGATCCGCAAAAGATCATGAGCTGGATGGGCGCTGAGGTCTCGACGGAGGTCCATCCGGGCGGACTCTATCTCGTCAAGGATGTCGGCGGGCGGCCGGGCCGCACTGCGCGCGGGCAGTTCCGGGAAGTCATTCCGGTCCATCGCCTCGCCTACAGCTTCGGCTGGGAGGGTGACGACGCGGTGCCGCCGGGGTCGGGCCTGGTCGAGATCGACCTCCTCGACCGGGAGGGCGGGACTCTTGTGCGCATGACCCATACCGGCCTTCCCGACGCCGCCCAATGCGCCAACCACGCCACGGGCTGGGCGCACTACCTCGGCCGGCTGGGGGTTGCCGCCGCCGGCGGAAATCCGGGCGTCGATGATTTTGCCCGCCGCCGCGCCGTGTGAGGGCCAAGGCCCGCGCGCATGACAAAGCGCCTGAGCGGCCCGACCACTGAGAGGGCCGCCAAGCCGGCGCCGCGGGCGAAGTCGACCGGAGGGAAATGGGTCAGCAACGCGCGGTTGAGTCCGTCGACCATGCCTGTCCGCGCAACGATATCGGGCCGCCTCGAGCGTTCGTAGGCGCTGAGCGCCTCCGGGCCGCCGATGTCCTGGCCTGCTTCGCGCGCCTCGACGGCGCAGGCGACGATCGCCTGGACGTCGCGCAGGCCCAGATTGAGCCCTTGAGCGCCGAGCGGCGGGAAGACGTGCGCCGCGTCCCCGACGAGAGCGAGCCGCCCGGCGACGATCCTCGGGACGATCTGCCGCGTCATCGGGAAGATCCCGCGCTCGCCCTCGATGCGCATGGCGCCGAGAAACGACTGCGCCTGGCGCTCGATCTCGCCCGCCAGCGCCTCATTGTCGAGCGCCGCGCGCCGGCGCGCGTCCTTGTCCATCATCACCCAGACGAGGCTCGACCGATGGGGCGCGCCGGCGCTGCCTGGCAGCGGCACCAGCGTGAAAGGGCCGCCGGGGGTGTGGAATTCAGTCGAAAAGTCGCGATGGGGCAGCCGATGGGAGAGCAGCGCGGTCAAAGCGCTCTGCCCGTAAGCGTGAAGTCGGGCCTCGAGCCCGGCGGCGCGGCGCGCTTTCGAATCCCTCCCGTCAGCGCCAATGGCGAGCCGGGCCGAGAGCGTGCGTCCGCCTTCCAGCCGCGCCCACAGGGGGCTCATGGCGAAGTCGTAAGAGGCGACGCCGTCCGCGACGCGCTCGAGGCCGCGAGCGCAAGCCGTCTCGCCGGCCAGGGTTTCGGCCATCCGGTCGTTCTCGATATTCCAGCCGAACGCTTCGAGCCCGATTTCAGCGGCGTGGAACTCGACCGGGCGGGGCGGAAAGAGCGTTCCGGTGTCGTCAATGAGCCGCAGCGACCTCAGCGGCGCGGCTTCGGCCCGCAATCGCGTCCAAAGGCCGAGCGAGTCGAGAAACGCGACCGAGGGGTCAAGAAGGGCGACGGTGCGACCGCGCCCCGTTCGCTCGCCGGCGCCGCTCAAGACGACGTCGAAGCCGGCCCGCGCAAAGCCGAGGGCGGCGGCAAGCCCAGCCAGCCCCGCGCCCGCGACCAGGACGTCCGCGGCGCGCCCGGCTGGCGTTTCGCTGTTGGCCATCGTCGATCTCCCGCCAGGCTCCTCGAAGGCCCGAGCACTCGGGCCACGACCGGGGAGACGGCGCGGCGCAACTTTGATAAGGCGGAAGCTGCAAGGTCAAGCCGAGGCCGGCTAAGCCGCGCATTCGCCGGCGGCGAAGCCGATAGGGCAGGGCATGTCGATCGAAAAACGGCCCGTTGACGTGGCAAGCGCGGCGGGGTTCTCCGTCCACCTCTTCACCGCCTCGGGCGGCGCGGTCGCCGTGCTTGCGCTCTACGCCGCGATCGAGCGCAATTTCGCCGCCTGCTTCGGATGGCTCGGCCTCGCCTTCTTCATCGACGGGATCGACGGCACGCTCGCCCGCGCTGCGCGAGTCCAGGTAACCGCCGCGGCGATCGACGGCGTCGTCCTTGATCTCGTCATCGATTTCCTCACCTATGTGCTGGTGCCGGTGGTCGCGCTGTGGCGATCGGACCTCATGCCGACCCAAGTTTCGTTCTGGATCGGGCTCATCGTCACGATCGCCTCAGCGCTCTATTTCGCCGACACGCAGGATGAAGACGGACGACCTGTGGTTCCGCGGGTTTCCGGCGACCTGGAACATCATTGTCCTTTATCTCTTCGTTCTCAGGCCGCCGTGGGTCGCAAGCGCGTTGCTTCTGCTCGCCGCCGCCGCGCTGATGTTCACGCCGATCGTCTTCGTGCATCCGCTGCGGGTGGTGAGATTGCGCGGCGTCACGATCGCCATGACGGTCGCGTGGTTCGCGCTTGCCGCGATTGCGATCGTCGAGAAGCTTGCGCCCCCGGCCTGGGTCGGCTGGGGCCTGATCGCGACGGCGGCCTATTTCCTGTCGCTGCCGCTTTTGCGTCATTCGCCCCTGGCGCGGGATTGAGCCAGAGTCGGCGATGTCCGAAGCGCCTTGCGGGGGCAAGGGAATCCTTGGTATAGCCGCGCCTCGCGATGCTGCCTGGCTTCATCGCCGGCCTCGTGGCGGAGTGGCTACGCAGAGGACTGCAAATCCTTGCACCCCGGTTCGATTCCGGGCGAGGCCTCCAACAAAATCAATAGCTTAGGGACGTGCTGACGAGGTCCAAAAACAGACGTCGGCGTTTCGTCTTCAAAAACCCCCGTCGTCCCGTCAGCGGTTGCGGCCCTCGTTTTCGTCCCGCCTGGGTTCCCCCTATTCACGCCTGACCGACTCGCATAGCCCTTGTGCCTGGGCCGGGGGCCACGCAGAGGAGCGCACATGGAGTGGATCATCAATAGCTACGACCGAAAAACGGACCGAGACGGCGAGAAACGGTTCACATCCGAGGCTGCTTTCATCGCGGCGGGTCAGGACTTGCTCAGTGACATATGGCGGGGGTTTGTCTCCGCGATCCTTCCCGACGGCACGGAGATCAAAGACGTAGGCGCATTGCGGGCAGCAATTGCGGCCAGTCCGCTCGCTGCCGTTGAGAGGGCCTAGACAACAAACGGTGACTTTCTGGCTCAGTCTGCGATCGACGATCTTGGCTTCGCTCGTCGGCGCCAGGGCCGCGTGGGCCTGTCCGTCGGCTTCAGAATACGATTGTCAGCAATCTCCCGGCGTGTAGGCGGCTATCGCCCCGGGGCCCGTGCGAGCAGGGGTGGTTTTCGTCGCCTCGAGCGGAGTCGCTTGCGTCTTCAACCAACCGTCGCTTATTCTTGCCGCCGTCAGAGTGATCGGCCGTGTCGCGGTCAATGAGCCAAGGGGGCGCACATTTCCGCCGAAACGATGCTCGACCGGCGCCTGCATATGGTCAACGGCCAACTGCGGACCGGCGGAATCGTCGACAAGTCCCTGCTGGCGGCGTTTCTCGAAACGCCGCGCCAGCGCTTCGTGGCTCCCGGCTTCGAGTTGATCGCCTATCTCGATCGTGAATTGCCGGCGCGTGGCGCGGCGAAACGCAAACTCCTGGCGCCCATGATGCTCGCGCGCCTGCTCCAGGCGGCGACGGTCGTTCCCGGCGATCGCGCGCTCGATGTCGGGGGCGGGTCGGGCTACTGCGCGGCGCTCCTCGACGCCATGGGCGCGAAGGTGGTCATGCTGGAATCGGATTTGGGCGCGGCGGCGGCGGCGCGGACCGAACTTAAAGGCCGGGCGAATGTCGTCGTCGTCGAGGGTTCTCTCGACGGGGGCGCAGCGGATCGCGCGCCGTACGACCTTATCGTTGTCGAGGGCGCGTTCGGGGTCTACCCGGACAGCCTCCTCGCCCTCCTCGCCGATCCGGGACGTCTGGTCGGCGTTGACGCGTCCAGAGAGCCGCCGCAGGCGGTTCTCTACGAGAAATTCGGGGCGGCGCTCAGCCGCAGGCCCCTGTTCGAGGCTGGCGCGGATCTCCTCGACGGCTTCCAGCCCGGGGTGAGCTTCGCCTTCTAAAGCTCGGGAGTGTCGGGGGAAGAGGCTCCTAACCCAATGTCAGGTGTCTCATGTTTGCGACGCTCGGCGGAAAAATCATCGCTTGCGCGCCGGCCAGCGCAAGCGTGCGTGGCGCTGTGCGAGTTTTATCGCCTATGATGGCCTGGCCGGCGGCTTTCGCGAGCAGGCAGGCCAGCGCGTATGTGATCGATGTCTCTTGTGGCGGGTGGCGTCTTTGAATTTCGCGTCGGACATGCGAGTTAGTCGGCTGCGAGGTCGTCGACCGCCGCTTGCATGTTGCGGCGAGGACGCATGAGGCGACGATGATTTGGGGCTCACGCGCATTTGAGGGGCGGGGCGGCGTGTCCTGGCGCGCATCGTCTTTGCTCGTGTTGCGCTTTGCCCTGCTTGCGACCGCGGGTCTCTCCGCGATCGGCGCGGGCGCGGCCAGGGCCGAAACGGTCAACGGGGCGCTCATCAAAGCCTATCTGAGCAACCCGGATATCAATACCCAGCGCGCAGCAGTCCGCGAGACCGACGAAGGCGTGCCCCAGGCGAACGCCGGTTACCTGCCCAAAGTGAGCGCCTTCGGCAACGTATCGGTGTCTCACGTCACCGGATCCCAGGTCATCCCGGGCCAGGGTATCATCAACTATTCGACCGGCGCCTTCCCGCGAGCTTACGGGGTGCAGGCCCAACAGACTGTCTTCGACGGCTATCAGACGATCAACAGGATCCGAAGCGCCGAAACCCAGGTGATGGGCGCGCGCGAACAGTTGCGCAACACCGAGCAGAACACGCTGCTTTCGGGCGTCACCGCCTACATGGACGTACTACAGGACACCGCCATCCTGGACCTCGATCGCAACAATGTTCAGGTCCTGCAGGAGCAACTGCGCGAGACCCGCGACCGATTCACCGTCGGCGAAGTCACCCGGACCGACGTCGCGCAGGCGGAGGCGAGCCTCGCAACCGGGCAGGCGACCGCGCTCAGCGCAGTAGCGACGCTGCAAGCGGCTGTCGCGCGCTACCGTCAGATCATTGGCGACCAGCCGACGAGCCTTGCCCCCGTCAAGCCGATCGTGACGCCGCTGCCGAGGACCTTGCCCGAGGCCGTCACGATCTCGCAGGTCGAGCACCCGGCCATCACAGCCCTCCTCGACGGCGTCGACGCTGCGCAACTGCAGATCAAGATCGCCGAGGGAGCCCTCTACCCCCAGGTCAGTCTCACGGCGAGCGCCTCCAACAACTATGACGTGAACATCACTCCGGGACAAAAGGCGTTCCAGGCGGAGCTGATCGGACAGATCACGATCCCGATCTATCAGGGCGGCGCGGAATACGCCACGATACGGCAATCCAAGGAAAGCCTCAGCGTACAAGAACTGAGGGCGGATTCAGCCCGCGACCAGATCCGCCAGAACGTTGTCGCCGCCTGGGGCCTCAATCAAGCCTCGGTCGGCGTGGTGCGCGCCGCGCGCGCCGCGGTCTCCGCCAACGAAGTCGCGCTTACCGGCGTGCGCGAAGAGGCGAAGGTCGGCCAGCGGACGACGTTGGACGTGCTCAACGCCCAGCAGGCGCTGTTGCAGGCGCGAACGACGCTGGTTCAGGCAGAGCACGACCAGGTCGTGAATTCCTATTCGCTGCTGTCGACGATCGGCCGCCTCAACATTCCGACTCTTGGCCTCGCAGTCGCCGAATATGATCCACGGGTGCATTTCGACCAGGTCAAGGGCAAGTGGATCGGGGTCAGGACTCCGAGCGGTCAGTGAGGCGTGACGGCTTTTGCCGCCCGCTTGCCGGCTGCGGCCACGAGCGACTATCGTGCGCTGGATCGACGCCCGATTCGGACATCGGCGACAGCGCCGTTTGTCTCCAGTGTCGTGCAAGGCGCGTTGCATAAGGCCCGTTGAACGGGGCAGGGCGGTCCGATGAGCGCAGTCAATCCAAATTCCGATGATCGCGACCTCGAGGCGATACGCCGCGCGCAGCGCGCCCACGAGCCTTCGATGGAAGAGATTCTGGCCTCGATCCGCAACATAATCGCCGAGGAGCGAGAGCCCGCGCAGGCTGCGGCTCCGCAAGGGCCTGCTCTCGCGTCCGCGCCGCAAATTGTCTATTCGAAGGAGGCGCCGCCGCACCACCGCAACGTCTCCGATCCCTCCCAGCGGACGGACCCGAGCGCGCCGACGGTCGTATGGCGCCGCCCGCAGCTCGCCAATCCCATCCCCGCCGGCGATCCGGTCCCGCTCGATGACACGCCGCTTCTCTCGCCGCAGGCAAATGAAGCGGTGGCGGCCTCATTCGGCGCCTTGTCGGTCGATCTCGCGGCGAGGAGCGCCGAAATCGCTGACGGTCTCGTGCGCGAGATGCTGCGTCCGATGCTCAAGCAGTGGCTGGACGAGAACTTGCCGGCCTTGGTCGAGCGATTGGTTCGCGCCGAAATCGAGCGGGTGGCTCGCGGGCGCGGCTAAGGCGAGGGGCCGACGCTCCTGTCGCGCGTTGACTTCGGCCGGCGCGATCTGCTTATAGCCCGGGGCGCGGGTCGGTTCCGGCGCCGCCCGGAAAGCCGCCATCCAATCTCGAAGAACCGCCCGGGACAACCCGCATAACCAGAATTTCGTAATGGACAAATCGTTCGACTTTGCCGCGGTCGAAGGCCGCGTCTCCACGCTCTGGGAAGAGACCGGAGCGTTTCGGGCGGGGCGTCCCGAGCGGGCCGCGGCGCGGCCGTTCTGCGTCGTCATTCCGCCGCCGAACGTCACCGGCAACCTGCATATGGGCCATGCGCTCAACAACACGTTGCAGGACATCCTGTGCCGCTATTGGCGCATGAACGGGCGCGACGTGCTTTGGCAGCCGGGAGTCGATCACGCCGGGATCGCGACCCAAATGGTCGTCGAACGCATGCTCATGGAGCGGCAGGAGCCCGACCGGCGCGCCTTGGGCCGCAAGGCCTTCGTCGAACGCGTGTGGGCCTGGAAGGCGGAATCGGGCGGCGCGATCGTCGCCCAACTCAAGCGCCTCGGCGCTTCCTGCGACTGGAGCCGCGAGCGGTTCACGCTTGACAAGGGTCTCTCGCGCGCGGTCGCCAAGGTTTTCGTCCAGCTCTATCGCGAACGGCTCGTCTACAAGGACAAGCGGCTCGTCAACTGGGACCCCAAGTTCCAGACCGCGATCTCCGATCTCGAAGTGGTGCAGGTCGAGACGAGGGGCTCGTTCAAGTGGTCGCGGGCGGATGGCGCGCCGCTCGATGCAAACGCGCTCGCCAAGGCGCTGGCCAAGAATCCGAATGGCCATCTCTACAACTTCGACTATCCGGTCGTCGGCGCCGACGGCGAAGAAACCGGCGAGCGCGTGACCGTCGCCACCACCCGGCCCGAAACGATGCTCGGCGACACCGCGGTCGCGGTCCACCCTGACGACCCGCGCTTCCAGCATTTGATCGGCAAGCGGGTTCGTCTGCCCCTGGTCGGCAGGCTGATTGCGATCGTCGCCGATGAGTATTCCGATCCCGAGAAGGGCACTGGCGCGGTCAAGATCACGCCTGCGCACGACTTCAACGATTTCGAGGTCGGCAAGCGGCACGAGGCCGAGGGCGTGCGCGCGATCAATATCCTCGACGCGCAAGGGCGGGTGGTCCTCAAGGACAATCTCGACTTCTTCGAGGGACTGGAGAGCGATCACGACCATGCGCGGCTGATCGCCGCCGTCGATGGCCAGGATCGCTTCGTGGCCAGGCTCAGGATCGTCGAAATGATGGCGCTCGCCGGCCTCTTGGCGAGAATCGAGCCCCATGCCCACGCCGTTCCGCACGCCGACCGGTCGAACGCCGTGGTCGAGCCGTGGCTCACCGATCAGTGGTATGTCGACGCCAAGGCGCTCGCTGAGCCGGCGATCGCCGCGGTGCGCGACGGCTCAACCCAGTTCGTGCCGAAGAACTGGGAGAAGACCTATTTCGACTGGCTCGAGAACATTCAGCCTTGGTGTGTGTCGCGCCAGCTCTGGTGGGGCCATCAAATCCCCGCCTGGTACGCCCCCTGGGGCGCGGTCTACGTCGAGGAGACGGAGGAAGCCGCTTACGCCGAGGCGCTCGCCGACGGTGTCGAGCGCGGCGCTTTGACCGAAAGCGAAGCTCAGGCCCTGGCGGGCGATCCGGCGCGGCTCGCCGAGACCTTCAACCGCGACGAGGATGTGCTCGACACCTGGTTTTCGTCAGCCCTTTGGCCTTTCTCGACTCTTGGCTGGCCCGATGAGACGCCGGAACTCAAGCGGTTCTATCCGACCGACACGCTTGTCACCGGCTTCGACATCATCTTCTTCTGGGTCGCCCGGATGATGATGATGGGTTTGCACTTCCAAAACGAAATCCCGTTTCGCGACGTCTACATTCACGCCCTGGTGCGCGACGAGAAGGGGGCGAAGATGTCGAAGTCGAAAGGCAACGTCATCGATCCGATCGACCTTATCGACCGCTTCGGCGCCGATGCCCTGCGTTTCACGCTCGCGGCCATGGCTGCGCAGGGGCGCGACATCAAGCTCAGCGAGTCGAGGATCGAAGGTTATCGCAACTTTGCCACCAAGCTTTGGAACGCTTCGCGTTTCGCCGAGCTGAACGGCTGCGTCCGGGTCGCAGGATTCGACCCTGCCGCCGCGCGCGAGCCCCTGAACCGCTGGATCCTCGGCGAGGCGGCGAAGGCGGCGGCCGAAACGGCGTTCGCAATTGAAGCCTATCGCTTCAACGACGCCGCTAACGCGGCCTATCGCTTCGTCTGGAGCGTATTCTGCGACTGGCATCTCGAACTCGCCAAACCGGTGCTGCAGGGCCCCGCGGATCCGACGGCCAGGGCCGAGACTCAGGCGACAATCGCCCATGTGCTCGATACGATTTACGCGCTCATGCATCCCTTCATGCCGTTCCTCACCGAGGAGCTTTGGGCGATCAAGGGCGAGGTCGGGCCGAGGCGCGAAGGTCCCCTCGCGCTCGGACCGTGGCCCACCCAGGGCTTCGAGGTCGACGAGACGGTCGAGGCGGAAATCGGCTGGGTGGTCGACCTCATCGCCGAGATTCGCTCGGTGAAGTCAGAAATGGGCGTGCCGCCCTCGACGCTGACTCCGCTTGTTCTTGTCGCCCCGAGCGAGCGGGCGGAGACAAGCGCGCGCGCCTGGAGCGAAAGCATCAGGCGCCTCGCGCGCGTCAGCTCGGTCGATAGAGCCGAGGCCGCGCCGCCGGGCTCGCTCGAGCTCGTGGTCCGTGGCGAGGCCGTCGCGCTGCCGCTCGCCGGGGTCGTCGATCTCGCGGCGGAGAGGGCGCGCCTCGACAAGGAAATTGCGAGGGTGCGACAGGAGCTCGCCAAGGTCGAGGCGAAGCTTGGCAACCCCGACTTCGTCGCCCGGGCGCCGGAAAACATCCTCGCCGAACATGAGGAACGGCTCGAGACCTTTCAGGCGCGGCTCATTAAGCTTAACGCCGCGCGCGAGCGCCTGGAGCGTGTCTGAAGGCATGGCCGCGGCGCCATATTGTTGCTTTTGCGCAACAGCCCGGCGCCAAGTCTTCCGAAACGACATTCCGGCCGGAAGGCGCCGCGATTGCGCCATAAACGGCTAGCAGTTTCAAAATCAATTGATGACGAAAGTCGTCCGTGTCGCGAGCGCCAGTAACGGGCCGCGACGCGGCCGGATGGCAGCTCGGGATCGATATGAGCGTATGCGCGTGTGCGGAACGTCGGTTCGATAAGGCGCCAGTGCGCCGCGGCCTCGCATTCGCAGTCATCGGAGTTCTGACGTTCGGACTCGCGCCCGCCTTCGGCTTCGACGGCACGACGTCGACCGCGCCGGAGAAGATTCCAGGGAACTTCACCGATCCACAGCAGGCCCTGCGGGTCGGCGTCGACGACTTGAAGGCCGGGGACGCCGTAGCCTCCGTGGCCGCTCTCACTTATGCAGCTGAGGGCGGGCAGGCGATCGCGCGCTGGAAGCTCGGCGAGATGTACGCCGCCGGCGACGGCGTGCCGCGCGACGATGTGAAAGCCTACCATTACTTCAACCAGTTGGTCGAAGATTACGACGAGGACCAGCCGGACCGGCGAAACCTCGGCGCAATCTCCAACGCTTTCGTCGCCGTCGGCGTTTATTGCCTGACTGGCATTGCCAACAGCGAAGTCCGATCCGATCCGAGGCGCGCGCACGAACTGTTCCAGTACGCGGCGACGATCTTCGGCGATCCGAACGCGCAGTATAATTTGGCGCATATGTATCGGGTCGGCGCGGGCGGAGTCGCCAAGGACAGCGTCGTCGCCGTCCGCTGGCTGGCGGTGGCCGCCGATAAAGGCCATTCCCCGTCGGAGGCTGTGCTCGGCCACATGCTGTTCACCGGCGAAGGCGTGCCGCAACAGCGGGCCAAGGGGCTGATGTGGCTTGAATTGGCCAAGGACGCGGCGCCGGATCCCAAAGAGAGCTGGATACACGACCTCTATAAGCACGACTACGAACTGGCGAGCGACAACGACCGGCAAGCCGCCGCGGTCATGCACGATACGCGCGTGAAGGGAACGCCGCCTTCGCCTCCCGGCAGGAACTTCATCAAGACCTTCCTCAGGCCGCTCGCCCTGCCGCTGAACTGGGGAGCTTCGCCGGCTCAGTGATCGTGTGAGGCTCCTGAGCGGGAACGCCGACGGGGCGCGACGCCGGGTGGTTGAGCCAGGCCGGCCCTGACCGAACCGCACGGTCGCGTCGTCCGGCGTCGATTGCGGTTGACCGGTTCCGCCGCGCGCTCCGCCTCCCTGCACAGAAGAACACAGGCTCGCCCTCTCCCGCCGCCGCTTGCCTCGACTGCACGGTAGCATCGGGCCAGGGGCGGGGACCCCGGCGGCATGGCCAGGCGAGAGTCGCGGCATGACAGCCGCACCGGGATGCGGTAGGCGGCGGAACGACGCCAAGCCTGTCTGCGGCGATGCGCCCCAACTCAAGCCGCCGTACCCAACGGAGATCCGATCGAAATGGTTGAATTTGGCCTCCGGCTTCTCAAAGGGCCCTGGGCGACGGCGGCGCTGATTTGCCTCGCGGCGCTCGTCCTCCTGTTCGCTCTCGCCGGCCAAACGCTGAACGCCCCGTTCGTCTATACCGCGCCCAGATGAAGCGTAGCGCGTCGCTTGATTTGTTGCGCGGAGGGGCGGCGTTCGCGGTCGCGATTCCCCACTACCTGACCTTGAACGCGCCGTTTCAGCCGTTCGCCGAGGCCTCCGCGATCGCGGGCGTCGAGGTTTTCTTTGTCCTTAGCGGCTTCGTGCTCGCGCCGCAGATCGTCGACTGGGTGGTCGGACGGCCATGGCGCAATCTCGGCGTATTCCTCATCCGACGCTGGATGCGCACAATCCCCCCTTATGTGGTCGCGCTCGTCGTGATCGCGCTCATGACCGGCAACCTCCTGACCGGGGATTTCCTTCGCTACCTCTTCTATGTCGAGAATCTCTTCGTCTCCGCCAATCACATCGACTTCTATCCCGTAGCCTGGAGTCTGGCGGTCGAGGAATGGTTCTATGTGCTGTTCGCCCCGGCGCTGTTCGTGGTCGCCATGCTCCTCAAGCGACGCGACCGGCGGCTCGAGGCTGCTTTCGCAATTCTCGTCATCGTCGTCGTGACGGGGCTCAGGTTTGCGCTTCAGCCGCCCGACTGGGACTTGAACGTCCGGCGAGTGACCCTGTTCCGCATCGACTCGATCGTCTGGGGCTTCCTGCTTTATCTGGCGCTCGAGCGCTTCCCGGCGATTGAGCTCGACGGCGCCAGGGGCGCGAAGCGCCTCGGCTCGCTCATCGCGCTGCTGGCGCTTTTCGTTCCGCTCGAGTTCGGCGTCGCGATCTTCGCCGTCGGCGGCGACCCGTCGGCGCAGCAGGCGTTTCCTTACGTTTCGGCCGCGTTCGGCATGGTCTGCGTTGGAGTCTTCCAGCAGGCGGATAGAGCGTTCCGCGGCCGTTTCGTCAGAGCCGCGAGCTTCTATCTCGGCCGCATTTCGTACTCCGTCTATCTCTTCCACCTTATGATCGTGATGGCGCTAAAGCCGATGATCTCATCGGCGCCGCTCGTCTTGCAGCTGGCGATTTATGTCGCCCTCATCCTCGCGCTGTCGACGATCTTCTTTGCCGGATTTGAGCGTCCGATCCTGGCCGCCCGGCCTTACTACACCGCCGCAGGACGCGCGGTCCCCGCAGCCGTCGCCGCGCCGCGCGGCTGGGCTTGGCGCTTTCGTCCCTCGCTCGCGTCGGTCGCGCTGGCCCTCGCGGCCTTGGTCGCCGGCGTCCTTGCCCGCAATGCCTTCATGGCGAACAAGCCCTATGCGTTCTACGGCCTGCTCTTCGCGGCCGCAGGCCTCGCGCTCGCGCTGAGCGAACGGGCGCGTCCTGCTTCTCGAGGGGCGCTCGCCGCGGCGGCGCGGGCCTTCCTCCTGTTCGCGCTCACGCTGCCGTTGGCCGATGCTTTCTATCGTCACTCCACCGGATTGCCGCTCGCCGCGACCATCGCTCAGCCGACCTATTCCTATCGCGCCGCCCAGGCCAATCCGGCCGCGTTCGCGGTCTGGTGGTACTATTATCTCAACGAGTGGATCAGGGAGGACGGCATCAGGTCGAAGATCGACGCGCCGGACCCTGAGAAGAAGCTGCCGTTCGTCCTCATTCCGGGCTCGTCCGGACGCATGTTCGACACCACAATCCGGATCAACAATCTCGGCTTTCGCGGTCCGGACATTCAGCGCGAAAAGGGCGACGCTTTCCGCATCTTCGCACTCGGCGAGTCGCAGACCTTCGGACCCACTTTGCGCGATGGCGAACGCCCATGGCCGGAGCTGCTGCAGGATCTGTTCGACCAGCATGCCGATTGCGGGCGCAAAGTCGAGGTCGTCAACGCCGGAACCGAGGCCTATACGCTCGAAGACAATCTCGAGCGCATGCGCCGCGACATCCTGCCGCTCAAGCCCGACCTTATTCTGAGCGCGCACGGGATGAACGGCCTGCTTGCGCTGGGGTTAAGGCGCGTGCCCGAGCCCAGCGAGCCGGGGGTGCGGCCGCGCGCCTCGGCGCTGATCGGCCGGGCGGTGCTGACGATCGAGCGCGCGGTCCACGACTGGCGGAGCCACAACTCGCCGCCCGCCGCGGTACTCGCGCCGATGACGGACGCCGAATTGCTCAAGAGCCGCTACGCCGACGCCTACCGCAAGCTGATTGCGCTTGCGCGCGCGGGCGGCGCGGACGTCGCGCTCGCCGATGCGAGCATGGCGATCAACGAGAAGAGTCCGCGCGAGGTCAAGGACTTCTACGGCGCGGTGTTCAAGCCGATCGATGACATCGTCGCCGCCAACGCCGCGCACAATCGCATGGTTCGGCTCTTGAGCCAGGAGGAACACGCACCGCTCATCGAAATGACGCAAGGCCTCGACGGGCAATGGGACGATGACCTCTATCTCGATATCGTCCACTTCACCGAGGCGGGCAACGAGCGCGTCGCGGGAGTCATCTTCCGCCAGCTCCTGCCGATCCTGGCCGAGCGGGATGGCCTCAAATGCGTTCTGCGGTAAGCGGCGCGCGGCGCTCTTCACGCGACGGCGAGTCGATATAGAATGGGCAGGCGCAAGAAGGGGAACCGTCCGTGGCCCAAAGCGAAATCGACGCCGTTCGCGCCCTTCTTGGGGCCAAGCCGCGGCCCGTCGGCTGGGAGGAGCGCCGCCATCGCCTTGACGAAGTGGGCGCCGTCTGGCCGGTAGCCGGCGACGTCAAGCTCGAGGCGGCCGATCTCGACGGCGTGCCCGGCGAATGGTCGATCGTTCCCGGCAGCGATCCGTCGCGGGCGCTGATGTTCTTTCACGGCGGGGGATATTGCTCGGGCTCGATCGTGAGCCATCGCAGGATGGTGACCGAAGCCGGACGGGCAGGGGCGGTCCGCACGCTCGCCGTCGGTTATCGCTTGGCGCCCGAGCATCCGTTCCCTGCCGCTTACGACGACGCGCTGACCGCCTGGCGGGGCCTGCTCAAGCTCGGATATGCGCCGAGCCGCATTGCGGTCGGCGGCGACAGCGCCGGCGGCGGACTGACGCTTGCGCTGGCCGGCGAGCTCAAGCGCGCGGGCGAGGAACCGCCCGCCTGCCTCTGGCTCGTCTCGCCGTGGACCGATCTCACGATGTCGGGGGCGACGCTTGCAAGCAAGAGCGCGATCGATCCGCTCATTCACAAGGAATATCTCGAGGAGCTGGCCCATGCCTATCTGCCGGCGGGCACGGACCGGAAAGACCCGCGGGTATCGCCCCTCTACGCCGATTTGAGCGGATTGCCGCCGACCCTGATCCAGGTCGGCTCGGCCGAGACCTTGCTCGACAACTCGGTCCGCTTCGCCGCCGCGGCCGGCGCCGCAGACGTTAGCGTGACCCTCGAAATCTGGCCGCACATGATCCATGCCTGGCAGATGTGGAACGCGCGCCTCGAGCCCGGCCGCCGCGCGCTGGCGAGCGCGGGGGCCTTCATCCGGCGTTGCCTGTGAGCGCCGCGCTCGAGCGCGCCTCGGTCAAGGGTGGCGGTTCGGCGTTTGCGATCGCGGCCGAGCGCCTTGACCTGGCGATGACGGAACTCCTTGCCGCATCCGGTTCGGCGCGTTATCCAATAGGATGCGCGGCCCGATGGGGCGCGCGCGCCTTTTGGGGCTGGAGAGTCTCTGCGTGACGAAAGCTGCAGCCTCGCTCGTGGCCGCTCTTGGGCTCGCCGCTCTCTCTGCGTCGAGCGCGGCGCGCGCCGAGCCGTTTACCTACCCGCCCCAACCGGTCGCTTGGATTGTCGCTCCAGGCTACTTCGGCTTCAGCGGATATCCGTGGCCCGGGCCGCCATTCGCGTGGCCGATCCGAGCGCCGTCTTATGGGTGCTACGTCTCCCGCACGCGGCTCAGGCTTAAGGGCGCGTGGCGTGAGGTTGAAGTCTGCTATTGACCCGCAGGCCCGCGAACGCCGGAAGGGGAAAGAAGCGCGGCGGCGCACGCCGGGCCTCGTTGACAGGTCGAAGCCGCAGGCGGACTCGCTGCCCAGCGTTGTTTACGCGCTTCCGTCGTTCCAATAGAAACGGCCCTGAGGGGAAGGCCTAGCGCTTTTCTCGCAGGGGCGCCGATGTTCAAGAAGGTTCTGATTGCCAACCGGGGCGAAATCGCCTGCCGGATCATCAAGACGGCGCGACGTATGGGGATCAAGACCGTCGCCGTCTATTCGGAAGCCGATAAGGACGCGCTCCACGTCGAAATGGCCGACGAGGCGGTCGCCATCGGCCCGGCGCCCGCTGCTCAGTCCTATCTCGTGATCGACAAGATCGTTGATGCCTGCAAGACGACCGGCGCCGAAGCGGTCCATCCTGGCTACGGGTTTCTCTCCGAGCGCGCGTCGTTCGCCCACGCGCTCGCCAAAGCGAAGCTTGTCTTCATCGGCCCCAACCCGAGGGCCATCGAGGCGATGGGCGACAAGATCGAATCGAAGAAATTCGCCAATGCCGCCAAGGTGTCCACCGTTCCTGGCTATCTCGGGGCAATCGAATCGCCGGAGCGGGCGGCGGAGATCGCCGACGAGATAGGTTATCCGGTCATGATCAAGGCTTCGGCCGGCGGCGGCGGAAAGGGCATGCGGGTCGCCCATTCACGCGAGGAGGTGTCGGAAGGTTTCGCGCGCGCGCGTTCGGAGGCGAAATCCTCGTTCGGCGACGACCGGGTATTCGTCGAGAAATTCATTGTCAATCCGCGTCATGTCGAGATCCAGGTGCTGGGCGACAAGCATGGCGACGTCATCTATCTCGGCGAGCGCGAGTGCTCGATCCAGCGCCGAAATCAGAAGGTGATCGAGGAAGCGCCCTCGCCGCTGCTCGACGCCAAGACGCGCCGAAAGATGGGCGAGCAGGCGGTCGCGCTCGCCAAGGCGGTCCATTACGATTCGGCCGGCACCGTCGAGTTCGTCGCCGGGCAGGACCGAAGCTTCTATTTCCTCGAGATGAACACCCGCCTCCAGGTCGAGCATCCGGTGACCGAACTCGTCAGCGGCGTCGATCTGGTCGAGGAAATGATCCGAAGCGCAGCCGGCGAGCGTTTGCGGCTGAAACAGGCCGACGTGAAGATGGAGGGCTGGGCGGTCGAAAGCCGGGTCTATGCCGAGGATCCGATGCGTGGCTTCCTGCCTTCGACTGGACGCCTGGTCAAATACCGTCCGCCGCCCGAGGGGACGCATCACGGCGTCACCGTGCGCAACGACACGGGCGTTCATGAGGGCGGGGAAATCTCCATCCACTACGATCCGATGATCGCCAAGCTCGTCACTCACGCGCCCGACCGCGCGAGCGCGATCGAGGCTCAGGCGACAGCGCTCGACGCCTTCGTCATCGACGGCATTCGCCACAACATTCCCTTTCTGTCGGCGCTGATGCAGCATCCGCGTTGGCGCGAAGGACGGCTTTCGACCGGCTTCATCGCCGAGGAATTCCCGGACGGCTTCCATCCTCTGGTCGCCAAAGGCGAAACCGAGGTCAGAACTCGCTGTAGCGGCGGCGCACATCGACCACACGCTGAACGAGCGAAAGCGCCAGATTTCCGGGCAGTTGCGCGAGCCCGAGCAGATGCGCTTCGAGCTTAAGCGGGTGGTCGCGATGGGCTTGAGTTCGAATCGAGCTCGAGATCGACCCAAAGAAGAGCGGGCTTGAGATCGTCCTCGCCGACGGCCGCAGGCTCGCTGTTCGTTCGGATTGGAAGCCGAGCGATCTGCTGTGGCGCGGAACTGTTGACGGCGTCGAGATCGCGGTCCAGGCGCGCCCAATCCTCAACGGCTACGCGCTCTCCCATGCCGGGGTCGCGGTCGACGCGCGCGTCTTCACGCGCCGCGAGGCTGCGCTGGCTGCGCTGATGATCGAGCGCAAGGGCGTCGACGGTTCGCGTTTCCTCCTGTGCCCGATGCCGGGCCTCGTCAAGGCGATCGCAGTCAAGGTCGGACAGGAAGTGAAGGCCGGAGAGCAGCTTTGCATCGTCGAGGCGATGAAGATGGAGAACGTGCTCTCCGCCGAACGCGACGCGACGATCAAGGCGATCCTATGCAAGGAAGGCGATTCGCTGGCGGTCGATGCGGTGATGATGGAGTTCGCGTGATGGAGAAGCGCGCCGATCGCCGCCTCTGAATGCCCGCTTTCGCGCGCTTGACTGCGACGTGTCTGTTGACAAGCCGGTGTAGCGCAGTCTGCTTTTGAGTGGAGACGGTTCCTCCCGTGCAGCGCGGACGCAAGCCCTGCGCGCGATCGGCCGAATATCAGTCCTCCACCAAGTGGAACGTCTGCGTGCGCCCGGAGAAGAAAAGATCCCACAGCGGTCGTCCCCCGACCGCCCGCGCGACCTCCCGGATGCCGAAAAAGGGGATCAGAACGACGAAAAAGATCGCGCCCAACGTCAGGAATCCGGCGAGCGTGCCGCCGCCGAAGTCGGCGACGCTTGTTGCGAGCGGCCGGCCCTCGAACCAGGCTTTGATCGCTTCCTCGAGGATATGAAAAGCCATCAGCACGATTGTGAACAGGAGGGCGTTCCCGAGTACGATGAACATGCGCGGATACTTGCGGAATCCTGCCTCGAGATTGAGCGCCTGCGCGATCAGGATCACCTTTCCGAACACGAGGGCGTTGATGATGGCGAATGTCTGCTGCCAGACGCTGATTCCGTTCTCTTCAAGGATCAGCCGCCGATAGAAACTGAACAGGGCGAAGAACACCCAAAGATAGAGCGTGATGATGGCGTATTGGCGCAGTTCGTCGAGCGCCCGGGCTTTGAGGCTCGGCTTCACCGAAGCGGCGGCGCCGGCCGCGGGCGCCGCTCCCGTCACATTCTGCATCTCAAGTTTTCCTTGACCGCCGTTCCAGCCGCTGCCTGACGCTACCATCCGCGGCGAGGCCCGTTCTTACCACTCTTTTCAGGTCTCGGGGCGCCGGGGAAGAACAGGCTCCCAGCCGACGAAGCACCACCCGCAAAGATTTTCGCGCTTGTGCTTTCGGAAAAACGAAAGCCGTGATAGGGTTCAATCGGCTGGAAGGATATTACGAATGCGGGCAAATCGGTTGCACGGCCGCTCTTGGCTGGGCAGAAACCCTTTTCTGCCCCGGTGGTCGCGATAACCGGCTGAAAAGGGTCATTTCGGACAAGGCGATCAAAGGAAATCAAAGCCTTTTTCTTGGGAAAATTTGGCCGGAGTCGGCGTGCGCTTGGCCCGGCTTTGATAAATTTGGCGCCGGCTTGGAGAATTTAGCGCACGACATAGGTGGATTGCTCCATCCCGGTCGCGCGAAGGTGGATGACGGCGAGGCCGAAGAGCGCGAACGCCAGCGCCTGATGGGCAAGCGCGAGCTCGATCGGGACGAGCGAGACGAGCGTCGCCACGCCCAGTCCGACCTGAAGCACCGCGACCGCGGCAATGACCAGCGCGCGGCTCGCCAGCGGCGTCGCGGGTGCGGCGCGAACCGCGGCGAAGGCCTGAACGAGGGCGAATATGACGATCGCATAGGCGAGCGCGCGATGATCGAACTGCGCCGTCGCCGGGTCGTTGAGCATCGCCGGCAGCCAGCTTGGCTTGTACGCTTCGCCCGGAATGAGGCTCGACCCCATGAGCGGCCAGGTGTTGTAGATGAGGCCGGCGCGGAGGCCCGCGACCAGGGCGCCGAGGCCGATCTGACAGAACACCGCCGCCGCGAACAGGCGGGCGGAAATCACGAAGCCCCGGCCGGCCGTGGCGCCCAGGCGCGGTCGCTCGCCAAGCCCGGCGGCGGCGTAGATCAGCGCGCCGAACGTGGCCGCGGCGATCATGAGGTGCAGCGCCAGGCGCTGCTGCGCCACTTCGGTTCGCTCGCTCAAGCCCGAGGTCACCATCCACCACCCGACGATGGGCTCGAGCGCCAGCAAGCCGGCGGCGACGGCGACCTGTCGCCCAAGCGCCCCTTTGAGCTGTCCTTGCCGCCAGAACCACAGACATGGGAGGATAAAAGCCGCGCCTACGATCCGCGCGAGCAGCCGATGGCCCCATTCCCACCAGAAGATGGTCTTGAAGCCCTCGATCGTCATGTCCGGATTGAGGGCAGCGAACTGCGGGATTTGCTTATAGCGGTCGAACTCGGCCTGCCATTCCGGGCCGCTCATCGGCGGAATCACTCCGGTGACCGGCTTCCACTGGGTGATCGAGAGCCCCGAACTCGGTCAGGCGGGTCGCGCCGCCAACCAGGACCATGAGGAAGACAAGACCGGCCACGGCGATCAGCCAGAAGCGAACGGGCACGCGAGCCTCGAGGCTCGCGGTTTGGGCGGCGGCGGGCGCACTGCGGGTCAGGGCCATTGGAACGGGACGTCAGCTCTCAAGGAACTCGAGCCCAGGCTTTTGGCGCAAAGGCGTCCGCGGCGCAACGCGAACCACGACGGGTCGGAAAGTCCGTTAGACGATCAGGCGGCGGTAGAGATGCCAGGTCGTATGGCCAAGAACCGGGAAAATCACGAGGAGCGCGACGAAAAGTGTGGCGAACGAAATCGCGAGATCGGCGCCGATCACGATCGCCCAAACCAGCATCGGGCGTGGATTGGCCAAGACCGCGCGCACGCTGGTGGTCATCGCGGTCACGAAATCCACCTCGCGATCGACGACGAGAGGCGGGGCGACGGCGGTGATCGAAAAAACGAAGAGCGCAATGATCGCCCCCAGCCCGTTGCCGACCAGAAGGAACGCCACCCCGTGGGCGGTGGTGAATATTTTGGCGAACAGCTGCGGCATCGACGGGATGTCGGGGCCGTAGAACATCAGGAAAATGAAGACCGCGAGGTCGAGCCAGATGACAAAGGTGAAGAGACTGACAAGCCCCAGCCACCCAAGCTCCTTCCCCGATCGGCTCCAGATCGAGCCGAGAATCGCCGACCAGGACAGGGGCTCGCCGCTTTCGAGACGGCGCGAAATCTCGTATGTGCCCGCCGCGCCAAACGGCGCAAACAACGCGAAACCCATGACAAACGGATAGGCGAGATAGGGATAGTCAAGCGCGAACGCCGCCCAGACAATCACGAGGCCGCCGATCGCGTAGATGGCGCCGAAGAACATGCCGTAGCGGGGCGCCCGTCCAAAGTCCTGCACCCCCTTGGCGACGCATTCGATGACGTCGGCGATCTCGATCTTGCGGATCTCGAATGGCGGCGTCCTGCCGATGTCGGCGGCCTGCTCATTCGCGGGCGGCGTCCCCGCGCCAACCACAATGGCCATCGAAATCGCTCCCTTAGTCGCGGCCTCCTCCCGGGCCTGGGGAGTGGACCACGTTCCGGGTCCACGATCAACAACGTCGGACGCGTCATTTCGCCGCCTCCCATGAGGCGACGCATCGCAATGCTGCGGGTGAATCGCGGAATTGCTCCGAAAACCATTGCCGATTCCCTCGCACTGTGGCATGAGCGCGCATCCCCGAAAATCACTCGCCTAGGAATGCGATGTCCTTCTTGAACGGCAATAAATTCACTGACCGCCAGGCGGCCGCCGCCAACGCGCGCAAGGAGATGGCGGAAAAATTCCGCGCCAACTCGAAATACGATCCAGCCGACCCCGCAGTCATCGAACGCGAGGCCAAACGAAAGGCGATTCTCGAGGCGCGGGTCGTCCGCGACGCCGAGCGCGCCAAGCGTAGGGCGGAAGAAGCGGCGGAAGAAGCCGCGCGGCGCGCGGCCGAGGAGGCCGCCCGGCAAGAGCGATTGAGGTTTGAGGCCACTGCACGCGAGGCCGAGGAGCAGCGTCAGCGTGAATTGGAGGCGCAACTCGAATACGAACGCAAGCTCGAGCGGGACGCCCGCTACGCAGCACGCAAAGAGAGAAAGAAGAAGAGGAAATCAGCCTCCGAACGATACGGCTAGGCCGCCCGCGCTTCGTTGATCCCCGACCGTGATTGGGGCACAACGCCGGTCGCGGTCACGATCGGCGGAAGGCGGAGCGAGAACAGAATGACGAAGCCGCTTCGCTTGGGTGTCGCCGGTCTCGGCGTGGTCGGGACCAGCCTCATACGACTTCTTCAGAGGCAACGGGCTGAGTTTCTTGTACGGGCAGGACGCGAACTCGCGATGGTCGCTTATAGCGCCCGCCGCAAGCACCGCAGCATTGATGTCGGCGAGGCCGTCTATTTCGCCAACGCGGCGGAACTTGCCGCCTCAGCCGACATTGACATTTTCGTCGAATTGATCGGCGGCGCCGACGGGGTCGCGTTTGAGGCGGCCAAGGCCGCGCTTGCGCGCGGCGTGCCGGTCGTTTCGGCGAATAAGGCAATGCTCGCCGCGCATGGTTTCGAGCTCGCGACCCTTGCCGAGCGGTCCGGAGCGCAGCTCTTTTTCGAAGCGGCGGTTGGCGGCGGCATCCCCGTCGTCAAGACCTTGCGCGAGAGTTTGGCCGGAAACGCAATTCAACGGGTCTCCGGCATTCTCAATGGCACTTGCAACTACATCCTCTCCCGCATGGAGATCGAGAACCTTCCGTTCGAAGTCTGTCTTGGCGAGGCTCAGAGGCTCGGCTATGCCGAAGCGGATCCGACGTTTGACGTTGGCGGCTTCGATACCGCCCACAAGCTGGCTATCCTCGCATCGCTTGCGTTCGGGGCGAAGATCGACGCCGGGGCGGTGTCGGTCGAGGGCATCGAGACAATCACGCTCGCCGACTTGAGCGCAGCCGACGAACTCGGATTCCGCGTCAAACTCCTGGGCGTGGCCGAACGAACGCCCCATGGCGTCGAGCAGCGAGTGCATCCGACGATGGTGGCCAAGAGCGCGCCGCTCGCCCAGACGATGGGCGTGCTCAATGCGGTCTCGATCGACGGCGACGCAGTCGGCGAACTGACGCTGGTCGGGCCGGGAGCGGGGGGCGACGCAACCGCGTCGGCCGTCGCTGCCGACATTGTCGATATCGCGCGCGGGATCCGCGTCCCGGCGTTCGGGCGTCCTGCCGCGTCGCTTGTCGAGGCAGATCGTGTGCCGATGCAGCGGCACGAGGGCGGCTATTACGTGCGCCTTGCGGTCGTCGATCGTCCGGGCGCCATGGGAGCCATCGCGGCGCGAATGGGCGAAAGGCTGATCTCGCTCGAGGCGATCATGCAAAAGCGCGCCACGAAAGAGGCGGCCGCGGCGGGGGTCGTCCCGGTGGTGCTGATGACCTATGGAACGACCGAGTCGTCCATACGCGACGCCCTCAAGCATACTGTCGAAGATGGGCTGGTGCGGGAGAAGCCGCAGGTTATTCGCATAGAACGCGAAGCCGTGTGAGCGCCCAACTTCGATGATCGCTGCGGTCGACACGGGCGAAGCCGAGGATCGCCGCATGCGGTTTCTCGCGATCGGGCTCATGTGCGCCACCATGATTTGCTTCACCGGCCAAGACACGTGCGCCAAATGGCTGAGCGCGTCTTTGCCGATCGCACAGATCGTATGGGCGCGTTACGTAGGGGCGTCGCTGATCGCGCTCGTCGCGTCGCGATCTCTGACGCGGCCGGCCACGCTACGCTCGCGGCGCCCCCGACTACAACTGTTGCGTTCCGCATTGCTATTTTGTTCAACGACCGCGAACGTGTTCGCCGTCCGCGAGCTCCAACTGTCGGAGACTGCGACGATCTCATTTCTCACGCCCGTCTTCGTGGCTCTTCTTGCGGGACCTGTCCTGGGTGAAAGAGTGAGCGCGGAACGCATGATCGCAATCGCGCTCGGATTTCTCGGCGTGGTGATCGCTACGCGCCCGGGAGCAGGGGCCTTTCAGCCGATCGTTCTTGTCGCGGTCGCCGGGGTGGTTTGCAATTCGGGATACGTGCTGGCGACCCGCAAACTTGCCGGGTCGGACTCCGCCCAGACGACGCTCGCCTGGACCCAAATCGCCGGCATCGTATTCTTGACTCCGATATTGCCTTGGATCTGGCGGCAGCCCCAGTCGGCGATCGATTGGGCAATCATGGCGGGAATGGGCGTTTTCGCGGCCACCAGCCACGGAATGCTGATAATCGCGCATCGGTTTGCCCCAGCGCCGACCTTGACCCCGTTTACCTACACCCAGCTCATCTGGATGATCGTTTCAGGCGTGCTGGTTTTTGGCGATTGGCCTGCGCCCGCAACTCTTATCGGCGCCTGCCTGGTCGTGGCGTGCGGCGCTTATCTCGCGCTTCGCGAGAGGCGAGGGCGGCGCCCTCGAAGCCAGCGACTGACGTCGATTGACGAAACGTCTTGATCGGCGCCAAGCGGATGGCTGGCGCGCCGGTTCGCGTCAAGGGACGAACGCGACATGTCGAATCGAACGAATCCCCCGCCAATCGTCGGTCTGCTTGAAACATCAGTCTACGCTCGCGATCTCGAGCGCACGGCCGCGTTCTACCGCGATCTGTTTGGTTTCAGGACGCTGGTCGATTCGCCGCGCCTAGTGGCCTTTGACGTCGCCGCGCGTAGCGTGTTGCTGGTGTTTCAGGCCGGCTCGACCGAAGGTGACGTTGTTGACGCGAGGGGCACAATCCCGGGCCACGACGGGCGCGGGCGTCTGCACCTGGCGCTTTCGATAGCCTCAGGGGATCTCGACGCCTGGCGTGGGCGGCTCGTCGAACGCGGCGTGGAGGTTGTCGGCGAATATCACTGGCCGCGTGGCGGAACGAGCCTCTATATCCGCGATCCGGACGACGCCTTGGTCGAATTGGCGACCCCTGGGCTTTGGTGGTGAACGGGAAGGCAAGCTGAAATTCTGGGCCGCGGCGAATGTTCAATTTGAAGGTTCGCCGAATTCCACGAGCACCGAGATCAGCGGGTCCGGATGGATATAGACCGGGCCTGTAAAGGGGTGGTCGATCGAGACAATGACGACCAGACCCATCGTGACAAGAATTGACAACACGCCCGTCATTGCGACCTGCGCAAGGAAATTCTCGCTGCCGAAGAAGAGCGTGAATCCCACGGTCAAGCCCGCGCCCAAGAACAGAGCGATCCATATGACATCGGGGACGAGGCCGGTCGCCAAGTGCAGCCGGACCCGTCGAGCCGACGTGACGCTGTCGATCTGCCTGAAAACCTCCGACATGTCCGCTGTGTCTCGCGTCGATGATTGATTGAGCGCGAGCGCAGCGGAGTACATACCGTCGAGGGCCTTGGTGACCGCGCGGCTATCGGACTCGCGCGCCATCGCCGGCCACTCCGTGTCGATCGCGGCCTTGAGGTAATTGGTGATTGTATTCCGCACGGCGCCCGCCTCGGGCTCGTTCCCCTCGACGTAATGAAAGAGGGCGGCGGTCGCGCCGGCTTCGTCGGCGACTGCGTTCTCGGCGTCGTTGAATTTCTCCCAGACAACGATCACCGAGAAGGCCAGCAGCACCGCATAGATGACGCCGACTGTCGCAAACTTGAATCCGGCGATTTCGTTGTTCTTGGCCAGCTTCTCGACCCCGACCCATCGTCGGATCAAGATCTGCGCGCCCATCGCGACCGCGGTCGGAACGATCGAAATCAGCGCTATCAATTGCCAAAGGGGCAGGCTCGACAAATAGTTCGACACTGGCGCCTCCAGCCGTTGCGGGTCGAGCGGCGTCGCGCCGGCTTGCTGAAATCGTTGGCTGACCCGCCCCCGGTCAACTGATATCCCCCGTTTCCCGAATGTCCAGCGTTCCAAGTCGCGAATTTGCGGTATAGGCCAAATGCGCTTCGGCGCGGGCGATTCGCAGGCCGATTTTGTCGTGGGATCGAAAAGGCGAGGCTTGTCTTCCTCCGGCTATTTCCTCGATGTCGAAACGTCCGCGCTCGGGCGCCCGTGGCGGTCGCGGCTTAACGCGGACGGGGAGTTGCGCGCGCTCGCCATTGCGCAAATCGGCGGGCAGGACGAGCTGATCGCCCGCGTGCTCGCCGGGCGGGGCGTTGCGCCAGAGGCGGTTCACAGCCATCTCGAACCGCGTCTGCGCGATTTGATGCCGGACCCTTATTGCCTGCGCGACATGGAGGCGGCGACTGAGCGCCTGAGGCAGGCGGTCGAGGGCGGCGAGCGCGTCGCCATCTTCGGCGACTACGACGTCGACGGCGCGTGCAGCGCGGCGCTCCTCAGCGAATATCTGAACGCCTGCGGCTGCGAAACGATCGTCCACATCCCCGACCGCGTGACGGAGGGCTATGGCCCGAGCGCCCAGGCGATAGCGGACTTCGCCGCCAAAGGCGCCAGGCTCGTCGTGACGGTCGATTGCGGGGCTGTCAGCCGGGAGCCCTTCGAGCTCGCGAGCCGGCTCGGCCTTGACGTGATCGTGTTCGATCATCACCAGGCTCCCGAAACGCTCCCGCCGACGCTGGCGCTGGTCGATCCCAACCGCGAGGACGATCTTTCGGGGCTTGGCTATCTCTGCGCCGCCGGGGTCGTCTATATGGCGCTCGTCGCGCTGAACCGGGCGCTGCGGGAAGCGGGCTTCTGGAGCAGGCGCCAAGCCCCAGACCTGATCTCCGCGCTCGATCTTGTGGCGCTCGCGACCGTCGCCGACGTCGTCCCGCTGATCGGGCTCAATCGCGCCTTTGTCGTCAAGGGGCTAGCGGTCATGCGGCAGCGGCGGCGTCCGGGGCTTGCGGCCCTGTTCGACGTCGCGGGCGCGGACGGACCGCCGCGGCCTTATCATTTGGGCTTCGTCATCGGTCCGCGTATCAATGCCGGCGGGCGGATAGGCGACGCGGCCCTGGGCGTCCGGCTTCTGACCGCGGCGGACGACATCGAAGCGCGCCCGATCGCGGTCGAGCTCGACCGGCTCAACCGCATCCGCCAGCAGATCGAGATCGCGGCGCTCGCCGAGGCCGAGGCCGAAGCGCTCATGTCGCTCGGGCTCGAGGAACGCGGCGCGGCGGTCGTGGTCGTCGGCGAAAAATGGCCCCCTGGCGTCGTCGGCCTGCTCGCGGCGCGGCTCAAGGAGCGGTTCGAGCGGCCGGCGTTCGCGCTGACGCTCGCGGGAGCGCATGCGACCGGCTCCGGGCGCTCCATCGCCGGCGTCGATCTCGGCCGGACGGTGCGGGCCGCGGTCGAGGCGGGGCTCGCGGTCAAGGGCGGCGGCCATGCGATGGCGGCGGGGGTGACGCTCGCAACCGAACGGCTTGGCGAGTGGCGCGCCTTCCTGGAGGAGCGGCTCGGCGAAGCGGTGGCAAGAGCGCGCTCCGACGCGGGCCTCACGGTTGATGCGGCGCTGACGGCGAACGCGGCGACGCCGGCGCTCGCCCACCGCCTGGAGGCCGCCGGCCCTTATGGGTCGGGCAACCCCGAGCCGGTGTTCGCCCTGCCGCGCCATCGGCTGACGGACGTGATGCCGGTCGGCGCCGGCGGCGATCACCTGCGCCTGCGGGCGATCGCCGGCGACGGGCAGGCGGTCGAGGCCGTCGCTTTCCGCGCCGCCGGAAAGAAGCTCGGCGAGGCCCTCGCGCGCCTCAAGGGGGCGCCGGTGCACCTCGCGGGCACGCTCTCCGTGAACCGCTATGGCGGCCGGGAGCGAGCGCAACTCAGGGTTGTCGATGTCGCCGAGGCGGCCCGATAGGCGGCGGGTACTACGTCGAACACTCGGCCAATGGCCGCCGTTTCAATCCGAGCCGATTCCAAACTTAGCCAAATCCAGCCAAATCCAGCCAAGCCCAAACCAAATCTATCCAAGGAAAAGGCTTGGATTTCCTTTGACGCCCTTGTCCGGATCGAGCGTTGTCAGAGGCTTGCGCCGACCCCCCCGGGCGTTTTTTCTTTTCTGCCCCGCGCATCGTCCCGCCTGCCTGCCCGGCAGCTCACCGCGTTCGATCATGTCGCCTCCTTCGATTGAGCCGGCCGGTCAGGCTCGTTGCCGGGAAGCAGGCAGTATAGCAGAGCTTCTGCCAATCAGAAAGCCAATGTCGAAAAAAGCGCCGATCGCGTGGCTGGACCCAAGCAGCAGAATCCGGCCGTCTCGGCGGCCTCTCACGGTTGACAACGAAAACCCGTCGCCCCGACAATCCGTAACGCCCGCGATCCGGCGCGGGCCGGCTCCGAGCGCCGCCAGCCAAACGAGGTCATGCATGAAGCGTGAGCAGCTCGCCGAGAAGATCCTCGACATCAAGCGCGAGAAAGGTTGGAGCTGGAAGCATGTCGCCGACGAGATCGGCGGCATGTCGCCCATACTGGTGGTCGGCGCGCTGCTTGGGCAGATGAAGCTGCCGAAGCCGCTCGCCGAGCGAGCCGCGAGCCTGTTTGGGCTGAACGAGGGCGAAAAACGGATGCTCAACGAAGTTCCGACGCGGGGAGCGCCGATGCCGCCGACCGACCCGCTGCTCTACCGTTTCTACGAACTCGTCATGGTCAATGGCCCGGCGCTGAAGGCGTTGATCGAGGAGGAGTTCGGCGACGGCATCATGTCGGCGATCGACTTCGATCTCGAGGTCGACCGCCTGGCTAATCCGAAGGGGGATCGGGTGCGGCTGGTAATGAGCGGAAAATTCCTGCCGTACAAATACTACGGCGCGGAGCAGGGGGTCCCAGAATACGGATTCAAGGAGGAGCAAGAGTGACGAACCGCGGCCAATTCCGTTCGGCGTAGCTAAAACTAAGCAGATCGCGGCGAGGTTGGTTTCGGGCGTCCCACCAAGACTGGGGGATGAGAAAAGAAGATCGCGAAGGAGCTATGTCGCACAGCCATGTTAGCAGAGCCAGGCCCGCCCATTTGAATTCATCAGACCTTTTGGTCAGGGGGAAACGCTGGCGGATGTAGCCGGGGCTGGTCCCTGCAATCCGGGTTGCGAACGGTGAAACTGAGTGTAGCATGTCATCCTCTTGAGGGGGGATCCTATGCGGCTGCTTCTGATTGGATTGTTGATAGGGCTCGCCCACAGCGCGAAGGCCGGTGTTTGCTGTCCAACAGGGGGCTGCGTCCCGCTGAACAACGGCTCCTTGACCTGCGTCAAAGTCGGCACGAACCAGAGGTGCGCCAACGGCTCGATCTGCGCAGGAAGCAGCGGCGGCGGAGGAGGCGGCGGCGGGGGTGGCAACGGGGGCAGCACCGTCAGTACCATCACTCAGCCTCCGGCCTGCGGTCTCTGGGTGCAATGCCTTTACGCCAACGGCGTCGTGTCGGTCTCGATCCAGGGGTCGGAGGTGCGCTACAACGGCGCTCCGCCAACCGAGCAGGTGCTCGGCTATCTGGTCTATAGCGACCCTAAAGCCTGCGTGGGCGCGGTGACGCCGCCGCTCAAGCTTCCCGTGACCGGGCAGGAGCAGAAGGTCAATCTCTTCAACCTGAACTACCTCAATTGCGGGTCCGCCTCGCCGCCGATGTCCTTTCGCGCGACGAGGGGCGCAAGACCGACCTTGGGGTCCCGGAGCAACCTGTCCCCCTTCTGCGGCTGCACCGTTTCGCTGCCCGCGCCGCCCAATGGCCCCAATACCTGCCGCGAGGGCTTCGTGTGGCGTGCGGCCTTCCCTGGCGACGCCGTTTGCGTGACTCCAGCGCGGCAGGCGGCCGTTCAGGCGGAGAATCAGCAGGCCGCGGCCAATCGTGCGGGCGGAGGGGCCTTCGGACCCAACACTTGCAAAAGTGGTCTCGTCTGGCGGGCTGCCGAACCTTCGGACAGCGTCTGCGTGACGGTTCAAAGCCGGGGGCTGGTCCAGCAGGAAAACGCCAGCCAGTGGTCTCGGGTCGCGCATATCGCCGGACAGTGAGCCTCGGACGCGGAGGAGCTTCGGCCACGTGGCCCGCCACGCCTTGAGGCGTCCCCGCTCACGTTGAGGCCCGTCAGGGGCCGTCTCCGGTGAACACCACGACGGGCGTGCAGCAGCTTCCCGCCTCTCGCGCGATGGCGCCGTAGCGCTCGCGCACCCGCGTCCGAACCGCGTCCTCATCCTGCATGGCCGCCTCCATTGCGCACTTGGAATGTTCAGACGAGGCTACCAGTCCTGTTTCTGTTCGGCTTGATTGGAGCGCGAAGAGGCTTGACCTATCCCGAGCGTATCTAGAATCGCATTCATGAATGCGCCCCGTGTAGACCGCTGAGCAACGCGTCAGTCCCACAATTCCATGATCGCTCCGTGCCAGAAACGGGTCCAACTGGCGGGGGTTTGACCGAACTCCCGTATCAGGTGATCCGAGCCCCGTCACAAAGCGCTTGTCACCCTTGGACCTCATCGTCTCCACCGACCGCGGACTCTATCGCGCCGCGGGCGACCTCTGGCGCGTAGTTCTGCGCGCAAACAACACCTCTGCGCATTCCAACCCCGCGCTTCAACGGCTGTTATATCCACTCCCACAGGCAGTGGCCGGAGGCACGGGCGCCGCGACCCTAAATCCGGTTCTCGCATGCACAAGTCGTAGCCCGTGCCGACATTATGCTAGGCGCGCAGGGCGTTCGCTGAGGAGCGATGGGCGGGGCGAAGCCATGACGCGTGGCGTCAAGACAGTGTGGATTTTTTCGGCGGTCGCCGTCCTGACGGTCGCGGCGTTCACAATTCACGCTATTGGGCTCGACCGGACGGCGCTGTGGCAGGTGGTGCGCGTCTGCGTCGCCGACTTCAAGCTGACCGGAACGCCCTTTCCGTGCCTCGAGGCTGATCTTTCCGACGGCGAGGAACGGGGCAATATCGTCCTGCGTTCGCCGATATGGAATCAGACGATCTTGGCGCCAACCCGGAGGATCATCGGCGTGGAGGATCCGTTCCTGCAGTCGTCCGAAGCGCCGAACTATTTCGAAGCTGCATGGCGCGCGCGCACGTTCCTCAAGGCTGCGGACGGACAAGCGCCCGAGCACGACGCGGTCGCGCTTGTCGTGAACTCCGCAACGGTCAGGACTCAGGACCAGCTCCACATCCATATAGGCTGCCTCCTTCCCTACGCCCGCCGCACGCTTGCGGTCGCGGCGCCCAAGATCCCGATGGGCGAGTGGGCGCAGATCGGGCCGGTCGTTCCCCATACGATGTTCTGGGGCTACCGCATCCCCGGAACGGACCTCGCGAGCGTCGAGCCGTTTCGGCTCGCCGCCGAGGCTTTTGCTGGCAGGACGAACGGCCTGGGCGACCTGACGGTCGTGGTCGCGGGGGTGCGGGTCGAAGGCGACGACGAATTCCTGATCCTCGCCACCTACGCCAAGGCGCCGCACGCCTGGTGGCCGGTCGGCTCCGACGACCTCCTTTCGGCCTGTCCAGCGAGACCTCGCGGCGCCGGCTAACGCCGCCGCGTCAGGCCCGCCGCGCTCAGTTCGACTTCGGCGGGTCGCACCCCATATGGGGTGCCCCTTTCCGTCGAGCGCTTGTCACCCTTGGACCTCATCGTCTCCACCGACCGCGGACTCTATTGCGCCGCGGGCGACTTTCATATCGATCCCTGGCGTCCCGTTCCGCGCGCGATCATCACCCATGCCCATTCCGACCATGCCCGCTTCGGCTCGGACGTTTACGTCTGCCATCGCGATACGGCGCCGATCCTGCGCAAGCGTCTCGGCGACGTCGCGATCGAGACCGCGGCCTACGGCGAAATCCTGACGCGCAACGGCGTCGAGCTGTCGTTTCATCCTGCCGGCCATGTGCTGGGTTCAGCGCAGATTCGGGTGGCGTTGAACGGCGAGACATGGGTCGCGTCGGGCGACTACAAGCTCGAAAGCGACGGCGTTTTGGCGCCGTTCGAGCCGCTCCGCTGTCACACCTTCATTACCGAGTTGACCTTCGGCCTGCCGATCTACCGCTGGCGCCCGCAAGCCGAGACGTTCGCCTCGATCGACGCCTGGCGGCGCGAGAACATCGCGGCCGGGCGCGCAAGCATCCTTTTCGCATATGCGTTGGGCAAGGCGCAGCGGGTGCTGGCCAATGTCGATCCGGCGCTCGGCCCAATCGTCTGTCATGGCGCAGTCGAGGCGATCAATGCGCTCTATCGTGAGGCTGGCGTCGTCCTGCCGCCGACGCGTCTGGCGACTGAGCCCCGGACCGCGATTTGGGGGGAGAACAGGCGCGAGTTCGCCCGCGCCCTCATTCTCGCTCCGCCCTCGGCCGCTGCGAGCCCCTGGCTCAAACGCTTCGGCGACTATTCCGACGCGCTGGCGAGCGGCTGGATGCAGGTTAGGGGGAACCGCCGCCGGCGCGGGCTAGATCGTGGCTTCGCGCTGTCCGACCACGCCGACTGGCCGGGCCTGATCACGGCTATCGAGGCGACCGGCGCGGAGCGCATTCTGGTGACGCATGGGTACACGGAAGCGTTGACGCGATACCTCCGCGAGAAGGGGCTCGATGCGCGTGCGCTGACCACCGCTTACGGCGACGACGAGGATGCGATCGAGGGCGCGCCGCCGCCCGAGGGCGAGGGCGGGGCGGCGCCGGAGGGGGAGGCGTGAGGGCGTTCGCTGCGCTCTACCGGCGGCTCGATTCGGCAACGTCGACCCGCGCCAAGCAGGCGGCGATGGTCGAATTCTTCGCCGCCGCCAAGGCTGATCCCGCGCAATGGGCGAGCGCGGCCTGGACCGTCTATTTCCTGAGCGGCGGCAAGCCGCGCCAGACTGCGCCGACCCGGCTTCTCTGGCGGCTCGCGGTTGAGGGCTCGGGCTATCCCGACTGGCTCTGCGGGGAGTGCTACGGCGCGGTCGGCGATCTCGCCGAAATGCTGGCGCTCGTTCTGCCCGAGGGCGCGCGAGGCGAAGAGATTTCGCTCGATCAATGGATGCGCGAGCGGCTGCTGCCGCTTCCCTCGCTCGGGGAGGAAGAGCGTTACGCAAGGCTCAAGCGATGGGTCGAGGAACTGCCGACAGAGGAGCGTCTCGCCTTCTTCAAGCTGATCACCGGGGAATTGCGCGTCGGCGTGTCGCGGCTGCAAGTCGTCAAAGCTCTGGCTGAAGTCGCGGGCGTCGATGAGGGTCGCATGGCGCAGCGGCTGATGGGCTATTCGCAGGCGCGGCGGATTCCCACCGCCGCGGATTTTGAGGCGCTGATTGGCGAGGTCTTGCACGCGGAAGCGCAAGCGCTCGACGCGGGCAAACCCTACCCGTTCTATCTCGCGCAATCGTGGAGCCGGCCCGTGGCCGACATGCTTGCGACGCTTGGGCCGCCGTCGAACTGGATCGTTGAATGGAAGTTCGACGGCATCCGCGCACAGCTGCTCAAGCGCGGCGACAATTGGCGCCTATGGTCGCGCGGCGAGGAGCTGATTTCGGACGCCTATCCGGATCTCGAGCCGCTGGCGCGTGCGCTGCCGCCAGGCACGTCGATCGACGGCGAGCTTGTCGTGCTCATCGCGCCCGAGCACGAGTATGCGACGGATTCGCTCGACGGCCTCGCGATCTTCGCGAGTCTCCAGCAGCGGCTGGGCCGCAAGGTGGTGAGCGAAAAGACGCTGCGCGAATTGCCGGTCGCCTTCATCGCCTACGATCTTCTGGAGAGCGAGGGCCGCGATCTGCGCGGCGAGCCGCAGCATATGCGTCGCGCGCTGCTTGAGCATCTCGTCGATCGTCTGTTCGACGAAGCAAAGGCGCGGGGCGAGCGTCTGCCGATCCGCATCAGCCCGACCGTTTCCGCCGACACATGGGACGAGCTCGCGGAGAAGCGTGAGCAGGCGCGCGCACTTCTCCGCGAGGGGCTAATGCTGAAGGCGCGCGAGGGCGTCTACGGGATCGGGCGCCGCAAGGGCGACGACCGGACGGACGTCTGGTGGAAATGGAAGCTCGATCCCATGAGCGTCGACGCCGTCGTGATCTACGCCGAGCGCGGCCACGGCCGGCGCTCGGGGGTTTACACTGACTACACATTCGCGGTCTGGAGCGACGGGGAGGGCGCGGGGCCACGCGAGCTGGTGCCGTTCGCCAAGGCCTATTCGGGGCTGTCGGATGCGGAAATTCGCGAGATGGACGCGATCGTGCGCCGCACTACGGTCGAGACCTTCGGCCCGGTCCGCAGCGTCACGCCGACCCAGGTTTTCGAGCTGGGCTTCGAAGGCATTGCGCCGAGCAAACGCCACAGGAGCGGCGTCGCTGTCCGCTTCCCTCGCATGCTGCGCTGGCGGCGCGACAAGCCGGTGGCGGAGGCCGACACGCTGGATGCGCTCAAGTCGCTGCTCGCGCGGGGCGTGGCGAGCGCTAAGTGAGCCGCCGGAGCGGGTTCAAGGAGGAGTGACCGCGGCTGCGCTTGCCGGCTTGTTTTTCCCGAACCCCATGTCGCTCCCCCGACTGCGCGGTTGTGTCAATTCCATATTTCCACTAGAGTCGAATTATGGAAGAAAAGCAAGCCCTCGCCTGTCTCTTCGCGGTCGCGCACGAGACGCGGCTGGCGGTTTTCCGCCTGCTGGTGCAGCGTGGGCCGGCCGGCATGGCTGCCGGCGAGATCGCGCTGCGCCTGTCTGTCCCGCCGCCGACGCTGTCCTTTCACCTGAAGGAACTGGAGCGCGCGGGCCTGATCCAATCGACGCGTCAACAGCGCCAGATCATCTACTCGGCAAACTATGCGGGCATGCGGGCGCTGATCGACTTCATCATGCGCGACTGCTGCCAGGGTCACCCGGAGCTGTGCGGCGAAATGGATGCGCCAGCATGCCGCGACGCCGCCGGCGAATGCGCGAAGGAGGACGCCTGTGGCTAGTCCGCTTTATAACGTCCTGTTCCTCTGCACCGGCAACTCGGCCCGCTCGATCATGGCCGAAGGCATCCTGCGCAAGGAGGGGGCGGGGCGCTTCGCCGCGTTCTCCGCGGGAAGCCATCCCAAGGGCGCTGTCAATCCGCTCGCGACCCGGGTTCTCGCGTCGTTCGGCTACCCATCCGATGGCTATCGCTCGAAAGCGTGGGACGAGTTTGCGGCGCCGGACGCGCCGAAGATGGATTTCGTTTTCACTGTTTGCGATAGCGCGGCAGGGGAGGCGTGCCCGGTCTGGCCGGGACAGCCGATGACGGCGCATTGGGGCATCGAAGACCCGGCGGCGGTGGAGGGGAATCCGGTTCAGAAGGAGGCGGCCTTCGTGACCGCGTTCAAGTATCTGCGCAACCGCATCACCGTGTTCACCGCGCTGCCGATGCGCAGCATCAGTTCGATGGCGCTGCAAGCGAAACTGCGCGAAATCGGCCAGATGGAAGGCTCGTCCTCGGGCTCCAAGAAGGCTGGTTGACCTTGGCCTTCGATCTCCCTCGTCGGCTGACGGCGGAGGCGCTCGGGACCGCGCTGCTCGTCGCGACCGTCGTCGGCTCGGGCGTCATGGCGGCGAACCTGAGCCATGACGGTGGAATTGAATTGCTCGGCAACACCCTCCCGACCGGCGCCATTCTGGTCGTCCTCATCACGATCTTCGGCCCGATCTCGGGGGCGCATTTCAACCCGGCGGTGTCGCTTGTGTTCGCGCTCAAGCGCGACATGAGCCCGCGCGACGCCGCGCTTTATGCGCTTGCCCAACTTGCTGGAGGCGTCGTAGGCGCGATCGTCGCGCATCTGATGTTCTCGCTGCCGCTGGTCGCGCTCTCCGAGAAGGCGCGCACCGGCGGAGGGCAGTGGCTCGCCGAATGGGTCGCGACCTTCGGCCTCGTCGCCACGATTCTGGCCGGGGTCCGCTTCGAGCGAGCGGCCGTGCCCTGGCTGGTCGGCCTCTACATCACCGCCGCCTATTGGTTCACGGCTTCGACGTCCTTCGCCAACCCGGCCGTGGCCATCGCGCGGTCCCTCACCAACACTTTTTCCGGCATCCGTCCAATCGACGTGCCGGCGTTCATCGCCGCCCAATTGCTCGGCGCCGTCTCCGCGCTGGCGCTGATCGGCTGGCTGTTGCGCGAGGAGGCCGACGTGTCCGACCCCTTGAAGGCCGAGGCCAAACTGTGACCGTCACGATTTATCACAACCCGAACTGCGGCACGTCGCGCAATACGCTCGCCATGATCCGGCAAAGCGGCGAGGAGCCGGTCGTGATCGAATATCTGAAGCACCCGCCCAGCCGCGAGCGACTGATCGAATTGATCGCCGCGATGGGCATTCCCGTCCGGGCGCTGCTGCGCGAGAAGGGCACGCCATATGCCGCGCTTGGCCTCGGCGATCCGAAGTGGTCGGACGACGAGCTTATCGACTTCATGATGGCGCATCCGATCCTCATCAATCGGCCCATTGTCGTGACGCCGAAAGGCGTCCGGCTCTGCCGCCCATCGGAAAAAGTGCTCGACCTCCTACCCAATCCCACGGTCGGGCGGTTCGTGAAAGAGGATGGCGAGGTCGTCGGGGAAAGCCCGGTCAAGCGCTTGAAGTGAGGGGTGGGGACTTCGCATAGGCTGGTCCGTGATCCATTGCGGCGTGCAGGCGCCTCACTTGCGGCGATAAAGGCCAGTGAAGGTGACCATGACGCCGCCGCACCCCTGATTGTCTTCCACCGCCAGCCACGTGTCGAAGCGTTGCATCCGCACCAGGCATTGCCCCGCGTCGGCCTGATCGAACGGGGTGGTTCCGTCGTCTGCGAAAGCGATCATGCCCTGAGCAGGCTTCGCCTCGGCCTCGATCACTCCGGTATGGATGTTGAGCTTGGCGGGATAGGTCTGCAGGCCGTCGATCTTCAACATGCCCCGATTGCCTTCCGAGATCGTGATCGAGCCGCCGGGGTGGACCCATTCTCCAATCCAATCGGAGGCTTTGGCGGCCGGCGCCGGCGTCAATGGCGATAGCGCGGAGAGGGGGAGCCATCCGTTGGTCCAATCTTGTTTGCGCGCTAGGGGCGACTGAAACGCAGCGCAGACATATGCGCCTTGAGTCTTTCCGGTCAGGACAAGATCTCCGGGGACGAGATAGGATGGCTCATTGCAGCCCGCGGCGTTGGACGGGCACGAGGCGCTCTCGTCGGCGCCCTTGATGAAATAGACGCGCGAAGGCGCCGACACTCTCGCAACGACGAGCGGGTGTTTGATGTCGAAGTCGACACCGTGGCAAGACTCCTGATCCGCTTGGGCCAGACCGGGCGCAAAGGCGAAGACCAGAGTCAGGACGGGCGCCAGAGCCCTGAGTTCCATTCGCTCCTCGTGAACTGGGCGGATCCCGCCCGCGGCAGCTTAGCCGCTTGCGCCGAGCGCAACCATAGGCGACCGGTCGGATCCAAAAAAGGCGGCGACGGGTGGTAGAGCCGGCCCTCCAGGCGAAGATGGAGTTCGACAGTTCTCGGGTTAGGCGGCGGGCCCTGCGCGTCTGGACTGAACACGCAACTTTTTTCGGCTTGCAGAAAACGGAAAGACGGCGCAAATTTCGCTTGCGTTTGATTAGATCATAAACACGTCCACCAAGATGCAGTCGCTCCGCGACGTCCTTCTTGGGATTTTGCGATACGGGGTTCAAACAACAAAATTCAAATCGGGAGGAATAGAGCGATGGTCGATATTGCCAGCCTGAAGAAGGCGAACGCCGCGCGTTGGCAATCCATGCGGGTAACGCCGGATCTTCAGCCCACGATCGACAAGGTGGCGCAACGATTGGTCGCTCAATCCGCGAAGACGCGCTACCAGAATGTTTCAAAGAAAACGTCGGTGCCGTGGTTCGTAATCGCCGTTATCCACGAGCGTGAAGCCTCGCAAAGTTGGAAAGCGAATTTGGCGCAAGGGGATCCCTGGAACAAAGTGTCAATTCATGTTCCGAGGGGCCGCGGCCCGTTCAAGAGCTGGGAAGACGCGGCTGTGGACGCCCTCAGCAATTGCGCGCCCCATGCCGCCGCGTGGAAGGACTGGTCCGCAGGCGGCGCGCTGACGCTAATGGAGGAATACAACGGGTTGGGGTACGCGGCGAAGAACAGGCCGTCGCCCTATGTCTGGGCCTCGACGAACAAATATGTGAAAGGCAAGTACGTAGCCGACGGTCACTACGATCCAAACGCTGTCGACCACCAACTCGGCTGCGCCGCGCTGCTCAATCGCATGGCCGCATTGGACCCAACCGTAAAACTCGCTTAGGCCCTCGGCCTTCGGTCAAATCACCCGCCGGGCCGGTCCATCAATCCGCCGACTCGCTCCGCGATCTGGCGCGCCACGCGGGCGGTGACCTGATCGGGGATGTCGAGGCCCGACAAGCGCCAGGTCGCTCCGGAGAGATTCAGGTGGGCGCGGTAGGGTCCATCGGGGCTATCGAGCGCGACGACGAAGCTCGACGGGCCGTCAAAATAGGAGTGCGCCAGGATCTGCATCGGATCGGCGCGCAACGCCTCGCCGAGCCCGGGCATGCGCCATAGCGCTCCAGCATCCGCGGCGCCCGCGTTGGGGCGTCCCTGGTTCAGGAGCGCGGCGATGTTCTCGGGCGTCAGAAAAGCGCGCAACAGCATCTCGGCGGCGGCGGCGTTCATGCCGACGCCGTCCGCCAGTCCCGGCTTGAGCGCGAGCAGCTTGCGAAGCTGCGGATTCTGCTCGAGATAGGCGCGCGAGATCTGGCCGCTGAGCGAGCGGCTGAGCGCCGAGACATCGATGCGCTCCATCACCGTCGTTGCGTCGCCGCGCCGAGCGGCTGACGCCAGCTCAGCCGCGCCGGCCAGCGCCCAGCCCCAGTAGGCCGCAATAAGAACGATGAGCGCCACAGCGGCGCCGACGTATTTTCTCATAGTGTTCCTTGACCCGGTCTGGACGAGCGCGAACATTATCGATTTTCGGCGCTCCTGTACAACGACCCTGCCTTGCGATTGTGGCCCGGCCGGGGCGTTGCGAATGACAGAAACGGCGGTTTGCTGGTGTCCGCGCCTCGCTGAACAGGGCGCCCCAGGGAAAACCGTGGGCATGGACAAGGGGAGCGAAGAATGGCGCGCGGGGCAGCTCATCGCATTTGGCGCGGTCTTTGTTTTCCTCGCGCCGGCCGGGGCGAAAGACTGATGGGGAGTGAAGCTCCCAGATCAGCCGACGGCGAAGCTGAATTCCCGCCTGTTCGCCGAACCCTACGCGATCCATTGGGCCTCGCAGAAGGCTCAGTAGGAGCGTCAGATCGGCTCGGTTGAGTGCGGCATGCGGAACACCTGCGCAAGGCCGGGGTTCATGCTGAACCGGAGTCGTGGAAGCGCAGCTTCGCCCGCGATCGGAGACAGGTTGCTGTGGCTTTCCTCAGCTATCTGAGTTTGACCGCAGCCTTGCATATTCCACGGATATCAAACGCGGAGCGCAGATATGACCGAAAAGGAGAGGGAATGGGGCGTAAAGGCAAGCCGGTTCATCAAGGCTGAACTGAAGCGCGCGAATGTCGGCTACAAGGAGCTGGCGGAAAGGCTCAACCAGCACGGACTGCGTGAAACCGAAACCTCGATAACCGGCAAGCTCGGGCGCGGCGCCTTCGCCGCTTCGTTTTTCCTGGCCTGCCTCGCCGCATTGGGACGCAACGAAATCAGGCTCGAGGATATTTGACCGTTGCGTATCGGCAGGCCGCTGAGCAAGCGCTGCTTCGCTGGCGGCGCGACAGGCCGGTCGCCGACACGCTCTACGCGCTGAAGGCGCTTTTTGACTGCCCAGGGCGGCCGCTGGGCCGTTCATGCGGATCCGACCTAGTCCGCTTCGCCACCGCGACCGCGGTGTCTGTCGCCCTCATAATTTTGGCCGGCCGAATACGCGCAAATGCGCGACAGATGCGTGTAGGGCAGGCCAGTCTCTTTCGCCCAGGCGTTGAATTGCTCCTGTATCTTGGCGAGGTCGCGCTTCGACGTCGGCGCCTCCGCGACATCGAGGCCCGCGTTGCGCAGGCAGGCGACGACGTCCTTCGAGGCGACGAAACCGTCCCAGCCGAGAAACCTCAGCAGCATCTGGCCGGTATTGCCGCCGAGCCGGCTGCCGCGCCTGGCGAGGAATTCGAGCAGGCCGACCTCGTCGGAGGAGGGCCATTCCGCAAGGAACTTGCCGAAGGAGCCGTGCTCCTTCGCCACGTCCTGGACGAAGCGCGCGTTCACGCGCACTGAATCGATCTTCGCCCCGTTCCGGACAATGCGGGCGTCCTTGACGAGCCCGTCCCAGAACTCGTCGGGCTCGAAGGCGAGCTTGGCGGGTCTGAAGCCGAGAAAGGCTGCCTCGAAGGCCGGCCATTTCGATTCGATCACGCTCCAGGCGAAGCCGGCGGAGAATACCCTTTTCGTCATTTCGGCGAGCACACGGTCGTCGCGGAGCTTGGCGAGCGCCTTCGGGTCGGGCTTCGGCGGCATCAGCCGGGCGAGCGCGTCGGCCCCGCCTTTGCGCTTCTCGGCCAGGGCGCGGATGGTCCTAAATGAAGTCAAGCATGAAGGCCTTTAGGGAATGAAACGTAAGTGGGGTTCTCCAGGCCGTAACTCCAGCCGACTGCGGATGCGACAAGGACGGACTGGGTCAAGTTCGTCTGGCTGCTTACCTTGTACTTTTTCTTCCACCGGGCGAATTCATCGGCAAGATTGGGAATAAGCTCAAAAAGAAGAACATTGTCGATTTTCTCATCGTGAAGATCGGAGAGGTTGCTGATGTCCGCATCGAGAGAACTCGCGGTTACATCCTCCAGCGTCGGCGCGCCGAGGGGGTCAGATTTCAAGAGTTTGATAATCCAAGGAAACGCCGTTCGCAGACGGTGCTGTCGGTGCTGGAGCAGGCGGACGCGGCGATCTTGCCCAGACGGCTCAGCCCGCCCCGCCAGTTGGCGAATGAATGCTCTCGCGTAGTTGATAGCCCTCACATGCCGCATGGCCAGAAACGCGGCGTTAAAGCAATCCACGAGGGGAATACGATATGATTTACAATATTCTATCAGGACATGAACTGCAAAGTCGTCGCATCCTAGTTCATCAACAAGGTCCGCCTCGCTGGCTTTGAGATCGCTTTCAAACTCGGTGTGAATCTTGGTGAGTTCCGCGAGAGACGGACCGTCCTTATAGCGTTTCATGTAAGCGCTATGAAGCTTGGCCGGATCTATATCCTCAGGTTCCAGAAGCAGCTTGCCGGCGCGCGCCCTTGATTCTTTGAATACTTTGTTGTTAGACCCTATGAGGTGGCAATATTCATGGGCAAAAATGAATAGTTCCTGCAGATATGTCTGGTGCCAGACGTCTGGCCGCGATGCGGCCCCCGGGAGGTCCCAAAATTTCTCATACACGACGGTTTTAGCGGCAAAAAACGATGCAAGGTCGTTCCGGCCCAAAAGGATCGCCTCATCCGTAATATACCGCAAAAGAGGGCGATACGCACTGATCGACTTCTTACTAAAGAAAAGAATTCGGTTTAGCGTGTTCAGCGCTTGGCCGAGATTTTTGTCAAAGATCAATATACGATCCTTGCCAATCTCAACTAGCTCACATTTACGCTGCGCGGAATAGGTGACGATAACAAGCGCAGCAGTTTCGCCTCCATCGGAATTTGTAAATGATTTTATTATCTTGTTGCAGAATTGAACCATTAGCGTGTAATACGCTTCGGTTCCTTTGTCCGGCTGCTCCCGTGACAACAGCCGAGTCTCAGCAAGATACGACCCGATCATTTCTTCTTGGATCGATTCTTTTTTGCAGCACTCTTTTTCGACGCAGGCACTTTCGCTGCCTCGGCGGCGCTCTTCGTCTCTTTCTGAGCAGCTTCGGTTTTTTGGGAAGCGATCGTGTTGAGGAAGGCTTCCATGTTTTTGAGGGACTCGCCTTGAACCTCAATTCCTTTAACTTTGGCCTTTATGTATCTCTTCGACTTAATATGTTCAGATACGAGCATTGACAATATTGGAATCGTTACTGTTGTAAGGTTAACGAGAAGATTTACGATATTAATGTCGCCTTCGAAATGATCGGGCCGTGCGCGGATCACGTTCTCGCTTCCCAAGCGCGATTCGAGGGGATCTAACTCGGGATCGTCTGCCTGCAACTCAAGCTGGATCTTAGGCACGGGTCGACCCCGAGTTTAAAGAGGCGGTTGAAGATGTCGTGCCGGAGAATGGCGCGGATGGAAGGCAAAATTGCGGAAACTGCACGGAGAGCGGACGCGCGGACCCTTACCTTCGCACGCCGCGATCAAGGGGACAATTGGCCCTCCTCGCGCCACGGCCCTTGCCGATCGCGCTCGGGCGGATATGTTTTCGTTTCCAGAAGCCGCTATTGGTGCGCTTGCCTCCGCCGGCATGGCAGCGTCCTTCGACGATTGGAGAACCCCGTGATCCGCTTCTACTTCAACCTCGCGCCGAATCCGGTCAAAGTCGCGCTGATGCTCGAGGAGCTCGGCCTCCGTTACGAAGCCATTCCCATCGACACCGCCAAGGGCGAGCAGCACGGGCCTGCGTTTCGCGCCATCAACCCGAACGGCAAGGCGCCGGCGATCGTCGACACGGAGGGGCCGGGGGGACGCGAGGCGCGGGTGTTCGATTCGAACGCGATCCTGCTCTACCTCGGCGAAAAGAGCGGCCGATTCATCGGCGCGCCAGCCGATCGGCCCGAGCTCCTGTCGTGGCTATTTTTCGTCGCCACGGGCGTAGGCCCCTTCTCGGGTCAGGCGGTGCATTTCCAGCACGCGGCGCCGGAGAAGATTCCCTATGCGGTCAACAGGTATCGGCGCGAGATTGAGCGCCACTATCGGGTGCTGGATCGGCATCTGGCCGGCCGCGACTTCATTGTCGGCGCGGACTACTCGATCGTCGACATGGCTGCCTGGGGCTGGCTGACGCGGGCCGGCAGGGTGCTGCCCGGCGCGGATGACCCGCTCGCCGCCTTCCCGAATCTGAAGAAGTTGTTCGAGAGGGTCGATGCGCGGCCCGCAGCGGCGCGGGCGAAGGAACTCGGCAAGGATCATCCGTTCAAGAAGGAAGTCGACGAGGAAACGAAGCGCGCGATGTTCCCGTCGAACTATCCGGAAATTGCTATGTGATTTACGCCTCGGGCAGAGCATCCGGATCGCCGTCGAACACGATCTGGTCGGCCCATTTGCGCGCGGCCTCGCGCTGGCGGGCGTTTCGCACGGTCCAGGCCATCACGGGCGCGCCGAGCAGTTCCTTCACCAGGAACGGGATCTTGTGGGGCAGGTCGTCGACGTTCCACGACAGGAAATCAGGCCGAGCGTGATCGAAATGGTCGAAGTCGGCCCAATCCCGCTTTCGCTCGGCGCTGAGGGAGGCCCATTCCGGATCGTCGTAGGACGCCTGCGCCAAAAGGCCGACTGGGCAGGGTCGCCCAGAGCGCATCCCGGGCCGGCGTAGCTTGAGATAGGCCGCGAGATCGTGGTCGAAGCTCTTGAACGCGAGCGGACCGTCATAAGCCGCGGCGAGGGCGGCGACGCGGTCGGCGACCCCCCAGTCGCCGTCGAACCGGCTCTTGAGCTCGCAGATCACCGGCGTCCGGCCGCCCACCGCCGCCAGGAATGCTGCTAAGGTCGGCGGCGGCTCATCCGCGCCCTTGATCCGGATTTTGACGATCTCGGCCGCGCTCATGGCGGCAAACGGGCCAGTGGCGTCCGTCAGGCGATCGAGTGTTTGGTCGTGAAAAACAAAGGCTTCGCCGTCTCTGCTCATCTGGACATCGAATTCGATCGCGAATCTTCGAGCAATCGCCGCCTCCGCCGATCGTAGCGTGTTTTCGATCACGCCCCTGGCTGCGTCGTGAAATCCGCGATGGGCGATCGGACGCTCGACGAGCCACGCGGGAGCGTTGGCGGGCGTCAAGCCTTGATCTCGAACACGGCCTCGACTTCGCAGAGGGCGTTGAGGGGCAGGTGCGATACCCCGACCGTCGTTCGCGCGTGACGCCCTTGGGCGCCGAACACTTCGGCGACCAGATCGGAGGCGCCGTTCATCGCCTGGGGCAAGGCGTCGAAGGCGGTCTCGACGTTGAAGAACCCGCCGAGCCGCACCACCTGGGCGATCGCGTCGAGGTCGCCGAGCGCCGCTTGCGCCTGGGCGAGCACGTTGATGACGCAGAGCCTTGCCGCGTCCCGCGCCGGGGCGATTTCGGAGTCCGCCTTGAGTTTGCCCTTGTGGCGCTCGGCAAGCTTGCCGTCCGGTCCGAGCGGAAGCTGGCCGGAAACGAAGAGAAGCGTCCCGGCGCGCACGGCGGGGACATAATTGGCGACGGGCGCCGCGGGTTTGGGCAGAATCACGCCCTGTTCCTTCAGGCGCTTGGCGGTTTCGCTCATCGGGGCGGGACTCCTCGAACGGTGGAGGTTGACGTGACGGCGCGCCAATGTTGGGGGCGAGCGCGTCAGCAACAGGGCGGGAAAGCGCCGCACGGATCGTTTCTCGCCTAAGTCGCCCGACTGGCGATGGCAAGCTTGTTTTTGCCTTTGCGCGCGCTTAGGTTTGCGCTCAAAGAGTGGATGCGCCGGCGGCCTTGAAGCCGGGCGGCGCGGAATGGGATGACGACCATGGGTAGCTTTAGCATTTGGCACTGGATGCTGTTCGGCGCGGTCGCGCTCCTGCTGTTCGGCGGGAAGGGCAAGATTTCCGACCTCATGGGCGACGTCGCCAAGGGCGTGAAGTCGTTCAAGAAGGGGCTCGCGGACGACGACGAAGCTCCGGCGTCCGCCCCGACGGCCGCTCCGCGGACGATCGAGAACCGCGTCGGCGTCGACGCCAACGACGTTCACAAGGTCGGCTGAGTGCGTTCCTGAAGCGGGACGCGCGCGACGAGGGCTTGGCGCTGGCCGCGCCGCTCGACGGTCGCCGGGTCCGGTGAGCCATGTTCGACCTCGACATCAGCAAAATGATCATTGTGGGCGTTGTCGCTTTGGCGGTGATCCCGCCGAAGGATTTGCCGCGCGTCATGCGCACCGTTGGCCAGACGGTGGGGAAGATGCGGCGAATGGCGGCCGAGTTCCAGGGCCAGTTCATGGAGGCCATGCGCGAGGTCGAGCGCGAGGCCGACCTCGACAGCGTCAAGAAGGAATTCCAGGCGATCAGCGACCAGGCAAAGATCGACACCAGCTTCGATCCGGCCGGCATGGTGCGTGACGACATCGCCAAGGCGGTCGAACCGCCGGTCGAGACCGGCGCCGCTCTCGTCTCCAGTCCCGAAACCGGGAAGCCCGAGATCCCCGCGCCCGAAGCCGCCGGCTCTGAAATCGGCGTGTCCGAAGTTGCGCTGACCGGTCCGGAGCCCGCCGAATCCCAGCCTGCAGCGGTCCCGGCGGAAGCCTCGTCCGAGGAGCCGCCCGCCCGAAGAAGCGCGGCGGAATGAGCCAAGAGGACATCGACGCCACCAAGGCGCCGTTGATGGAGCACCTGATCGAGCTTCGCGCTCGCATCATCAGGTCGCTTTACGCTTTTCTCGCCGCCTTCATCGTCTGCTTCTACTTTTCGCGGCACATCTACAACGTTCTCACCTATCCTTATGTGCGGGTGGTCGGGGCGGACAAGGCGACGCTGATCGCGACCCACTTTCTCGAACAGTTCTACACCAACATCCGCCTCAGCATGTTCGGGGCGGGCGTCATCGCCTTCCCGGTGATCGCCGTTCAGCTCTATAAATTCATCGCGCCTGGCCTCTACCGCAATGAGCGGCAGGCATTTCGACCTTACCTGATCGCGACCCCGATCTTCTTCCTGCTCGGCGCGCTGCTCGTCTATTTCGCGGTGATGCCGCTTCTGATCCGCTTCTCGGTGTCGCTGCAGCAGGTCAATGTGCCGGGCGAGGCGACGATCGAGCTCCTGCCCAAGGTCAGCGAATATCTGTCGCTCATCATGACGCTGATCTTCGCCTTCGGAATCGCCTTCCAGTTGCCGGTGATCCTGACCCTGCTCGGTCACGTCGGCATCATCGATTCCGCCTATCTCGTCCGGATGCGGCGCTACGCGATCGTGGCGGTGGTCGGGATCGCGGCGATCCTGACTCCTCCCGACCTGATCAGCATGACCTCGCTCGCGCTGCCGATGCTCCTGCTCTACGAGGGCTCGGTGATCGCGGTGAAGATCGTCGAGAAGCGGCGAGCGCAGGCTCAGAGCGCAGCGAACAACCCGGCGACCTGACGCTCGCCCTGGTTCAGCTCGGGTTGAGCGAGGGGAGGTTGAGATGCTGCTCGACCCGGCGCACGCGGGCTTCGAGTTCGCTGATGAGGATCCCGTGGCCGATGACGGAGGTGTGGTACTCGACGACGGCGCGGCGTAGCCCGACGATCTGTTCGCTGAGCTCCTTGCGGGTTGAGAGGAGGTCGGATGCGACATCGGCGCGCAACGAATGCATGTCGGCGGCGACATCCGCGCGGAGCGAGTTCAGGTCGGATTTCGTCGCGAAGTCAGCCCGGATATGGCCAAGGTCCGTCCGGACGTCGCCGAGTTCGGCGCGCATCTGGCGCAGAAGCTCGAGAATGAGGCTTTCGGGCTCTTCGGTCACGGGGCGATTCTAGCAGCTTCGCCGGCCGCCGTCAGCGGGTCGTTTGAGGACTGCTCTTGGTGTGATAGCTCCGCGCATGATTTCCGACATTTCAGTCTCTGTCCGGACCCCGACATGAGCGCGCGCGATGTTCTCGCCGCGCTCAGCGTTGCGATCGTCTGGGGCCTCACTTTCATCGCGATCAAGGTCGGCGTCGGTCAAACAACGCCACTGATGCTAGCCGCGCTCAGATTCCTCTTCGCCGCAGTTCCGATGGTGTTCTTCGTCGCCCCGCCGAAAGCGCCGGCGTGGACGGTGGCGCTCTACGGGCTCCTGATCGGGGTCGGCCAGTTCGGCTTGCTGTTCATCGCCATTCATCAGGGCTTCCCGGTTGGGCTCGCGTCGCTTGTCGTCATGGCGCAGGTGTTCTTCACCATCCTGCTCGCTTGGATCTGGCTTGGCGAACGGCCGCGTCGCGCCCAGATCATTGGCGCCGCAGTCGGTTTTGCTGGCATGGCCGTCATCGGTTCGGAACGGCTCGCGGGAGCGAGCCTCGGGCCGTTCCTGCTGGTCATTCTGGCGGCTGCGTTCTGGGGCTCCGGCAACGTGCTGGCGAAGAGCCTCGGCAAGGTCAACATGCTCGCCTTCACTGTCTGGTCGAGCCTGGCCGCGCCGCTGCCTCTGGTCGCCCTGTCGCTCGCAATCGAGGGGACGGGCGGCCTCGCCGCGCTCGCCCATCCGGGCATGAAGCTCATCGTCAGCGTCCTGGTCATTTCCTATGCCGGTACAGTGTTCGGCTACGCCGTATGGGCGCGGCTCCTGGCGCATCACTCCGCGGCGACCGTCGCCCCGTTTGCGCTTCTGGTCCCGGTTGTCGGGATGATCGCCGGCGCGCTCCTGTTCGGCGAGGTGTTGAGCGCGGCGGAGCTCGCAGGCGGGCTCCTGGTGATGACCGGTCTCGCCCTCTCTGTGTTCGGCGATTGGGCGCTGAGGCGCGGCTTGCCCGCGTTCCGGTGAGCTCTCGCCAGTTGAGCTTTTCGCCGGCGTTCTGGTAATGGCTGGCCTCTTGCCTTTGCGGAGGTCGGATCCATGCACGATATGAGAGCGATCCGCGAGAATCCCGAAGCCTTCGACGAAGGCTTGCGGCGCCGCGGCCTCGGTCCCCGCGCCGAATCGCTGATCGCGCTCGACGACCGGCGGCGGGCGGCGATCGCGGCGCTTCAGCGCGCGCAGGAGCGCCGCAACGCGGCCTCGAAGCAGATCGGCGCGGCGATGGCGCGCAGAGATGCGGTCGCGGCCGAGGATTTCCGCGCCGAAGTCGCCGAAGTGAAAGCCAAAATGCCCCAACTCGAGGCGGAGGAGCGGGAGGCTGCGGCGGCGCTTGAATTTGACCTGGCTGCGATCCCGAACCTCCCCGCCGACGACACGCCGGACGGCAAGGACGAAAGCGCGAACGTCGAGATTCGCCGCTGGGGCGCCCGGCCGGAGCTTGGCGGCATGAATAAGCCGCGCGAGCATTTCGAGATCGGCGAGGCGCTCGGGCTCATGGATTTCGACGCCGCGGCGAAGCTCTCGGGCGCGCGCTTCGTCGTCCTGAAAGGGGCGCTGGCCCGGCTCGAACGGGCGCTCGAGCAGTTCATGCTCGACCTGCACACGACCGAGCACGGCTACACGGAGGTCTCCCCTCCAGTGCTCGTGCGGGACGCGGCAATGTTCGGCACCGCGCAATTGCCCAAGTTCGAGGACGATCAGTTCTGGGCCATTGGAGGCGAGCTTCTGCGCGAGCCGTCCGGCGACGAGATCGCTCTTCTCGACCCGCTCGACGCACAGGCTGCGCTTGTCGGTCGGTTGAACGAGTTCAGGAGCAGCCGGCTTGGCCTGATCCCGACCGCCGAGGTGCCGCTGACCAATCTCGTGCGCGAAAGCATCGTCGACGAGAAGACGCTGCCGCTGCGCTTCACCGCCGGAACCGTCTGCTTCCGGGCGGAGGCGGGGGCAGCGGGGCGCGACACGCGCGGAATGATCCGACAGCATCAGTTTAGAAAGGTCGAGCTGGTCTCGATCACGACGCCCGAGCAGTCGCGCGACGAGCACGAGCGGATGACGACTTGCGCCGAGGATGTGCTGAAGCGCCTCGGCCTTCACTACCGCGTCGTCGCGCTCTCGACCGGGGACATCGGATTTGCCTCGCAGAAGACCTATGACATCGAGGTCTGGCTGCCGGGGCAGGGGCGGTTCCGCGAAATCTCGTCCTGCTCGATCTGCGGCGACTTTCAGGCCCGGCGCATGAACGCCCGGTTCAAGGGGACGGACGCCAAGTCGACCCGCTTCGTCCACACGCTGAACGGATCCGGCGTCGCTGTCGGGCGGGCGCTGGTCGCGGTGCTCGAGAACTATCAAGAGCCGGATGGCTCTGTCGCGGTTCCGGAAGCCTTGCGGCCCTACATGGGCGGACTGGCGCGGATCGAGCGTTAGGCCGGGGCCCCGGGATTCCGGGGCCCCTCGCGCCGCTAGCAGGTCCTGACGAGCTGCTGGCCGATATAGTTGCCGTAAGCGTCATAGATTGGCTGATACGCGCTGCAGCCGCCGTAGCCGTAGCCGTACGCGTAAGGCGCCGCCAGCAGCGCGCCTGCGGCTAGACCGCCGATGATCGCCGGGCCCGCCCAGCCGCCGCCATGCCAGCCGCCGCCATGCCAGCCGCCTCCGTGCCAGCCGCCGCCGTGCCAGCCGCCGCCGTGCCAGGCGCGGCCTGCGGCCGCCGCCGGTTCAACCGTCGCGAACGCGGACGCCGTCAAGGACAGCGCCACCAGCGCCGCAATCGCCGGCTTGGATATGGTGTTACGCATTGTTGACCTCCATCCATAGTCTTGTCGGGAGGTCAACGCTTCGAAAGCAAAAGGGTTCCGGGGATTGGGGCCCGGATGAGAGCCTCGCTGCATAACCTTGAAATTTCAGCGTAAACTTCGGCTCGGGCGGCTTCTTCAGCCCGTCAAAGTCGCGCTTTTCGACGCCCTCGCCGACCCTGCAGGCTAGACGAAGCGGATCCGCGCGCCTTCGAGCGGAACGCCGATCAGCTTCGTGGTCCATTCCTCTCCCGTTGCAACGGGGAAGGCGCGGGTCAGCGTTCCGGTCGTCACGATTTCGCCCTCGGCAAGTGGCGGACTCAACGGATCCTGCGCCAGCGTTTCGGCGAGATGACGCAAGGCGAAAAGCGGTCCATCGAGGACGTTGGCGGCGACGCCATGGTCGACCAGGACTCCATTGCGGAAAAGATCGATCTCGAAGCGCGAGAGCTCGCGCGCCCACTCGCCGCGCCGCGGGTCAGCCGAATGGCGGGGACCGATGAACAGCCTCCCGTGGAGGCCGTAGGCCGCTACGGTGTCGGGGGCTCTAAATGCCCAATTCGGGAAGATTGACTGCACGATCTCGAAGCCGTGCGCGACCCAGTCGATGCAACGAATAAGAGCCTCCGCGTCCATGCCCGGCTCGGGCGGCGCGGCAAGGCCAAACACGATCTCCGGCTCGATGCGAGGCTCGGTCAGTCCGCTGAGGGAGACCTCAAGCGCCTCGCTCAAGAGGTCGCCGACCGTGCTGTCGTAGACATAGCCCCAGATCGGCGCATGGACGCCGTATTCGGCCCAGATGGTCCGATTGGTGAAGCCGATCTTGCGGCCGATCGGACGCTCTCCGCGCGCTTCCCTCGCCGCGCGGACAGCCGCCGTAACCTTGTAAGCGTCCTTAAGTCCGAAGTCGGGATAGGCTTTGGAGAAGGGCGCGATTTGGCGTCCGCTCCCCAGAACCGCCAAAGCCTCTCTCGCGATGTCCTGAACATCCATTGGCAGGCGCGCCCTCCGTTGCACTGTTGGCCACGCGCAGCGGCCGGGTCGAATGGCGGACGCGTCCCGCGAACTCTACCGCTATTTTCCCTTGGGTTGAAAGCCGTCTAGGGACAGCAGACGGCTGGCCGCAGCTCGGCCTGCTGCCGCAACAAAGCGGGCGCGGCTGCGAATCGCCCTTACCGCGTCAGAACATGCTCGCCTCGACGCATCGCCCGTGCGAAAAGGCGGCCGATGCGAATCCTCCTCACCAATGACGACGGCGTCCACGCGCAGGGCCTGAAACTCCTCGAGTTGATCGCGCGCGAGCTTTCGGACGACGTGACGATCGTCGCGCCGGAGAGCGACCAGTCGGGGGTCGCCCATTCGCTCTCCCTCAGCGACCCTCTGCGGTTGAGAGAAATCGGCCCGCGCCATTTCGCCCTCAAAGGCACGCCGACCGACTGCGTCATCATGGGGGTGAGGAAAATCTTGGCCGATCGACGGCCCGATCTCGTGCTCTCCGGCGTCAACCGCGGCCAGAACGTCGCCGAGGACGTCACCTATTCGGGCACGATCGCCGGCGCGATGGAGGGGGCGATCCTCGGTATTCCCTCGATCGCGCTCTCGCAGGCCTATGGCGGGGCGGTCGGACGGCCGCTGATCGACTGGGACGCGACCGAAACCCATGCGACGGCGGTCATCCGCACGATTCTGGCCGCCGGCATCGCTCCGGGCGGCCTCGTCAACGTCAACTTCCCGGCCTGCGCGGCGAGCGAGGTGGCGGGGATCGAGCTGACCCGCCAGGGGCGGCGCAACGCTGAATTGATGCGGGTCGAGGAGCGGCGCGACGGCCGCGGCTTCCCGTACTACTGGCTGATGTTCCAGCGCGGCGCATTCGACCAGGAGGACGGGACGGATCTCGCGGCGCTCGCAGCGAAGAAGATCTCGATCACGCCGCTGAGGCTCGATCTGACGGACAACGATTCGCGCCTCAGGCTCGAAGAGGCGTTTGCGCGGCGATGAGTGAGGCGCGACATCGGGCGGGCGAGGGGCTTGCGTGAGCGCGAGCGAGGCGGAGGAACGCGCCCAGTTCACGCTGGCGATGCGGGCGAAGGGCATCAACGACCTCGGCCTCCTGCGGGCCCTCGAACGCGCGCCCCGCGCGCTTTTCATGCCCCAGCGGTTCGCCGACATATCGGGGCGCGATATCGCGCTGCCGACCGGCTGCGGACAGACGTCGCCGCCGCCCTCGATCGTCGCCGCGATGATCGCGACCCTCGAACTCAAGCCGTCGCATCGGGTCTGCGAAATCGGAACGGGAACAGGCTACTGTACGGCGTTGCTCGCTCAGCTTGCGAACTCGATCGTGTCGCTCGAACGGTTCGAGACCCTGTCGGTCGAGGCCTCCGCCAGGATCAAGACCTTCGGGTTTGCCAATGTCGCGGTCCGATGGGCGGACGGGTTTGAATTTCACCGCTCGGGCGAACGGTTCGACCGGGTGATCGTGCACGGCCTGATTGAGCCGCCGGGCGAGGCGTTTCGCGGTCTCGTCGCGCCGGGCGGGGTTCTGGTCGCGGCCATGGCCGGGCCGGAACGGGGCGAGCAACGGATCGTGAGACTGGCCGGCGGCGCCAAGGGCGCGCTGGAGGCCGCGGACATCGGTCCGGCGCGGGCTTTGAGGCCCCTCGAGCACGGTCTCGCGCGCGCCTTGTAGGCGCCCCCATGTGTGCATTCGACGCCCGGGATTTGAAGATAACGGTCACCGTCGATTCATCTTAAACCTTCCCTTAACTCGATCGGCGCAAACTCCCTCCATCTGTGGTTGCGTGGGCGTGGGTGGAAGCCGATGAGTGATCGCGTTGCGTGGACAAGGGGACGCGCGTTGCCGCGCCTCGCGCTGGCCGGGCTTGGCCTTGCGCTGCTCTCGGGATGTTCGTCCGATGTGACGCGCTTCAGCGCCAGCCCCAGTCCGTTCTCGGGCAATCCGTTCTCCAATCCATTCGCGAGCAAGACGGCGGACGCCTCGCCGACGCCGGCCGTAACCGCCGCGCCGCTGGCGCAAGGGGCGCCCGCAAGCGCCGCGACGCAGACCGCATCCGCCGCCCGCAAGCCGCAGGCCGTGGGAGGCTCGGCCGTTGGCTGGACCGCCGCCGGCGGCTCGCCGGTCGTGGTCGCCGATGGCGAGACGCTGGATTCGCTTTCGAGCCGTTACGGCGTGCCCGCCGCCGCGCTTCTGTCCGCCAACGGCCTTTCCAACGGCTCCGAGGTCAAGAGCGGGATGCGCATTGTCGTGCCCGTCTATCACGCGGACGGCCACGGCGTTGCAAGCGCAGAGGCGGCAAAGGCGCGCAAAGGCGCGAAGGACGTCGCCGACGCCGACACGGCCAAGGCGAAGAAGGAGAAGGAAAAAGGAAAGGACCTCGCCAAGGCCGAGAAGCCGGCCGAGGGAGAGAAGTCGGCGTCGAAGAACGACGCGGGCGGCGCTGTGGCCTTTGCCGAACCGGCGAAGCCGGCGGAGACGAAGACGCCGCTGATCGACAAGGCGCCGACCGGCAACCTCGAATCCGGCGCGGCGGCGGGCAAGGTCCCGCTGACCGGGGCCAAAGCGGACGCTCAGGGCGTCGAGCCCGAATTCCGCTGGCCGGCGCGCGGCCGGATCATCCAGGGGTTTAAGGCCGGCGGCAACGACGGCATCAACATCTCGGTGCCGGCCGGGACCTCGGTCCGGGCGGCGGAGGCCGGCGTCGTCGTCTACTCGGGCGACGGGCTCAAGGGTTACGGCAACCTCGTGCTGATCAAGCATCCCAACGGCTTCGTCACCGCTTACGGCAATAACGGCGAGCTCGACGTCAAGCGCGGCGAGCAGGTCAAGCGCGGGCAGGTGATCGCCAAGTCCGGCGACACCGGCAATGTCAACGCGCCGCAACTCCATTTCGAACTGCGCAAGGGATCGACCCCGGTCGATCCGACCAACTATCTCGCCGGTCTCTGAACCAAGCCTGACGGGATTGACGAAGTCCAGGCTCAGTCCTGGCGAACCCTGACCTTCGAGGATTTCCGCGAGACGCCTCTCATCCTCGAACGGCCGGTGCGGGCGGCGGGTCCAAGGAAAGGCCCGCCGCTTTCGTTTTCAGCGTTCGCGTTGTCCCTCGCGGCCTGCGTCGAGCGGCTTCCCGAGCCGCCCCGCGAGATCCTGGATGAATTGCCACGCGGTGCGGCCGGAGCGGGAGCCGCGCGTCGTCGCCCATTCGAGCGCCTCGGCCTCGAGTTCATCGCGCGGCGCGTCGAGGCGATAGTGCTTGGCGTAGCCACGGACCATGGCGAGATAGTCGTCCTGGCTGCAATGATGGAAGCCGAGCCAGAGGCCGAAGCGGTCGGAGAGCGACACCTTCTCCTCGACCGCCTCGCCCGGATTGATCGCGCTTCCCCGCTCGTTCTCCATCATCTCGCGCGGCATGAGGTGGCGGCGGTTCGAGGTCGCGTAGAAGAGCACGTTGGCCGGCCGGCCTTCGACGCCGCCCTCGAGCGCGGCTTTGAGCGACTTGTACGAGGTGTCGCCGGCGTCGAACGACAGATCGTCGCAGAAGACGATGAACCGGTAAGGCGCGTCGCGTAGGACGCTCATCAACGCCGGCAAGCCCTCGATGTCCTCGCGATGGATCTCGACCAGTTTCAGACGGCCGGCGACGCCCTTCTCGCGGTTGATTGCCGCATGCGCCGCCTTGACCAGCGACGACTTGCCCATGCCGCGCGCGCCCCACAGCAGCGCGTTGTTGGCGGGCAGGGCGCGGGCGAAGCGGCGGGTGTTCTCGACCAGAAGATCGCGCACCCGGTCGACGCCGCGCAGCAGCGCGAGGTCGACCCGGTTCACATGGCGGACGGGCGCGAGCGCGTTTGCATCCGCGCGCCAGACGAACGCTTCCGCCGCATCGAAGTCGGGCGCCGACCCGCGCGTTGGCGCCAGCCGCTCGAGCGCGTCGGCGATGCGGCGGAGAAGTGGGCCGGAACCGCTAGGGGAGTGACGTTGCATGATTCGGCTGGGTTGCAGGCGCCCGGCTTTCGCACGGATGGCAGCGAAGCTCCAGAGGGCCGCTCGAGCTCAGGCCTTTCGGTCGCCTACGGGCGGGTTACTGTATAGGTAGCAATACCTATTGCCATTCTTCTGGAGTTCGCGAATTCTCAGATCGTCGCGATATTCCGCATCATTTTGGCGACAATACATCATCTCATCGGTTTATTGAGCCAATCAAGTATATTACGGGGAGTCACGCGAATGCGTTTTCGCGGCCGCCGCTTCGCTCTGTCGGGCATTCTGATTTCCATCGCACTGTGCGCCGCGTCGTTCCCCGCTAGCGCGGGGGTCATGTACGTCTTCGGCGTGGACGGCGGCGCGGGCGATCCGGGGCAGCCCGGCGGGACTGGCGGCGACGCCTCCTGGACGGAGCAAGTCGCGGCGGACGCCCAAAACTGGGCCATCGTAGCGGGCGGAAGTGGCGGCGTTGGCGGCGATGGAGGGAGCGGCGGCGCGGGCGGCCCGGGCGGTTTTGCGACCTCATCCACAGCCATCACCAACGTGTCTCAGGGAACCGCAGACGCGACCGCCGCAGCCGTCGGCGGCGCCGGGGGAGCGGCGGGAAACCCCGATGACGTGACGACCGGGGGCGCCGCGGGCGGCCAGGGCGGCGGCGGGCTCGCCGCCACGGCCTCGGCGAAGACCGGCGACGCGAGCCAGGCGACGGTCACGGCGGATACCGTCGGCGGCAATGGCGGCGACGCCTATGGCGTCAATGGCCGGGGCGGGGCGGGCGGCGCCGCCGCCGGCGCGGTGTCGGCCTATGGGAAGTCGGCGGGCGGGGCGGTCTACGCCTTAACGGTCGCGAGCGCCGGCAACGGCGGGTCCGGCTACAGCGGCGCAAAGGGGGGGAATGGCGCGAGCGCCGATCTCGAGAATACGGCGACGGGCTCCACGACCGGCTTCCTGTCCATCGAGCAGGACGTGACTGGCGGCTCGGGCGGCCAGGCGACCAACGATGCCGCGCCTATGACGTCCGGCGACGCGGGCAAGGGCGGCGACGCCACCTCGAGGCTCAGCCATGCGGACGCGAGCGCCGCTTACGTATTTGTCAATTTGAATGCCGTCGGCGGCGACGGCGGCTCGTCCAGCGGCGGCGCCGCGGGTCCGGGAGGCTCGGCCCTGGCGGATGGCCGCTCGACCAACACCGCGGGAGGGGCGGGTAGTATCGCCCTCGTGAGGGGCGGCGCTGGCGGAGCCTCGGACTTCGGCAGCGGCGCGGCGGGAGGGACGGCGTCGGTCACGACCTATGCAAAGGGCGCCGGCTTAGACCTAAGCTATCGCGGCTACGGAGACGCTGCCGCGATCGGCCAGGCGAATGGCGGCGCCGGCGGCTCGACCGGCGGCGGGAGCGCCGGTCAGGGCGGTTCCGCGGCGGCGGACGCGACCGCCATCAATTCCGTGGGGAATGCGAACGCATTCGGCCAGGCGACGGGCGGCGCGGGCGGCGACAGCGGAATGGGCGCCGGAGGGGCGGGCGGGGCGGCGACCGCCACGAGCTATGCGGCCGGCGCGAGCGGCTCACAGTCTCAGTGCTATCTCGGCTTCCCATGCTCGGGCTACGCATTGAGCATCGCCGTAGGCGGAAACGGGGGACAATCCGTATCTGGCCCTCCGGGTGGCGCAGGCGGGGCTGCGGCGGCCTCGAGCGAGGCGCACGGCGTGGGCGCGAACGAGGTGTTCGCCGATTCCCAAGCCGTCGGCGGCGCCGGCGGATCCTCGGACTTCGGCGGCGGCGCGGGCGGGGCGGCGACCGCCACGGCCTACGGTTCGTCGGACAAGGCGAGCGTTGGCGACGGGCTGGGATCCGCCCCGGTTCAGGTTGACCGGCACAGGGCTATCGGCGGCGCCGGCGGGGCTGGCGTCGACGGCGCCAACGGCGCGGCCGGACGAGCGTCGATCTCGAAACCGCGGTGGGCGGCGCCACGACCGGCGCTCTGTCGCTCTTTCAGGGAGCCGGCGGAGGCGCCGGCGGCGACGGCAACATAGCGGGCAAGGGCGGCGACGCGACATCGAGCCTCAGCGTCTCCGATTCCAAGGCGGCGTCGCTCTCCGTCGAGGCCCTGGCTCAAGGCGGCTACGGCGGCTCGACAGACGGTGGAACGGCCGGCGCCGGCGGCTCGGCGAGCGCCATCGTCAATGCGAGCTCCACGGCCGCGACGTCCGTGACCGGCTATGCGGTCGCTTATGGCGGCGACGCCGGCTACGGCGGCCCGAGCGCCGCCAGCAGCGCTTCGGCGACGAGTTCGGTCTCGGCGAATGGCGGCCATGGCCAGTCGACGGCGGTCGCCAGTGGCGGATTGTCCGGCTCGGACGAAATGGCGCACGCCTTGGCAACCCTGACCGACGCCTCGACCGGCTCCGCCGAGGCGAGCAGCAGCGTCGGAGTAGGGCAGTTCGAAGGAGTCTCAACAGGCGCGACCGCTCCCGCCGGGCTTACGGCACAAGCGGAGAGCGAAGCGACGGTCGGCGTCGCTCCGAGCGCGCCCGCGCTTGCCGAGGGCGAAGTCTATTCGGTCGCGGAGCTCACGCCCGGGGCGGCGTCCTTCGGCGTGGCGGCCTTTGGCGCCGAGTCTGACGGGTCGGACACGGCGCTCACCTACACGGCGACGGCAAGCTTCTATTTCATCACCACGACGGATGAGGAGCTTTACCTCACCCTCGAATCGGGCTCCGCGGTCGGCGACGACTTTCAAGAAATCGTCTTCGGTTATGACGTGGACAATACGGGCTGGGTCTATACCCCGCTGACGCCGGCCGACGCGGCGGCCTTCTTCAACGGGAACTTCATCGATTTCGGGCCTTATGATTTAGGATATCAGTCCGTTTTGCTGTCCTTCGCATTCACCGCAGCGGGCGATGCGCCGGGATATTTCACGAGCTTCGATGTCGCCGGGAGGAGCACACAAGCGGCGCCCGAGCCCTCGACCTGGGCGATGATGTGCCTCGGCTTTGCGGGGCTCGGCTTCCTAGCCTACCGAAAGCGCACGGCGGCCGCGGGCGCCTGACTGCGCCGGGCCGCAGAAACCAGGGAACGCGACGACAATCGACGCCGCAACCGGTCGTATCATCAAGGGGGGCGGGCCCCCTACAAGCTCATCGTCGCCGCCTGGCAACTGGGCGGTTCGCAGGCCCCAGCCATGCCCTATGGGCTCGCGTCGCTCGATCTCAGCCCGCTCGGCATCCCGTTCTGATCCGGTGAGAGCGGCGCACAGCCCCGACGGCTACGGCGAACGCACGGCTTCGACGACGCGCCGAACGGCCTCGACGACCGCCTCGGGCCGATCGATCTGGACATAGTGGCGGGCTCCTGGAACGATTGTATTGATCCCCCGAGTTGAAAGCGCCGCGATCCGGTCATGGCCGGCTCGCCATGCCGCCTCGACCTGCGGCAGATAGGCAGGCGGTACGCCCGGCGCGCCCTCTTCGACGCCGCGTGAGAGGACCACCAGCGGCTTTGAGCCGAAAGCCGGATGGGCGGCGTCGAGCTCGCGGGTGTCGACGTCCGGCTGGTTCGCTGTTGGCGTGAAGCCGGCGAGTTCCGACTTTTGCGCCTCCCACACGCGCGGAAGGGTCTGCTGAGCGGCGGCGGCGCGGCGAAGGACCTCATCGAGCCTGTCCGGGTTGCCGCTCACGTCGACGCAGGCGCGCGCCTGGCTTGTTGCAGGGGAAACGAGGGCGCCCTGACGGGCGAGCGCAAGGCAGGCGTCATCAAAGGCCACGCCGCGACGAAACGCGCTGGCGATCGCGCCGCGCTTGTCCGGCGGCAACGGCGCCTCCAGCGCGGCGACCTCGCCCGCGAAGGCGGGTTCGACCATGACCGCGCCGGCGATGTCTTCGGGATAGGTCGCCACATAGAGAAGACCGATGGCGCCGGCGAGCGAATGGCCGACATAGACGAACGGCGTCGATATGGGGGTGGCCGCGACCAGCCGGTGAAGGTCGTCGACCATGTTGGTGAGGTCGGACGGCCGCTGGGCGGCGTCGCTGAACCCGAGCCCGGCGCGATCATAGGCGCACGCTCGCGTCGTTTCGCCGATCTCCGCCTGCACATGCCGCCAGGTCGCCATCGAATTGCCGGAGCCAGCGTCAAGGACGATGGTCGGGCTGCCCGAGCCGACGCAATAGAGGTTGAGACGCCGCACTCCGTCCACAGCGACAAGACGTTGCGGCGCGGCATAGATCTCGCTCGGGATTGGGCCGGCGGCGGGCGCCGAGGCTGCCGTCGCCAAAGCAGCGGCGGCGGCAAACGCAATCCCCCACGTGGTAGCCGCAGCGCGCCTCACGACCAGCTGTAGGCAAACATCCCCATCGCCAGGAGGATGATGACGGCGGCGACGACGTAGTGCTTCGCCTCCCAGTCGTGCAGGGTGAGGACGCGCTGATGCAACGGACGCTTCTCGGCCATGCCCCGGACTAACATGAACCGTTCCGGCCGCAAATATGGGCGGCGCGTTCACCCCGGACCGGGGCGGGAGCAGATTTGCCGCGTCCCTTGCGTTTTGGCCGCAGCGGCGCTCTCATGGAGCCCCGCCGTGCAATGGGGCGACCCCATGGATATCGTGCTGGCCGCCTTCGGCTGTCTTCTGATCGCGCTCGGGCTCATGATGGCCGCCAATCGAAGCGGCTATGTGACTTTCGTCGTCGGGCCCCGCGCCATGCTCGTCTTGCCGGCGCGGTCGGCGTGTTTCGGCTATTGGGTTCTGCGCGGGTCGCATTGATGAGAGGACGCAGCCTCCCGCCCTGTCAAAACGGCGCGCGCGATGCTATATGTTGGGCATCCGCCGGGCCTTGAACCCGGTCGACGGAGATTTGTGATGGCGTCCCGACTGTTACGGCGACAGGTGATGACTCTGACCGACGCGGCGGCGGCGCGGGTGCGCGAACTGACCGAAGCCTCCGGCAAGCCGGTTGCCGGCTTGCGGGTCGGCGTGAAGAACGGCGGTTGCGCCGGGATGTCCTACACCATGGAACTCGCCGAGACCGCGACCCCGATGGATGAGATCGTCGAGGACAAGGGCGTCAAGCTGCTCATCGATCCGAAGGCGGTGCTGTTCCTGCTCGGCTCGGAGATGGACTTCAAGGTCGACCGCCTGGCGGCGACTTTCGCCTTCCGCAACCCCAACGAGACGTCGGCCTGCGGCTGCGGCGAAAGCGTCGCGATCACACCAGCGAGCCCCGAGGCGCTCAACACTCCGGCCTGATTATCGTCAATGACCCCAGAGGCTTTGAAGGAACTCTTCAAGCCGTTTGGCGAGGTTTCAGTCAGGCGCATGTTCGGCGGCGCGGGCGTCTATGCCGAGGGCCTGTGTTTCGCGATCGAGCAGAGCGGCGAAGTGTTCCTGAAAGCCGATGAGCTGTCGCAACAGAGCTTCGCCGAAGCCGGCTCCTCGCCCTTCATCTATGTCGCCCGGGGCAAGCCGATGACCATGTCTTTCTGGCGCCTGCCGCCGATCGCCTACGACGAGGCCGACGAACTGCGCCGGTGGGCGTCGCTTGGACTGGAGGGAGCGCGGCGCGCGGCCGTAGCCAAGGCGAAGCCGAAGGCGAAAAAGCCTGCCAAGGGCAGGGCGAGAGCTTGAGCGTGCCGGCCACGGCTCTGTAGACGCCGCCGCTGGCCGGGTCAGCCGCGATCGGCGGTCGCGGCTACAGATGACTCACTCTTCCGCTTCGATCGGCTCGCGCGCCGGCCGGGCGCGCGCCTTGACCGGGCGAAGGAGGAAGTCGGGCACATGATCGCCGAGGCCGATCACCGGCGCGTCCTCTTCGCGGCGCGGACGCTCCCGGTGCGGCGGGGGCTCGGCGAATGAAGGGGCGCGCTGGGCCGAGGCGCGCTCGGTCTCGGCGGCGATGCGCTCGCGGGGCGGGCGCTCGGCGTGATGGCGGCGCGAATTGGGGTGACGGTCGGCGTGCCGGTCCGGGCGCTCGCCGCCCTCGACCGCCGCGGCGCGCTCGGAGCGCCTGTGCGCGCCGCCGCCGCGGCTGCCCTGCGGCCGCTCGCGCCGAGGCGCTTCGACCTCGTCGTCCGGCGGCAATTGCGCGCCGTCCTGCCAGTCGATCTTGCGCGCGATTAGCTTCTCGATTTCCGAGATCGCCTTTTGGTCGATGCGCGAGACGAGGGTCAGCGCGACGCCCGATTTTCCGGCCCGGCCGGTGCGGCCGATGCGGTGGACGTAATCCTCGGAATGGTGGGGCGCGTCATAGTTGATCACGTGACTGACGTCGGGGATGTCGAGCCCGCGGGCGGCGACGTCGGAACAGACCAGGAGCTGGACGTCGCCAGCCCGGAATGCGTCGAGAGCGGCCATGCGCATGCGCTGGTCGAGATCGCCGTGCAGGGCCAGCACCGAGAAGCCATGCTTCTGCAGCGAGCGGTACACCACCTGCACGTCGCGCTTGCGATTGCAGAAGATGAGCGCGTTCTTGAAGTTCTCGGCGCCACGGATGATGCGCCTGAGCGTCGAACGTTTCTCTTCCGGCGATCCGCCCGAGGGCACCAGCGTCTGCGTGATGTTCTCTGCGGTCGTGGCGGCGCGCGAGACTTCGACACGCACCGGATTGTGCAGGAACGCATCGGCGAGGCGGGTGATTTCCGGCGGCATGGTCGCCGAGAAGAAGAGCGTCTGCCGGGTGAACGGCACGAGCTTGCAGATGCGCTCGATGTCAGGAATGAAGCCCATGTCGAGCATCCGGTCTGCTTCGTCAATGACCAGGATTTCAATGGCGTTCAGAAGCAGGCCCCCTCGCTCGGTGAAATCGAGCAGGCGCCCGGGGGTCGCAATGACGACGTCCGCGCCTCGCGCAATCTTGGTCTCCTGGTCGCCGAAGGAGACGCCGCCGATCAAGAGAGCAAGGTTAAGCTTGTGGTTGACGCCATATTTGCCGAACGCCTCCTCGACCTGGGCGGCGAGCTCGCGTGTGGGCTCCAGGATGAGGGTCCGCGGCATGCGAGCGCGGGCGCGGCCGCGCTCAAGCGTCGACAGCATCGGCAGGGTGAAGGCTGCGGTCTTGCCGGTGCCGGTCTGGGCGATGCCCAGTATGTCGCGGCCCTGCAGGGCGAACGGAATGGCTTGTTCCTGGATCGGCGTCGGCGTGTCGTAGCCTGACGCTTCGACGGCTTTGAGCACTTTTTCGCTCAGGCCGAGTTCGCTAAATTTCATGATTTCTCGCTTGCGCGAATGCCTCGCATCCGCTGGTTGTCATATGGAGGCCTCGTGGACCCGCGTCAATGTGTTCGCGGATCCGGGCGCGCAAGCCTCGCGCTCCGCGTCGGCGCGAAGCGCTCGCCGACGCCTCGCCGGAGCCTTCATTCGCTCTCGGCGCGCTTCCACATAGATCAAATCGGGAAAATGTCAATAATTTGCGGCTCCATACTCTAGGCGGGTCTATCTCCTTGCGGCGGGATGTCGCACTGCGCGAGAGTTTGCCGCCGCGCAAAAGGGCGTACGCTTCGCCAGCGCGAGGAGGCGTCGATTTTGCGCGAGGGCCGATTCGACGGGCGGGTGACGGCGATTCGCGGCGCGGTGGTCGACCTCGTGTTCGACAGGAAGCGCTTTCCCGGGTCCGGAAGCGTGATGGTGACCGGACCGGCGTCGAGATCGAACACGGCCGCCGAATAGAGCGTGTCGCGGTTCATCCGAATGATGGTCTGTTTGCCGGGCGGCGTCGGCTCGCGCCGATGCATGAATTTGCCGAAGCCGCCGTCCTTAACCACGCCGCTGAAAAAGAGGTCCGATTCTGCCCGCGGAAAATTGTCGGGGGTGACGACGATCGACCGATCGGGAGGCGCGGCATGCGCGCCGCCAAGCGCGCACAGCGTGAACGTCGCGAACAGGGCGCGGGCCGGGAGACGGGACAGGCTCATTCTTGCGATCGCGTTCGCCCGCTTGAGGCTGGAATTGGCCATCGCCGTTGCGGGACCGGCGGGCAACAGCCCAATCTGGCGTGTCGGGGAATGGCGGTCTTCGGCTGAAGGCGTAGCGCCGCCTTTGCCGTTGCGCGACGTCCGCTCACGTCCCCGGCGGCTGAATGTCGAAGCCTTGGTTGACGGCGGCGAACATCTGGTAGAACCCGCAGACGACGACGATCTCCACAAGGCCCTTGGCGCCCCATTCCTTTGCGGCGCGCGCTTGTAGCGGATCGGGAACGGGCCGCCACGCCATTGTGGCGGCCAGGATTTCGGCAATGAGCGCGTAGGGCTCGGGCAGCGCTTCCGTCTGGCCGGAGCCCACAGCGTCGACGACCTCGTGAGAGAGGCCGGCCGCGAGCGCGTGCTCAACGTGGTCCGCCCACTCGAACCCCGACCCTGTCGCATGCGCCACGGAGAGCACGATGAACTGGTAGACCGTTCGTGGCAGCACGCCTTCGAACTTGAGATAAAATCCCAGCTCTTCGATCCGCCGCGCAAGCTCGGGATGATTGTAGAGCGCGACATAGGGTCCGCCGAAGGCGACGCCTTGCCCTTTCCGACGCACCGCCGCGGCGTCGAACAGCTCACGGGCCGGCGGGGGCCACTTTGACGGGTCCATCTCGAGCGCGCTCATTTGATCTCCTATTCGTGATAGGACCACGCCTTCGCTCCCGCCGCGAAGTCGTAGACCGGCGTCGGACAGTCCTTGTCCGTCTTGACGTCGACGAGCGCGGTCCGGCCGCAGCTTAGAGCCTTGCGAAAAACGTCCTGGAGATCGGCCGGGCTATCGACGGTAAAACCTTCCGCGCCGAGCGCGCGTGCGAAGCCAGCCCAGTCGTGATCCGGAACCGAGGTGAGTTCGGCGGGCAGCGGACCTTCTTTGTGGGCGCGCAGCCAAACGTTGCCGAGCGCGGCGTTGTTGAGCACGAGGTAGATGATGGGAAGACCATAGCGCGCCGCGGTCTGCACCTCGAGCCCGTGCATCTGCATGCAGCCGTCGCCGGTGACGACCGCTACCCGCCGGTCGGGCAGGGCGCACTGGACTCCGATCGCGGCCGGAATCGCCCAGCCCATCGGTCCGAGATTGGTCGCGGAAATATAGGTCCGAGGCCCGTAGGCAGACCAATAGTGGCCCGCGAAGGCGCGGTGCGCGCCCGAGTCGACGAGCGCGACGCCGTCGCGGGGGAAGACCTTCCGCAGCGCCGCGACCGCCGCCGCAGGATGCACGGGTTTGCCCGGCCGCGAACAGTTTTCGACGTCGTAAAGCCGCGGCCCGCTCTTGACCGCGGCTACCCAGGCCCGCCGCTCAGCCTCGCTCGCAGCGAGCCCGTGACCAGTGGCGGCGGCGCGTTCCTGCATGAGGTCGAGGAAGGCGCGGCAGTCGCCCGGAACGGCGAGGCCGGGAAGGCTGTGCGTCGTCAGCGACTCCATGTTCGTATCGACCTGAATGACGAGGGTCTTGCCGGCGGTTCGCCCGCGCAAGGTCCAATGCATGGTGTCGCGCTCGTTGAAGCCGGAGCCGAGCACGATCAGCGCGTCCGCGGGATCGTCAAGGATGGCGGCGGTCGCGTGGCGCGTCCCGGCATAGCCGAACACGCCGAGCGAGAGGGCGTGATCTTCGGGGAACACGCCCTTGGCGCGTAGTGTCGTCGCGACTGGAATCGACCAGCGCTCGGCGATCGAGGCGAGCTGCGCGGCGGCCTCGGCGTGTTCGACGCCCGCGCCAGCGAGAAAAGCGATCTTGGCGCGCCCTGCTAGCCTTTCGAGGGCGGCGACCGCTCGAAGCGTGCTCAGCGGCGCGGCGGCCTTGAAATAGGGAAAGACGGGCTCGTAGTCGGCCGAACACGCGCCCGTCATCGCGTCCTGCGTCACGGACAGATGGACGGGTCCGCGAGGTTCGCTCCACATCGTCGTCAGCGCCCGTCGCAGCCAGTGATTGAGCGTGCGCGGGCCTGTGACCGTGGCGGAGAGGCGCGTGAGCGGCTTCATGAGGCTGGTATCGTCGAGCGTCGCCTGGCTTGCGTCCTGGAATTCGCCCAAGCCCTCCATCTCGACCGGGATCTCGCCGCTGAGCGCGAGGACGGGCGAAGCGTCGGTTTTCGCCGCCGCGACCGCAGTCGCCATGTTGCCGAGGCCCGGGCCGCCGATTCCGACAACGGCGCCGAACCGGCCGCTCGCCCGCGCGTAACCGTCCGCCATATAGGCGGCGCCGCCCTCCTGCGCGGCGACGATCGGGCGCAATCCCGGTTGCCGTGCGAGCGCTGGCAGAAACGGATCGATCAGCCCGCCCGGAACCATGAAGAGGTGGGTCAGTCCTTCCTGGACGAGGGCGTTCAGGATGAAGTCGGTTCCGGTTGTCATCGATGGCCTCCGCGGTCCGGTCGCCGGAGTATGGTTGACGGCCCCGCCCGCCTCCAGCCTTTTGCGCGTGGGATCGAGAAAAATACGAGCGTCCCCGGCAGACCTGCTTTCGCTGATCGCGCCGTGACCGCCGCGCGGCGTCGAAACGGTTGCGCAAACGTTTCGATGTGCTAGCTTGGCTCTCGCAAAAGAAGAAGACGTCGCCCGAGCGGGACGGCGGCGTCTACGGGAGGAGGCAGGGCGGCGTGACGACGATTGCCGACGTGGCGCGGGAGGCGGGCGTCTCGGTTTCGACGGTTTCGCACGTCATCAACGGCACGCGGCGCGTTTCGCCGGCGACGGCAAGCGCCGTCAAGGCCGTCATCGACGCGACCGACTATCACCCCAACGTCGTCGCGCGGTCGTTGAAGACGGCTTCGACCCGCTCAGTCGGCATCGCCATATCGGCAATCGCCAATCCCTACTTCACCGATATCATCTGCGCGATCGAGACCGAATGCGCCCGGCTTGGCATGATGATCTTCCTCTCGGACACCCAGGACGACCCGCCCGCGAGCTTCAGGTCCTGACCGCGCTGCATCAGCGCCGGGTCGACGGCGTCATTCTGGCGCCCAGCCCCGACCCCGAGCGCCGCGCGCTCGCCTATCTGCAGGCGACGCGCCTGCCGTGCGTGCTGGTCGACCGCACGCCCGATCCCGCGTTCGATCAGGTCGGCGTCAACAATCGCGAGGCGATGCGCGACCTCGTCGGCTATGTCGCCGGGCTCGGGCATCGCCGCATCGGCTATGTCGGCGGCCATCCCGGTTTCCAGACGACGCTCGAGCGCATCATCGGCTACCGCGATTCTCTTGCGCGGCTGGGTCTCGCGTTCGACGACCGCTATCTCGTCAATGGCGCCGCCTCGACCGCGAGCGCGGCGGAGGCGACCCAGGCGCTGTTGTCGCTGCGCGATCCGCCGACGGCGATCGTGACGGGCAACAACATGGCGACGATCGGGGCGATGCGGGCCGTCCGGGCCCGCGGGCTTCACGTTCCCGCCGACATTTCAATCGCCGGCTTCGATGATTTCGAGTGGGCGGATTGCTTCGAACCTCGCCTGACCCTTGTTGCACAACCGTGCGAGGAGATCGGCCGAAGGGCGGCGTTCCTGCTGATGGAGCGGATCGCCGCGCCTGAGGGCGCGCGCCGCACTGTGCGCCTCGACGCGGCGCTCAAGCTTCGCGACTCGTGCGGGAGGCCGAGATGAGCGCGCCGGCCGAAGCGGCGCCGCCGCTGCTCGCCATGCACGGCGTGGTCAAGCGCTTCGGCGGCGTCCAGGCGCTGCGCGGCGTCGATTTCGATCTGCGCCAGGGCGAGATCCATGCGCTCCTCGGCGAGAACGGCGCCGGCAAGTCGACGCTGATGAACATTCTCTCCGGGGTGATGGAGCCCGACGCCGGCGAGATCCGAATCGAGGGCTTGGCGGTGCGCTTCGCCGATCCGCGCGCCGCCCAGGGCGCCGGCGTCGCGACCATCTTCCAGGAACTCGATCTGGTGCCGAGCCTCGACGTCACCGCCAACCTCTTCCTCGGGCGGGAGCTGACCCGCGCGGGCGTGCTCGACCGGGTGGCGATGCGGGGCTTGGCCCGCACCCGACTCGAAGCGGTCGGCGTCGAGATCGACGTCGATCAGCCGGTCGGCGAGCTCTCCGTCGGGCGCAGGCAAATCGTCGCCATCGCCAAGGCGCTGACCTACGCCTCGCGGATCCTGATCATGGACGAGCCGACCGCCGCGCTCACCGCGGCGGAAGTTGAACGCCTGTTTTCGGTGATGCGCGAGATCGCCGGCCGCGGCGTCGGCATCGTCTATATCTCGCACCGGCTCGAGGAAGTGCCGCGCGTCGCCGATCGGGTGACGGTTCTGCGCGATGGCCAGATCGCCGGAATCGCCTCGGCGCGGGCGCCGCAGTCGGAGCTCGTTCGCCTTCTGGTCGGCCGGCCGCTGAACGAACTCTATCCGCGTCGCAGCGGCGCGTTCGGGCGCCGCGTGCTGCATCTTGAGGGCGCGCGTTATCGGCCGAAGCGCGCTCGCGCCGGCTGGCAGGCGCCGAATGGCGTCTCCCTCGAAGTGCGCGCCGGCGAGATCGTCGGCCTTGCGGGCATCATGGGCGCCGGCCGTACCGAGCTCTTGACCGCGCTCTACGGCGCGGCCGGTCCCGGCCGCTGGTCCGGCGTAGTCGAAATCGAAGGCGAGGTCGCTCGCCTTGGCTCTATCCGCGAAGCGCGCGCCGAGGGCCTGGGTTTCGTCACCGACGATCGACGCGGCAGCGGCCTCATGCTGCGCGACAGCGTGGCGCGGAACCTGGTGATGTCGGTACTGCGCAAGGTTTCGCCGTTGTTCCTGATGTCGAAGCCGCGCGAGGACGAGCTCGCCCGCAAGGCCATCCGCTCCTTCGACGTCCGCCCGGCTACTGCCGGAGGTTGCGGTCGGGGCGCTGTCGGGCGGCAATCAGCAGAAGGTCGTGTTGGCCAAGGAGGTGCTCGGCGGGCCGCGGCTCCTGCTCCTGGACGAGCCGACGCGCGGCGTCGATGTCGGCGCCAAGGGCGAGATTTACGCCCGCATCCGCGAACTCGCCGGGCAAGGGCTCGGGGTGCTGATTGCTTCGAGCGAGATGCCGGAGCTGCTCGGCTTGTGCGACCGGGTGGTGGTGCTGAGGCGAGGCGAGACGGTGGCCGAATTTCCCGGCGGCGCCGATGAGCACGAGGTTCTCGCCGTGGCCGAGACAAATCTGGACGAAGCCAAATGAATGAGACAGCGCCCGCGCGCGCAGGTTCCGCAGCGCCGTCCCCCGGCTGGCGCCGGATCGATCTCTTCGCCATCGCGGTCCGCTTTCAGAGCGTCATCGGCCTCGTCGTGGTCGCGATCGGCGGCATAGTCTTTTCGCCGCGCCGGCACGGCCACATCCTTTTTCTCGCTCCCGACAACATCGCCAATATCGTGCGCGCGGTATCCGAGACGGGAATCATCGCTGTCGGCATGACCTTCGTCATCATCACCGCCGGAATCGATCTCTCGGTCGGCGCCCTGCTCAGCCTGTCGAGCGTGCTCACCGCTACGATCATGACCACTGCCGGCTGGGGTCTGATCCCGACGATCCTGTTCGTCGTCGCCTGCGGCTCGGCCTTCGGCGCGGTCCAGGGAGTGATCTCGACCCGGTTCCGGCTCGAGCCGTTCATCGTCACCCTCGCCGGCCTCCAGGTCGCGCGCGGCCTCGCGCTGGTTATTTCCAACAACCAGTACATCAACATCTCATACGGCGACGGCCCCGGCCTCGCTCCGCCGGTGTTCGCGATTCTCGGCGACCGCCTGTTCAACAACATCGTGCCGGTCGCGACGCTGGTGTTCGTGGTCGTCGCGGCCATCGCCACTTTCATCCTCAACTTCACCCGCTTCGGCCGCTATGTCTTCGCTGTCGGCGGCAACGAGCGCGCCGCGCGCCTCTCGGGCGTGCCGGTGACTGCGGTCAAGATCTCGGTCTACGCCATCACCGGGCTTGTCTCCGCGATCGCCGGGATCGTTCACGCCGGGCAGTTCAATTTCGGCAGCGCCAACGACGGCACTGGCTACGAACTGACCGCGATCGCCGCGGTCGTCATCGGCGGCACGAGCCTGTTCGGCGGCGCAGGCTCGATGGTCGGCACGGTCGCCGGCGCGGTCATGCTCGGTGCGCTCGCCAATGTGCTCCAGCTCAACAACATCAACGCGGCTCTGCAGTTGCTCGCGACCGGCGCGATCATCGTGCTCGCCGCGGTTCTTCAATCTCTCGTCCGTCGCCGCGAGGGATTGGGTCGATGAACATGAGGCGGCGCAATGACGAGTTCGCGGAAATGGCCCATGCATCGCCGCGATCCGATATCCGACGGTAGTCGGGAGCCTTCACTGACATGGACAACCCAAGGGAGAGACTCATGGCCTTTGCACCATCGAAAAGACCCACGGCGCTGATGCTCGAGCGCGGGAGCGCTTGCGCTCGCGATCGGCGCGGCGAACGCGGCGCCCCTCGTCAAGGACTGCGGCAAGAACGGCAACTACGTCATCGGCTTCTCGCAGGCCAATAACGCCGAGCCCTACCGCCAGCACGTCAACGACGAATTGACCGCGGCGGCCAAGAAGGTTCCGCAATTCACGCTCCAGATCGCCGACGGCGCCGGCAATGTGAATACGCAAACCTCGCAGATGGACAATTTCATCACCCAGAAGGTCGACCTCATCCTCATCTCGCCGTTCGAGGCCGCGCCGCTGACGCCGGTCGTCGCGCGAGCGATGAAGGCCGGCATTCCGGTGATCGAACTCGATCGCAAGACGGTGGGGGATCCCGGCAAGGAGTACACCGCCTTCATCGGCGGCGACAATTACAAGATCGCCCAGGAGGCCGGCAAATATGTCGCCGACAAGCTGCTTCCCGAGGGCGGCGAGGTCGCGGTGCTCGAGGGTCTGCCGAGTTCGACGCCGGCGGTCGAGCGCCTGAACGGCTTCAAGGATGGCGTGAAAGGCAATGCGAAGATCCAGGTGGTCGCCGAGCAGGCGGCCGACTGGTTGCCGGACAAAGCCCAGACCGCCTTTGCAGCGATGCTGCAAGCCCATCCGAATATCAGCGCCGTCTACGCCAGCAACGACATGATGGCCGCTGGCGCGCGCCTGGCGGCGAAAGGCGCGGGCAAGAAGGACGGCGACATCAAGATCCTCGGCACCGACGGCCTTCCCGGGCCGGCGGGCGGCATCCGGGCGGTCGCCGAGGGTGAGTGGGCGGCGACGTTCACCTATCCGACCGGCGGCCCGCAAGCGATCGAGATGGCGAAGTCGATCCTGCTCGATTGCGCCGAGAGCGTGCCGACGACGGTGACCGTCCCAACGACGGCGATCACGCCCGACAACGCCAAGTCGATGATGGGGAACTGAGGGGAGCCGTCAGCGCCCGCTCTTGAGGGCGGAAGCCATGCCCATGATTGCATGGCCTCCGCCCGACATCGCCTACGGGCCTGCGCCTGTCAGTTCTTGCTGCCTCCACTCGGACCGCGACCGGCCCGCCATGCTGGTGTCCGGGGATGCATGACGACCAGCTCCGCGGTCGCCTTGAGCGACGGCGTTCCCGCCAGCACCGAGGGGACGAGAACGCACATGACGCGGTCGAGGATGTGGGGCTGAAGAAGGAACTCCTAAGCATCGCCTCGACGCCTCTTTTCACGCACAGGTCCGCGCGGGGAACTCGCAGGCATATCGAGCACGCCCTGAAGGCGGGCGCGAAGGTCCAGGAAATCTTGGAGTTCCCAAAATTGTGGGTCGCGCGAGGCGCCCAGGCGTGCAACCTCGGCGTTCCTAACCTCGCGGAGGAACGCGCGGCGCGGGCATATCGTTGACTGTTTCTGGGAATCAACAATCTCTTGCCAACTCTCGGGACCTATGATTTAGTTATTCCGAAGGTCGGGCTGGTCCCTTGCTCGAAGACGACCGCATCGGTTCGATCCTGACCCTGTCGGCCTCCTGTACCGGGCAGTCAAACTGTAAGTAGTTGATAACGTTGGGTTATGTTAGGCAGAGGCATTTGGATTTCGTTTCGCCGGATTTTGATTTTGTTGCGTTTCGATTTTGATTTTGTTGCGGTGGATTTGGTTTTTGTTGCGGCCGGCTTTGATTTTGTTGCGGCTGGCCTGAAGTCCCGCCAGCGGACTCAGCGGCGGCTTGTGGCTGGCCGTCTCGGCCTCAGCGCGCCATGACCCGCGGGCCGCCGAACAGACGCCCTGACGCCGTCGATCGACGGCATATCATGATCCCCAGACCGGCCGCCGCTTGTCGAGAAAGGCGCCGAGGCCTTCGACCGAGTTCGGGCTCGGCGAGATTGTCGATCATCGCCACCGAGGCGAGCGCGTACGCCTCGTCGAGCGGCCGCTCGATCTGCTCGTAGAACGCCCGTTTGCCGATCGCCAGCGTCGGGGCCGAGTGGCCTGCGATCGTGCTCGCGAGCGCCAGGGCTTCCTCGAGCGCGTGGCCCTCGGGAACCACGCGGTTGACGAGGCCGAAGCGTTCGGCCTCGCGGGCGGTGAAGAGCCTGCCGGTCAGCGCCATTTCCAGCGCCTGCTTCCGCGACACCGCGCGGGCGACCGCGACCAATGGCGTCGAGCAGAAGAGCCCGTAGTTCACGCCCGAAAGGCCGAAGCGCGCGCCTTCGCCGGCGATCGCAAGATCGCAGGCGGCGACAAGCTGGCAGCCCGCGGCCGTCGCTACCCCCTCGACCGCCGCGATGACCGGCTTCGGCAGCTTGACGACCGCTTGCATGAGCGTCGCGCAGCGCGCGAAGAGCTCGACATAATATTCGCGGCCCCGATCGCAGTCGTTACGATGCGCCTGCATCTCCTTGAGGTCATGGCCGCCGCTGAGCGCCTGTCCGGCGCCGGCCAGGACGATGACCCGCGCTTTCCCGTCGCTGGCGATATCGTCAAGCGCCGCAGTGAGAGCCTCGATCATCGCGAGGCTCAGCGCATTGCGGTTCTGCGGCGTGTTCAACGTCATGACGACGACGCCGTTGTCGCGCCGAAGGAGCTCAAGCGGCGCAGCGACGGCTGACGAAGAGGTCATGGGCTTATCCCAATTGCAGCGGAGCGGAGTGCTCGGCGAGGCGCCCTAAATCACTACTTGCGTTGTCCGGGACAGTAAATGGCGGCGACGCGGGTCCCCCACGTCAAATCTCGCCTGACTGGCCGGCAAAACTATGGCCGGCGCTCAGTCCGAAATGCCGGGTCTCAAGCCGTCCGGGCGGGGCCGCGCGGGAGTTGGCGCTTTCCCCTAGGCGTGTTTTCGGTTAGGCAGCGCCGCAACGCCTTCAGCGAACAAGACCGGCTTTCATGCATCGCTATCGTACTCACACCTGCGGCGCCCTGACTCTCGCCAAGGACGGCGCCAATGTCCGGCTTTCGGGCTGGTGCCATCGCATCCGCGATCACGGCGGACTGCTGTTCATCGATCTGCGGGATCATTATGGCCTCACCCAGTGCGTCGTCGATCCGGATTCGCTGGCTTTTCCTCAGGCAGAAAAGCTGCGTTCCGAATTCGTCATCCGCATCGACGGCGTGGTGCGGAAGCGCCCTCCGGGCACCGAGAACCCCGAGATGCCGACCGGCCTCGTCGAGGTCTATGTGCATGAGATCGAAGTTCTGGGACCGGCGGGCGACCTTCCGCTTCCTGTTTTCGGCGACCAGCCCTATCCCGAGGATACAAGGCTCCGGTACCGCTTCCTCGACCTCCGTCGCGAGAAACTGCATCAGAACATCATGCTGCGGGGTCAAGTCATTGATTCGATTCGCAGACGGATGAGCGGGCAGGGGTTCTTCGAGTTCCAGACGCCGATCCTCACCGCGTCAAGCCCGGAAGGGGCGCGTGACTTCCTCGTGCCCTCGCGCCTGCATCCGGGCAAATTCTACGCCCTGCCGCAGGCGCCGCAGCAGTACAAGCAGCTCCTGATGATGGCGGGCTTCGACCGTTATTTCCAGATCGCGCCCTGTTTCCGCGACGAGGATCCTCGCGCCGACCGCCTGCCGGGGGAATTCTACCAACTTGACGTCGAGATGAGCTTTGTCGAGCAGGAGGATGTATTCGCGGCGATGGAGCCGGTGATACGGGGGGTTTTCGAGGAATTCGCGGGCGGCAAACCCGTGACGCCGTCGCCCTGGGCGCGCATTCCCTATGCCCAGGCGATGCGCAAATACGGCTCCGACAAGCCGGATCTGCGCAATCCGATCGTCATGCAGGACGTCTCCGAGCATTTCCGCGGCTCCGGTTTCAAGGTCTTCGCGCGGCTGCTTGAGGTCAAGGGGAACGAGGTGTGGGCGCTTCCCGCGCCCGGGGGCGGGCAGCGAACCTTTGCCGATCGGATGAATTCCTGGGCGCAGAGCGAGGGTCAGCCGGGGTTGGGCTACATGCTGTTCTTCGACCGCGCCAAGGACGAGACGACGCTCGCCGCGGACCGCAATGCCACCGGCGTCGGCGCGCGCGGACCCCTGGCAAACAACATCGGCCCGGAGCGTTCGGAAGCGATCCGAACGGCGCTCGGGCTGAAAGCAGGCGACGCGGCTTTCTTCGTCGCAGGCGATCCGGACAAGTTTGCCAGGTTCGCCGGCCTCGCGCGGACGAAGGTGGGGCAGGAGCTCGGGCTCGTCGACGAGAGCCGGTTCGAGTTCTGCTGGGTCGTCGACTTCCCGATGTTCGAATGGAACGAGGACGAGAAGAAGATCGACTTCTCCCACAATCCGTTCTCGATGCCCCAGGGCGGCCTCGACGCGCTCAATGGCCAGGATCCCTTGACCATCAAGGCCTTCCAGTATGACGTCGCCTGCAACGGCTACGAGCTCGCCTCCGGCGGGATACGCAACCATAAGCCCGAAGTGATGGTGAAGGCGTTCGAGATCGCCGGCTACGGCGAGGAGACGGTAGTCGAGCGGTTCGGCGGCATGTACCGCGCCTTCCATTACGGCGCGCCGCCGCATGGCGGCATGGCCGCGGGCCTCGACCGCATCGTGATGCTCCTGGCGGGCGAGCGGAACCTGCGCGAAGTGACGCTCTTTCCGATGAACCAGCGCGCCGAGGACCTGCTCATGGGCGCGCCCGCGCCGGCGACGCCGAAGCAGCTGCGCGAACTCTCGATCCGGGTCGTCGTTCCGGAGAAGTGAGCGCGCCCCGCGAGATTATTCACATAGCCAAATTGTTGCGGAAATGCGGCAGGGTTCCGCCCGTCCGAGTCCGCTCTTCGGGAGGGCCTAAACGCAGGTCCTCGCCTACGCCGCCTCTACCGCACGCCGCGCGCGCGTATGAGGCTTGTCCACGCGCGGCGCCGCATGATAGCGAACCGGTCACGAATTCGGGGTATAGCGCAGCCTGGTAGCGCGGAAGTTTTGGGTACTTCAGGTCGCAGGTTCAAATCCTGCTGCCCCGACCAACGCGATCGAGGAGAAGATAGGGGGCCGCTATGACCGCTCGGATCTATAAGCCCGCCCTGAGCGCCATGCAGTCGGGGCAGGCGAACCACCATTGGCTGCTCGAATACGAGCCCGAGAAGCCGCGCGAGATCGAGCCGCTGATGGGCTGGACCAGTTCGGCCGACATGCGGTCACAGGTGAGGCTCAAGTTCGAGACGAAGGAGGAGGCGGTCGCCTACGCCGAGCGCAACGGCATCCCCTACCGCATCGAGGAGCCCAAGCCCCAGACGCGCAAAGTGCTGTCCTATTCGGATAATTTTGCGCCCAACCGCGTCGTTCCCTGGTCGCATTGAAGCGCAACATGAACGGGCCAAGATCGATTCGGCTCCGTAGCTCAGCTGGATAGAGCAGCCGCCTTCTAAGCGGCAGGTCGCAGGTTCGAGCCCTGCCGGAGTCGCCAATAAAATTAGCCTGTTACGCGACGTCGCAAGTCGACGTCATAGACAAGCTCTCGCTGGGGCGCCCTTGGTGAGGACGCCAAGTCCACGCTCGCCCAGAATTTCGATTACTCCCGGCCCTCGCCTGCATAGGGTTACCGGCAGCGAACGCGGCCCCAGCGATCACGCCAGCACCAGGTGCAGCGCCTCCGGCCCCAGCGGTCGCGCCAGCACCGCCGCCATCCGACGTCGATAAAGTCGCCGCTAAGAGAGCTGGCCACGCATTTCGAAAGCGGAACGACCTGCATCGCCGTGGCGCTTGTGGACCCTACTGCGGCAAGAACGAACCCCGCCAAGGCGATCGCGACCGCGGTTTTCGGCATTGACGTGTCCTCCCTTTTGGTTGCGTGGGGACGATAACAGCGCGACCCATCGCGTTCAACCGGGCGCGGCTACAGCGACGTGATCCTGCGGCTGACGAAGGCGTAACGCGCCCTTCCTCGGCAACCCCCTATCCGTCCGCACGTTGGTCGTCTTCGCGAGGTGGACCATGAGCGATTTTGCGCGCGTGGTCCCAAACCTCAAAGCCCTCGAATTTGGATTTCCGTTCCTCAAACAGCGCTCTGCTTTTCTCGACCGCCTCTTCGTCCGATTTGACGTCGAGGAGCTCTACCGCGGCGATATGCCCGTCCCTCATGAAGTAGCACCGCATGCGTTCGCACTCCCTGATTTTGCCGGGGGAGTGCGCGTTCTCTTTGAGGCGGAGATAGCGGATAGCTCTCAGTCGCCGAATGCGGCGATGGGCGAGCCTAGCACGGTTGCAGCGAGCCGTCGCGCATGAAAAGCCCGCGCCCAAAAAAGGAAGCGCGGGGCAACGGCGGCTCCCGACCTTGGGCGCTGGAGCGCGCCATAGGCAGTTAGACGCGCGGCGAGCTGTTCCGCCAAACATACGGCCGCCTTAAGATGAACTCGTCGGCTGGACAAAAAGGGCAAACCGGCGTTGTCTGGCCAGAGCCGCCAGGCGTCCAATTCAAAACGGCGGCGTTAGGTCTACATTCCTCGAGCCTCACTTCGCCCGCATTAGCGGAGAGAGTTAGCGATTGCCGCTCAAGGTGCAGTTCGATCGCGAAGGCGGCGGCCGTCAGACGCTCACCGCGCCGGCGAGTTTCTGTCGCTGGCGATAGCTCATGAAGCCCAGCCCGGCGAAGCCGATAAGCATCATCGCCCACGTCGAGGGCTCGGGTATGCCGGTGCTCACGATGACTTCACCACCGTTGGGAAAAGCGCTCTGCCAATTCACGGCCGCCTCACCTCCGCCGAGGATGGACCCTGTAATACCAACCCCATCATAGCTCACGACCCAGCCGTTAAACGCGCTGCCATTCGTGAGATCAAATACCGCGGGTCCGTTCCAACTCGCGGGGGTCTGTTGGCAGTCATCGGAGCATCCCGTATCCTGGAACGCGATCGCGCTATTGCTCAGCACGACGGCCGTGATGCCGAATTGGGTGGAGATCGTCTGGCCTGGCCCGGTGTAGGTAAACTCGCCTGAGTCGTTTTGGATGCTTCCCAGATCAGGGAAGAGATACTGAACGTCGAGCGTGTCGCCGATAGCCAGAAGCGTAGTTGCGCTGGCGGGCGCCGTTACGGCGATCGCTACGCAAAGCGCTAGGCTCGAGAGAAACTTAAGCATGCTAAATCCCCCGCTGCATTAAGTATCAGGTAAAACTACATAATTCTGCCATCCTGTAAACGGGCTGCAGGTTGCAAAAAGTGCCGGGATTCGCACAGTGGAGTTGCGCGCCTCGTGAACATCCGCTCGATCCGCGCTGCGGCCGTGCGCGTCTCCAGCGAGACCTACAGTGACGTGATCCTGAGTTTGGCGAAGG
>CAWHTU010000015.1:0-73905 GCA_963832305.1 uncultured Alphaproteobacteria bacterium | reverse complement strand
CGTGACCGCAGAGCAGGCGGCGTGGGACTACGTGCTGATGCCGGCGACGCCGATCCGCGGCGGGACGGCGGTCGCCCGGCGCGGCGCGCTCGCGCTCCTGCGCCCCGATGCGCCGCCTTTGCGCGCGATCGGGCAGATCGTCTCGCGCGCCGCCGCCGAGCGCCTGCTTTCGGCGACGCTGCCGTTCGACCGCCCGGTCGACACGTTTCTGCAGATGACCTGGGTCACCGGCCAGCCGGTGCTGGTCGCCTCGCCCTCTCCGGTCAGCGACGTTTCGCGCGAGACCGGCGGCACCACGGTCCAGCGGCGGTCGATGGGGCTCGCCGAGCGCATCCATCACGAAACGATGCGGCCGATCTACCGGGCGCAAGTGCTGGCCCGCTATCGCCGGAGCCTTCCGCGGACCTGACCTTGGCCCGTGGCCGGCGCCGGGGCAAGGCGGGCCGCGCGGCAGGGAGAGACAATCATTTGCGGTTATCCGAAATCTGTGCTATGGGGTTTGAATCCTCAGGACGACGCCGCGGCTCTCGCGCTTCTCGGTCGTCGCGCGCCCTTCGGGCTCCCCGCGATGACGGACGCGCCAAGCCGGGGGACCCACGAGACAGGAGGGCCGGGACGCCGGAACTGTAGAAAATTCAAAGCTTTATAGATTGAACGCGACCGGTCGGCGGCGAGAAACTCGATTTTGATTTCCTTCCGGCGAGCCTTTGATTTTCTTCCGCCGATTAGGGTTTCCTTCCGGATTTCTCTTTGATTTTCTTCCATCGGCTTTGATTCCGTACCGCGGTCGGAACCCCCGCGCCGGCGCGTCAGACGACCGCCGCGCCCATGAGCTTTCGCGCCGCCGCCGGGCTCATCGGCTGGCCGAATGCCGCCCCTTGCGCGAACTGGCAGCCGAGCTGGGCAAGCTCGACCGCGTCGGATTCGGTCTCCGCGCCCTCGGAGATGACCTCCATCCCGATCTCCTGCGCCATGGCGACGATCGAACGCAGGATCGGCGAGCGTGCGCCGAACGAGTTGGGCCTGACCAGGGAGGCGTCGATCCGCATCGCATCGAAGCGGTACTGCGGCAGATGGCCGAGCGAGGTGTAGCCGGCGCCGAACCTGTCCAGCATCAGCGCGGCGCCGATTTCGCGCACCCGCTGCAGGAGAACCGCGGCGTATTCCGGGTTTTCCATCACCAGGCTCTCCGCCGCCGCAAGTCTGAGCGAGCCTCGCTGCACGTAATGGCGGCCGAGGGCGGCGCGCACGTCGGAAAGCAGATCATGGCTGAGCATCTGGCGCGACGACGCGGCCACGGTGGCGAAGATCGGCGGGTTGACCTCGAGCGCCTTCTGCCACGCCGCGAGCTCCCTCGCCGTCGCCTCGAGGGCGTAGGCGCCGATGTCGACGATCGCGCCGGTCGATTCGGCGGCGGAGGAGAACTCATCCTCGTCGAGGAGGCCGAGCCTCGGATGGCGCCAGCGCAGCAGCGACTGGAACCCGGCGACGGTCCGATCCTCGAGGCGCACGATCGGCCGGAACAGAAGCGAGATTTCGCCGCGCTCGAGCGCGCGCCGCATGTCGTTCTCGAGCGTCTGCCGGTCGGATCGCTGGGAGCGCATGATGGCGGCGAAAATCTCGACCCGATCGCCACCGCTCTTCTTCGCGTTGGCGAGCGCGAGCTGAGCGTCGGCAAGAAGATCGCCGCCCTTGCCGTGCAGCTTCGGGTCGTAGCTCGCCGCGCCGATCGAAACGGTCAGGGCGATCTCCCGCTCGCCGAAACTGATCGGCGCGGCGAGCGCGGCGCGCAGGGCGTCGATCCTGGCTGGCGCGTCCATCGACTGCGGCTCGGCGAGCACGATCGCGCCGAAGGTGTCGCCTCCCAGGCGGGCCAGCGTATCGCCTGGGCGCAGGTCGCGCGCGAGGCGCCGGGCGACCGCCAACAGCGCCGAATCTCCGATCGACAGCCCGTAGGAATCGTTGACCGACTGGAATTCGTCGATGTCGATGACCATCACCGTCGGCGCGGCGCCTCCCGGCTTTTGCGCCATCAGGATCGCCGCGCCCAACCGATCGTTGAACAATTCGCGGTTGGGAAGCCCAGTCAGATTGTCGTGAACCGCGTCGTGAAGCATGCGCTCCTCGGCCGATTTGAGCTCGGTCACGTCCGACAGCGAGCCGATAACCCTGACCACCTCGCCGTCGGCGCTGATCACCGGCCGCGCCTTGAGCACGTACCAGAAATAATGCCCATCCGAGCCGCGCAGTCTTAGATCGTGATTGATGCGGCCCGAGCGCTGATGCAGGAGCCCGTCGAGCGCCAGCGTATAGCGGTCGCGATCGAGCGGATGCAGCACGTCGAGCCAGCCTGCGGCTGGCCCTTCGAGCGCGCCGCGTTTGAGCCCGAGCTGGCTTTCAATCGCCTCGCTGCCGCTGACCTCGTCGGTGAGCACGTTCCAATCGAAGATCCCCTCGCCCGATCCGGTCATGGCCAGCGAGCGGCGCTCCGCCTCGGGGCCGCTGTCCACGACCCCGCCTGAACCGGAGAAGGCGAATTGCATCACGGTGAAACCGATCAGCATCACGATCAGCACAAGGCCGCCGACCAGACCCGGCGCCGCAAGATCGTTGGTCAGGTAACCGAGCGCGGCCGCGCCGGCGGCCACGACCCAGACCGCGAGCAGGTACCAGGTAGGAATCAGCATCACCGCCCGATCGGAGCCGCGCGCGGCAAGGCTGAGGATAAGCAGGAAGCCAAGGCCGGCTACGGTGGCGATCGAGATTCGCGCAACCCCCGCCGCGACAGGCGCATTATAGACCGAGAGCCCGACGACGACCGCCATCAACGCCAGCCAGGCCAGGGCGAAATGCGCGTAGCGCACATGCCATCGGCGCAAATTGAGATAGGCGAAGAGGAAGACGATGAGCGTTGCGCCGATCGTGGCTTCGACGCCAGCGCGCCAGATTCGCTCCGTGGCGTCCTCGAGGCCGAACATCTTCCGCCAGAAGCCGAAGTCGATGCAGACATAGGCGAACACCGCCCAGGCTAGCGCCGCGGCGGCGGGAAAGATCATCGCTCCGCGAACCACGAAGACGATGGTGAGGAACAGCGCCAGAAGGCCGGCGATGCCGATCAGGATTCCTTCGTAGAGGGTAAGGCTGGTCGACTTGTCCTTGAACGCGTCCGGCTCCCACAGATAAAGCTGCGGCAGGTTCGGCGTGCGCAGCTCGGCGACGTAGGTCACGGTCGTTCCCGGATCCAGGGTCAGGCGGAAGACATCAGCTTCCGGGTTGTCCTCGCGTTCGGGCGCCGAGCCCTGGCTTGCAGTGATGGTGGTGATTCGTGACGAGCCGAGATCCGGCCAGATGAGGCCGGAGCCGACGAAACGGAAATGCGGAGCGACGATCAGGCGGGTCAATTGCTCGTCGGAATCGTTGGTCAAAGCGAACACGATCCACGCCGGTTGCGCCCCCGGCTCGAGCGCGCTGACCTCGATCCGCCGGACGATGCCGTCGGCGGCAGGCGCGGTCGACACCTGGATGCGATCGCCCTGGGCGCTGTAGCGTTCGACCGCCCTCGTCAGGTCGATCGCGTCGGATTCGATCGAGACCCTCACCGACTGCACCGCCGACGCCGGCGCCCCGAAGGCCACGAGGGAGGCGATCAGGACCACAACGCCGAAGAGCGCCCGGCACGCGCGCGCCGCGCCGGAGGCGCGCCTCGCCGGCCGGCCCGCGCGCCCCGCTCGGGCGCGCCTGCGGTCGTTGCGCGGCTGCTCAGTCAAGATGGGCCCAAGTCAGTCGCGGACGCGCGTCGGTCTCGATGAGCGCAAACAGGAGGTGATCGCGCCAGGCGCCGTTGATCCTGAGGAATCCTCGCGCGTAGCCTTCGCGCCGGAAGCCGTTGCGCTCAAGCAGGGAGATGGACGGCGCGTTCTCGGGGATGCATGCCGCCTCGATGCGATGCAGGCGCAGCCGGGAAAAAGCGAATTCGACGGTCGCCGCGACGGCGCGCGTCATCCGCCCCTTGCCGGCGTGAGACGCGCCCATCCAGTAGCCGAAGGTCCCGCACTGCGACACCCCCCGCCTGACGCCTCCCAGGGTGATCCCGCCCAGAAGCTCGTCGTTGGCGCTGTCGAATATGAGGAACGTATAGGCCTCATCGCGAGCCATGTCGTCGTCCTGGCGCCGAAGTCGCCTGCGAAAGGCCGCGCGGGTCAGGTCATCGTCGGGCCAGGTCGGCTCCCACGGTTCGAGGAAGCTTCGGCTCGCTGCCCTAAGCCGCGACCAGGAGGAATAGTCGGACAGCGCCGCCGGACGCAGATAAACGCCGTCGCCGCGCAACAGCGGCTCCGGGCTTACCGGTCGCGTCAGGCCAAAAAGCGCCATCATACCCCTTTCAAGGCCGCGGCGACCTTCGCCTGGCCGGGAACCCTTCCGACCGCGCCGATCATCGCGACGGCAGGCGGCGATCTAAGCATGGCGGCGCCGGTATTGCGAACCTCTTCGACGGATATGGCGTCGACGCGGGCCAGCATTTCGTCGAACGAAAGCGGACGCCCGTAAACCTGCATCTGGCGCGAGAGCTGATGAACGCGCGCCTGAGGCTGCTCGAGGGCGGTGACCAGCGAGACCTTCATCTGCGCCTTGGCGCGGCGGACTTCCGCTTCGCTGAGTCCGTGCGCCGTTTCGGCGAGGCAGTCGAGCGAAGCCGCCACCACTTCCGAAGCGTCGCGGTCGGCTGAGCCGGCGTAAAAGCCGAACATTCCGGTGTCGATGAAATCCCAATGGAAGCCGAAGATCGAATAGGCAAGGCCGCGTTTCTCCCTCACCTCCTGAAAGAGCCGCGACGACATGCCTCCGCCCGCCGCGGCGGCGAAGACCTGCGCGGCGTCGTGATCCGGCGCGCCGGCCGGCCGGCCCTCGAACCCGATCGCGACATGCGTCTGCTCAAGGCGCCGGCTGAGCTTGGTCTCTCCACCGCGATAGACGGCCGGCGCTTCGGTCGGAGCGGGCGCTGAAGGCAGCTTTTCGAGCCGGGACTGCGCGAGATCGACGATGCGGTCGTGTTCGACCGCGCCGGCGGCCGCGGCCACGGTGGCGCCGGCGCTGTATCGCCGGCCGAGATAGCGGTCGATCGCGCCACGGTCGAAGCCGCCCACTCCCTCACGCGTTCCGAGGATCGGACGCCCGATCGGTTGCTCCGGCCAGGCGGTCGTCGTGAGGAGATCGAACACCCAATCGTCGGGCGTATCCTCGACTGCGCTGATCTCCTGAATGATGACATTCTTTTCCCGCTCGAGCTCGTCGGCGTCATACGCGCTTTCGGTGAGAATATCGCCGATAACGTCGAGCGCCAGACCGGCGTCGATCCCGAGAACGCGGGCGAAATAGCTGGTCCGCTCGACTCCGGTCTCCGCGTTGAGGTCCCCGCCGACGTTCTCGATCGCCTCGGCGATGTCGCGGGCGCTCCGCCGCCGCGTGCCCTTGAACGCCATGTGCTCGATGAAATGCGACAACCCGTGCTCGCCGGCGCGCTCGAACCGCGAGCCCGCGGCGACGAAGACGCCGATCGCCGCGGTCTTCAAATGGCGGGACGTCTCGGTGACGACGGCGAGTCCCGAGGGAAGGCTGGTCGTTCGTACGCTCACGCCGCAGCCCGCGCAGTCTGCCGGACGTAGTCGGCCACAGCCCGGTGGTCGTTAGGCAGCGCGACGATCGTTTCCCTGCGCTCCATTAAATCGGAAAGGCGCGCCGGCAGCGGCGGCCTGACGCCGGTCGCGCGCTCAACGGCGTCGGGAAACTTGGCCGGGTGCGCCGTACCGAGGGCGATCACCGGTGTCGCCGGCGCCGCGGCAAGCGCCTTGCGAGCGGCATTCACGCCGACCGCGCTATGGGGATCGATGATCATCCCGCTCTGGCGATAGACCCGGCGCATCTCCTCCGCGCAGGCGGTCTCGTCGACGCGAAAAGCATCGAAATCGGCGCAAATGCGCTCAAGCGCGCCTGAGGGGATTGAGAACGCGCCGGCGCTTGCGAGCTCGCTCATCCGTGCGACCACCACCTCCGGATCGCGGCCGGAGGCCTCGAACAGAAGGCGCTCGAAATTAGACGACACCTGGATGTCCATCGACGGCGATTGCGTCGCCCTGACGCCCTTGGGGGCATAAAGCCCGGTTGCTAGCGCGCGAGCCAGAATGTCGTTTTCATTGGTGGCGATGATGAGGCGATCAATCGGCAGCCCCATTCGTTTCGCGTAGTAGCCGGCCAGAACGTCGCCGAAATTTCCGGTGGGAACGGCGAAGGATATCGCCCGCTCCGGAGCGCCAAGAGCGACCGCGCCGACGAAATAGTAAACGATCTGCGCCAAGATGCGGGCCCAGTTGATGGAATTGACGCCCGACAGGCGCATTTCGTCGCGGAAGGCGAGATCGCCGAACAGCTCCTTGACGATACGCTGACAGTCGTCGAAAGCGCCCTCGATCGCCAACGCATGGACGTTGGGCTTGCCGACCGTCGTCATCTGTCGGCGCTGCACGTCGGACACCCGTCCCCGCGGAAAGAGGATGAAGACCTCAACCTGGGACTGGTCGGCGAAAGCCTCGATTGCGGCCGCTCCCGTATCGCCGGACGTCGCGCCAATGATTGTCGCCCGCGCGCCGCGCTGCCGCAGCACCAGATTCATCGCCTGGCCCAGCCACTGCATGGCGAAGTCCTTAAACGCCAGGGTCGGTCCGTGGAAAAGCTCGAGCGCGAACAAATTGTCATCGATCTGCGCGATCGGGGCGGTCGCCGCGTGCCGAAAGCCAGTATATGCCGCGACGGTCATCGCCTCGACTTCGGCTGACCCGAAGTCCTCACCGATGAAGGGCGTCATAACCCGCACGGCCGCTTCCGCGTACGACAGTCCTCTCAGCGACCGGATGGCGTCCGGCCGCCACTGGGGCAACGAAAGCGGCACGTAGAGGCCGCCGTCCCGGGCGAGACCCGCGAGCAGCGCGTCTGCGAAGCCGAGGGTGGGCGCCGCGCCGCGCGTCGAAACATAGCGCACGAATGGGGAATCCTTGACCGCTCGGATCGTCGTCTATCGCATATCGGGTGAAAGGGGAACGGAGGGACTTGTTCGCACGAATGGGGCCAAAGCAAGACGTCCCGGTTAAGCATTTAGGCCGCCGGAACCCCCCACGGTCCATATTCGCACTTGAAATCGCCTCCGAACTTTCCGTAACCTGCCGCAGTGACCGGATGGGGACAGCCGGCGCGGCCGGGACCGCCGAGCCCGGCCAACGGGATGGCGAGTGGGTTATGAGTTCGGATTTCAGAGCATATTTGCGGCGCCTGGTTCGCAAGGGTCGCCTCGAAGTGGCATGCGCCGACGGCATTACTGAGACGTTCGGCGACGGTGAGGGCCCGCTCCTTGGCGTGAAGGTCACGGATCGCCGCGCAGAATGGCGGCTGATGGTCAATCCGGCGCTGGCGCTCGGCGAGCTCTACATGGACGGACGATTGTTCGTCACCCGAGGCGACCTTTACAGCGTGCTCGACCTCGGCGCGCGCAACCTGCAGGATATGCGAGGCCTGCCATGGGTACAGGCGCTGCATGAGACTCGCTTCGCCTTTCGCGGCCTGCACCAGCGCAACGATCGGAGGCGCGCCAGGCGCAACATCGCCAGCCACTATGACCTCGACGCGCGCCTCTACGATCTCTTCCTCGATTCGGACCGCCAGTACAGTTGCGCCTATTTCGAATATCCCGGCCAATCGCTCGACGACGCGCAGACGGCGAAGAAGCGCCACATCGCCGCCAAACTTCTGCCGAGGGACGGCGCGACGGCGCTGGACATCGGCTGCGGCTTTGGCGGCATGGCGCTCTATCTCGCAGGCGTCGCGGGAGCCAAGGTTACCGGCGTCACACTGTCCGAGGAGCAGTTCGCGGTGGCGAAGAACCGCGCCGACGCCGCAGGGCTGGCCGATCGGGTTGAATTCCGGCTCCAGGACTATCGAGACGTTGACGAGACCTTCGACCGCATCGTCTCGGTCGGCATGTTCGAGCACGTCGGCGTTGGCCGGTACGACGAATTTTTCGCCACCGTGCGGCGGCAGCTCAAAGATGACGGAGTGATGCTGCTTCACTCGATCGGGCGCAACTCCGTTCCCGGCGCCACGAATCCCTGGATCCGGAAATACATCTTCCCGGGCGGCTACATTCCAAGCCTTTCCGAAGTGCTGCCGGCTGTCGAGCGCGCTGGCTTGTACGTCACCGACATCGAAATTCTGCGGCTGCACTACGCCGACACGCTTCGCGCCTGGCGCGAGCGCTTCATGGCGAGGCGGGAAGAGGCGGCGAAACTCTATGATGAGCGTTTCTGCCGGATGTGGGAGTTCTATCTGGCGGGTTCGGAGACGTCGTTCCGGGTCGACGGCAACATGGTGTTCCAGCTTCAGCTCGCCAAGCGTCAGGAAGGGGTTCCGCTGACCCGCGACTACATCGCCGAGCGTGAAGCGGACTTTCGACGCCGCGAGGCGGCGCGGCCGTCTGTGCGTCACGCCGCCGAGTGAAGCGAGAGGCCGGTGGTTCGCTTTTTGGCGCCGTTTGCCAAAGGCTCGCCAAGCGGCCTCGTTTGGCCGGATTCACGATGACTGGGTGCGCGTGCCCAGGATCGAAGTTGACGTAAGTCAACGCAGAATCGGGATGTCATTCGGACGCGCGGCGGACCTGAGTGAGGCGCATCATGGCGGTTCATTTCGAAGTTCGTCACACAACGACCTACAGATATGCCAGTCCCGTCACTTTCGGGGTGCACCGCGCGATGTTCCTGCCGAGGCCCGCAATGCGCGGACGCTTGCTCGGCTGGGCCGCGAAAACCAATATTCCCTCCAAAATTCGGTGGGTAAGCGATGCTCTGGCAAACAACATCACGATAATAGAATTGACGGAGCCTGGAGACGAGCTGACCTTCACCTTGCAGTTTCGAGGGATGCATTTCGGCGCCAAAGGTATTGGCGAGTTTCCGCTAGAACCTCGTGCCGAGGAAGTGCCAGTTCAATACACCCCTGACGAATGGACCGACCTTGTCGTTTTCATGCGCCCCCATGCCGACGACAACGATTCGAGTGTTGCCGCGTGGGCCAAGAGCTTCATCGCCAACAATCAGGATAGAACTACGGATCTTTTGAGTCGGATGTTGGATACGTTCCATGACGCGTTCAGCTACAAAGCGAGGGATACGGAGGGTACTCAGGCGCCGGGAGAAACCCTGCGCACGAAGTCAGGCACCTGCCGAGACTATGCTTGGCTTATGATCGAGACATTGCGCCGGCTGGGCTTCGCTGCGCGTTTTGTCAGCGGCTACATTTACGACGCCGCACTCGATGGCGGTCCGGCCGGCATGATCGGCTCGGGGGCGACTCACGCTTGGGTGCAGGTGTTCTTACCTGGCGCCGGCTGGACACATTACGACCCGACCAATCGCATCGCTGCCGGCTACGATCTGATCCCTGTCGCGATTGCGCGCTATCCGGGCCAAGCAGTTCCCCTCGAAGGATCGTGGTACGGCAAGGCGGAGGACTACCAAAGTATGTCTGTCAACGTCGCGGTCAGCAAACTCGGCGACGTCTCCGATCCGTCAGAATGATGGCAAACCAACTGGACGCATTGTGGCGGATGAGCACGTAGCGAAACGGAGTCGTAAGCGCCCGAAAATATCGCCTCGACAAAACGACAGCAACGCCAAATCGGGCTAAGCGGCTTGCGCGAAATCGCACCGCAAGGCCGGTCGCGGTCACTCGCTGAAGATCGACGCCTTCGACGTCTGGACCTTTGACTCCGTCAACCTCGAACCGCACTTCAACGACCGCGTCGGCGCCATATTCCTCGGCTTCGCGGGTCAGGGCCTCGATCGCCGCCCGACGATCGGCTTCGGCGCCCGGATCGCCCGCGGCGCGCCATCGCGTCGCCGCCCTGATGCGACCAATCGCGGTAAGCGGCCGGCCGTCGTCGAGGCCGCTGGAAAAGCTCACGTACATGAGGTCAGTCCGTGTGATAGGGTGCAGACCCCATAGCGCATTCGGCCTTTCCGGCCCGTTAACGAGCGGTTACAGCTTCTAAATTTGCTCGAGTTTCGTTAACGCCCTCAAGCATCGCGCTCTCGCCGCAAAGAGCGGCGCCACATCGGCGCTGCTCCTCGCTGGTTCGAAAGCTCGAGCGGCTATTCGGCGGTCGCGGCCGGCTCCGCAACGGGCGCCTTTTCGAGATCGGCGCCGGTCTGCTGGTCGACGACGCGCATCGACAGCTTGACCTTGCCGCGATCGTCGTGGCCCATGACTTTGACCTTGACCCGGTCGCCTTCCTTCACGACGTCGGTCGTCTTGTTGACCCGCGTCTTGGCGAGCTGCGAAATGTGGACGAGGCCGTCCTTCGACCCGAAGAAATTGACGAAGGCCCCGAACTCGACCGTCTTGACCACCGTGCCGTCGTAGATCTGGCCGACCTCCGGCTCCGAGGCGATCGACTTGATCCAGTTGACGGCGGCCTTGATCTTCGCGCCGTCGCTTGAGGCGATTTTCACCGTGCCGTCGTCCTCGATGTTGATCTTGGCCCCGGTCTTTTCAACGATCTCGCGGATCACCTTGCCGCCCGTGCCGATGACCTCACGGATCTTGTCGGTCGGGATCTTCATGGTCTCGATGCGCGGCGCGAATTCGCCAAGCTCGGCGCGCGCTCCCGTAATTGCCTTGCTCATCTCGCCCAAAATATGCAGGCGGCCGTCGCGCGCCTGGGCGAGGGCATGGGCCATGATCTCCTCGGTGATGCCGGCGATCTTGATGTCCATCTGCAGCGAGGTGACCCCTTCGCTGGTGCCGGCGACCTTGAAGTCCATGTCGCCGAGATGATCCTCGTCGCCGAGAATGTCGGAGAGCACTGCGTAGCGCGAGCCTTCAAGGATGAGACCCATCGCGATGCCGGCGATCGGACGCTTCAGCGGCACGCCGGCGTCCATCAGCGCCAGCGACGAGCCGCAAACCGTGGCCATCGACGACGATCCATTGGACTCGGTGATCTCGGAGACGACGCGGATCGTGTAGGGGAATTCGGCCGCGGTCGGAAGCATCGGGCGGATCGCCCGCCAGGCGAGCTTGCCGTGGCCGATCTCTCGCCGGCCAGGCGAGCCCATGCGACCAGTCTCGCCGACCGAATAAGGCGGGAAGTTGTAGTGGAGCAGGAAGCGCTCCTTGTAGGTGCCGTCGAGGGAGTTGACATATTGCTCGTCCTCGCCGGTGCCCAGCGTCGCGACCACGAGCGCCTGAGTTTCGCCGCGGGTGAACAAGGCCGAGCCGTGGGTGCGGGGAAGCACTCCGACCTGCGCCAGGATTGGCCGAACGGTGGTCAGGTCGCGGCCGTCGATGCGGCGCTTCTGATCGAGGATGTTCCAGCGCACGACCTTGGCCTGGGCGTTGTGGAACGCCTCGGCGATCGCCTCGGGCGGGAATTTGGGCTCGGCGCCCTGCGGCGCCAGCGCCGCCATCACCTTGGCCTTGACGGCGTCGACGGCAGCGTAGCGCTCCTGCTTCTGGGTGAGCGCGTAGGCGGCGCGCAGATCGGCCTCACCGACCTCCAAGACCGCCTTTTCGACCGCCGAACGATCTTGCGCGCTGAGCTCGCGAGGCTCCTTGGCGGCCTTTTCGGCGAGGCGAATGATCGCCTGGATGACCGGCTGGAAACCGGCGTGGCCCGCCATCACCGCTTTCAGCATCACGTCCTCGGACAGCTCCTGGGCTTCCGACTCGACCATCAGCACCGCGTCGGCGGTGCCGGCGACGACCAGATCGAGCGACGAGTCCTTCATCTCCTCGACGGTCGGGTTGACCCTGATCTCGCCCTTGATGACGCCGACCCGCGCCGCCCCGATCGGACCCATGAACGGCACGCCGGAAAGGGTGAGCGCGGCAGAGGAGGCGATCATCGCCAGAATGTCAGAGTGGGTCTCGAGGTCATAGGAAAAGACCGTAGCGATCACCTGAGTGTCGCAGCGGAAGTCCTCCGGAAACAGGGGGCGAATCGGCCGATCGATGAGGCGGGAGGTCAGCGTTTCGCGGTCTGAGGGACGGCCCTCGCGCTTGAGATAGCCCCCGGGAATGCGGCCGGCGGCGAACGCCTTCTCCTGGTAGTGGACGGTCAAGGGAAAAAAGTCCTGGCCAGCCTTCGCCTCCTTGGCGGCGACGACCGTGGCGAGCACAGTCGTTTCGCCCCAGGTGGCGAACACCGCACCGTCGGCCTGACGGGCGAGGCGCCCGGTCTCGAGCACGAGCCTGCGCCCGCACCAATCGAATTCTTCGCGTTCAATGTTAAACATCTTTCATCATCCTGCTGAGTTGAGGATGCGAAAGCCTGAGGCCCATGCCGCCCGGATATCGGGCTCGTCATCGGCAAGACGGCGAGAGGCTGGACAAGCGCCAGCCCCTCGCGATCCTGCCATGACGCCAGGCTCGCGCATTGGGTTTGCGGACGTCGGCCGACGCCGCCGTCCGATTCTTGAGGTCGAGACGCACGAATTATGGCGCCCCGTTCGCGTCGGGGTCGCCTTCAGCGGCGGATGCCCAGACGCTCGATGAGGGTCTTATAGCGTTGTTCGTCCTGCTTCTTGACGTAATCGAGCAGCGTTCGCCGCTGCGACACCATCTTGAGCAGGCCGCGGCGGGAATGGTTGTCCTTGACGTGGGTCTTGAAGTGACCGGTCAGGTTGGCGATCCGTTCGGTGAGAATCGCAACCTGCACCTCGGGCGACCCGGTGTCGCCGACTTTCAAAGCGTATTGATTAATGAGCGCGCTCTTGCGCTCGGCGCTGATCGACATCGGATTTTTCCTAAATCTGCGGCCGGAGAGAACCAGCCTGGTCATTCCAAGAGCGGCCGAACCGGGATGTCGTCCAGGTCGGTCGCGACGCTGCTTCCCGCGCGCTTCGAATAGCCGCGGGATGCGCGCTTATACAGATTTCGCGCTGCGGCGCCATAGTTTTCTTGGGGCTCGGGCGGCGCCCGTGTCGTCTGGCCCGTCTTGCCGGGCGCGACGGGAGCGGCTACCAAGCCGCCGTCAACCCCCCGCCTCGCCCCATGCTGACCTCGCCCGAAGACCTCATCGCCTATCTTGGCTCGCTCTCGATAGCGTCGGAAACCGTCGACCACCCCGCCCTGCACACGGTCGAGGATTCACGCGCCCTGCGCGGCGACATCCCGGGCGGACACACCAAGAACCTGTTCGTCAAGGACAAGAAGGACCGGTTGTTCCTGCTGGTCCTGGGCGAGGAAGCCGCCGTCGATCTCAAGCGCGTGCATGAGAAAATCGGCGCCCAGGGACGCGTCTCCTTCGGCTCGGCCGATTTGCTGGAAAAGGTGTGGGGCGTCCGGCCGGGCGCGGTGACGCCGTTCGGCGCCATCAACGACCGGGGCGGCAGGGTTCGCGTCGTCCTGGACGAAGCGATGATGCGCCATGAACGCCTCAACTTTCATCCCCTGGTCAATACCCGCACCACGGGCCTCGCGAGCGCCGACCTCCTCAAATTCCTTCGCGCGACCGGGCATGAGCCGCTGGTTGTGGCGCTCGGGCACGATGGACCGCCAGTTGAATAAAAAGCGCAGGCGCTCCATCTAGGGCGAGAAATGTGGCATTGCGCGGGCTTTGCTCGCGCCCCGGGCTGGAGAGGAATGGAATGGCGAACGTCAGCGGCGCGGTCGCGCCTCAAACCCAGGCGCCCTCGGCGGTCAAGGAGGTGACGACCGCTTCGTTCCGCGCCGACGTGTTGACTGCGTCGACGCGCCAGCCGGTGCTGGTCGATTTCTGGGCGCCTTGGTGCGGCCCCTGCAAGCAACTTGCGCCGGCGCTGGAGAAGGCGGTCGCCGATGCGGGCGGCAAGGTCGCGCTGGTCAAGATGAACATCGACGAGCACCCCCAGATCGCCGGCCAACTCGGCATCCAGTCGATTCCCGCCGTGATCGCCTTTGACAAAGGCCAGCCGGTCGACGGTTTTGTTGGCGCGCTGCCGGAAAGCCAGATCCGCGGTTTCATCGAGAGGCTCGTAGGCCCGCTCGAAGGCGGTTCCGCCGCGCTGGTCGCCGAGGCGGATGAACTGGCCGCCAAGGGTGACGCCGACGGCGCTGCGGCGCTCTATTCCGAGGTTCTGGCCGAGGATCCTGCCGACGCCAAGGCGATCGGAGGCCTGGCCAAGCTTCACGTCGCCGCCGGGCGGCTCACCGAGGCGAAGGCGTTACTGGAGACGGCCCCCCAAGCCCCTGTGGGCAAGGATCAGGATCCCGCGGTCGCCGCCGCGGTCGCCGCGCTGCGCCTTGCCGAACAGGCCTCGAGCGTCGGCGAGCTTAAGCCGCTCGAACAGGCGGTCGCCGCCAACCCGGACGATCACCAGGCGCGGTTCGATCTCGCGGTCGCACTTTCGGCGAAGGGCGACCGGGCGGGCGCCGCCGATCAGTTGCTGGAACTCATCCGGCGCGATCGCGGTTGGAATGATCAAGCGGCGCGCAAACAATTGTTGCAGCTCTTCGAAGCCTGGGGTCTGATGGACCCCGAATCGGTCGCGGCCCGGCGCAAGCTGTCGGCGATCTGGTTTTGAGGCGAGCCGCCGCCCGAAAGTTGAGACGAGGGCCATGAAGCTCAACCGCACCTTCGCCGGACCCGCCGAGATGCCGGCGACGATTCCGCTGTTTCCACTGGCGGGCGCCTTGTTGCTGCCGCGGCGGCCAATCCAGCTCACCGTGTTCGAGCCCCGCTATCTCGAGATGCTGGACGATGCGCTGACCGGCGAACGGCTCATTGGCGTCATCCAGCCCTCGGTCGAAGAAACCGCCGACCCGGCGCCGGAGCTTTACCCGCTGGGCTGTGCCGGGCGCATCGTCCAGTATGCCGAAATCGGCGACGGCCGCTGTTTCCTCACCCTCATGGGCGTCGCGCGGTTCCGCATGGCGGCCGAAGGGCCGAGCCAAGGCCCCTATCGGGTCGCGGTTGCCGATTATTCGCCGTTCGCCGAGGACTTTCTTGAGGGCGCCGGGGAATCTGCGGTCGATCGCGTGGACCTGCTCGAGACGCTCAAGCGGTTCGCCGAGGTCAACGAGATCAAGGTCGTGTGGAGCGACATCAAGAAGGCGTCGAACGAGGCCCTGGTCAATGGGCTCTCAATGATGAGCCCCTGCGGCCCGAAGGAAAAGCAGGCGCTGCTCGAGGCCAAGGACCTCAAGTCGCGGGCCGAGATGCTGGTCGCGATCACGACGATCGAGCTCGCCCGCGGCCAGGATGCGGCGACGCAGATTCACTAGTCTGCCTCGGACGGCGCACGCTCTCCGGCGCGTCGAAGCCGACCGCGCGCTCGACGATGTAGAGCGGCCTCCGCTTAACCTCGGCATGAATGCGGCCGACGTAAAGCCCGATGACGCCCGTCATTAGCATGTTCGCGCCGCCGAGACCGGCGATGACGACAACGGTCGAGCTCCAGCCGCGCGCAAGGCTTGGGTCGCCGAGCGCCCACCGCCCGATCACGACGAGCCCGTAGAGAAGCGCGAGCGCGGAAACCGCCGCGCCGCCCCACAACGCCACACGAAGCGGCGCGTCGGAGAACGAAATGAGTCCGTTCGTGGCGAGAGCGACCATCCGGCGCAGCGGATATTTGCTGATCCCCGCGGCGCGTGGCGGGCGGTCGAAACTCACCGTTCCCTGGCGGAACCCGATCCAGGCGAACATGCCGCGCACGAACCGGTCGCGCTCGGGCATGGCGCGGAAAGAGTTCGAGCGCCTTGCGGTCGATCAGGCGGAAGTCGCCGGCGTTGCGGGCTATTGGGGTTTCCGAGAGCGCGCCGATGAGGCGATAGAAGAGATCGGCGGTCATCCGCTTGAACCGGCTTTCGCCGCGCCGTAGCGCGCGCTCTGCGGAAACGACGTCGTAGCCCTCCTTCCATTTTGCGATCATCGCGTGGACGATTTCGGGCGGATCCTGGAGATCGGCGTCCATGACGACGACCGCGCGGCCGGCAGCGCGATCGAGTCCGGCGGTGATCGCGACCTGATGGCCGAAATTGCGCGAGAGCTTGACGAGCCGATAGCGACGGTCGGTCCGCGCCTTGCCCTCGATCACGATCGCGCTCGTGTCGCTCGATCCGTCGTCGACGACAATCACCTCGCCGGGCGCGTCGAGCGAGTCCAGGAGAGCGTCGAGGCGCTTGAGCAGAATCGGCACGACCGCCTCCTCGTTGAAGATCGGCACGACGAGGGAATAAGTCGGCGGCATGGCGGCGCGGTCCTTGTCCATGAAGGTTGACCGTTCCGCAAATGCCTCAACAAAGGCTTTGCGCGCTCTCCATGCCGCAGCGCTACTCAGCGGGCGAGGGTTCTGCTAGGGTGACCAGAACATTAACCGGCGTTCGAACCGCCCGGAGTTGGACATGGAATACGAAAACATGCCGCAGTCCTCGAACATCGAGGATCGCCGCGGCCAGGGCGGAGGCGGCGGCGGGGGGATGGGAGCCGGCGGGCTCGGCATCGGCGCGATCGTCGTCATTTTCGCCATCAGCTATTTCACCGGCATCTCGCCCCAGGTGCTGATGAGCGGCGCGGAAATGATGGGCGTCGGCAAAAATAGCGGCCCGCCGCCGCAGAGCGCCCCCGTCGATCCGAACGACCCGGCGCGCGTCTTTCTCGCCAAGGTCGTCGGCGGCACCGAGGGCGTCTGGGCGGAGGTGCTGCCGGCGCAAACCGGGGTGAAATACGAACCAGCGACGCTCGTCATCTATGACGGCGCCACCCGGTCGGGATGCGGCGGCGCGCGCTCGGCGATGGGGCCGTTCTACTGCCCGATCGACAAGAAGGTCTATCTCGACACCGCCTTCTTCCGCGACATGAAGACCAAATACGGCGGCGGCGGCGACTTCGCCTACGCCTATGTCGTCGCGCACGAGATTGGCCATCACGTCCAGGACGAGCTCGGCATTCTCGATAAGGTCGACAACATGAAGCAGCAGGTGAGCCAGACTCAGGCTAACGCGCTTTCGGTCAGGGTCGAATTGCAGGCCGACTGCCTTGCCGGCGTCTGGGCCAACCATGCCAACGAGAAGTGGCAGATTCTTCAGCCTGGCGACATCGAGAAGGCGATGGCGACAGCGTCCGCGATCGGCGACGACCGGCTGCAGACCGCTGCGCGCGGCTACGCCGTGCCCGACAGCTTCACCCACGGCTCGGCGGCGCAGCGCCAGCAATGGCTGACCGCGGGCCTGAAGAGCGGCGACATCAAGTCCTGCAACACCTTCTCGAATTGATCGGCGCCGCGCCGCGTCAGGCGCTTTAGCGCGAGGCGGGCGCTTTTGACCGCGCCCTTCGTCAATTTATCTCCGCCCCGAGCGCGGACGATCGCTTCCGGCCTGGCCTTGACCTGGAGATGATGCGAGGTTATGTGCATGTTCATGATTTGTTCCCACCTCGCCATTATGATCCATCGCCATGAACCCGACCCCGATCCGAGCCTCCGCCCCTGACCCGCGCCACCGCCCCGAGGCGATAGCCGAGCGCATCCTGCCCGCCGAGCTCAGGCGCGGGCGAGGCGCGGCGACCAATACGTCTGGCCGGTTCGAGATCGAGCAGCGCGAGACGTTCGACGACGGCTGGACGCAGGACGAAGCGCCCGAGCCGCTCGCGACCGAAGTGACCTGGGAGAAGCCCAAGGCGATCATCACCCGCAACGAATCGCCCGACATCCCGTTCGACCGCTCGATCAACCCGTACCGCGGCTGCGAGCACGGCTGCTTCTATTGCTACGCAAGGCCGACCCACGCCTATATGGGCCTGTCGGCGGGGCTCGATTTCGAAACCAGGCTGTTCGCCAAAGAGGGCGCGGCCGAGCTTCTCGAGCGGGAGCTGGCCTCGCCCAAGTACAAGCCGGCGCCGATCGCCTTCGGCGCCAACACCGACCCCTATCAGCCGATCGAGCGCCAATACCGCATTACGCGGTCGCTGATCGAGGTGCTGAAGCGCGCCCGCCACCCGCTCACCATCGTCACCAAGTCGAACCTGATCCTGCGCGACCTCGATCTGCTCGCGCCGATGGCCCGCGACGGCCTGGTCAAGGTGTTCGTTTCCGTGACAACCCTCGATCGGGTGCTGGCGCGTGAGATGGAGCCGCGCGCGCCGACGCCGCAGAAGCGACTCGAGGCGATCGAGGCGCTCAACGACGCCGGCGTTCCGGCAGGGCGTGATGGCCGCGCCGGTCATTCCGGCGATCAACGACGAGGAGCTCGAGACGATCCTGACCCGCGCTTATTCCGCCGGCGCGCGCGAGGGGAGCTACGTCGTGCTTAGGCTGCCGGGCGAATTGCGCGACATGTTCCGCGAATGGCTGCAGGTCCACTATCCCGATCGGCTCAAGCGCGCGGTCTCGCTCATGCAGTCGATGCGCGAGGGCAAGGACTACGAAGCCCAATGGGGCCGGCGCATGGCGGGCTCGGGCCCTTACGCCTGGATGATCGGGCGCCGGTTCGAGATGGCCGCGCGCCGCCTCGGCTATCGCGAGACATCGCGGGCGCTACGCACCGACCTCTTCGGAAGCCGGCCCGTGAAGCGAGCGACGCCGGCGCCCAGCTCAGCCTTTTCTAAATCTTGGCGCGGTGCATCCTTCGCCAAACTCTCTTCTGCTTGCGAGAACGGACCCGAAGGGCTGGACGAGGGCCTTCCAGCGGGGCGACCCGGCGCGTATTGAGCGCCGATGCCGCGTTTCAAGCTCACCCTCGAATATGACGGCGCGCCGTTCGTCGGCTGGCAGCGCCAGGAGAATGGCCTTTCGGTCCAGGAGGCGCTGGAGGACGCGCTTTTCGCCATGACGGGCGAGCGCGCGACCGCCCATGGCGCCGGGCGCACCGACGCCGGCGTGCATGCGCTGGGCCAGGTCGCGCATGTCGACCTTGAGCGCGCATGGGATCCATTCCGTCTCGGCGAGGGGCTGAACGCGCTGCTTCATCCCCATCCGGTCGCGGTTCTCAAGTCCGAGGCCGCCGATCCCGGTTTCGACGCCAGGCGCAGCGCCAGCGCCCGCCATTATTTTTACCGCATCGTCAACCGCCGCGCGCCGCTCGCGCTCGACCGCGGCCGCGCCTGGCGGGTGAAGCCTCCGCTCGACGCCGGGGCGATGCACGAGGCCGCCCAGGCCCTCGTCGGCCGGCATGATTTCTCCACTTTTCGCGACGCGCAATGCCAGGCGAAATCGCCGATCCGCACCCTCGACCGCCTCGACGTCAGGCGCAACGGCGACGACGTTCGTGATCGAAGCGAGCGCGCTGTCGTTCCTGCACCGGCAGGTGCGCTCGATGGTCGGCTCGCTGGTCGAGGTCGGGGCGGCCCGCTCGAGCGCCCTCGACCTCAAGGCCGCGCTCGAAGCCGCCGACCGCAGCCGCTGCGGCCCGGTGGCCCCAGCCTTCGGCCTCTACCTCGCGAGGGTCGACTATGCCGGCGCCTGAGAAGCAGAGCGCGCAAAGCGGATTGACGCCATTGATTGCGAAGGCCAAGCATCGCTGAGAGCGCGGAGGCGCTGTCCTCCCCCGAGAAACGGGGGAGGGGGACCGCGCGAAAGCGCGGTGGAGGGGGTTAGTCATCCGATGCGAGCGTCGCCGGAAACGATCGCTAACGCCCGACGCTTTCGGCGAGCGCTCTCGCCGCCAGAAGCGCGACTCTGGAACCGGTTGCGTCAGCGTGCGCCTGGATTGCCGGTATTTCGCCGTCAGCATCCGATTGGCCCTTATGTGCTCGATTTCTACTGCACAAGGGCGCGGCTGGCGATCGAGATCGACGGCATGAGCCACGACCTCGGCGACCGGCCCGAGCGCGACATACGCCGCGACGCGTGGCTTGAAGCGCGAGGAGTGACAGTGATGCGCATCGCCGCCGGCGACGTCATGCGCGCGCTTGACGAAACGGCGGAAGCCATTGTGCGAATGGCCGCGGCGCTCATCGGCGTCGACAGCCCCCACCACCGCCCTACGGGCGGTCCCCCTCCCCCATTGCATGGGGGAGGATAGAAGCGCCCCTGGATTCCTCCCCCGAGAATCGGGCGGGCGCCAACGATCAAGCCGCGAACGTCGCGAAATAGCGCTCGAGCGCCCGCTCGTAGATCAGCGACAGCGCCTCGAGATCGCCAGCGGGACCCGCATCACGGTCACGCCCCGCGCCTCGAGCCACGCGTCGCGACGCCGATCGCGCTCGGGGCGGTTTTCGACGTCGTGGCTCATGCCGTCGATTTCGATCGCAAGTCGCGCCGCCGAACAGAAAAAGTCGAGCACGTAAGGTCCGATTGGATGCTGGCGACGAAATATCGGCAGTCCTGGTGCGCGCTGGCGCAACCTGACCCACAGCCGCGCTTCGGGCGGCGAGAGCGCACGGCGAAGGCGACGGGCATTGGCGACAGTTTCCGGCGGCGCTCGCATTGATCCTTCCCCCACCACCGCCCTGCGGGCGGTCCCCCTCCCCCGCTTCGCGAGGGAGGATAGGAGCGGCCAGCCGTCGGAACCCCCATCCGCCCTCCACCGCCCCTCGGGCGGTCTCCTCCCCCGCGTTCGCGGGGAGGACTAAGCCGGCGAACGTCGCGAAATAGCGCTCGAGCGCCCGCTCGTAGATCAGCGACAGCGCCTCGAGATCGTCGAGCGCGACCCGCTCGTCGACGCCATGGATGGTGGCGTTGACAAGCCCGAGCTCGACGACGGGACAGGCGTTCTTGATGAAGCGCGCGTCGGATGTGCCCCCGCCCGTCGAGAGGGCCGGCCTGCGTCCCGTGACGTCCTCGACCGCGGAGGCGACGAGATCGGTGAAGGCGCCGGGTTGGGTGAGAAACGCGACCGCGTTGGTCGGCTCGAAGGCGAGCGTCGTGCGGGCGCCTTGAGCCGCCGCCGCGACCCGCCGCGCAATTTCGGCGGCGAGCGATTCGGGCGTCCATCGATTGTTGAACCGGACGTTGAAGGCCAACCGGACCTCGCCCGGAATGACATTGTGGGCCGCGTTGCCGACGTCGACGCTGGTGATCTCGAGGTTCGACGGTTCGAAGTCGGCGTTTCCCTGATCGAGCGGCGGCGCGAGCAGCCCCGTCAGCAACGGCGCAAGCGCCCGGATCGGATTTTCTGCGATCTGCGGATAGGCGACGTGGCCCTGCCGACCGTGGATCGTGAGCCGTCCGTTGAGCGAGCCGCGCCGGCCGTGCTTGATCGTGTCGCCGAGCACGCTCATGCATGTCGGCTCGCCGACGATGCAATGATCGAAAAGCTCGCCCTTGGCCCGCGCCCAGTCGAGAAGCTTGACCGTGCCGTTGATTGCCGGGCCTTCCTCGTCGCCGGTGATGAGGAAGCTGATCGAGCCCGGAAGCGGTCGCTTGGCGATGAAGCGCAACGCCGCGGCCGCCGCGGCGGCGACGCCGCCCTTCATGTCGCAGGCGCCGCGGCCCCAGAGCTGGCCGTCGGCGATCTCGGCTGCGAACGGATCGAACCGCCAGCGCGCGACATCGCCGGGCGGGACGACGTCGGTGTGGCCGGCGAAGACGAAATTCGGCCGGCCGGTCCCGAACCGCGCGTGGAGGTTCAAGACCGCGGCCGTCCCGGGCGTCTCGAAGGCGACAAGCTCGGCTGCGAATCCAGCCGCAGTCAGCAGATCGCGCAGATACGGCAGCGCCCCGCCGTCCTCCGGCGTCACCGAGCGACAGCGGATCAGCGCGCGCGCGATCTCGAGCGCAGAAGGGGTCGCAGACATGCAGTTAGCGCCCGAGCGCGGCGCGCCGGTTACCGCGGCCGCATTTCGCGCACCGGCGCGGCCCAGTCGAGGCCAACGTCGTAGATCGGCGGCTCGGTGTTGGAGAGAAGGTGCCAAAGGCCGGCGTTCGGGCTGTGCTTCAAGGCCTTGATCAAGACCCGCCCGTCGGCAAGGCCGCAGACGCACATGCGCCCGACGAGGCTGTCGTCCGGCGGATTGCGGATATCGTCGTAGAACACCAGCCAGTTGTCGAACAGCGCGCCGAGCGAATGGCCGCGGATCTGGACTGCGACGGTCGCCGGCTTGGCGTCGATCGGCGCGTCGACTTCGTCGAACGGCCCCTGACCGTCAGCGTAGAAATGGGCGATCGCGCCGGCGCCGACATAGCCGATCAGCGGCGCCTTGGGCGGCCGCGGCGGACCGCCGCCGATAAGTCGCGGCGGCTCGATGCCGAGATAATCCGAAACGATCGCGATCTCGTCGGCGCGCAGGCGGCGGTGGCCGTTCAGGAGATCGGTTACGGCGGAAGGAGAGCGGCCGAGCGCTTTGGCGAGGCCGCTGCGTGTTTTGCCGGTCCTCTTGAGGCCGGCGCGGATCCATTCGACGGTCAAAGCTGAAACTCCAAGCTTTTATGTGCCCCACGTAACGGCTTGAGCGGCGTGCTTACCGCCCGCGCCCTGGCCCCAGGAAGGCCTGCCGACTCACGGAATTAACTCTTTTTCCGAAAAACCGCAATTCAAAAAAACAGAATCTTGACAGACGGTTCTGTTTTACCAAATAATGAACAAAACAAGAACAAAGGAGACGGTCGCTGGGGCCGTCGCAGTCCAGAAAGGGCAAATCGATGACAGCGTCCGGGATCCGCCGTCGGCGGGCGAAAGTCGACACCGAGCGGGCGGCGGCCAAGCGCGCCTGCGCCCGCCACCTCATGGACTTGCGCCGCGGTCACGGCGAGCCGCCGCCGGACGTCAAGGTCAACATGCGGGGCATTCCGAGATTGGTCCCCCCGATCCTCGAGCAATCCTACTGCACGTCGCCCGCGGCGCTGTGCGCGGAGCTCGCGGAATGAGCGGCGCCCGGAAGCCGGTCAGGCGGACCCGCAAATCGCCGCAGGAACTCTTGGACGCCGTCCAGGAACGGCTCGACGCGACGCCCGAGCGGCTCGCCCGAGCCAGGGAGGCGGGCCAGGCGGCGACCCGCGAAGCCGACCGGACGCGCCGGATCGTCGATCCGTTCGACGCCATGCGCTCGAACCGGGTGCTGGCGCCGCACGATCCGAAGCTCAACGACATCCGCTGGCTGGTCGGCGAATTGTTGCGCCGCACCCATCAGCGCGCCCGGCTCGACCAATTGCGCGCGGTCGCGCCCGACCGCTTCGGCTCGACCGGGTTCGGCCCGCGCTCCGGCCTGCCGCAATCCGAGACGGCGCTGTTCGCCCGCGACAAGCTGCGCGAGGCCGAGGAAAAGGTCGGCCCGCACGCCTGGCCGATCGTGACCCGGATCGTGATCGAGGGCGCGGGCGTGCGGGAATGCCGCGGCTTCATCCCCGAGCTGGCGACGCCGTGGCGGGCGGATGCTGTGGTGAGCGACCGGCTCAGGGTCGCGCTCGACACGATCGGCGGGCTGATGGGGGTGACGGCGAGGCGGGGGAAGTGAGGGGCGACGGAGAATCAGGTTAACCAATTGATGGAATTAAATATTCCGTTTTGATTTCGTTGCGGCCGATTTTGTTTTCGTTGCGCTCGGCTTGGATTTTGTTGCGCTCGCCTTTGTTTTTGTTGCGGGGGGCTTGGATAGTGTTGCGCCCCCCGGCGCCGCGCGCCTCCGGGACCTGCCGAATTGTCAGAAAAAGGCGCCCAAGCCACTGAAACATCTAGTCCCGCGCCAACTCTGCGCCTGCGATCGCCATGGCCCGCTTATCACGATGGCTGGCGCATGATGCGTTTCCTCAGAATCGGCGCCGTTAACGCACCCGCCCCCTCTTGTGGGGGCGGGCAGTGGGTGGGGGGTCGCGCTGGCCAAGGAGACTATCGAATTGCGCCGCGGCTCCATTGTCCGTCGGACGGCGCGACCCCTCTCCTTGTTCCTCCCCCGCAAGGGGGAGGAGACGCGCCGAGGCGATCTGAGCGTGAACTCAAAAACATCATGCTTTAAGGGCCCGCGAGCCGCTTCTTGAGGAAGACCCGCTTGAAGTCCGGCGGATAGTCGAGTTCGCCGAACGGTTCGTAGCCAAGCTTCGGACAGAAGCCCGGCGATGTCTCGGTTCATGAAGGAACCCCCGGTGAATGGAGGGAGTTTAGCCAAAGGCGCCGCGTTCGTCCCGGACCGCCGGGCATTCACGCCGAGTTCAGGCGGAAAGAGCATGATCGCGGGCGGCTGGAGATCCAGGAGGAACTAATGACTTGGCGCATTCTCTCCGGCGGCGCGATCGCCGCCCTCGCCGGCGCCGCGATGCTTGCCGCCGCGAGCGGCCCGTCCGACGCCTTCACCCTCAATTCGCCCGCGCTCGAGGCGCCGGTCGCCGCGGCCGGGATCGAGCCCGTGTACTGGCGCCACTGGGGCTGGCACGGCGGCTGGCATCATGGATGGGGCTGGCATCGCGGCTGGGGTTGGCATGGCGGCTGGCATCGGTGGGGCTGGGGCCCGCGCTGGGGGTATGGTCCGCGCTGGGGCTGGGGCTATGGCGGCGGCTGGCGCTGCTGGTGGACCCCATGGGGCTACCGTCGCTGCGGCTGGGTCTGACCCCGGTCGACCTCCGCAGCGCTCAGGCCTGCATCTTCGCCATGAGCGCCTCGGAAATCTCGAGGTTGGCGGTGACGTTCTGAACGTCGTCGTTGTCCTCGAGCGCGTCGATGAGCCGCAGGATCTTCTCGCCCGCTTCGTCGTCCACGGCGATCGTGGTCTGCGGCCGCCAGACGATGGTCGCCTTCTCGGGCTCGCCGAACCTGGCCTCGAGCGCCTTCTGCGCCTCGCGCAAGGCCTCGACCGAGGTGATCACCTCGTGTTCCTCCGCGCCTGACACGACGTCGTCGGCGCCGGCCTCGATCGCCGCCTCGAGCATCGCTTCATCGTCGGCGGCCTTTCGGTCGAAGACGATGAGCCCGACCCGGTCGAACATGAACGAGACCGCGCCGGTCTCGGCGAGCGAACCGCCGGCCTTGGTGAACGAAGAGCGCACTTCGCCCGCGGTGCGGTTGCGATTGTCGGTCAAGGCTTCGACGATGACCGCCACCCCGCCGGGCGCATAGCCCTCGTAGCGAACCTCGTCGTAGTTCTCGCCGTCTGCGCCTGAGGCCTTCTTGATCGCCCGCTCGATGTTGTCCTTGGGCATGTTCTCGGCCCTCGCGGCGATGACGGCGGCTCTGAGGCGGGCGTTCATCGCCGGGTCCGGCAGGCCCAATTTGGCCGCGACAGTGATTTCGCGCGCGAGCTTCGAGAACAGCTTGGAGCGGATCGCGTCCTGCTTGCCCTTCTTGTGCATGATGTTCTTGAACTGACTATGACCGGCCATAAATCGCCTCGATGAACGCGCAATTGCGCGGGATGCTTAAGGGATGAAATCGGCCTCCTATACGCCGCGCCCGGCGGCGAGGGAAGCCAATCGGAACCATTGAGAATCATGCCGCGCCTGGGCTTCGCCATCGCTCCGGGGATCGACCATTTCCCTGGCTTTCTCGACCGCGCCGCCCAGGAGGCGCTGCGGGAGGAGGTTCTCTCGATCCTCGGCGCAGCGCCGCTGTTTCGCCCGCGCATGCCGCGCACCGGCAAGCCTTTCTCGGTCGAGATGAGCAACTGCGGCCCGCTCGGCTGGGTTTCGGACGAAGCCGGTTATCGCTATCAGTCGACCCACCCCGAAACCGGCCGACCCTGGCCGCCCATCCCGGCGCGGCTTCTGGAAGCCGTCGCGGTAATCGCGCCCGCAGCGCCGGCGCCGGAGGCGTGCCTGATCAATTTCTATGGACCCGGCGCGCGCATGGGCCTGCACCAGGACCGCGACGAGGACGAACTCTCCGCCCCGGTCGTCTCGCTGTCGCTCGGCGATACCGCGGTGTTCCGCGTCGGCGGCCTTGAGCGGAACTCGCCGACCCGCTCTTTCCGCCTCGCCTCCGGCGACGCGATGTCGCTCGCCGGAGAAGGCCGTCTCGCCTTCCACGGCGTCGACCGCATCATCGCCGGCTCCTCGACGCTCATCCCTCAGGGCGGCAGGGTCAATCTAACGCTTCGGCGGGTCACCAGGGCCGTATGACTGCTACTTCCCGCTGGACGCCGGCGCTGTTTTCGGCCCCCCCTTCGAGACGCCGACCATCGCCGGACGCAGCACCCGATCGCCAATCGTCCAGCCGGTCTGAACCACCTGGGAGACGGCGCCCGCGGGAAGCGTATCGTCGGGCGCCTCGAAAATCGCCTGATGGAAATTCGGGTCGAATTTCTGGCCTTTGGGATCGAGCCGCTTGACCCCGTGACGGCCAAGCGCCGCCTCGAGATCGCGCGCGGTCAGCTCGACGCCTTCAACCAAGGATCGCAGCGAAGGATCGGCGCTCGCGCGGGCCTCAGCCGGCAGGTGCTCAAGCGCGCGCGACAGGTTGTCGACCACGGTCAGCATGTCGCGGGCGAAGCTCGACACCCCGTAAGCCTTGGCGTCGGAAACCTCGCGCTCGGTCCGCCGACGCAGATTCTCCATCTCCGCCAGAGTACGAAGCACCCGATCCTTCAACTGGCCATTTTCGGCGTTCAGCGCCTCGATGACGGCCGCGGCGTCCCGGTCGCCAGCCTCGGCCGGAGCGGCTTCGCCTTGTTGCGCGGACTGCTTCGCTTCGCGTTCGGCGTTGGCGTCATTCATTGTTTCATAAGCCCCACCTGAATTCGTGATCGATATCAGGGCTGCCGGACCAAAAATCAAGCACGGGGATAACCGAAAACCCTCCGGCTCTTGATCGCCGTCAATCTGCGGCGAAGTCCGCCAGCAACCGGCGCTTGATCGCCGCCTGCCGCGCCGGCGCGATGATCTTCTGCCCGGTCAGATCGCTGAGATAGAATGAATCCACCGCCTTTTCGCCAAAGGTGACAATGTGGGCCGAGCCAATGTTGAGATTAAGGCTCGACAGCGAGGCGGTCAGATCCCGCAGCAGGCCGGGCCGATCGAGACCCGAAACCTCGACCACCGTGTAGCGGCGCGACAGGTTGTTGTCGACCGTTACCTCGGGCTCAATCTTGAAGGCGCCGCGCCGCACGTCTCGCGGCTGCCTCGGCGCCGCGATTTCGGCCAGGCGGACCTCGCCGCGCAGGGTCTTCTCGATGTTGGCGGCGATCCGCCGGCCGCGGCGAAGTTCGTCCTCGTCGCGCTCGAAGGCGCGCGAGACGAAAATCGTATCGAGCGCCATGCCGTCGGTGGTGGTGAAGATCTGGGCGTCGACAATGTTGCCCCCGGCGGCGGCGCATGCGCCGGCGATGCCGGTCAGCAGCCGCGGGTGGTCTGGCGCGACGACGGTGACCGCGGTTACGCCGTGAAAGGCGTCGGTCGTGACCTCCGTCGCCAGCGACTGGGTGTCGGCGGCCATGGCGTGCAGCAATTTGGCGTGGGCGACCTGTCGCGCCGGCTCGACCTTGAGCCAGTAGGCAGGGTAATGACGCTGGGCGTAGGCATTGAATTCCGGATCAGACCAGCCCGGAAGCGACCGGCGCAATGTCTCCTGCGCAGCTTCGACCCTCCCCTTGCGGTCGATGGCCGAATGGCCGCCGCCGAGCACGACTTCGGTCTCCCAGTAGAGAGTGCGCAGAAGCTGGCCTTTCCAGCCGTTCCATACGCCTGGGCCCACTGCTCGAATGTCGGCGACGGTCAGCGTGAGCAGCATCTTGAGGCGCTCTTGTGTCTGCACGATCGCCGACAGCGCTTCCGTCGTCCGCGGGTCGAGCAGGTCGCGCCCTTGAGCCATGTTGGACATGACGAGATGCTGCTCGATGAGCCACGCGACGCGCTCGGTGTTGGCGGGCGAGAGGCCGAGCCGCGGACAAAGCTTGCGCGCGACTTCGGCCCCCGCAAGCGAGTGATCGATCCCGCGTCCCTTGGCGATGTCGTGCAGAAAGGTCGCGAGATAGAGTTCCTTGCGATGGGCGATCTGCGGCATGATCTTGGTCGCGAGTGGCAGATCTTCGGCGAGCCGCCCCGCTTCGATGGCGCTGAGCTCTCCGACTGCGCGAATGAGATGCTCGTCGACCGTATAGTGATGATACATCGAGAACTGCATCATGCCGACGACGCGGCCGAAATCGGGAATGAACCGGCCAAGCACGCCAGCCTCGTTCATCCGCCGGAGCGCGATTTCCGGCGCGTTGCGCGAAGTGAGAATCTCGAGAAAGAGCCGGTTGGCTTCGCTATCCTCGCGCAAGCGGACGTCGATGCGCTTCAAGGATTGGGTGACGAGCCGGGTCGCGTTGGGGTGGATCGGCAGGTTCGAGCGGTCGGCGATCCAGAACAGCCGGATCAGATTGACCGGATCGTTCTCGAAGGCGTCGTTGCTGATGACGTTGACCCGATCGTTGTCGACCTTGAAATCCTCGGCGTCGGCGATCGCGCGCGTCCGCCGGCGCAGGCGCCCGATGAGACGCCCGAACGCCGGAGTGCGCTTGGTCTGGCGCTCCTCGAGAGCGGCGCAGACGATCGCGGTCAAATCGCCGACGTCCTTGGCGATCAGGAAATAGTGCTTCATGAACCGTTCGACGTCGATGAGCCCGGCCCGGGTCGAATAGCCAAGCTGGCGGGCGATCGGCCTCTGAACGTCGAAGCTCAGGCGCTCCTCCGCCCGGCCAGCGAGAAAATGCAGCCGACAACGAACGCTCCAGAGAAATTCCTCGCAACGGCGAAAAAGCGCAAATTCTCTTGGCGAGAACAGCCCAGCGGCGACGAGTTCGTGGGCGCTGCGGACGCGATAGACGTATTTGGAGATCCAGAACAGCGTGTTGAGGTCGCGCAAGCCCCCCTTGCCCTCTTTGACGTTTGGCTCGACCAGATAGCGCGACGCGCCCGCGCGCCTGACCCGCGCTTCCCGCTCCTCGAGCTTGGCGGCGACGAATTCGGCTGCGGTCTTGGCCACGATCTCCCTGTCGAAGCGTGTCTGGAGCGTCTCGAACAGTCCGTTGTCGCCGACGATGAACCGCGCCTCGATGAGCGTGGTGCGAATCGTCATGTCGGCGCGCGCCTGCTTCAGGCATTCATCGATAGTGCGCGTCGCGTGGCCGACCTTCTGCTTCAAGTCCCAGAGCACATAGAGCAGCGACTCAACCACCTTCTCCACGCCCGGGGGCGGCTTGTCGGGGAGGAGAAACAGGAGATCGATGTCGGAAAAGGGCGCAAGCATCCCGCGCCCGTACCCGCCGACCGCAACGATGGTCGGAAGCAGCTGGCCAGGCTCAGCCGGCGCTAGCCAACGGGCGGACATTTCGAGCACGACGCGCAAAAGGTCGTCGGTTTCCGCGCTCAGCGCTTCCGCGCACGCTCGGCCCGTTCCGCCGTCCTCCAGAGCCTTGCGCGCTTCGTCCCGTCCGGAGGCCAACGCCGCCTGCAGGATCTCGATTGCCGCGCGGCGGAACGCCGCGGGGTCGCCCGAGAGCCGTTCGTGAAGAACGGCGAGATCGGCCAAGAGCTTGGCTCGCTCAATGCCCTTCGGCGCGGGCGGCGCGGCGCGCGGGGCGCGGGAGCGGCGCTCCACCGCGGGAGCGTGGGCATATGACATCGGAGGTATATTCCCCCTCGGTGCGGCGGCTGCAAGTCCAGCCGGCGCAATGAGAAATGCTATTTCCTGGTAAATTTGGCCTCGATCGCGTCCCAGATCGCCACCGCGAGGTCCGGCCCGCCAAGCCGCTTGACGGCGCGGATGCCGGTAGGCGAGGTGACGTTGATCTCGGTCAGATAACCATCGATGACATCGATGCCGACGAACAAAAGGCCGCGCTTCCTCAGCTCTGGCCCGATCGTCGAGCAAATCGCTCGTTCCCTTTCAGTCAGGTTGGTTTCCTTCGCCGACCCGCCGCGCACCATGTTCGACCGGATATCGTCGCCGGTCGGCACGCGATTGATCACGCCTTTCGCCTCGCCGTCGACCAGGATGATCCGCTTGTCCCCTTTCGCCACCGCCGGCAGGAACTTCTGGATCACCCAGGGCTCGCGGAAGGTCGTGCTGAACATGTCGAACAGCGAGCCGAAATTCGGGTCCTGGACGGCGACTTTGAACACAGCCGCGCCGCCGTAGCCGTAGAGCGGCTTCATCACCACTTCGCCGTGCTCGGCCCGGAACGCCTCAATCGCCGCCTTGTCGCGGGCGATGAGGGTCGGCGGCATCAGTTCGGGGAAATCCATCACGAACAGTTTCTCCGGGGCGTTGCGCACGCCGCTCGGATCGTTGACCACCAAAGTCTCGGGCTGAATGAACTCGAGAATGTGGGTTGTTGCGATATAGGCGAGGTCGAACGGCGGGTCCTGCCGGAGAAGCACGACGTCGACGGACGAAAGGTCGGTGAGGCTCGCCTCGCCGAGGCGGGCGTGATCGCCCGCAACGTCCTTGATGCTCAGCGGCTCCGTCATCGCCTCAACTCGCTTGCCGTTGAGCCGCAGACGATCGGGCGTGTAATGCAGCAGGCGATGCCCGCGCGCCTGCGCTTCGAGCAAGAGCGCGAAGGTCGAAGTCGCCCGCGATGCGGATGCGCTCGATCGGGTCCATCTGCACGGCGACGATAAGGGGCATGGGCGTCCGGTCGAGGGCCAAGTTGGATTTGAGAGAGAGCTGGCCTCAGGGAATCAGTCGATCATGAGCCTATACGCGGACGGCGCGTGACGGGGAAGGCGTCCGGGCGCGACGAAGACGGCGTCGCCCCGAAAGGTGAGGCCCGCCGCCCAAGGGTTCCGAGCCAGCCACACCCGGGCGGCGCGCGCGATCCGCCGCCGTTTGGTCGCACTGATTGAGATTGCGGCGATCTCCATGTCGGCGCGCGCCTTGACCTCGACGAAGGCGATCGAGCCGCCTCGCTTCGCGATGAGGTCGATCTCGCCGCCAGACACAACAAACCTTCGGGCGAGAATCCTGTAGCCCTTCAGGCGCAGCAGCAGAGCCGCGACCTGTTCCGCCTTCAGGCCGTAAAGATGGGCGCCACGCCGGCGTTCCGCCCGCTCGGCGGAGGCTTTGGCCCTCACCTTTGCGCGCCCGCCAGGGCCAGCGCGCGCGCATAGACCTGCCTTCGCGGCAACCCGTGCTTCGCGGCGACAGCCGCCGCCGCGTCCTTGACCGAGAGCTTGGCGAGCAATTCGGCGATTTCCCGGTCGAGCGCGTCGTCGGCGATCGGCGGCCGCGCCTCCCTTCCGCGCACGACGATCACGATTTCGCCTCGCGGCGCCTCTTGATCCGCGTATTCGGCGGCGAGCTTGTCGAGCGTCCCGCGCCTCACTTCCTCGTGCAGCTTGGTCAATTCGCGCGCCACTGCCGCGGGACGCTCCCCAAGCTCGAGCGCGAGGTCGGCAAGCGTCTCGGCGAGGCGCCCGGGGGATTCATAGAGAATGAGGGTGCCGGGCACGGCGGCGAGCGCGTTGATGCGCTCCCGCCGCGCCGCGCGCTTGGACGGCAGGAATCCTTCGAAGAAGAACCGGTCGGTCGGCAGGGCGGCGACGCAAAGCGCGGCGAGCGCCGCCGATGGGCCCGGCGCGCTGGTGACGGCGAAGCCCTGCGCGACCGCTTCGGCAACGAGCCGATACCCGGGATCGGAAACGAGCGGCGTTCCGGCGTCGGAAATGAGCGCCACGGCCTGCCCCGCGGCGATTCGTCGCAGCGCGCGCGGGCGCGCCTCCGCGGCGTTGTGTTCGTGGTAGGGCGAGAGCGGCGTCTCGATCCCGTAGCGTGCGAGCAACGTTCGCGATACGCGAGTGTCCTCGGCCAGGATCAAGTCGGCCCCGGCCAGGATTCCCAGAGCCCGCAAGGTCACGTCGCCGAGGTTGCCAATCGGCGTGGCCACGATATAGAGCCCGGGGGTCAGCGGCGCCGTGGGGATCGGCGCGCCGCCGACGACAAAACTCCGGTTCAATCGGGCGATCCCGGCGCCTTCCCTGGGCGGAGCCTTTATCGCGGTCATTTCTTCAGAAATCCCACCGATGGCCTGGCGCCCCTGTTTACCGACGACATAGCCAAGCGCAGGTGAAAATGCCACAATTTCCGTCGGCCGCCGGCCAATCGCCTTGGTCGCAAGCCGACAGCCGAACTGATAGAGCGATCCGCGGGACGCTGTCGACGGGGCTCGGGCGAGAGGTGGAGATGCAGTTTTCCGCTCGGAAGCCGGAACCGGGCGCAAGCCTCACGCGGCGAGCGCTGCTTGGCGGCGGCGCGGCGCTGACGCTCGCGGGGTGCAATTCGTCCGGGCTCGATTTTGGCGCAGGCGCGCCGGCGGCTTCACCGCCGCCCCCACCCGCCGGGGGGCCGCTTGTCGGCGAGACGCTTGGCTCGGGACCGGTTCGCGTCGGCATGATCCTGCCATTGACACAGAACGGCGGTCCAAGCCCGATCGGCGTCTCGATGCGCAACGCGGCCCAGCTGGCGGTCGACGATTTTGGCGGTCCGTACATAACGCTCATGATTGAGGACGACCATTCGAGCTCGGACGGCGCGGCCCAAGCCGCTCAATCCGAACTCGGCGCGGGGGCGCAGCTCATCCTCGGGCCGGTGTTCGCGAACGACGTGCGATCGGCGTCGGCTGCGGCAAAATCCGGCGGCCGGCCAATGATCGCTTTTTCGACCGATGTCAGCGTCGCCGCACCGGGGGTCTATCTGCTGTCCTTCCTGATCGAGTTCTTATGTCGACCGGATCGTTCAGTACTCGGTTTCGAGCGGCAAGAAGTCGTTCGCGATCATGGCGCCGCAGAACGAGTACGGCAATATCGCCACTGACCGGTTTCAGCAGACCGCAGCGGGCGTCAACGCGCAAATCGTCGTCACCGCCCGTTATGGCGCCGGTCAGATGACGGCCGCCGCGCAGCAGGTCGCGGCGGCGCAAGGGCAGATTGACGCCTTGTTCATTCCCGAGCAGGCCGATGCGATGCAGGCGGTCGCCAACGCCTTGTCTTCGAACGGCGTCAAGACGCAACTCCTGGGGACCGGCGTCTGGAACGACCCCCGGGTGCTCAAGATTCCGCAATTGCAGGGCGCCTGGTTCTCCGCCCCCGACAATTCCGGTTTCAACGCGTTTGCGCAGAAGTACAAAGCCAAGTTCAACAGCGAGCCAGCCCGTTTGGCGACGCTCGCTTATGACGCGACGACGCTGGCCGCCGCACTTGCGAGGAATGGAGGCCCGGATCCCTACAACGAAAGGGCGCTGACCAACACGTCGGGTTTCAGCGGCGTCGATGGCGTCTTCCGCTTCCGCCCCGACGGAACCAACGAGCGGGGCCTTGCGGTGATGCAGATCGACAACGACGCCGCCAAGGTCATCAGTCCAGCGCCCAAGAGCTTTGTCGCCGGATGATCGCGATGAACTGTTGCAGGGCCGAATCTTCCTCGGCGAAGGCGCCCTGGCGCATAGAGAACCACTGCCAGCGCCAGGCGTTCCCCTCACCCGCACAATGTGAGACTGAACCGGCGGGCAATGCAGAGACAGCAGCGCTCGCGCGGTCCTTGCTGGCGCTCCAAGCGATTGGAGGCTAAAGCATGCTCGGCAGCACCCGGTCCGGCGGCCGGTGGCCATCGACGAAGGTCCGGATGTTGATGATGACCTTTTCGCCCATGTCGGCGCGGCCCTCGTGCGTCGCCGAGCCCATGTGCGGCAAAAGCGTCACTTTGCCGGCCTTCGCGAGGGCGATCAGTTTCTCGTTGACCGCCGGCGCGTGCTCGAAGACATCGAGCCCGGCGTTGGCGAGTTCGCCTGCCTCGAGCATCCGGACGAGCGCGTTCTCGTCGACGACCTCGCCCCGCGCGGTGTTGATGAGGATGGCGTCCGGGCGGAGGTGCTTCAGCCGGCGGGCCGACAGGAGATGGTAGGTTCCCGGCGTATGCGGACAGTTGATCGAGACGAAATCCATCCTGGCCAGCATCTGGTCGAGCGAATCCCAGTAGGTCGCCTCGAGCGATTCCTCGATCTGCGCGGCGACCCGGCGCCGATTGTGGTAGTGGATGGACATCCCGAACGCGCGCGCGCGCCGGGCGAGCGCCTGGCCGATGCGCCCCATTCCGACGATGCCGAGACGCTTGCCGGTGATCCGCCGGCCCAGCATCCACGTCGGCGACCACCCTGCCCACCGCCCCTCGGGGATGATGCGCGAACCCTCCACCAGTCGCCTCGCCGTCGAAAGGATCAGCGCCATTGTCATGTCGGCGGTGTCCTCCGTCAGCACGCCGGGCGTGTTGGTGACCGTAATGCCGCGACGGAGCGCGCTGGTGACGTCAATGTGATCGACCCCATTGCCGAAATTGGCGATCAGCCGCATCTGCTCGCCCGCTTGCGCGATCATCGCCGAATTGATGTGGTCAGTGATCGTCGGCACGAGAACGTCGGCCTCACGCATCGCCTCGACGATCTCGGCTTGGGACATCGCCTTGTCCTCGAGGTTGAGCCTGGCGTCGAACAGCTCGCGCATGCGGGTCTCGACCAGCTCGGGCAACCGCCGGGTGACCACCACGAGGGGTCTTTTCTTGGTCATGAGCGCCGCCCTTATCGCCCGCGCGGCGCCGCCGCCGCCCCGCTTTCAGCCATCCGCTTCCGCGCCATCACACAGTTTACGCCTCGTTAACGACAGACGACGCAAATGGTTGATCCAGGGCGCCGCCCACGGGTCCCGATCCGCCAGCTTGCGGGCCTCTCTACCAGAAGAGCGGGCAAAGACAAGGATAGCCGATCGGCCGTCGAGGACCTCGGCATGAGACGAGAAAGGCATCGAGATCCCATGCTCCTTTCCGCCCGCCGCGAGGTTCTTGCGATTCTCTCCGTTCTGCTGCTGGCGACCGGTCTTGCGGCCGCCGATCCCGTCGGGCCGGTCACCAAGCTGCCCCTGCCGCGCTTCGCCAGCCTGAAGACCGACCGGGTCAACCTGCGCGAAGGCCCGTCGAAGGACCATGCGACAAAATGGGTGTATGAGCGCGCCGGCCTTCCGGTCGAAATCACCGCCGAGTTCGAGATATGGCGTAAGGTTCGAGATTCCGAAGGCGTCGAGGGGTGGGTCCTGCATTCGCTGCTTTCGGGCCGGCGAACCGCGCTCGTCACGCCCAACAAGAAGGGCGAGAACTCGAAGATCTACGCCCGCCCGTCCACTTCGGCCGAGTTGGCCGCCACGCTTCAGGCGGGGGTGATCGTCAACGTCCGCAATTGCGACGCGTCGTGGTGCCTGGTCGACGGCGATGGGTTCAAAGGGTATGTTGAACAGGTAAAATTGTGGGGCGTCTACCCCAACGAAAGAATCGAATGAGCCGGAACCGGCCGCCGCGACGGGGCCTTGCCGGCCGCCGTGCTCGCGCCTGAGGAAGAGGGGCTCGTCCGGCAGGCCCGCCGCCTGCGCGTCAGCACGCTTATCGGCTTGCGTTGGCTTGCCGTCGGCAGACAGACGCTCGCCATCCTCGTCGCCTACTTTGCCATTGGCCTCGAATTTCCGATTGTCGCAATAAACCATCACGCCAAAGAAGGTCTGCATCGTGGAGTCGTTCGCGTCGCCTTACCGGCCCGTGGCAAGGCCAGGCAGCGTTGGCTCACCAGAAACGAAGTTGCGCGGCTGCTTTGGACTTGCTGGCGAGCGCGCGAAGTTCAAGAGGGCCTTCAGACAGACAAGCGTCCGCTGCGCCACCTTTGTCGATTCCTGCTCCTCGCGCTCTACACCGGGTCGAGACCCGGTGCGGTCCTGCGTGCAGCGTGGCAGCGCGCCCCGGACTGTCGGTAGTCGATACTGCTCGGGGCGTGTTCCATCGCCGCGCGGATGGAGCGCGTGAGAAGGGCGCCTCGTCGGGGGGAACAGAATTGAGGCGCCGGCGATCCAAGGGCTGCGCGCTTGCCACTCCAAATTTTTCATTTTGCTAACGGAGGGAGCAAACCATTGTCACGCCCCGACTTGCCAGCGTGTGAACTGTCGGGTCATCCGCCATCGGCGCGAACGATTTCCGATGGGTCGAAATGGAGCCTTCGCCAAGTCGGACGGCATCTGCTCTCGCAGCGCTTCTTGTGCTAATCTGAAACGCACCGCGATCGGGTTCCTGCGTATACTTCGGCTACCCCGGCCCTCGATTTCTCGGTAAGGGCTAGTTGGCGCCCAAGGCTTTTACACCGGGAGTTCGTGATGAGCAGCGTCGCGAGCGAATGGAGATTGCTCCGCTCGAAGTTTCCGGAACACAGGGCGCAACTGGGCCTTTCCCTTAGGGTGACAATCGCTGCGCTATCGGGCTTCGCCTTTTCGCACTTGCTCAAGGTCCCGCTTCCGCTGTGGACGGTGATGACCGCGGTGGTGCTGACTCAGGCGACTTTCGGCAGGTCTATGAAGGCGACCGTCGACTATCTGGTAGGCACGCTCGGCGGCGCTGTTTATGCAGGGGTCGTCGCAGTACTGGTTCCCCACTCAAATGATGTCTCGCTCGCAGGCGTCCTCGCGCTCGCGGTGGCGCCTTTGGCCTTTCTTGGAGCGGTCTATCCCAGCTTCAGCGTCGCACCGCTCACAGGTGTGTTGGTTCTCTTGGTTCCTCGGTTCGTCCATGTGGGCCCGATCGAATCCGCAGTCGATCGTGTGCTGGAGGTCTCGGTCGGAGGCATCATCGCACTGGCGGTATCTCTTCTGGTGTTGCCGACCCGCGCGCATTCGTTTGTGATCGAGGGCGCGGCTCGGACGCTCGATCTGATGGCGGCGTCCCTTCCCGAGTTGTTCGAGGGGTTCACCCGGCCCCGCGATGCGGCGGCAATCGCGCGTATCCAGGACAGCATTGGCGAAGCTGTTGCGCGGACGCGGGCAAGCGCCGCCGAGGCGAAGCACGAGCGCATAGCTTTTCTCGCCGCCGAGCCCGATCATGGACCGCTCGTGCGCACGCTCACGCGGCTGCGTCACGACCTCGTGATGATTGGACTGGCCGCAGCCGAACCGCTTCCCCAGTCGCTCCAAGCGCGGCTCGGACCGCTGCTGGCGCGGGTCGCGCAGACGTCAGCTGAGCAACTGCGTGGCAGAGGAGAAGCGCTGGCTGGTCGGCGCGACCCGGCGTCGGTGGAGGGGGTCGAAGCCGCCTTTGACCACTACGCCGAGGCAATCGCATCGGTCGGCAGCGAGGGGTTGACGCTGGGTCTGCCCGTAGACGCCCTGGAACGCATTTTCACTCTCGGGTTCGCACTCGACCAAATGCGCCAGGATCTCCGCGACCTCGATCGCTGTGTGAGCGAGATCGCGCGAAGGCGATAAACGCCGCCACGAATGCACGCTGACGCGGTCAAGGCAAACCAGCGTGGGCAAATTGGGTATCGCTCAGCGCGTGGCGATTTGCGGGGTAAACAAAGCGCTTTTCCCCCGACGGAGCGCACGCTGTTGGGTGTCGAGGCAATCCTTCTTCCATGACACGGATCGCATCGGGTTCGCCGGTGTTAATCTAATCGCGGCGAACCCGATGGGCTGTCGAGTTCAGGCGCTGATTGTGATTCGATTCTCAACCTTGGCGACGCCCGGCGCCCGCCAAGCCACCCGCTCGGCCTCCTCGCGCTCTGCCCAAGACCGAACGCTGCCTTTGAGAGTCACCTCGCTGCCGTTCGTTTCGACGGTGATGCGGTTCGCGTCGAGTTCCGCATTGCGGCGAAAGGCTTCCTCGATCTTGCTCTTGATTTCGGACGGCGTGACGCGCGGTTTCATTACGATCAGATTGGTGATGCCCTTGATGCCTCGGACGCGTCGAACCGCCTCCTCGGCCCTCGTGCGCTGATAATTCCATTCAGCCGTGCCCTCGAGCGTGACCCACCCGTTCCTGACCACGACCTTCATGTTTTCGGAGGAGTACGGGAGCTCGTTCTTGAGGGCGGCCACGGCGTCGCGTGCGATTTCCGGATCCGGGCGTTCACTTCCCGCGGGCAGACGCACCTCGATATCGCTGGCGACGCCCTTGACGCCGGCCACTCGTTTCGCATCGCTCTCCGCTTGCCATTTATGGGTGTAGCTCTTCACGAAGCCGGTCAAGGTCACGACTCCGTCCTTGACTGCGACGGCAATATCCGTCGCGTCAATGTCGGGATCCCATTTCAACTCGGCTTCAACATCCCGCTTAATATCGCTGTCGGTTTTCATTAAACTCTCCCGTGCATCTTCGCCTCATCCGCGCCGACCCATTCGACTGACAGAGGGCCGCAGGAAAGCCCACGCTAGGCGGGGACGAGCCGGAACGCCTTGACGGTCGTCAGATTCTCGATCGTTGGCGATCGAGCGCGGGCATGGGGCGCCGCTAGTGAGGTTTGAGCCGATCGCTCTGCGACTGGATGAGGAGCGCCTCATGAAGCAAGGCGAATCCCTGCATCGTTCGCGCGTAGTCTGGTCGCACCGACGCAAAGCCATGCGCCATTTGCAAAAGTTCGGGATTTGCGGCTTCAAGATTCCCGATTGCTTCCCGGCAGAACTGCTCGTCGCCGATTCGGGAGATGCGCGCAATGATCCGGTCGCGTGTTTCGGAAGACACCTGAGGCAGCGGACTGAGCGCGTCGGATTCGAGGGGCGCCGACGCCTCTGCGGCCAGCAATCGATAAAACATCCCGAAAGCGGTAAAGAGCTTCTTGCCTTCCTTGCCTTCCCCTGCCCATTTCACCGCCATGTCCAGCAATTGCGGATTGTGCCGATCAAGATCCCTTCGGATGTCGGCCATGCAGACATCCGGCCCCAAATTGTCGAATTCGCGCGAGATCCGTTCTCTCGTCGGATCGGTGACGCGAGGCAGCATGCTCATCTATTTCATCCTCGACCACGGGAATTTATGTCGGACCGCCGGCGCGCACTGGCGACAAGCCTGGAGTTGCTGCCGAATCGGCGACTACGCTTAAGTATATGGTGGTGGCTGCGCTAAAGAAAACTCCTTTTCGCGGCTTCCGGTGCGAACATTAAGCGGTGTCAAAAAGTCTACGGCTCGGCCGCCAACCGTGACGGCCCCTCGGCCCGTCCGAGGCCTCGCGTCGGCGCTAGAGAACCAAGTCAATTGAGGGATATTACGTAATCGGCGTCGCTCGTAGGAGCGCTTCCTTTCACGATAAACTGCGCGAGAGCACGCTCGTAGCCATGCTCCCTGTCGCCGTGTAAGCGTGCCGAAAGCGAGCCTTGCATGAGTTCGTCTCCAGCGCCTATTCCGTTCGCGCGTTCGATGCTGCGTCAGCACCGGCACGTCTGCGCCTTCTTCAACTCGCCGAACGATGAATATGGCACGCTGCTGCCCTTCATCTGCGAAGGCATAAGTTGCGGACACCGCGCCTTTCATGTGCTTCCGTCCAAGCACCGGCGAGAGCATCTGGACCGGCTGGCCGCCGCGGGCGTCGACGTCGCGGCGACGCAAAACAGCGGGCAGCTCGAAGTCGCAGCCTCGGAGGACACCTACACGCGCGGCGGCAGGTTCAATAAGGAAGCCATGCTCGCTCTCATCCAGGAGGTTCTCAGGACAGGAAGCTCGCTCGGCTTTCCGTTGACGCGTTTAATCGCGCACGCGGAAACCACCTGCGCGGATTGGGCCGGCGCCAACGAATTCATGGAATATGAGATGCGGCTCAACGAGGTGCTGCCCAACTATGACGATCCGGTGATCTGCACCTATGACGCCAACCTGGTGGACGCCAATCTCGCGATCGACATCCTGCGCACTCATCCGGTCGCGGTAATCGGCGGCGTTCTGGTTGAGAATTCTTTCTTCTCCCGCCCCGAGGATTTCCTGCGCGAGGTCCGGGCGAGAAGCTCGACGCCGCCGAGTTCGTACCGGGGGTGATCGGAGCGGGCGGTGTCGGAGTCCACAGTTCCCACGGACAACTGCTAAGCGCGCGTCGAGCGCCCCGACGGCCTTCCTATGACAGCGGTCGGCTAGCCTGCGCAATTGTTGACGGCGGTCAAGGCGAAGTTCTCCGTTGTGAAGCAATCATCCTGAAGAGAAACTGAATACGCGGCGGAATGGGAGCGCGATATGAGCACAAGCTTCACAGGACAGTCCGAATTTTCCTTCATGTCCGGGGCGGACTCGAATATGAGCGAAGCGCTGGCGCGAAACTGGTGGGCGATTGCGCTGAGAGGCGTGCTCGCCATCGTTTTTGGCGTCATCGCGCTGGTGCTCCCCGGCGTCACCATGCTCTCGCTGGTGATCGTGTTCGCCGCCTACGCGCTGGTGGACGGGGTGCTTGCGATTGTCGCGGCGGTTCGATCGGCCAGGCGACATGAGCGCTGGGGTCTTCTGGTGCTGGAGGGAGTGGTGGATATCGCCGCCGGCGTGCTTGCCTTCCTGTGGCCGGGCTTAACGATTGTCATATTCGTGCTGCTGGTCGCGGCATGGGCGATCGTCACAGGCGGATTGATGACCGCTGCGGCGTTTCGCCTGCAGCTGGACCATGGGCGATGGTGGCTCGCTTTGGGCGGACTGGCGTCGCTTGTCTATGGCCTACTCCTGATTATCGCGCCGCTGATCGGTGCGTTGGTGCTGACCTGGTGGCTCGGCGCGTACGCGCTCGTTTTTGGCGTTCTCCTGCTCATCCTGGCGTTCCGGCTTCGCGCCAAGCACGCCGAAGGCGGACACGCCGGGTTGGCTCAAGGGGCCGCCTGAATTTCATGAAGCGCGCAGTTGCTCTCGCCGTCTCGGATCGCTGGCTTCCTCCTCCCACGACCAGCGACGTTCGCCGACGCCGCCCATCGAGTAGCGGCGTCGGCGTTTTTGTTCGGTAAAAAAGACTAGCCGCTGGCTTGTGCCGTAATTGGCGCGGCGATGAGCGGGTGTCTCGGCGAACGCTTCAGAATTTCGAACCTCCGGCGTGGGCTTCCTATAGCGCACGCGACGCGCCGCTGCGGCGTCCTCCGAGCTGACGGTGCGAGGATGCGTCGACGCCGCGGGGTTCAAGGCCGCGTTCTCTTGCGCCGAACGCCCAGCGGCCTGCCGGTTCCGCCGGGGCCGGCCGGCCGCTTCGTTTGACCTTCAGCGATCGGACGCGGGCATCGCCGTCTTCCAGGGCTTCCGGACGTGGGCTTTCCGTGTCGCCATCGACTTGCCAAACGCGCCGTGCGGGTGTTCAATCGAACTTGCACCTGCGCGTTGGACGCTGCAGCTAGCATGTTTGCCGGTGAGAACGCGCCCGTGGCAGGTAGCCCCCATGTCCATATTGGGTCGTTGTGTCGCCCTCGCGACTGACTACGAAGCACGACGCCGCGCCGAGCCGTAACATCCTCTGCGATTTGAGGTCCGGCGCTGTGAGAAGCCTCACGGCGCCGAACTGCGATTGCATATGGGAGACCCGCCGAAGCTGAACGAAAGCAACTGAGGAAATCCACGCCGAAGTTCGATACCGCAAAGGCTACGACCCCGATGTCCGAATGGCGCAAGGGTATCAACGACGCCGCAACGGCGCCTCCGGAGCCGCACTCGCAGATCCTTGAACTCAGGCGACTCGTCCGCGACCTGATCGCCTTGTCGGCGTTGGCGGCGATGTGGAAGGACTACGAGCCCAGCCGGATCGCCGACAGCGCCGCATCCGCACTGGCCTCGATGATTGGCGCCAACTTCGTCTATGTCGGACTCCCGGGCGAGCGCCCTCCCATTGACATCGTGAAGACGCCGGCGCCCGTCGATGCGGCACGGCGCGATTCGATTGCGGCCGTCGTGAAGCGCGAAATCGGACGCGCAGGCGGTCGCCAAGCGATATCGATCGCCAATCCTTTTTTGGGCGAACCGCTTCGGCTGGCGATCGCGCCTATCGGCCTTGACGGCGAAGGCGTGATCGCCGCCGGAGCCGAGGCAGGTGGCTTTCCATCCGAAACTCAGCGACTGCTCATCGGAATGGCCGCGAGCCGGGCGACCTTGGCCCTTCGTCGCTGGCATGGCGAGACCGAGATGCGGCGGTTCGTCGCTCTGGTCGAAAGCTCAGCGGATTTTGTCGGCTATGCCGATCTCGACGGGACGGCGAAATATCTCAATCCGGCCGGGATGCGCCTGGTGGGGCTCGACGGGCGCGAAAAAGTCCCGCCGCTGCACCTCCTGGAATTCCTCGCGCCGGAGGACCGGGCTCGCGCACGCGACGAGGCTTGGCCAATCGTCCGGCGATCAGGACGCTGGGTCGGCGAACTCACCTTTCGCCATTTTGCCAGCGGCGACGAGATTCCGATTCTGCTTGACTGGTTTCGCATCGATGATTCGCGTACCGGTGACGCAATCAACATCGCCGCGGTCGGCAAGGATTTGCGGGCGCAGAAGACGGCGGAACTCGAGCTCCGCCATCTCAACGAGACTCTCGAAATCCGGGTCGCTCAACGCACGGCCGAGCTTGCCGACGCCAACCAGAAGCTCCTGGCCGAAATGCTGGAGCATGAGCGTCTCGAGTTGCGCCTGCATGTGGCGAACCTCGAACTGGGTCATGCCGCGCGGCTCAGTACGGCGGGGCAGATGGCCGCGGCCATTGCGCATGAGCTCAACCAGCCGCTGACGGCGATCGTGAATTCCTTGGGCGCGGCCAAGCGCCTGCTGCAGCACGGGACATTCATCGGCATCGACCCGGCGAAGGAGGTCATGGATCAAGCGGTGCAGCAATCCCTGCGCGCTGGCCAGGTCGTTGGCCGGCTGCGCAATTTCCTGATCCGCGGGGACACGGAAACGCGCGTCGAAGATGTCGCGACGATGGTCGACGAGGCGACCATGCTCGCGCTGATCGGCCCCAGCGCCTCAGGAGTGAAGATGCGCGTGCATCTTGATCCCGAAGCGCCGTATGTTCTGGGCAATCGAATTGAAATCGAGCAGGTCCTGATCAACCTCGTGGGCAATTCGCTCGAGGCCATGGCCGGGGCGGACCGCCGTGAGCTTGGCGTGACGACCACACTTCGACGCCCCGACCGGGTCGAATTCGCCGTGGCCGACAGCGGCCCCGGCATCGACCCCGACGTGGCGGACCGCATTTTCGAGCCGTTCGTAACCACCAAGCGCAGCGGCATGGGCATGGGCCTGTCGATCTGCCGCTCGATTATCGAGTCGCACGGCGGCCGCCTTGAGTTCGAACCGAATCCCGAAGGCGGGGCCCTCTTTCGCTTCACTCTCCCGGCGGTCTCGCCTGAGAGGGATCTCGATGCTAACTGAGCGGACGATCCATGTGGTCGACGACGATGCGGCGGTGCGTCTCTCGCTTGAGCAACTCCTGGGATCGATGGGATTCGCCACCGTTTCCTATGAGACGCCGGGCGCCTTTCTGCTCGCGGCGCCGCAGCTTTTGCGCGGCTGCGTTCTTCTGGACGTCAAGATGCCCGGCATCAGCGGACTGGAGGTGCAGGCGAGGCTCAGGACCATCGGATTCGTTCCACCGATCATCGTCATCACCGGGCAGGGAGACATCCAGACAGCCGTTCTCGCCATGAAAGCGGGCGCCTTCGATTTCCTGGAGAAGCCTTACGAGGACGAGGTTCTGCTGGCGGCGATCGAGGCCGCGCTCGCCGCCTCCCCCGATGATCATATTCATCAGGCCGTGGATTCGGCCCAGCGGATCGCCAGGCTAAGTCCGCGCGAGCGGGAAGTGCTGGACGCCCTAGTTGCGGGGGCGTCGAACAAGGTCATCGCCTTCGATCTTGGACTGAGCGTGCGGACCGTTGAGGTGCACCGAGCGCGAATGATGGAGCGACTGGGGACGCGCCAGCTCGCGGAAGCGATCCGGCTTGCGGTGTTGGCGACGCTTGCGCCGCCGCCCCGGCCGCCCTCCGCCGATTGACTGCGCCAGCGACCGCTCACGCCGCCGCCGGGCGCGCACACTCCTTCCTCGTCATGTCGTCGTGCGGCAAGCGCTCCCCGCACTCGAGCACCGCCCGGTCGACGATCCCCACCGACCGAGGACCGAAGAGCTTGATCACGCCCTGCTGCTTGAGATGAGTCAGCGACCGGCTGACCGTCTCGACCGATAGCCCGAGATAGTCCGCCATGTCGTAGCGCGAAATGGGCAATACGACGCGATCGCTCGAGCGGGAGGACACGCGCGCGGACATATCGAGCAGGAACGCCCCGACCTTCTCGATCGCCGTAGTCCGTCCGACGATCACGACTTGTGACTGCAGTCGCAACAAGGCCTCGAACGTCGCCCGGCGGATTTCTCGCGCCAGTTGCGGACTGGATTCGGCCGCCGCCTCGGCATCGCGGCGGACGCACCGGGCGACATAAGTCTCGCGAGCGACGGCTTCGACGGTGTCGTCATATTCGTCGCCGTTGGTGAAGCCGAAGCAATCGCCGGGGAGCAGAAGATCGACGATCTGGCGGCGGCCGTCGCGCCTGATCACGCTTCGTCTTGCTGTTCCGGTGATGATCCAGAACCAGCGATCGGCAGGCTCGCCCTGGCAACAGACTTGTTGCCCGCGCGAGCAGCAGAGGATCGAGGTCAGGGGCGTGAGGGCGTCGAATTGCCGCGCGCGGCCGACCATCGCCTGACGAATGCTTGGTGTCATCGAAACCTCCCAATCGGACGCCGCGCCCAAGCCCGTCGAAACGTTGAAACCAACGCCACATCATCGATCGAAAACGCGGCGTTGGCCATTTGGTAATATCGCGTAACGTAAGATTACGTAGTGGGCGCGCCTGTGGTTGGCCGTCGCCGATCGGCGCGGTTGCAAAAATAGCAGGCGAATCTTGACCGCCATCAAGGCGATGAATCCCGTGCCTCAGATATTCGTTGGTCGGCGGCTGATCGCGAACGGCTGAAAGATCGTTTGATATCTCCGCCTTGAGGCCGCCGTTTGGCAGAGATGGAGACGAGTTGATGGCTGGCGTTCTGGCTCCCGGTGCGACAGCGCCGGACTTCAAGTTGCGAGTCACTCCGGACCAATATCTGTCTCTTCGCGATCTAGCCGGAAAACCGGTCATCATGGCGTTCTATCCGGCCGACTGGAGCCCGGTCTGCGGCGACCAGATGGCGCTCTACAACCAGGTCCTCCCGGAATTCCGCAAGCATGAGGCCGAGTTGCTCGGGATCTCGGTCGACGGCGCTTGGTGTCATGAGGCGTTCGCCAAGGACCGGCACTTGCATTTCCCGCTGCTGGCCGACTTTGAGCCGAAGGGGGATGTCGCCAAGCGTTACGGCGCGTACCGCACGGGCGAAGGCGTATGCGAACGGGCGCTGTTCGTGATCGACCGGAAGGGTGTCATTTTCTGGAGCTACCTTTCGCCAGTCGCCGTCAATCCCGGCGCGGACGGCATTCTTGATGCGCTGGAAAAACTCCCAGCCATGGTGACGTCATGAGTCTTCTGAGAATTCCCGTCACACCCGCCGACCACGTCGACGGTCCCGACGACGCGCCGGTCACAATGGTCGAATACGGCGACTACGAGTGTCCCTTCTGCGGCCTTGCCTTCCCGAACGTCAAGCTGGCGCAGAAGCGGTTCCGCAAGAAGCTGAGGTTCGTATTCCGGCACTTCCCATTGACCGAGGCGCACCCATTCGCGGAGGCGGCGGCGGAGGCCGCCGAATACGCCGGAACGCATGACCGCTTCTGGGAAATGCACGATGGGCTTTACACGCATCAGGACGAGCTCGGCTTGGCCCTGATTCTTAACCTGGGCAGGGCCTTGCGACTTTCCGATCTCGGGCTGCGAGATGCGCTGGCGCAGCGGCGCTTCGCTGCAAAGATACAAGCCGATTTCCTCGGCGGCGTGCGCAGCGGCGTCAACGGAACACCATCGTTCTTCATCAACGGCGAGAAGCACGAAGGCTCCTATTCATACCAGGACCTCGCCGCGGCGATCGACGCGCATTTGCAGATGATACCCGCGCGATGAGCCGCAGCCCGGTTTCGATCGTCACAGCCGCCTCTTGAGGAGCGAGCCGCCGTGGAGTTGAAAACCGACGAAATCGTGGAACAGAGAGTTGTCCGCGAGGTCGCCGGCGTCGTCCGGACTCCCGAGGTCCTGGAGAAGGTGGTCGATGCGCTCGAACTCAACGGATTCGATCGCGCGGACATCGACGTCATGGCGGACGTCGAGACCATTCGCAAGCGTTTCGGCACGGTGTTCGTCCCGGTGGAGGATTTCGCCGACGTCCCGGGCGCGCCGCGGCGCGCCTTCGTCCATCGTGACGATATCTCGATGGCGCGGGCTACAGCGTTCTCTGTGCTGTTCTCGATCGGCGCGACCGTCGCGGCGATGGGTGTCGTGGCATCCGGTGGGGGGCTGGCCGCCGCGCTTGTTGCGGCCGCCGCGGCGGGAACGGCGAGCGGGGGCCTGGGCGCCCTCGCCGCGCGGCATCTCGGAAGAGACCGGGCGAAGCTGATCGAGACCATGATCATGGAGGGCGGTGTCGTTCTCTGGGTGCGCGTGCGATCGGAGGAAAGAGAGCGGCTGGCCGAAGCGATCATGCGCGATGGCGGCGCCGAGGCGGTTCGCGTCCACGAGATTGCTCTCGACAAGCGCCTGAGCGACCTGCCCCTCGCGGGTATCGTCGGCGACGAAGTCTCGGGACGCGCATAACGCTTGGCGTACCGGCGTCGCCAACCGAAGAGGCTCACGTCATGAGACACATGCGGTTCAGTCGCTATTCGGCCCTGGCCCTCGCGGGCGTGCTCTTGGCGCTGGCGCCCGCCGCCGCTTCGGCCCAGGAGGTCGCCCTGGTCGCACCCGACGCCAAGGAAGTCGCCAAGGGCTACCGCGCCGAGGAACTCAAGCTGAAGTCGGTCGTCAATGACAAGGGCGACATCGTCGGCCACATCGACGACTTCATTTTCGGCCGCGACAACGGGCCGGTCTTTGTTGTCTTGAGCGTAGGCGAGTTCGTCGGCCTCGGTGGCGAATTGGTCGCCGTGCCGTTCAAGAGCCTCAAGCTCGATGATTCTTCGGGCAAGATCGTGCTGCCTGGCGCCAGTCTCGCGGCGCTGCGGAAGCTGCCTGTGTTCCTCTACAATCACTGAGCTGAATCTGACCCGGCCGATCGACGAGATCGACAGCGGGCGGGTGGTGGCCCACGGTCATCGAAGGATGGCGCCAGCGGCAAAATGGCTCCTGAAATTGACGATTATCATGGCCTGATCTGGGGCGCGGACTAGAGTTCGCGTAAGGCCGGCTGAAGTGGGAGACGGGCGATCGCCCTAAAGCCGAACATGAAGTCGCGCCCGATCAATGAGGCATTGGGAGACAGCTATGGACCTGAAGTCGCTTGTTCCATTCCGACCGCGTTCGACTCTCGCGCCGGCGGACCTCTATCCCTTCGACGCCCTAAGGCGGGAAGTTGACGGGCTCTTTTTCGACTTTGCTCGCGCGTTGGGCGTTCCGTCCAACGGTGCGACTATGCTCGCGCCTCGAATAGAGGTTACCGAATCCGATAAGGAAATCGAGATTTCCGCTGAACTCCCGGGACTCGAGCGGAAGGACGTCGACATTTCCCTGGACCGAAATCTCCTTACGATCCGCGCCGAGAAAAAGCTCGAGGCAGAGCAGAAGGACAAGAATGTCCACATGACCGAACGAAGCTACGGCGTGTTCTACCGTGTGCTCGAACTGCCCATGGCCGTGGACCCGTCGACCGTTCAGGCGACAATGTCAAACGGCGTCCTCAAGATCGCTATTCCAAAGCCTGAGCGGACCGAGACGAAGAAGATCGAGGTCAAAGAGGCCGCGTGACAGCGCAGCGATGCTGGGACGCATCAGGCGTCCGTTTCCAACATGAAAGAGCGGACGCCGCCTTTTCGAGTGCGGCATTCCCCTTAAGACGCGGCGCGTGCAAGCGATAGGAGAATTGCGATGGCCAAGGCAATCGGCATCGACCTCGGAACCACAAACTCCTGTGTCGCGGTCATGGAGGGCAGCGCCGCGAAGGTCATCGAGAACGCCGAGGGCGCAAGGACAACGCCATCGATGGTTGCTTTTACAGAGAGTGGTGAGATTCTGGTCGGCCAACCAGCTAAACGCCAGAGCATTGTCAATCCGGAAAACACCATTTTCGCCATCAAAAGGCTGATCGGGCGCCGTTTCGACGATCCGATGACGCAGAAAGATAAAGGCATGGTCCCTTACAAGATCGTGCCCAACCAAACGGGCGACGCCTGGGTCGAGGTACGCGGCAAGAAATACAGTCCAAGCCAGATCAGCGCGTTCATACTTCAGAAGATGAAGGAGACCGCGGAGGCCTATCTAGGCAGCCCGGTGACGCAAGCGATCATCACCGTCCCCGCCTATTTCAACGACGCCCAGCGGCAGGCGACGAAGGACGCCGGGCGCATCGCCGGGCTCGAGGTGCTCCGCATCATCAACGAGCCGACCGCCGCCGCCCTCGCTTATGGATTGGAAAAGAAAGGGAGCCGCAAGGTCGCGGTCTACGATCTGGGCGGCGGGACTTTCGATATCTCAATTCTCGAGATCGGCGATGGCGTTTTCGAGGTCAAGTCGACCAACGGAGACACATTCCTTGGCGGGGAGGACTTCGACACGCGGATCATGGACTACCTCGCCGATGAGTTCCAAAAGGACCAGGGCATCGATCTCCGAAAGGACCGTCTCGCCCTGCAGCGCCTCAAGGACGCAGCGGAGAGAGCGAAGATCGAGCTCTCGAGCGCAAATGAGACTGATATCAATCTGCCCTATATCACGGCCGACCAGAACGGTCCGAAGCACCTCCATATCAAGCTAAACCGCGCCAAGCTCGAGGCGATGGTCGACGATCTCATTCAGAGAACGATCGAACCCTGCCAGGCGGCGTTGAAGGACGCCGGCCTCACGGCCGCCCAGATCGACGAGGTGGTGCTCGTGGGCGGGCAGACCCGTATGCCAAAGGTTCAGGAGACCGTGCAGGCGCTGTTCGGTCGCGAGCCCCACAAAGGAGTCAACCCCGACGAGGTGGTCGCCATTGGTGCAGCCATCCAGGCCGGCGTGTTGCAAGGCGACGTGAAGGACGTGCTGCTGCTCGACGTGACGCCTTTGTCGCTCGGCATCGAGACGTTGGGCGGTGTGATGACCAAGTTGATCGATCGCAACACGACGATCCCGACAAGAAAGAGCGAGACCTTCTCCACCGCCGAAGACGATCAAACGGCGGTCACCATCCGGGTGTTCCAGGGCGAGCGCGAGATGGCGGCCGACAACAAGCTTCTTGGCCAGTTCGACCTTGTCGGCATTCCGCCGGCGCCGCGCGGCGTGCCGCAGATCGAAGTGACCTTCGATATCGACGCGAACGGGATCGTCAACGTCTCGGCCAAGGACAAGTCGAGCGGCAAGCAGCAGACGATCCGCATCCAGGCGTCGGGCGGGCTCAACGAGGCCGAAGTGCAACGCATGGTCCGCGAGGCCGAAGCGCATGCCGAGGAAGACAAGCGCCGCCGGGAGCTCGTCGATATTCGCAATCAGGCGGACGCCGCGATCTACGCCGCGGAGAAAGCGCTGAAGGATGCGGAAGGACGCCTGGCTGCGGATGTGAAGAGCGACATCGATGGGGCCATCTCGGCGCTCAGAGCCGCCATGCAACGCGATCAGGTGCAACCTATTCGCGATGGAATCGAGCGCCTGAGGCGGGCGTCGATGCGGATCGGCGAAGCGCCCAACCGCGCCGGCCAGGGTTCAGGCGGACAAGGTTCTGGCGCCGGCGACAATCCCGACGTGATCGACGCGGAATTCAAGGAAGTCGACGACGACCATCGCAAGGCAAGCTGAAGCCCTGTTCTGCCCGCGACAGTTCCTCGCCTATCCGCGCGCGTGGGAGATCCCGATGGCGCAAGACGATTTGGACGACAAAGTGCGGTTCGATGGTTCAGGTCCGGCGGGCAATGCGGAAGACTCAGCCGCGCTCGAGGCGGAGAACGCCTCCCTGCGCGGTCGCCTACTGAGGTCGCTGGCGGACGCGGAGAACGCGCGACGCCGCGCCGAGCGCAACACAGCCGACACGCGGCAGTACGCGATCGCGGACTTCGCCGCCGAACTCCTGGCGGTCGTCGACAACCTGCAGCGCGCGCTCGCGGCGGCGGAGGATCAGCCGGAACAGGGGCCCGGCGGGGCCGCGCTCGTTGAGGGCGTACGCGCGACGCAGCGGTTACTCACGGCGACGCTGGCTCGGTTTGGCGTACGAAAGATTGATGCGCTCGGGGCGCCGTTCGATCCCGCCCTGCATGAAGCCCTCATCGAGGTCGAAGACGAATCCCGCCCGCTGCGAAGCGTCGTCAGCATTTTCGAGGACGGCTACACGATCCACGACCGACTGCTCCGAGCCGCTCGGGTGGCCGTCGCTAAACCCCGACCGCAGCCAGCGCCGGGCGCCGAGGTGGCGACGGCTCCGGAGGCCGGCCGGGTGACGTGAGCTGGTCGCAGGGCTTCTTCAGGAGGTTGGACGCGTAAAGCGGAAGGTCTTGCATCTCGGCCAACACCCGTCGACCACGTCGCGAGGAGGCGCAAATGGCGCGAACTGTTGCGGATATGCTGGTTGGAACGCTTGAGCAGATCGGCGTCAGGCATGTCTTCGGTCTCGTTGGCGATTCGCTCAATCCCCTCGCCGACGCGATACGACGCAGCCGCATCGATTGGGTCGGCGTCCGCCACGAGGAGGGGGCGGCGCTCGCCGCCGCTGGTCAGGCGAAACTCACCGGGCGTCTCGCTGTCTGCGCCGGTACGACCGGTCCTGGCAGCACGCATCTGGTTGCCGGCCTCTATGAAGCCGCGCGCGACCACGCGCCTGTCCTGGCGCTGTCGGGCGATATGCCGCGGAAGCTCCGGGGCATTGACTACATCCAGTCGACCGAGCCTGACCTCTTGTTTCGAGACGTGTCGGTCTATACGGAAACCGTCTCCTCGCCGGCGCAGGCGCCGCGCGTAGTGCATCAGGCGATCGCTGCCGCCTACGCCGGCCGCGGCGTCGCTCACTTGACACTGCCGCAAGACGTCATTGCCGCGGCCGCGGAAGGCTCCGTCCCGAGCGTCGTGACCCTGAAGCCGCCGTCCGAGCGCGTCGCGAGCGACCACGACATCGACGAAATCGCCGACAGGATCGATCTCGCGGACAATGTCTTGATCATGTGCGGCGCCGGCTGCCACGGCGCCGTCGATGAACTCCGCGCCCTGTCGGATCGACTCGAGGCGCCGTTGATCCACTCGGTCAAGGGCAAGGACCTTATGCCGTACGACGATCCGCATTGGATGGGCGGGATCGGCATGATCGGCACCAGGGCAGCGTATGACGGCGTCATGAACTGCGATCTCCTGCTCATGGTCGGCACCGACTACCCCTATTCGGAGTTCCTGCCCGACATGACCGTGGTCGTTCAGGTCGACGAGCGGCCGCAAGCGCTCGGACGGCGAACCGAGACGGCGCTGGGCGTTGTCGGCTCGGCGCGGCCGACGTTGCAGCTGCTCCGCGATCGGGTCCAAGCAAAGAGCGGCAAGCGATTTTGGGATCGCGTCGCGAGGGAGCGGCGGAAATGGGATGACATGCTGGATCGCCAAGCGGACCTTGGCCGCAGCACGGATCGCATATATCCGCAAGCCGTGGCGCGCATCGTCGGCGATCTCGCCGAGCGCGGCGCGGTCTTCGTACTGGACACCGGCCTCAACACGCTTTGGTCGGCCAACTGGATAAGGCAGAGCGGATCGCAGCGGATTCTCGGTTCCTTCAACAACGCTGCGGTCGGAACGGCGCTCGGTCAAGCCAACGGCATCCAGGCGCTGGACCGAACGCGACAGGTGATCGCGCTATGCGGCGACGGCGGCTTCAACATGCTGATGGGCGAGTTCCTGACCGCGGCGCAGCACGAACTGCCGGTCAAAGTTGTGATCTACAACAATTCGTGTTTCGGTTTGATCCCTCTGGAGGCGGAGGCCGCAGGGCTGCCGCGCTTCCGCGAAGGCGTCGAATTCCCCAATCCGGATTTTGTCGGTTTCGCGGCCGCCTGCGGCGGACGCGGATTCAAGGCCGAGAGGCCGAGCGAGCTCAGAAACGCGATCCGCGAAGCGCTCGCCTGCGAGGGACCGGCGATCGTCGATGCGGTCGTCGCCGACGACGAGATGCCGAACATGCCGCATCTCGACCTCTCCCTAATTGGGCGCTTCGCGCTGGCCAAGGTCAGGGAGGCCGTTCTCGCCGCGACCGGGGCCTAGACTTCGAAGCCAGGTTCGCCCAAAGAATTGGTCAATCAGCGCGCCGGACCTGGGCTGCGCTCAGAGCGAGTCATATGGGCAACGCGATCGCGATCGGCGTACGCCAGGGGATGTGCGCGCGGCTGCAGCTTCGTTGTCGTTCGCCCGGCGCGGCGCGGCTTCGGGAACCGCAGCTTATGCCAGAGTAGGATCCGCTCAGGTTGCGCCAACTCCGCCACAAGTTCCGCCAACGCCGCGCGGAGCTGGTCGAGCACCTGCGCGTAGTCGATGATCGCGTGCTCCTGCACGTGCGTCGGCTGTTCCGCTTCCTTCGCGTCGTGCTGGCGAATCGTGGCGTTTGCAAAACTGGAATCGGTGCGCGTCCCTTCCGTGCGGATCTGCTGGTCGAACTGCGCCAGCCGCAGGCTCAAGTCATCGATCGTGAGGATCAGCTCCACCGCGCGGCGACCGAGCAGGGCATGCGCCTCCCAATTGTCGTCATGCAGCATTCGCGGCTGCAGCAGTTGGAAGCTGGTGATCGCGACTGACGCGCTGCCGCTACGGAAAGCGGCCAATTGCAACTCGGCGACGGCGCAAGCGCGAGCGACCTGCTCGTGGTACTCCTCGACCACCCGAAGCAGCCGGAAGCGATAGGCCAGGGCCCGTGCTTCGTGCGCACGCTCCTGAAGCCGCACCTGGCGGACGGCGCCGACATAGGCCAATACGCCGCCGGCGAGCGCGCCCGCCGCCCAGGTCGCCTGGATCCACGCCCCGCGAATGGTCGCGGCCGCGCCGATGCGCGCCGCCTCGATGGTGGCCTGAGCCTGCGGGTCGGTGAAATTCACAGAGTCCATCGACATTCCTCGAGACGCGTCGGCGCCGGCCCTCTTCTCCGGCGGCCGACGGGATCATGCTGTCGCTCAAGGTCCTTCTTTCAAGCTTCCTTTTGCCTGGGCGCCGGCAGGTACTCGACCCCGCCGCCGCCTTGCGTGCGCACGGGCTGCGGGTAGAGCGACATGAGTTCGAGGACTTCGTTCGGCATGTCGGTGCGAACTGGCAGACCGAGCTCCTTCGCCGTTGTGGCCCATATCGGATAGTCGTGCGTCCATGTCCCGGTTGCGAGCTTTTCCGCCAGCGCTTCCGCCCGATCAGTTGGGAGCGTGCGCTGCAACAGTCCCGCTGCCGCCTGCTTGACCTGAGCGATCGCCTTCCGCCCTATGTCCGCGCGGATCAAGGTCTGATCGTCGATTTCCGCCACCGGCTTCTGTTCGACGACCTTGAGCAGGGACGCGGCCGGCAAATCTCCGAGCTGCGGATCGATAGGGCCGAGGACGGAGTGCTTGCACATGACGATTTCGTCGGCCGCGAGCGCAACAAGCGTGCCCCCCGACATGGCGTAGTGCGGCACGAAGACGGTAACCTTGGATTTGTGGTCGCGAACGGCCTGCGCGATCTGGAGCGCCGCCAGAACCAATCCGCCGGGAGTGTGGAGAACCATGTCGAGCGGCACCTCGTCGTCCGTCATCTGGATGGCGCGCAAAACTTCCTCGGAGTCGTTGATGTCGATATAGCGCGCGACCGGGAATCCCAGGAACCGCATCGTCTCCTGCCGGTGCACGAGGAGTATCACCCTGGAATTTCGCTTCTTCTCCAATCGCGCAATCTTGCGCGTCCGCATGGCGTCGAGCATGCGCTGACGCAAGACCGGCTGCAGGGCCGTGAACATGAAAAAGAACCAGATGATATCTCCGACGGACATGTCATGCTCCTGCCTGGCCATCGGCTAGGGCCGTCCCATGGGGTCGAAACCAAGGAGGCCTTCGTCAGCGTAGTAAGGTCGATGCTCGCGCTTCGGCAGGATCAGCAGGCTTCCCAGAAACACGCCCGCGAGGAAGCCCCCGACGTGCGCCCACCAGGCGATTCCGGGTCCGGTCGCAGGGGTGAGGAGTTCGCCCATGCCGTTTGTGAGCTGCATCAGGAACCAGATTGCGACGAAGACAATCGCCGGAACATCGAAGAAGAACGGAAAAAACAGGATGGGAATGACAACGATGATCCGCGAAAAGGGCAGCAGCCGCACATAGCAGCCGATGACTCCGCCAATGGCGCCCGAGGCGCCCAAGGCCGGAATAGGCGAAGTGGGGTTGAACTGGTAGTGCGTCAACGCGGCGATCACGCCGCAGGCGAAGTAGAGAAGAAGATAGCGCGCCGGACCTAAGCGGTCTTCGACCGGCCCGCCGAACACCCAAAGCGCCCACATGTTCAAGATCAGATGCAGCCAGCCTCCATGCAGGAACATCATCGTGAAGAACGGCAGGAAATCCGCCGGTCCGAGATCAGCGTTGCCGCAGCAGTATCGCGCCGGGATGAGCGCGAAGCGCGCTATCAACGCGTCGGCCTCCACCGGCGGCAAGCGGATTTGAACCAGGAATATCGCGCAATTGACTGCGATCAGCCCCCAAGTGGCGAGAGGCGGATATCGGGACGGCGCCGTGTTCTGGACCGGGAACATTCTGTCCCACGCTCCTCTAACCTGTCGGCGCATGACCGTCCTCGGCCGTGCCGATTGTTCATAGGACGCCGTCAGATTAGGCTGCCAGTTCCGAGCAACCATGACGGTCATCAAGTTCTGTTTTGATCGTAGCCTAAGCCCCGCCGTAGGGGATCTGCTCGCCGAGCGCTTACGGCTGAGAGGTTGCCCGCCCAAACGAGCATTAAGGGGGGCCGACGATTGTGAGCTTTTGTGTGACGACGTCAATTTCATTGATGGCCGTCAAGGCGCGAACATCACTGCGCAAGTTAGTCTTTCCATAGACAGGCTGCCGGGATCTAGGCGAGGGGGCATGCCGCTCGCGCTCATGACCGGGAGTCGTATGTCGTCATCGACGGCAATTTGTCACCGGACAAAATCGCACGTCATCCGAGGCCGGAGCATTGCCCTAGATTTTCAGCGACGGCGCGCCGAAGAAATTTGTGATTGACCCGCATGGCAGCGTGAAGAAAGCCGCATAACAGTCAGCAGACGCAGCGCCGGATCTGGTTCCTCCCGTCCCAGAACGGTTCGCGCGGTCGTCGGCGGTTGGCGTCCGTGTTCCAAGAAGAGGGACGCCCGCGCCCACAACAGGAGATTCAAGCATGGCCAATGAATCGTTAAAAGGATTGAACGTCGCAATCCTCGTTACCGACGGATTTGAGCAGGTCGAACTGACGGAGCCTCGCGCGGCACTCGATGAGGCCGGCGCCAAAACGCAGATCGTCTCACCGAAAAACGGGCACGTTCGCGCCTGGAAGTTCACCGACTGGAGCATCGAGTTGCCGGTGGATGTAAAGCTTGATGATGCGCAGCCGGAGGATTTCGATGCGCTGTTGTTGCCAGGCGGCGTCATCAACCCAGATGCACTGCGGATCGAACCCAAAGCCGTAGCCTTCGTCAAAGCCTTCTTCGATGACGGCAAGCCGGTCGCTGCAATTTGCCACGGACCCTGGACCGTCATCGAGGCCGGCGCGGCGCGCGGCCGGCGCATCACCTCGTGGACTTCGCTGAAGACCGATCTCAAGAACGCCGGCGCCGATTGGGTCGACCAGGAGGTCGTCATCGACAAGGGTTTGGTGACAAGCCGCAGTCCGGATGACATCCCGGCGTTCAATCCGGAGGTCATCAGGTTGTTTGCCGGCGCGCGTGGAAAGCAGCGCGCAGCCTAGGCTTCGGCCGCAAGGAAAATTTGGATGGAGCGGCGGCGCTTCGGCCCAACGGCCGTGGAGATACCGGTTATCGGGCAGGGTACCTGGTATATCGACAAGGCTAACAGTAGCGCTGCTGTGGCCGCTCTGCGATTGGGGCTTGATCTCGGCATGACCCACATCGACACAGCCGAATACTATGGCGAGGCGGAGAACATCGTCGGCGAAGCCATCGCAGGCCGCCGCGCTGATGTCTTCCTAGTCTCCAAGGTGGTGCCGGAACACGCAACGCGGGCAGGCGCGATCTCGGCCTGCGAGCATTCGCTCTCACGCCTGAAAACCGATCGGCTCGACTGCTACCTGCTGCATTGGCGCGGCCAACATCCCTTGGAGGAGACTGTGGCAGGGTTCGAGCGTTTATATCGTGACGGCAAGATCCGATCGTTTGGCGTGAGTAATTTCGATGTCGAGGATCTCGAGGAGGTCTGGGCGATCGCCGACGGCAGAATCGTCTGCAACCAAGTCTTGTACAACCCTCAAGAACGCACTATCGAACATGCTGTTCTACCGTGGTGCGAAGCGCACAAGGTTGCGATCACGGCCTATAGTCCCTTCGGTCACGGCAATTTTCCCGGGCCCGACACTGTTGGCGGAGCAACGCTCGCCCGAATTGCCAAGGCGCACAGTGCGACTCCACGTCAGATCGCACTCGCCTTCCTGACCCGCCGAGATTCGATTTTTGCAATTCCGAAGGCATCCTCCTCCGATCACGCCAAAGAAAATGCTAAAGCGGGGGACATCCATTTGACCGGCACAGAGATTGCTCATATCGACGCCGCCTTCCCGCGGGGAACGAGACGCGCCACGTTACCAATGCTGTGAGCTAACTAACGGGCTTATGAGCCGGTTGCCCCTCAATCCTGAAAAGTGGAGAATCTGACGATCGTCAAGGCGTCTCGGCCTGTCGGCATCTAGGTCCCGTTCTTGTTTGCTCGCGCTGAAGCGCGACGCTGAGGCCGAGCTGAAATGGGATCCGCATATTGACACGACCGACATCGCCTTCGCGGTCAAGGATGGCGCCGTAACCTTGATCGGCTTTGACCTCATCCTCATCACCCATAGCGCTCGCCACGATTTTCCTCGACGCTGGCGAGGCCGATGACAAGATTGCAGTCCTAACCTCAAAGGCGAACCAAGAAATCGAGCGCCTTCTAATTCCACGATGGGACCTGGGCGATGTCGTTAATCGAAACCCGCCGCGAGCAGATGTTCCCCAAACTGACGGCGGCGGAAATCGACCGACTGCGCGGCTTTGGCGTGGTCCGTCGCTTCGCGGGGAGTTCGCAACTCATGTCGGCGGGTCGGCCGAGCCCCGGGATGATTGTTCTGATTTCGGGGGCGGCCACAGTCGCACGGCGCGACAAACCCGGGCACACGTCGCCGATTGTCGACATGGGCGCGGGCGATTTCATCGCCGAGGTCGGAGATCTCTCCCTCAGTCCGTCTCTCGTCGATGTGCATGCCGCCTCCGACGTGGAAGCCCTTGTCATTCCACCCGAACGCTTGCGCGCTCTGATGATCGCCGAAGCAGAGCTCGGCGAGCGGATTATGCGCGCCCTGATCTTGCGACGGGTGGCCCTGGTTGAGATGGGAGCTGGCGGCCCGGTTCTCATTGGCGACGAAACGAGTCCTGACATCATCAGGCTGCAGGGGTTTCTCACCCGAAACAGCTATCCGAACCAGGTGCTCGATCCAGCGGAGGATCCAGACGCCAAGTCCCTTGTCGAACGCTACGCGCCGCGGCCGGGTGAGCTCCCCCTGGTCGTTTGCCCTGATGGGTCAGTGCTCAAGAATCCAAGCGAAACCGAGCTGGCGAGAGCCTTGGGAATGGTTCGCATCGATACTTCGGATCAAACGTTTGACGTCGCCGTTGTTGGAGCAGGTCCAGCTGGCCTTGCGACCGCGATCTACGCGGCATCCGAAGGCGCGTCGGTGATCGTTTTCGACAAGCTCGCATATGGTGGACAAGCCGGCGCGAGCGCCCGCATCGAGAATTATCTCGGCTTCCCGACGGGCATCTCCGGGCAAGCCCTTACGGGCCGCGCCTTCGTGCAGGCGCAGAAATTCGGAGTCGAGTTTTCCATTCCAACCGAGGTCGACCGCCTCGTTTGCGCCGCGACTCCGATGGCTCTGCATCTGATCGACGGCCGAAAGGTTCAGGCGCGCTCCGTGGTCGTCGCGGCTGGAGCGAGATATCGTCGGCTGTCCCTCTCGAACGTCAAGGATTTCGAGGGTCGCGGCGTGTGGTACTGGGCTTCGCCGATCGAGGCCCGGCTCTGCCGGAGCGAAGAGGCCGTCTTGGTCGGCGGCGGTAATTCCGCCGGACAGGCCGCGGTCTACCTGTCGGGCTTCGCCAAAAAAATCTGGATGTTGGTGCGCGGACCCGGCCTCGCGGAATCGATGTCGCAGTACCTGATCGACCGCATCAACGCGACCGCCAACATTGAAGTCCAGTTCGAGACCGAGGTAACAGCTCTGACCGCCTCTCACGAAGGACGGCTCGACCGCGTGCGCTGGAAAAATCGAAAGACTGGCGAAGAGACCGAACGAGCAATCCGCAACCTGTTCCTTTTCATCGGCGCAGACCCAGCCACAGATTGGCTGCGCGATTGCGGTATCGCCCTGGACAAGAACGGATTTGTGAAAACCGGCTTCAACGCCGGCGCCTCGTCTGGTCGATCAGGCAGCGAAGTTCACGAAGGAACGAAGCACCAGTCGAGTGTGACTGGGGTCTTCGCTGTCGGCGATGCGCGCTCCGGCTCCGTCAAACGCGTCGGCGGCGCCATCGGGGAAGGAGCTGCCGTCGTCCCGGAACTGCACGCCTTTCTCCGACTCGCCTCGACGCCTCCTCAGCAGTCCGAACCGGCCGCATTTGTGCGGGACCGGAGAGCCTCATCGGCATAAAGGTAGTCGACGCTCAACGTTGAAGGCGCTGGGCCCGAAGTAGGTCCGCGTTGGAGACTGTCGCACCGAAAGTTCCTGATGAGCGGCGTCCCAACCGAGTGGAGATTGCTCCGCTCGCAAGTCCTGGAGCGCAGGGCGCGCCGTGTTCTGGACCGGTGGGGGAAACGGTGGTTGCGAGAACCCGAAATGGCTCGAAATCCCGAAAAACGTGGTGGGCCGGGCAGGACTCGAACCTGCAACCAGACCGTTATGAGCGGCCGGCTCTGACCATTGAGCTACCGGCCCGACTTGGGGCGCGCCGCCGGGCGATAAAGCGCAAAAAGCCCGCGCTGGCAATTATGGGCTCGCCGCCTCAGCGCCCTCGTCCGATTTTAGGCGATCGCCTCGCGACCGAATCGGCCATGCCGATTGCAACAGGGACCCGCGCCATCCCCTCGATCAGACTCTGCGAAAATCAGAATTTCTGCTATTGTTTTTCCCAAGCGTCCTATAGAGGCGGCGTTCTCGTGAGGCGCCAAGGCATAGCGAGACGAGGCTGTATTCTTATTTCCCCGCGTAGCGCTTTGAAAAGGCCCGAATCCAAAAACAGATAAAAGCAAATGAAATGACTTTCGGTTTTATCGGGTTGCGGCGAGCTTGCGACAATTTTCGCCGCGAGACTGCGGTCCCGGCACGGGAGACAATCGAGATCGAAGACGACAACCGCGGTGTAATCCGGAAGGGCTTTGCGCAGGCCGGACTTGCGCTCGCTCCTTTTGAGCGCGATTGGCTCCGCCGTCCCGGCCCTAACTTCGCCATGCTATTTCGGTTCTTCGCCGAGGCTAGGCAGCCGAGCAAAGGATTCCATGTCGGCCTTTCACACTGAACCGTTTGCGACGAGCGTCGCCGATGCGGACTCGAAGGCGGCCTTCCCCTCCCGCGCGACGCGCCGGATTGGCGTCGCGCCGCCGCTCGAGCGCGAACAGGCGTTTATCAAGGCCGGTCGACGTTCGGCGCGGGTTAAACGGCTTCGCCAGGCGATCCTGATCGGCGGCCTCGGGGCCGTCGCAGCGGTGTTCCTGACCACCGTTTTCAACCCGTTTGCGGCACGACTGGGTTCGCTAGGCCTTTCCACGCTCTCGATGGAAGGAACCAAAATCGTCATGGAACGGCCAAAGCTCGCCGGATTTCGCAACGACGGGCAGCCCTATGTCCTGACGGCGAAGCGGGCCCTCCAGGACGTCAAGAAGCCCACGGTCGTGGAGTTGGAGAATGTCGAGGGCGACATCGGCGCGACCGACGGGGAATCAACTCACGTGAGCTCAGATTCAGGGGTCTACGACACCGTTGGCGAGAACATGGAATTGTCGAACAATGTGCGAATCACGAACGGTCACGCCAACGTGCTGATGCGAAGCGCCAAATTCGACTTCAAGTCCGGAGCATATCGAAGCGACGAGCCGGTCGAAGTTCGCGTTAGCGACGGCACGACCATAGCCGCCGACCGCGCTTTCGCCATCAACCATGGTCAGGAACTGACATTCGACGGTCACGTCAGGACCAGGATCGTACCGCAGACCGGCCAGGAACCGGCGGCGGACGCAAAAGGGGCCAAGCCATGAAGTTGCCGCCTAGCCTTGCCGGCCGGCTGGCGACGCTCGCCCTGACGCTCGTCCTTTCGAGCGGAGCGAACGCGGCCAGCGCCCCGAGCGCCGACAAGCCCGCCAGCACCGGCGACTCGGCCATCTTCCCGGGCACAAATTCGAAGGAGCCGATCTCAATCGACGCGGACAAGCTTGTCTACTACGACAAAGAACACAAGGCGGTCTACAGCGGCAACGTTGTCGTCATCCAGGGCGACACGAAAATGACCTGCTCGACGATGACCGTCTTTCTCGACCACTCCCCAGCGCAAAAGGGACAGGGCGCGAAGCAGCCGACCGACGGCCAATCCGGGCCATCGGCCGACTCCGGCGTCAAGCGGCTGGAGGCGACAGGGCCAGTCACTGTCATCTCCAAGACCCAAGTCGCCACCGGGGACAACGGGGCTTATGACAAAGCGGAAGGCAAAGTCTGGCTGATCGGCCACGTCACGCTCAGCGACGGCCAAAACGTCACCAAAGGCGACAAACTGACCTATGACCTCAAGACGGCCGAGGCGACAGTCGACACGAGCGCCAGGTCGAGCCGCGTCCATGGTCAATTCGTCCCGAAATCAAACCCCGACGCGACCAAGCCGGCTGGCGACGCCGCGAAATCGGGCGGCGATGCCGCGAAGGCGAAATAGGAGTCGGTCATTGCCGATCGATCGCCGGCTTCTCCTTTCCCTCGCAATGGGCGAGCGCCAGTGAGCGACGACGCAGTGCGCGAGCGCGTCAGCGCGGCTCCGCGCTGGCGCAAATGGCTGCGCAACGACAGTGCGGAATCGGCTGTCGGCTCTCGGGTTGCGACCGGCGGGCAGGGCGTTCTCGCCGTTCATCGCCTGGGAAAGGGCTATCGCGGCCGGATGGTGGTGCAGGACGTGAGCCTGTCGGTGCGGCGAGGCGAAGCGGTGGGCCTATTGGGGCCTAACGGCGCCGGCAAGACCACCGTGTTCTATATGATCACCGGCCTCGTCAAACCAGACAAGGGCAAGATAGAGCTCGACGGCCACGACGTCACGGGGCTGCCGATGTTTCAAAGGGCGCGGCTCGGTGTCGGCTACTTGCCGCAAGAAGCCTCGATCTTCCGCGGCCTCAATGTGGAGAACAACATCCGCGCGGTGCTCGAGGTCAACGAGCCGAACCGCAAAGCACGCGAAGCGATGCTGGAATCGCTGCTCGAGGAATTTGATATCGCCCGCGTCCGCTCAGCGCCCTCCATTTCGTTGTCCGGCGGCGAGCGGCGACGGTGCGAGATCGCTCGCGCTCTCGCCGGCAAGCCGTCGTTCATGCTCCTCGACGAGCCCTTCGCAGGCATCGACCCGATTGCGGTCGGCGACATTCAGGACCTCGTGCGCCACCTCAAGGGACGCGGCATCGGAGTGCTCATCACCGACCACAATGTCCGCGAGACCCTGGGTCTGATCGATCGCGCCTATATCATCCACAGCGGTCAGGTCCTGACGGAAGGACCGCCGGACGACATCATCGCGCACCCAGACGTGCGACGGCTCTATCTGGGCGAGGACTTCCGCATGTAGCGGCAGGATCGATACGCAGGCGACGTCACTCGTCCTCGCCGAACCGGTCGGAAATTAGGGCGGCGAGCGCGTCCAGCGCCTCTCGCGCCTCGGCGCCCGAGGCCGATACGGTGATCGTTGATCCGGGACCAGCGCCAAGCGTGAGGATGCCCATGATCGAATCGCCCCCGACCGTCTCGCCGCAGCGCGTAACCTTGACGTCCGCGTCAAACCGGTCGACGCACTGCACAAACTTGGCGGTGGCGCGGGCATGCAACCCCTTTCGGTTGACAATAAGCATCTCGCGCGACAAGGCGCCGGCAAATTCCGTCGGCTCCGGACATTCCTCTTCGGAGCCGGCCTGGCTCATTTTCCCGCCAGCACCTTGCTGGCGATGGTTATGTACTTGCGGCCGGCATCGCGCGCTTCCACGACCGCATGGTCGAGATCGGCGCTTTCACGCATCGTAGCAAGCTTGATCAACATCGGCAGGTTGACGCCGCAGATTACTTCGACCCGACCTCCATCCATCACGGAGATCGCCAAGTTCGAGGGAGTGCCGCCGAACATGTCCGTCAGGATGACCACGCCGGCGCCATCCTGAACCCGCGCCGCCGCGCTCAGGATGTCCGACCGCCGCTGCTCCATGTCGTCTTCCGGGCCGATCGTGATCGTCTCGAGCTGGGATTGGGGCCCAACGACATGCTCCAGCGCTGCCCGAAAACCGGTGGCGAGTTGGCCGTGGGTCACGAGGACCATTCCGATCATCAATTGTCCATCAGTCGATCGGCTCACCCTTCCGGCGCCAATCGAGCCGGCGGCGAAATGTCAGGACCTCCATTTTTGTGCACTGCGGCGCAATGTTCAAGCGAAATTCGTATTCGACCGGGTTTCTTGGCGGCTAAGACCCCCAGTCGCTCTTCAACCGCCAGCGCCTGATCGCAACCGCTCAAGCCGGAATCAAGCGCCAGGCGAGGCAACCTGACCGCAGCGATAGTCAAGCTGTCGTGACTATCGGGCATTCTCGGCCATTCACGCCCGCGCTCGGTGAGTTCAACGGCCAGCCGCACGATTGCCGCCGGCTCGTGCGGGACAGCGATCAGGCCCGCCGTCCGGCGTTCGATCATCCCGGCCATCCTGGCGGCTCCGGTGGCGATGAGTTGGCCCCGCGCCTCGCGGACATGTATTCGATCGTCGCCAATCAGTGCGGCAAATTTTCCCGCCTCGCTCGCGCGCGCCATCAGCGCCAGCGCCAGCGCGCTCTTGCCGGAACCCGAAGGTCCAAGGATTAGCACACCGCTGTCGCCATGGATCACAGCCGTCGCATGCAGGCCAATGTCTCCCGCCAGATCGGCGCGTCTCATGTTGCGAAAGCCGGCAACTCGACGACAAAGCGCGCACCAGCGCCGTGCCTCATCGGCTCGTCCGGATTGTCGCGTTCCGGCTCGTCCAAGCGCACGCCGGCGGCGCCCGCCGGTCGGTTGCACGCCCAGATCCGCCCGCGATGAGCCTCGACGATCTGTCGCGATATCGAGAGCCCCAATCCCGAGTTCTGGCCGAAACCTTGATTCGGCCGATCGGTGTAAAAGCGCTCGAAAATGCGCTCGAGCGCCCGCGGCGGGATTCCGGGACCGTCATCATCGACGGTAATGACAATGCGGTCGACAGGGTCCTCTCCTTCCGGCTCGCTTCGAGCAGACGCTCGCTCGAGCGCCACTCGGACGACCCCGCCTGGTTCGGAAAAGGAGCAGGCGTTGTCAATCAGGTTGGTGACAACCTGCGCGAGGCGGGAATCGTGCCCAAGGACAAAATAATCCACGCTGGCGTTCCTGCCTCGCCGGACGGGAACTGACAATTCGACGCGGGCGCCGTTACTGCGCGGAGAATCCTGCGCCATCGCTACGACGGCCCGCAGAAGAGCGGCGACATCAACCGGGCCCGCCTCGTCTCGCGCGAGCTCCGCGTCAAGGCGGGAGGCGTCGGAGATGTCGCTGATCAAACGGTCGAGCCGGCGCACATCGTGCTGCATGACGGCGATCAGCCGGTCGCGCGAATGTCCGGCGTTCACCCGTGGCAGCGTCTCAAGCGCGCTGCGCAGCGACGTCAGCGGATTCTTCAGCTCGTGCGCGACATCGGCGGCGAAACTCTCGATCGCGTCGAGACGATTATACAGCGCCTGGGTCATATCGCGAAGCGTGCGGGACAAATGACCGATCTCATCCGATCGTGCGGTGAAATCGGGAATCTGTTGTCGCGACCTGATGCCGCGCCGTACGCGCTCGGCGGCGTCCGCGAGCCGGCGCACCGGTTCGGCGATCGTATTGGCGAGCGATAGCGACAGCAGCAGCATCACGATCGCGAGCACCAGGAAGAAACGCAGCTGAGCCAAGCGCGCCGACGTGATCACCCGGTCAATGTCGCCGCCCTGGGTCGAGAGTTGAAGCGCGCCGCGGGTCGCCATCATGCGCTGGATCGGCACGCCGACCGAAACGATCGTCTCGCCCTCGTCGTTCGCGCGCACCAGCGATTGCGTCCTGCCCTGCAGCGCGCCGGCGACCTCGGGCATCGTCTTGCCGTTGGTCGCCCACGGGTCGTCGGTCCGCGGCGCGGCCGACGTCAGGAAAAAACCGCGCAGGCGAGCGATGATCCGATCGGCAAAGCCGCGCCGCTCCGACGCGTCCGGCAAGTCCGAACGCACCACGGCGCCACGGGCCGAAAATGATCGAGAGTTGAGCAGCAGCCGGCCGTCACTATCGTAAATGCGGGCGCGCGTGCGCGTCGGAGTGACGAGCCTATGCAAGAAGGGCCCAACCAGCGCCGGGTTGATTGAGAATTGGGTCGCATCCTCGTCGCTTTGGGACGGCGCCACGCTTTCGCCGGGCGCCAATTGCAGGAGCTTGTCTGGATCGATGGTGATCGAATCGGTGTCCCCGGTCGCCGATGCCGAGATCGCCGCAGCGATGATATCGGCCTGGATGGTGAGGCTTTGAATGCGCGCCTCGATCAGGTCGGCCCGAAACTGATCGAGGAGCAGAAAGCCAACCACCAGCACCACGAGCCCGCCCAGATTGAGGACGACAATCCGGCGGGTGAGCGACGACGAGAACCGGGCGGTCAGGAAGCGCCAGGCGATGCGTGTGCGCAAGCGCAGCCACCGACGGCTCCCGCGCGCCGGCTGAGCGGAGAGGCGACGTTCGAGCTGCGTTTCGGCGCTCATGGCCGCGGGCGAGCTCCTTATCCTTCCTTGAATCTGTAGCCGACGCCGTAGAGCGTTTCGATCATTTCGAAATCGGGCTCCACCACCTTGAATTTCTTGCGCAGCCGTTTGATGTGGCTGTCGATGGTCCGGTCGTCGACATAGACCTGGTCATCATAGGCCGCATCCATCAAGGCGTTGCGGCTCTTCACCACGCCGGGCCTCGTCGCCAGCGCTTGGAGGATCAGGAACTCGGTGACCGTCAACGTCACGGCTGTATTGTCCCAGGTGCACGTATGGCGCTCGGGGTCCATCTTCAAACGGCCGCGCTCGAGAATCTTGGCTTCGGTCTCCTTCTGCGTCGCCGCATCCTTGGGATTGGAGCGCCGAAGGATCGCCTTCACCCGCTCCACCAGCAAACGTTGCGAGAATGGTTTGCGAATGAAATCGTCGGCGCCCATCTTGAGGCCGAACAATTCGTCGATCTCCTCGTCCTTCGACGTCAGGAAGATGACCGGCAGATCGGACTTCTGCCTCAGGCGCCTGAGGAGCTCCATCCCATCCATGCGCGGCATCTTGATGTCGAATATCGCGAGATCGGGTGGATTGGCCTTTAGGCCCTCGAGCGCGCCTGCTCCGTCGGTGTAGGTCTGCACCCGGTATCCCTCCGCCTCGAGCGAAAGAGACACGGAGGTCAGTATGTTGCGGTCGTCGTCGACCAGCGCGATGGTTGGCATGAAGCTCCCGCTTTGATGTGATCCTGTCGCCGATTAGGCAGGCTGGGCAAAAGAAAAAACCATTGATCGCCTGAATGTGTTCCAAGAAGGGCGACCTATCGGCCGGTCGACCCGACATGGGGCGCCCGGGCGAATTGTACAAGTTTACCATCAAGTTGGATCGGTTGGCCAGCGATCGGGCCGCTGCCGCCGAACGGCGCCCTTGACCCGTTCGGCGCTCGGGCCTCTTGTCGAAGCGATCCGACCAAAGCCCAAAGGCCGCCATGGAGAACGCTCCTGCCGATCCGAACAAGGCGCGTGCCGAGGCGGTCGCCGACGCCAAGCGGTTGATGCGGCTCGCCCGAACCGGCGCGCTGGCGACGCTCGAAGGAGAGGACGGCCGCCCCCTGACCACGCTGGTCGGCGTCGCCAGCGATTTCGACGGCGCGCCGCTGTTTTTGATGTCGACGCTCTCGCGCCACACCCGGAACCTCGCCCACGATCCGCGCGCCTCGCTTCTGCTGACTGGCGCCCGCGACCGCGGCGACCCGCTGAACCATCCGCGCGTCACGCTTGGCGGCCGGGTCGAGCCCGATCCGGCGGGGCACGCCAAGTCACGGTATTTGCAGCGTAATCGGAAGGCGGCGCTCTACGCGGGGTTCGCTGACTTCGGCATGTTCCGGCTTGAGATCGAGAGCGTGCATTTCAATGGCGGCTTTGGCCGCGCCGCGCCGCTCGCACCCGCCGACGTCCTCGCTTCGCGCGCCGGCGAAGCGGCGCTGACCGAGGCCGAGGAGCGGCTCATCGCCGAGGTCAACGCGCTCGGCGCAGCCGTCCTCGCGCGGCTCGCGGGACACAAGGCCTCCCCCCGGGGCCTGAAGCCCGGGGGCTGGCGCGCGATCGGCCTCGACGGCGAGGGCCTCGACCTCGCCGTCGGCGGACGCGTCGCCCGCGTCCAGTTCCGTGTCCCCGCCGACGACCCGGCGACCTGGCGGGCGCGGCTCGAGGAATTGCTGGCGGCCTGAGGGGGATGGCCGCTTGCGGGTGCGCTGTTGGATGCGGCCTCTCCTTTTCAGAGGGTTAGGCGCCTTTTTCTGCAACGTCGCTCAGTTATTATACTTAACTATCTTGTTATATATCTGAGCCTGGAGAGAGTATGGACCGTGATCGTTCGCCCGCGACCCGCGCCGAGCGGATGGCGACGTCGGCGATCGCGCGGCCTTCGATCGAGGAGCGCTATCCCTCGAAGGAGGTCTATCTCGCCGCGTTCAGGAAGGCCGCCGACGATCTGGTCGCGCAGCGCTATCTGCTGCCGGACGACGCGAAGCTGCTGGTTGGGCGCGCCGAGAGCGAGGGCGTCAGAACGGGGCCGTGAAGGCGCGACCGATGAAGACGCACGGGTTTTGACCCGTGTGACCGGGATCACGGCGCGCCGCGAGAATTCATAGCCCATTGAGGGCGGGGGCCTTTCGCGCTAGTTCCCCTAAGGCGCGAGGACATCAGCATGTCAGGCGGCGTCTTCATTTGCTATCGGCGGGAAGACTCGGCGGGCTTTGCCGGACGCATCTACGACCGCCTCGTCGCGAGCCTCGGGCGCGAGAGCGTATTTATTGACGTCGACGGCATCCCGGCCGGTCGCGATTTCGTTGAAGTCCTGTCCGAGCGGGTCGGACGATGTGACGCTCTCATTGCCCTCATCGGGCATGACTGGCTTGCGAGCAAAGACAAGGACAATCGCCGCCGCCTCGATGACGCTAATGACTTCGTCCGCATCGAGATCGAAGCCGCCCTCGATCGCAACGTGCCGGTCATCCCCGTTTTGGTGGACGGGGCAGCAATGCCATCGGAAGATGATCTGCCCGCCCCGATCAAGAAGCTCGCGCGCCGCCAGGGTATCGAGATCGCGCATAGCCGTTTCGATTCCGACGCCGAGCGCTTGACAGACGCGCTCGCTCGGATCGATGGCGCCGCGCCGGGTCGGCCCGCCTTTACCGGTGGGCTACTCAGGCCAACGCGAAGCCCCAAGTTAGCATGGCGCTGGCTTCTCGCCGCAGCCATCCTTGCGATCATCGCAGGCGGCGCGGGCCTCCTCGCGTTGCAGCGCGGGAAAGCCGACGCTCCTGATGCAATGAGGGATTTGCAGCAATGGACCAAGGTCAGCGATTTCAAGCCGGATCTAACGAGCAGATTGAATAAGACTCTGATGTATCCCGAAAGGATCGAGGCACGCTGTGAGAACGGCGTATCGCAACGTCGCGTCGCTCGTTGGTTGCCCCTTCCAGAGGGACAAGATTTTGTTCGCTACTACACGCCCGAAGAAGACTTTGCGTCTTTCGAGGCGGATCAGATCGCAAAGGGCTTCAGGAAGACGTTCGACACGTTTTTTCGCGACTGCGATGGGTCAATGGATCATATTTCGGGATGGATGAAATCGCAGTGACTCGCCGCGGGTACGAACATACGGGGCCGCATCGCGGTAATGCGGCCTCGCCAGAGCGGCAGCGCCGGTCAGCAACCGGCGCTCTTGCGTCCGCCTCAATACCGGTAATGGTCCTCCTTGAAGGGCCCGGTCTGGGGATGCCGAGGTATTTCGACTGCTCGGGCGTCATCTTGGTGAGCTTCACCCCGATCTTGGCCAGATGCAGCGAGGCGACCTTCTCGTCGAGGTGCTTGGGCAGGGTGTAGACCTGCTTCTTGTATTCACCCGGCTTGGTGAAGAGCTCGATCTGAGCCAGCGTCTGGTTGGTGAACGAAGCCGACATCACGAACGAGGGGTGACCGGTGGCGTTGCCGAGATTGACCAGCCGGCCTTCGGACAGCAGGATGATCTTCTTGCCGTCGGGGAATTCGATCTCGTCGACCTGCGGCTTGACGTTGTTCCATTTGTAGTTGCGCAGCGACGACACCTGGATCTCGGAATCGAAGTGGCCGATGTTGGCGACGATCGCCCGATCGTGCATCGCGCGCATGTGGTCGAGGGTGATGACGTCGACGTTGCCGGTCGCGGTGACGAAAATGTCGGCGCGCGGGGCCGCGTCGTCCATGGTCGTGACCTCGTAGCCCTCCATCGCGGCCTGAAGGGCGCAGATCGGATCGATCTCGCTCACCATCACCCGGCAGCCGGCGTTGCGTAAGGACGCCGCCGAGCCCTTGCCGACGTCGCCGAAGCCGGCGACCATCGCGACCTTGCCCGCCATCATCACATCGGTGCCGCGGCGGATGCCGTCGACCAGCGACTCGCGGCAACCGTAGAGATTGTCGAACTTCGACTTGGTGACGCTGTCGTTGACGTTGATCGCCGGCCACAAGAGCTTGCCTTCCTTGGCCATCACATAGAGCCGATGGACGCCGGTCGTCGTCTCTTCGGTGACGCCGCGGATCGAGGCGGCGTTCTTGCCGTACCAGCCGGGCTTCGACTTGAGCCTGGCCTTGATCGCCGCGTAGAGGACCTCCTCCTCCTCGTTCGAGGCGGTGTCGAGGAACTTGACGTCGCCCTTTTCGGCGCGCGCGCCGAGGTGGATGAGCAGCGTCGCATCGCCGCCGTCGTCGAGAATCATGTTGGGCGAGCCGCCGTCGGCCCATTCGAAGATCCGGTGGGTATAGTCCCAATAGTCCTTGAGGCTCTCGCCCTTGACCGCGAAGACTGGCGTGCCGGTCGCGGCGATCGCCGCCGCCGCGTGGTCCTGGGTCGAATAGATGTTGCACGAGGCCCACCGCACGTCGGCGCCGAGCGCCTTGAGCGTCTCGATCAGGACGGCGGTCTGGATCGTCATGTGCAGCGAGCCGGCGATGCGCGCGCCCTTCAAGGGCTGCCTTGCGGCATATTCCGCCCGCGTCGCCATCAGCCCCGGCATCTCGGTCTCGGCGATGGCGATCTCTTTTCGCCCGAAGGCGGCAAGCGCCATATCGGCGACGGCGTGATCGGCGGTCTTGGTCATGACGGTCATGCGAACGAAATTCCCTCGTGGTTTGGGCGTCTCTTAGCAGCGTCACCCGAAACGTGCAATAAACATATAAGCAACTCTTTATATCAATTTTCGGCCAGATTTTTTCGCTCGAAGTGTGACACTAGCGTTACAATCGCCTTATCCATTGATGTCATTGGACAATCCATCCCGTTGCGATGCAAAGCTAACGCCGCTAACAATGATAGGCGCAGGTTCGCGCCGCGTTTGCGGTCGAATTCGGTCCGGGTCATGCTATGAAGCGGACCGGTTGAAGCAAAAAACGAGCCGCGGCCGCGATCGCGGGTTTTCGTGCGGGTACGCGGGTGAAGGGTTTGCGGTAGGTATGGCGCTCTCGGCCAAACTGACAATGCGGCAAGGTCAGACCATGGTTCTGACGCCGCAGCTGTTGCAGGCAATCAAGCTCCTGCAAATGCCCAACCTCGAGCTGACCCAGTTCATCGAGAACGAGTTGACGAGCAATCCGCTGCTCGAGCGGGCCGAAGAGCGGGAGGATCCGCACGCTGAGGCGCTCGACGACGCGGGCGTCGCCGAGTCGCCGGCTGAGCCTGGCGACTGGGCGGGAGAGGCGCTGGAGACCGACGCGGCGGAACTCGCCGCCAATCTCGGCACCGAGGTCGACAACGCCTTCGATTCGGACCGCTCCGCTCCGCCGCTCAAATCCGTCCCGGACGGAGGCTTGAGCGCCCACGCCTGGACGGGCCTCGGCGTCGGCGCGGACACCGAGGCGCCCGACCTCGAGGCCTATGTCGCCGAAGCCGTGACCCTTCGCGACCATCTCGAGCGTCAGGCCGCGATCCTCCTCGCCGACCCGGCAGAGCGCCTCATCGGCGCCGCGCTGATCGACGCCCTGGACGAGGCGGGTTATTTCGTCGGTTCGGTCGCCGAGATCGCCGAGCGGCTCGGCGCCGCTGCCCAACGCGTCGAGCGCGTGCTCATGCGCATGCAATGCCTCGAGCCGACCGGGGTGTTCGCGCGCTCTCTTGCCGAATGCCTCGCTCTCCAGCTCAAGGAGCGCGACCGTTTCGACCCGGCGATGCAGGCCCTGATCGAGAACCTGCCCGCGCTCGCCAAGCGCGACTTTCCGCTGCTGCGCCGCGCCTGCGGCGTCGACGACGAGGACCTGGGCGACATGATCGCCGAGATCCGGCGTCTCGAGCCCAAGCCTGGGCGCGCTTTCGGCGATCCGCCGGCCGCGCCGGCGATCCCGGATGTCCATGTCACGCCTGCGCCGGATTTCGGCTGGCGGATCGAGCTCAACACGAGAGCGCTGCCGCGGGTGCTCGTCAACGAGGTCTATGCGGCCGAGATCCGACGCGGCGCCAGGCGCGACGAAGACCGGCAGTACGTCTCGACCCAGTTGCAGGCCGCCAACTGGCTGACCAAGAGCCTCGAGCAGCGCGCACGCACCATCCTGAACGTCGCGAGCGAGATCGTGCGGCGGCAGGATTCCTTCCTGCTCGAAGGCGTCTCGGGCCTGAAACCGCTCAACTTGAAGATGGTCGGCGAAGCGATCGGCGTCCACGAATCGACGGTCTCGCGCGCGACCGCGCACAAGTTCATTCAGACGCCGCGCGGCCTGTTCGAGATGAAGTATTTCTTCACCGCCGCGATCGCCTCGAGCGAGCCCGGCCAGGCCCATTCGGCCGAAGCCGTTCGCCAGCGCATCCGGCAGATGATCGACGATGAAAACCCGGAAGAGGTGCTGTCCGACGACGTGATCGTCGAACGGCTGCGCAAGGCGGACATCCTGGTCGCCCGCCGCACAGTGGCCAAATATCGCGACAGCCTCAGAATCCCTTCGTCGGTCGAGAGGCGCAAGATGAAGATGGCGCCGACGCGCGCGCGCGTCGAACGTGACAATTCCCTCGCGGTTGAGGCCTAAAGTCAATTTTCGTTGCAAAATGAATGAGTTGTTACAACGATTGACACGGACCGGCGAGGCTCCTAACGCTACCTGCGATCGGGACGCCGTGCGGGATCGACCACGGCGGAACGGAACGGGGGTGGCGAGGACGCGTGGGTGGCGAGCAAATAAGCGGCGAACGCATTTGTCCGCCTTGCTTGAAAGTTAAGGCCGGCGTTCGATGACCTTGAGGGTATCGGGTAAGAACCTCGACATCGGGGAAGCTTTGCGTCAGCACGTCCTGGAAAAAGTCGAAGCGACGGTCGCCCGCTACTTCGGTGGTTCCGTTGGCGGCCATGTGGTCATAACCCGCGAGGGGTCCGGCTACCGCTCCGACTGCACATTGCGTTTGAGTTCGGGGGTCAGCCTGCACGCCGAGGGTCGAGGGCATGACGCCTACCCGTGTTTCGACCAGGCCGCCGACAAGATCGAAAAGCGCCTTCGCCGTTACAAGACGCGCCTCAGGGATCATGCCGGCGTTCCGGGCGCCGGGCGCGGCAGAGTCGCCCATTATGTCGTGGAGCCGCCTCAGGACGAGGAAGAACCTGCCGGGGGCTTCAATCCCGTCGTGGTGGCGGAGGGAACCGACGAGCTCAAATCTCTTTCGGTCGCTTCTGCCGTCGCCGAGCTCGATCTGTCGGACGCCCCGGTGATGATTTTCCAGCATGCCGGCAGCGGGCGGGTGAACGTTATCTATCGGCGCCGCGACGGCGCGATCGGCTGGCTCGATCCACAGGCCTCGCGCGATCCGCCGGGCGCTGTATAAGCGGGACGAACATGTTGTTATCTCAACTCCTTAAGCCGGACGCGGTCATGGCCGCCCTGAGGGTGAACAGCAAGAAGCAGGCGCTGCAGGAAATGAGCGAGCGCGCCGCTCTAGTCTCTGGCCTCACGGCGCGAGAGATCTTCGATGCGCTGCTGCAGCGCGAGCGCCTCGGCTCGACCGGGGTTGGCGATGGCGTCGCCATCCCGCATGGCAAGCTGGCCAAGTGCCAGAACATCTTCGGAGTCTTTGCCCGGCTGGAGCGCCCGATTGATTTCGAGGCCCCGGACGGCCTGCCCGTCGATCTCATTTTCATGCTCGTCGCACCGGAAGCGGCGGGCGCGGACCATCTGAAGGCGCTGGCGATGGGCGCGCGCCTGCTGCGGAACGCCGCGGTCGCCGCCCAACTGCGCGCGACCCGCGATCCGGCAGCGCTCTACGCGCTTCTCGCGATGGCGCCGACCTCGCATGCGGCCTGAGCGACCGGGAGCCTCTCAGCCGATGAAAGCGCGCGTGATCGTAACCTTGAAGTCTGGCGTGCTCGATCCGCAGGGTAAGGCGATCGAGGGGGCGCTCAAAGCCCTCGCCATCGGTGAGCTCAAGAGCGTGCGCCAGGGCAAGATTTTCGACATCGAGATCGAGGGCGACGACCGCGTTGCCGCGCGACGGAGGCTGGCGGAGGCCTGCGAGCGTCTGCTCGCCAACACGATCGTCGAGAACTACGCGATCGAAATCGTCTGAGGGCGCATGCGCGCTGCGGTGATTCTTTTTCCGGGCGTCAATCGCGAAGGCGACGCCGCACGCGCGCTCAATCAGGCGACCGGGGCGATGCCCGCGATCGTGTGGCACGCCGAGCGCGAGCTTCCGGCAGGCGTGGATCTCGTCGTCCTGCCGGGCGGGTTCTCCTACGGCGACTATCTGCGCTGCGGCGCTATCGCCGCACGCGCCCCGATCATGAAGGCGGTCGGCGACCACGCCGCGCGCGGCGGACTGGTGCTCGGCATCTGCAACGGCTTCCAGATTCTATGCGAAGCGGGTCTCTTGCCGGGCGTGCTCATGCGCAACGCCCAACGGCGATTCCTGTGCAAGATGCAGCATGTGCGGGTCGAGAACGCGCGAAGCCCGTTCACCCGCCGATACGCGCCCGGACAGGTTGTCAAGTTCGCCATCGCCCACGGCGAGGGCAATTTCGTCGCCAACGACGAGACGATCGAGCAAATCGAGGCAGAGGGACGGGTCGCGTTCCGCTACTGTGATGCCGAGGGACGGATCGGAGACTCGACCAACCCCAACGGCTCGACCCATTCCATAGCTGGCGTCTTCAACGAGCGGTTCAACGTGCTCGGGCTGATGCCGCACCCGGAAAACCTGATCGATCCGTTGGTCGGCGGAGTCGATGGGCGTGCGCTTTTTTCTTCGCTTGCGGCATGAACGCTGCCTGATCGGCCCAGTCTTCTTCCCCTGCCTGGCGCCGACCCCCAGACTCCGATCCACAAGCTTTGCGCAAAAAATTTATCTTTGTAGGCTTTTTGTCATAGTGCGGGAACGCTTGTTCGTCATTATCTGATTCGGTTTAGGATAACTGGAACCCCATGACTACTCACTCGACAGGCTGTTCGCCGCCGTC
>CAWHTU010000014.1:0-399673 GCA_963832305.1 uncultured Alphaproteobacteria bacterium | reverse complement strand
GGAAAGCTTGCGCGAGTAGTCATAGAGCGACTGGGTGACTTCTGCGTTCCTGATCACCGTCTCCCGCTGGTCGCGGATGCGCCCGGTCAGCGATCCGGCGAACACCGCGACGGCGAGAAAGATCAGGAGAGCGAACAGTTCCTGAGGCTGCGCCACGGTGAACGTGTAGATCGGCGGGATGAAGAAGAAATTGTAAGCGGCGAACGAAGCAAGCGAGGCGAGGATCGCAGCTCGGGTGCCGAAACGCACGGCGCTGAACAGCACCGCGGTGAGGAAGATCATCGAAAGGTTGGGAAGCTTGAGAACCGCGGTCAGCAGCTTCGCCGACCGCGACGGCGCAGGCAACCGAGGCGAGCGCGGCGGCAAGTTCGGCGCCAAGCCCCCTGCGGTTGACAAGAGGCCTTAGCCGCGGCCACAGCGATGTCGGCGCCTCTTCGCCGGGGACGACATGGATCTCGATGCCGCCGGCATGGCGCATCAGCGCCTCTGGCAACGACCGGCCGAAAATGCGTCGCAACAATCCTGCCCGCGATTGGCCCAACACGATCTGTGTTACGTTTTCGCGCCGGGCGAGCCTCAGGAGCTCGGTGGTGTAGTCGCCGCCCTGGAGCCGTATCGCGTCCGCGCCCAGACGTTCGGCCAGACTGAACAGCTTGGCGAGGCGATTGGCGCGCTTGGCGTCAGCGGCCTGGCCCAGGGTCTCGACCGTAACCGCTGTCCAGGGCGCGTTGAGTCCGGTCGCGAGCTGGCTCGCGCGCCTGATGACGCGCTCCGAAACTTCGTCCGGCCCGACGCAGGCGAGCAGGCGCTCCGACGCCGCCCAAGGGCCCTCGATCGCTTTCTGGCGCAGATAGTCGACCATCTGGTCGTCGACCCGCTCAGCGGTGCGGCGAAGCGCGAGCTCCCGCAATGCGGTCAGATTGCCGGGAGTGAAGAAATTCTGGGTCGCCCGCCGGGCCGTCTCCGGCACATAGACCTTGCCCTCATGCAGGCGCTGGATGAGTTCGTCGGGGGTCAGATCGACCAGAACGACGTCGGTGGCCTCCTGCAGCACCCGGTCGGGAACGGTCTCGCGCACGACAACTCCGGTGATGCGCGAGACAACGTCGGCGAGGCTTTCGAGATGCTGGATGTTGAGCGCCGTCCAGACGTCAATGCCGGCGTCGAGCAGCTCCTGCACGTCCTGCCAGCGCTTGGGGTGACGGCCATCGGGGGAGTTGGTGTGAGCGAGTTCGTCGACGATGATCAGCTTGGGCTTGCGCGCCAGCGCCGCGTCCAGATCGAATTCCTCGATCGTCCGGCCATGGTGCTCGACCTTCCGACGCGGCAGGACTTCAAGCCCATGAACGAGCGCGCTCGTCTCGGCGCGGCCGTGGGTCTCGACCAGGCCGACAACGACGTCAACGCCTTCGTCCTTGAGGCGGCGCGCGTTCTGCAACATCGCGTAGGTCTTGCCGACGCCGGGCGCGGCGCCGAGGAACACCTTCAGCCGGCCCACAGTCTCCCGCCGGAACGCCGCCAGAAGCGCATCCGGATCGGGGCGTCCATTGTCGGGTCGGCTCGCTGCGGCCATCGGCGTTGGTCAGCGCTCATGATGACTTTAGCTGATCCAGCGCCAGATTCAGCTGCAAAACGTTCACTCTCGGCTCGCCGATCAACCCCAAAAACGGAGTTTCGATAGCACTATTGACCACGGCGCGCACCTTATCTTCCGAAAGTCCGCGGGCCTTGGCGACCGCACCGACCTGGGCCAGCGCAGTTTGCGGCGACACGTGAGGATCGAGACCGGAGGCGGAGGTCGTGACAGCGTCGGCGGGAACCGGGCCTGGGCCCGCCGTCGCCCGCCAGGCCTCGACGCCGCCCTTCACCCGGTCGACGAGCTTCTGCGACGTCGGCCCCAGATTCGAGCCGGCCGAATTGGCTGCATTGTAGGGCGCCTCGATCGTCTTCGTCGGATCGTTGGGGTCGGTGTCGGTAGTCGCGGACGGGCGCGGGTGGAAGTAGCGATCGCTCTTGAACCATTGCCCGATCAGCGCCGACCCGACGACGACGCCGTCCCTCTCGATAAGGCTTCCGTTAGCCTGATAGGGCATGGCGATCTGGGCGATTCCGGTCACCGCCAGCGGATAGACGAGACCGGTGAGGATCGAGAAGAGGACGATGAGAACGAGCGCGGGGCGCACATGCTGAAGCATGGCCGATCCTGACAATTAAGCGAGATGCAGCGCGGCGACGACGAGGTCGATCGCCTTGATGCCGAAGAAGGGGAGGATGAGGCCGCCCAAGCCATAAATCAGGAGATTTCGCCGCAGCAGAGCCGCAGCGCCCACGGGACGGTAGGCCACGCCCTTCAAGGCCAGGGGAATCAGGGCGATGATGATAAGCGCGTTGAAGATGACCGCAGACAGAATAGCCGACTGCGATGAATTGAGCCGCATGACGTTGAGCGCGCCGAGCGCTGGATAGGCGACGACGAACATCGCCGGCAGGATAGCGAAATATTTCGCGACGTCGTTGGCGATCGAAAAGGTGGTGAGCGAGCCCCGCGTCATCAAGAGCTGCTTCCCGATTTCGACGATTTCGATCAGCTTGGTCGGATTGGAGTCAAGATCGACCATGTTGCCGGCTTCGCGCGCAGCCTGCGTACCGGTTTGCATGGCGACGCCGACATCGGCCTGAGCGAGCGCCGGCGCGTCATTGGTGCCGTCGCCGCACATCGCAATCAGCCTGCCGCCGAGCTGCTCCTTGCGGATGAACGCAAGCTTGTCCTCCGGCGTCGCCTCGGCGAGAAAGTCGTCGACGCCCGCCTCGGAGGCGATCGCGGCTGCGGTGACGGGATTGTCGCCGGTCACCATGACGGTCCGGATGCCCATCGCGCGCATCGCCGCGAAGCGCTCCTTGATCCCCGGCTTCACGATATCCTTCAGGTGAACGACGCCCAATAGCTTGCCGTCGTCGGCGACCGCCAACGGCGTGCCGCCCGACATCGCGACCCGCTCGACCGCCTGGCGAAATTCGAGCGGCGTCCGCTCAAGCGGCAGCTCGAGATACCGAAGGATCGAATTGATCGCGCCCTTGCGGATCGACCGGCCGGCGACGTCAAGGCCCGAAATGCGCGTTTGGGCTGAGAACGGAATGACGATCGTTTTGCCCGTGTCGAACTTCGGTTCCGAGAGGCCGAAATCGCCCTTGGCGAGAGCAATGATCGAGCGGCCTTCAGGCGTCTCGTCAGCGAGGCTGGAAGCAAGTGCGGCGGCCGCGAGGTCCTTTGCCGACACGCCATCCACCGGCAGAAGCTCGGTCGCCATCCGATTGCCGAATGTGATCGTGCCCGTCTTGTCGAGCAGCAGCGTATCGACGTCGCCAGCCGCCTCGACCGCGCGGCCGGAGGTCGCGATGACGTTGAAACGGACCAGCCGGTCCATTCCCGCGATGCCGATCGCCGACAGAAGCCCGCCGATGGTGGTCGGAATGAGGCAGACGAGCAGGGCGATCAGCACGGTCGCCGACAGGTTGGTCCCTGAATATCTGGCGATCGGCCACAGAGAGACGCAGACGATCAGGAAGATGATGGTGAGCCCTGAAAGCAGAATCGACAGCGCGAGTTCGTTCGGAGTTTTCTGCCGCTCGGCGCCCTCGACGAGCGCGATCATCCGGTCGATGAAGGTCGAGCCCGGGGCGGAGGTGATCCTCACCTTGATGAAGTCGGAGAGCACGGTCGTTCCGCCGGTGACGGCCGAACGGTCGCCGCCGGCTTCGCGGATGACCGGCGCAGATTCGCCGGTGATCGCCGATTCGTTGACCGACGCCACCCCTTCTACGATGTCGCCGTCGCCCGGGATGATCTCGCCCGCTTCGACGAGCACGATATCGCCGAGGCGAAGATCGAGCGCATTCACGCCCTCGACGCCGCCGTTGAGATTCTTGGGATCGGCGTAGCGCCTTGCGCGAGTGTCGCTGCGCGTGCGCCGCAATGCGTCGGCCTGCGCCTTGCCTCGCCCTTCGGCGACGGCCTCGGCGAAATTGGCGAACAGCACCGTGAACCACAGCCACGCTGCGATCTGGCCGGAAAACATCGCCGAGCCGTTGCCGGCCGCGAGATCGCGAATGAAGAATGCCGTCACCATCAGCGACACGACCTCGGTGACGAAGATGACCGGGTTCTTCGCCAGCGCGCGCGGGTTCAGCTTGCGAAGGGCGTCGACCGACGCGGCGGCGATGATCTTGCCGTCGAACAGGCCCTGCGACTTTGCTTTCGAAGCCATCGGATTCGATCTCCGGTCAGAAGGTCTTGCCGTCGAGCATCAGGAAGTGCTCGACAACCGGCCCGAGCGAGAGCGCCGGGAAATATTGCAGGAGGTAGAGAATCACGATCACGCCGACCAGGAGGCCGACGAACAGCGGCCCGTCGGTCGGGAAGGTGCCGGCCGAGGCCGGGACCTTCTTCTTGGCCGCCAGCGACCCGGCCATCGCCAGCACCGGCGCCACATAGGCGAAGCGGCCGAGCAGCATGACGAGCCCGCCCGTCGTGTTGAACCACAGCGTATTGCCGCTGATCCCGGCGAACGCCGAGCCGTTGTTGGCGCTGCTCGAGGCGAAGAGATAGATGATCTCGGAGAGGCCGTGCGGGCCGTTGTTCCCCAGACTGTCGAGCGCCGTCTGCAACAGGACCGACGCGCCGGTGAAGCCAAGGACGGCCAGCGGATAGATCAGCACCGCGAACATCGCGAATTTCATCTCGCGCACCTCGATCTTCTTGCCGAGATATTCCGGCGTGCGGCCGACCATCAGCCCGGCGACGAACACCGCGATGATCGCGAGGACGAGGAAGCCGTAAAGCCCGGCCCCGACTCCTCCGGGCCAGATGCAGCCGGCGAGCAGGTTGAACATCGGAACCATGCCCGCCAGCGGCGTCAGCGAATCGTGCATCGTGTTGACCGATCCGGTGCTCGTGCCCGAGGTCGCGGTCGCATAGAGAACGGACATCGCCTGACCGTTACGAAGCTCCTTGCCCTCCAGATTCCCCGCGGACGGGTCCACGCCCTGCGCGGTCAGGATTGGATTTCCCGCCGCCTCCGACCAATAGGCGACGCCAACGCCGACGATGAAGAAAACCGCCATCGCCGCCAGGATCGCCCAGCCCTGGCGCATGTCGCCGACCGCCCGGCCAAAGGCGAGAACCGAGGCCACGGGAACCAAGAGCAGAGCCCAGATCTCGAGAAGGTTGGTCCAGGCGTTGGGGTTCTCGAACGGATGCGCCGCATTGGCGTTGAAGAAGCCGCCGCCATTGGTGCCAACCTCCTTGATGATCTCCTGGCTCGCCACAGGCCCGATCGAGATCGTCTGTTTCGCGCCTTCGAGCGTCATCGTGTCGACGGCGCCGGCGAGGGTCTGCGGCATGCCAAGAGCGACGAAGACCAGCGCCCCGACGACGGCAATCGGCAGGAGAAGATAGAGCGTGACGCGGGTCACATCGACCCAGAAGTTTCCAACGGTGGTCGCCGAGGAGCGTGCGAACCCGCGCACCAGCGCGAAGGCCATCGCTAGGCCCGTGGCCGCCGAGAGGAAATTGTGGACGGTGAGGCCAATCATCTGGGTGAGATGGCTCATCGTCGTCTCGCCGCTGTAATTCTGCCAGTTGGTGTTGGTGATGAAGCTGACCGAGGTATTGAAGGCGAGGTCGGGCGCCACAGCGTCGAAGCCGCGCGGATTCAACGGCAGAAAATTCTGCAGCCTTTGGATTGCATAGAGCGAAAGAAATCCGGCCAAGGAAAAGACGACCATCGCGATCGTATACGCGAACCAGTCTTGCTCCCGCGCCGGATCGACGCCGGCCAGGCGATAGAAGCCGCGCTCGACCGGCCCAAGCACGGGAGTGAGAAAGTTTCTTTCGCCGGCATAAAGACCGGCGATCAGTCCGCTGAGCGGAACCGCGCAGGCCACCACCAGCGCGAGCACAAGGGCGATCTGCGCCCACCCGACAAGCGTCATTGCGACACCTATTGATTTTAGAACTTTTCCGGACGAATCAGCGTGTAGAGGAGATACAGGCCAAGCCCGATCGCGACGGCCAGTCCGAAGATCGGCTCCGTCATGGCGCGGCGCTCCTAGAGCTGCCGGAGGGCGTGCGCGTAAACGCCCATCAACGCCAAGAAAACAACGCCGGCCGCCACGAATGCTATGTCGAGCATAGTCGCCTCCTCATCGGGGCGCTGCTTACCGCCGAGCCGCGTAAGCTTTCGATCTGGAATTGGGCGGCGCAATATAAAGATATCATAGTGAAACGCGCCCCGAGGCGCTTCGCAATCGCGGCTTGTGAGCGTTTGGCGCGACGAATCGTCACACAAGGCGAGACAGCGAGAGCGACCGTATCGCGCCGCTCCGAGGGGTTGCGGGGAATTCACGAGCTTGCAATTGACGGTTAATATCATTGACTATATGTGCAATATAGCCGGCGCGCTCGACACTTTCGTCGATGCTAAGACGGCGAAAGATGTGGTAGCAGGTCCAAATGCCCATTGCGGGCGCATGAGGCGGGCTTGGCGGCGCCGGGCGTCGCTTCTCGCTCGCGCGCCGTCGATACCAATTGTCACCGTTCCGCGATAAACCCGGATCAGAACACCGCCTTTTGTAACTTCAGGAGAACCGTTTTGCTGCATGTCACGCCAATCTCTCACCGCCGCTGGCGCTTCGCCGCGATGTGTGCGCTCGCGGCGGCGGCGCTTCTTGCCGGATGCGGCAAGAAGCAGGAGGCGCAGGCCGTCGTCGGGCAAGTCATTGCTCATGTCGGGCCGGACGACGTTACTCAGCAGGAGCTTGACAACGAACTCCGCCTTGCCGGCGTCCCTGCCGACAAGCGCAGCGACGCGCTCGTCAAGGCGGCGCTGGCGCGCGTGATCGAACGCAAATACCTGGTTGAGCAGGCCCTCGCCGGCAAACTGGACCGTGAACCGACCGTGCATCTTGATATATTGCGCGCGCGTGAGGACATCCTCGCCCGCGCCTTCGTCCAGCGCGACCTGATGTCGAAGACGAGCACGATCTCCAAGAACGAAATCGACAGCTACATCCAAGCCCATCCCAAGCAGTTCGACCAGCGGGAGCTGTTCCAGATCGAGCAGATTTCCTTTACGCCGCCGAAGGATGTCGCAGCGCTCACCGCGGCGACGAAGGACGCCAAGTCGCTCGATCAGGTCGAAACGCAGCTCAACCAAATGAACATCAAATTCAGCCGCGGCAATGCGACCCTGGACAGCGCCACCATACCCCCCGAGATGCTGAAGGCGCTGGACGCCAGGAAACCGGACGACGTCTTTTTCATCCGCTCGCGGGGGGGCGGCAGCTTTTTCAAGGTGACCTCGGTGGATACGAAACCATTGACAGGCGACGAGGCCTCCGAGTTCGCAAAACGCGAGGTGCGGGCGGAGATTGCCCGCAAGGGCGCGGAGGACATTTCCCAGGCCGCGCTGGCGACCGCCAAATACGAAGGCGACTACGCCCGCATCATGGCGACCCCGACCCCCGCAGGCGCCGCTCCGGCGGCAGCGCCTGGCGCCGAGGCGCCGTCCGGCGCGTCCCAGGAGACCGAGAAACCGGCCGGGGAGACGGACAAGGAGCAGCCAAAAAACTGATTTGGTTCAGCCAGGACGGTCGCCGCAACCGGCCTTCGGAATCGGCGGAAAGCTGATTCAAGGAGAGGGTGAGGAGTTGGGATTCGCCTCAAGCTTCGATCGTCACCCGCTGTTCCGCAGGCCGGCCGATATGCCGTTGATGGTGAGCTGGATTCCGGTCAGCACCTTCTCGCTCGCCGCCCTCGAGCGATGCAGCTTCAGGAGCTCAACCTGGACGTGGTTGAGCGGGTCGAGATAGGGAAAGCGGTTGCGAATCGAGCGATCGAGCAGCGGATTGCTCTCCAGAAGCTTCGACTGCTCCATGATCGCATTGAGCGCGTCGACAGAGTCGCGCCATTCGCGCGAGATGCGGGCAAAGATTTTCTCCCGCAACGACACGTCCTCGACCAGGCGCGCATAGCGCGAAGCGATGGCGAGGCTCGATTTGGCCAGCACCATGTCCATGTTTGACAGCAGCGTGCGGAAGAACGGCCAGCTGACATACATGGCCTTCAACGCCTCGAGGCCGTCCTTTGGGTGGGCGTCGATGTACGCCTTCACCGCGGAGCCGAAGCCGAACCAGCCCGGAAGCATCAGCCGGCATTGCGCCCACGAGAACACCCATGGAATGGCGCGCAGATCGCCGATCGCCGTCGTCTTCTTGCGCGAGGCCGGCCGCGAGCCGATGTTGAGGCTGGCGATTTCAGTGATGACGGTTGACGACCAGAAGTAGCGCTCGAAGCCCTCGGTCTCGTAGACGAGGCCGCGATAAGAGTTGTAGGCGCTGAGCGACAGTTCCTCCATCGTCTCCAGAAATGCAGGGTTCGGCGCCGGGCTCTCGTCCTGCAGCAGCGTCGCCTCGAGGGTCGCCGAAGCGAGCGTCTCCAGATTGCGCCGCCCGACCTCGGGGTTGGAATATTTGCTCGAGATGATCTCGCCCTGTTCGGTGATGCGGATCTGCCCCTGAACCGCGCCGCCCGGCTGTGCGAGAATCGCGTCGTAGCTTGGGCCGCCGCCGCGGCCGACCGACCCGCCGCGGCCATGAAAGAGTCGGATCCGCACGCCGTGGCGGCGGAACACCTCCACCAGGCCGATTTCAGCCTTGTAGAGCTCCCAGCCTGAGGTGACGAAGCCGCCGTCCTTGTTGGAGTCCGAATAGCCGAGCATCACCTCCTGCTCACCGCCGAGCGAATCGACGAGTCGGCGGTATTCGGGGATAGCGAGCAGCGCATCCATCACTCCGACGCACGCGCGCAAATCCGTGATCGTCTCGAACAGCGGCACGAGATGGAGCGCTGACGCGCCTTCCGCCGTGATGAGTCCCACTTCCTTCAGGATCAGCGCGAGCTCGAGCATGTCGGAGATGCTGTCGGTCTTCGAGATGATGGAGGTTCGGATCGCGCCGGGACCATACTTGTTCCGGATCACAGCGGCCGCGCGAAAGAGCGCGAGCTCGCCCGCCGTCTCCTCGCCGTAGGCAATGAAGGGCGAGTAGAGCGGCCGCGGCGAAGCAAGTTCGCGACGCAGAAGGTCCACCCTCTCCGCCTCGCTCAAGCCTTTGTAGTCAAGGCCCGGCGACACTGCGCTGAACAGCTCGGCGACCGTGCGCTCGTGCACGTCCGAGTTTTGCCTGAGGTCGATTGGCGCGAGATGAAAGCCAAACACGTCGACGGCGCGCTGCAGGGATCTGAGCCGCCCGCGCGCGACAATCCCGGCGTTGGTCGCCCGCAGCGACCGCGCGATGACCTCGAGGTCGGCGCTGAACTCCGCCGATGAGGCATAGGGCGCCCGGTCGACGATCGGCTGTCTGAGCGCGACGACATGGTCAAGCTCGCTAGCCGTTTTGGCGAGGCGGGAATACATGCCGGTGATGGCGCGGCGATAGGGCTCTTTGCGGCGCGCCGCGGCGGAATCGTCGGAGGTGTCGGCCAGCTCCGTAAGCTCCGGGCTCATCGAGGCGAGATTGGAGGCGAGCGACAGTTCGGCGCCGAGCTCGTGCAGTTCATCGAGATAGTGGCTGATCGCAAGGGCGCTCTGTAGCCGCACCGCCTCGTTGAGCACGTCGGCCGTTACAAACGGATTGCCGTCGCGATCGCCGCCGATCCATGAACCAATCCGCAGGAACGAGCCGACCGGTTTCGTGCGCGGCTCACCGGAAATGGCGTCCAGCCTGTCTTCGATCGCGCCGTAGAGGCGGGGCAATTCGTGGAAAAATGTGTAGTCGTAGAACGAGAGCGCATTGGCGACCTCATCGATGACCTTGAGTTTCGTCTGGCGCAGAAGATTGGTGCGCCAAAGGATAAGGACCGCGCGCCGGAGCTGGTCTTCATTGGCGGCAAGCCCGGTTGGATCGACGGCCCGGCCGCGCTCGTCGAGCAATCGCGCAATCTCGAGTTCCCGGGTCAGCGTGCTCTTGCGCCTGACCTCGGTCGGATGGGCGGTCAGCACCGGGCTCACCAGCGCACGATCGAAGAAATCGCCGAGCGCCTTCGGCTCGACTCCCATCTCCCGCGTGCGTTCAAAGGCGTAGGCGAGCGAGCCCGGCCGCGGGGCGGATCCGGCGATCGCATGGGCGCGGTTGCGGCGGATGTGATGCTGATCTTCGGCGATGTTGGCGAGATGCGAGAAATAGCTGTAGGCGCGCACGATCGACAAAGTCTGGTCGGCGCCGAGGCTGTCGAGCGTCGCCTCGAGCTCGCGCCGCGCGGCGACTTCGTTGTCTCGATGAAAGCGGATCGAGGACTTGCGGATCTGCTCGACCAGTTCGTAAACCTCCTCGCCCTCCTGTTCCCGTACGGTGTCGCCGAGGATCCGGCCGAGCAGGCGGATATCGTCCCGCAGTGGCCCGTCCTTGTCGGAGTCGTCCTCGGCGGGACGCGGCACGCTGTGAATGTGGGCGGCAACGGCCATCGACGGCCTCCGTTGGCGAAAGTTTCGCGGGATGCTGCACTGCGGGAGACGCTGGTGCAAGGCCGAAAGATAGGCAGTTACGGCGGCAATTTGCGCGTTTCAGAGGCCGCTTGCGGCGGGCGCAGAGCGCCCGCGAGCCGGACGCGGAGCGCCTCCTTGTCCTTAAGTTCGCATTCGTAGACGACGAGCGCGCGCCACCCCATCCCGGCGTAGGCGGCCATGGTCTTGATATCGCGCGCCCGGTTCCGTGCGATCTTGGCCTGCCAGTAGGCGGCGTTGGTCTTCGGCATGCGCGCGCCGCGGGCGCAATCATGGCCGTGCCAGAAGCAGCCGTGGACGAAGATCGCGAGCTTGCGCGCGGCGTAGACGACGTCCGGCTTGCCCGGCAGATCGGCGCGATGGAGCCTGTAGCCCGGCGCGATCGGGCGCAACAGCGCGCAGACGGCGCGCTCGGGAGCGGTTCCGCGCGATTTGACCGCGCGCATGACCGCGGAGCGATCGTAGGTCACTCGATCGCGCACTGTGCGATGTCCAGAATCAATCCTCGCCGCTGTCGCCCTCAACCTCAACCGCCAAGCCGAGCAGCTGCCTATGATATTTCTGCAGCCGCTCAAAATGCGCCTGAATTGCTCCAGCGATTTCCCTTGAGTTCTTTACTGCAAGAAAATGCCCCACGATCTGACTATAGTGTTCAGCCTGCCGCGGGAGGCGAAGCGCCGGGTCCTTCTTCTCTGCAATTTCGGCGTCGGCCATTACCTGGACCTTTTGTGTCGGATTCGGCGGACTAGGCGGATCAGCCCGCGGCTTTGGAACCTTTCCGTTCATCAATGCGGATTTCGCATTGAACGCATGGAATAGCTCGTCCTCGAGGAAGCCGATCTCCGCTTTGTCCTTGACTGGATAAGCCCAGACCCACGCGATCTCCCAGACGTCGATCTGTCGATTTGCAATTATGTCGCTCCTCGCAGAGGTGAGATGACGATTCACACGGGAGCGGATGCCGTCGACTGATTGCCCGACATAGATAGGCACCTGATCGAGATCGCAAAGCACATAGCAGCCGACTTCGTTCGTCAGAGTGCGAACTGCTTTCCGACGGAACACCAGATCGATCGCCATTTACTACTCCGCGGCGATCAGCTCAGACGCCTCGCGCTCAACAAGAGAAGGCTCAAGTACGTGCTCGGCAATATGCCGTACAACCGGTACGCACACGCCATCGCCGCAGATATGGTAAGCATGATTATAGCGGTCGGGGAGCACATAGTCGTCATCCAATCCCATGAGCCGCGCAGCTTCGCGCGGCGATAGCAGGCGCGACCTCACTCTCTTTCCTTCAACCACCAAGATTACCTGACGGGACGAGCCGCCGGCCGGAGTGCGAAGGCAGCCCGCCACATTGTCGAAGCGAACCTCTGCGCGCTGTCGCTTGATCCCGTTTTCGTCGGGACGGGTTCGCCGATACACAGTGCCGACAATTTTGGCGCCACTTCTCATCGCGTCAAACACCTTCTGGCGGTTGAGCGGCGACATGAGATTCAGAATGTAGTCTGTATGCGCCGCCGAGTGCCACTTCACTGCTGTCGGCGCGTCCTCGATCAGGTCGGCGAACGTCGAATTTCGCGTCAATGGCCGCGAGATCCTCCACCAGATCCAATTTTGCTTCGCCGCCGGGGTGACACCGGCGTGAGCCTGAATAAGCGCTGGGGGATGCCAGCTTTCCTGCGGACCCTCCGCGATCAGTGAAGCCGGAATGCCTTGGTTCTCCCGGAAGGCGATGAAAAAAACGCGTGGCCGCGACTGCGGGACGAAATGGACGGCATCAATCACTGCCGCTCCGAACTTGTAATCCAACTCGGCGAGCGCCGAGGCGATCGATGCGAAATCCTTTCCTTCTCGAGAGGTCAAACACCCATAGACGTTTTCCAGAACAATCGCGCGTGGGGCGCGTCCGTCTTGACCCAGGCTTCGGATCAGTTTCCAAAAGGGCCAAAATGTACCGGATCGGGTCGCGACCTTGTCGCGCTCGCGACCAAGGCCCCGATAGCTTCCGGCGAGCGACAGGTCCTGACATGGAAACGACGCCCACACGAGATCGACCGAACCGGCAGGTAAGTCCGACAGTGCGAGACTCGCAACATCCCCATGCCTGATGTGTCCCGTGCCCCAGTTCGCTTCGTAGGTCTCAACTTTCATCTCGTCGAAATCATTGGCGAACAGGCAGCGCCATGACGTCCCAAGGCCGGCGCGCGCCATGCCGCCGCCGGCGAAGAATTCGAGATACGTGTGCTCGGGCATAACCGCGATTGATTCCTGCAATGACCTTTTTTAGGCCGCGTGACTCAAACGCGAAACAGACTCGTCCGCAGTAGTTGTGGACGATGCTGTTGAAGCCGCCACCGACGCGAGGGTTCTCAACCGACAGGAATGTTCCTGATCTGTTCATAATACCGGGTTAAGATCCAGTTGCAAGCTTCACACGGTTCTCTGACTTGAGACCCTGCCATTGCTCTTAGTACCTTCCCGTTCCCGCTTGACCGGAGGCTGTGTGTCTTGCGTCTATGGCCGGCCATGAGCGAATTCGCCTTTCCCTTTCCGGTTCTTGTCTGCGACACCGGCGGCACCAACGTGCGCTTCGCCCTCGCCAGGGAGCCTGGGGCAGGACTGGGCGAGATCGTCCATCTGCACACCGGCGACTATCCGGGGCTCCCTGAAGCGATCGAGGCGGCCAAGCCCAAGCTCGAGGCCATGCCGCGATCGGCGATCGCCTGTGGAGCCGGCCCGGTCGTCGGGCGGACGCTCAAGCTCACCAATGCGTCCTGGGTGATGGACGGCCCTGAAACGGCGCGCCGCGCCGGTCTCGGCCAGGGGCTGCTGCTCAATGACTTCGAGGCGCAGGCGCTATCGCTGCCGGCGATCCGAGAGGCCTGGGCGAGGCGCATCGGCGCCCTGGGTTTCGGCGCCGAGGGCCCGCAGGTGATCCTGGGCCCAGGCACGGGATTGGGAATCGCCGCGCTGGTCGAGACCGACGGCCGCTTTGCGGCGGTTCCATCGGAAGCCTGTCATATCGATTTTGGGCCGGTCTGGCCCGAGGAATTCGCGATTTGGCCGCATCTCGAACGCGCGCACGGGCGGGTGACCAGCGAAAGCGTCATTTCCGGGGCGGGGCTGGCGCGGGTTCATCGCGCCCGGATGATCGCTCAGGGGCTGGCCGATCCGCATGTTGATCCGCCCGTCGTCACCGCGGCGGCCCTGGCCGACCCGCAGGGCGAAGAGGCGACGAGCCTGAGGCTCTATTGGCGCATCGTCGGCCGCTTCGCCGGCGACATGGCGGTGACTTTCGTCGCGACGGGCGGATTGACGCTCGCCGGCGGCGTGCTGCCGAGACTCGTCAGGTTCCTCGACGACGCGGCGTTCCGCCACGCTTTCGAGACCAAGGCTCCGGTCGACGCTCTCGCCAGACGCATTCCGACCCGGCTCATCATCCGCGACGACGCGGTGCTGGTCGGGATGGCTGCGATCGCCGCCGCGCCGAACCGCTACGCCATCGATTACGCGTCTCGCGCATGGGTTTAGGCTTCAGGGCAAGAAGAGCGCGGGGTCAGCCGCGCTTTTGCCGTTTTCTTGAGGTTTCTGCCGACGAAATGCACTCGCAGAATCCCAGAACGCGGAATTGGGCAGAACCTGAACTGGGGGGCTTTGACTTGGGGTTGACCGCAGTGGAACGGCATCGGCTCTACGGCTTGGCGGCGGCGCTCTTTGCGTCAATGGTGGGATCGAGCGGTCTGGCCTTCGCGGATTGCGGCAGCGACATGCAGAAGCTCGCGCAGGATCGCAACGCGCAACTGCAAACCGTCAACGCCTTCGCCCAGTCGTTTCACGGCAAGCCGATGGACCCGCAAGCCTTTTGCATCAAGTCGGCGGGCCTCATCCGCGCCGAGTCGGCGCTTATCGCCTACATGGAGAAGAACAAGGACTGGTGCTCGTTCCCCGACGAGGCGATCGCCCAGCTCAAAGAGCACCACGCCAAGAATGCGAGCTTCAACTCCAAGGCCTGCACGGTCGCGGCGCAGATGAAGAAGATGAAGGAGCAGGCGGCCCAGGGGGGCGGCGGCGGCCCGCAGGCCCAGCCGCTGCCGGCCGGACCTCTTTGATCGCCGCGCCACGACCGGCGGCGAGCCTGCCGGACGCCCGGCCGGCGAGCCTGGTCCTGCGGCTCACCCCTGATTTCGCCCTTCCGTTCATTCAACTCGCGCGCCTCGACCGGCCGATCGGATGGCAGCTCCTGCTCGCGCCATGCTGGCAGGCGGCCGCTCTCGCCGGAGTTGCCCTCCATCGCGGGCCGAACCTCTGGCACCTCTTGCTGTTCCTTGTCGGCGCGATCGCCATGCGCGGCGCCGGCTGCACCTATAACGACATTCTCGACCGAAAGCTCGACGCTCGGGTCGAGCGCACCCGCAACCGGCCCTTGCCGTCGGGTCGGGTCACGATCGGCGCGGCGGCGGCGTTCCTCGTTGCTCAGGCCTTGGTCGGCCTCGCGGTGCTGATCAGCTTCAACCGGTTTTCGATCTGGCTTGGGATCGCTTCGCTCGGCGTAGTCGCGGTCTACCCGCTGATGAAGCGCGTGACCTCGTGGCCGCAGGCGGCGCTCGGCCTCGCCTTCTCGTGGGGGGCGCTGATCGGCTGGAGCGCGACATTCGCGAGCCTCGCCTGGCCCGCGGTCCTGCTCTACGTCTCCGCCTTCGCGTGGACGATCGGCTACGACACGATCTACGCGCTCCAGGACGCGCGCGATGACGCCATCGTCGGCATCCGCTCGACCGCGCGCCTGTTCGGCGCCCGCGCCCGGCTTGGCGTCGGCCTTTTCTATGCCGCGTGCGCGGCGCTGGCTCTTGCCGCGATCGAACTCGCCGGCGGCGGCCTGATCGCGCTTGCCGGCTGGCTCGCCTTCTCAGCCCATCTCGGCTGGCAGGTCAGCGGCATCGAAGGCGCCGATCCGGCGACAGCGCTCAGGCTCTTTCGCTCCAACCGCGACGCGGGATTCCTCCTGTTCGCAGGAATCGCCCTCGAAGGGTGGCTCGGCTAGGTGGGGAAGCAAACTCAAAATCCGGGGAAGCTTTTTCCAAACGGGGTGAAGGAAAATCCAAGCGAAGGGAAGGAAAATCCAAGCCTTTTCCTTCCCCGGCACGGGCCTTTTCAACGGGTTCGGTCAACCCCGCGCCGGAATGGCCTCTCCTCGCCCGTCCTGACGACGACGAGCGAAGGAGACGCCTCGGGCGACGATCGCCGGCGCCTATCCCGCGCACTGCTCATCCGACAGCGACCATAGCACGGTCTTCTATTTTACGGAAGACATTTATCTGAAGGCGGCCGCCGATTTCGGTAAGGCCGGAACCATCGGGTCCTGAGCCGCCAAGGCGCGACCGGGCCCTCAGCGCCTCCGCGCATCGATGACGGCGCCTCGCAACGCGCCGACCAAATAAAGCGAGCCGGTGACGAGCAGCCACGTTTTGGCCCCTGTCGCGAGCGCCGTGGCCCGATTTAGCGCGCGCTTGGCGTCCGGCTCGGCTTCGCTCTTAAGGCCGAGCGAAGCGGCGAGCCGCTGCAACTCGTCCGGCGGCCGGCCCCGGCTCGATCCCGGCAGGTCGGTGAACACGATCGTCGAGGCGCGCTTACCGAGTTCGGCGACGAAGCCCTTTGCGTCCTTGTCGGCGGCGAGCGCGACGACCGCGACGCAGGGCGTGGAAAATTCTGGCGCGCGGGCGAGGTCGCTGAGGACGGCCTCGATATTGAACGGCACATGCGCCCCGTCGAGCACGACCGCCAGCCGGCCTGACGCCGTTTCGATAGCGAAGCGCTCCATGCGGCCGGGCAGGCGCGCAGCCGCGCGGGTCTTGCTGTCGATGAGCCAGGCGCCGACATCGGCGTCGCCGACCGCCGGGGCGCGCACGCCCAGTTTGCCGAGCTGGTCGAGCACCGCGCCGGCGAGCGCGACATTTGATCCCTCGATCGTCGGGGAGGCTGAAGGAGGCGGGCGAACGACGGGCGCGCCGAGCGTCTCGGCCCGAGACTCAAGCACGCGCCCGGCTTCGTCATTCGGGTCAAGCGAGGTGACGAGCACGGCGCCCGGCTTGAGAATGCCGACCTTCTCGCCGGCGATCGCCGCGCGCGTATGGCCGAGAATCTCGGTGTGCTCGAGCCCGATGTTGGTGACGACGGCGACCTCGCCCATGACGATGTTGGTCGAATCGAGCCTGCCGCCGAGCCCCACTTCGACTACGGCCCATTCGCGCCGCGTCTCGGCGAAAACGACGAAGGCGGCGGCGGTCAGGAGGTCGAACCAGGTGGCGCCGGCGCCGGCGGTCTGAGCCTTCCGCGCGGCCTCGTAAGCGTCGAGCGCTTTATCAAGGGCGCGGGCAAGCGAAGCCTCGTCGATATCGCGTCCCTCGAGGCTCACCCGTTCGGTGATGCGCTCGACGTGGGGCGAGGCGTAGCGTCCGACCCGAATTCCGGCGCGGACGAGCGCCGTCTCGATCAGCGCCGAAACCGATCCCTTGCCCTTGGTTCCGGCCACATGAATCGAGCGAAAGGACTTTTGCGGGTCGCCGAGCCGCTGGGCCAAGTCGAGCATCGGCTGGAGCCCGACCCGCATCGCGCTGCGCGGCCGATTCTCCCAGTTGGTGAGGGCGTCGAGGCGCGCCGTTGCGCGCGCGAGGTCGAGGTTCTCGCCCGTCGCCGGCATCCGCCAGATTACCTGCGGCCCATATCACGGACGCGACCATAGGCTGGCCGGGCCATGCATGTGTCCAGCCATCGCGTCGCCTCCGGATGCGCAGACGTGTTGAGCTTGGCGATCTTGCCCCACGCCAGGATGCTGGCCACGTTGAGATCGGCAACGGTAAAGCGCTCGCCGGCCAGAAAATGACGTCCGGTCAAGGCGGCGTTCAGGACTCCCAACGGCTTTTGCAGCAACAATTCATCGCGCTCGGCGTGCGATGGGTCGCGCGAAAACTCGGGCAAGAGCGCACGATGCATCAACAAGTCAAGCAGCAGCTCCTCCATTTCCAAAACAGCCCAAAAGCTCCATTGGGCGGCAAGGCCGAGCACTTCAGGGCTCCCGCAGTGCATCGGCCCAGCGTATTTTTGGGCGAGATAAAGATTGATCGCCATCGATTCCCACAACACCGCGTCGCCATCGACGAGGGTAGGAATCCTGGCGTTCGGGTTGAGCCGCCGGTATTCGCCGGTCTGCAAGTCGTCCGCTCGCGTGCTCTTCTCGATCAGCTGATAGGGCTCGCCCATCTCCTCGAGCATCCACAAGCATCGCGTCGCCCGGGATCTGGCGTTGCCGTAAAGTTGAAGCACTGCCGCCTCCGAAACTCATGACGCCCAGCTCCGCGCCGCTGGCCTCGGACTCTTCAGGGACGCCGCAAAAACCAACGACCTTTCGCATGCGAGACGGCTCGTCGTCTACGACGGGGCCGGCGCACCGCCGGTCCGGCGCGCACGCGGCGGAACAGAACGGGGGGCATTCGCGTTACCGGGTCAACGGCGGACACATCCGTCCGACCTGGAGGCGCACCGAAATGCCCGGAAATCTCATTTATTATGCGATTGTCCTCATCGTCATCGCGCTGGTGGCGGCGCTGCTCGGGTTTGGCGGCGTCTCCGCGACCGCCATGAGCGGAGCCCATCTTCTGGTGTGGGTCGCGGTCATCATCGTGGTCATCGGCCTGATCTTCGCCTTCATTCGGCGGGCGTCATAGCTCGCCGGAAGGCCGCCTGGTCCCGGAGGACACACCGGGGCGGGTCTAGCCAATCCGGGCGGCGCGCGGCCGGAGAGGGCCGTGCGCGTTCGCCACAATCGGCGAGCAACAGGTAGGGACGAGAAGAAACGCGCGGCAACGTGTTTTCGCTGTCAATTGAGAGGTCGGCGCCCTAAGGAGCCTTCGGGGGTCGGCTTCACAATCTCAGACGGTGGCGATTGCGCGCGGGGGCTTACGTGGTTGACTTCGCGGGGCGAACAGGCGCCTCGTCTTTGCCGCTCGCGAAGCGGTCGCGATCGTTTTCCATTTTGGCGGTCGTGGTTGTCGCCCTCTCTCTCGTCGGCTGCGCCTCGCGACCGGAGAGCGGCTTCCTCAGCGCCGTGGCCTACAGCCCCCCTGGCGCCGTCGATCACACCCTGCTCGTCGCCACGACGCGAGAACGCGACGACCGGCCGGGCACCCTCTTCAACGGCGACAGAGCGACCGCGACCGACTACGCCGAACTGACCGTCTCGATTCCGCCGAACCATAAGCCGGGCGAGATCGAATGGGCGACCACGCCGCCCGGCGACCCGAATGTCGATTTCGTCGTCCGCGACGAAAGATATCTCGACGGCGACAAGGCGTTCGTTCAGGCGCTGAATGCTCAACTCGCGCAACGGCCGCCGGGCAGCCGCAAAGTGTTCCTGTTCGTTCACGGCTTCAATACGATGTTCGCCGAGGGGCTCTATCGTCTCGCGCAACTCACGCACGACGCGAAAGCCCCTGGCGTGCCCGTGCTGTTCACCTGGGCGTCGCGCGGCAAGCCGACCGCCTATGTCTACGACTTGAACAGCGCGACCGCGGCTCGCGACGGCCTCGAACATACGCTGCGCCTTCTACTGTCGAGCAACGCCGAAGAAGTGAATGTGCTTGCCCACTCGATGGGCAATTGGGTGACGGTGGAAGCGTTTAGGCAGGTCAAGATTTCGGGCAACCTCAGTCACGCGGACAAGATCGGCTACGTGTTTCTCGCCGCGCCCGATATCGACATCGACGTGTTCAAGTCGCAAATGCGCCGCTTCGGCAAACCGCGCAAGCCGTTCTACATCATCCTGTCCCAGGACGACCGGGCGCTGTTTCTCTCGAGGAGCATCGCCGGCGGCGTCACGCGAGTCGGCGATAACCCCGACGTTGACGAGCTTGCCACGCTGGGCGCGACGGTCATCGACCTGACCGACCTCAAAGCGACCGACGCCACCAACCACGACAAATTCGCCCAGTTGGCGGCTGTCGCGCCCGACCTGCGCGCCGTTCTCGCCAGGGGCATACCAGCAGATCACCATGCAAGCGACGTGGGCGACACGGCTGTGAGCGGGGTCGGCGCGATCGTCGCGCTGCCGCTGACAATATTGGGCGCGCCGATCAGGATCATCGCCAACCAATAGGCGCGCTGGCGCGTCTATCGGCTACGCGGTTTCCGGCGAGGCCGGCCGCCTCCTCCGGCGTCCGCCCTCTGCGCCCGGCTCCTTGCGCGCCGGCAGTTGGACGCGCTTGGCGAGGTTCGGGAAGGCGTCCTCCTTGTTGGGAAACGCCATCGCGGCGACGAAATGGCGCTGGAACGAGGGCTCGATCGCGGTCTCGATCTTCTCGATTCCCCTCACCACGCTCTCGATCTCGGCCCGCGCGGCGAGGTTGAGAAGCGCGATGCGGGCGCCCGTTCCCGCCGCATTGCCGGCGCTTGCGACCTTCGAGAGATCGCAGTCGGGAATGAGGCCGAGCGTCATCGCATAAGCCGGATCGATATGGCTGCCGAAGGCTCCGGCGAGCGTGACCCGCTCGGGCTTCTCGCCCGCGCGCTCCATCAAGAGCTTGGCGCCGGCATAGAGCGCGGCCTTGGCGAGCTGGATCGCGCGCACGTCGGTCTGGTAGATGAGGAGCCGCGGCGGGCCCTCGCTCAGCACATAGGCGAAGGTGCGGCCGACCTGCTCGACCCGCTTTGTTCGGTCCGCGAGCGCGCCGTCGATCACGCCGTCCTCCGAGACGATCCCGGCCAGGAACATTTCGGCGATCGCCTCGATGATCCCCGAGCCGCAGACGCCGGTGACGCCGGTCGCCTCGGTCGCCTCGGCGAAGCCCGGCTCGTCGGACCAGAGGTCGCAGCCGATCACCTTGAACTTGGGCTCGAGGGTCGGGCTGTCGATGCGCACGCGCTCGATCGCGCCGGGCGCCGCGCGCTGGCCGCAGGAAATCTGCGCCCCCTCGAAGGCCGGGCCGGTCGGCGAGGAGCAGGCGAGCAGGCGCTCGCGATTGCCGAACACGATCTCGGCGTTGGTGCCGACGTCGACCAGAAGCGTGAGCTCGTCCTTGAGATAGGGCCCTTCGGCGAGCACGACGCCGGCCGCATCTGCGCCGACATGGCCGGCGATGCAGGGCAGCGCGTAGACGAACGCGCCGGGCGCGATGTCGAGCCCGAGTTCGCGGGCGCGCGTTTCGTAAGCGGCGTCGATCGTCAACGCGAACGGCGCGCCGCCGAGCTCGGTCGGATCGAGGCCGAGAACGAGATGATGCATGATCGGGTTGCCGACCACAGTCGCCTCCAGGATTTCGCCGCGCGCAATGCCCGCCTCTCCCGCGGCCTCGCCGATCAGCGCGTCGATGGCCTCGCGCGCCACGCGCGTCAGCTCCTTCTCTCCGCCTGGGTTCATCATCACGTAGGAGACGCGGCTCATGAGATCCTCGCCGAAACGGATCTGCGGGTTCATGGCCCCGCAGGCGGCGACGACCTCGCCGGTCATGAGATCGGTCAGGTGGGCGGCGATCGTGGTCGAACCAACGTCGATGGCGACGCCGTAGGCCCGCTCGGCGAAGCCCGGCATGACGGCGACGATGTCGCGAGCCTTGCGCACCGCCGCGGTGACTTTCCACTGCCCCGCACGCAGCGCCTTCTGCAAGCCGGCGAGCGTGGCGAGATCGGCTTCGGTTCCGGCAAGGCCCCATTGCGCGCCCAGCGCCTGTTGCAGGCGGCGAAGGTCGCTCGCCGGCTCGTGCATGTCCGGCTCGGCGACCTCGACGTAATAGAGGCGGACGACCGGATCGATCTCGATCGGATGCGACTCGGCCCGCTTGCGCACAACCTGGCGATGGACCTGGCTCTCGGGCGGGACGTCGACGATGAGATCGCCGCAAATCCGGGCTTGGCAACCAAGCCGCCGGCCGGCGACAAGCGGGCCGCGCTTTTCGGCGTAGCGGCTCTCGACCCCGGCCCATGGGGTCACATGATCGGCGCTCGAATGAATCGCGTGCTTGGCGAAATCGCCTTCGGCGATATCGACCTGGCAGCGGCCGCAGATGCCCCGCCCGCCGCATACGGAATCGAGATCGACGCCGAGCTCGCGCGCCGCAGCGAGCAGGCTCGCGCCGTCAGCGAATTCGCCTCGCTTGCCCGATGGAGTGAAGACGACGCGATGGGCGGTCAACAGCAATATCTCTGACTTGCGCTCACGCCCGAGCGCGCCGGCGGCCCTCGCGGCGCCCGCCGCCCGCGCCTGCCTCGCCCTCCGGCGCGGGCTCGCGATATTTGCGGATCCACTGGCCGCAATTGGGATCGTGCCCCATCACGACGTCGGCCCCGAGAATCGCCTGGATGTCTTCGGCGTGGAGCGGGTTCATGATTGCCGAAGTGAGCCCGGCGCCGATCATCATCGGCAGGAATGTCGCCGCCAGTCCACGGCGGTTGGGCAGCCCGAACGAGAAGTTGGACGCGCCGCAACTGGTGTTGACCTTGAGCTCGCCGTGGAGGCGGCGGAGGAGGCGCATGAGCTGTCTGCCGGCGTCGTTGATCGCGCCGACCGGCATGACCAGCGGATCGACGACCACGTCCTCGCGCTTGATCCCATAGTCCGCCGCGCGCTCGACGATTTTTTTCGCGACCGCATAGCGGACGTCGGGATCCTCGGAGATGCCGGTCTCGTCGTTTGAGATCGCGATCACCGCCGCGTCGTATTTCTTGACGAGCGGCAGGACGCGCTCGAGCCGCTCCTCCTCGCCGGTGACCGAATTGACCAGCGGCCGGCCCCTATAGGCCGCAAGGCCCGCCTCGAGCGCCTCGACGATCGAGGAATCGATCGACAGCGGGACCTCGACCGTCTCCTGCACCAGCTTGATGCACTCAGCGAGGATGCGCGGCTCGTCGGCGAGCGGAATGCCGGCGTTGACGTCGAGCATCTGCGCGCCCGCCTCGACCTGGGCCAGCGCCTCGGCGGCGACGCGGCTATAGTCGCCCGCCGCCATCTCGGCCGCGAGCGACTTGCGCCCGGTCGGGTTGATGCGCTCGCCGATCATGACGAAGCGGCGCTCGAAGCCGATGACGACTTCCCTGTTGGCCGAGGAGACGATGGTGTCGGTCATACCAATCCTTTGCGAATACGGGCCGACGTCATTGCCAGTGGAGCGGAGAAGGAATGCATCACCCCTCAAGGCTCTCGACCGGCTGCATCTTGGGGATGAAATCGCGCCGCCACGGCGCGCGGCCGCGCAACACCCCCGACTCATGGACGATCTCCGCGACCTTCTGCTCCTGCCGGTAAGCCATCACATGCACGCCGGCGACGCCCGGCACGTCCTGCAAGGCCTGGATCATCTCGATGCAGATGCGCTTGCCCTCGGCGCGCTGATCGGCCGAGCCTTCGAGACGGGCGATGACCGCGTCCGGAATATGCACCCCGGGGACGCTTGCGCGCATCCACCGGGCCGCCTTGGCCGACGCGAGAGGGCCGACGCCGACCAGGATGAAACAGCGCCGGTCGAGGCCCATATCGCGCGCCTTGATCACGAACCTCTTCAGCATCGCAAGGTCGAAGCAATATTGCGTCTGCACGAATTGCGCGCCCGCGTCGATCTTCTTGCCAAGTCTGATAACGCGAAAATCATGCGGCGGGGCGAACGGGTTCTCCGCCGCGCCCAGGAAGACGCGCGGGGCGGTGGTCAGTTTCCGCCCCGACATGAACCGGGACTCGTCGCGCATCGTGCGGACGATCGAAAGCAGCGAGATTGAATCGAGATCGAAGACCGGCTTGGCCTCCGGATGATCGCCGCACTGCACGCCGTCGCCGGTGAGGCAAAGCACGTTGCCGACGCCGAGCGCCGCCGCGCCGAGCACGTTGCCCTGGATGGCGATGCGGTTATAGTCGCGGCACGAAATCTGCATCACCGGCGAATAGCCGATCCGGGTCAGGATCGCGCAGACTGCGACGCTCGACATGTGGCAATGCGCGCCCGAGCCGTCGGTCGCGTTGATGCCGTCGACCCAGCCCTCGAAATTGCGCGCCCGTTTTTCGACGTCTTCGACGTTCGCCGAATCCGGCGGACTTAGCTCGGCGGTCACGGCGAACTCGCCGCGCCGAAGCACCCGCTCGAGCCGGCCGCGCGACGAATGGCCGGGCAGGTCGACGAGGGGGGCGGCCGGATCGGCGCCGATGTCGTGGGGATGGGGAAGCGTGCCGGCCATCATCCGCGCGCCCCGGCCTTCTCGCGAGCGAGCCGCAGCCAGGCCGAAGAGCCTTTGAGCGCGTGGTTGACCGGCGGCAGAATCTCGGCGATCGCCTGACCCTCGCGCATGCCGAGGCTGCCCTCGTAGGCCAGCGCCCAGACGCAGGGCATATCGGGATAGACCTCGCAATTGCCGTCTGAGCGGACGCCGCCGCAGGGCCCGTTGCGCAGCCCCTTGGGGCAATTCATCGGACACGACATGCCGGTCTTCGACAGCACGCAATCGCCGCACATCCGGCAGTCGAAAAGGAAGCCCTTGACGCCGGCCTCGAGCGCAGCAACCGGACGCTCGAGGCGGCCGACGCCGAGGCGCGCGAGGCCCGGCGCGGCGGCGGCGATCACCGCTTCGAAGCGCTTGTAAAGGCGCTCCATCAGCGCCGAATGGCGGACGCTCCAGGTCCTCATCCACGGTTTGCGCCGCGGCGGCGGCCACTTCCCGCGCGGCTCGAACGCGGACGGCGCGAGCGCAGTCAAGGCGGGCCTTCGCGCCCATCATGCTTGGCGAGGATGGCCAGCCGGTGGGTGTCGTATTCCTTCTCCAGGCGCTCCGCGGCGGCGGCGGCTTCCTTTTCCAGATCGTCGCCGCAGGGGATCGGCGTGTCGCGCCGCCATTCGGAGAGATAGGCGTCGTCGCTCTTCGCGCCGGCGTGCATCGCAGCCGCATCAATCGCGCGGATGAAGCGCTCGGACAATTCGCGTTTGGCCGACGAACGCCCGGCCTTGACGATGACCTGGCTCGGGATGTCGCGCCAGTAGAGGATGGTCAGGTGGGCCATGGCGCTTCCTTTGCCTGCGTCGCGCCCTCAAGGAAGGCGCGGATCCCCTCAAGGCCGGTGAAGCGGCGTTCGTAGGCGAGACCGAGCCGGTCCGCCGCGGCCTTTGCCTTCGCCGCGAGATCGGCGTCGTCGAATTGCGCGAGATGAACGACGCGGCGGTAATTGCGGAAATAGTCGTCGCGCAACTGCGGGAAGCGATCGAGCCCGAGCCCGCGGATGATGAGCGCGTCGAAATGGCGGACGAGAAAATCGGTGAGATAGAACGTCCCCGGCTCCTGCTCGCTGAGGCGCGAGAAGGCCTCCTCGCCAGCGTAAAAGGCGTAGCAATGTGCGCCCTCGATGCGCGTTACGCCCTCTTCCGCCAGCATCCGATCGAGCTCGCCGCCAGTCCCGCAATCGCCGTAGAGGCAGAGGATCTCGTCGTAAGCCGAGCGGTTGGCGCGGATCTTGGCCCGCATCGCATCGGGAATGCGCCGGGGATGGTTGTGCAATTGCGCTGGCAGGCAGGCGACGTCGATGTGGTCGAACCTGAGCGCCAGCACTTCGCGCGCGAGCGCACCGCAGGCGATGACGAGGATCTTGCGCGCGCCATCCTCGCGGCGAGGGTAGCTCGCCTCGGTGAAGATGTCGGCGGGCGCCCGCTCCGCGCGACTGTCATCCCCGCGAACGCAGGGATCCAGGTCGTGAGGCGTCGACGTTTGTTGCAATGAAGCCGCATCGGGCGCTCGCGGCGGCGCTCTGGACCCCCGCTTGCGCGGGGGTGACACCTTCTGGATTGCGGACCCAGCGGTCATGGCGCTTCGAATCACACTTTCTCGCGCGCCTGCACGGTCCCCTGCCGGCGCGCGAGCAAGGCCCTGGCGGTCTCGACCGCGACTGCCGCGTCGCGGCAATAGGCGTCGGCGCCGATCGCCTCGGCGAAGGTCTCGTTGAGCGGCGCGCCGCCGACGAGCACGATGTGGTCGTTACGCATGCCCTTTTCCTTCAGCGTATCGATGACGACTTTCATATAGGGCATGGTGGTGGTCAGCAGCGCCGACATGCCGAGGATCTCGGGCTGATGCTTCTCGATCGCCTCGAGATATTTCTCGACGCTGTTGTTGATGCCGATGTCGAACACCTCGAAGCCGGCGCCTTCCATCATCATGCAGACCAGGTTCTTGCCGATGTCATGGATGTCGCCCTTGACGGTGCCGATCACCATCTTGCCCATTTTCGGCGCGCCTGTCGCGGCGAGCAGAGGGCGCAGGATCGCCATCCCCGACTTCATGGCGTTAGCCGACATCAGCACTTCCGGCACGAACAGAATGCCGTCGCGGAAGTCAATGCCGACGATGCGCATCCCCTCAACCAGCGCCTTGGTCAGGACATCATACGGGATCCAGCCGCGGTCGAGCAGGATCCTGACGCCGTCCTCGATCTCTTCCTTGAGGCCGTCGTAAAGGTCGTCGTGCATCTGCTCGACGAGTTCGTCGTCGGCGAGGGTGTTGAGGTCGAGTTCGTCGTCGGCCATTCGCGCCTTCCCGCTAACCGCTTGACGAGCGCAACCGCCGCGCCGTTCGCACGAATAGCTTCTTGGGGTTGCGGATCAAGCCTGCGGCGCAGGCCCTTCATCGGTAGGCATTATCCTGTGCGGCGCCGACGCGGCCAAACACAATTATCGGTGGCGGACGTTCAATTTTGTGGCCCGGCTCAATCACTAACGCCATTTTGGGCTGCGCGACAACGGCGGCCGGGCGCCGCTTCCGATTGAAGATGACGCCCCGCGCCGTTATGCAAGCCGGACTGGCCGCCGACCGTCGACGCCGAGTTTGTCGCCGACGAATCGCCAGATCATGGAGGGTTCGCATGTCTCATCATCTCGATACCCCGCTCGCAGCTCAGAACGGCCAGCTCTTTATCGACGACCTCTATGTTTTCCAGGGCGCCGGCAGCACCGTGCTCATCATGGACGTCAATTCGAATATTACAGGAGTCCACGTAAAGCCGGGCTTTCACCACGAGGCGCGCTACGAGTTCAAGGCGCACTTCGACAGGGCCGATTTCGAAACCCTGACCTATCGCATTTCCTTCGGCGAGCCGGCCGCGGACGGACGGCAAGCGATGAGGCTCCACGTTCTCACTGGGCCCGAGGCGCGAGAGGACTCGGCGACCGGCCAGCTTGTGCTCGAGGGCAGGACCGGCGAGCCGGCCAGCGCCGGGGGCGTCGGCCTGTGGGCAGGGCGCGCCGCTGACTCGTTCTACATCGACCTCTCGCTGCTTGCAAAGGTGAACGGAGCGGTAAGAGACGGAACGCAGTCGATCTTTCAGCCTGGCGCCCCGAGGCCGCGAAAAACAGCTTCGCCGGCACGACGGTCGAATCGATCGCGCTCGAGATCTCCCATGGACATCCTGAGCTCAAACCCGGCGCCCGCATCGGCGTCTGGTGCGCCACCAAACTCGCGACGGACGCCGGCGGCTGGCGCCAAATTAACCGCGGCGGCTTTCCCATGATGTGGCCGATCTTCTGGCCGGACGACACACATTTCGCAAATCCTGCCAACACCCGGCACCCGTCCAAGGACTTTGCCGCGGAAGGCAAGCACATCGCGGAGCATATCGCCGCCGTCGTCGCGGCCAGCGGAACCTCAGCCGACCCAAAGGGCTGCGGCGAGACGGTGGCCCGGCAGCTTTTCCCCGATGTCCTGCCCTACGTCATAGGGACGCCCGCGACATTCGGGTTCGCCGTCCGCAATGGCCGGACGATGGCGGACAACGCGCCCGAAGTCATGCTGTCCCTCGTCTCTGGAACGGCTATTCCCTCCGGCCTCAAGCCCTCGGTCGCCAAGAACCAACGGGCCGACAAGTTTCCCTATCTCGTGCCAGCTTAGGGCCGCGCTCTAGTTTCGAGCGATCTTAACCTTATGCTCCGCCACCGGAATCATCTCGCGCACCTTCTTGACCCTCGCCGGGTCTATCCGGGCCGAGACGATCCCAACCCCGTCCGAGGCCTTGGCCACCACGTGGCCCCAGGGATCGGCGATTAGCGAATGGCCATATGTCTGGCGGCTCTCATTGCCGACCGTAAACGACCCGGTCTGGGCGCTGGCGCAGACATAAGCCTCGGTCTCGATCGCGCGGGCGCGGAGCAGCACCTCCCAGTGATCCTTGCCGGTCTGCATGGTGAAGGCGGCCGGCATCGCGATCATCTCGGCGCCCTTCTCCGCCAGCGCCTGGAAGAGGTCGGGAAAGCGCAGGTCGTAGCAGATCGAGCAGCCGACCGTGACCCCTTCGCAATCGTAGGTGACGACCTGATCGCCCGCCTTGACCGTCGCACTTTCCTTGTAGGCGGCTCCATCCGGGGTGGTCACATCAAACAAATGGATCTTGCGGTAGCGGGCGATCTCCTCGCCCTCGCGATTAAAGACGACGGAGGTGTTGTGGTAGCGGTCCTCGCCGTCGATCCTCTCCATGATCGACCCGGCATGAACGAAGATGCGATGCTTGACCGCCTGGCCTTGCGCCATCGCATAGGCCGGGCCGCCGGGCAGCCGCTCGGCGCTGGCGAGCTTCTCCGCCCGCGAGCCGCCGGCCCAGTCGAACTGTTCCGGCAAGAGCACCCAGTCCGGCCCCTCCTCGGCGACGGCGCGCTCGATCAGCGCCTCGGCCGCCGCGATATTGGCGGCCTTGTCGGCGATCGAATTCATCTGGATGAGCGAGACTTTCATGAGCGGCTGCTTCCCGTGGGCGGCTTTGCCAATGTGGTCGGCGCCGTTTCTCCCGTCAACGCCGGACGAAAGCGGCGAAGGCCTTGAGCTGGTCGGCGATGAAGCCGCGCGTCGCCGGATCGGTCAGTTCGCCGGTCGAGGGGTCGACCTTGGTTTGGACCTGCGGAATGATGACCTCGGGCTTTTGGAGCAGGCGGCCGTCGAGATAAACGAACATCTGGCGCAAGGCGAGTTGGGCGCGCAACCCGCCCCAAAGTCCCTGCGACGCGCTCTCCAGCGCGACCGGCTTGGCGGCGAAAGGCTGATCGGGCAGACGGGAGATCCAGTCGATTGCGTTTTTCAGGGCGCCGGGAATCGTGTGGTTATACTCCGGCGTGACGATGATTACGCCGTCCGCGGCCCGAATCGCGTCCGCCATTTCCGGGACGACACCCGGAAAGCCCTCAAGCTGGACATCGTGGTTATAGAGCGGGAAGTCGCCGACCGACCCGAGCGGCGTGATCGAAACGCCTTCCGGCGCGAGCAGGGGCAGGGCGCGGGCGATCGCCGCGTTGAAGGAGCCTTTCCGCAGGCTCCCGACCATGACCACGAAGCGCAGCGGCGTCTCTCCCACCATCGTCCGTTCCCCTCGATGCGAAGCGGCCGAGCGCCAGACATGGCCCGCGGCCAGAATATTCGCCAGTCAGCGGCGACCGGCGCCGGTGGTTTGGCCCTCGCCGCGGAATTGCTATGGTCCTTAGCAAAACGCGACCGTCGCAGGGAGCCATGTTGAGCGCAAACCAGCTTTTTTCCGTCGAGGGCCGCACCGCGCTGGTGACCGGCGGGGCGACCGGCCTCGGACGGATTTGCGCCGAGGCGCTGCTTCGCGCCGGCGCCCGGGTCTTGATCGCCTCGCGCAAGGCCGAGGCCTGCGAGCAGGCGGCGCACGAGCTTTCCGCTCTAGGCCCATGCGAGGGCTTCGGCGGCACGGTGGCGAACGAAGCGGGAGTCGGGGCGGTGGCGGCGGAGACCCGCAGGCGCACGGACGTCTTGCACATTCTCGTCAACAATGCCGGCCTGACCTGGGGCGAGCCGTTCGAAACCTATCCCTGGAAGGCCTGGGACCGGGTGATGAGCGTCAACGTCGCTGGCCTGTTCTCGCTCACCCGCGATCTCGCGCCGATGCTTTTCGCCTCGGCCAACGCCGAACGGCCGTCGACGATCGTCAACCTCGGCTCGGTGATGGGCACGGCGACCGGCGCCGAAACCGCTTACGCCTATTCCGCCTCGAAGGCGGCCGTGCATCACCTGACCCGTATTCTCGCCCAGGAGCTCGCCGGCCGGCAGGTGACGGTCAACGCCATCGCGCCGGGGCCGTTTGCAACCCACATGACGCGGTTCGCGATCGGCGACAAAGCGGGGGCGGCGCGCGGAGCGAGAACCGTGCCGATGCGCCGGCTCGGCCGCGAAGACGACATTGCCGGCGCGATCCTCTTCCTGACCGGGCGGGGCGGCGCCTACACGACCGGCGCGATCCTGCCGGTCGACGGCGGGGTTGCGGTCGCCCCGCCGCCATCGATGTTCGGAGGCGAGACATGAACGATTGGGCGGACGTCAAGAAGGTTCCCGCGGGCGACCTTGAGGCGATGGTCGGGAAGAGCTTCGTCTCCCGCTGGCTGACCGTCGATCAGGGGCGGATCGACGCCTTCGCCAAGGTCACCGAAGACGAGCAGTTCATCCATGTCGACCCCGAGCGGGCGAGAGCGACCGCGTTCGGGGGCACGGTCGCCCACGGCTTCCTCACCCTCTCACTGCTTTCGACCATGGCCTATAGCGCGCTGCCCAGAATTGAGGGCGCCGTCCATGGCGTGAACTACGGCTTCGACAAGGTGCGCTTTATCCATCCCGTGCGCTCGGGAAGCCGGGTGCGCGGGCATTTCACCTTGCAGGCGGTGACGGCGCGCTCGGCGCGCGAATGGCAATTGACCTATGAGGCGAGCGTCGAGATCGAGGGAGCCCACAAGCCGGCGCTGGCGGCGACCTGGCTTACGATGCAGGTGATGGGCGCCGCCTGACGCGGAGGCCGCGCGGCCAGCCTTATTGTGGAGGCTTGTGCATATAGACGCCGGCCGCGACGAGCAGGATCCCCACAGTCTCCGCCACGGTCGGGATTTGGGCGAGAACAACCGCCCCGACAACAGTCGCCGTCGCCGGCAGGAGGGTAAGCATCAGCGCGAAGGTGGCGCGGGGCAGCCGCGCCATGGCGAGTTGATCGCAAACGTAGGGGATGACCGAGGACGATACGCCTACGCCAATTCCGGCGAGGATCAGCGCAGGTCTGGACAGCACAGGCGCGACGTCAGCAGCGCCAATCGGCATCGCGACGATGAGCGCGATCAGCATCGCCGCTCCAAGGCGATCAATTCCGCTCGCTCCGCCGGCGCGAGAAATGGCGTGGCCGATCACGATATAGCCGCCAAACAGACCGGCGTTGGCGACGGCGAGAAGGACGCCGAGCTTATCGCCTGACCACTGGAAGCCGATCAGCAGGGAGACGCCGGCGACGGCGACGAGCAAGGCGGCGACGTTGCGGACGGACCGCACGCCGATCAGCGCTATGGCGATGGTCGGCACAAACTCGATCGCGGCGACGGTCGCCAGCGGCATCCGGGCGATCGCCAGGTAAAACACGGAATTCATGAGCCCAAGCGTCGTCCCAAGAGCGACGACCAATAGGCGAGAGCGGCGATCCGCGCGGACGACGCTCCGCCACGGGCGTCGCCACGCCGCGAAGACGACCGCGGCCGAGGCGATCCTCAGCCAAGCCACGCCAAGCACGCCGACATGGCTGAAAAGCAGGACAGCGAACGAAGGGCCGAGGTAGTGGAAAAGCGCACTGACCATAAAGAACGCGTGCGGAGGCGCGCGATCGGCCAGTCTCGTGGGCGAGAAGTGAACGAGTTCCGTCATTCCGGGATATTGACAGCCCCACGGCGAATGACGACTGAGATTCATGGGGGATATGGTATCGTGAGCGATGTTTTCGGAGGAGAGAATGCGAAATCACCGCAGAATCGAGACCGTCGATCTTGATGAAAACGACCGGCGGCTCATCGAGGCGCTCGACCGCAATGCGCGCACGTCGACCGCCGATCTCGCGAGGCTGATCGGGCTCTCGCCGCAAAGCACATCCGACCGAATGAAACGCCTCGAAGATTTGGGCGTTATCATCCGATTTACAGTCCGGCTCGATCCAACGGCGCTCGGGCTTGGAATTGGGGCCTATATCCGCATCCGTCCGACGATGGGCGAATTGCAGCGCGTGAGCCAGCTCTTGGCCGATATCCCCGAGATCATCGAGTGCGATCGCGTGACGGGTGAGGATTGCTTTGTTGCAAAAGTCTTTGTGCCCCGCGTCGATGATCTCGAACGCGTCATCGACCGATTGCTTCCGTTCGCGCAGACGAGCACATCGATCATACAGTCCTCGCCGGTCCGGCGAAGGCAACCAGTGTTGCGCGGCTAGCGCGCAACCGTGGCCGTCACCCGAACCGCACCGCCTCGCCCGCTGATGGCCCAGTCAGTTCGCCCTCCCACATCACCCGGCGGCCGCGCACGAAGGTCCCGACCGGCCATCCCGTCACCACCCGTCCGTCGTAGGGGGTCCAGCGCGAGCGCGAAGCGATCCAGGAATCGAGAATGGTCTCGCGGCGCTTGAGATCGACGATCGTGAAATCGGCGTCGTAGCCGGCGGCGATGCGGCCCTTGCCTGCGATCCCGAAGAGGCGCTGGGGTCCGGCGCTGGTCAGATCGACGAACCGCTCGAGGGTGAGCCTCCCGGCGTTGACGTGGTCCAGCATGATCGGAACGAGCGTCTGGACGCCGATCATGCCGGACGGGCTCTCGGGATAGGGTCTCGCCTTCTCTTCCAGCGTGTGGGGCGCATGGTCGGAGCCGAGGACGTCGACGACGCCCGCCTGAAGGCCGCGCCAGATCGCGTCGCGATGGTCCCGGCCGCGCACCGGCGGGTTCATCTGCATTTTTGTCCCAAGGCGCGGGTAGTCCTCGGCGCTCAGCGTCAGGTGATGCGGCGTCGCCTCGCAGCTGGCGACGTCCTTGGCGCCGGCCAGGAACTCCGTCTCCTCGCGGGTCGAGACGTGCAGGACGTGCACTTGGGCCCGCGCCTCGCGCGCGAGGCGGATGAGGCGCTCGGTCGAGCGCAGGGCTGCGATCTCATCGCGCCAGACGGGATGGGAGGACGGGTCGCCGGCGACGCGGAGAGCCTTGCGCTCATTGAGTCGCGCCTCGTCCTCGCTGTGGAACGCGGCGCGGCGGCGGATACGCTTGAGGATCGCCAGCACCCCCGCGTCGTCCGCGACCAGGAGGCGTCCGGTCGATGAGCCCATGAACACCTTGATTCCGGCCGCGCCCGGCAGTCGCTCGAATTCGGGCAGATCGGCGAGGTTGTCATGCGTGCCGCCGACCCAGAATGCGAAGTCGCAATGCATGCGGCCCTTCGCCCGGGCAAGCTTGTCGGCGACGGCCTCGGCGCTGGTCGTCGTCGGATCGGTATTGGGCATTTCGAACACCGCGGTCACGCCGCCGAGCACGGCGGCGCGCGAACCGGTCTCGAGATCCTCCTTGTGAACGAGGCCCGGCTCGCGAAAATGGACCTGGGAATCGATGACGCCGGGAAGAATGTGAAGGCCGCGGCAATCGATGCGCTCGGCCGCGGCCGCGGCGCCCAGGGCGCCAATCCCGGCGACGCGCCCGTCGCGAACGCCGATGTCGCGCGCGCCGATCCCGTCGTGGTTGACCACGGTTCCGTTCAGGAGGACGCAATCGAAACCCGGCGGCATGGCCTTATTCCTTTCTTGCAGCGGCGCGAAAGCGGCCTATTTGACAGTATCGTTCCCCGCAAGCGCGACCGGAGGCGAAGACATGAGCAAGAAAGCGGCTTCTCTCGCGGATCGCGGCGTCGTTTCGGTCAGCGGCGCGGACGCGGCCGGCTTTCTCCAGGGTCTCTTGACCAACGACGTCGAGCGGCTCGAGCCGGGCGAAGCGGCCTATGCGGCGCTGCTCACGCCGCAGGGCAAGATTCTGTTCGACATGATCGTCGTGCGCACGCCCGGCGCCGGCGGCGCGGCCTATTTCCTCGATTGTGCGGCCGCACAGGCGCCCGAACTCGCCAAGCGGCTCGGATTCTATAAGCTGCGCGCCAAGGTCGCGGTCGCCGACGAGAGCGCCACTCGCGCCGTCGCCGCCTTCTGGGGCGGCGAACCAACGGCGATCGAGGGCGCCCTTCTCTACGCCGATCCGCGCGATCCGCGCCTGGGCTGGCGGGCGATTCTGCCTCGCCCGACCGCAGCCGCCCTTGGGGCGGAGCACGTCAACGAGTACGAGGGCTTGCGCATCAGCGCCGTCGCGCCGAAGGGCGGGCTCGATTTCGCCTATGGCGACGCCTTCCCGCACGACGTCAACCTCGACCTGTTGCACGGCGTCGATTTCGACAAGGGCTGCTATGTCGGGCAGGAGGTCGTTTCGCGGATGAAGCATCGCGGAACCACGCGCCGGCGCATCGTGCGCGTCAAGCTGGCGGGTCCGCCGCCGACGCCGGGCGCGCTCATCGTGGACCGCGAGCTTGCGGTCGGCGTGCTCGGGTCGTCGTCGGGGCGCGAAGCGCTCGCGCTTCTGAGGCTCGACCGGGTCGAGGACGCGGCCGCCGGCGGGCGGACCCTGAGCGCCGACGGCGTCGGACTGACGCTCGCCGAGTGAGCGAAAGCCGCCCGGGAGGCTCGATTTTCCAAGCGTGTCATTGCCCCGCGCTTGACCGCGTCCGAGCGTGACTTTAGGAAATCACCCGTCCAGGGCCGGCCAGAGGCTCGAAATGCGAAGGCGTTCGACAGCGCCAAACTTGCTGTTTCGGATGTCCCAGGGAGGAAATCGAATGAAAAGAGTTCTATTAGCCGGCGTCACCGCGGCTGCGCTGCTTGCTTTCGTCGGATCGGTTCAGGCGGCGGACAAGAAGACGCTTGTTTTCGTCGTGAACGTCCCGTCAGACTTCTGGAAGGCCGCCGAGGCCGGCGTCAAGAAGGCGCAGGGCGAACTGCCGAATTACAAGCTCGACTTCAAATATCCCGAGCAGGGGACCGCCGCGATTCAGACGCGCGTGATGGACGACCTCGTCGCGGCCGGCGTCTCCGGCATCATGGTGAGCGCGGTCGATCCCAAGACGATGACCGACGCCCTCGACCGTGTCGGCAAGCAGGTGGCGCTGTTCACCACCGACAGCGACGCGCCCAAGAGCAACCGCGTCGCTTATATCGGCTCGAGCAACGTCGATGCGGGCAAGCAGGCCGGCGAGATCGCGCTGAAAGCAATGCCGAACGGCGGCAAATGCATGGGCTTCGTCGGCCTGCCCGGCGCGGACAACGCCCGCGAGCGCATCGAGGGTTTCAATGAGACGATCAAGGGCTCGAAGATCGTACAAGTCGACGTTCGCGCCGACGACGGCGACCAGACCCGCGCCAAGCGCAATGTCGAGGACACGCTGACCGCGCATCCCGAGATCGACTGCATGGTCGGCTATTATTCCTACAATACGCCCCGCATCTATGAGGCGCTAAAGGAAGCCGGCAAACTCGGAAAGATCACGATCGTCGGCTTCGACGAGGATCCGATCACGCTCGGCGGCGTCAAGGAAGGCACCGTGGCCTCGACCGTCGTCCAGCAGCCCTATGAGTGGGGCTATCAGGGCATGAAGGACATGGCGAAGTATCTCGAAGGGGATAAATCGTTCATTCCCGCGAACGGCCTCATCATCATCCCGACCAAGATCATCAACAAGGACAACGTCGACGCCTTCTGGGCGGAGCTGAAAGAACGTCAGGGCAAGAAATAAGGCAGGCCGACGCAAAAGCAGCGTTCGCTTGGCTGGCACTCCAAGGCGTCGCGCTAACGCGCGGCGCCGTCTTTTCCTCAAGGACCGACTTTGGCCGATCCCCTCCTTCGGCTCATCGACATCAGCAAGAGCTATCCCGGCGTCCGCGCGCTTTCGCGCGTCAGCCTGACCATGAACCGGGCCGAGGTTCTCGGGCTGATCGGCGAGAATGGCGCAGGCAAGTCGACGCTGATGAAAATTCTCGGTGGAGTGGTGAAGCCCGATCAGGGAACGATCGAGATCGACGGCGCCCCGCACAACTCGTTCACCGTCTCCGAATCGCTGAGTTCAGGAATTGCCTTCGTTCATCAGGAACTCAACCTCTTCGACAATCTCGATGTTGGCGCGAATGTGCTGATCGGGCGCGAGCCGCTGTTGGGTGGTCCCCTCAAGCTTGTCGACCGCAAGACGACGAAACGCGTCGTAGCGCCGTTGCTGAAGCGGCTGGACGCCGATTTCGAGGTCGACGATCTGGTTTCCGATCTCTCGCTTGCGCAGCGCCAGCTGTTGGAGATCGCCAAGGCGCTTTCGCTCAACGCGCGCGTGGTCATCATGGATGAGCCGACGTCCAGCCTGACGTCCACCGAGACGGACCGCCTGATGCGGGTCATCGGCGAGCTCAAGGCCGATGGCGTGTCGATCATTTTTATCACCCACAGGCTGAACGAGGTGGAAACCTGTGCCGACCGTGTGGTCGTCCTCCGCGACGGCTCGGTCGTTGGCGAGTTGGCTCGCGACGAGATCCATCGCGACGCCATGATCCGCCTCATGATCGGGCGGGACCTCAAATCGCTCTACATCCCGCCCAAATCACCGCCCGGCGCGAACGTTCTGGAGGTCGCCGGCTTACGAACCCTTTCTCGTCCCGGGAATGCCGTGAGCCTTTCGCTGAGAGCAGGCGAGATTCTGGGCATGGCCGGTTTGATCGGGGCGGGGCGAACCGAGCTCGCGCGCGCTCTGTTCGGAATTGACCCCATACTGGGCGGCGAAATTCGTCTCAACGGCGAGCCCGTCTCCATTCGTTCGGCCAAAGACGCCATCGCGCACGGAGTTTATCTGGCGCCAGAGGACCGCAAGCGCAGCGGTCTCGTGCTCGAGGATTCGGTGACCGACAACATCTCGCTGCCCGATCTTTTGTCCTTCGCCAGATATTTCCTCATGGATTACGGGGCGGAGCGCAAGAACGCGGAGCGCCAGCGACAGTCCCTCAACATCAAGACGGCCGATGTCGAGTCGGTGGTCCGCACGCTCTCGGGAGGCAACCAGCAGAAGGTGGTCCTCGCCAAATGGCTGTCGATGAAGCCTAAGGCGATGATCTTCGACGAGCCGACGCGCGGCATCGACGTGGGGTCGAAGTCCGAAATCTATCTGCTGATGCGGGAGCTGGCCGATGCCGGCGTCGCGATCCTGATGATCTCTTCCGACATGGAGGAGGTGATCGGGGTGAGCGACCGCATCGTTGTGATGCAGGAAGGCGCCATCAGCGGAACCCTGAACCGCGACCAGTTCAGCGAGGAGAACGTGATGCGGCTCGCCGTCGCTCGCGGAACGGAGCAGAGTGCGGCGTGATGCTGAAGAAAGATCTCGGACTCTTCCTGCTCATCGTCGTCGTCGGCGCGGTGGTGGCGTTTCTTAACCCGCGCTTCATCTCGCCGATCAATCTGGAGAATACCGCCAATCTCGTCGGACTGTTCGGCCTGTTCTCGATCGGCGAAGGCTTCGTCATCATCACCGGCGGCATCGACCTGTCGATCGGCTCGGAGTTCGCCCTGTTCGGCGTCGTCTTCGTCGATTTGCTCGTGAACTATCACGTACCCTGGATCCTCGCCGTTCTCATCATCATTGGTTTCGGCGTGCTCCTTGGCTGGGTGCATGGTTTTCTCGTGACGCGAATGAACCTGCAGCCCTTTGTCGTAACCCTTTGCGGCCTCCTGATCTATCGCGGGATCGCGCGCTGGTACACCGATGACGGGACCGCGGGATTTGAATTTGGCCAGACCTTTCCCGCGCTGGAGTGGATAACCACCGGACGCACCTTCGGCATCCCGCACACATTCATCATCTTCCTAGTCGTCGCCCTGATCATGGGCGTTCTGCTGCACCGCTCGGTGTTTGGGCGCTACCTGTTCGCCATCGGCAAGAACGAGGAGGCCGCCCGCTTTTCCGGCATCGCGACCAAGAAGATCATCGTCGCCGCCTACGTCATCTGCGGCGCGCTTGCGGGCGTGTCGTCGATCTTCCTGACGATGTACACCCGCTCGATCTCGCCCGCCTCGCACGGCAATTTCTATGAGCTCTACGGAATTGCGGCCGCAGTTCTCGGAGGCTGCTCCTTGCGCGGCGGCGAGGGGTCGATCATGGGCATCGTGCTCGGCGCAGTCCTGCTCCAGGTGCTGCAGAACCTGGTCAATCTGCTTGGCATCCCAAGCTCGCTGAATTTCGCCGTCATGGGGACGGTCATCCTGATCGGCGTTCTCGCAGACCAGCAGTTGGTCCGGCTGAGGCAGGCGCGCGCCGACCGGGCAAAGGACAGCTTGCTTGCGGCGGCGGTGATCCCGCGCGAGGCTCAGCGATAGACGAGCACCGGGGTGGTCGAATGGGTCAGCACCTTGACGGTCTCGCTGCCGAGCAGCAAAGCGGAAACCCCTCGCCGGCCGTGCGAGGCCATCACGATCAGGTCGCAACTGAGCGCGTGCGCGGCATCGATGATGGCGCGATAGGGCTGGTCGTGGACCTCGCGGATCGTCTCGCAGGATACGCCCGCCGCCTCCGCCGCCATCTTGACCTGCTCCAGCGCCCTGTCCGAGATGCGGCGCGACTCCTCGTCGTATTCGTCCTCGCCGATCGACACCAGCACAGCATCCATCGAGGCGACCCGGTACGGCGCCGCGATGGTCAGCGCCGTGATCTTCGCTCCGGACGCCTTCGCGAGCTGGACGCCGTAGAGAACCGCCTTGCGCGAAAGATCCGAACCGTCCGTCGGAATCAGAATGTGCTTGAACATCAGCCCTTCGCCCGCCTCCCAAGCGTCGATTTACGCTATCGCGCGAGGCTGCGCCATAGGCCCGCGTCGAACCGCCGCACGGACCCCTGAGCCATCGCCCAGGCTTGCTTCGCGCGCGACGGAGTTGCCGCGCCGGCAGCGGACGGCTAAATTGAGGGGCGAAGGAACCTAATCCGTCCGCTGGGGTTTCGATTTTCGCCCCCTTACCTCCCAAGGAGCCGTTTCATGGCCTTCACGCTGCCCGATCTGCCTTATCCTCACGACGCGCTGGCTCCGATCATGTCGCGCGAGACGCTCGAATATCATCACGACAAGCACCACCTGGCCTATGTCAACAACGGCAATAATGCGCTCAAGGGAACCGAGTGGGAAGGCAAGCCGCTCGAGGAAATCGTCAAGGGCTCGTTCGGCAAGAACGCCGCGGTGTTCAATAATGCGGGCCAGCACTATAACCACACCCACTTCTGGAAGTGGATGAAGCCGAAGGGCGGCGGCAAGATACCAGGCGAACTCGAGAAGGCGCTCAAGGATGGGTTCGGCTCGGTCGACAAGGCCAAGGAGGACCTGATCCAGGCCGGCGTAACCCAGTTCGGCTCCGGGTGGGCCTGGCTGACGCTCAAGGACGGCAAGCTGTCGGCGACCAAGACCGCCAACGGCGAGAACCCGCTCGTGCATGGCGGCAAGCCGATCCTGGGCGTCGACGTGTGGGAGCACTCCTACTACATCGACTACCGCAACCGCCGGCCCGACTATCTGAAGGCGTTCTTCGACAGCCTCGTCAATTGGGAATATGTCGCCGAGCTGTTCGGCGAGAAGTAAGCCCGACGTCCTGCCGCAGCTGAGCCGAGAGCGTCCCGGTCATTCGGTCAGGTTCAGCGTCTTCTCGGTGCAAACTTCGACGCCGGCGGCGTCCATCGACTGACCGTCGGCGAATGTTCCGTGCAGGTCGACGCGGCAGTTGAACTGCCGCGGCAGGACGGCGGTCGCGTGGGCGCCGGCCTTGAGCGGGCCAAGCACCTTTTTCCACGCGACCGAACCGCTCTCCGCCGCCTGCAGCTGAACGAGATCGGCCTTGCGCGAGTTCGTCACCGTCACGGCGACCGTATTTGCCGCATCTGTCGTCTTGGCCGCCGGCTTGGGCTTCCCCGACGCGCTTGCGGGCGGCGCCGGCGTCGCATTCTGGGCCAGCGTCGGCGCCGCGGCCAGGGCGCACAAAACCGCGGCAATTGCAACGGCCAAAGTCCGCGTTGTCATGACACTTCTCCTCCTCCTCCGCTCACGCTCAAGCCGCATGAATTTGCGTTCGTGAGGATGGCGCCACAATGGCGAAGAAATAGCCTCGGCGCCATGCCGCCGCCTTTGTCGTCCAGCGATTACATGTCGCGGGTGGCGACGGCGCCCTGCGGTTCATTGCCCGCGATCCGTTCGACAGCGGCGCGCAGCATTGGCACCACGTCCTCGATTCTTTCGGCGACCAGATAGCGCAAATCGAAGCCTTCACGAATGAAGCCTTCGATGTTCATGTGCGCGATCAGCGCCAGCAGAGGGCGCCAGAAACCGCCGATATTGGCGATGAGGATCGGCTTCATGTGCCGGTTGAGCTGCGCCCAGGTCATCTGCTCCACCAGCTCTTCGAGCGTGCCGATCCCCCCGGGCAGCGCGACGAAGGCGTCAGCGCGATCGAACATCGTCTGCTTGCGATCATGCATGTCGCTGACGACGATCAATTCATGCGCCGCGCTCAACGCGTGTTCCTTGCGGATCAGGAAATCCGGAATGACGCCGGTCACATGGCCGCCGGCGGCGAGCGTCGCGCGGGCAAGGCGACCCATCAGGCCGTCGCCCCCGCCGCCGTAGACGAGCCCGACCCCCTCGGCCGCGAGCGCCCGCCCCAGCATCTCAGCGGCGTCCGTGAACCGAGGATCGTTGCCGGCGCTCGATCCACAATAGACGCAGACATTTCGAATCGCGCTCATGCGCCGATTTGCAGCCCGCCCGCGAGCGTCGTCAAGCGCCCGCTGAGTCGGAGGATGCTCTCTGGGCATATCGAAACGCTAGGTCATCGGAGCCATAGCTCGTCGAACGACGGAACGCTATTCGAGCCCGATCTCGCTGAGGATCTCCGCCTGATGCTCGCCGAGCTTCGGCGACCGGCGCTCGAATGCGAGCGGACTTTCGCTCATCAGGATCGGGGTGCGGACGCCCGGCGTCCCCTGGGGCGCGATCTTCATTCCACGCGCCTCGAATTGCGGATCGGCGAAGAGATCGGCGATCGTGTTGATCGGACCTGCCGGCACGACTGCCGCCTCGAGCGCGGCGAGAAGGTCGTCGCGCTTCCATGTCGCCATCTTCGAATTTAGCTCGCGCTCGAGCGCGACGCGGTTGACGACCCGGCCCGGATTGGTGGCAAAACGCTCGTCCTTCGCGAGCGGCTCGAGCCCGAGCACGCCGCAGAGGCGCGCGAACTGTCCGTCGTTGCCGACGGCGACGATAAGCCAGCCGTTCGCGACCGGCAGCGTCTGGTAGGGCGCGAGGTTGACATGGGCGTTACCCATGCGTTTCGGCGAATGGCCGGAGGCGAGATAGTTCATCGCCTGGTTGGCGAGCATCGCGCTCATCGAATCGAACAGCGCAAGGTCGAGATGCTGGCCGCGTCCGGTGCGCTCCCGCTCGATCAGCGCCGCCTCGATGGCGATGACGCCGTAGAGGCCGGTGAAGAGATCGGCGATGGCGACGCCCGCCTTCTGCGGCGACCCGTCCGGCTCGCCGGTTATGCTCATGATCCCCGACATGCCCTGGATAAGAAAGTCGTACCCGGCGCGTTTCGCGTAAGGCCCCGTCTGGCCGAAACCAGTCACCGAACAATAAATGAGCCGTGGGTTGAGGCCGTGAAGCGAATCGTAGTCGAGGCCGAACTTGGCGAGCCCGCCGACCTTGAAGTTCTCGATCAGGACATCCGCCCGCGCCGCGAGGCGCCGCACGATCTCGCGTCCCCGCTCGGTTGCGAAGTCGGCGACGATCGATCGTTTGCCGCGGTTGCACGAATGGAAATAGGCCGCCGATTGCTCGCCATCCGTTTCGATGAACGGCGGTCCCCAGCGGCGCGTCTCGTCGCCCTCCGGACTCTCGACCTTGATGACGTCGGCGCCAAGATCGGCAAGCGTCTGCCCGGTCGTCGGGCCCGCGAGCACGCGCGCGAGTTCCACCACGCGCAGTCCGGCGAGCGGGCTCATCGTCAGAAGAACGCCTGCAGGCCGGTCTGCGCCCGCCCGAGGATCAGCGCGTGCACGTCATGCGTGCCCTCGTAGGTGTTGACCGTCTCGAGGTTGGCGAGGTGCCGCATCACCTTGTACTCGATCTGGATGCCGTTGCCGCCATGCATGTCGCGCGCAGCGCGCGCGACATCGAGCGCCTCGCCGCAATTGTTGCGCTTGACCAGCGAGATCATTTCCGGCGCCGCGCGGCCTTCGTCCATGAGCCGCCCGACCCTCAGCGAGGCATGAAGCCCGAGCGTAATCTTGGTCTGCATGTCGGCGAGCTTCTTCTGGAAGAGCTGGGTCGCGGCAAGCGGGCGGCCGAACTGCTTGCGGTCGAGGCCATACTGGCGGGCGGCGAACCAGCAATCCTCGGCCGCGCCCATCGCTCCCCAGGAAATGCCGTAGCGGGCGCGGTTGAGGCAGCCAAACGGCCCTTTGAGGCCGGCGACGTTCGGGAGAAGCGCGCTCTCCGGCGCTTCAACATTGTCGAGCACGATCTCGCCGGTGATCGAGGCCCGCAGCGACAGCTTGCCCTCGATCTTCGGAGCCGAGAGGCCCTTCATGCCCTTTTCGAGGATGAAGCCGCGGATCTGGTCGCCGTGGGCGCGCGACTTCGCCCAGACGACAAACACGTCGGCCAACGGCGCGTTGCTGATCCAAGTCTTGGCGCCGATGAGCCGGTAGCCGCCGTCGATTTTCTCGGCTCGCGTCACCATGCCGCCGGGATCGGATCCCGCGCCCGGCTCGGTGAGACCGAAACAGCCAATGAGCTCGCCCCGCGCCAGGCCCGGCAGATATTTCTTCCGCTGGTCGGCGTCGCCATAGGCATGGATCGGATACATGACGAGCGAACTCTGCACGCTCATCATCGATCGGAAGCCGGAATCGACGCGCTCGACCTCGCGCGCCACAAGGCCGTACGAGACGTAACCGGCGCCGGCGCAGCCGAATTCCTGCGGCAGCGTCACGCCGAGCAGCCCCGCTTCGCCCATCAGGCGGAAGAGCTTCGGGTCGGTCTTCTCCTCCAGATAGGCCTTCTGGATCCGCGGCGCGAGCTCCTTCGCCGCGAAATCCCGGGCCGTGTCGCGGATCATCCGCTCGTCCTCGGCGAGCTCAGATTCGAGCAGCAGCGGATCGTCCCACTGGAACGGCCCGAGATCGGGTCCATGAAAGCCACTCATTGCAACGCCCTCAGGCCTCCGGCGCCTGCATCGGCGAGGCGCCGGCTTCGGTTCCTCCTTGGATCCAGGAGTCCTGCCAATATCGATCTATATTGGCCGGCGAATGAGGCGTCGAGTGCGGAGCCGCAGCTCCTGCTGGAAACGGCGCCCCCTCGCGCCTATCATCGCCCGACGCTGCCTTCGGCGACAGGGATTCGAAACGCAGGATGCAAAACGATCCGCTCTCGCATGGTCTGTGGGAAATGACCGCTCCGCCGGCGCCGCCGACCTCGCCGCTCAAGGGCGACACGCGGGCCGACGTTGCCGTGGTCGGCTGCGGCTATACCGGCATTTCAACGGCCCTGCATCTCGCGGAGGCCGGGGTGAAGGTCGTGGCGCTCGAGGCGGTCGAGATCGGCTTCGGCGGCGCGGGGCGCAATGTCGGCCTCGTCAACGCCGGCATGTGGCTCGCGCCCAACGACATCGTCGAGAGGCTCGGCGCGGATTATGGCGAACGGCTGCTCAGCCTCTTGGGCGGCGGCCCGGCGGCCGTCTACGCGCTTGTCGACAAACACGGCATCGAGTGCGAGCTTGTCCGCAATGGCACGTTGCAGTGCGCGGTCGGGCGTTCCGGGCTCGCCAAGATCGAGGAGCGCGCGGAGCAATGGGGCAAGCGCGGCGCGCCTGTCCGGGTTCTCACGCAGGCGGAGACCGCTAAGCGCATCGGCGTCGACATCTATGCCGGCGCGCTGCTCGACCTGCGCGCCGGCATCATCCAGCCGCTCGCCTATGCGCGCGGCCTCGCCGGGGCCGCGATCGCCGCCGGCGCCGCGATCCACACCCGAAGCCCGATCCGGTCGGCCGAGCGGACGGGCAAGACATGGACGCTCGCGACGGACGGCGGGACAGTCACCGCCGACTGGATCGCGCTCGCGACCGATGCCTATGGCGTCGGACCGTGGCCGCAAGGCCGGCGCGAGCAAATCTGCGTCCCCTATTTCAATTTCGCCACCCGGCCCCTGAGCGTCGAATTGCAGGCCGCCATCCTCCCCGGCCGCGAGGGCTGCTGGGACACCCGGCTGATCATGAATTCCTTTCGCTTCGACCGCGCCGGACGGCTTCTCTTCGGCAGTATCGGGTCGCTGCGGGGAACCGGCCTTGCGGTCCACCGCGCCTGGAGCAGGCGCGCGCTCAAGAAGACCTTTCCCCAGGTCGGCGAGGTCGCATTCGAGGCGCAATGGTACGGGATGATGGGCATGACCGATAACGCGCTGCCGCGTTTCCATCGGCTCGGACCGAACGTCGTGACGTTCTGCGGCTATAATGGCAGGGGCATCGGCACCGGCGCCGTGTTCGGGCGCGTCCTCGCCGATCACATTCTGGGCAAGGTGAGCGAAGAGGACCTGCCGCTGCCGGTGACCGATCCCGACGCGCCGGCGCTGCCGGCGCTGAAGGAGGCCTACTACGAAGCGGGCGCCCAAATCGCCCACGCCGTCGGCGCGTGGCTCTGAGGGCCCCGCCCCCGGCCCGATCTTGATTTCACCACCATGTGTGGCTATGGGCTGGCATCGATGTCCGACCGACGACTCGACTTCGCGTTCTTTGACGCGCGACGAGGAAGCCCTCCGCACCGATAGCGGACTGGCGACATCAGGCCGCTCCTCTCAACTTCATCTACGGGACTGCATCTATGGCTACTGGAACCGTCAAATGGTTCAACGCAACGAAGGGCTTTGGCTTCATCCAGCCCGACGATGGCGGCAAGGACGTATTCGTCCACATCAGCGCCGTCGAGCGCGCGGGGCTACGCGACCTCGCCGAGGGACAGAAAGTCGCCTACGAGATTGTGGCCGACAAGCGCACCGGCCGCTCGTCGGCGGGCAACCTGAAGGTCGCCTGACTTTTTTCTTCAGCTTGCGCGCTTGACGCGCCTGTTTGAGCCCCGGCGACAAAGCCGGGGCTTTTTGTTTATTGTGGTTGCAAACAAGGGGAGGCGCCGATGTCCGAGGGCAGGCAAGAGACGTTTCTGGGGCTCGATATCGGGACGTCGTCGGTCAAGGCGCTGCTTGTCGACGCCGGCCAGCGGGTGGTTGCGGAGGCTTCGACCCCGCTCAGCGTCTCGCGCCCTCATCCATTGTGGAGCGAGCAGGATCCCGACATTTGGGTCGCGGGCGTCGAGGCTGCGGTCGCCGCGATCCGGCGCCATGCGCCAAAAGAGTTCGAGGCGCTCGCCGGAATTGGCCTCTCAGGCCAGATGCATGGCGCGACTCTGCTCGACTCCCACGACAAACCGCTTCGGCCGGCGATCCTGTGGAATGACGGCCGCTCGTTCGCCGAATGCGCCGAGCTCAAACGCCGCGTCCCCGATCTCGAGCAGCGCACCGGCAACCTGGCGATGCCCGGATTCACGGCGCCGAAGATGTTGTGGGTCGCCGCGCATGAGCCCGAGGTCGCCAGGGCGACCAGGCGGGTGCTGTTGCCCAAGGATTATGTGCGCCTGCGCCTCTCCGGCGAAGCCGTCTCGGAGATGTCGGACGCCTCGGGGACGTTGTGGCTCGACGTCGGCCGGCGGCGCTGGGACGCGAGCCTGCTCGCGGCGACCGGCCTGACCGAAAAAGCCATGCCGAGCCTGGTCGAGGGGTCCGAAGTCTCGGCTCTTCTCTCGCCTCAGATCGCGGACGCATGGGGCCTCGCGGGCCGCAAGATTCCGATCGCCGGCGGCGGCGGCGACAACGCCGCTTCGGCGATCGGCGTCGGCGCGACCGCCGCCGGCGCTGGCTTCGTTTCGCTAGGCACCTCGGGCGTCGTCTTTTCGGTCACCGACCGTTTCGTCAGCCTGCCTGAGCGCACTCTGCACGCGTTCTGTCATGCGCTGCCGAATTGCTGGCACGGCATGGCGGTGACCCTGTCCGCCGCCTCCTCGCTCTCCTGGATCGCCGCGGTCCTCGGGCGCGACCGCGACATCGGCGAACTTATCGCCGCCGCAACGGCCTTCGCCAGCTCCAAGAGCGCGGTCGCCTCCGCTCCGATCTTCCTGCCTTACCTCAGCGGCGAGCGAACGCCGCATAACGACGCCGAGGCCACGGGCGTATTCGCGGGCTTACGGGCCGAGCACGGCGCCGATGCCCTGGTGTTCGCGGTTATGGAGGGCGTCGCCTTTTCGTTCGCCGACGGCGTCGACGTGCTGGACGCCGCCGGGGCGAGGCCGGCCCGGCCGCTCCTGGTCGGCGGCGGCGCGAGGTCCGAGTTCTGGGGCCAGATGATCGCCGACGTCACAGGCCTGACCATCGATCTCGCTTCCGGAGCGGAAGCCGGCGCTGCGCTCGGGGCGGCCCGGCTCGGCATGCTTGCCGCCGCGGCGGCAACGATCGAGGCGGTATGCACGCGGCCGCCGGTCGAACGCGAGTTCAAGCCGGAACCGGAGCGGACCGCGATCCATGCGCCGCGCCTCAGGCGCTATCGCGCGCTCTATCAGGCGGAGAAGGCAGCGCGGCTTTAGGCAATGCGCCAGTGGGCGATCAGGTCTCCGATCGCGGTGACCAAGATCTGCACCCCGATGCACATGAGGAGAAAGGCGGTGAGCCGGACGATCACCGCCTGCGCGGTCGGGCCCATGAAATGGGTGAGCCGGTCGGCCGAGCGATAGAGAAGCCAGATCAGCGCGGCGTTGAGGACCGCGGCGAGGCTCGCGCCCAGAAAGAAGGCCACGAACCCAGGCTCGGCCGGGGTCCGCTCAGCCCCAACCGTGATCGCCACCGCGATGGTGCCCGGCCCGGTCGTGAATGGCAGCGTCAGCGGGAAGAACGCGAGCTGCATCGGATCGCCGTAGCCGCCCGCCGCTTCCGCGCTCTCGTGCCCTTTGTGGTCGGGATGGGTTTCAGGCGAAGTCAAGAGCCGCCAGCCGCTGAGCGCGACCACGGTCCCCCCGGCGATGCGCAAAGCGTCGATCGAGACGCCGAAAAAGCGCAGAACATAGGCGCCGGTCCACAGAGCGCCGAACATGATCGCGAGCGAGTAGAGGCCGACGAGGGCGGCGGCCTTCTCCTTGTCGGCGCCCGAGAAGTCCCTGGTCACGCCATAGAAGATGAACGCCCCGCCGATCGGGTTGATGATCGAGAACAGTGACGGGAAGGCGAGCAGGAAAGCGGCATTTGCCGGGGCGGCGAGGTCGCGCCAATCCGCGTTGAGAAACTGTTCCATTCCCTCGCCGAGCCAGATGAACGAGACTTCTCGCTTTCTCTCTAACCATTTGGGAAGCACCGCGCGCTAGCTTTGTGTCACCCGTCGAAGAGCCGAGGAGAGAACCGTGTCCGGCCCCGCCCCGATCTGGGCCGCATTGCAGGGCGCGGTCCTGGAAACCTTCAAGCCAGCGTCCGCTTATGGCGCGCCAGCGCTCATCGGCGCGCTCGCGGTCTGTGCGGTCTACTACGTCTGTCGCCGCAGGGCGCGCGACCGACGCTCAAGCCTCAGGGGATTCGTGCGCTCGATCTTCCCCAGGCGCGTTCTCCTTCATCCCTCGTCGCTCGTCGACATGCGCCTGTGGGCGTTGAACGGCGTCGCGTTCGCATCTGCCTACGGCATGCTGGGGCTGGGTCTCTTTTTCTGGCGCGATGAAGTTGTCGCCGGCTTGACCCATGTCTGGGGGACGCATGCGCCCGTGCGGTGGCCAGCCTGGACGATCCTTGCGCTCGCGACGGTGCTCCAGCTCCTGGCTTCCGAACTCGCCTATTGGTTCGCCCATTATTGCTTCCACAAGATCCCGGCCCTCTGGGAGTTCCACAAGGTCCACCATTCGGCTGAGGTCATGACGACGCTCACCGAATTGCGTCAGCATCCGGTTGAGATCATCGCGTTCATGAACCTGATCGGGCTTTCAACCGGCATCGTGTTCGGCGTCATGACCTACGCCTTCGGCCCCGGCGTGCGCCCGTTCACCCTGCTCAACGGCAACATTCTCCTGATGGCGTTCCTCGTCACCTACGGCCACCTGCGCCACAGCCACTTGTGGATCGCCTTCACCGGCTTCGCCGGCCGCATCCTGCAGAGCCCGGCCCACCACCAGCTGCACCATTCCGCCAATCCGATCCATTATGATCGCAACTTGGGATTCGCGCTCGCCGTCTGGGATTGGGCGTTCGGCACCCTGATCATTCCCGAAAGGACGCGCGAACGAATTGTGTTCGGCGTCGGCGGCGAGGCGCCGCCATTCCGTTCTGCCATCGCCACCATCATCGTCCCTTGCGTGCGGTTTGCCGGGCATCTCGGGAGGTTCGCCGCCGACTGGCGAGGGCATGCGGCCGCGCCCAGGATTGCCCGCGCCACGGAAACGCAATTCGCCATTGTGAGCGAAGCGCGGCGATCCAAAGGGTCGTAAGGCGGCGGCTGTTGACTGCCGCCCCGCCGGCGCCCGTCCCAAAGGCGGCGACCTTTTCACCGCCCTCTGGCGCACCGCAATGACGAACGGGCGCCGCGCCATCGCTTTTTTGCGCGGTCGCGCCGTTTCCCCGCGGCGCGAATCTCCTTATTGTTGCGTCGACCCCCAAGCGAAATGGAGACGCTTCCGTGCCGGGCGAAATGTCGGCGCGGCGGCGCGGCGTGCTGCTGGTTCTGGTGGCCACGGTGCTCTGGAGCATGGCAGGCCTTTTCGCCCGCCTTCTCGCCCATCTCGACATCTGGACGGTGATGGGCTGGCGGGCGCTGCTCGGCGCGGTATCGATCGCCGCCGTCGGGCTCGTCGAATGGAGACGGGGACGCCTGGACAACCCGCTCGGCTTCGGTCCGCTGTCGCCGGTCGTGGCGCTCTTGGCGATGATCGCGATCTCCGCCTACACCGCCTCGGTGATGACCACGACCATCGCCGACGTCATGGTGATTTACGCGACCCTGCCCTTCGTCGCCGCCGCGATCGGCTTTCTCATCAATGGCGAGCGCGTCAGTCCGCGCACCCTCGCCGCCTCGGGCCTGGCGCTCCTGGGGATCGTCATCATGGTCGCAAGCGGCCTGGGCTCGGGGCGCCTCCTGGGGCAGGCGTTGTCGATGCTGATGACGCTCGCGTTCGCCGGCATGATCGTGCTCCAGCGGCGTCAGCCGAAGGCGTCGATGATCGTCGTCAATTGCCTCGGCGCGCTCGGCTCCGGCATCTTCGGCTTGGCCAATTCGCCGCTGCAGCCGATCGGGCTGCACGATTTCCTGATCCTGTTTGTGTTCGGCCTGACGACGATCGGCCTCGCGTTCGTCATCTTCATGGAAGGCGCAAAGTTCATCCCGTCCGCCGAAGCGGGCCTGATCAGCCTGCTCGATGTTGTGCTCGGCCCGGTATGGGTGTTTCTTGCTTTCGGCGAAAACCCGGGTCTGGCGACCATGCTTGGCGGCGCGATCGTGCTCGCCGCCGCCGTCTGGCGCATGGCGCCGGAGCTCAGGCACGAACGGAGGGAGGGACCATGAACCGCGAGCGATTTGCCCTTGTGACCGGCGCAGGTTCGGGGATCGGCAGGGCGTCGGCGCTAGCTTTGGCGCGCACCGGCTGGCATGTGGCGCTCGCCGGGCGGCGGGGCGATCTTCTCGAGGAGCGTAGCGGGCGAGATCAAGGCGCTCGGCCGGCGCGCCCTTCCCGCAGCCGCCGATGTCGCCGACCCCGAAGCGGTCAAGGCTCTTTTCGCTAGCGTCGAGCGAGAGTTCGGGCGCCTCGACCTCCTGTTCAACAATGCGGGCCGCGGCGCGCCCGCGGTTCCGATCGACGAACTGCCCTACGAAACCTGGAAGGCGGTGGTCGACGTCAATCTCAATGGCATGTTCCTCTGCGCCCAGGCCGCATTCGGCCTGATGAAGCGCCAGAAGCCGCAGGGCGGGCGGATCATCAACAACGGCTCGATCTCCGCGCACACGCCGAGGCCGATGGCGATCGCCTATAACGCGACCAAGCACGCCGTCAGCGGGCTCACCAAGTCGATCGCCCTCGATGGGCGCCCGCACGACATCGCCTGCGGTCAGATCGACGTCGGCAACGCCCTGACCGAGATGGCTCGCCGGATGACGCAGGGCGTGATGCAGGCCGACGGGCGCCTGGCGGTCGAGCCGACCATGGACCCGGATGAGGTCGGCGCCGCGGTCGCCAACATGGCGAACCTGCCGCTCTCAACCAATATCCTCACGATGACGATCATGGCGACCAAGATGCCGTTCGTCGGGCGAGGCTAGCCGAAAGGGCGGCGGCCGAGATTAGAGCTTCCTTTACGATGATGCGCGGGGCGGGCCAGCCAGGCCCGCGGTTTACGATTCGTCAATACACGAGGCGATATCATGTCTTTGCTAGGGCCGGCAGGCGCGGCGCACGGGCTCTGCTGGAACATCGGAGCCGGACGGCGCGATCGAATTGCGACTGCTCGGCGCGGGCTATGTGACGGGGCTCACATCGCGTTTTGCGTCATCCTGCGATGATTTGGTTGGTTCGCAGCGTTGGCGGCGTCGAGTTGCGGAGGGGACGATGCAATATCTCTTGATCCTCATGCTGGCCATCACAATGGCCTGCGGGGCGGCGGCCGGCGTGACCATTTCGCTGGCGCCCGCCTACGCGGACGACAGCGGCAAGGGATATTGAGCGAGCCCTCCTCAGGCTGGGCCGTACCCGGTCGAGATCCGATCCAGCGCCGCCGCCGCCTCTTTGGGGAGCTCCAGATTGGCCGCTGCGAGGTTTTCGCGCAGATGGCCGACCGATGACGTCCCCGGGATGAGCAGAATGTTGGGCGCGCGCCGGAGAAGCCAGGCGAGCGCGACCTGCATCGGCGTGACGCCGAGCCCTTTCGCGACTTCGGTAAGCGCCGTCGACTGCAACGGGGTGAAGCCGCCGAGCGGAAAGAACGGCACATAGGCCGTTCCGGCGCGGGCGAGATCGTCGATCAGGGCGTCGTCCTCGCGATGGGCGACATTGTACATGTTCTGCACGCAGACGATGTCGCAGATCCGCCGCCCTTGCGCGATCTGGGTCGGCGTAACGTTGCTAAGTCCGATGTGGCGCACCAAGCCCTGCCGCTGAAGCTCGGCCAGGACCGTGAGCGGCGCCTCGATCGATCCTTCGGCCGGGCCCTGGACCGTCCCCACGATCCTGAGGTTGACGACCTCAATCGCATCGAGCCCGAGACGGCTGAGATTGTCGTGGACCGCGCTCTCAAGCTCAGCCGGCGCCATCGCCGGAATCCACGAGGCATCATCGCCGCGCCTGGCGCCGATTTTGGTCACAATGACCAGATCGTCGGGATAGGGATGGAGCGCCTCGCGGATCAGCTCGTTGGTGACGTAAGGGCCGTAGTAGTCGCTGGTGTCGATGTGATTGACGCCGCTCGCTGTCGCCTCGCGCAGCACCGCGATCGCGCCTGCTGGGTCCTTCGGCGGCCCGAAAACCCCCTTTCCTGCGAGCTGCATCGCGCCGTAACCCATGCGCTTCACGATGCGATCGCCAAGCTTGAACGTCCCGGCGTTGCTGATGTCGATCATGGCGTGATCTCCTCTCGATCGACGAAGCATATAGCCTGCAAAGGCGCGGGCGATACCACCGTGCAATCGGCACAGCCGGCGACGCCGCCGACCAAGGGCGCGCCGGCGACGCTTTGAGCGGCTGGCGCGCAGCCCTCAGCGATGCTTGAACGCCGCAGCGCGCTTTTCGGCGAAGGCCTTCATCCCTTCCTTCTGGTCCTCGGTTGCAAACAGCGAATGGAAAATGCGGCGCTCGAAGCGGACGCCTTCGGCAAGCGTCGTCTCGTAGGCGCGGTTGACGCTCTCCTTGGCGGCGTAGACGGCCGGCGCCGACAGGCTGGCGATGGCCCCAGCGACCTTGAGCGCCTCCTCAATGAGCTTGTCGGCAGGCAGGATGCGGGAGACGAGGCCAGACCGTTCGGCTTCGGCCGCGTCCATCATCCGTCCGGTGAGGATCATCTCCATCGCTTTCGACTTGCCGACAAAGCGGGTCAGGCGTTGCGTCCCCCCGGCGCCGGGGATAACCCCGAGCTTGATCTCCGGCTGGCCGAACCTGGCGGTGTCCGCGGCGAGAATGAAATCGCACATCATCGCGATCTCGCATCCGCCGCCGAGCGCAAATCCGGCGACCGCCGCGATGACCGGCTTGCGCAGGCGGGTCACGTTTTCCCACCGGGCGATGAAGTCGCCGAGAAAGGCCTCGGCGAAGGTCTTGTCCTGCATCTCCTTGATGTCGGCCCCGGCGGCGAACGCCTTTTCCGAGCCGGTCAGCACGATCGCGCCGATGGCGGGATCGGCCTCGAAGGCTTCGAGCGCCGCGTTGAGGTCCTCGATCAGCGGCGTCGACAGGGCGTTCAGGACCTGCGGCCGGTTGAGCCGGATGAGGCCGACGCGGCCATGGATCTCGACGATCACATTGGCGTAGGTCATGGAGTCCGGGTTCCTCCTTGGCGTCTGCTGGAAATCCCAGCGGCCGGCCGTTCGCAAAATGGGCGAGAATGGACAAAAGCCCACGAAAATGAAACCGCTGTCATTTGCTTTTTTTTATTTTTTGGGACCGAGATTTTTCAATGCGCTACGAGCGATTCAAATGCTTTTTTCTCCCGCCGCATCGTCGTGTCGCGCCGGTCCCGCTATGGCTCGATCAACTTTCCCATTCCTCGACAGGATAGGCCACATTTCTGCTTTTGGCAAGCAAACGCACCATTGCGATTTTTCCGACGGCGCGCTTAAGCGTGCGGACAGCGAGCAACAATGAGGCCGACGCGGCCATGGGTCTCGACGATCACATTGGCGTAGGTCATGGGGCCGGCTCCTGGTGCGACTTCGCCTGACGCCACCCATTAGGCGACCTCATGAAAAGGCGCGAGCCTGCTCAATCCGCGGCGGGCTCGCGGGGGTTGGCGGAACGCTCACTTGCAGATGTCCGCCACCGGCAGATCTGACGCGTCCGGGTCCGAGGTTACCGCAAATCTGCGGATTGCCACGCCCAGCGAACGCGTATCCCCGGACGCCGGAGGGCGGTGCGCGTCAGGGAGCCGCAGCGTGAGGGTATTCCGGCTTTTCATGACGCTCGGCGGCAGGTTGAACAGCAGCCGCGTCCAGCGCGGCTCAGTCAGAAAGGCGGCGCCGATTTCGGTCCCGTTGATGTCGATGCCGACATGCTGGGAGGGATGGCCGGGATCGACCAGCGGCAGGACTTCCATCGTGAGGCTGCGAACCTCCCCCGAAGGCGGCGCGAACAGGATCTCCGCGTTGTTTCCGTCGGTCCAGCGAAATTCAGCCTCATGTCCGGAAATGCCGTCTCCGGCGAAACGATCGGAACAGGCGGAGGGCATTTGCACCCACGCGTCCCGCGGCAAAGGGCTGAGGTCCCTGATCGGCCGACGCTTGATGAATGCCGCGAGAAACTGCGGGTCCGACCAATCCCACAAGCGGCTCGGGCGCGTCGTCCACGCTGACCGGGCTGACATTCCACCGCATGCCGCGCGACGAACTGACGCCGCCGATATGAACGAAGGCTTCCCAGCAAGCGACGACGCCGAACAGCGAGAGCAGCGCCACTTGGGTCGGCCTGCCCAATTTCCCGGCGGCCTGCGCCATGATCAGCGCGAGGAGCGCTACGGCCGGCAACGCCTCTTGAAACAGTCGCGGACCGTAGCTGAATCCGCCCCACCACATCCCGGAGCCGCCGATGCTCAGGATGGCGGCTGTGACGGTGGCGACAGCAATTACGCTCGCCACTAGCAGCCTGCGGTCCCAGAGTACGAAAAACGGAGTGAAAAAAAGGAGAAGGGCCGAAGGCATGAACCAGAGGAGTCCGCGCGAGGGACTGAAAAGGACGCCCAGGATATGCGAGGGGTCGAAAGACTCGACCCGCGCCGGCGCAAAGTAAGGGGGAAGGAGCGCGCCATAGGTTATGAAAGACGTAGCGCCGAACACGATCGCAAAGGCGAGGCCAGCCGCGGCAAACCAAACCTTGGAACGGAGCGGAATCTCGGGGGCGAGAACGACAAGCAGGCCGAGCATCGCCGAGGGAATCGCGTAGAGCGGCTTCATCATGAAGGCGAGCGAAAGCAACGCCGCGAGAAGAAACGGCCAACAGCGTGTCGCCCGCCCGGCGACGACGACGCGCATGAACAGGTAGAGCCCCGCGAATGAGAGCGGCAGCGCGAAAGTGTCCGACCAAAGCCCACGGCTCGTGCTGGAGGCGATCAACCCCGCGCCAAGCCATGCCGCGAGCGCCATCGCAAGAGGCCGCGCAACTACGCAACGCGCCGCCGCGTAGAAAAATACGATCGTCAGGGCGGCAAGCGCCCCGGCGAGAATTCGCTGATAGAGGCTGTTGCGATCCTCGTGGAAAGCGACGCCGTCATAGACGGGCAGGCCGAGCGCGGACGTCAGCAGCGAAACCGGGGCGCATAAGAAGCTCGGCCAATTGGGATAGAGCGGCAGCAGCGGATAGGTCGCGTCGGAAATGTTCGCGGCGGCGCCCGGGACAAAGCTCGCGATTTCTCGCAGGATATAGAAATCGGCGGCGCGCCCTTTGCCGAACGGACCTATGCCGGCCTTTCTTGCGGTTGCGATGACGTCGGGAGCAAGGTCCGTCGAACGGATAAGGAAATAATAATTGTCGGCGAGCGCCATCTTGGCGTCGGCTTTGACCAACGACCTCATGTCGAGGCTGCCGCTTCTCACGAAGGCGTCCGATATGCCCAGGACGTAGCGGCTGTCCGTGATCTCCAGTTCCGGAATGAAATAGTAGAAGGCCATGAGCGCCGAGAAACCGACAACCCACCCAAGCCTCATTGAATGAACACCCATGCGGTCCGTTTCTCACTCGGCTCGGGATTTTTCGCCGTCCGCCAGAGATCCTTATAATATTTCAACCGACGCGGAATGACGCGATCGATGCCCGGCCGCCGCGGGCATCACGGCCGATCGGTTGTCGTCAAGGCCGCGCTCGACTGCCGGCGCCTTCGTTTCGGCCGCGTAGGTCGATTGTCATAGGGGGCCCTGCTATGAAAAGTTTCTCCGGTCGCAATCTGCGGCCAGTCCGGCTGGGGCAATGGGGACATGGGGACAAAGACCGCAAAGCGGATGCTGGTGACTGGAGGAGCCGGCTTCCTGGGCTCGCATCTGTGCGAGCGGCTGCTCGAGAAGGGTAATGAAGTTCTGTGCGTGGACAACTTCTTCTCCAGCAGCCGACACAATGTCGCTCACCTGCTGGGCAATGCGCGCTTCGAACTCATGCGCCACGACGTCACGTTCCCCCTCTACGTCGAAGTCGATGAGATCTTCAACCTCGCCTGTCCGGCTTCCCCGGTGCACTATCAGTTCGATCCCGTCCAAACGACCAAGACCAGCGTCATTGGCGCGATCAATATGCTTGGTCTCGCCAAACGCCTGAAGGTGAAGATTCTTCAGGCGTCTACGTCCGAGATCTATGGGGACCCCGACATCCACCCGCAGACTGAGGAATACTGGGGCAACGTGAATCCCATTGGATTGCGATCCTGTTACGACGAAGCCAAGCGATGTTCGGAGACGTTGTTTTTCGACTATCGGCGGCAGCACAACCTGGCGATCAAGGTCGTGCGCATCTTCAACACATACGGCCCCCGCATGCATCCCGACGATGGGCGGGTGGTGTCGAATTTCATCGTGCAGGCCCTGAAAGGCGAGGATATCACAATCTATGGGGACGGCAGCCAGTCGCGCTCTTTTTGCTACGTCGACGATCTCGTCGAGGCGTTGCTCATGATGATGGAGACCTCGCCCGACGTGACCGGGCCCATCAATATCGGCAACCCAACCGAACTGACGATTTTGGAGCTTGCCGAGCTCGTCGTCGCGATGACCGGCGCGAAGTCCAAGATCAGGTTTGGGCCGCTGCCCTCGGACGACCCGCGGCAGCGTCAGCCGGATATCCTCAAAGCAAAGACAATACTGGGTTGGCAGCCGAAGACCCAGCTGCGGGAGGGCCTCGCGAATACAATCACATATTTTGATAGTATTCTGTCGGAAGGCAAGAGGCCGCCCTTTGCGCCAGGGCAGGTCAAGCAGGTTTAGCAATGGCAAGACGGGTGCGGATATTTGCCCGCCACCTTGCGACGCTGCGTTACTTCCCGATCTCGAGCAGCTTTTGAGCCGCCTGATAAGGCCATTGTTGCAACAGATTTCGATTCGACACGAATCTCGCGGCGCGAGAGACCAGATCCGCGGCGAGGAAAACCAGGAGCCCGTCGACTGGGTAGCGATACCGTCCCAAAGGCTGTCCTAAGACATAAGGAAACATCGGCAGAACCAATGCGGCCGCGACATAGATATAGCGCCAGTCCCGGCAGGCGAGGCCAGCCGCCAGGCCGGCGAAGCCAAGCACCGTGAACGTCCGCAACATCGCCTCCCTGATCGCGACCGGCCCTTTGTCCGGCCACCACATCCAGCGCGGCTGCATATAGAATTCCCAGATATGCCTGGCCGCAATCTTGAGGGCGGCGAGGGGATGCTGGCCTATCCACGCCTCGGTGCGGGCGGTCCAAAGCCTGCCGTAAGCCACCTCGCCTCCTGCGTCCTGCAATGCGGCGAGCGCGGACGGATCGGAAGACGGCGAGACTTCTGACATCCGATCGAAATATACTTTCAGCGGGTCGGCGGGGCTGACCGCCTTGTCATGAAATCCCACGGCGAAATTGAACCCGAAGGCGGTTCGCGTCCAAACTTTCTCGCCGAACACGGCTTCATTGCGGAGCGCCCAAGGGTACGAAAGCGCGGATATCAGCGCTGCTGAAACAGCCGTCGTTGCGATAAAGCCGAACCAGCCACGCGTTCGCAGCGCCAGCCAGCCAATAATCCCGTAACACGCCAGCGCGCCCGCCTCGCTGAACAAACTCAAGACGCCCGCCCCGAACGCGAGCACGGCAAGATTGAACCAGCTTGCCCGCCGTTGCTCGCCGTCCATCTTGAGAGAACATGCGAGACAGACCGCGATCCCCGCCGCCGCGAGCGCGCCCTCCCAGTGCCGAAATTTCCTCATCTCGAGAAACATGTTGAGTGGAAGCAGGCAGAGCAAAGCAATTGCGCCGACACGCGCGAGCGGCGCCACGCCCAGTCTCTCGAATGCGGCGTCGAGGGCCAGAATCGTCACGTAGATGAACGCAAGCGAAATGCAGGCGAGGAGAAATTCCGCCGCCGGCGTACCCACGCCAAGCCAGCGATAGACCTCGCCAACCAGCAGCGGCATTCCCGGAGAAAGATGCGCCGTGAGTCCTGTACCCGGCCCCCAGGCGTCCGCAAGTTCGCCGCGGGTCGCGAAGGCTGCGGCGACGTTGAAGGCTTCGCTCGCAGGAATCGTGAAGCCTGTGTAAAACAAATATGCAAATCTGAGGACGGCGCCAAGAACCAGAAGCCCGGCTGCATGGCGGCAAAAGCGCCGGCGATCCGTGAGCGTTTCGTTGGCGGACGCGACGACGTTAGCGAACCAGGAAGCGTTCATCTGGAACCGCCCCGTTGCTCAGCATTGCGCCCGGTTGAAATCTGGGGCGCTCCGAGAGAACCGATACTCGACCATGATTCAGGATTTGGGGCTTGCCCGCAACCGCATAGCCCCTCGCGCCAAGGACTCTCCGCAGTCTCGGGATCCTTTCTTTTGGCAGCCTCGGTCGTGAAAAGAGCGATTCGCGCCCGCTATCGCTCAATCGGCGCAAGCGACCGCTGCCTCATTCAGTTCACTCGATGTCTGTTTTTGATTTCATTGCCTGGCCAAATTCTAAATTTGACCAGATAAGAGAGCGCTTTGAGGCCGTCTCTCCAGTTGATCTTTTTACCCTCTTGATAAGTTCGTCCATAATATCGTATCCCGGTCTCGTAGATACGCCACTTCCTGTTCAGAGCAATCTGAGCGCTTATCTGGACCTCTATTCCAAAATCATTGCTTGTGATGTTTAATGTATCCAGCACTGCACGTGTAAACATCTTGTAGCAAACCTCTATATCCGTCAGCGTTTGATTATATAGGACGTTAAACAAAATAGAAATAATTCTGTTGCCTAGGTAATGATGGTAATATAGCGAGCGGTGCGGTTTGCCGTAGAACCGTGACCCGTAGACGACATCCGCCACCGAACGAACGGCCACGAGTTCATACATGATCTCCCAATCCGACGGATCATACTCCAAGTCAGCATCCTGGATCACAACGATATCGCCGGTGCAAATCGTCATGGCCGTTCGGATCGCGGCGCCCTTGCCCCTATTGTTATCGTGAAACACAACCCGGACGGCGAGATTCTTGCTGAATCCTATTGCTGAATCGGGCCTTGGGCTGTCGGCAAGAAGTTCAGTCTCAGTGGCGACCGGCCCGAAGTGTGTAGTCAACCAGTCCCGGGTGCCGTCCCGTGAGCCATCATCAACTATGACCAGTTCTTTTTCAATATCGGGCAGGGCTTCCGCAACGAGCTGAACGATTTCGGCGATGGTGCCAATCTCATCATAGACGGGCATGAGTACCGAAAGCTTCATTCGCTGATTCCGAATCCGTATGGCCGGTATGTGATATAGCGCCGACCCGTAGGCTCAAACAGCCGATGGTCCGGGCGGTTTGCCGGCCGCACCGGCTCGACAGAGCTGATCGAGCCCGTCGCACTGATCAAGGAGGCTCGTAACCCAAACGGCGTCTTCTTCGACGCGGCGCGAAGACCGAAGGCCCGCGTGAACCGTCCCGCAGGCGCCAAGGCCGCCACTGGGACGTTGAACGCGGCGCCGGTCAAATGTGCAGCGGGTGGCCGAGGGCCGTCAGCGCCGCCTCGTGGAACGCTTCGCCCAGCGTCGGGTGCGCCTGGATCGTGAGCGCAACGTCCTCGAGCCGCGCGCCCATCTCCAGAGCCAGGGAAAAGGCGGAGGAAAGCTCGGAGACGCCCTGGCCGACCGCGTGGACGCCGAGCACGACATGGTTGTCGGCGCGGGCGACGACGCGCACGAATCCTTCGTCCGCCTGCCGGGTCATCGCCCGCCCGTTGGCGCGGAACGGAAACAGGCCGACGCGGATCTCGCCATGTGCCGCGCGGGCCGCGTCGGGCGCGAGCCCCACGGCGACGATCTCCGGGTCGGTGAAGCAGATCGCGGGAACGACGATGCGATCGAACGCGCGCTTTTCGCCCGCGATGATCTCGGCGACCATCTCTCCTTGCGCCATCGCCCGATGGGCGAGCATCGGCTCGCCGGTCACGTCGCCGATCGCCCAGACATTGCGCATCGAGGTCGCGCACCGGTCGTCGATGCGCACGAACGGGCCGCTCATCGTCAGATCGAGCTTTTCCAGTCCGAACCCGCTCGTGCGGGCGCGCCTGCCGACGGCGACGAGAACCTTGTCGGCGGCGATCGTCCGCTCCTTGCCGTCCGCCTCGGCGACCTTGAGCGCGCCGCCCGCGAAGGAAACCGCCCGCGCGCCGATGAGCGTCTCGACGCCGAGATCGCTGAGGCGCCGCGCCACCGGCTGCGTCAGCTCCTGATCGTAGAGCGGCAGGATCTTGGCCAGCGCCTCCACGATCGTCACCCGCGCGCCAAGCTTGGCGAAAGCGATCCCGAGCTCGAGCCCGATATAGCCGGCGCCGACGACCGCGAGCGTCGCCGGAACTCTGGTCAGGGCCAGCGATTCCGTCGAAGACAGGACGTCGCCGCCGAACTTGAGCGCCGGCAGCTCCACCGGCTCGGAGCCGGTCGCGATGACGAGGTGCTCGGCCTCGATGCGGCTCTCGCCGGTGTCGGCGCGGACCGTCGCCGACTTGCCGTCGACGATCGTCGCCGCTCCGAGAATCGTACGCACCTTCGCTTTCTTGAGCAGCGCGCCCACGCCGCCGGTGAGCCTCGCGACGATCGTGTCCTTCCAGGCGATCGTCCTGGCGAAATCGAGCTCGGGCGGCCCGATCGAGAGGCCGATCGCATTCAGCGCCTGCGGCTCGCGCAACCCATGCGCCGCGTCGGCCGCGTGGATCAGCGCCTTCGAAGGGATACAGCCGACGTTGAGGCAGGTTCCGCCGACCCGGTCGGCTTCGACCAGGATCGTGTCGAGGCCGAGCTGCCCGGCCCGGATCGCCGCGACATAGCCGCCAGGGCCGCCGCCGATGATGAGAACCTTGCAGCGAAGCTCGTTCATGTCGTCCTCGTGAACTGCGTCATATGCGGACGGCCCCCGTTGGCAAGCGGATTTTTGCCGCTATGGGGCGCAGCCGGCTGCGCTCGGACGTCAGGCGAGCCGGCGCAGCGCCATCGGCGCCGGCCTCGACCGTGTCGCGGCGAGTTCGACGCTCATGGCGAGCGGCGCTTCGACGGCCGGCTTTCGGCGGCCGAAGCCGCTGGGCGGACTCCGTCCTGTCGATCAGGCGCCGATCAGGGAGAGCCGTGCAGCGCCTACTTCTCGATGCAGTAGCCGAGGAACCGCTTGGAATCGATCGGGTCGAACCCCAACCGGTGCTTGAGCTTCTTGCGCAATTTGCTGATGTGGCTCTCAATGACATTCTCGTCGACGTTTTCGTCGAAGAGCCCGTAGACGGCGTTGAAGATCTGCGTCTTGCTCACTCGCCGGCCGCGACAGCGCAGCAGAAATTCGAGGATTCGGCGCTCCCGGCGCGGCAAGGGAAAGGTCTTTCCGTTCGCCTCCGGCTCGCGGCCGTCAAAGTAGACGCGCAGCTCGCCTATCCTGACATGGCCGTTCTCGCCGAACACGCGACGGTTGATCGCCCCGACCCGGGCCACGATTTCGCGCACATGGACCGGCTTGCGCAAGACGTCGTCGGCGCCGGCGGCGAACAGACACAATGTATCGTCGAGCGAGTGACGGTCATTGAGACAAAGAAGCGGCGCGTTCGACCGCTCGCGAATCAATCTCGAGAGCGCTTCGCGCTCGTTGCAGTCGCCGATAAGAAAAGCCTCGACCGCGCTCATGTCCGTATCGCTGATCTTGCCGATCCATTCACGAAATTCAGTGGCCTCGATCCCGGCCGACGAGACGCCTTCGCGATCAAAACCGGTGGCGTAGCCTCCCGCCACGATGTCCCGGTCGTCGATAATGATATACATACTCCTGCTCCACTGGATCGAATTGACATTGGAACGCGAACTTCGACGCCAACGCTCGAACTCGACCCGGACAGAACAAGATACCCTCGGACTTCAGGAACGATTGTCACCTTTTATTCAGGATTAATATTCCGTTATTAACTCACACGATCATTTGTTGATCATCTGCCGAAAGCGAACCTGCCTTTGTTCTTGACAAAGCTTTATTGAGATCGAAAATTACCCTCAACTTGGTTAACACATTATGTATGCTCCTTATGGTTCCATGTATGGATCAAATGGTTAACGCGGTCCTAACCCGGCGCCCTTCTGGTCGGGCGCCTACGGCCACGGCGTTGCTCGGGGTCAAGCGCCGGGACTGGCGCGCCCGTCCGCAAGGAGCGCTCATGCTGGGGCGCAAGCTCGCCCTGCGCGGCGAGGTCGCCTACTGGGTCGTTTCGCCGCAAGAGAAGGCGCCTGAAACCAAGCGGCGCGACCAGCGCGCGAGTCTGCGTGAGCCGGCGCGCCTGCGCTCAGCCAAACTTCTCGACGCGATCGTATCGTTTCGTCTGCGAGGGGCGGATATGCGACCGGTCCCCGGACGGATTGCGCCTGGCGCTCGCGCGCGACATCGGGCTTCCGCCTCGCCTCGCGGTGCATATCGACGAGACCGGCGAAGTGCGCGACGCGAGGCTCATCTGGCGGCGCGGCGTGACCATCGGGATCCGGCTCCATGAAGCCGCGGCCGCGGATGCGCTCAAGGTCGCGGACCGGTACGCGCTTGGGCGACGCTACTACGCTGTCCCCGGCTAAGCCCGGTCAGGCGTAGCTTTTCTCCTCGACGAGAGCCGAGCTGGCGAGGGTATTGATCGCGCGCTTCAGCGCGGCGCGGACATCGTTTTCGCAATAGACCGATCGCGCGAGCGCGACGAAGCGCGGCCCGAAGTCTCCCTCGCGCTCGCACGCCCGAATGGCGTCCTCGATGGCCCACAGGCGGGCGTTGACGGCGGCAAGGCGATCGGCGAGCAGATCGATCGACGATCCTGCCGGACCGTCCTCGCGCGCCATCCGCTCGAGCAGCGCCAGTTCGCGGCGAACATTGGCGAGTTTATCTTCCTCGCGGATGCGTGCGGCCTTGATTCGCAGGATGGTGATCTTGTCGAACAATTCGCCCAGCGAGCATGGCGTCGAAATCAACCGCGGCGCGGCGCGGCGCGCGGCGAGCGCGGCCACCTCGAGCGCCATGGCGTCGAACACGTCGCGCCAGGCGCCCCGCCGCGACTGGCGAAACAGGCGCATGGTCGGGTACCAGGGCGAGTTGGCGCGCGCGGTCAGCCAGCGCCATTCCGCATCGGACTTCAGCGCGACCCAGACCGGCGCCGCAAGAGCGCCGGCGAGATGAGCGATCGACGTGTCGCAGGTGACGACGAGATCGAGCGAGGCCATCGCCGCCGCCGTGTCGACGAACGCGTCGGGTCCAGCGTCGAAATCCGCGCCGAGCGTCTCGACCCGCATCGACGGCGGCAGAAGAGAGAGCTGCTCTTCGCCGACGTCCTTCTGAAGGGAAATGAGCCTGACCCCGGCGATTTCGGCGAGCGGCGCCAAGGCCAGGAGCGGCATCGACCGGGCGCGATCCGCCTCCGGATCGGGATTGCCTTGCCATGCGATGCCGATCTTGAAGCCGGCGGAGCCGATGCGCCGAGCCCACATTTCCCGCAAGGCCGGCTCGGCGGCGATATAGGGGACCGCGGCCGGAATCGTGTCGAGCCGCGTCCCGAACGCATAAGGCAGGCTGCTGATCGCGATCTGGGCGTCGAATTCATCTACGGCCGGCGGCGAATCGACGATTCGCAGGCTTGTCGTCGAAGACAGAAGCCGGCGCAGCTTCGGCGGACAGACAAAGGTCGCATCGGCGCCGGCGGCGGTCATCAACGGCAGATAGCGAAAGAACTGGATGGTGTCGCCGAGACCGTGGTCGTTGAGCACGAGGACGCGCTCGCCCCGCCGTCCCGGTCCCGTCCAGGTGCGGAAGCGGGCGCCCAGCGCTTCGCCGAGCGACTTTCCCCTAAGCCAGCGCGCTTCGTACCCCTCAAGTCCGCGGTCGAAGTCTCCCAGGGTCAGCGAGAGGCAGCCCTTGCCCGCCCGAGCCTCGCGGCTGCCGAGCGCTTCGGCCGCCTCGAAGGCCGTCAGCGCCTCGGAGAAGCGGCCGAGACCGCGCAACGCCAGCGCCTGGCCGCAGCGCGCCGCGGCGGACGAAGGCGCCGCCGCGCTCGCCCGCAGATAAGCGTCGAGCGCCTCCTCGGGGCGATCGAGCTTCAGCAGCGCGTTGCCGAGGTTGATCGCCGCCTCGGGGAAATCGTCGCGCAGCGAAAGCGCGTGGCGAGCGGCTTCGAGCGACTCCTCAAGCCGTCCAAGCTCGCGCAGAGCTCCAGCGCGGCTCGACCACGCGTCGGGATCGTCGGGCGCGAGCGCGGTCGCTGCTTCGAACGAGCGAAGCGCCTCGTCGAATCGGCCGGCGCTGAAATGGAGCTTACCGACGTTGACATGGGCGACCGTCATCGAAGCGTCGAGCTCGAGCGCGCGTCGATAGAAGCGGAGCGCCGGTCCGGGCTTGCCGCATTCGCCGAGCATATAGCCGCCCATGCATAGCGCGGCCGCGAAATCAGGCCGGCGCCGGAGGGCCTCGTCGATGAGCTTGATCGCCTCGTCGCGCCTGCGGTTGCGCCACTGAACGACCGCAGCGGCGTAAAGCGCGTCGGGCTCGGACAGTCCAGTATTCACCGGCGCCCGGCGAGGCGTTGCGCGCAAGGAAGAAAGCCCGGCGGATAGGGTGTCCAAAGCACGGCTCGCGGATTAAGGCGCGGCGCTTGTGCGGGCCTTTCGCCAAGAAACGGCGCCGCGGCTCGGTCCGTGCTTTCAACCGCCGAGCGAAAATCTCTGCAGGCTCGACAACAGGGAGGTCGAAAACACCTGTATCGGCGCGCCGGTGAAGGCGTTGAGCGCGTCGCTCAACGCCGAGCCGTTCGCGCTGATGACGTCCGCGAGAACCGCCGCGGCGCCCGACTGGCCTGACGTCGAGTTGCTTGAGGCGACGGTCAAATTCGTGGTCGCGCCGGAGCCCGGCCCGTAGGTCAGGTCGTACATCGCGGTGAACCGCTCGGTGAGCTGCTTGAGCTTGGCTGGATCCTGCAGATCGGAAATTGGCATCAACTGGGACAGCGTCTGCGCCTGCTTGTTGATGTTCTCCGCGCCGGTCGACGGCGAGAGACCGAAGATAGTTTGGACCGCCTCCAAGAGATTAGGGTCGGCGAGGATGCCGAATTCGCTGGTGACGGTCGGCGCCACGCGCTGGAAATAGAGCGCAAGCTCAACGCCGACGTTCTGCGCCCCCTGGTCACTCTCGAGCTGCTGTTCGACATAGTCGCGGGCCGTCGTCTCAACCGCGTTCGCCGAGACCGGAGAAGACGCGCCTGCGCCCGCGAAATTGAAAGTCGTGGCGAACGCCCTCCACGCCGGGTTGCTCAATGTGTTGGCGAGGCTGTTCGGATTGGAAACGCCGCCTTCGAGCACCTTCGTGATCAGCGCAGTGGCGTTGATCTGGTCGCCCAGCCCATAGGCGTTGAGGGCGTAGGACAAGAGCCGATAATTGCCGACGAAGTCCTTAATCGACGTCACTGAGCCGATATTCGCCTCATAATAGGCGGTTGCGGATTTCACCGCGGGTTCGGCGACGGTCATCGCCTGATAGCGCGACAAGTTCTGCGACACGGCAAGATAGGCGGACGTCGTACTGGTCATGAACGAATTGCGAGGCTCCGCGCGCGGGGCCGGAGTGAGGAGCCGGAGCAAGGACGCTAACGGGGAAGTCCTGCGCGTCGGTTAATTGGCTGCGGCGCCTCGACGAGCGCCGCCTGCGCGGTTCCCAAGACCTGCGGCGGCGATCAGGTCGTCGCCTCGCACGTCCACGCCCAACCGCTCGGCGATATCCCCGGCGAGCGACGCGACGGAGTCGTTGCGCATGAACTCGGCGAGAAGCTCGAGTTCCCTCGTCTCCTCTTTCCCTTGCGAGCCGGCGAGTCCGCCCTCGTCGGCGGGTCGCGGCTTGAGCTCTGTTTGCATTGTCGCGTCCGGTCGCCCTTCGGCAGGGCGCCGAATACTGCCACGAACGAATGAAGGGTTTGCGTGACGAATTGTTACAAAATGCAATGCGCGGTGAAGTCCGCGCCCGCTCTGTCAGACGGATTGGAGAGTCTCGACCATGCATGCGACCCAGCGGCGGCTCGCCAGCGCCAAGGTTCGGGAACGCGCCAGAAGCAACAGCGTAACCTCAGGCAAAGGCGGGAGGTCCCTATCGGGGCAGGGCCTCAGTCCATCCGCCGCCAACCCTTCGATCATCGGCATGACCCCAAGACCGGCCGCGGCGGCGGCGGCGAGCACGGCAAAGTCGGAACTCGTGCAAACGATGTCGAATCTCCGCCCATAGGCGCGCAGGGCGCCTGTCGCCGCCTCGTGAATTGGCGACCCCTGCGGCGCGACCACGAGCGGCAGCGGCCGATCCCCGGCATGGCCGTCGGACGCCCGGCCGAACCATCGCAGCTGCCCGCGCCACTGTTCGATCCTGTGGGGCTCGCTTTCGGCGCCCCCGATGACGAACGCAACGTCAAGCGCATTCTGACGAAACGCGGCTGACAGCGCCTGGGAGCTCTCGACCGTTACCTCGAAGGCGGCGCGGGTGTCGGCGTCGGCGCGCAGCTGGGCGAGCCGGGGCGCAAGAACCGAGGCGAATTCGCTCGGCATGCCGATGCGCAACGCGCCGTTCGGGTTGTTGCGGCCTCCGACCTCGTCCAGCATGTCGTCGTGCAGCCGAAGCAGGCGCTTTCCGTAATCGAAGCAAACCTCTCCGACCCCGGACAACTCAAAGCGCCCGCCTTTCTTGAACAGCGGGGCTTCGACCAGCTCTTCGAGCCGTTTCACCTGCAGGCTGATCGTCGGCTGCGTCCGGCCCAGCTCCTCTGCCGCGCGGGTGAAGCCTCGGGCCTCGACGACCGCGACAAAGGCCCGCAGGATATCGATGGGAATGCCGCGCATGAAGAGTAGCCCGAACCGGTATGGGGTCTGTTTGCTCCTTGTACAGCGATTCGCGCGGTCCATAACCAACACACATGCGATCATTGACGCTTCAACGTTCCGGCGCTCTGAGCTACAGTAAAGACCACAGGAAGATCTGAAATCGCCGGGGCTCGGCTTGTTTGCGCAGGGGGCAAGCGGGGTATCGACTCGAAGACGGAAATACTGCCAAGATAAATCAAAATTCAAGCCAGCAATGCGAACGGCTTAAACCCTCGATCTTGCGACTGATGAGCGTCTCTCCCGGGATTCAAGAAATGATTGCTTTACGTATCGTAAATCATTGACAATAAAGCACGTCGTGTCACGATTCGTTCCGATCTGGCGATTTGCCGGCCGGCGGCGGCGGCAATCGAAATCGGGGGCGGCTGATGCGAATGCTCATTCTGGAGGACCCCGATCGGGGACGGACGGAGAGCGCGCGCGCCGACGCCGTCATGCCGGTCGAGCGGCTCTATCTCTTCGCGGGGTGGACGCTCGAGGAAACCGCGCGGAACCTTGTGAGTCCCGCTGGCCGGCGGGTCGACCTGACCTCATCCGAGTTCGGTCTGCTTCTCGCCTTCGTCCGCCAGCCGGGGCAAGCGCTCTCGCGCGACGCCCTGCTCGGCGACGCTCAGAGGCCGGGAATGGACCTATTTCGATCGTTCGATCGACACGCTCGCGGCGCGACTGCGCAAGAAGCTGGCATTGGGCGCCGACCGGCCCCCGCTCGTTCGCTCGGTGCGCGGCGTCGGCTATATTTTCTGCGCCGCGGTCGCCAGGATTTGCCGGGGAGGACAATCCGCCGCCGCATGAGGCCGGTCGGATTGACGCGCGGCGAATGGGGCTGCTATCGATAGCGCCGCCGACTCTTAACCTTCTGTATTTGCACGAGATCAGGCATTCCGCCGCCGATGATTCGTTTCCACCGCAACGATTTGCCCGCCGATGCGTCCTTTGGCGGGGCGGCGGCGATCGACACCGAGACGCTGGGGCTTCAAGTCGGGCGGGACCGGCTCTGCGTCGTCCAGATTTCACGCGGCGACGGCAGCGCCGATATCGTGCAGATCGACCCGGGCCAGACGCGCGCTCCCAATCTCGAACGCCTGCTCGCCGACCCGAACGTCGTGAAGCTCTTCCATTACGGCCGTTTCGACATGGGAGTCCTGCATCATGCCTTCGGCGTCATGGCCGCGCCGGTCTATTGCACCAAGATCGCCTCCAAGCTCGCCCGCACTTACACCGATCGCCACGGCCTGAAGGATCTCACGCGCGAATTGCTTGGGGTCGAGATCTCGAAGCAGCAGCAGTCGTCGGACTGGGGGGCCGAAGCGCTCAGCGAAGCGCAGCTCGCCTACGCGGCGTCCGACGTGCTGCATCTGCATGCTTTGCGCGACAAGCTGAACGCCATGCTCGAGCGCGAGGGCCGGGCAGGGCACGCCCGCGCAGCATTCGCCTATCTGCCCGAGCGGGTGCGCCTTGACCTTGCTGGATTCGAGGCCATGGACGTGTTCTCGCACGCCTATCCTTGAACGCCCCTTCGCGCCGCCTTCTCCCCGCGCGGGCGTCGGTGAGGACCTCTAAGCGATCGCCGCCTTCTGCAACGCCACGAGACGTCCGATGCCGCTACGCGCCAGCGTCAGCATATGGATGAGCTCGGCCTCGCTGAACGGCGCGCCTTCCGCCGAGCCCTGCACCTCGACCAGGCCGCCCGCCCCGGTCATGACGAAATTCGCGTCGGTATGGGCGCTCGAATCCTCCGCGTAATCAAGATCGATCACGGCTTCACCTCCGACGACGCCGCAGGAAACGGCGGCGACGTGGTCCTTGAGCGGGCTGTCGCGCAGGATTGAGCGGCTCGCCATCCATTGCAGGCAATCGTGCAGCGCGACCCACGCGCCGGTGATCGCGGCCGTGCGGGTGCCCCCGTCGGCCTGCAACACGTCGCAATCGATCGTGATCTGCCGCTCGCCGAGGCGCGGCAAGTCCACGACTGACCTCAGCGACCGGCCGATCAGGCGCTGAATCTCGTGAGAGCGGCCGGAAACCTTGCCGGTCGCCGATTCGCGCTTGGTTCGAGTCAGGGTCGCGCGCGGCAGCATCGCATATTCGGCCGTGACCCATCCTCGTCCCTGACCGCGCAGCCAAGGCGGCGGCTTGTCCTCGAGCGAGGCCGTGCAGAGCACGTGCGTATCGCCGAATCGGACGATGCACGAGCCTTCCGCATATCGCGCCACGCCGCGCTCGAAGCTCACGGGACGCATTTCATCGGCGGCGCGTTTCGACGGACGCATGGACGTGGGCCTCCCTGATTTTGAGCGACTGGCTCTAGCCGCAGACGGCAGTTGAGGCAAATTCGAACGCGCGCGTTGGCGCCGCATCCGTCCGCGTTGACCATCGGCGCCCGCGTCAATAGGGTCGCGGCCCCGTGATCCAAGACCGAAACGCCATGCCGCCCGCACAAGACGCCGCGCTCGACCCGACGAGGTCGTTTCAGGGGCTCGTCCTGACCTTGCAGAGCTTCTGGGCGCGGCAGGGCTGCGTCATGCTGCAACCTTATGACATGGAGGTCGGCGCCGGCACGTTTCACCCGGCGACGACGCTGCGCTCCCTCGGCCCCAGGCCGTGGAAGGCCGCCTATGTGCAGCCCTCCCGCCGGCCGAAGGACGGACGCTACGGCGAGAACCCCAACCGCCTGCAGCACTACTACCAGTATCAGGTGATCCTGAAGCCGAGCCCCGAGAATCTTCAGGAGCTTTATCTCGATTCCCTCGCCGCGATCGGCGTCGACATGGCGCTCCACGATGTGCGCTTCGTCGAGGACGACTGGGAAAGCCCGACGCTCGGGGCGTGGGGCCTGGGGTGGGAATGCTGGTGCGACGGCATGGAGGTGTCGCAGTTCACCTATTTCCAGCAGGTGGCGGGATTCGAGTGCGCCCCCGTCTCCGGCGAGCTGACCTATGGCCTCGAAAGACTCGCGATGTACGTGCAGGGCGTCGAAAGCGTCTACGACATCAATTTCAACGGCCTGGACGGCGAGGCGCGCGTCACCTACGGCGACGTGTTCCAGCAAGCGGAACAGGAATATTCCCGCTTCAATTTCGAGTACGCCAACACCGACGTCCTGATCCAGCATTTCAAGGACGCGGAGGCCGAATGTGTCGCCTTGCTCGACCGCGGCGAGGCGGGCGACCGCCACCTCATGGCGCTGCCCGCTTACGACCAGTGCATCAAGGCGAGCCACGTCTTCAACCTTCTCGACGCCCGGGGCGCCATCTCGGTCACCGAGCGCCAGAGCTACATCCTGAGAGTACGCGAACTCGCCAAGGCTTGCGGCGCGGCTTGGCTCAGGACGGCGGGCGGGGGAGGGTGACCGGCCCTCATCCGGCCGCGCCTGCGGCGCGTCCACCTTCTCGCCCCGGGAGACGGGACGAGCGCCCGCTCTCCCTCTGGGAGAGGGTTGGGGTGAGGGCGTAGACTTGCCGAAAGTAAGAAGCGCGACGTATGCCTGACCTCCTGCTCGAACTGTTCAGTGAAGAGATCCCCGCCCGCATGCAGCGGCAGGCGGCGGAGGATTTGAAGCGGCTCATCACCGGCGCGCTGGTTGACCGCAACCTCACTTACGAGGGCGCGCAGAGCTTCGTCACCCCTCGGCGTTTGACTCTCCATGTCGTGGGCCTGCCGTCCGCCCAGCCCAATCTGCGCGAGGAGCGAAAAGGCCCCCGCGTCGGCGCTCCGGACGCCGCCATCCAGGGCTTCCTGAAGAGCGCCGGCCTCAAGCGGATCGAAGACGCGCGGATCGAGACCGACCCGAAGAAGGGCGAGTTCTATGTCGCGGTGATCGAGAAGCCGGGCCGCGAGACCAAGGAGGCTATCGCCGAGATCATCCCTGCGATCGTGCGCTCGTTCCCGTGGCCGAAATCGATGCGCTGGGGCGCGGCCTCGGCGAAGCCCGATGCGCTGCGCTGGGTCAGGCCCCTACGCGGCATCGTCTGCACGCTGGCGACGCCGCACGACGCCGCGGAGGTCATCCCGTTCGAGATCGACGGGATTGCGGCCGGCGACACGACCCGGGGTCATCGGTTCATGGCGCCCGCGCCAATCGAGGTCCGCCGTTTCGACGACTACGTCGACGCGCTTCAGAAGGCCAAGGTCGTGCTCGACGCGGAGAGGCGCAAGGCGATCATCCTCGCTGACGCCAGCAACCTCGCCTTCGCTCAGGGGCTCACCCTCGTCGAGGACGAGGGTCTTCTGGAGGAAGTCGCGGGGCTGGTCGAATGGCCGGTCGTGCTGATGGGCGAATTCGAGCCGGCGTTCCTCGATCTGCCGCCCGAAGTGATCCGCGCCACCATCCGCGCCAACCAGAAGTGCTTCGTGCTTCGCGACGGCGACGGCAAGCTCGCCAACAAGTTCATCCTCGTCTCCAACCTCGTCGCCCCGGACGGCGGCGCGGCGATCGCAGCCGGCAATGCGCGCGTCGTGCGCGCCCGCCTCGCCGACGCCCGCCACTTCTGGCAGACCGACCTCGCGCCCTTGCCCGACGCCAAGGACAAGAGCGCGAAGCCGCTCGACCAGCGGCTCGCCAAGCTCGAGCGGGTCGTCTTTCACGAGAAGCTCGGCACGCAGGGCGAGCGGATCGAGCGGATCGAGGTGTTGGCCGAAGAGATCGCGCCGCGCGTCCTTGCCGATCCTGCGCTTGCCGCGCGCGCCGCGAGACTCGCAAAGGCCGATCTCGCGACCGAAATGGTCGGCGAATTCCCGGAGCTGCAGGGCCTCATGGGCCGCTACTACGCGCTCGCGCAAGGCGAGGAGCCGAGCGTCGCCGACGCGATCGGGGAGCACTATAAGCCGCAGGGGCCGAACGACCGGATTCCGACCGCGCCGGTTTCGATCGCCGTCGCGCTCGCCGACAAGCTCGATACGCTCGTCGGCTTCTGGACGATCGACGAAAAGCCGACCGGCAGCAAGGACCCGTATGCGCTCAGGCGCGCGGCGCTCGGCGTGATCCGGATCGTGCTGGAGAACGGGCTGCGGCTCCCCTTGACCGCGCCCATGAACGCCGCGGTCTGGGCGGTCATGCTCGACATGGAGTTTGCGCGCGAGGACGAGGCGGGCGCGGTCGTGCATTCCCTGGACAAGCGGGGGTTCCCCGAGGGGCCCGAGCTTTCCGAGGTTGTCGGCGCGTATGAGCACTCGCGTCGAAAGACGTCGGCGCCGGACGACGCGAGAATTCACGCGACGACCGCCGGCCTCCTCGCCTTCTTCGCCGACCGGCTGAAGGTCTACCTGCGCGACAAGGGCGCGCGGCACGACCTCATCGACGCGGTGTTCGCGCTGCCGGGTCAGGACGACCTCATCATCATCGTCCGCCGGGTCGAGGCGCTCGGGCTCTTCCTCGATTTCGAGGATGGGCGGAATTTGCTCGCCGGCTATCGCCGCGCCGCCAACATCCTGCGCGCCGAGGAAAAAGGGACGGCGCCGGGGCGTTCGCAAGCGCGCACGATCCCGCCCTTCTCGCTCTCCCGGCGGAAAAGGACTTGGCCGACATGCTCGCCGCGGCCGGCGCGGCGGCGCGCGAGCGGGCTGGGCGCGAGGATTTCGAGGGCGCGATGCGGGCGCTCGCGACCCTGCGCCCGCCGGTCGATGCTTTTTTCCTCGACGTGACGGTCAACGCCGACGACCCCGACTTGCGGCGGAATCGCCTGAGACTCCTGAACGAACTGCGTGAGGCGATGCACGCGGTGGCGGATTTCTCCAAGGTCGCGGGATAACCCCCAAGCGCGGGCTCTCGCGCTGGGGATGATCGGCTTGGGGTCGCTCCTGGGAATGCTGGCCGCGGTCCCCGCCCTTCACCGATCCGCCGTGTCGACGGTGATCGACGCGCCGTAGACCCTCGACACGCAGGTGCAGAGCTTCAGGCTCTCGGCCTTCTCGACGTCGCTGAAAAAGACGTCGCGATGATCGACGACGCCGTCGACCGCCAGGATCGTGAGCGCGCAAAGGCCGCATTCGCCGCGCCGGCAGTCGAAGATCATGCCGACATTCGCCTCCTCGAGCGCGTCCAGCATGGTCTGGTTCGCGTCGACCGCGATCTCCTTGCCGAGCCGCGGAATCTTGACGACGAACGGGACGGAAGGGTGGGCGCCGCTGTTGCCGAAGGTCTCGAAGCGAAGGCGGTCGGCCGGCCGGCCGCTCTCCCGCCAGCGCCGCTTCGCCGCTTCGAGCATCCCGATCGGGCCGCAGACGTAGAACTCGCCTTCCGGATCGAGGCGCGCGATCTCGGCGGCGATGTCGACCCGCCTGCCCTCGTCGCTCACGAACAATTCGAGACGGTCGCCGAGCCGCTCGGCGAGCTCGCCGGCGAGGGCGAGATCGGCGCGGCTCCGGCACGCATAGAGAACGCGAAAGCGCGCGTTCGCTTCGGCGAGCGCGAGCGCATGGGTGAAGATCGGGGTGATCCCGATGCCGCCGGCGAGCAGCAGATACTCGGGGCGCAGAAGCGCGCGGCCGAAATGGTTGGCGGGCGCGGAGAGCGCGATCCGGACGCCTGGCGCGAGCGACCACATATAGGCCGAACCGCCTCTCGTGTTCTCAAGCAGCTTGACTGCGATGCGATAGATCCCGTCGGCGCATGGCCCGACGATCGAATAGGAGCGGACGTCGGGACGGCCGCGGATCATGACCGAAACGTTGATATGGCTGCCGGGCGAGGGGACGACGAAGGCGCCCGAAGGCTCGATCTCGATCAAGCGAATGGCCGGGCGTCAGATCGCGGGTCGCGCGAATCTTTCCGTCGCGCCACTCGATGACCTCGGCCATCGGATGCGCCTATTCCGCCGCCTGAGGCGCGCCTGCCGAACCGCGCTCGCGCGCCAGCATGCCGTCGATCAGGCGGCGCGCCCACAGGGCGCCCGCGTCGATGTTGAGGTTATAGAACGGCGAGCGCGGGTTGCGGTCGATGGCGCGCTGCTGCGCCTCGAGCACGACATGGTCCTGATCGTAGACGCCCTTGCCTTCATTGACGTGGGCGCGCTGAAGGTCGCGGGTCAATTGCTCGTCGTCGGTCCGGAAGGTGCGGACGAAGTTCCAGAAATAGTGGCAGCTCGTCTCCGTCTCCGGCGCAAGCGCCGCGAGGAAGGCGCCGTTCACGCCCTGCGAACGGTCGCCCTCGCGCGCTCCGGTCCCGGTCGGCGCGACGCCGACGTCGCCGACCACGACCGCCGGCGCCTCGAAGGTCACGATCTGCCAGCGGTCGGCGCGTCCTGGCTTGCCGAGTTGCCTTGCCCAAAACGGCGGCGGATCGATATCGATCATCCAGCGCGTCATCGTCGCGGTGCGATCGGTGTGGGTCACCTCGAACGGCGTGTCGAGGATCGCGTCGTCGCCGATGCTGCCGGCATGCACATAGGTCTCGTGGGTGAGATCCATCAGGTTGTCGACGACGAGCCGGTAGTCGCACTTGAGCGAGTAGAAGGTCCCGCCCTCGCCTTTCCATGTCTGGCCGTCGTTCCAGTGAAAATCGGGCATTTGGGCTGGATCGGCGAGGGCCGGATCGCCCGGCCAGACCCAGATCAGCCGATGGCGCTCGACGACCGGATAGCTGCGCACGCAGGCCGAAGGGTTGATCGTCTTCTGCGCCGGCATATGGGTGCAGCGCCCGGCGGAATTGAACACGAGGCCATGATAGCCGCACACCACCTGGTCGCCGACGAGGCGGCCCATGGAGAGCGGCAGCAGGCGGTGCCAGCAGGCGTCCTCGAGCGCCGCAACGGCGCCGTCGGCGCGCCGGTAGAGGACGATGTCATGGCCGCAGATCGTCCGCGCGGTGAGCGCGCGCTCGATCTCATGGCTCCAGGCGGCGGGATACCACGCGTTCAAGGGGAAGGGTTTGCCGCTCGCCATTCGTTCCTCCCGCTCCGGCTTCATGGCCGGGCTTCGCCGCTGCCGGGGAATTCTGCTCCACATGCGTCGCGTCCGCAACAACATCCGCGTCCGCCAGGGCCACTCAATCCGCCCGCCGATGTCGCCTTTGCCGCCATCGCAGCCAGAGCGCCGCCAGCGCGAGCGCCGCGGCTGCGGCCATCCCGGCATGGAGCTCGAAGCGCCCGCCAGGCCGGTCGATCCAGCCGAGCCAGGGCGAGGGGCCGGACTCGCCGGGACCGGGCAGGGCGAAGGCGACCAGCGTGTCGCCGGCCGGGGCGCCGGCTTCGCCGTGGCCGCCGGCGGCGATCACGACATACTGGCGGCCCTGCCAGAGATAGCTGGTCGGGGTGGCGATGCCGGCCGAGGGCAGGCGGCCGGTCCACAGCTCGGCGCCGGTCTTGGCGTCGAAGGCGCGCAGATAGTCGTCGAGCGCGGCGCCGATGAAGACGAGGCCGCTGGCGGTCGCGAGCGGGCCGCCGAAGGTGGGCGTGCCGATGTGGCGGGCGAGGCCGAGCGGGTTGAGCTCCTCGGTCGTGCCGAGCGGGACCTGCCACAGGATCTTGCGGCTCCCGAGGTCGAGCGCGGTCAAGACGCCCCAGGGCGGCGGGTTGCAGGGCAATCCGAGCGGCGAGACCAGAAGCTCGCGCTTCATGCCGTAGGGCGCGCCGCGCTGCGGCGAGACCTCCTTGTCGGGGAAGCGCTGCTTCATTTCAGCGTAATCGGCGGCCGGGAAGAGCGTGACCCGGTGCACGAGGTTCGAGCTGTTGACATAGACCACGCCCTTGCCGCCATCGACGGCGAGGCCGCCCCAGTTCACGCCGCCGCCGGTGAACGGCATGACCAGCGTGCCTTGCAGGCTCGGCGGGGTGAAGCGGCCCTCGCCGCGCGCCGAGGCGATCGCCTTGGCGCATGCGCCGCGATCCCACGGGGTCAGCCCCCAGGCCTGATCGGGCGTGATGCGGTCGGGGCCGAGCGGGGGCAGATCGGCCGGGAAGGGCTGGGTCGGCGACAGCGCCTCGCCATCGACGCCGCCCTGCGGCACGGGGCGCTCCTCGACCGGCAGGACGGGCTTGCCGGTGTCGCGGTCGAGCACGAAGATGAGCCCCTGCTTCGTGCCCTGGATGACGACGTCGCGCGCCTTGCCGTCGAGGGTGATGGTGGCGAGGCTCGGCTGGGCCGGGATGTCGTAATCCCAGACATTGTGGTGGACGAGCTGGAAGCTCCACGCCAGCGCGCCGGTGTCGGCCTTGAGCGCCACCACCGAATTGGCGCGGCGATTGTCGCCGGGGCGAAGGCCGCCGTAGAAATCCGGGCTCGGGCTGGTGGTCGGCAGGAAAATCAGGCCGCGCGCCTCGTCGATCGCGATCGGCGCCCAGACATTGGCGGCGCCGGTCGTCCGCCAGCCGTCGCCCCAGCTCGCCGCATCCGGGTCGTCGGCGCGCTCCGGCACCGGGTCCCAGGCCCAGCGCAGGGCGCCGGTCCTGGACATCGAAGGCGCGCACCGTGCCGCGCGGCGCGTCGACCCGCGCATTGTCGCTGATCGACGAGCCGAGGATGACCAGGTCGCCGATCACGGCGGGGGGCGAGGTGAACTGGAACTCGCCGGGCCAGAGCAGCGGCTTGCCGGGATCGATGCGGACCGCGCCATCCTGGCCGAAATCGGCGCATGGGCGGCCGTCCTTGAGGTCGAGGGCGATCAGCCGGAGATCGGCGGTCGCGGTCAGGATCCGCTCGGCGCACGGCCCGGCCGCGCCTGATGGGCCGCGCCAGACCGCCACGCCGCGGCAGTTGAACATGTTGCCCGGGCGGTAATCGGTCTTGATCTCAGGGTCGTAGCGCCACAGTTCTTGTCCCGTGCCGGGGTCGAGCGCCACCACCGCGTTGAACGGCGTGCAGGCGATGAGCTTGCCGCCGGTGAGGATCGGCGTGACCTCGAATTTCGAGCGCTTGAGCACGTCGGCGGCGCGGCTCTTGAGATCGCCGGTATGGTAGGTCCAGGCCGGGATCAGCTGGTCGACATTCCCCGGCGTGATCTGGTCGAGCGGCGCGAAACGGCTGCCGCCCTGATCGTAGCCATAATATTCGGCGCCGCCGGCTGGGGCGGCCAGCGAGAGGAGCGCGAGCAGCAGGGCCGGCGAGCCGGCTGCAGCGGACGACGTCGGCGGCGAGGATCGCGGCGAGCCGGCGGGCGGCGGTCATTGTTCGGGGACCCCGGCCTTGCACAGGCCGTCGAAAACGGGCTCAAGCTGGGCCAGATACGCCGGGTCGTCGCTCAGCGCCGTCCAGTCGACGCGGGCGCGAGAGACGGTGAAGGACGGGTTGATCGCGATACCGGCTTTGACTGAGGAATGCGCCTCGTCAAGTCGACCAAGCTGCGCGAGGGCGAGGGCCAAATGAAAATGCGCTCTCGGATAATTTGGGTTCGTCTCGATCGCACGTCGACACCATGCGACCGCTTGCTCCCAACTCCCCAGCAGGTTCTTCGCGAGGCCCACGTGAGTCATCCAGACAAAAGCCGTCGTATCGCGCGGGCTGAGGCGCAGGGCCTCAGCAATGTGAGCCTCTGTTTCTTCGGCGCGACCGATATTTATCTTGCCAAATCCGATAGCGCCTTCAGCTCTGGCGAGATTTCGATCCAGCGCCAACGCATGTTCGCATTTGGCGATGCCCTCAGCGGCGCGCTTGGTCCATATGTAGACAAGTCCCAACCACATATGGCCAACGACATGATCCGGGACCGACGACAGGGCTTTGGTCAACTTTGCTTCGGCCGCAGCAAAGGACGTCACGCGGATCGGTCGCAAAGGAGTTTACGCCCTCGATCGCCTCCGCACCCGCCAATCCAATCAGCGCGTCGATGTTGTCGGGATCGGCGATGAGCGCGCGATCAAAGTAGCCGCGCGCTTGCACCATATAATGAGGGGTCAGACCCTTATAGAACCAAGCCATCCCCTGAAAATAGAGGTCCATCGAGTCCGGGTTCGGCACCTTCTCTGCGCGTCGCGCCTCGGCGGCGACGAGCTGGGCGTGCAGCGCGCCGGCCAGGCGGGCGACGATTTCGTCCTGCATGTCGAACAGATCGGCCAGCGGTTTGTCGAACCGCTCGGCCCAGAGATGACTGCCCGTCTCGGCGTCGATGAGCTGGACATTGACGCGCATCCGGTTTCCGCCGCGCTGGACGCTGCCCTCCAGCACATAGCGCACGTTCAAGCTCGCGCCCGATCGTCTTCACATCGATCGGCTTGCCCTTGTAGGCGAACGCCGTATTGCGCGCGATCACGAGCGCCCCTCGTATGCGCGACAGGTCGGTCGTCAGGCTCTCCGTGACCCCGTCGACGAAGTGCTCCTGCTCCGGCTCGCCGCTGATATTGGCGAACGGCAGAACGACGATGGAGAGACGCGGCGGAGCGGATTTTTCGGGCGCCGGGGTCGGCGCTGGGCTTCGCCTGCGCGGGCGCGCCGACCTCAAGCGAATAGACCCGGATCGGCTCGGCGATGTTCTTGAGCTTGGTCGGGCCGAGATCGGTGACCGCGAGATCGAGCCGCCCTTTGACCTGACGATAGGCGTCCTCCGACAGACAGACCGCGCCCGGCTGGCAGATGCTCTCCAATCGCGCGGCGATATTGACGCCGTCGCCCATCAGGTCGCCGTCGCTCTCCTCGACGACGTCGCCGAGATGAATGCCGACGCGAAACTCGATGCGCCGGTCGGGCGGCAGGCCGGCGTTGCGCTCGATCAGGCCGTTCTGCACCTCGATCGCGCAGCGCACCGCGTCGACCACGCTGCGAAACTCGATCAGGCTTCCGTCGCCGGTGCGCTTGACGATGCGCCCGTGATGGGCGGCGATGGCGGGATCGATCAGGTCGCTGCGCAGCCCCCGAAGGCGCGAGAGCGTGCGATCCTCGTCCGCTCCCGCGAGCCGGCTGTAGCCGACGACATCGGCGACCAGAATGGCGGCAATCTTCCGGCTCTCGGTCATCGCGCGGCCCTCGGGCCGCTCAGACTTAGCACAACGGCCAACAACGCCCCACCCGCGCTCCCGCCCGGCAGGGTCCGCCGCAGCCCGGGGCGCCCGCGCCTTGGCTCTCCGGATTTTCGAGCATTTGCTTCCGGAAAATCGAAGCTCGTGCTATGGTGACCACCGCCATGACCAAGCCGATCGACAGCGCCATACTTCACATTGTCAGCATGTTCTTAAGCCGCCTCGTCCGGGCGAAAAGACAAATGGCCGTCGCGAGTCGGCGCAAGTCCTTGAAAAGGCTCGATTCGGACAAGCCGATCCAAGACAATGCAAGGGTTTTCCTTTGATAGCCTTGGCTGCGCCTTGGCTGGATTTTGCTCGATTTGGCTAAATTTCGGGGCCGGCTTGGAAAACCGGAACGGCCCTGCTGACCGGGAGGAAACCTTGGCCAGTCTGTTCGACCTGACCGGGCGCGTCGCGATCGTCACCGGCTCCTCCCGCGGCATCGGGCGGGCGATCGCCGAGCGCCTCGCCGAGCACGGCGCGAGCGTCGTCATCTCGTCGCGCAAGGCCGAGGCCTGCGCCGAGACGGCCGCCGCCATCAATCGCACGCTCGGACGCGACGCGGCGAAGCCGATCGCCGCCAACATCTCGTCCAAGGAGGAGCTTCAGCATCTCGTCGACGAGACGATCAGCGCCCACGGCCGGATCGACATTCTCGTCTGCAACGCGGCTTCCAATCCCTATTACGGCGCGCTTGCCGGCATCTCGGACGATCAGTTCCGCAAGATCCTCGACAACAACGTGCTCGCCAATCACTGGCTGATCCAGATGGCCGCGCCGGGCATGATCGAACGCAAGGACGGCTCGATCATCATCGTCTCGTCGATCGGCGGGCTCAAGGGCTCGAAAGTCCTCGGCGCCTACAATATCTCCAAGGCGGCCGACCTTCAGCTGGCGCGCAATCTCGCGGTCGAATGGGGACGGCACAATGTGCGAGTCAATTGCATCGCGCCGGGACTCGTCAGGACTGACTTCGCGCGCGCCTTGTGGGAGAACCCCGAGACGCTGAAGACGGTCACCGCGACGACGCCGCTCGGGCGGATCGGAGAAGCGGACGAGATCGCCGGCGCGGCTGTCTATCTCGCCTCGAGAGCCGGTTCGTTCACGACCGGACAGGTCATCGTCGTCGATGGCGGCGCGACGATCGCCGGCTGACGCGGCGCAACCCCGAAGGCAAGAGCCAAGCGATGGACCGAGCAGCGCATGTCGAACTTGAACCGGCGGAGGGCGCGTTTTCCGCGTTCGAAGCGGTTCCAGGCGCGCTCGACGCCGGAGCTCTGGTCGTCTGCGATCACGCCGCCAACGCCATTCCTCCGGGTTACGGGACGCTCGGACTGCCGCGCGAGGCGCTCGAGCGGCACATCGCCTACGACATCGGCGCCGCGGACGTGACCCGCGCGCTCGCGGCCGAGCTCGGCGCGCCGGCCGTGCTGTCGACCTTTTCGCGCCTGATCATCGACCCCAATCGGGGCTTGGACGATCCGACTCTCGTCATGCGCTTTTCCGACGGCGCGATCGTGCCGGGAAACGCCGGCGCCGATGCGGCGGAGATCGCTCGCCGGAGCGCGCGCTTCTGGGCGCCGTACCGGGAGGAGATCGCGGCGACGGTCGATGCGATGCTCGCGACCGGCGAGCCGCCGGCCATCGTCTCGATCCATTCGTTCACCGCCGTCATGCGCGGGGCGGCGCGACCGTGGAAGGTCGGGATCCTGTGGGACCGCGACGGGCGGCTTCCCGAGCCGCTGATCGAGGCGCTGGTCGCCGAGCCGGACCTGTCCGCCGACGAGGTCGGCGACAACGAGCCCTATGACGGAGCGCTTGCCGGCGACACGATCGACGCGATCGCGACTTCGCGCGGATTGGCCAACGCGCTGATCGAGATCCGGCAGGATCTCATCGCCGAGAGGAGAGACGCGCATTCCTGGGCCGCGCGCTTCGCCCGCCTGCTGCGGCCGATCCTCGCCGACGGCAAGAGGCGCGCGCCGGCCGACTTGGGCAGCTCGGACGAGGAGGAGAGCGCATGGCCGGGGAAAACCCGCTCGGCGCAACTTGACGCGCAGCGACGTTCGGCGCGATCCGTCACCCCCAGGGCAAACGCGCGAGATCATTGGATTGGATATGGCGAAAACAAACGAGACGACAAAGAGCGGGACAAGCGAGGTCAACGCCGGCCACCTGCGCGCGTTCGTCGAGCGGATCGAGCGGCTCGAAGAGGAGAAGAAGGCGCTCTCGGGCGACATCAAGGACGTCTACGGCGAGGCCAAGGCGAACGGCTTCGACGTCAAGATCATGCGAAAAATCGTCTCCATCCGGAAGCAGGACCGCGACAGCCGAATCGAAGAGGAGACAATTCTCGACCTCTATCTGGCCGCGCTCGGGATGAATTGATCGCCGTCGCCGGACGTTGGCGGCGACGCTGCGGCTCGCCGAGGACGAGCGGGTTGCAATCGACGACGATCGTGCCACTATGGACGGCCCGATCAATCGACGGTGGGACAATGTAATGATCAAGCAACGGTCGCAGGGCGATCGCCGACGACAAATGCGCAATCAGTCTATGCTGCGTTGTCCTTTGCTGGTTTTTCTCTTTGCGGACGTCAGAAAGCTTCGGCGATGAGGTCTCGCCGCTGACGATCGAACAGCCGTCCAAACAACCAATTGTGCTTACCCAAGGGTACTCAACGACAATTCATAGTGAGCGTCCATTTGGAAAGATTTCCATCACAAATCCTGAAATTGTCGATCTTGTCCTGCGGACCGACAAGAGCGCAGTCCTTATTCCCCAGCATCTGGGGCGGACGAATGTCGATTTTCTTGACGATCATGGCAGCGTAATCAGCAGCGTCGATGTCGTCGTCGTCCGGCAGAGCACGACGGACCGGGTCGTCGTCTATGATCATCCCACCTTAGGGGCTTTTTCCTCGTATCATTGCGGATCGATCGGATGCGAACATTTCGAGGAAATACCCGCCAAAGAAGAAGCCCTGGGCGCGCCTGGGGAGCAAGGCTCGGCGCCTGGCGCGCGAGAACCGGACTCGGCGCCGGCGCGCCTGGAGAACAGGCCTTGGCGCCCGGCATGCCCGGAGACGACGGTCTGCTCGCGATGCCTCGAGGCACACCCGGCCTGCTCATGCCGGGAGATAGTGGTTTGCCTTCCAAATGAACTTGGGAGTTGGTCGGCCCTCGCCGCCGCTCCTGTATCGGCGGAGCGGGCCAACCCAGAGAACTCACTGGCAGTCAACGCTTCCGCACGGTTCACCGTTCGCAGAGCGCTCGATGAACTTGGTGCTGTCATTGAGCAGCTTTATGTTGTTGAGCGTTGTCTGGTTCTTCGGGTCGAGCTTCAACGCCGACTGAAACTTGGCGCGCGCAGCTTTGAGGTCGCCGCGCAGCATGTAGGAATAGCCTTCGTTGTTCAGAAGCCGGACGGTGACGCCCTCGAGCTTGGCCGCAGAGGCATAAGCTTGATCCGCGAGGTCGAATTGCCCCAATCGGTCGTAACTCGCCGCCAATCCGATCCAGGCGGTCACGTCGTTTGGCGACTTTTCAACCGCGTCCTGGAAATACTGCTGCGAGAGGCCAAAATTGCCCTCGTAAAACCGCTGGATGCCGAGTCTCGGCCGGCTGATCCGAGGGGTAATACTTGACATCGCCCGGATTCTGACCAGTGGCCGGATTGGGGACCGGCGTCGGCGTCAGCCCAGTCTGGTCGCACCCGGCGGCCAGCAGCGCCAGGGATATCAACAGAATCAATCGACGCACGGACCCGAAGCCGACGCGGACATAATCTGCACTCTTCGACCGCTGCATTCTGGTGACGAGTTTATCCTCATTCCGAGCTTCTCGCCGGGCGGTCCGGTGCGCCAGGCACGCCGGCGTCAAAATCGTTCCGAGCCGAACCAAGGTGTAGCGCCGATCTGCTTGGACTTATTCGTGTGAATTGGGACGTTTCAATGGGTCTTGGGCGGAAAAAACCAAAAAAGCCCTGCCGCCTTCTCGCTCGCCGCAGGAATTCTCGCGTCCCATCCGCGAGTGGGCAAAGATGCGGCGGGCTTTTGACTACGTCTCGACCTCCGACGAGCGCGTCCGCTTCCCCCTAAGGAACCATAAGTCGCAACAATTTCAGAATAACAGGGAGAAGAACAATCATCAAGATTACCGGGAAAATACCTAGCGCCAGCGGAATAACCATTTTAACCGGCAGTTCATTTGCCTTCTTTTCAGCCAGCAACATTCTCCTGGAACGCATGTCTTCGCTGAATTCACGCAGCGTCGTCGCGACGTCGCCGCCGAGCTCCACAGAATGCCGCAGCACGGCGACGAAGGATGAGGCCTCGTCCAAGCCGAGCCGGTCCGCGAACGAGGCCAGGGCGTCGACAGAACTTCTACCGGCGCGCATCTCGGCCCCCATCAGCTCGATATTGCGGCCAAGCGCTCGGCTTCGTTTGCTCAGCCGATCCCGAATTCGCTCGAACGAGGCCTCCACAGTCAGGCCCGCGGTCACGCAAACGGTCAGCAGGTCCAGGAGATCCGGGAAATTGAGGCGGTACTCCCCTATCTGCTTGGACTGCCGATGAGAGAGATAGGCGTCGGGTCCGAGCACTCCGACTCCCGCGGACGCCGCGGCAGCCAGCACGAACTCGAGCGTCGAAAGATTTGGCAGGAGCAACGCGGAAGCCAACAGCACAATCGACGGCGTCACAATCGCGGCGCATACGCGCGCAAAGACGTAGAAGCGGACAGCGTCCTGGCTGAAATATCCCGCGCGCACCAATTTCAATCTCAACTCTTGCCTGAATCCTTGTCCAATTCGAAAACGGTCTTCGGTAAAATGCTGCGCGACCAAGGCGCCGATGCCGTCGCCGGAGGCGCCCGTCAGGGCCTCCGTGATCCTCGCGCCGACGGCGGGCAGCCGTCGCTGCAGGCGATTGCGGCTCGTGACCAGCTGACCGACGGCGAAAGCAATCCCGGCGACCGCCAGGAAAGCGGTCGAAGCGAATGCAACAGTAAAACGTCCATGTCGTCGGCCTAGATTTTGAAATTCACCATTCGGTAGATGATAATGTTAGAGACAATCAGCGATATCGACGCGTAAACCAGAGCGGGAACAAGGATCGGGCTCTCGGCCAACTCGCCAAAATAATCCCTGGAAAGCAGTCGAATGACGCCATAAAGTAAAAACGGCATGGCGGTGAGAAACCACGCCGACAATCGCCCTTCGGCGCTCAATGCCTTGACTTTGAGCTCGAGGGTGCTGCGCTGACGCATGAGGGTCGCGAGCCGGGCGAGCACCTCGGCCAGGTTGCCGCCGGTCTGGCTCTGCACGCTCACAGCCGTGACCAGGAACAGCAAATCATCCTGGCCGACCCGGCGATGCATGTTGACGACAGCCGTCGTAACGTCCTGACCGAAGCCAATTTCCTCCGCCGTCATGGCCAACTCGGCCGCGATCGGGTCGCGCATTTCTCTCGAGGCCAGGCCGATGGCGCTCACGAATGGGTGGCCAATCCGCAAGCTGCGCACGATAATGCTCAGCGCGTCCGGCAGTTGGGCGGTGAAGCGGTCGATCCGCCTGCGACGCAAGACCGATAAGTAAAGCACAACGGCCAGCGGGCCAACGACCACGCCCGCCGCCGCGGCCCATGGGTGGAAAAGGAACGGCGACGCCGCCAAAGCGACAGCGACCCCAAGCGAGGCTGTCCAGAGACCGAGGGCGAACAATGAAATTCGCAGGCCCGTCTGGGCCAGGAACTCGTTCAGGCTTGCGAACATCGGGTGATCGAAATTCGCAAGTCCGCGCTCCTGACGGAAAATGTCGGCGGGCTCGCGGGCCGCGCCGGCGGCGCTCAACTGCCAGTCGCCGCTTGAGGGTCGCGCCGCGGCGCTGCGCGCCGACCATGAGCCAATACAGGGCTGGGACCGCGAGGATGACCGCACCGAACACGACACAATAGATGATCCATAGGTCGCTCATTGTTTCGACTCACAAGTTTCGCGTTGGGTCGAAGCAGCTGGAGGCGACTTCGATCCCATATGCCTTGAGGTCGGAGAGAAAGCGCGGACGAAGTCCCGTCGCCTTGAAACTTCCGTGCAGCGTTCCCTTGCCGTCCGTGAAATCCTTCACGAATTTGAAGATCTCATGCATCTGGATGACTTCGCCCTCCATGCCGGTGATCTCGCTGACGCTGGTCAGGCGGCGGGCGCCGTCCGGAAGCCTCTGCACCTGGATCACAAGAGTTATCGCGGAGGCGATCTGGCTACGAATGGCGTTCAGGGTCATCGGCGTCCCCGCCATGCCGACCATCTGCTCGAGCCGTTTGAGCGCGTCGCGAGGGGAGTTGGCGTGAATTGTGGTCATCGAACCTTCGTGGCCCGTGTTCATCGCCTGCAGCATGTCGAACGCCTCTTCGCCGCGGCATTCGCCGACAATAATGCGATCGGGCCGCATTCTCAGCGCGTTGCGGACGAGGTCGCGCTGCCGGACCTCGCCTTTCCCCTCGATGTTCGCCGGGCGGGTCTCCAACCGGCCGACATGTGGCTGCTGGAGCTGTAGTTCCGCCGCATCCTCGATGGTGATGAGGCGTTCGCGGTTCGGAATGAAATTCGACAGCGCGTTCAGCATGGTCGTCTTGCCGCTGCCGGTGCCGCCGGCGATGATCGTCGAAACCTTGCCTGCGACCGCCGCCGCCAGAACCTCCGCAATCGCTGGCCGCAAAGTCCCGACTTCGATCAACCGGTCCATGTCGAGCGCGCGCTCGGCGAACTTTCGAATCGAAACCAGGGGGCCATCGACTGCGATCGGCCGGACTGCGACATTGACCCGCGAGCCGTCGCGCAACCGAGCATCGACCATGGGCGACGATTCATCGACCCTACGCCCGATCGCCGAGACGATCCGGTTGACGATCCGCAGGAGGTGCGCTTCATCCTTGAAGTGGACCTTGGTTTCTTGCAGCTGGCCGAAGCGTTCGATGTAGCAACGCTTGTGCGTGTTGATGAGAATATCGGTGACCGTAGGGTCCTTCAGCAACGGTTCGATAGGACCATATCCGGTCATCTCAGCAATGATCTCACCGGCGAATATTTCGAGCTCCTTTTGATTGAGGGACAAACTTTCGCGTCGAACATGATCGGCGACATAGATTCGAACCTGTTTCGCCAGCTCCTCGGGCGGCATCTTTTCCAGCGCCGTCAGATTGAACTCATCGATGATGCGTTCATGCAGCTTGAGTTTTTCATCGAGCAGTCCGGGTCGGCGGGCGATCAAATCGGCATAAAAATCGTCCTTGTCCGCCGACGGCGTCTCGGGACGCGCATCCCGGACTTCCCGATCGCTTTCGCCAGCGTTCTTGCCGCTTAGAAATCCCATGGCCGTTTTCCGATCGACTGACAGATCACCATCGACTGCCGCCCAGGTCGGCGGGAGACGCTAAAGTCGCCTTGGCGCGACGGATTTCAACCCCACGCAATAATCCGCTATCGCTGCAATGTCCTTGACCGCCTTATCCGACGGATAGGCAATGGTCATTGGCGTGCCGAGGTTCACGCACTCAAGCGCGACGCGGGTGTTTCTCACAAACAAGCGCTTTTCGTCGCCGAGAATCCGCGCGACATGATCGGCCCGCGCAACCTTGCCCAGGAGGCCAAACTCGCATCGGTTGACGACCGCTCGCTTCTCGGCGGTGATGAGCGGCTCCGCGCGCAGGGCGCGAAGCGTCTCCTCGATTTGCCGCAAGGCAGGAATCGTATTGAGTCCACTGACGAGAATTCCCTTCGACGCCGCGAGCAACGGAATTGTCCACGAATGCACCGAGAGCGGCAGATCGACGACGATGTAAGCATATCGATCCGCCATGCGATCAAACAATGCGGATAAGGCCTCGACGTCGAGATCACGAGTGTGAAATCGGTTGCGGCTCGCGGCGAAGACATCCAGCCCGCTCGGATGGCGGCTGATGAAAGCGCTCAACAACTGGTCGTCCAGACGCTCCGGCGCAGCGACGATCTCATCGAGCTGAAACTTGGGCGTGATATCGAGGTAGTCGCAGACGTGGCTGGACTGGAAGTCAAGGTCGACGAGCGCGACCTTGGCGTCCTTTGTCGACTTACCCCTGACAAGATGGATGGCGGTTTCGATCGCGAGCGTCGAATTGCCGACTCCCCCCGCACTGGGAACAAACGAGACAACGATCGGCGATTCAGCTGCCTGAGCGTTCCGCGCCGGCGCTCTCAGACGTCCGACTATTTCGAGAATATCCTGCGGGAGTCCGGCTTCGGGGACCCAGTCCGCGTTTCCCGACTGAACGAGCCGCTTATAGTCTCGCGCGGAAACGTCGCCGCCAATGACGATGAAGAATATGTTTCGCGGACGCCGGCTGACGACCTCGATCAGATCCGGGACGTTTGCAGTTTCATGCGCTGCGATCAGGACGACCACCGATCGTTCCGGGCCATCGTTGGATATATCATCGATGTCTTCAAGACTGGGAACCAGCCTGAGGTCGGGAATCGTCAATTTGAGTTTCGCCTCGATCTCGGCGGCGCTCCCGCTATCGCTTCCTTGCATAAGGTAAATCGTCATCGTCTCACCGACTAAATTCGGGCGCCTCGCCCGCTGGCAAAACGACGAATTCGGACGATCGCAACCGAGCAGGCCGCGCAGAAGAAAGCCGGAATTCCGGGGTCGATCGAATTGCCTCCTTCTCGGTGGGCCGTGTCAGGCATGCGCTCCTTCCGATCGATTTCAGCTAACGGTAGAGCTGGACGAGATTGAAGATTTTAACGTTGTCGGCCGAAGTCACCAACCCGGTGATCTCGCCATAGAGATTGCCATCCTTGAGCGCGCTGTACGGCTGGGTCATGAAGAACTTGCCAAATGCGGCGACCGGCGTCTCGGTGGACGCGCCGGCTCCGGCGATAGTGCCGAGAGCGGTTTGAGCAAGACAATTGATGATGGGCGCGATCAGATTGCGCCTATCGACGCCCCCTGTGGTCGTATCGACGCCGGCGACGCCGCTCGCCCTGGCGCAAAACGGGGCGCCGCTCTCGGTCTGGAACTCGCCCGGCGGGGCCGTGGCGCCCTGCAGGTCCGACTGGCCATTGCTCGCCCAGCCGTTTCTGCCCGACCAATCGGCGATCCCTCCCGCGCCTGTTCCCTCGCCGATTTCATATCGGTAGACCTGATAGCGGCTCACCGTTGTCTGCTGCGGGGTTCCGCACACGCCGCCAAGCGCGATCCCAACGGCGGCGGCCGACGGGCCTCGCGGGTGATTGATCACCCAATAGTTTTCGCAATCCCACTGGCCGTCACCCTCGGCGCCTCCGAGGGTCGGAAACGAGATGTCCTCCGGCAATCCGCTGGTCGTCCATTCAACCGTCAAGGCGTCTCCTGCTTGGGTCCCGCTGGCTTGGGTCGAGAGCGTGATCGTCGAGCCGGCAGCGCCGGACACTGCGGCGGGATTGTCCGAGGTGCTCGCAATGTAACCCCCGGCGTCGACGATCGGCTCGCCGCCTGTCACGCCGGTTGTGCTCGCGACGTCCGTCAGGGTGGGTGACTTCTGGGTGACCGTGCCAACAGTTCTGTCTGAAGGGTACGTGTAGTATCCGGCAGAGGAACTGGCCGGCGCGGCGCTGCACCAATCGACCGCGCTCGACTTGCGTCCCGGAAGGTACCCCTTTCGCACATTGACCGCCGGCGCGTTGGCGCTTGAAGGCGCGAGCGGCGGGTCCTGGTCATAGATATCAAACCGGGCGTCGAAATATTGCTCGACTTCGTTCGCGGCGCCGATCGCGAGGCTGACGCCGGCGTCGCTGTAACAGGCGCCGTTCACGCTTGCGATATTGGCGGCCATGCAACCCGGATCCTTGCAGCCGTCGGCGGTATTCAGCCAACCGAAGTGGCCCGGGCCGACGCCGTTTCGGTTGAGCTTGAACTGGCGGCGCAGAATGGCGGGGTTGCCGAGCGCCGCGTAGAGGGCCGCCGTCGCTTGCGCATCGGTCATCGACCCCGAGCCGACTTCGTAGGGGTTGCAGACGAAGATCGGCGCGACCGAACAGACGGTCGTTCCCGCAAATCCTGCAACCGCCTCGGCGCCGACCACGAACGCGCTGGTTAGAACATTCGCCAGGAATGTCGCCGGAAGAATGGTTGACCAGGTCTGCGGCGTCACTTTGACGGCGACGTATTTCGCGTCAGAATCCCCGGACGCGCCGGCGCCGCCTATGCCTTCGCTCGCCGCTGAGAGACCGGAATAGAAGGCGTAGGTGTATGTTAGCGTCGGTGACGATCCGAGGCCGACCACCGTGTTGGCCGATTTCGTCGATGCATAGGCGTTCGCCATTGCGGAGATCGCGCGCGCTTCGGCCCCGACCCCCTTGTTGAGTTCCCGAGCGCCAGCGAGCGCGAGGCTGTCGGCGGCTGCCTGCATCTGCGTCTGTAGGCTCATGCGGCGCGAGGCGTCGAGGGCGAGAAGGGCAAAGCCGACAAGAACCGGCAGCATGACGGTGACATAGGGCGCCATCAAGCCGTCCGTGTCCCGCCATAAGGCGTACACGCGCTGCGCCAGGTAATCTCTAACTTTCATCGGCATGGGCCAAGCGGCCGCGCACCGTTCTGCCGCTCGCCGAAGACCAAGGATCCGTTTACGGTCCGCCATCCCGAGAGCGCCTCTTTTCCGACAGCGCTAATTGGCGGCTGAAGCCGACAAGGCTTCGCCCGTTATCGTAGTTGTGACCTGCGGGATGTTGACGGAAGCAAATGGCAGAAAGAAGAACTTGAATGGCAGCTTGGTCTTGGACGAGGCGGCGTTGAGCGAAACCGCAATCGTCGGAACCGGCCCGGCGCTTCGGCCAGCGTAGCCAAGTCCAGTCTGCGCGTAGACGACGGTGACATATTGCGGAGCGACCAGCGGAAAGATGTTGCACATCCCGGCGAAATATTCGGAGACGGGAGGCGTGCAAGTCTCTTTCCCGGCTCGGCCGTAAACGATCAGTCCCATCGCCGCCGCCGAATATGAGCCTATGCCGTCGCAAGCGCCGCTCACGCACGCGCAAGCCGACGCGCCGCCATCGCAAGAGACCGTGAAATCGGGCATCCGGCTTCCCGACTCGACGATCGAACTCAGCACATTGCTCGGAATTGAATTGAGGCCGGACGCAACCGGATCGGACACCGCAGCGATGCGGGCGCCGATCTCCGCGGCCTTGGCGGCGGCGTTCCACTGGTAGAGAGCATTCATGAAATCGACCCCACCCAGAAGAAATGTGATCAGGATCGGGAGGATGATCGCCACCTCGACCAGCGGGCCGCCGTCCTCGTCTCGAATCAGTTGTGCGATGAACGAGGACATGCTCATCAACCCGGGCCCAGGAACCGCTCCTGGTGGGAGAAAGACAGCAGCGGCGCCTTCAAGCCCAGGACCGAAAACAGGCCGAGCGAAGGATCGGCGAAGCTGGTTGCGACTTCGATGATCGTCATGCTCGCGGAACCGTCGGCGTAGCGGCCGTTGTCGAGCGCGGCGCTCGGAAGGCAGCTGATGGTGACGTCGGCTGCCTTCCAGCCGCTGACTCGCCCATCGCCGCCCGCGGCGGGCTGGGCGGTGGTCGCAATGTTCGCCGCCTCCGCCGTATAGAGGACGCCGTTCTGATCCTTCTGGGCGCAGGGATTGCTGTTGCCGTCGGTGAGTTCGATTCGAGTCATGTAGCGAGCGGCGTCGCGCAGACCCGCGACGACAAGCTGCTGATTGTAGAAAAACCAGGAAAACTCGAACACGCCGAGAAAGAGCACGACCAACATCGGAGTGACGATCGTCGCCTCGACGAGCGCAGACCCGTCGCGGTCTTGCCAAAGCGAGCTCGACATCGCGAGCAGGGGCGCCGCGGTCATCCTGCCGGCCGGCCTCCTGGTCATTGCGGCGGCGGCGGCAAGGCGGACGGGGCGTTCGCCAGGCCCGGTCCCGTCGAGGCGCCGTTCATCCCGCTCAATCCACTCGGTCCGCTGGCCCCGCCGTAGGAAGGCGGCTGGGAGCCGTTATCGCCCGCGGCGCCTTCATAGCGCTTGACGACATTGGCCATCCGCGCGCCGTCCGCGGGGATGTTGGTGTTGTTGGCGTATCGCGGCCAGGGCGTCGCCGTCTGAAGCGCGGTATTCGCCGCCAGGGAATCGCCTCCGGCAGTGGCCACCATGATGCTCCGCTGTTGATATTCGGCGAAGGGAGCGTCAAAAGCCTGGGTCGAGCCGCAGGCGGACAGCGCGATCGGCAGGCTCACGGCGACGATCGCGAGACTGCTGCGTCTGATGCTGCGCTCGAGCGTCTCCGGCGTTGACAGAACCCGCATCGCCGTCATTGGGCGCCGAGGATGTGGCCGTACGGTCCCTGAAGGCCCCCGCCGCTCGTCACATAGTCGGTGTATCTCTTCTGGCGTTCGGTATCGCCCATCAGGAACAGGTCGACGTCGTTGGCCTGAAGCGACGAGTCGAATGGCGTTGCGAGATGCTGGTTCGGGCGAACCGGCCTGACAAGATGCGGCGAGACAATGATGACGAGATCCGTCTGGTTCTTCTGGAAGTCAGTGGAGCGAAAAAGCGCGCCAAGGATCGGCAGGTTGCCGACCCAGGGCAGCTGGTTGATGGTGTTGGAAGATTGCGCCTGGAGAAGGCCGGCGATGGCGAAGCTTTGCCCGTCCCGCAGTTCGACGGCGGTGTGGGCCCGGCGCTCGGTCAGGGACGGGACAGTGGTGCCGTTGATGTTGAGGCTGTTGGCGGTGTTGACCTCGGTGACCGATGGGTTCAGCTGCAAGTTGATAATGCCATTGTTGAGCACGGTGGGGGTGAAATCCAGGCCCACGCCGTATTGCTTCCATTCGATCGAGACGTTCGGCGTGTAGTTGACCCCGAACTCCAAGCGTGCCGTTCGTCGCATTGGTGCCTTCCACAACGGGAATGGGAATTTCGCCGCCGGCGAGGAAGGTCGCCTTCTCCCCCGACAGCGCGACGAGATCGGGTTCAGCCAAACTCCTGACGAGACCTTTTTCCTCGAGGGCGGAAAGGAGCAGGTTGATGCTGACGCCATGCGTATTGACGACATTGGCCAGCAACACCCCGAAAGACGACTCCGTCGAGCCCGACCCGGGAAAGACCCCGCTGTTGTTCGCCGCTGTCGTCGGGGCCCCGCCAAGCCCGGTCGCAAAACCCACGTTGTTGCTCTTGCCGAACCAATTGATGCCAAGGTCGCGCCCGGCATTGCGGTCGACTTCAAGAATGCGCACCTTCAGCATGACTTGCTGCGAGGGCGCGACCTTCATTGCGTTGATGACCGGCGCGTCTTGCGAGAGGCCTTTCGCGACTTCCACCGCGCGAGCCGCTGCGACGGCGTCGGTCGCCTCGCCGCTCAGAACAACCTCGCCGTTCGCGCTGGTGACGTTGATGTCCCTGCCGCCGGTCGAGGCCGCGATCTTGCTTTGTAGCGAGCTCGTGTCGGGCGCCACCTCGAGGTCGATGACCGACACCAGATGGCGCTGCTGATCAAACACGGATATGTTCGTCGCGCCGACCTTTTTCCCCTGGACGTAGAGCATCGACTCGGTGATCGGCAATACGTCGGCGATTTCTGGCGCGCCGATGACCGCCGTCGAGAACGGCCCGGAAAAACAAAGCGTACGCGACTTGTAGAGCGTCACTTTGATCTCGCTTACCTGCTGTCTTATCGAGTGGCATGGACCGCCTTTCTCCGCCGCAGCCGGACCTGCGGCCCACAACAGGCCGGCGCCGCCGGCCACCGCGCCGGCGGCCTTCAGTCTTCCCGCCCAACCGCGGGCGCCCGACCACGCAATCCGGCGCCCCGGCGCCTCCTTCGGCGCGCCTGCGGATTTCCGCTGCGGTCCAGACACGCGGTCTTCTCTCATCTCGACTCCCGTGGCACTTCGTATTGTTCGCTCCTGACGGATCTCACGACAGTGATCTTGCGGGTTGCCGGTTCGGTCGGCGGCGGCGCGGGCGCGCGAACGGCCGGCTGTGGCAGCATGTACGACGCTTGCGACGGAGCCGGCGGCGGCCCAGGGCTTTGCGCAACCGCAGACGCTTGCAGGGCTTCGTCGCCGAAGAGGTCGCGATCGGTGACTTTGGCGTCAGGGGCCATCGCGACTTCCGCTGGCTGCCGCAAGATCAGCGATAGCTTGCCGACATTGGTCGCCAGCAAGATCCTCAACGCCTGGTCAGGACTCGCCTCGACCGTAACCGCCTTGGCGACCGTCGGGCGTTCCTGGCGCTCGCCCGCCATTTGATCGATCGCGAGCACTTTGACGTGCTGCAATATCACTTCGGCGAAATCCTGCGGGCCGTTGCTGTTGTTGGTTCGCGTCAGGACGACATCGACGAAGTCGCCAGGAAAGATGAACCCGGCCACCCCGCGAACGTCGTCGACCGCGACGGTCACCGCGCGCTTGCCCTTCTCGATCGCCGTCGACAACGAGGCTCTCTGGTTTGGGGCGCTGACTTTTGAAGCGATAATCGGCTCATCCCCGACAAACGGAGAGAGGACAATCCGTTTCCCGTCCCTAGTCAGTTCGGCGAAGTTGGCGAACGCTCCCTGCGGTCTCGATTTCGCTGGCCAGGCAATCTCCCTGACATCGTCCGCGGCGATAGGCGCTCCAAAGGCAAGCGCTCGATTCGCAACGACAATCGAGACCGATTGGTCGGCATCCGCGCGCTCGGAATGGCTCTGCAGCCAGCTCCGAGCAAGAAAAGCCGCGACCGCGCCAAGAATAATCGCGACCGTCAGGATCGCGAGGTTTGTGCTCCGGCCCATCACCTTCCGCGCCTCCTGCCTTAGAAGAACACTCTGCCTCCGAAGTTAATCCCCGGCCTATTTGCCTATCTTCATACGTGTGTCAACGAATTCAGTCGCAAAGGCGGCGCAGCGTCCAAATTTATCAAAATACAGTTTTGCATCGCAAAGCAAAACTGCCAATGTAATATGCGGATATTCGTCGCACTGTCGAACCGATATTGTCAAGGATGGCCCCAACTCATTCGCTGTCAGAATAAATATCTGTGGATAAGTGTATAACTGCTCTCACTTGCGGAATTCAGATGATTTGGGGTTCAATAAAGGGAATGGCGTCGGAGAAAAGCGGAAATCACAAGCGGCGTGACGCTGCGTCTCCCGCGGGGCTTCTCACCGCACCGACACTGAGTAGCCTTGCACGGAAGTTAAAATACATTGTCGGATTCGTAGTCTGCCGCGATTCGCGATCCCGCTCGGCATTGACGTACCCCTTCCCTAACAGATAATTGAGGGTCACCAAAGTAAGCGGCCATTCCGCAGCGTAAAAGCGTGCTACTTGGTCCAATTGTAACTCAGGCGGGTGCGGCCATGTCCAAAACATTGAAGATTTTTGGTCAGTTTCTCAAGGACGAAAACGGCGCTGCTCTGATAGAATACACGGTATTGCTTGGTGTTCTCCTGATCGCAGTGATCGCTACGATCGGTCTCGTTGGAACCTGGGTCTCCAAGCAGTGGCTGGCATTGGATAAAGCCCTCTCGCCCTGATCGTCGATCGAGGCGGAGACCGGACGTCGGCCGCCAAAGCCGACCCGAGCCTCAGCCGTGGGGACGGATAAAGCCCAACGCAAACACTCCGATAAGCGCAAGGGCCAATGATGGAGCCAGAGGAATTCGAAGTCCGGCGGCGGTGCGCCTGGCCGCGGCAAAGCCGAACCTGGCGGCGAAATAATACAGCAAAGTGAATATCAAGAGCAGAACGACGAACGGCGCGGCGTACCATGGCCCTGTCCACAGGAAGGCCACCGTCAACAGTTTCAGGTCACCCCCGCCGATGTGCTGAAGCGAATAGGCGTACAGGCCGCCGACAAGCATCAACAGCGCGAAGGCAAAGTTCCATTGCATGTAAACCCAAGTCCCCGAGAGGAGAGCGTAGATGAGATAGAGACAGGCCAAGACCACGACCAGTTCATTTCGGACCTTGAATTCCTGCAAATCTGTCAGGGCCACCCAGAACAAAGCCACCACGGTCAGGACCAAAATCCACAACGAGACAATCGGATAAACGATCATTGAATCCGACCGGTTGGGGTTCGCTCCGGCAGGGAGGAACGCCAAGTCTCCCACCCGCAGTCGCCTAAAATCCAGCGTCGATCACAAGAGACGGCAGGCGCATCAGGTGAACGGCCCAACGCAACGTTCGATTCGTTGGATCAAGGCCGTCCGCGCGACGGATGCATGAAGGACTCAACGGCCTGAATGGCCATCCGCCTCGGCAAGTTCGAGCCCTGTCACACTTCCTGGCGCCGAACCCCATCGCGAGTGCTAAAGCCGCCCGGGACGGCCGGAGCCGAAAGTCTCAGGCGGCTTGTTCGATCTCGCTGCCTGCGCCCGGCGGCGCGGCGGCCTTCGCAGCTCGGCTCTGGCCCTTCTGGAGCTGGGCCTCGACTGCTTTCAAGGCGTCGATTTCATTCGACTTTTGGACCGCCGCGATCTCGCGCACCATCCGGTCGAGAGCCGCCTCATACAACTGCCGCTCCGAGTACGACTGCTCCGGCTGCGCCTCCGAACGGTAGAGGTCGCGTACGACTTCAGCGATGGCGTTGATGTCGCCCGAATTGATTTTGGTCTCGTACTCCTGCGCACGACGCGACCACATGGTGCGCTTCACGCGCGCGCGTCCCGTCAGAACCTCAAGCGAGCGCCTCGCGGTGTCGGGATCGGATATCTTCCGCATTCCGACCCCTGAAACTTTCGAGGTCGGAACCCGCAGCGTCAACTTGTCCTTCGAAAAGCTGATGACGAACAGCTCAAGCCGGAAGCCCGCCACCTCTTGCTCTTCGATCGCAACGATTTGGCCGACGCCATGGGCCGGATAAACAACGAACTCATTGAGCTTGAAGCCTTGGCGCTGGCTGGCGGGCCTAACCGATTTGGAGACCGCCTCCTCCGCCCCGCTCGCTTTTTGGCTCCTCGGCGCGGGTGCGGCCAGTTTCGCCGCTAAAGCCGATTCGGACAAATCCGCAGGGCGAACGCCCTGACCAGGATCCGGCTTCGGCGCGCCGACAGCGGTCACCGCTTTCTCGGGCGCGGGTCGAGCGTTCAGCACGCCTCCGCTCTCCAGCATCAACTTCACTTCCGTCTCTTTCGCCCGCGTGCGCGCCGCCGCCGTTTTGACGGTCCTGCTTTTCGCGCCTTTGCTCAGGGTCTTCGACGCCGCCGGCTTTCTGGCGGAAGCGGCTTTTGCAAGCCTCTTCGCAGCGCCGCGGGTGCGAGACGCAGTTGCGGCGGCCGGGCTCTTCCGCTTTGGCTTCGACGGTTTCGCTGCACTGTTTTTCATCTTTGCCCGAACGGTTTTCCGCGCGGCTCGCGCGCTCGAGGCCGGCTTGCTCTTGCCGGCCCGACTTCGAACCCTCGACGACGAAGCTTCCTTAAGACGGCGCTTTGACGCCGGTTTCGCGCTCGAAGCGGGCCTTGTCTTCTTTGTCTTCGATTTTGTTGTCTTTTTCGACTTCTTACGCGCCGCCATCGTCAACTCTCCACGCGCGACCGGCCGCGCATGCGCTGAAAACATGCGCGGACCCGCTCTCCAATAGGGCTAGCGGACTTCCGTCACCGAAACCACGCTTTGTCCGAGGATTTCTCGGGACTTCGCTCCACGATTAATTTGTCGTTTAGCACAAAATCGTCGAAAAATCAAAGAAGAAGATGAGCCGGCGGCGACAACAACGGTGGCGCATGGTTAAGAGCCCATCGAGACCGCAAGGCGCTCGGCAACCTATGACCCGTACACGTATGTAGAACAGAAGCGGGCGGCCGCGGTCGAGGCGTTCGCCTCGGACCTCTCGGCCACGGGTTGGCGCGAACCGGCGCCCCGATTTCGTCGCGAAAGCGGCCCGTTCGTGCAAAAAAGCTCCCTGTTAGCGCAATAAGTTCCCTGTTATCGGCGAAAAATCTCCCTGTTAATTCTGACGTAAATCTGGGTTCTTGCGAGACCAGGCCGCTTGCAGTCCGGTTCTGGCCTCTATTGGCGGCTAGAGGCGACCGCGAGAAGCGGGTCAATTCCCCATCTTTTTCAAAGGCTTGCTTCCTCTTACCCAAGAGGTCCGCTGTTTTTCCTTTTCCAGAATGAGTATTCGCGCTAAAGCGCATTCTTGGAGAATTTCGAATATGCTTGCGATTCACGGCGGCGAAAGATCCCCGCCTTTACGGTTCTCATTTTTTACTTGGCCGTACGAATTCATTGGGGTCGGAATGTCCTTAAGGTTGTCGACGGACGGACGCATGCCCGACCGCAGCGGCGCGCACAGAGCGGCCATCGGGCCCAAATGCAATGCGCTAGTCCCCCTGCCCTGGTTCGGTCGAGAAGAACTCGGCGAATTTGTTGGGCCGGCCGTCGAATTCCTTGGCGTCCGGCGGCGGGTCTCTCTTGCTGGTTATATTTGGCCAGGATTTTGCGTATTCGGCATTTAGCTTTAGCCAGAACGCCAGTTCGGGCTCTGTGTCGGGTTTGATCGCCTCCGCAGGGCATTCCGGCTCGCAGACGCCGCAATCGATGCACTCATCCGGGTGAATAACGAGCATGTTATCGCCCTCATAGAAACAATCCACAGGGCAGACTTCCACGCAATCCAAATATTTGCACTTTATGCAGTTTTCTACGACCACATAGGTCATTACCACGTCCTCATCTACGCAGAACTGTCCGATCCGTGCCTGTTCTCATTTGACTGAGCGTTACTCAAAGATCGTCACGGCGAAATCGACGATCCGATGTCCTCACGACGGTAGCGTCCCCCTAGGGGCGCTTGTTGGATTGTTCTTCAAGCAGCGATCTGAGTTCGAGAAGCTTGGCGAACGGGGAGTTCGGGTCAACCGTCGCCCGAGGCTGTCGCTCTGACGCTGGAAGAGAACGCGGCATATCACGATCGCTCGACGTTTGGCGATGTTTTTCGTCGAAGCGAACGGCTTCGCGTCGATCCGGGGGCATGGCGGCTTTGCGCGCGGGATGGTTCGCCAAGCTCGAAGGCGGCTGCTCGCGCCGGCTCCCGCTTCGCTTCCTCCCCGCAGCCGCCGCCGGACTGCGGCCGGGATTGTCCTGGCGACCGATCGGCCCGTTCAGTGAATGCTGGTCTCTGGGAGCCGGATCAAGGTCTCGCCGGATCTTGTCGCCGACGCCGCGCCGAGAAAACGCGCTCCGGTCGGGCCGCCATACCACGATCATTTCGGATTTTCTTTCGTCCTCGGAATTCGTGTCGAGTATTGGCGGGGTCGCGGTCGCCGCGCCAGAATCAGTTCGGGACGCGTCGGAGCAGCATTCGTCAATGGGAACATCCGGGCGCGCGACGTCTAAAGCGCTCGCATCGACCGGTGGCGCCTCCGGCGAGGCCGAAGGGACGTCGACGGGAGTTCCCTCTTCGCCCCCCGTTGGCGGCAAGGCGTCGGTCGGGCCCTCTGGAATTCTTGCGGTGGAATCGGGCTTCGACTCTTGCGGCGATTCAGGAGCTGGCGCAGATCCGACAAACTGCGATCGCTTCATTTCGACGCTTCGGAATCCCATCGAGCGCAAAATTGAAGCGAATTGCTCGCCCGCGCATCCAGTCAGCGAGGTCATCTGGCCACTGACGACGAATCCATTCGACCTCCCATGGCCCCCAGGCCCAAGCGCAGCCCGGGCCCTACCCTCCACGATCGCCGCGCGGATCATCCCAGCAAGACGTTCAAGCACATCCACACGCACAATTCGTTCGCCGCACGGCCGGTACCCGGCGACGCGATAGGCCTCCCTCGATACGGCCTTATCGAAAGAAAGGGAGGTCCGGCCCGACGATGCAATTTGGGCGAGCGCGGCGACGAGCCCGCTGCCGTCGCCAGGAGCTTGAAGTCCCCAGAGCTGAAGGGCCAAGGTCCTCGCCGCGGGCTTGATCAGCCCTGGCAAGAAAATATAATGGGCGCCAAAACGTACGCCGTGCTTTCTAAGCTCCGCCCGCTCGGTCTGGGCAAGCGCCTTGATCTGTTCTCTGATCGGCTCCCGCTCCAAGATCCCAAGCGACCGGGCAAGTCTGACCGCCAAATCGCGGACGACTTCCGATCCTTCCTGCAAGGCGGCGAGCGCGAAGAGTGGGCCCAGAATGCGCCGCGTCATCGCCGCAAGCCAAAGGTCAACTCGCGCCCTTACAATGTCCTGACTTGCAACCGGCAACGCCTCGTCAGCCAGAATTACCGCTCCGGGGATAAGCACGCCTGGACCGGGGGAAAGCCTAGCGATGGGGTCGCCTAACCAACGAATGACGCCATCGTTCGAAAGCACAATCGCGGAATCTACAGCATGATGAAAACGGGCCGCGCGCGTCTCCAATTCAAGCCTCAAAGCGCCGCGCCAATTTTCGTCGCCGCCTGTGTTCTGCCCAGCGACCGGATGATCGGCGCCGACAACTTGAAAGCCTTGAACGACGGAAAAATCAGGACGCATAGGCGTCGGAGGCGCCGACGGCTCTTCCTCTCGGTCGCTGGGTCCTGCTTCGATCATCATCAGGTCCTCGATCGTCGACCAACGGCAACCCCTTCAGACCGAGTTTGTTACTCGACCCCGCCCGGGCGCCAACACAACGAACACGCAACGCTTATTCACGCGACAGGTCACGGGGGCGACAAGGTCGATCATTCGATCGGATCTTCGAATGGTCTTCCGCCGCTCAGGCTAAAGGCGAGTGATAAGACTTGACGTATCCCAACGGCTGCCGCCTTTCGCGTGGACCTCACCATAGAACTGGTCCACCAGCGCAGTCACGGGCAACGGAGCGCCGTTGCGCCGCGCCTCATCAAGGCAAATCGCCAAGTCCTTGCGCATCCACTCCACTGCGAAGCCGAATTGGAATTCGCCCGCTATCATTGTTTTGTGGCGGTTGTCCATCTGCCACGACTGGGCCGCGCCTTTCGAGATGACGTCCACGACCAGTTGCTGATCAAGTCCAGCGGCCTTCGCGAAACGAAGCCCCTCCGCGAGCGCCTGGACCAATCCGGCAATGCATATCTGGTTGACCATCTTCGTGAGCTGTCCAGCGCCCGAGGATCCCATAAGCCGGCAGGACTTGGCGTACGCTAGGATTCCGGGCTCGACCCGCGCATAGTCCTCGCTCTCGCCGCCGCACATCACCGTGAGCTGGCCACTTTCCGCTCCGGCCTGGCCGCCGGAAACTGGCGCGTCAACGAAACCGAACTTCCTTTCTTTGGCTTCGCGGTCGAGTTCACGCGCAACATTCGCGGAGGCCGTCGTATGGTCGACAAAAACGGCGCCCGGCCGCATGCCGCTAAAGGCCCCCTCTTCGCCGAGCGTCACCGCCCTTAGATCGCTATCGTTACCGACACAGGCGAAAACGATGTCGCATCCCTCTGCCGCGGCGCGAGGAGTTGGCGCGCTCGCCCCGCCGAATTTATCCACCCATCTTCCCGCGGTCGCCGCGGTTCGATTGTAAACGACGACGTCGTGCCCGCCGCGCGTTTTCAGATGCCCGGCGATCGGGAAACCCATCACCCCCAAGCCCAGGAACGCGACCTTGCTCAATCCCGCCTCCAATCATGGTCGTTCGAAGGAACCGCAAACCGCTTCATTGTTCAGGCCAGCGCCCGATCCTCGTAGTCCGCGGCCGAAGTCTCATCACGCGCCCGCGAACGCATCGCCAAGGAAAGCGCGGCCGACAGGAGCAGGTTGACGATCACCGCGGTGAGGCCATTGTAGGCGGCGAAGCCGAGGCCGAGATCGATATTGCCGAAGAGGGGTAAGTCCCACTTGAGCGCATGCACCGGAACCCACGCCGTCCCGCTCCAGGAAAGGGACGTGCCGATAATCATGCCCGCCGCCCAGCCGATCAGCAGCGCCGAGCCGCTAAGCCAGCGGGTGTAAAGGCCGAAGATCATCGCTGGGAAGATCTGCACCATCCAGACTCCGCCCAATAGTTGCAGGTCGAGCGAGAACCGGGTCGGCATGAAGAAAATCACGGCCAGCGCGCCGATCTTCACCGCCAGCGAAGCCAATTTGGCGAGAATTGCTTCCTCCCGCGGCGACATCTGCGGATGGATGAACGGCTTCCAGATGTTGCGGGTAAACGTGTTGGCGGCGCCAATCGACATGACGGCCGCGGGCACCAGCGCCCCAAGGGCAATGGCCGCGAAGCAAAAGCCGGCAAACCAACTTGGGAACGCCCAGAGTACGAGCTGCGGCACCGCGTCCTGCGGCGTCTCGACCTTAACGCCGGCGGCGATCGCCATCAGTCCGAGCAACGCGATGAGGCCGAGGACGAACGAATAGGCGGGCAGCGTCATGGTATTGAAGCGGATTGCCCGCCCGCTCGAAGCCGCAAGCGCGCCGGTCAGGGCATGCGGATACATGAATAACGCCATCGCCGAACCGACCGCGAGGGTGATGTAAGGACCGACCTGCCCGGGTTGAAGCGTGAGGCCAGCCGCGAGCTTCGGGTTTGCCGCGACCCTCGCGTCAAACGCTCGACCGGCGGCGTCGAAAATAGCGCCGAAGCCGCCGAGTTCGTATGGAATAATGACAATGGCCGCGATGATGAAGATGTAGATCATCGTGTCCTTGACAAACGCGATCATCGCCGGCGCGCGCAATCCGCTCTTATACGTGAAGAGCGCGAGAATCACGAAAGCAGTGGTGATCGGCGCGTGCGCCATGATCCCTTGGCCGGCGAAGCCCAGCGCAAGGATCACTTTCTCCAGGCCCACAAGCTGCAGCGCGATGTATGGCATCGTCGCCAGAATTCCGGTGAGCGCGACTGCGAGTTCCAGTCCCCTATGCCCGTAGCGGCCACGCACAAAATCACCGGCTGTCATATAGCCGTGCTTTTGAGACACCGCCCACAGTCGCGGCAGCGTCAAATACAAGAATGGGTAGATGATAATGGTGTACGGCACCGCGAAGAACCCGTAGGCTCCGATGGCGAAGACAACTGCCGGAATCGCTATGACCGTATAGGCCGTGTAAAGATCGCCTCCGAGCAAGAACCAAGTAATCCAGCGGCCAAAGCGTCGGCCGCCAAGACCCCATTCGTGGATGTGATCGAGATCGGCTGCCTTCCAGCGCGCCGCGACAAAGCCGAGCACCGACACCAGGCCAAAAAAGAATACGAAAACCGCCGTCGCGACGACGTTGAGATGGTCGAGCATCGCTAATTCTTCCCGATGCGGTCAGCGGCGACAATCGCCAGCGCCGAAATCGGAATGAGAACAAGCTGGAACCAGAAAAAAAACGGAATGCCGAAAAGAACGGGCGGTATCGAATTGTAGAGCGGAACCCACAGCGCCAGGACACACGGCGCGAGCAAAAGGATCAGCTTCACATTTCCCCCCACGATTGCGCATGCGCCAGCAAGAAGCTATCGCTCGGTCTATCGAAATTCGCCTGCCCGGTCGAGAGGCCGGGCGACTGCCCTTGGCGTCTTGGGCGCCGCCCGTCGCTCTGTCGCCCGTGCTTTCGCAAGATGGGCCACCGTGCTAACGAGCGGGTCAATGACCGCCCGCCTTGATTCACGCTTCCAACGTCTCGCGTCGGACCGCCGGGCAGCGCTGGTGACTTACATAATGGCCGGCGACCCGGACGCCGAGACCTCGTCGGCGATCCTTGCGGCCTTGCCAGCGGCCGGAGCGGACATTGTTGAGCTCGGTATCCCGTTTACAGACCCCATCGCGGATGGACCTGCAATTCAGGCTGCGGGACGCCGGGCGCTCGAGTCCGGCCAAACGCTGCGGGCGACCCTTGAGGCGGCGAAGAGATTCCGTGGAGCGGACAAGGAGACGCCGCTCATCTTGATGGGCTATTACAACCCGATTTATGTCTACGGGGTCGAGACATTCCTGGCCGACGCTAAAGAAGCGGGCGTCGATGGGCTGATCGTTGTCGATTGCCCGCCCGAGGAAGACGACGAGGTCTGCCTGCCCGCCCGCCACGCGGGACTTGCGTTCATCCGGCTGGTCGCGCCCACCACTGACGAGGTGCGGTTGCCGACTATTCTGAGCAACTCGGCCGGCTTCGTCTACTTTGTTTCGATCACCGGAGTGACCGGCTCCGCGGCGCCAAACGCCAAACTCGTAAGCGAGGCCGTCGCGCGATTGAAACGGCACACGCAGATGCCGATTGTGGTCGGGTTTGGGGTCAGGAACGCCGAAGGCGCGGCGGCAATTGCCGAAGCTGCCGACGGCGTGGCCGTCGGCTCGTCGCTCGTCGAGGCGATCAGAGTGTCGTTGAACGGGAGGGCCGCAACGACGTCGACCGTTGGCGCAGTGACGGGGCTGGTCGAAACGCTAGCGCGCGGCCTGCGGGCGGTCCCAAAGTGACGTTTGTTCGCAACGGGCGACTGGATCGCCGAAGACGAGACAGCCTATGAATTGGATTTCGAACGTTGTGCCGCCAAAGATACGATCATTGCTGCGCCGCGACACGCCGGAAAATCTTTGGGTCAAATGCCCGGAAAGCGGGCAGCTGGTCTTCCACAAGGATCTCGAAGCGAATCTGATGGTTGTTCCGGGTTCGGGCTATCACATGCCGATCGGCGCCAAGGCTCGTCTTTCGTCGCTGTTCGACGACGGCGACTACGAGGAATTGATCCCGCCCGAAACGCAGTCCGATCCTTTGAAGTTTCGAGACATTAAGCGCTATGCGGACCGCTTGAAGGAGAACCGCGCCAAGGCGGGCGCAGCCGACGCCGTCACGGTCGCGTTCGGCAAACTCGAGCGACAAGACGTCACCGTCGCAGCGCAGGATTTCGCCTTTCAAGGCGGAACGCTCGGTCTCGCGGCGGGGGAAACGATCGTCGCCGGCATCCTGGCGGCGATCGAGCGGCGGACTCCGTTCGTGATCTTCACCACATCCGGGGGCGCGCGAATGCAGGAAGGCATGTTCGCGCTCATGCAGATGGCGCGCACCACGGTTGCGGTCCGGCGCCTGCGCGCTGCCAGGCTCCCTTACATTGTGGTTCTTGCCAATCCCACCACCGGCGGCGTGACAGCGTCCTACGCGATGCTCGGCGACGTCCATATCGCTGAACCAGGAGCAGTGATCGGCTTCGCCGGCGCCCGCGTGATCGAGCAAACCATTCGAGAGCGCCTGCCGGAGGGCTTCCAGCGCGCGGAATACCTGCGCGCCCATGGAATGGTCGATCTGGTCGTGCCGCGGCCACAGCAGCGAGAGACGCTCGCCCGCCTATGCAGGCTCCTGGCCCGGGCGCCGACTGCGCGGGCCGCGTAACCAATCGGTTGCGCCGCCGCCGCTCATCCGCGGCGACGTCGTCGCCAAATCAGGTTCGTGCTGACTGCATAGTTCCAGACGACGCTCAGCAATGCCCCGGCGAGCCCCGCCAGCCACCACGTCTCATCGGCGTGATAGAGCCAGGAGGCGACATTGATATTGGCGAGAGCCCCGACGCTGCACCCCAGCGCAAACGCCAGGAAGCCAGGGACCATGCCAAGCCCACGGAATCGAAATGTACGGTAGGTGATTTCATTGTTCAGGATGAAATTGCTGCCCATCGCGACGATTGTCGCGATCAGTTGTCCCGCATCGAAGGTCAACGTTCCAAACCAGTGAAGGACAGCCGAGAGCGTCACGATATGAACGATCAGACCGCCGGCGCCGATCATCGCGAACAGGACGAATTGTATCGGCAGAATGCCCGCGGTGGCGTGATGAACGACCAGGCCCAGGAAATCGATACCGACCAGCGGCGTGAGTTTGGACTCGCCAGCGTTGCGCTTGCGGAACTCGTAGGGGAGTTCGACAATCTTTAAGCCGCCGTCGGCCGAAAGGATAACGTCGACCAGGATCTTGAAACCGTCGGGCGAAAGACGAGAAGCCAAGCGCGAGACGATTTCGCGCCGAATCATGAAGAACCCGCTCATCGGATCGGCCACGGCCGCCCCTGCGATTCGTCTGAAGAACCATGCCCCCATGTCGCTCAGCGCCTGGCGCGCCGGAGATAGACCACCGCCGCCGGATGCATTTCTGATCCGGGCGCCGATCGCCAGATTGCCTGAGCCCTTGGCAAGCGTTTCATACATCTTGGGGAGGATGGACTCGTCGTGTTGAAGATCGCCGTCGATGACCGCGACGAAGTCCGCGCTCGATGACATCCACCCCTCGATGACGGCGCCGGCAAGACCAGAGCGATTGACGCGTCTCAGGCAGCGTATGCGGCGATCTTGGGCCGCAAGCGCAAAAGCGACGCTGGAAGTTCCGTCCGGCGAGTCGTCATCGACAACGATTAACTCCCACGGCGCGCCGTCGAGCACGCATTTAATGCGCTCGAAGAGAATGGGAATGTTGGCCGATTCCTGATATGTCGGGACGACGACCGACACTGTCGGCTTTGATCGCCCGGGCGCTTCATCGCTAGCCATTCCACGCCACGCTTGCTTCGTTCGGCGTTGACGAACGCTATCGGCCGGTTGCGCCCGGATAAGCCAAGGGAAGCCCTCGCGTCAAGCTGGCGGCGAGAATCGACCCCAAGCAGCCACGAAATGCCTCGTGGGTCCAACTGGCGATCCCCGAACTAGTGGATGGCGGTAGCCTCGACCCACCAGCCCGGACGTTCCGCGGCCAGAGTACGCCGCGCCATAGCCGCACTGCGGCGATCGCCAAACAAGGCGAAGCAGGTTGCTCCCGATCCGGACATTCCAGTCGCGACCGCCTCCGGGATCTGCGCCAATCTGTGACGCACGACGGCGATTGCCGGCGCTATGCGCACTGCCGCCGCTTCGAGGTCGTTTCCGCTGGAGGCGAGAAAATCCAGGATGGCGGCCGCATCCGGTCTAATCGCCTCGAACGATCTGGCTGACGATTCGACGGGCGAGCCGGGCGCGAGCCCAAGCGCGGCGAAAACCTTGGGTGTTGGCGCCTGGACCTGGGGATTGACGAGAACCGCGAACATTTTTGGCAGCTGGATCAATGGACCGAGTTGATCGCCAACGCCGGTCATCATTCGCGCATGCGGATGAAGACAGACGAGAACATCCGCTCCCGTCGCCCTGGCTGCAGCGCGCACCTGTGGATCGTCGACCGACAATCGAGCCTCTTTCGCGAGCAACCGCAAGGCCGCTGCGGCGTCCGCGGACCCTCCGCCAAGCCCGGCCGCGGCCGGGAGTCGCTTGATCAACCGGAATCGGCCGAGTTTCTGCCCGACGTGCGGCGCGAGCGCACGGGCCGCTCGTAAGACCAGATTTTCGTCGACCGAGCCAGTCTCGACCGCCCGAGGGCCGAAGACCTCAAGAACCAAAGCAGGGCCAGGCTCGAACCCGATCCAGTCGCACACGCCGGCAAACGCCACGAGGCTCTCAAGCTCATGATAACCGTCCGCGCGGCGTCCAACCACGCGCAGCGTCAGATTGAGCTTTGCCGGCGCGCGCAGCCATCGCATTCGGCCCGACGACGCCCCGGCCTCAGCCCCCGCCTTCCTTCTGCGCCGACGCGTTGGGCGGCGCGGTCTCGGTTGTGAGGTCCGGAAGCCCAGACTCGATCTTTTTGAGGATTGCGGGCAGATCGTCCGGATCCGGGCCCATGTCCCGCGCGTGATTCCATTGAAAGTGCGCTTCAATGTGGCGATTTGTCCGCCAGTACGCGTCCCCCAAGTGATCGTTCAGGACCGGATCCGCCGGCTTCAGGTTGATCGCCTTTTCCAGCGTCTGGGCCGCTTCCTGGTATTGCCCCAACTTGAAATGAGCCCAGCCTAGGCTATCGACGATATAGCCGTCATTCGGCTGTAGCTCCACGGCTCGGCGGAGCATCTTGAACGCCTCTTCCAGATTGAGCCCCTTGTCGACCCAGGAATAACCAAGGTAGTTCAGGACCAGCGGTTGATCCGGATTGAGCTCCAGCGCCTTTTTGAAGTCCGCCTCGGCCTTCGGCCATTGGTTCGATCGCTCGTAACAAATCCCACGGAAATAAAACAGCGTCCAATTCTCGCGTTGTGGAATTGCGACGGCAGCGATCGCCCGGTCATAGGTCGCCGCCGCCTCTACGTATTTCTTGGCGGACCGCTGCAGCTCGGCCAAGGCGCTCAAAGTTTCGACGTCATGCGGCCGCGCCGCGACGATGTCCGTTAGGCGCTTCGTGGCCTCGTCGGCCTTTCCCATGCTGTCGAGTTCGAGCGCGACCTGGATGTCGGCGCCCAGTTTGAGTGGCGACGACGCCGGTACGATCTGATAGGCGGCAATGACCTGGTCGCCTTTCTTCAACTGCTCGAACAGACTGGCCAGCGTCACTGCGGTCAAATCGTTTGACGGCCGAAGGTACAGTGACAATCGCAGGTAGACGAGCGCCGGAAGTTCGTCTCCCTGGCGGCTCCCTGCGCTGCCCAGGCCATAGAGCGCCTCTGCGGCTCCCTCCTTCGCGTCATGAACGAGAGGCTGCAGAGATTCATTCGCTTTCAGGTCGGCAAGCGCGCGCTCGATCAGCGGGTGATGGGGAATAACGAGAGAGAACTGCTGGTAAACCCTCGTCGCTCCAGCCACGTCCCCTTGCGCGTCCAGGACCCTTGCGTAAGCATCCGCGAATCGCAGGCTGTTCTTGTCATTCTCAAACGCCGACTTCAACCTCCGCTGCGCCTCCGCGGGATTTCCGAGCAAATTGGCGATCAGTCCAGCGTGATAGTCGCGAAACGCGAGGACTCCGGGGTCGCGAATGCGGTCGAGGGTATCAAGCGCGTGGCGGAGGTCGGACTGGCCCGCATAGCACCAAGCTGTCAGCAGAGCGGTCGTTACATCGCGCGCCCGCATGGCCTCCCCACTGGCAAGGTGAGCGCGCGCGGCGGCGAATTGTCCCTGTTGGATGTCGTGAACCGCGAGGGAGAGGCGCGCCAGGCTATTGCCTGGGTCGCGAGTGAGCAGACGTTCCGCGAGTGCATCCGCGCTTTCTTCGTCGCCATTGGAGAGCGCCGCTGCGAAAGCGCGCTCGAGCAGATCGGGATTTCGAGGATCGGCCCGGAGGGCTTCCCGGTAGTAGATTTCCGCCGCCAGAGTGTCTCGATCTGCGCTGGCGATCAATGCCGAGAGATAGTTCCCGGGTTGGCTATCGCCGATCTCCGGTTTCCCCGCTCCGGCGTCGGTAGCGGAAACCGCCGCCCAGGCGCCGCCGGCGGCGACTGACAGGCTCACGGCCAGGAAAAGGGCTACCGGCTGCGTCCAAACCTTCGATCGGCTTTGCATATCTCACGTTTTCCCATGTTTGTCAGTCAGCGAACAACGGCGTTGAACATGGCGCAGGACGGCGCTCCGCCCCTTTGAGGAACTACACGCGCATCCTTCCCGTAAACCTTGCTTGCAGCCGAAAGCGGCGATTTTGCGCCGCAACTCAAAGATCCGGATAATTCGGCCCTCCGCCACCTTCCGGCGGCGTCCATTCGATGTTTTTAGCCGGGTCCTTGATGTCGCAGGTTTTGCAATGGACGCAATTCTGGGCGTTGATGACGAACCGCGGCTCCGCGTGAGTCGTCTCGTTTGCGTATACCACCTCGTAGACTCCAGCTGGACAATAGAGCCGCGCTGGCTCTCCGTAGCGAGGAAGATTGTCGCGAATCGGCGCGTCCGGGTCATGGAGGCGAAGATGGACCGGTTGATCCTCTTCATGATTGGTATTGGAAAGATAAACCGATGATGTTTTATCAAATGTTAGGATCCCATCCGGTTTCGGGTATTGGATCGGCGTCACCTCGGACAGCGGCTTCAGCGTATCGCTGTCCGGCTTGCGGTTCTTGAGGGTACCGAAAATCGACGAATTGAACAATTCGTTGGTCCACATGTCGAAGCCGCCGAGCCCGACGCCGACTACGAGGCCGTATCGTGACCACAGCGGCTTTACATTTCTCACCTTGTAAAGATCGCGGCCGATATCGGAGCTTCGCCAGGAATTCTCGTAATCGTCGAGTTCGTCATTGGCTCGACCGTCAGCTAGCGCCGAATGAGCCTTCTCGGCCGCCAACATTCCCGACAGAATTGCGTTATGGGAGCCCTTTATGCGAGCGAAATTCACGAAGCCTGCCGCGCAGCCTATGAGGGCCCCGCCGGGAAAGACCAGTTTCGGCGCCGATTGCCAGCCTCCCGAGGCGATCGCGCGCGCGCCATAGGCTATTCGCTTGCCCCCGTCGAACGTCCCGCGCACGAGCGGATGGGTCTTGAAGCGCTGGAACTCGTCGAACGGCGAGAGCGTCGGGTTTTCGTAGTTCAGATGGACCACAAACCCGACTGAGACCAGCCTGTCGCCGTAGTGGTAGAGAAACGAGCCGCCGCTGGCGCCTTTCGATAACGGCCAGCCGAACGTGTGCCGGACGAGCCCCGGCGAAAATCGATCCTCCGCGACCTGCCACAATTCCTTGAGGCCGATGCCGTATTTTTGCGACCCGCTCGCGGAGTCAAGGCCATAGCGGGCGATTGCCTGCTTTGACAGCGAGCCCCGCGCGCCCTCCGCAAGCAGCACATATTTGCCGCGCAACTCCATCCCGCGGGTGAACCCGGCTTTCGGACGGCCGTCCCGGCCCACCCCCATGTCGCCGGTCGCAATGCCGACGACTTCCCCCTTCTCGCCGACCAGAAGCTCGGTCGCTGCGAATCCAGGATAGATCTCGACGCCGAGCGCCTCGGCGCGCGCCCCGAGCCAGCGCGCGATCGCGCCCAGCGAGCCGATATAATTGCCGTGGTTGCCCATCAGTCTCGGCATCGCCCAATTGGGCAGTCGCACGCTCGACTTCTCGGTCAGGAAATAGAACTGATCGGCGGCGACCTGAGTCTTGAGCGGGCATTCCGCATCGGAGCGCCAGTCCGGGGTCAGCCGGTCCAGCCCGATCGGATCGATCACCGCGCCCGAGAGGATATGCGCGCCGACGGTCGAACCCTTTTCCACGATCACAACAGAGATGTTGGGGTCCAACGTTTTGAGCCGGATGGCGGCGGCGAGGCCCGCCGGCCCGGCGCCGACGATCACGACGTCGTATTCCATCGCTTCGCGGGCGGGTAGTGTCGGAACCTCAGCCATTGTCCCCTTCGCCGCTGCCGGCCACGTCCGGGAAGACGCTTGCGCTTGAACAACCCCCGGGGCCCATGATTCCGCGGGCGATGCGGTTCGGAGCCAGACATGATAGTTTGCCTTTGCGCGGGCGCCAAGCATCGAGGCCGGGCCGAACCTTGTCGTCGACCAACGATTCACGTCGTCCTCCATTGGATCCGGTCCGCGCCGCAGAGGCGCTGAGATGGTGGGTTCGGGCCGGCGTCAACGAGGCGCTGGACGAGGGTCCGCATGACCGCTTCGCCGAAAGCCAGGGCCTCGGTCCGAACGCGCCGGCTGCGGCGAATGAGGCTCCGAGGCCTGCGCCCATGACCGATTCGCCCGCGCGTCAAGGCGCCGGAGGCAAGCCGCCGGAAGCCGCGGAGATTGCCGCGCGCGCGCTTGCGGAAGGAGCGAACGACCTCGAGGCGCTGCGCTCGGCGATGGCGGATTTCGACGGCTGCGCCTTGAAGCGAACCGCGACCCAACTCGTGTTTGCCGACGGCGTCCCGGGCTCCAGAGTCATGTTCGTCGGCGAGGCCCCGGGCGGCGACGAGGACCGGATCGGGCGCCCGTTCGTCGGCAGGGCCGGGCAATTGCTGGACCGCATGCTTGCCGCCATCGGCCTCGATCGGCGCAGCGTCTATATCGCCAATGTCGTCCCGTGGCGGCCGCCCGGCAACCGGACTCCGACGCTGCAGGAGACCCAGGCGTGCCTGCCCTTCATCCGCCGCCAGATCGACCTCGCCGATCCCAAGATCCTGGTTTGCCTCGGCGGCTCCGCGGCCCAGACGCTGCTCGGCGTCCAGGGCGGGATCACCCGGGTGCGCGGCTCATGGTTCGACTACCAGCGCGACAGCGCCTCGACGATCAGGGCGCTGGCGATGTTCCATCCGGCCTACCTGCTTCGGCAGCCGGCGCAGAAGCGGCTGGCGTGGGCAGACATGCGTGCGCTGGCGAAGGCGCTCAACAGCCTACCCGACTTAACTTGACCAAATTTAGCCAAATCCAACCAAATTCGGCCAAGGCTGGGCCAAGACTATCAAAGGAAAAGGCTTGGATTCCCTTTGATCCCCTTGTCCGAATCTAGCCTTTTCAAGGGGTTGAAGCGACCCCGGTCCCAAGAAAACCTCCTTTTGCTCTCCCTCCTGCGTTCCGGCCGTCGCGCGTGGTCGCGCTTTGGCCCGACACGGTGCATAGTGTCACAGATTCTGATTTTCTGCAATAGTGATCTGAAGCGAGCCGCCCCGCTTTGGTTTTTTCGCGGTGCGCCGGTTGCGGCGGATTGCGCCGGCGCGCCTAACCCGTCTCAAGTCATGAAGGGCGAGCGCAGCGAAAAAGAGCCTTCATGAAAATCCAGTCTTACCTAAGCAAGCCGCTGGATTCTTCGGCCCCGTGAGACGAAGACCGCGTCGACGGTCAGTCGGTCAGATGCGGATTGAGCCGAGCGAGGAATTCCGAGAGATCGTCGGTGACGAAGTCCGCGACGCCTTCAGCGCCGGACATTGTCCGGTCGCAGGCCTCGCGGTGATCGAGGCGTCCGGCCTTGGTCGTCACCAGGGTCGTGGTCATGCCTTTGGCCTTCGGCACGGCGAGGTTTCTCGCCAGGTCCTCGAACATCGCGGACTCTCGCGGGTCGACCTGGCACTGCTCGAAAAAGGCGTGGTAGGCGGCCTCGGTCGGTTTTGGCGTCAAGCCGGCCGCGACGATGTCGAACGCGTCCTCGAACAACCCATCGAGGCCGAGCTGCCTGGCGGTGAGGATTGCATGGTTTCGTGAGCCGTTGGTGAAGATCAGCTTTCGTCCCGGCAGTTTTCCAATTTCGCGAGCCAGGATCGGGTCAGGCTTGAGGCCGGAGCGGTCGATGTCGTGGACAAATTCGAGAAAGCGCTCGGTCTCATCGAAGCGCTCCTCGACGAGCCCACGCAAGGTCGTCCCGTGACGCGAATAATAGTGCTTGTGCAGAGCTTGCGCCGAGATCCCGTCGAGGCCGAAAAACTCGATCAGGAACAAGGTGATCCGCTCGTCGATACGCGGCCAGATGCCGCTATCGGGCGGGTACAGGGTGTTGTCGAGATCGAAGACCCAAGTCGTGACGTGGCCGAAACGGGCCCGCAACGCTTCATCCGACGGCAGCCGGAACTCGGCCGGCTTCATCAAGGGCGCCACGGTCTAGGCCCGGAGTTATGCGCCAAGTTGTTTCTCCGCGGCGGCCGGGCAGGACGGCAAGGCGCAAAGCACGCGCTCCTTGCTAGTCATGTGGGATTTCCTTGAGCACCCGGCCGAGCGCCGACCGATGGATGGCGAAACCATTCAACGCGATCCCGGTAAATTTGGTTAATTTTTGCCCCGCGTACACATAGAATTCGTAACCATAGCCTTCCAGTCGCTCGCGAATGCCGACGCTCTTGTCGGTGCTGTCGCGTACATCGAAGACCTCTATGATCACGATCGAGGGAGGTCGCGGAGAGGAGAAAATCCGGGTCGCTCCGGCGAGCACGCGCATTTCCGCCCCTTCGACGTCGATCTTGAGAATGTCGATCTTGAGGTCCGCCGGGATCATATTGTCCAGTTTGTCCGCCGGAAGGGTGACCGCGACCTTCTCGCCCCGGTCGACGATCGAGCTCTTGGCGCTGTCCTTGTGCTTGAAAAACGACACCACGCCAACATCGTCGCTGACGCAAGTCTGACGCACCCTGACATTTTGAAGTTGATTCAATTCGATGTTCGCCAGCAAAAGACGATAGGTGTCAAGGTCCGCCTCGAACGCGTAGACTGACCCTGTCCTGCCGACGAGCCGCGCCGCGGTAATGGTATGCGAGCCAATATTCGCTCCGACATCGACGAAGACCATTCCCTCTTTCAGAAATATTTTGAGGAACTCGTGGATATCGTCAAATTTGGGTCCAAAATAGCAAATGAGCCTGCCATTTCCATCGAAAGGGCGGGACACCAGCCTGGCGCCGTCCAGTTCCAACGACATGTTTCTGGACAATAGTTTATGGATCTCCCACGAAACAACCCCCCGCATCACGCGGACGGGATCCCGCTTGAACTCGGGATGGGACACCAGCCACTGCAACCGCGACATTGCTACCATTTGGATTGTTCCGAGGGCGCCGTTGGCGCGAGCGGAAACTTGCACGCTCCGGCGACCCCGGCAAGCCCGAACCGGCTGGCTTTCGGCTTGCCGTTCCGCGCCCGATTCGGCGCCAAGAAACCTTCTGCGTTTTGGCTGGCTCGGGAGGCGGCTATCCTGCCCTTACGCCGGTCCAAAGGACGGGCTGGGGGGCAGGGACGTTGACGGCGGCTCGAGCTTAACGCGCTAGTTCCACCCGTTGATCTGGACCATGGCCGGCGTCAGAATGGCCGCGAACAGCCCGGGCAGGAAGAACAGGATCATCGGCACGGTGAGGGTCGGCGGCAGCGCCGCCGCCTTTTTCTCCGCCGCGGTCATGCGCTGGTCGCGGCTCTCCTGGCTCAAGACCCGAAGCGCGGCGCCGAGCGGCGTGCCATAGCGTTCCGACTGCGAAAGGACGGTGGTCAGCGAGCGGATCGACTCCAGTCCCGTTCGCAAGCCGAGATTCTCAAACGCGATCCGCCGCTCGGCGAGATAGGACATTTCGGCCGCGAGCAGGCCCATTTCCTCGGCCATCGAGACGCTCTCGATGCCGATCTCCTGGCTGACCTTGCGCACCGCATGTTCGATCGACATGCCGGATTCCGCGCAAATCAGCATTAGATCGAGAGTATTGGGGAAGGCCCGCTCGAGTTCCTTCTTCCGCTTGACGGTCTTGTTGCGCAGGAAGAGCTCTGGCGCCTTGATGCCAAGGTAGCTGGCCGCGATCGCAACGCCGATCTTGACCATCACCGGTTGATTCCACTTGATGATCGCGAATTCATAGATAGCGACGGCCAGGAAAAAGGCGATCGGGGCCGCCAGGCGAAAGGCCAGAAAGGCGTATTCCGCTCCCGCGCCGCGATAGCCGGCCATCGCCAACTGGATTTTTGCCTTTTCGGTGCTGAGCCAGCTCGTAAGATTGAGGGTCTCGACCAGTTGCTTGACGAGACCGCTCGGCTTTACCCGCAGCGTGGTTTTGCTCTGAGCCGCCTGCAGCCGTTCGCGCTCGCGCGCCCTGATCCGCTCGCGCTCCGAGCTCACCGCCTTGATGCGGCGCGACAATGTATCCGGCTGAAGCCAAGGCATGGCCGCCGTGAGCACCGTCGCGGCCGAGCCGATCGCCGCGAACAGGACCGCCAGAAAATGGGCGTCCGATAATTTTGCGAGCAGTTGGTCAAGCATCGGCTGGGGCTCGATTAAAAGTCAAACGCAATCATCTTTTTCATCATCGCCACCCCTACGCCCATCCAGCAGATGGCGATGACGGAAATCATGCGGCCATGGCTTGTCGTCCATAACAGCGAGACGTAGTTCGGGGAGGACACATAAAGCGCGCCGACGACGAGGAACGGCACCGCGCCGATGATCGCCGCCGACGCCTTCGCTTCCATCGACATGGCGCTGATCTTTCCTTTCATCTTCTTGCGCTCGCGCAGCACGCGGGAAAGATTGCCCATGGCCTCGGAAAGATTGCCGCCGGCCTTGCCCTGAATGGCGATGACAATCGAAAAGAAATTTGTTTCCGTGATCGGAACCCTTTGCGCCATCCGCTCAACCGCTTCCGGCAAGGTCATTCCGAGCGACAGGGATTCGACGATCCGGCGAAACTCCGCCTTCACCGGCATGGGGCTTTCGGCCGCGGCGATCCGGATCGTGTCGCCGAGGGGCAGGCCCGACTTGATGCCGCGCACGATGATGTCGATGGCGGTCGGAAAATTGGCGATGAACTTGTTGATGCGGCGAATGCGCAAGCGCGCCAGCGTGAGTTGCGGCAGCCCGATCGTGCCCGTGACGCCGATCAGGAGCGTGAGCAGCGCGCTTTTCGACTCGATGTAGGTGACGGCGCTGAGAAGGAGACCGAGAATGAGGCTGCCAATCCAATATTGTTGCGTGGTGATCGAGAGTCCCGCCTGATCGATCCGGGTCGCGAGGCTGACCCGCTGCTTGCCCTTCCTTTCGATGTCGCGCAGACCGTCGGCGATCTGCTTCTTGCGCGCCGCCCGATCGACGCTCGCGGTCGCGCTCAAGGCCTTCGCATCGGTTCTGGCGACGGCCGCACGACGCTTGTCGGCTCGCGAGTCTCCGCCGACGAAGACGAACGTTAGACCGCCGAATCCAATCGCCAAGCACGCCGCGACAGCTATCGGATTGATCATGCCCGTGCATCCTTTCTCGCCCGAGGTCTACACACCTTCGGCGACCTCCGAGATATCCAGCGCCGCGGCCAGCCGGGCCTCTTCGCCGTAGAGGCGGGCGCGCTCCCAGAAGCGCGGCCGCCCGATCCCCGTCGACCGATGCCGCCCTTTCAGTTTGCCCTGAGCGTCTTCGCCAACAATGTCGTAGACGAAGAGATCCTGGGTGATGGCGACGTCGCCCTCCATTCCGATCACCTCGGTCACGTGAGTGATGCGGCGCGATCCATCGCGAAGACGAGCGGCCTGAATGATCACGTCGACCGAAGACGTGATCATCTCCCGGATCGTTTTCATCGGAAGCGCATAGCCGCCCATCGTGATCATGGATTCGAGGCGGCTCAGCGCTTCACGCGGGGAATTCGCGTGCAGCGTGCCCATCGAGCCGTCGTGGCCGGTGTTCATCGCCTGCAGGAGATCGAAAGCCTCGGGCCCGCGAACTTCGCCGACGATGATGCGTTCCGGCCGCATGCGCAGGCAGTTCCTGACCAGGTCGCGCATCGTGATCTGACCGACCCCTTCGAGATTGGGCGGTCGCGTCTCGAGCCGCACGACATGGGGCTGCTGGAGCTGAAGCTCGGCCGCGTCCTCGCAGGTGATGATTCGCTCGTCGACGTCGATATAGTTGGTCAGGCAGTTCAAGAGCGTCGTCTTGCCGGAGCCGGTGCCGCCCGAAATTAGGACGTTGCAGCGCACGCGGCCGATGACCTTGAGAATTTCGGCGCCCGGCGGAGAGATCGCGCCAAGCCGCACCAATTGATCGAGGGTCAGCTTGTCGCGCCTGAACTTGCGGATGGTCAGCGCCGCCCCGTCGATCGCAAGCGGCGGCGCGATGACGTTGACGCGCGAGCCGTCGAGCAGGCGGGCGTCGCAGATCGGCGAGGCCTCGTCGACCCGACGGCCGACCTGGCTCACGATCCGCTGGCAGATGTTCATCAACTGCGCGCTGTCGCGGAAACGGACATTGGTCAATTGGATCTTGCCGCCGACCTCGATGAAGCATCGTGTCGGGCCATTGACCATGATGTCGGCGATATCGTCGCGGGCGAGCAAGGGTTCGAGCGGCCCGAAACCCAGGACGTCGTTGCAGATGTCGTCGAGCAGATCTTCCTGCTCGGCGATCGAGAGCACCAGATTCTTGATCGTGACGATCTCGTGCACGATATCGCGAATCTCTTCCCGCGCGCTCTCGGGATCGAGCTTCGACAACGCGGCGAGATCGATCGCCTCGATCAGGGCGCCGAAGATGAGGGATTTGGTCTGAAAATATGTCTCCGATCGCCGTTCGGTCTGAACGGGCGCGCTCGCCGTCGGCTGAGGCTTTGGCGATTCGGCGGCCGCGGCGGCCTGAGCGACGCGCGATCCGGCGGCCTGGCCGCCAAAGCCCGCGCCCGCGCGCTTGCCGAACATCGCTCAAATCCCTTTCCGCGTGCGCGAGCGCTCCGCGGAGACGGCGCGCGTCATCGGGACTGAAGTCATTTGCGCTTCCGCCCGAGTTTGGCGATCAGCGGCTCGAGGACGCCACGCTTGGGCTTGCGCGCCTCCGTCCGGCCCGCAAGCGCCGATGCGAGATCGGCGAAGACCTGCGCGGTTTTTCCGTTCGGTTCGATCTCGGCGATCATTTGCCCGTTGTTGGCGGCCGCCCCGAACAGCTTCGCGTCGTGCGGGATGACGGTAGTCGGGCCGGTCTCGACCGCCTTGGCGAATTCCGCGGCGGCGATTTCAGGCCGCTTGAGCATGCCCACCCCGTTCAGCACCAGCCGCGGCGGAGCGTCATGGAGGCGAGCGCCCTTCACGTTGTCGATCAGGTTTTTCGCGTTGCGAAGATTGGCAAGATCCGGGCTTGCGACCACGAGGACCTCGTCCGCGGACACGAGGATCCGCCGGGCCCAGCCCGACCACTGATGGGGCACGTCGAGCACGACCCACGGCGTCGACGCCCGCATGGCGTCGACGAGCGAGTCGAATGAAGCCTCGCCAAAGTCGAGGACCCGATCGAGCATGGCGGGCGCCGCCAGAAGACTGAGATGGTCGCCGCACTTGGAGAGCAGCCGGTCGACCAGCACGGCGTCGACGCGTTCCGGGGCGAAAACCGCCTCGGCGACGCCCTGGGGCGGGTCCTGATTGTAGTCCAGTCCGGCGGTTCCGAAGGCGAGATCGAAATCCGCGATGATCGTGGCCATCTCGGTCAACGAGGCGAGGGTCCACGCCAAGTTGTGAGCGACCGTCGAGGCGCCGACGCCGCCCTTGGCGCCGACGACCGCGATCACCCGCCCAAGCGGCTTGGCGCCCGGCACGCTGAACAGTTGCGACATCGCCTGGACGAAGTCCACGGCGCCAAACGGCGCCACAAGATATTCGCTGACCCCGCGGGCGATCAGCTGGCGATAGAGAACGATGTCGTTGAGCTTGCCGAGGACGACCACCTTGGTCCCGGCGTCACAAAACTGGGCGAGCTCCTCGAGTTGCTCGAGCAGCGCGTCCCGGCCGGCGGGAGCCTCGAGCACGACCACATTCGGCGTCGGCGCGCTTTTATAAGCTTCGACCGCGGCCGGCGCCCCGCCCATGTTCAGTTTGACATGGGCCTTGGCCATTCTGCGATCGGTCATCGCGGAGCTGACAACGGCGGCCAGGTCGGGCGATTCGCAAAACGCCTGGATCGATACGCGCGGCACCGGATCGATTTGCGCGACGGAACGATCCGTCGGCGCCCTATCGTCGATTCCGTTGCCGGCGGAAAGCGCCTTCATGGATTCACTGTCCCCCGCCGCCCACCTGTGTCCCGATCGGGACCAGCACGGTGTCTTTCCACTGCGTGCCCGGGTCCTGGCCGTTGCGGACCGCCTCGATGGCTCGGGTGCGCATTTCAACGTCGGACGGTCCGAGCGCCCGCGCCTGGACGAAATCGCGCGGATCGTCGACCTGGGCGGCAAGCACCGATTGGCTGGCGCAGCCGAAGTTCGAGTAGGGCTCGTTCTTCCACCCTTCGACCGATGATCCCGAAGCAAGGTCCTCTGGCCACTGGCCGCAGGCCGTCGGCACGGCCGCCTTCACTCCGACGAATGAAAGACGAATCGGCGCCGCGCGCCCTGGTCAGGAGACGCATAGGTTCCGAACAGGGTGCGGCCGCTGACGCCGGCGCCGGCAAGCGCCATCCGGACCTCGTGAACGGCCCTCGAATTGGCGCTCGTGCCGGCGGGCGCGAGAATCGCGATGTCGCCCGAGCCATAGTGGCGATAGCGCTGGGCGAAGGCGCGAATGTTTTCGACCGACCGCGCGTCGAGCGCGCCGCCAACCGCAAAGATCTCGAGGCTTGTTGGGCCGGAAGCGACAACGATCGGATGGCGCTCCTGAAAATCACCCGGAAACGCCGGCTCCGAGGACGCATATTGGACCCCGCAACCGCTCAGCGCGGCGGCGGCGGCCACGGCGAAACCCAAACTCAACACTCGTACGGCGAACACCCATCGTGCATCAGGAAGGGGGGCCATGAGAGCTGTCTTTCTTAAGTTCTGAGGGAAGCTAGCGAAGCGCGGCGCGGCCTACTGGGTGATGAATCCGATCTTGCCTGCATAGCCCGGCATCGGCTGAAGCGATTCCGACGCGGAGTAGATGCGGTTGACGCGGCCGAGGAACCAGGTTTGCGGATCGCTGGCGTCCTGGAAGTTCTGGTCCGGCCGAACGATCTGGTTCGGATCGATCGCGTGGACGATGTAAGGCGTCACGACGATCATCAATTCGGTCTCGTTGCGCTGGTAGTCGCGCGAACGAAACAGCGCGCCGAGGATCGGGACGTTCATCAGGGCTGGAAAGCCGTTGACCGCCTGCTGCGTCTGGGTGCTGATCAATCCGGCCGATGCGATCGATCCGCCGGAAGGCAATTCCACCGTGGTGGTGTTGTTCCGGGTCCGGAAGCCGGGGATGGAGATGCCGCTGTAGGTAATCTGCGTCGCGTAGTCGACGTCCGTCACCTCGGTCGCGATGCGCAACTGGATGCGTCCCTGCGACAGGACGACCGGAGTAAAATTCAGCGTCACGCCATAGGGCTGCTGGATGAATCCGTACTGGCAGGTCGGATTGCACTGCACGTTGTTGAGAATGGGAATTGTGCCGCCGGCGAGGAATTTCGCGCTTTCGCCGGAAACCGCCGTGACCGTGGGCTCGGCGAGCGTATGGGCGACCCCTTGCCGCTCGAACGCCTGCAAGGTCGCGTTGAAGCTCTGGCCTCCCTTGACCCAATTCAGCATTCCCTCGGAGGTGGCGACCGCGCCGTTGATGGCGAACGGATTTTCGAGTGTGAAACTCCCGTTTGGCCCGGTCCCGCTCATGTTGACGCCAAGCTGCTTGATGATCTCGCGCCTTATCTCGGCCACCGTCACTCTGAGACTCACCTGGTCGAGCCCCCGGATGGTGAGAGAATTGATCACTTTTCCGCCCGCTCCGCTGGCGCTTGCGCCCGTACCGTTGGAAGCGGTCCCGCTCGCGCCGACGGAAATGGAGACGCTCCCGGCGCCGGATGTTGACGGCGCGGACGAATTGTTGACGAAGCCGGAGGCGATATCGAGCGCCTTCTGGGCCTCTTCGGCCGAGGCGACGGATCCGGTGAGGATGATCTTGTCCGCGACGGTGCGGACGTGGATCTCATTGCCGGGAATCGCGGCGTTGAGCAACGCGGACAATTCGCCGACGTCGCGGCCAACCGAGACTTCGATGGTCGCTATTTTTCGGCCGTCCCGCGCCAAGGCAAAAATGGTGGTCTGGCCGTTGGCGACGCCGGATATGTAGACGCGCCTCGCGGAGCGCACGATCGCATTGGCGATTTTAGGTTCGCCGACGTAAATCTCGCCGGCTTCCTCGGGCAGGTCCACGATCACAGACTTGCCGACGCCCAATTGGAGGTTCCTGGCCGCCGAATCGGACGGGCCGCCCAATCGAATGGAATCGTTGGGGTCCGCGGCGCTGACCATGGAAGCCGGGGCAATCGCCAGGAAGGCCGCGGAGACCCAGACGACGAGCCTCGGCCGGCGCCGCACCCGAACAAAGATCATTGGGCCGGGCTCCCTCTCTGGACAGCGAGCGGCGAACGGGACCGGGCTCACCGGGCGGCCTGCTGCGCGGCGCCGTAGCGCACGACCGTGAGGCCCGCCTTCCCTGAGCCGTCCGCGTCGACGACTGTCCGGGCTGGCCCGCCGCTGTCTACGAGGCTGCGGAGCGCAAGATGGAGAAGCGAGTTGCCCGCTTGCTGGGCGAGGATGATCAGGTTGACCTGATCCGGATCGAGTTCAAGCGTCGCGTTTGCCCCGGTAATGACCTTCTTGCCGTTCTGCTCCTCCACGTTCTGGCCGATCGCCAGGACCCGGACGTTCGCGAGAATCGTTTGCGCCGTCATGACCTCGACCCCGCGCGCCTTCGTCGCGTCCTCGTCGCGGGCCAGACGAACAACGTCGACCCGGTCGTTGGGAAGAATGAATCCGCCCGCCGAGGAATCTCCTCCATTGTCGATCTTGATCGCGACGGCGCGTTTTCCGGTTGGCAGGATCGCCGACATGAACCCCCCGGCGCCCGCCTTGACGAGCTTGTCATGCCGAATCGGCTCGCCGCGGATGAACGCGACCCGCGTCATGGCGCCGACCACATCCTGGAGCGCATCCGGCCTGACCGACTTGGTGATCATGAATTCCGAGACTGCGGCCTTCGGCCAGGGCTGCCAGGATGTCGCGGTGTCGTTGACCACCGTTCCCATTGGCAGATCCTGGGCGGCCACCAGAACTTGCTCGAGGTCGACTTTCGGCGGCGCCGCGGCTGATGGGCTCGGCGCCGAGTTGGGGGCGCTGCCAAGGAAGATATAGGTCGCCCCGAACGCCAGAACTGCGATGGCCCCGACAATGATCAGCTTCCGGTTCATGAAACGACGGCCCTTCAAACGCCGACCCGCACCCGGCGGGATTTAGCCATCGCAATCGTCAAAGTACGGTTAATTGAAAGTATCGAATTGGCTATTAACGTATGAAAATGCCTTCCCGACGAGATACGATTTGACGAAATCAATTACGTTAGTTCCATGATATTCCGTAGGGGAACCTTCCGATCTTTCGCTGGACTCTCCTATGATTAGCAAAGCTCAGAGAAGAGGTCGTGCTCAAGTTTTTGAACTTTATGCTGGCCTCTCTGAACGTTCATCGCGGCGCTCGAGGGCCAGCAGGCCTGACCCGGCGGAGATGGGCGGGAGGAAATCGATCGGCGCGCCTTTCTAGACTGCCGCCGTCCAGATGCCCGAGGCGGGATATTGCATCAATCCAGCCGCCGCCAATGCGATCCCGTACGGCACTCCGGATTTGCAGTCGTGCAGCCGCGCGACCCAGGCGAAACGTGCAAGCACGGCGGGCAGCGGCGCCATGCGCGCGCCCAAGATGACGAACGTCAACAGGCCGCCGCAGATCGCGGCGGCGAGGCCGTAGTCGAGAATTGAGCTCCAGCCGAGCCATACGGCGGTCGCCGCCGCAAGTTTGGCGTCCCCGCCGCCGACCCAGCCGAGACTGAACATGACGAACGCCAGCGCAAGGACCGCCAAGGCGCAAGACATATTGAGAAGGATATCCGCCGCAGGAACGCCGAGCGGCGCCGCGAGGATGAGATAGCCAAGCGCGAGGCTGACGCAGAATTCGATTGGGGATGGTGAAGGTCAACAGGTCCATCGACGCCGAAAGGGCCATGAGCGCGGGAAAAAAGATGAGCGCGGAAAGGTGGAGAAGCGTCGATGCCATTGAATGTTCCCGGTCTCGGGAAAAGTGTTTTGACCGGCGATGGACGGCGGGCGCCCGCCCCCTCGCCGATCCGCGCGGGATCGCCGGAGCGGGGGTTCGCGCCGGCGAGACGTGAGGCGCGCCGGCGCGAAGGAACCGTCGGCGGCGGAAGCGCCTTACTTGAGGGTGTTGCCGATTTCCGTGAACACCGTGCTGACCTTCGTGCCGACGGTTGACACTGCGGTGATGATGAAGACGGCGATGAGAGAGGCGATCAGCGCATATTCGATCGCGGTGGCCCCCAACTCATTGGCGGCGAAGTTCTTCAAGGACTTGAACATTCTCTGCTCCTGCTGCGAAAACTATCCAGCGGCGAACTCGGTTCTAATTGCCGCCCGACACAGACGGAAAGTATCCCGGCCCGGCTTTCAACCTAGTTAATTCGCATCTCGACAAATGGTCCGGGTTATCGAAGTTAAGCTAGTGGTTAAGTCGTGCATAAGGGCGTACAAAACATTATCGGAGCCAGCTTAAAGTATATTTGCGCCTCGAGGCTTCCGCCCGCGCCCGCCCAATATCCTGTCCACTCCTCATTATATTGCGAAGCGACAACGGCGAGCGAGCGCTTGCAATTCTCGGGGCCGATGGCGCACGCAGGCATGCCGGTCAGGGCGCGAGATCGAGCCACGCGCCAAGCGGGGCCTTTTCAACCTCGACGATCCAAAGATCCGGATCGAACGCGATCTCGCGTTTGAGCCGTTCCTCCGCCTCAGCCGAACCGATGCTGTCCCCGCCATGCGCCGGGGCAAAAACCCGCTCGACGCCTGGGCCAAGCTCGGCGGCCACGGACTGGGGCGCTGGCCCGTAGAGGGTCGCGCGACCATCGAGGTGATCGACCTTGACGAAAATGGCGCCCGCTTCGGCGGCGCCGCGGCGGCGAAGCGCCGCGTTCGCCCCTTCCACTCCGCATCGGCGCAAGTAGGCGGCGACCCAGATGTCGGAGCGCAGGCGCAACCCGGTTCAGTGTCCGCCGGCGCGCGCGGCCTGAGTCAGCTGTTTGACGAGTCGCGGGGTGATTTCGGTCGAAGGCGGCAGGCCATGGGCCCGTTCGTAATCTCGCAGGGCCTGCTGGGTCGCGGCGCCGTCATTCCCGTCCGGCTTCACCGGGTAGCCAAGCTTCGCCAGCGCGGTCTGGGCGGCCAGAACGAGATGCGATCCATCGACGCGGGTCTCTCCCCGCAAGAGATCCGTAATCGGATCGGAGGGGGCTGAAGAGGAGCCATCGGCGGCCTCCGCCGGCCGCGCGGGCGGAAGAGCGGCGGGGATCGGCGCGGGCGAAGCGTCATGCTCCGGGCTCGCGGGCCTTGCGACGGGAGGCGCGGACGGCGGCCGACTGGGGGTGGGGGACGAGAAGGACGTGAGCAGCGATCCGAAAAGCGGGGCGGGACGACGCTCGTGCTGAAAGAGAAGCGCGTTGACGGCGATGCCGATGAGAGCGATCGCTAGGCCCGCTGCGAGATAAAGACGCGCGTGCTCGGCCTTCGGGCGCCAAGCCAGCCTCTGCCGAAGGGTCTTGCCGGCGGAATGTTGAGGAGGTCCGCGGAGCGGAACCGAACCGGGTCGGATGCGCGACAGAGCCAAAGCCAATTTTGCTCTCCTTAGACTGCGGTCCCGTCAGTCCTGCCTGGAATTCGAAAGACCATGGGCTCAAGCCATTTCCTTAAGATTGCAGCAGCAAATTAAATCAATCCTAAGTCCTCGACCACGCGCCGCGCCGCGTCGCGCCGGAACGGTCGGGCCTTGCCGCTATGGTTTACGTTTCGTTGCCGCGGGCCTTGCCGATTCCTAACGAAGTATTGATCCGGAACCTCCAACGCGAGCGCGTCATTCGACGGATCGTTAGCGTCCCTGACCCATACTCCCCCGAGCGATGATCGGGATCGCTGGGGGCGGCCATGGGATTCGTGGCGAAAAGCGTGTTTTGGCTCGGACTGGTCTATAGCGCCATGCCGTTCGAGTCGGGGGCCATTACCGCTCCCGCGCCAACGGCGACCGGGACGCCGCTTGCGGTTGGTTCGTCCCTGGAAGGCTTCGCCAGCGCCGTGATCCCTCACAACCAGGATGGCTGGAAGTCGGCCGTGCAGGCCGCCGCGACGCTCTGCGCGCCCAACTGCCTTCGCCCCACGCCCGCGGGCTTGATCGGCGCTCCGGCAGGAAAGGACCCGACCGACCCGCCGTCGCGACGGGTCTCGCGGGAGAAATCCGGCCGAGAGGGCGCTGTTCGACCGGCCGCGGCTAACCATATAAGATCTCCGGACAGACAAACGTGACGGAGCTCTCTTGTCGGCGATCGACGCCATACGCGACGATTTCGCCTCCCTCGACGATTGGGAGGATCGATATCGCTACGTCATCGAGCTGGGTCATACGCTCGAGCCGCTGAGCGCGGCCGCGCACAACGACGTGAACAAGGTCAGGGGCTGCGTCAGCCAGGTGTGGCTGGAATGCGCGCCGACGGCGAATGGCGACGGCCGGACGATCCTGCGCTATCGCGGCGATAGCGATTCCCACTTGGTGCGTGGTCTGATCGCAATCGCAATCGCGCTTTTTTCTGATCGAACGCCCGAAGAGATCCTCGCCGTTGACGCGCAAGGCGCCTTTCGAGGGCTCGGCCTCGAGCAGCACCTGACGCCGCAGCGCTCCAATGGGGTTCGCGCCATGATCGACCGCATTCGCGCCGACGCCGCAGGGCTGAGGCTTAGCGCCTTGTCGTAAGTTCCGCCTCTAGATCTTGGGGCGCGACAAATCGCGACCGCACCGGCGACGAGACGGCCGCGCGCGTTTTCTGTCACCCGCTGTTCGAGCGCAGGAAATTTCCCAGCCCGCGACCAATTGGTCAACAGTTCATTAATCCCGTTGGCGGAGAATGAAGCCGACACTTCGTCGCGCGGATGTCGGTTGATGAGCGAAAGCAGGGATTTGAGCGTCGGTCACGCGTCGGGGGACGCCCCGCCGGGGAGCCGCTCGCGCGAACTCGTTCTCGTAGCCGCTCGTCCAAAAGCCGAATCTAAGCCGGGGCCGCAGGCGCCCCTGCCGTCGGACAGGCTGTCTTCGTCGCGGTTCGCGCTGGCCGCCGCCGCCGCGATCGCCGTTGTGGTCGGGGTCGCGGGGGCGCTGGTCTGGGAGGACCGCCAGCAGGCCGGCATCCTTGCCGAGCGCGGAAGGGAGACCCAGTCCCTTGCCCAGACGATCAGGTCGCTGAAGGTGCGTCTCGACGCCATCGACGCCGCCAAGTCGCATGACGAATTGTCCGATTTGCGCCAGTCGGTCGGCGACATGAAGTCCACGGCCGTTTCCTCTCGCGAGTTCAATTCGGCCCTGGCTCTGCTCGCCCAGCGCGTCGACAAGCTGGACAATGACGAGAGCGCGAAAGTCAACAAGCTCAGCGAGCGCATGGACCACGAAGGAAGCACGTTGACCGCTGAGCTTGCCGGACGCGTCGACAGGCTCGAGAAGAAAATCGTCGCGCCGATCTCGGCTCCCTCTCAGACCGCGCAAGCGGAGCAACCGCCGGCCCCGCCCAAGTTCGTCGGCCCCGTTTCAATGGAAACGACGGGGTCGGTTGAGCGGCCGAAGCCACTGCTGCGCGGCTATATCGTCCTCGACGCTCGAAGCGACGTCGCGCTCATTGGTGGGCGCTTTGGCGAGCAGGAGGTGCGGCGGGGTGATTTTCTCCCGGGCGCCGGGCGGGTGGAACGCATCGAGTTCAGGGGCGGGCGATGGACAGTGCTGACCAGCGAAGGCGTCATCGCCTCGGCGGACTTTCCGCCGAACTGACCGCTTTCGCCGCAGGGCCCCCGCCGATACTCGTTTGAGTTCGCAATAAGGTCTTCCCAAGCTTGGGGCCGATGACCGGCCCATTCCAAGGCGAAATGCCGGTGGCCGGGGTGACGCTTTCGATAAGCGGGCGCCTGTGTTACCAAGCCGGCTTGAGCTTCCGCGCGTCGCGCGATCCCAGGGTTAGACCGCGCAAGATGATTGGACGGCCGACGAGTTTCAGCTACGAGGACCTCATCGCCTGCGGTCGTGGAGAATTGTTCGGACCAGGCAATGCGCAACTGCCTTTGCCGCCGATGTTGATGTTCGACCGGATCAGCGCGATCTCCGAAACGGGCGGGCCCAACGGTAAGGGCGAGGTCCGCGCAGAGTTGGAAATCAAACCGGACCTCTGGTTCTTCAGTTGCCATTTCAAGGGCGATCCGGTGATGCCTGGGTGTCTCGGTCTGGATGCCCTGTGGCAATTGACCGGATTCTTCCTCGGCTGGCTTGGCCTGCCGGGCCGGGGCCGCGCGCTCGGAGTCGGGGAAGTCAAGTTCGCCGACCAAGTCCTGCCGACGATAAAAAGGGTCGTCTACGGCGTAGACGTCAAGCGCGTCTTCAAGGGCAAGTTGATCCTGGGCGTCTCAGACGGCTGGCTAGAGGGCGACGGCCGACGGATCTATGACGTGAAGGATATCCGCGTCGGCCTGTTCAGCCCTTCGAACGCGGGCTTGGCCTAGCCAATCGGAGTTCAGCGGGGCAACGGTGGAGACGAAAGGATGAGGCGCGTTGTCGTCACCGGCATGGGCATCGTGTCCTCGATCGGCAACAACACCCAGGAAGTGACAGCCAGTCTTCACGACGGCAAATCGGGAATCACGCGAGCCGAACGACTTGCTGAGCTTGGCTTTCGCTCCCAGGTCCACGGAGCGCCGACGCTCCGCCCCGAAGAGATCGTCGATCGCCGGGCGATGCGCTTCCACGGTGGCGGCACGGCGTGGAACCATGTCGCGATGGACCAGGCGATCATCGACAGCGGCCTCGCGCCCGACGAGGTCTCCCATGAGCGGACCGGCCTGATCATGGGATCGGGCGGCCCGTCGACCCGGGCGATCGTCGAGGCCGCCGACATCGCTCGCGCCAAAGGCCCCAAACGCGTCGGACCGTTCGCGGTGCCGAAGTCCATGTCCTCGACCGCGTCGGCGACGCTCTCGACTTGGTTCAAGATCAAGGGCGTCAGCTATTCCATCTCCTCCGCCTGCGCCACTTCCAATCACTGCATCGGCGCAGCCTATGAGCACATCCTCAACGACAAGCAGGACGTGATGTTCGCCGGGGGCTGCGAAGAGCTAGACTGGACGTTGTCGGTGCTGTTCGACGCGATGGGCGCCCTCTCTTCCGCCTACAACGGCGTCCCGTCGCGGGCGTCTCGCGCTTACGACAGGAACCGGGATGGCTTTGTCATTTCCGCCGGAGCGGGTGTCGTCGTGCTTGAAGAGCACGAGCGGGCACGGGCACGGGGCGCGAGGATCTACGGTGAGATTGTGGGCTACGGCGCCACTTCGGATGGGCACGACATGGTCGCGCCTTCGGGCGAGGGCGCCGCGCGGTGCATGCGCCAGGCTCTGAAGCGGGTCAAGGTCCCGATCGACTACATCAATCCGCATGCGACTTCGACCCTGGTCGGCGACCTGAAAGAGATCGAGGCGATACGCCAAGTCTTCGGCGCGGGCGAAACGTGCCCGCCGATCTCGGCGACCAAATCCTTGACCGGCCACTCCCAAGGCGCCACCGGCGTGCACGAGGCGATTTATTCCCTCCTGATGATGCAGAACGGCTTCATCTGCCAAAGCGCGCATATCGACGAACTCGACCCCGCCTTTTCGGACATGCCGATCGTGCGCAAGCGGCGCGACAACGTCAAACTGAGATCGGCGCTGTCGAACTCGTTCGGTTTTGGCGGCACCAACGCCACGCTCGTGTTCAAGCACGTGGACGCCTGAATCCCGTGACCTCTCGGCGCCGCGCGACGGGCGCGAACCGACGGCCGCGCGCCTTCTCCAATCGGTCCCGCACATTCGAACGATGAGCATGCCATGAGGCCCAGCTTGATGAGCGGCAAACGCGGCCTCGTGATGGGGGTCGCCAACGATCATTCGATCGCCTGGGGGATAGCCCAGGCGCTGGCGGGGGAAGGGGCGGAACTCGCCTTCACCTACCAGAGCGACGCGCTCGGCAAGCGGGTCGCGCCGCTTGCCGAGGCGGTTGGCTCACAGCATGTTCTTCCCTGCGACGTCGAGGATCTGGCCTCCGTCGACGCGGTTCTTGCCACGCTCGGCAAGGCGTGGGGCGGCCTCGATTTTCTGGTTCATTGCATCGGGTTTTCCGATCGCAATGAGCTAAAAGGCCGCTATGCAGATACGAGCCGCGAGAATTTCGTCCGGACGATGGTCATATCGGCGTTCTCATTCACCGAGGTCGCCAAACGCGCCGCCAATATGATGCCCTCGGGAGGCGCCATGCTGACGCTGACCTTCGGCGGCGCGACGCGCGTCGTGCCAAACTATAACGTGATGGGGGTCGCCAAGGCGGCGTTGGAGGCGAGCGTGCGTTATCTGGCCGCGGACTTCGGCCCTGAGAACATTCGTGTCAACGCGATTTCCGCCGGCCCGATCCGCACTTTGGCCGGCGCGGGGATCGCCGACGCGCGCTTCATGTTCAATTTCCAGCGCGCCCATTCCCCGCTTCGGCGCACGGTGACGATCGAGAATGTCGGCGGCGCCGCGCTTTATCTGCTCTCCTCGCTTTCGGACGGCGTGACGGGTGAAGTGCATTTCGTCGACGCCGGCTACAATATCATCTCAATGCCCCGTCCCGATGAGCTCAAGAGTTGACGCTGGCGATTCCGACCGGTCCGGACGGCGCGCGCAAGCAGTCGTTTTGAAGCTCTTGCGCATCTGCGCTGTCGCGCTTGGCTTAACGAGCCTCGTAGTGTCGGCGAGCGCCGCAGTGAGACGGCCGGTCCATTCCCATCGCGACCCGTTCCGCGAGTTCGTTGCCTCGCTCTGGCCATCGGCCGAAGAGCGCGGAGTTTCGCGCCGGACTTTCGACGCGGCCTTTGCGGGGGTTTCCTTCGACCCGAAGGTGGTGGCAATGACGGAAGCGCAACCGGAGTTTGTGCGTCCAATCTCGGACTATGTCGCCAGCGCGGTTTCGGCCGATCGAATCGAGCGCGGCCGCGCCAAGGCGGGCGCGGCGAGCGCCTGGCTCGACAAAGCCAGGGAGGCGTACGGCGTCGATGAGTCCGTGATTCTGGGCGTCTGGGGCCTCGAGACCGATTTCGGCGACTATCTCGGATCGTACAACGTGGTTGGGGCGCTGGCGAGCCTCGCTTATGTCCGCTTTCGCGGCGACTACTTCCGTGACGAACTGCTTTCCGCCTTAGTCATCCTCGAACAGGGTGGCGTTGCTCCGAGCGAGATGGTCGGCTCGTGGGCGGGCGCGATGGGACAGACGCAGTTCATGCCGTCGAGCTATCTCGCCTACGCCATTGATTTCGACGAGGGCGGCCGACGGGACGTTTGGACCCACGACGCCGACGCCATCGGCTCGACAGCGAATTATCTGGCCAAGCACGGCTGGGCCACGGGCCTGCCCTGGGGCTTCGAGGTCGCGTTGCCGCCCGGTTTCGTCCTGACGAATGCCAACTCGACATCGCCCGCGCCATTCTCATCCTTCGCCGCCCGCGGCGTCAGAAGAGCTGACCGGTCGCCCTGGCCGGAGAAAGGCGAAGGTCGGCTCATGATCCCTGCTGGTCTCAAGGGTCCGGTGTTCCTGGTCACCAGCAATTTCGACGTGATCAAAACGTACAACAATTCAACCGCTTACGCCCTGTCGGTGGCCTTGCTCGGCGACGCTGTGAGGGGCGGCGGGGGGCTGGCCGCTCCGTGGCCGACCGACCGACCGCTGACGGCGGTCCAAACCCAGACGCTTCAGGCGAAACTCAAGAAAATGGGCTACGACGTCGGCAAGGTCGATGGCAAGATCGGCGATGCGCTGCATGCAGCCGTTCGGGTTTATCAGGAGCGCAATGGCCTTGCGCCCGACGGCTACGCCGACTTGGTCCTGTTCAAGCGGATCAGCGCTGAGCGATGATTGTCCCCACCCGCGGCGCGCTTGTTTGCCCATGAGGGCCATGCTAGGCGACGCCAAATCGCGTTTGGGTCGCCCCGACGACCGCCACGGGCGTTCGATCTGGCGGTATAGGGAGCAGTTTACGATGCCTGATCAAAACGGCAACGGCGCCGAAGCGCCACAGACCGGCCCGAAATTCTCGGTTCTCGCCCAGTATACGAAGGATTTGTCGTTCGAAAATCCCAACGCGCCCCGAACCCTGGGCCCCCAGCAGACGGCTCCCAACATCTCGATTCAGATCAACGTGAACGCGCGCCAGCTCGCCCCGTCGGACTTCGAGGTGAGCCTCATGCTGGAGGGCGGGGCTGGGCAGGGCGCGGACACGATGTTCAAGTTCGAGCTTAACTACGCAGGCGTTTTCCGGGTCGAGAACTTCGCGCCGGAACAGATCCAGCCGGTGGTCATGATCGAAGGGCCACGACTACTGTTCCCGTTCGCGCGCCAGATCATTGCCGATGCGGTGCGTGGCGGCTCTTATCCGCCGCTCTACATCGACCCGATCGATTTTCACGCGCTATATCTACAGCGTTTGGCCGCTGCCGGCGGTCAGCCGCAGCAGCAATCCGCCTGATCCTTTCGCCGGCGACGGAGATCAGACGGGCCGGGGCAGGTAACGAAACCAGATCGCATCGTCGCCGAGAGTTTGGATATATTGGACGTGAGCGGCCTCCTCCGCACGTTCGATCTGAAACTGTCTGCGCAGCCGCTCGCCCAAGCGAGGAAAAAGCGCGACGGAGAACTGACCGGCAAGTCCTTGAGCGTCCCCGAAGGCGAGCGAACGCTGTCGGCCTCCGCTGAGCTCGCAATAGATTTCGACGAGAATTTCCGCATCGAGCAGCGCGCCGTGCCTGATCCGTCGCGCGCGATCGATGCGATAGCGATCGCATAGAGCGTCGAGGCTGTTCGGTTGTCCGGGATGCTTTCTTCGCGCGAGCACGAGCGTGTCGACCACGCGGTCCATGCCGATCGGCTCACGGCCGAGCCTCGCCAGCTCCGCGTTGACGAACCGCATATCGAATTCGGCATTGTGGATGACGAGCGCGGAATCGCCGACGAAGTCGAGAAATTCGTCGACGACGCTGGCGAAGACCGGCTTGTCCTTCAGGGTGGCGATGGTGTGGCCATGGACTCGCGCGGCATCTTGAGGAACGTCGCGTTCGGGATTGATCAACCTGTGGAAGACCCTTCCGGTCACGACCTGGTGAACGATTTCGATTGCGCCGATTTCCAGCACCCGGTGCCCCTCCTCGGGGTTCAGGCCTGTCGTTTCCGTGTCGAGCACGATTTCACGCATGGAGTCGTCAACCTTTGGTGAGCGCAGCGGCTGCGCGCATGAATTGACCGACGACGGCGCGGGTCGAATCGTGTGCGCCGCGCGTGTCGATGATGAAATGGGCCCGGCGGCGCTTTTCGGCGTCCGACGCCTGGCGCGCCAGGACGGCCTCGAGTTTGGCCTCGGTCATGCCTTGGCGCGCCATGGCGCGCGCGCGCTGGACAGATTCGGGCGCGCTGACCACAATCACAACATCGACGTCCGAATGGCCGCCAGTCTCAACCAGCAGCGGCACGTCGACGATCGCCATCCGTCGGCCCTGCGCCGCCGCGCCCTCGAGGAAGTGGATTCGCGCCTTTGCCACCGCTGGGTGCACCAGGCCTTCGAGCCGCTGCAGCGCATCCGCATCACCCAATACGCGCGCTCCGAGGCGCTCACGGTCGATCTTCCCCTCGACCATGACGCCTGGAAAGGCCGATTCGATTGATTTTGCCCCCTCGCCGGCATAAAACTCCCGAACGGCGCCGTCGGCGTCGAACGTCGGGACGCCACACTCGGCGAACATTGCCGCGACGGTCGATTTCCCCATCGCGATCGAGCCGGTCAGTCCAACGACGATCACCGCGCCTCCACGTGCGCCAGGACCTCCGCCTCGACCAGGGCCCGCAACGCCGGCGTAACCGTCGGGCGCGCTCCAAACCAGCGGGCGAATCCGGGCGCCGCCTGGTGGAGCAGCATGCCCAACCCCTCCGCGGCGCGCAAGCCGCGCGCCCTCGCAGCCTCGATGAGCGGGGTGGACAACGGAACATAAACGATGTCGGCGACGACAGCCTGGTCAGGGAGCGGTCTCAGATCGACGGCGAGCGGCGGCTGGCCGGCCATGCCGAGCACGCTCGTGTTGACGAGCAGATCCGCCTCGCGCAGATCCGCCCTCAGACGGGACCAAGGCGTCGCCCGGGTCGGGCCGCCGAAATGCGCAGCCAAAGCCTCGGCTCAACTCTGCGTTCGGTTGACCACCGCGATGCGCGCGAACCCACGCGACTTCAGAGCGTAGATGATCGCCCTCGCGGCACCGCCTGCGCCGATCACGACGGCAAGTTTTGCTTGCGCCGCCCAGCCCGGAGCGCTTTCGTCCATATTGGCCAGAAAACCGGCGACGTCGGTGTTGTCGCCCCAGAGAAGCCCGTCCTGCCGCCACAGCGTGTTGACCGCCCCGAGCGCCTCTGCAACCTCCGTCCGCCGGTCACAGAGGCTGAAGGCGACTTCCTTGTGAGGCGCCGTCACATTGGCGCCGACGAGCTCTTCCCGGCCGATCGTGAGCGCGAATGGGCGGAATTCTCCCGGCCGGACGGCAAATCTCTCGTAACTTCCCGGAATGCCGAGCTCGTTCAGCCAGTACCGATAAATCGTGGGTGATCGGGAGTGGTCCACCGGCCAGCCCGCCACCCCAGCGCGAGGCGAATCAGGTTTGATCATAGCGAGATCAGGCTTTCGCGCCGCAGCCAGGCCAGGAGCCTGAGCATCGGCAATCCGAGAACGACGGAATGCTCGCCTTCGATGCGATCCATGAGGTGGGCGCCGAGACCCTCGACCTGATAGCCGCCGACTGACTTGAGCGCCGCCGGCCCGGCCCAATTGAGATACCGCCAGATCGCTTCCGGATCGAGCGTGCGGATCGTGAGGTCCGCGTGATCGCTGTCGACAACCATCGCCTGCCCCGCCCGGGCGACGCAAAATGCGGAGGTCAGGCGATGCGTTTTGCCCGAGAGCGCGGCGAGCGATCGGTGCGCCTCGTCGAGATCGCTGGCTTTGTGGAGGATCCTTCCCTCGAGCGTGAGCGTCTGGTCCGCGCCCAAGCAATAGGCCTCCGGCCGGACCGCGCTGACGGCGAGCGCCTTCGCTCGCGCGAGTTCGCGGGCGAGACTCTCGAGCGAACCGCCGTGCGCGAGATGCTGGTCTTCGAGGGCCCTCTCGTCGACCTCGGCGGCGGCGACCTCCGCGTCAAGCCCGACAGCCGACAGGAGCGCCCGGCGGCCAGGACTCTTCGACGCCAGAATCAATGGCTCAGCCGCGCGCCACAGCGAGCGCGAGCGCGCTGGCCCCGGCCCTGAACCTCGAGCCTTCCGCATCGCCGTCACCCGTCGGCGATGAACTTGAGCCGATGCGCGCGGTAGAGATCGAGCACCGCCGCCGCAGTCTCTTCGATCGACCGCCGCGTCACGTCGATCGTCGGCCAGCCCCGTTCAGCGAACAGCCGGCGCGACGCCGCGACCTCCTCCGCGACCGCGGTGCGATCGACGTATTCGGTCTCCGAATCGGCATTGAGCGACAGAAGGCGATTCTGCCGGATTTGTACGATTCGGTCGGCGGAAGCGATGAGGCCGACAATCAGCGGCCGGCGGAGATGGTCGAGGGTTCTTGGCAGCGGCACATGGGGCACGCACGGGACGTTGGCGGTCTTATAGCCGCGATTCGCCAGATAGATGCTGGTCGGCGTCTTCGAGGTGCGGCTCACCCCAAGGAGGACAATATCGGCATTGTCGAGATTTTCCGAGGCCTGACCGTCGTCGCTCAACATGCTGAAATTGAGCGCGTCGATGCGTTTGAAATACTCGGCGTTGAGCATATGTTGCGCCCCGGCTCGCGGCGTCGAATTCTGGCCGAGGTAGGATTTGAACAACGTCAGGATCGGCGCCAAGACCGACAGGCACGGCGACCCGGATGCAGCGCAGCCTTCTTCGAGCCTTTTCGAGAGGTCGGAGTCCACCAGAGTAAAGAGGACAATTCCGGGCGCATTCTCGATTTCGGCAATCACGCGATCGAGCTGCGCTGGAGTGCGCACCAGCGGATAGACATGCTCGATTGAGGCGACCCCCTGATATTGCGCGGAAGCCGCTCGCGAAGCGGCGATCAGCGTCTCGCCGGTCGAATCCGAGATCAGGTGGAGATGGAAGTAACTGCGGCCCAATCGCGGCCCCACGAAAAAACCCGGCTGCTTATAACCGGCCGCGGTCCTTGTGGACAGGCGTGGATAGCCGAGACCGTTTCGCTTGAGCTACCGGGCAATGGCGGCAAGCGCGCCGGATGGATTCACAGGCTGGCGGGCCGGGACAGATTTTCGGCGATCGCAAAGATCGGTATGAATTCCGGGGATAATATATAGCGTTATTGAATTGATATTTACGATGTCTCAGGAATTCTTATCGATTCGTTAATTTCGCGGGCCGCCCGCCGGAGCCTTTGCCCCTTCGCGGCCTTCGGTCCACTGCCGCATTCTTGGATAGCGCCGATTGTGTTCAAACGGAGCGGCTAAGAATAAGAATCAATTCCGGATTCATTTTTGTATTTATTCGAGAAAAACGGCCCCGACTTGCGCCGGATTGGTCCAGCGCATAATTCCAACGGCTGTTTGAGGCAGGTCGAAACTCTCATATGGTTCTCTGGATTAAGGCTCTGCACGTTATCGCCGTCATCGCCTGGATGGCGGGCATGCTATATCTACCCCGGATATTCGTTTATCACGCCGAGGCCCCCAAAGGCTCGGCGCTTTCCGAGACCTTCAAGGTGATGGAGCGGCGGCTCCTCAGGGCGATCATCAACCCGTCAATGATTCTAGTATTCCTCACCGGAATTACGCTTGCCTTCCTCACCGGATATTGGCAGGCGCCCTGGCTCCAAGCCAAATTCGTCCTCGTCTTAGGTCTTGCCGGGCTGCACGGCTTCTTTGCCCGCTGCGTTCGCACTTTCGCAGCCGACGCCAATGTTCGGCCGGCCGGGTTCTATCGCATCTTGAACGAGGTTCCGACATTCCTCATGGTTCTGGTCGTGGTTCTGGCCGTGGTGAAGCCTTTTTAGGCCTTTTGGAGCCCTGAGCGCCTGGCAAAGCAAAAGGCCGTTGAATATTTCTGCAAACGCGACTATGAAGCGGCGCCACCCGTCAAGGCGGGTTCCTTGCGGCGCTGGATCGCCCGATCCGACTCTTCGTCGCGGCAGCCTGACACAACTCATCGCCGCGTCGAAACGTCAGCGCCATCTTCCATCACGTCTAACGACTTTGCGGGCCCGCGAGCCCGGAAGTCCGAGAGTAAGGTCCGCCAATGCGGGAAATGAAACTCAAGGAATTAAAGCAGAAATCTCCCACCGAGCTCCTGGCGTTCGCCGAGGAGAACGATGTCGAGAACGCTTCAACTATGCGCAAGCAGGAGTTGATGTTCGCAATTCTCAAACAGCTCGCCAGCGTCGACGTGGAGATCATCGGTGAGGGCGTGGTCGAGATTTTGCAGGATGGATTTGCTTTCCTGCGCTCGGCCGACGCCAACTATCTTCCCGGTCCCGACGACATCTATGTCTCGCCGTCGCAGATCAGGCGCTTGGGGCTGCGAACGGGCGACACGGTCGAAGGCGTGATCCGGAGCCCCAAGGAAGGTGAACGCTATTTCGCGCTGCTCAAATGCAACGGTATCAATTTCGAGGACCCGGAAAAGACCCGGCACAAGGTCCACTTCGACAACCTGACGCCGCTCTATCCCGACGAACGCTTGCGCCTCGAGGTCGAAGATCCGACCCGCAAGGATATGTCGGCGCGGGTCATCGATATCGTTGCGCCCATCGGCAAGGGGCAACGCGCCCTCATCGTCGCGCCGCCGCGCACCGGCAAGACCGTGCTCTTGCAGAACATCGCGCAGTCGGTCACCGCCAATCATCCGGAATGCTATTTGATCGTCCTTCTGATCGACGAGCGCCCGGAAGAAGTGACTGACATGCAGCGGTCAGTGAAGGGCGAGGTGGTGTCGTCGACCTTCGACGAGCCCGCGGTCCGTCACGTTCAGGTTGCCGAGATGGTGATCGAGAAGGCCAAGAGGCTGGTCGAGCATGGGCGGGACGTCGTCATCCTGCTCAACTCGATCACTCGGCTCGGGCGCGCATACAACACAGTCGTCCCCTCGTCCGGAAAAGTCCTGACCGGCGGCGTCGACGCCAACGCGCTGCAACGGCCGAAGCGATTTTTTGGCGCGGCGAGGAATATCGAGGAGGGCGGCTCGCTCACGATCATCGCGACCGCCCTCATCGATACCGGCTCGCGCATGGACGAAGTCATTTTCGAAGAGTTCAAGGGCACCGGCAACTCGGAAATCATCCTCGATCGCAAAGTCGCCGACAAGCGCACCTTCCCGTCCATGGACATCACCAGGTCCGGGACCCGGAAGGAGGAATTGCTCGTGCCGCCCGACATTCTCAAGAAAATGTATGTTCTCCGGCGGATCCTCAATCCGATGGGGACGGTTGACGCGATCGAGTTCCTGCTCGGCAAGCTGCGCGAGACCAAGACCAACGCAAACTTCTTCGAATCGATGAACACCTAAAGCCGATCTGGCTCGGAGCTCTGGCCTGACCGGACTTTCAACCAGGACCGCGCAAAGGAGAGGGTCGCCCCCTTGTCCCAGCCGCCGAAGCCGACGCTCGCCGACCTCAGAGTTGAAATCGACCGCATTGATGCGGAGATGCATAAGCTTCTGATCGAGCGGGGACGCGTCATTGACCAATTGATCGAGATCAAAACGCGTCAGGGAGGGGGTTCGGCGTTCCGTCCGGCTCGCGAGGCCTCGATGATGCGCGCCATCGCCGAGCGGCATCGCGGGAGGCTCCCGCTCGATACGGTCGAAAGCATCTGGCGGGTCATCATCTCGACCTTCACCTATGTTCAGGCGCCCTACAGCGTGCACATCGATGTTTCTGGCGACGACGCGAGAATGCGCAACTCGGCGCGGTTTCATTTCGGTTTCACGGTTCCGTGCGTACCGCATTTCGGCGCGGCGGATGTGATAGGGGCGGTGGGCGGGTCGACCGGCGATCTCGGCATGTTTGCACTGAATGGCGGTCCGGGGGCCGGCGCGTGGTGGACGCGCCTCGCCCCGCCGGACGAGCCGAAGATCATCGCCCGGCTGCCGTTCGTGGAGCGCGCCGATCATCCCGCGGGTCTTCCGGTGTTCGTCATCTCCAAACCGCTGGTCGACGGAGCCGCGCGTGAGGTCGTGCTCGAGTCGATCACGCTCGACCGCTGGCGGGCCGACCTTCCGCGGGCGTTGCACGAAATCGGCGCCGAAGTGATCGGCTCGGCCGCTGATGGGGCGGGGCTTGCCCTTCTGGTGGCGCGCCCGGGAGACATCGCGGCCGACGCGGTGACCCAGGCGCTTCGCTCGGCCGGCGGCGCCGACGTGCGGGCCTCCGAGGTTGGCGCCCACGCCGAACGGTTCGACGCCGCGGCGTTGCGCAAGCGCGCGAATTGAGGCTAATCGAACCCGCCATGACGACCCACTCTGTCCATAAGCCTCAGCCACGCCCTGAAATCCTGGCGATCGACCCCTATGTGCCGGGCAAGAGCCGGGTAGCCGGCGTGGCGAAGGTCCATAAGCTCTCGTCCAACGAATCTCCCCTCGGCCCGTCTCCGAAGGCGGTCGAGGCTGTGCGGGCGTTGGCCGGCGGTCTTGAGCTCTATCCCGACGGAGCGTCGACAGCGCTTCGGGAGGCCATCGGGCGCCGCTACGGCCTCGACCCTGCGCGGATCATCTGCGGCAACGGCTCCGATGAGCTGCTTGCCCTCCTGGCGCACGTGTTTATTCATCCCGGCGATGAGGGCCTCTATAGCCAATACGGCTTTCTGACCTATCCGATCTGCATTCGCGCTGCGGGCGGGGTTCCTGTCGTGGCGCAAGAGACCGACAGGACGGCGAGCGTGGATGCGATTCTGGCCAAGGTCGCAGCGCGCACGAAGATCGTCTATCTCGCCAATCCGAGCAATCCGACCGGGACTTACATCCCCTTTTCCGAGGTAAAGCGGCTGCACGCCGGGCTGCCGCCCCATACGCTGCTCGTGATCGACGCGGCTTACGCTGAATACGTCACCCGCAACGATTATGCTGCGGGCATCGAGCTCGCTTCGACTTTGGACAACGTCGTGATGACGCGAACGTTCTCGAAGGTCCATGGCCTTGCCGGCTTGCGCATTGGCTGGGCCTACGGGTCGGCGCATCTTGTCGATGCGTTGAATCGCGTGCGCGGCCCCTTCAATCTGAATGGCGCGGCGCAGGCCGCAGGCGTCGCCAGCCTGGAGGACGTGGCTCATATCGAACGCGCCATAGCCCACAATTCGCGCTGGCTGTCCTGGCTCGCCGAGGCGATCGCGAAGCTCGGGATCGAAGTGACGCCGAGCGTGGGGAATTTCCTGCTCCTGACCTTTCCCGAGGAGTCCGGCCGGACAGCCGCGGATGCCGACGCGTTCTTGAGCGCGCGGGGCTTCATTCTCCGGGCGGTCGCGGCTTACGGGCTTCCGGACTCGCTCAGGCTCTCGGTCGGCGGCGAGGAGGCGAACCGGGGCGTGGTCGCCGCGCTGGCCGAATTCGTGCGGGGCGCAGGTGATTGAACGGCTTGGGGCGCCGCTCGCCGAACCGATCTTCGACGAATTGGCGATCGTGGGCGGCGGGCTGATCGGCTCGTCGATTGCCCGTGCTGCGCGCCGACGCAACGCCGCGCGGGGCATTGTCGTGGCCGACCATTCGGTCGCAGTGCTCGAGCGGGCGAAGGCCTTGGGGCTCGGGGACTTGGTCACCGACGACCTTGCTCGCGCCGTGAGCGGCGCCGATTGCGTCATCCTCTCTGTGCCGGTCGGAGCCTATGGGGCGGTCGGACGTGCGATTGCGCCGGCGCTACGGCCGGGGACGATCGTCTCGGACGTCGGGTCGGTCAAGGGCGCGGTGATCTCGACCCTCGCCGCAGTGTTGCCGGATCATGCGCGCCTAGTTCCGGCGCATCCGGTCGCTGGAACCGAGCAGTCCGGACCAGACGCCGGATTTGCGAGCCTGTTCGTGAACCGGTGGTGCATTCTCACGCCGCCCGAGGGGGCGGACGAACAGGCGGTGACGAAAGTTAAAGCATTCTGGGAAGCGCTGGGATCGCATGTCGAGGTCATGGGCGCGACCCATCACGATCTGGTGCTGGCGATCACCAGCCATGTACCGCATCTCATCGCCTATAACATTGTCGGCACGGCGGCGGATCTCGAACAGGTCACCCGCTCGGAGGTTATCAAGTTCTCGGCCGGCGGTTTCCGCGATTTCACCCGGATCGCCGCGTCGGACCCGACGATGTGGCGCGACGTCTTCCTGCACAACAAGGAAGCGGTGCTGGAGATGCTCGGCCGGTTCAACGAGGACCTGACCGCGCTGCAGCGGATGATCCGCCGCGGCGATGGCGACGGACTGTTCGCCCTGTTCACCCGTACTCGCGCGATCCGACTAGGAATTGTCGCCGAAGGCCAGGAGACCGCGGCGCCCGATTTCGGCCGCCGCACCGCCGAATCGGACGAACCGGTCTCATGACCGCGACGGCCAGGCCGGCTTCCGACGGGAGCCTCTGGGTGTTCGGGTACGGGTCGCTGATGTGGCGGCCGGGATTCGCCTACGTGCGTCGATGCAAGGCGACGCTGCGCGGGTGGCGGCGAAGCTTGTGCGTCTTTTCCCATGTTTATCGCGGCTCGCCCGAGCGGCCCGGACTGGTGCTTGGCCTCGATCGGGGCGGCGCATGTCAGGGAGTCGCGTTCGAGGTCGACGAGGCCTTGCGCGAGGCCACGCTCCGCTACCTGCGCGAACGGGAGCAGGTAACGGCCGTCTATCTCGAACGGATCGCGCCGATAACGCTCGAATGCGGCGATCGCGTGCCCGCGCTGACCTATGTCGCCGACCGCCTCCATGAGCAGTACGCAGGGCGCCTCGACCGCGAGGCTATGCTGGCCCACGTGCGGGCGGGCACGGGTCAGTCGGGGGACAATGCCGAATATGTGTTTGAGACCCACGACCATCTCCACGCGATGGGCGTTCGGGATCCCGATCTCGAATGGCTCAGCGCCGAACTGAGAGGTCGTCGGTAGCAGCGCCGCCCACCGTCATTTTGGCGCGATCGCCAGATCGGCGATGATCGCCGCCCGGTCCGCAGAAGATGACGGGAGCAGATGGAGATGGAACTCGAGGCCAGAGCCGTAGGCTCGAAATTCGCGTTGGGCGCGGGCCACCACCGGCTCCGGAAAGGCGCCGGTGTCGCGCACGGATACAATGCGGGGCCGGCCGGGGCCGTGTCGCACCGCCGCCACGAGCACGGCGTGGCAAAATGACGGGCAACTCGACGGCGTGTAGACCGAAAAGACATATCGGCGCCCGGATAGGCCCGTCCACGAGCAGAATTGCGATGCGAACGGCATATCAGCGAGCGCGGCGAGCGCGGCGCCGCTTGGGCGATCGCCCTCATGATCTGAAAGCGCGATCCACGGCGGCGCGGGCGGCTCGAACAAGCCTGCCCTCCGCTCGACCGTCGGAGCGATAGTCTCGCAAGTTGACGACATTGTCCGCACTCAGATCATTGAGCGAACGAACATAGAACATATCATGATCTACGTCAAGCGGCTTGCGGCGCTTTAACGTCCATATTCGCGCCGTCCGCAAGCACCGCTGCGAGTGACGGGTCCTTTGCGAGCGCTTCCGCGTTGAGGCGGGCGCAAGCGGTTTCGATTGTCGATTCGAGCCGCTCGCTGAAGGAGTCGCGGTCAAGCCCTGGCGATATGACCGGCAGATATTCGATCACCGCGACGCCTGGTCGCCTGAGGAAGCCGCGACGCCGCCAGAACAGGCCGGTATTGACGGCCACCGGCAGGCAAGGGACGCCCGTCTCGGCATAGAGGGCGCTTACGCCCTGCTTGTATTTCGGCGGCGCTCCGGGGACACGCCGGGTTCCCTCCGGGTAAATGAAGACCTGTCGGCCGGCGGCGAACACCGTCCTGGCGGCGGCGGCGATTTGCTGAAGCGCCTGCCTGCCCCGCCGGCGGTCGATCGCAATCTGCTGCGCGACGATGAGATAGAGGCCGAAAAGCGGCACGTAGGTCAGTTGGCGCTTGAGAATGATGGCGAAATCGGGCGCATATTTGAGCAGTGCGAAGGTCTCAAGAAACGATTGATGCTTGACGGCGATCAGGACCGCGCCGGGTGGGATGTTGTCGACCCCGCGATATTCGAGCTTGAGGCCACAAAGAGCCTCGAGCAGCCAGACGGAAATCGCCCCCCATAGGCGGGCGAGTGCGAACACGGCCTTCCTGCCGAACAGCATGGTCGGCAGGCCGACGATCATGAGGACGACGAGGTTCAGGTAGAACAGGGCGTTGAAGAGCAGCGATCGCGTTGCCAGCATTTTGGCCGTCGAGGGTTCATGGGAAGAGGGACGCCGCGCGTTCTAGCGCGCGCTTTTGATCTGGATAGAGTTGGTCTTGCTCCCTTTCGTCGGCGGTCCTCGGCGTTGGTCCGGCAATCGGTTTGGGATTCCTTGGCTCGTGGCCGGCTTGCCCCGAGGACCTCCGCTCACGACCGTTGGATTGTGTTGGATTTCCTTGGATTCTCTCGTCCGAATCGAGAATTTTCAATAGGCTGCATGGCTCGAACCGGGGGATGGTTTTTCTCGCGCGCGAGAGGCGCCGAACGGCTGGGCGCGGCCTCGTGGGGCGCAGTCTTGGCGTGGGGAAGGGCGGGATTGTTCATGGGGGCAGTTTAACCCGAGCTTCTGATTTTCTGCAAGAGCTTGTCGTGCGAAGCGTTCTCTTTCGGCCGTCTCAAGCCAAAAACAAAGAACTCTAAGTCAGCGTCCCCAAATGGCGTAGGGCGATTTCTCTGGAAAGAAGACCAGTCAGCAGGGTGACGGCGGCGCAGACCAGCGCCAGCGCGACATAGCCGTAGGGACCGAGCGCGAACGATCCGAACATCGCCGCGATCTCGTCGCCCCCCGGCGAATGCGCCCACAGGAAGGACAGGAGCGCCGCCGCGGCGAAGAAGGCCATCGCCGCCAGTCCCCCAATCATCGAGCCGCGGAGTCCGAGGCGGCGGAAATGGGTCTGGAACTCCCTGGCGATGAACTTGTCGGACGCGCCGACGAGATGCAGCACCTCGACGATCTCGCGGTTGCCTGCCATGGCGCCCCGGGTGGCGAATCCGATCGCAGTCCCCATCGCGAGGATCATGAGCGCGAAGAGGGCGGCGGCAAGGACGACCACGGCCTCGGCCATCGTGCCGATGCGCGCCGCCCAGACGCGATGGTCGTCGAGACTGGCCTGCGGGACGGCTGCCGCCAGCGCCGCTCGCAGCGCCGCAAGATCCTCCGGCCGCTGGCCGCCGAGCCGAACGACGATGAGGCGGGGGATCGGCAATTGGCTGAGATCGAGCCCACTGCCAAGCCATGGTTCAAGCAACCGCTCCGATTCGGGTTTCGAATAGGCGTGAACGGACTCGACCCCTTTCGCCTGCGAAGCAATCGCAACGGCTTTGGCGACCAGGCCGTCGATATTGTCGCCGGGTCCGGCCTTGACCTGGATGGTGGCGTCGCGCACCACCTCCGAGCGCCAGCTGCGCGAGGCGTCGGCGACCAGCAACGCCGCGCCCGCGGTCAGGCAGGCGAGAAAGGTCATGATCGCGATCACTACGACCAAAGCGCGGCCGGCGACCGAGTCGCGCGGGATGAGCGGCGCATCGCTCTCGAACGCCGCTCCGGGGTCGGCGGCGAGAAGGGGGTCGACGATCGGTTCGTTCACGACGGCGACCCGTCGAAGATCGTCAGCTTGCCGTCGCCGACGACCAGCCTGCGGGCGAAGCCGAATTGGTCCATGAGCTGGAGATCATGGGTGGCGATGACGACCGCCGTGCCGAGACGGTGAAGTTCGACGAACAACCTCAAGAGGCGCCGCGCGAGACCGGGATCGACGTTTCCGGTCGGCTCGTCCGCAAGCAGAAGTTCCGGCCGGACGATCAGCGCCCGGGCGATCGCCGCCCGCTGTTTTTCGCCGCCCGATAGCACGGGCGGGGGCGCATCCATGCGGTCGCCCAGACCGACCCAACGGAGAAGCTCGATCACTTCGGCCCGATACCCCGATTCCTCGCGCCCCATCGCCCTGAGCGGCAGGGCCACGTTCTCATAGGTGGTGAGATGGTCAAGCAGACGAAAGTCCTGGAACACTACACCGATGCGGCGCCTCAGCGCCGTGAGGTCGTCCTTGCTCAACGCGGCGGCGTCGCGGCCAAAGACCCGCACAGTTCCCCGCGTCGGGCGGAGCGCGAGCAGCATGAGCCGCATCAGGGTCGTCTTGCCGGCGCCGGACGGGCCGGTGAGGAACTGAAAGCTCTGCGGGGCGATGGAAAAATTGAGGTCTCCAACGACCTCCGGTCCCATACCGTACCGCAAACCGACGTTTTCGAACCTTAGCAACGCGATCCCCGGGGACGGCGAGGGCTGGCCGCTTAACGCGGCTTTAACCGTGTTTCCAAATAAATGCCAGCCATCGTCCACCCCATCAAAACGGCGAGGCCAGGCGTCATGATCGTCGAGCGCGAATCTGGCTCAAATCGTGATCCGGGCCATCAGGAAGCGATCGGCGGCGGCGCTCTGCCGGCGCTCGTCTGTCTCACCTTGATGATTGCTGCGACAACCACGATCGCCGCCCGCACGGCGATCGTCAGGGCCGCGCCCGCGACCGCGGCGGTCTATGCGTCGTTAGGTATGCCGGTCAATCTTCGCGGCCTGTCGATCGACGGCGTGCGGGCAACAATCGCTGGGGCGAGCGACGACCGCCGCGAACTCCTGGTCGCTGGGGAGATCGTCAACCTGCGCAAGGTTGAAACGCCCGTGCCGAACCTGCGCATTACGCTGCGCGGCGACGATGGGAGGGAACTCTACCTCTGGACGGCGCCAGAGCCAAAGCCTCGTCTCGGTCCGGATGAACGGGTGGCCTTCAGGGCGCGGCTGGCGGCGCCGCCGTCTGGGGTTCGCGACGTGCTGGTAAAATTCGCCGCGCCGGGAGATAAAGCGTCGTTCAACGAGTGAGGCCATGAGCGGCGCGAGGCAAGTCAAGGTTCTGTTCGACGAACGGTCGATCGCCGAGCGAACCGAGGCGCTTGCCCGGGAGATCGCGGCGGTGGAGCCGAAGGACCTGCTGGTTGTCGCGATCCTCAAGGGGTCGTTCATGTTTGCCGCGGACTTATTGCGGGCGCTGCATCGGGTCGGGCTCGAGCCCCAGGTCGAGTTTTTTCATCTGTCCAGCTACCTGGATGGAACGATGTCGAGCGGGACGGTGAAGATCCTCCGCGACATCGAATCGTCGGTGCGTGACCGCGACGTTCTGCTGGTTGACGATATTCTTGAATTGGGCCGGACGCTGGCGTTCGCCAAGGATCTCCTGGCGGCGCGGGGCGCGCGGAGGGTCCTGGTCTGCACAATGCTGGAAAAGCCGGGCAAGCGGGCGGTCGAAATCGGCGCCGATTTCGTCGGCTTTGTCTGCCCCGATGCCTTTGTCGTTGGATACGGCATGGACGTCGCCCATTGCTACCGTGAATTGCCGTTCATCGGCCTGGTCGTCACTGCGCAGGACGCCGCCTGATCCGGTCCGTTTCGGAGGCTGCCGCTCGTGTTCGAAAGTCGCTTCCAATCGTTCGTCGAACTCGGGGATCCTTCGCATGGATCCGTTCGCGTCCGGGCGTTGCGAGCTGAATTGGCCAAGGAGGGCCTCGCAGGCTTCATCGTACCGCGCGCTGACGAGCATCAGAACGAATATGTGCCCCCGAACGCCGAGCGGCTTCGATGGCTAACGGGATTCGCCGGCTCGGCGGGGATCGCCGTGGTGCTTGAGGATGCGGCGGCGCTGTTCGTCGACGGCCGCTATACGGCGCAAGTGAAGACCCAGGCCGATGGTTCGGTCTTCGAGTTCCGTCACGTCGTCGAGGAGCCGCCAACCGAATGGATCGCGAAGAAACTCAAGCCGGGCGACAAGCTTGGCTACGATTCTCATCTCCTCACGCCTGACGCCGTCGCGCGCTTCGCCGCCGCTTGCGAAAAGGCGGGCGCCGGGCTGGTTGCGGTGGACCTGAACCCGGTCGACGCCATCTGGGTCGATCGGCCGCCGCCGCCGCTCGGCCCAATATCGGCGCACGCAATGCGATTCGCCGGTGAAAGCGTGAGTGCGAAAATCGCGCGGGCGCGGAAAGCCCTGACTGGGGACGGCCTTCTGATCAGCGATCCACACAACCTTGCGTGGCTGTTCAATATTCGCGGTTCGGACGTCTCGTATACGCCGCTGCCGCTCGGCTACGGCTATCTGCCGCTCGAGGGACGTCCGCTTGTTTTTGTCGATGGCAGAAAGTTGACGGCGGCGAGCCGCCAGAGTCTTGGCCGCCAAGCGGAGATCCATGAGCCGGACGCTCTTGAGCGGTTCGTCGAAGACCTGGGCAGGCAAGCCCGGCGGATCACGTTCGACGCTGCGACCGCGCCGGCCGTCCTCACCCAGGCGCTCGAGCGCGCGGGCGGCAAGGCCGACCTTAAGCCTGACCCGATCACGCTGATGAAGGCGGTGAAAAACCCGGTCGAGCTCGCGGGCGCGCGCGCCGCGCATGAGCGCGACGGCGCGGCGATGGCTCGTTTCCTTGCTTGGTTCGCCGGTGAAGCGCCACGCGGACGCCTGACCGAGATCGACGCCGTCAAGGCGTTGGAGACGTTTCGGCGCGAGAGCCCCGCCTTCAAGGACCTCTCGTTTCCGACCATCGCCGGCGCGGGACCGAATTCGGCCATTCCTCACTATCGGGTCAGCGAAGCTTCCAATCGCAAGATCGGGCGGGGCATTTTTCTCATCGACAGCGGCGCGCAATATGAGGACGGCACGACCGACATCACCCGCACGATCGCCGTCGGACCGCCGGCCAGGCTGATGCGCGACCGCTTCACTCGGGTGCTGAAGGGCCATATCGCGGTCGCCCGCGCCGTCTTTCCGCCGGGTACGACCGGGGCGCAGATCGACGCTCTGGCCCGCGCCTCGCTTTGGCGGTCCGGGCTCGATTTCGACCACGGCACGGGACACGGCGTCGGGTCGTACCTCTCGGTCCACGAGGGGCCGCAGCGCCTCGCCAAGACCGGGACGACCGCGCTCGTTCCCGGCATGATCGTGTCCAACGAACCCGGCTACTATGCCGCTGGCGAATTCGGCATCCGGATCGAGAATCTGGTCGCGGTCGAGACGCGGACGATTCCCCGCGGCGAGCGGCCGATGCTCGGCTTCGAGACGCTGACGCTGGCGCCGATCGACCTCGCGCTGGTCGAGCCGAAATTGCTCGACCCGGACGAGATTGCGTGGCTCGACGCCTACCATGCGCGCGTGCGCAAGACGCTCTCGCCGCTCGTCGACGCGCCGACCCGCCGCTGGCTTGCACACGCGACCCGGCGACTCGGCGCGATCAAACGCTCGACCTCGTCCCGAGCCGGCGGCGCAGCCAGCTCCGTCGCGCGCCAAGCAGGCGAACCCCTAACTTCTTCGAGACGCGAGCTTCGCCCCGTTCCTCACGATCAGGCGTGACGCGCCTCAGGAAAGCAATCCCTCAGTTGCTCGCTCCCGCCCCGCGCAATTCGCGCAGATGCGCGACCAGTCCCGCGGTCGACGGATCGAGCTCGTTTGTCTTTGCGCTCGGTTCGGCGACGATCGGCGCCAGACTTGACGCAAGCTCCTTGCCCAATTCGACGCCCCACTGGTCGAAGGAGTCGATGTTCCAAACGGCGCCCTCAGTAAACACTTTGTGCTCGTAAAGGGCGATCAGACGTCCGAGCGTGCGCGGATCGAGACGACGATAGAGGAATGTGCTGGTCGGGCGGCTGCCGGAAAAGCTCTTATGCGGGGCAAGCCGATGAGCCTCCGCCTCGCTCGCGCCCTGCCGGTGGGTTATCGCCGCGGCCTCCTCCGGGGTGCGGCCGCGCATCAAGGCTTGGCCCTGGGCGAAGCAATTGGCGACCAGAAGGTCATGATGGTGCGCGTCGGCGTCGGTCGGGGTCGCCGCGACGAGCAGGTCGAGGGGAATGATCTCCGTTCCCTGGTGAATAAGCTGGAAGAAAGCGTGCTGACCATTGGTGCCGGGCTCGCCCCACACCACCGGGCCGGTCGCCGTGTTGGTGGGCGAACCGTCGAGCTGGACGTGCTTGCCGTTGCTCTCCATCTGTAGCTGCTGGAGATAGGCGGGGAAACCGCCCGAGCCGCTGGTCGTACGGGATCACGCCATGCGTGGCATGGCCGAGGACGTTGCAATTCCAGACGCTGAGCAGCCCCATCAGGATCGGGATGTTTCGCTCGATCGGCGCTTCGCGGAAGTGCTGGTCGATCTCATAACCCCCGCGGAGAAATTCATTGAAGCGGTCGGGTCCGATCGCGATCGCAAGCGGCAAGCCGATGCTTGACCAGACCGAATAGCGGCCGCCGACCCAGTCCCAGAAGCCGAACACCCGCGTCGGCTGAATGCCGAACTGCGCCACCTTGTCGAGTTGGGTCGAAACCGCGGCGAAATGATCGTGCACCGCGGCCTCGCCGAGCCCTTGGGCGATCCAGGCCCGCGCGGTCGCCGCGTTGGTCATCGTCTCCTGCGTCGTGAAGGTCTTCGATGAGACGATAAAAAGCGTTCGTGACGGATCGAGCCCGCGCAAGGTGTCGCCGATGTCGGCCCCGTCGACGTTCGAGACGAAGTGGCTGCGCAACTGTGGCGGCGCGAAGGGCGACAAGCGCGCGCGTCGCCATGGCGGGGCCGAGGTCGGACCCGCCGATGCCGATATTGATGACGTCGGTCATCGGCTGGCCGAGGGCGCCGCGCACCCGGCCCTCGCGGACGTCCGCGGCGAAACCGAGCATCTTCTCGCGCGTTCCGATGACTTCGGGCATCACGTCCTGGCCATCGACCCGGACGGGGTTGCCGGAGAAATTGCGCAATGCGGTGTGCAGGACCGCCCGCTTCTCGGTGACGTTGATTTTCTCGCCCGCGAACATCGCGTCGCGCCGGGCCTCGACCGCCGCCGCCTTGGCGAGCTCGACAAGCCCGCCGACAACGCCAGCGTCGATGCGCTGCTTGGAATAGTCGAACAGGAGATCTTCGAGGGTGACGCTGAATTCCTTGAATCGCCCTGGATCGCCGGCGAAGTCCGCCCTCGCTGTCCGCGCGAGCACGCCGTCGCGCATACCGGTCAATTTCGCCAACGCCGCTAGTGTCGCCGTGGTCGCCATGGGCCTTTTCCTTTCCCCCGCTTGCGGTTAAGCGTGACGCCGCCGCCTCCGGACCTATTCATATGCCGCCCCTCCTACAATTGCGAGACATCGCGCTCACACTCGGCGGCGCGCCGCTTCTGGACGGCGCGGAACTGTCGATTTCCGCCGGCGACCGCATCGCTGTCGTCGGGCGCAATGGATCAGGTAAATCGACGATATTTCGTATCGCGGCGGGAGAGATTGCGGCGGATAGGGGAACGCGGTTCGTCCAGCCTTCCGCCCGCCTCGCCTATTTGCCCCAGGAGCCCGACGTTTCGGGCTTCAGGACCACGCTTGACTATGTGCTCGCTGGACTCGGCGAATTGGACGACCCCTATCAGGCGAAAGCGATGCTGGCCGACCTAGGACTCGATCCCGTTGCCGATCCCCGACGTCTTTCCGGCGGAGAAGCGCGGCGGGCGGCTCTGGTCAGGGCGCTTGGCGCCGAACCGGAGATCCTGCTGCTCGACGAACCAACCAACCACCTCGATCTCGTCGCGATCGAATGGCTGGAGGCGCGCCTCGCCGGCAGTCGGTCGGCGCTCGCCCTCATCAGCCACGACAAGCGTCTGCTCAGCGACCTGACGCGGACGACAATCTGGCTCGATCGCGGCCGGACGCGCCGGCTCGACCGGGGCTTCGCCGCGTTCGAGGCCTGGCGCGACATGAAGCTTGAGGAGGAGGAGCTCGAGCGCCACAAGCTTGACCGACGGATCGTCAACGAAGAGCACTGGATGCGCTACGGCGTCACCGCACGGCGGAAGCGCAACATGCGGCGGGTGGCGGAACTCGCGGATCTGCGGCGCGAACGGCGCGAAGCGTTGCGATCGGTCGGGGCCGCCGCGATGGCCGCCCAGGACGTCAAGGCGTCGGGCGCGCTGGTGATCGACGCCGAACGGATCAGCAAAGCATACGACGGGCGCGCGATCGTGCGCGATTTCTCGATGCGCGCCATGCGCGGCGATCGAATCGGCGTCGTCGGCGCCAACGGCGCGGGCAAGACGACGTTGGTGAACCTCCTGACCGGGATTCTCGCGCCAGATTCCGGGTCGGTCCGCCTAGGCGCGAACGTCATGATGGCAAGTCTCGATCAGCGGCGCGCGGCGCTCGAACCGGCGACGACTTCATGGACGCGTTGACCGGCGGCGGCAGCGACACCGTGGCGATCAACAATCAACCACGACACGTTCTGGGCTACATGCGCGATTTTTTGTTCGCGCCCGAACAGGCGCGGACGCCGATCGGAAAATTGTCGGGTGGCGAGCGCGGGCGGTTGATGCTCGCCAGGGCGCTCGCGCAGCCGTCGAACCTCATGGTTCTCGACGAGCCGACCAACGACCTCGACATCGAAACGCTCGATCTCCTTCAGGAGTTGCTCGGCGATTATGCCGGAACGATCCTTGTCGTCAGCCACGACCGCGATTTTCTCGACCGCGTGGCGACCTCGGTCATTGTTGGCGAGGGCGACGGACGCTGGGTCGAATATGCCGGCGGCTATTCGGACATGGTCGCGCAGAGAGGGCGCGGGCTGGCCGGTCCGCTCGCCGCGCCCGTCGCGCCCGCGGAAAGGCCGACCCGGCCGCCGGCCGACCGCGCCGCGCCGCGCCGGAAGCTCGGCTTCAACGAGAGGCGGGCGTTGGAGACGCTGCCGGCCCGGATCGAGGCGCTTCGCGCCGACCTTGACGCGCTCGAGGGCAAGCTCGCCGACTCCGACTTCGCCGTCCGAGAGCCCTCTGCGTTTCTCGACGTGACGAAGGCCTATGGGGAATTGCGAGACGCGCTCGCAGGCGCCGAGGACGAGTGGCTGGGGCTCGAAATCCTGCGGGAGGAGCTCGAGCAGCAATAGGCAACCTCTTCCGAGACTCGCTGGGGCTCGATGTAAGGAGCAGACATGGCCAAGATGGAGGAAGACCTCCTTTTTTCGAACCTGCGCGACAAACTGTTCACGGCGGTCGTGGGCGACGTCTTGGACAGGATTGGGTGGCGGCGCCAATTTCTGCCGCAGGCCATTCGCCCGCTCAATCCTGACATGAAGCTGGTCGGCCGGGCCATGCCCGTCCTCGAGGCGGACATATTCGACGACAGCGCCCGCTCGTCTGGCGCCATTGGCGCCAAGCCGTTCGGGCTGATGCTGGAGGCGCTCGACGACCTACGCCCGAACGAAGTCTATGTCGCGACGGGCGGCTCGTTTCGCTATGCGCTTTGGGGCGAGCTCATGTCCACACGCGCGCGCTACCTCAACGCCGGTGGCGCTGTGCTCAATGGTTTCGTCCGAGACGCCACGGGTATCGAGGCGCTCGGTTTTCCGACCTTCTGCCGCGGATTATACGCGCAAGACCAGGGCCCGCGCGGCAAAGTGATCGACTTTCGCGTGAGTATAGAAGTCGAGGGCGTCCGGATTGCGCCCGGCGATCTCGTGTTCGGCGATCGCGAAGGCGTCCTTGTCATTCCCTCCGAGGTCGAGGTCGAAGCGATCGAGGCGGCTCTGGAAAAGGCGTCCACAGAGAACAGGGTCGCAGCTGCAATTCGAGGGGGCATGGGGGCGCGCGAAGCGTTCGAGACTTTTGGAGTCCTTTGATCAGAGGGGACAGCTCCAGGCGCCTGGCGTCTCGGCTGGCGCGAGGAGTTCGAGCGACAACAGCCGAGGCGGAAGGGCGACGGGCGCTCAAGCTGATCGGCGCTACGGCGCCAGCGCCGTCTCGATGAGCTCGACCCAATAGCTCATGCCGTAGGGGAGGGCCTCGTCGTTGAAGTCGTATGCCGGGCTATGGAGCTTCGCGCTGTCGCCGTTGCCGAGGAAGATGAATGCGCCGGGGCGAGCCTCGAGCATGAACGAAAAGTCTTCCGCGCCCATGACCGGGACGACGTTCGAATCGACGTGGGAGTCGCCTGCGACCTTGCGCGCGACCGCTGCGGCGAACTCGGTCTGGGCCGGATGGTTGATGGTCGCCGGGTAGCCCCGGCGATACTCGACCCGCGCTGTCACACCGGCTGCCGCTGCGAGGCCGGCGGCGATCTCGTGGATTCGCTTTTCGGCGAGGTCGCGCGTCGCGGCCTCAAGCGTGCGGACCGTGCCGTTGAGCCAGGCCGATTGGGGGATGATGTTGCTGGCCGACCCGGCCTCGAAGCGGGTGATCGAAACGACGCAAGAGTTCGAGGGGATCGACATTGCGCGAAGCGATGGTCTGCAGGGCGAGCACGATCTGCGCCCCGGCGACGACCGGATCGACGCCCTGATGCGGCATCGCGGCGTGGCCGCCCTGGCCCTCGACCGCGATCGTGATCTCGTCCGCCGCGGCCATCAGCGGGCCTTTGCGCAGCATGAAGGATCCGACCGGCAGCGCCGGCCAATTATGCATGCCGTAGACCTCCTCGATGCCGAATTGGTCCATCAGTCCGTCGTCGATCATCGCCATCGCGCCCGCGCCGCCCTCTTCGGCGGGTTGGAAGATGACGACGGCGGCGCCGGCGAAATTGCGTGTCTGAGCCAGGCGCCGCGCCGCGCCGAGCAGCATCGCGGTATGCCCGTCGTGTCCGCAAGCGTGCATCTTGCCTGGGTTTTTGGAGCGATACGGCAGGTTGGTCGCCTCCTCGATCGGCAGCGCGTCCATGTCCGCGCGCAGGCCGATCGAGCGCGCGCTCGAGCCCTTGGCGCCGCGAATGACTCCGACGACGCCGGTGCGGCCGATCGACGTCTTGACCTCGTCGCAGCCGAAGGCAGTGAGGCGGTCCGCGACATATTTAGCGGTGCGCTGGACGTCGTACAGAAGCTCTGGGTTTTGATGGATGTCGCGGCGCCAGGTCTGAGCGTCGTGAACGAGGTCCTGGACGGCGGAGGGGATCGGCATCGCAAGCGCGCTCCTTCCAAGTTCCCGGGAGGTTGACGGCGTGGCGGCGGCGCTGTCAACCGCCCGCCGCGCTCAGCGTTTGCGGTGGAGGAGGAAGATCGCCTGTTCGCCGAGCAGATTCCATGCCCATTTCGGCCAGATGGGATTGAGCGGACGCCCGCGGGGATCGAGGGCCGCGCTTTTGTCGATCGTCGCGCCAACCTCGCTGGCGAGGGCGATAAAATCGGCGATGGTGCAGAAATGGATGTTTGGCGTATCGTACCAGGATTGGGAAAGGCTCTCGGTCACCGGCATGCGTCCGAAAAGGGCGAGCTGCGCGCGGACTTTCCAATGGCCGAAATTCGGCACCGAAACGATCGCCCGGCCCCCGATCCGCAGCATGTGCTCGAGGACGACCCGAGGCTGGCGCGTGGCCTGCAGGGTCTGCGACAGTATGACATAGTCGAAGGCGTCGGTTGGATAATCGATGAGGTCGGCGTCGGCGTCGCCTTGAATGACGGAGAGCCCTTTCGCCACGCAATCGTTGACGCCCTGCTGCGAAAGCTCGATTCCCCGTCCGTCGACATTTCTCTCTTCGACGAGCAACCTCAGAAGCTCGCCGTCGCCGCAGCCGACGTCGAGAACGCGCGAACCTGGCGCAACCAGTTCCGCCACGCGCAAAAGGTCGACGCGCGGCGGGGCGAGGGTCCGGGCAAGGGTCAAGCAATGCCTCTCGCTCGGGCGGCTGCGTCGATGAAGCCCCTCGTGGTGTCGATGAGGTCCGGGACATCAAGCAGGAATGCGTCATGCCCGCGATCGGTCTCGATTTCGACGAACGAAACCGACGCCCCGCCGGCGTTGAGCGCGCGGACGATCGCCCGCGAGTCCCGGGTAGGAAACAGCCAGTCGGAGGTGAAGGAGACGACGCAGAAGCGCGTCTTGCAGTCTTTGAACGCGTTTGCGAGCGATCCCCCGTAGTCCGCTGCAAGGTCGAAATAGTCCATCGCCCGCGTCATGTAGAGATAGGAGTTCGGATCGAAACGCTCGACGAAGATTGTGCCCTGGTGGCGCAGGTAGGATTCGACCTGGAAATCGGCGTCGAAGGAAAACGTGCGCGCCGAGCGATCCTGCAGATTGCGGCCGAAGCGGCGATGTAGCGCGGTCTCGGACAGATAGGTGATATGGGCCGCCATGCGCGCGACCGCTAGGCCCTTCGCGGGGCGTGTGCCCTCGACCAGATAGCGCCCGCCGCGCCAATCCGGATCGGCCATCACCGCCTGCCGGCCGACCTCGTGGAACGCGATGTTCTGCGAGGAGTGCCGCGCGGCGGTGGCGATCGGGAGAGCGGCGAAGACGCGATCGGGATAGTTTGCCGCCCATTGAAGGACCTGCATGCCGCCCATCGAGCCACCGGCAACGCAAAACAGCGTGTCGATGCCAAGATGATCGATCAGCAGCGCCTGCGCCCGCACCATGTCGGCGACCGTGACGATGGGGAAATCGAGCCCGTAAGGCTCGCCGGTTTCCGGATTGATGGAGGCGGGCCCGGTCGAGCCCATGCAACCGCCAACCACGTTCGGACAAATGACAAACAGTCGGTCGGTGTCGAACGGGCGGCCGGGACCGACCATTGTTTCCCACCACCCCGGCCGGCCGGTGACCGGATGCGGGTTGGCGACATGCTGGTCGCCGGTTAGAGCGTGACAGATCAGGAGGGCGTTCGATCTCGCCGCGTTGAGGGCGCCGTAGGTCTGGTACGCGATGGTGAGGGGCGCCAATGCTGCGCCGGAATCCATCCGCAGCGGAGAGCCGAGACCCAACCGCAGGGTCGGACTGTCGGGCGAGACGGATTGCGCGATCGCTCCGTTCACAAGCGCCCCTGCGTCCCCCACGACCGGCCCTTCCACATCCAACGACGGCGAATATGTTCTCTTTGTCGAACGGATCGTTTGTTATAGAGAAAGCCGCTTAGACGCAAGAGCAACGAGGGCCCCCTGGGCCCGTACTGACGTGATCTGGGGGAAATCCGCGTCGCTAGCGCGGATTTCGCGCCAGCGCGGCGACGATGGCGTCGCCCATCTCGCTCGTCGACACCAGGCGATCGACGTCGCCGCGGATGTCGGCAGTTCTGAGGCCCTCCGCGAGTACGTGGGCGATCGCGGCGTCGAGCCGATCGGCGGCCGCGTTGAGTCCGAACGAATAGCGCAACGCCATTCCGAACGAGCCGATCATAGCGATCGGATTGGCCTGGCCCTTGCCGGCAATATCAGGCGCCGATCCATGGACAGGCTCGTAGAGCGCCTTGCGCCGGCCGCTTTTCGGATCGGCGTCGCCGAGGGAAGCAGACGGCAGCATGCCAAGCGAGCCAGTCAGCATCGCGGCGACGTCCGACAGCATGTCGCCGAACAGGTTATCGGTGACGATGACGTCGAATTGCTTCGGCCAGCGGACAAGCTGCATCCCGAGCGCGTCGGCGAGCTGATGCTCCAATTTGACGTCCGGATATTCCCGCTTGTGGAGGGCGGTCATCACCTCGTGCCACAGCACCCCGGACTTCATCACGTTGCGCTTCTCGCCCGATGTGACCTTGTTTCCCCGCTTGCGTGCGAGCTCGAAGGCGGTCCGTCCGATCCGCTCGATTTCAAACGTGTCGTAGACTTGGGTGTCGATGGCGCGCTTCTGTCCGTTGCCGAGATCGATGATCTGCTTCGGCTCGCCGAAATAGACGCCGCCGGTGAGCTCGCGCACGATCACGATGTCGAGCCCTTCGACGACCTCGGGCTTGAGCGACGAAGCGGAGGCCAGCGCCGGATAGCAGATCGCCGGCCGCAAGTTGGCGTAGAGCGCGAGCTCCTTGCGCAATCGCAGCAGTCCCGCCTCCGGGCGAACGTCATAGGGTACTCCGTCCCACTTCGGGCCGCCGACGGCGCCGAACAGAACCGCATCGGCTGCGCCGGCGAGCGCCATGTCGGAATCGCTGATCGCCTTCCCATGCGCATCATAGGCGCAGCCGCCGACGAGCCCTTTTTCCGTTTCGAATTTGGCGACGCCCTCGCTCGCGAAACGAGCGATCACCTTTTCGACCTCGGCCATGACCTCGGGGCCAATGCCGTCGCCGGGAAGCAGAAGAAGCTTAAAGGTCGTCATGGCCGCTCGCGTTTCGTCTTTGAAAAAGCGGGTCGTGTGCTAGACGATTTCGCCATGACGCGAAAGCCCGGGGCCCTCCGCTTGCGGCGATTGAGATGGAATCAATGAGCGTCGTCAATAGCGCCGCCGCCGACGGCTTCATCCAGCGGCTGCCGAAGGAGGTCCGCTTTTACCTCGTGCACGGGCAAGACGAGGGACTGGCGCACGAACGGGTGAAGGCGATCATTCGCAAGCTGATCGACGCGGAATCGGACCCGCTGCGGCTCGTGCGGCTTGAGGGCGACGCGGTCGCGCGCGATCCCGGCGCGCTCGCCGACGAGGCCTATGCGATCTCGATGTTCGGGGGCGCCCGCGCAATCTGGATCGACGCGCAAACGCGCGATCTCCTTCCGGCGCTCGAGCCTTTGTTCGCCCGGCCGCCGACCGACTGCGCCGTCGTCGTCAAGGCGGGACAACTCAAGAGGGGAGCGGGTCTGAGGACCGCTTTCGAAGCCTCGCCCATTCGCGTCGCGATCGAATGCTATTCCGACGACGCCGACGCCCTCGAATCGCTCATCGACGCGGAGGCGCAGGCGGCCGGGCTTGCGATTGCGCCGGAGGCCCGGGCGGCGCTGGTCGCGCTCACCGGCGCCGACCGCCAGACGACGCGCGGCGAGATCGCCAAGCTGATGCTCTATGCGCGGGGAAAATCCGCCATCACCGCCGAGGACGTCGAGGCGATCGTCTCCGACGCCGCACCATCCAATCTCGATCAGGTCGTCGATCAGGCGCTCCTCGGCGACCTCTCGGCGGTCGAGACTTCGCTGACCCGATTCTTCGACGAAGGGGGCGAAGCGGACCTTCTGATGATCCGGCTGGTTCAGCGGATGCTTCTTCTGCACCGGCTTCGGCTCGAAATGGACCAGGGCCGTCCTTTCGACGCCGCTTGCCAGGCGCTGTTTGTCAAGTTGCCGCTGCCGGCCCGCCGCGCCCTGGCGAGGCAGGCCGAACGCTGGACCTCGGAGTCAATCGCTGGGCGCCTGCCTGCGGTTCGACTGGCGAGCGCGCGGGTTCGGGGCGACGCGAGGCTGGCGGAGGTTTTGGCGACGCGGGCGCTGTGGGCGCTGGCGTCGCGGGGGCGCGGTGGAAGGGGCTAAGTCTTGCACCAGACGGGCGGAAGCTTAGCAAAGTCGGGCGGAAGGAATTCCAGCCAGCGTCAGGCGGAAGGAATTCCAGAGAAAAATGGAAGCAAATCGCAAGCTCGCACGGAAGTCGATATCGCGATATCGCGGGATATCGTGGGATATCGGTGACACTTTACTCAATCATCGAATAGATAGGAGGCTGTCCCGGATTCGTCCTTCGCCTTTCGGTCGCTCAGCAGCGCATTACCGCCTTGCCGGAGTTGGCTCCAGGACCATTGGGGATTGAGTAAAGTGTCACCGTTATTCCCGTTATTCCGTTATTCGACCGTTATTCCCGGCGTCAAGTACGTATTCTCCTTGTCGCTAACGGTAGTATTTTAGGCCCGGCGACAGAGCCAGAATAGCGCCGCTTTCTGATAATCGCAAGGCATTGTCGTTGCCCGCCCTACGAGGCCCGCCGTCGCGTTCTTGCTCGGGTCGAGGCGAGCCGCCCGGCGCGTCAATGCCCCGCCGGCCGGCAAAGCCTCCGGCAGAAGTCGTCGAGCTGATCGAAATCGCGGAAGGCGATCCGGATCTCGCCACCCTCGCCGTCATGCCGGATCGTCACTTTGGTCCCGAGCGCGAGGCCGAGCTTGTCCTGAAGCGCAGCCGTGTCGGCGTCGATGGGCGCGGCGGTCCTGCGCGGCCGGCCTGTCTTGCCCGGATTTTCGCCGAAGCGCTCGATATCCCTGACCGTCAGCCCCTGGGCGACGATGCGGTCGGCGAGGGCGTCCGGGTCGGCGACGGCAAGAAGGGCGCGGGCGTGCCCGGCCGAGATCTGGCCGCCCGCCAGCAGGGCGCGGGTATGTTCGGGCAGATGGGTCAGCCGCGTGGTGTTGGCGACATGGCTGCGACTCTTGCCGACGACGCGGGCGATGTCGCCGTGCGAATAACCGTAGTCCGCGCCGAGTTGCGCGTAGCCCGCGGCTTCCTCGAGGGCGTTGAGGTCGGCGCGCTGGACATTCTCGACGATGGCGATTTCAAGCGCTTCGCGGTCGCCGGCCTCGACGACGATGACCGGGATATCGTGTCGGCCGGCCCGTTGCGCAGCCCGCCAGCGGCGCTCGCCGGCGATGATCTCGTAAGCGTCGGCGACACGGGGAATTGGGCGGACGACGACCGGCTGGATGACCCCGCGCTCCTTGATCGAAGCGGCGAGTTCGTCGAGCTCCGCGTCGTCGAAGCGTTTGCGCGGGTTGCGCGGATTCGGCCGCAGGAACTCGATCGGCAGCCTTCGGGCGCCGGCTGCGACCTCGGGTTCTTCGTTCGCGGTCCCCAGCAGGGCGGCGAGGCCGCGGCCCAGGCGGGGCCTTTGTTCGGTTCGGCTCAGGTCTTCGGCCATTTCTGCTCCTCCTCGCAACCTGTCATTCCCGCGAAAGCGGGAATCGAGCCTCGCCGCGGCTTGAAATCTGGATACCCGCGTTCGCGGGGATGACAATTGGCTCGCAATGGCGATCCTCTAAGCCGCGCGCATGCGCTCCTCACGCCGAATGACCTCGGAGGCGAGCTTGAGATAGGCTTGGCTGCCCGCGCATTTGAGGTCGTAAAGCAGCGCCGGTTTCCCATGCGACGGCGCCTCGGACAGGCGGACATTGCGGGGAATGACCGTCTCGTAGACCTTGTCGCCCATGTGGGCGCGGACGTCGGCGGCGACCTGCCCGGCGAGGCTGTTGCGGGGATCGTACATGGTCAACACGATGCCCTGAATCGCCAAAGCCGGGTTCAGCGTCCGGCGGACCTGCTCAACCGTCGTTAGGAGCTGCGACAAACCTTCGAGCGCGAAAAATTCGCACTGCAGCGGCACGACGACGGCGTCGGCCGCCGCAAGCGCATTGACGGTGAGAAGATTGAGCGACGGGGGGCAATCGACCACGACGTAGGTGACGGAATCGGGATGGTCGGCGCTTGAGTCGGAATAGGCGCGTAACGCGTTGCGCAGCTTGAAGGAGCGATCTTCGTGGCCGGCGATTTCGAGTTCGACGCCGAGAAGATCCATGGTCGAGGGGGCGATGAACAGGCGGGGGACCGCGGTCGGGATGATGACGTCGCGCAAGGTCCGCTCGCCGACCAGCATGTCGTAGCTCGAGGTAATGCGGGATTTGCGGTCGATGCCGAGGCCGGTCGATGCGTTGCCTTGGGGATCGAGATCGATGATGAGGACCCGCTCGCCGATGGCGGCGAGCGCGGTGCCGAGATTGATGGCCGTCGTCGTCTTCCCGACCCCGCCTTTCTGGTTCGCCATCGCCAGAACGCGCGGGGGCGTGCCGGCGCTAGGCTCGCGAGCGGGGGGTGGGATCGCGTTCATGAGCCTCGGCTCTCAGCTTTTGCGAATTCTGAGGATCGCTGACTTTGCGTCGACCGCGCTCGGTAGGACTTCGATTGCATAAGAAGCCGCCTCCGGCAGCGCCGCGACCTGATCTTTAGCTGATTCGCCGCGCGGAAACACGCCGACTGCGCCGCGGTCGATCCAAGGTTTGGCCAGTTTGAGCGTCAGCGGCAAGGGGGCGAAGGCGCGCGCGGTGACGGCGTCCACAGCTCCGAGCCCCGCGACGTCGATCGCCTCGACCCGCGTAGCGTGGATCGCCGCCGCGGCCCCGGTGAGGCGGACCGCCTCGCGCAGAAAAGCGCACTTGCGCTGATCGCTTTCGATGCAATGGACGATTGCGCCCGGAACGTCGGCGAGCTGGATTGCGATGACGAGACCGGGCAAGCCGGCCCCGGAACCCATGTCCACCCAGCGCCGGGCTTCCGGGACGAGGGCGGTGAGCTGGGCCGAATCGGCGATGTGGCGGGTCCAGACCGCGGGGAAGGTCGATTCTGCGATGAGATTGGTCGTCTTCCGCCACCGGGCGAGGAGGTCGACGTAGACCGCCAGGCGGTCCCCTGTTTCACGTGAAACAGGGACAAGGCGCAGCGCGGCCTCACGATTTTCCGCAAGCTGGTCGGCCAAAGGCTCGCTTGCAGCCGCTTTCATATCCGCGCGCCCCGCACGGCGGGCGCATCCCTTCTCCCCTTGCGGAAGAAGGTGGCCGGCGATAGCCGGCCAGCTGAGGGGTCGCGCAGCCAAAATAGATCGTATATCGTAAGTATAATGCTTTTGATTAGCGACGCGGAAAGTCTAGCCCAAGCAACGCGCCTTGCGGCGGGACCCCTCATCCGGCCCATAGCCCGGACGAAGGACGGGCGTTCTTCGTACGCCCTACGGGGCCACCTTCTCCCGCAAGGGGAGAAGGGCAGGGGCGGCTCATGTCCCGGACCGCGCCTGATTGCGGGCCGCGCGCCGGACATGGGCGGCGAGAAGAGCGAGGGCCGTCGGCGTGACGCCTTCGATCCGTCCGGCCTGGCTCAGGCTTGTCGGCCGAACGGCGGCGAACTTGTGCCGGATCTCGTTCGAGAGCCCCGAAAGGCGGCCGTAGTCGAGGTCGGGCGGCAACGCCGCCAGTTCGTCGCGGCGGTAGCGGGCGACGTCCTCGGCCTGACGATCGAGATAAACCGAATATTTGGCGTCGGCCTCGAGGCGGCGCGCGAGGCCGGGAGGAATCTCGGCCAGTTGCGGCCATACGCGGGCGAGGACGGCGATCGGATATTGCGACTGCGCCGCCAGTTCGAAGGCCGACCGCCGGGCGCCGTCGCGATTGACGAGCAGGCCATGCGCCGCCAGAACCTGCGGCGTAGCGATTGCATCGTGGAGCAGGGCCCGCGCCTGCTCCAGACGATCCTGAGCAGCGCGGAAGGCCCGCGCCCGGGCCGCTCCGACGCAGCCGAGCGCAATCCCCTTCGCCGTCAGCCGCTCGTCGGCATTATCGGCCCGGAGCGACAATCGGAACTCCGCTCGCGACGTGAACATCCGGTAGGGCTCGCTGACCCCGTGGGTCGTGAGGTCGTCGACCATCACGCCAAGATAGGATTCGGCGCGGTCGAAGGTCGCGAGGGTCTGGCCGCCGGCCTTGCGCGCCGCGTTGATTCCCGCGAGCGCGCCCTGGGCCGCCGCCTCCTCATAGCCGGTCGTGCCGTTGATTTGTCCGGCCAGGAATAGGCCGCCGAGCCGGCGCGCCTCGAGCGTCGGGTCGAGCCCACGCGGGTCGATATAGTCATATTCGATCGCATAGCCGGGACGGAGGATGCGCGCCCGCTCGAGCCCCGGAATCGTGGCCACCAGCGCGCCCTGCGTCTCCGCTGGCAGCGAGGTGGAAATGCCGTTCGGGTAGATGGTCGGATCGTCGACGCCCTCGGGCTCGAGAAAGATCTGATGGCTGTCGCGGTCGGCGAAACGGAGGACTTTGTCCTCGATCGATGGACAATAGCGGGGGCCGCGACCTGAGATCGCGCCGGAATAGACCGCCGAGCGGTGCGATTCCTCCCGCACGATGCGATGGGTCTCAGGCGTGGTGCGGGTGATGTGGCAGGGGAGCTGCGGCGCGGTCGTCGCGGTCGTCAGCGAGGAGAAGAATTCTGGCTCCGAATCGCCGTTCTGGACCTCGAGCCGCTCCCAGTCGATCGTCCGGCCGTCGAGCCGCGGCGGCGTGCCGGTCTTCAGTCGCCCAAGGGCGAACCCGGCCGCGTCGAGGCTTCGCGCCAGCGCGACCGAGGCGGGGTCGCCGAATCGGCCGGCCGGGGTGCGCTGATCGCCGAGATGGATGATACCGCGCAGGAAGGTGCCGGTGGTCAGGACAATGGCCCGGCAGACGATTGCGCGGCCGTCGGCGAGGCCCACGGCCGTGACCTCGCCCGCCTGTGACAAAATGGCCGCCGCCTCCCCTTCGACGACGGTGAGATTCGGGGTTTCCGTCACCAAATCCTGCATCGCGCTCCGGTAGAGCTTCCGGTCGGCCTGGGCGCGAGGTCCCTGGACAGCGGGGCCCTTGCGCCGGTTGAGAACGCGAAACTGGATCCCGGCCCGGTCGGCCGCGCGCCCCATCAGGCCATCCAGCGCATCGATCTCGCGCACCAGATGTCCCTTGCCGAGACCGCCGATCGCCGGGTTGCAGGACATTTCGCCGACGGTCGCGAAACGGTGGGTCAGGAGCGCCGTCGAGGCCCCCGAGCGCGCCGCGGCGGTCGACGCTTCGCACCCGGCATGGCCGCCGCCGATGACGACGACATCAAATCTCATTTCGGCCGTCTACCTGTTTCACGTGAAACACTACCCAGTCTATTTTCCAACACAGAGTCGTGCAAAGATATCCCCGAGCACGTCTTCAGCGCCGATCCGCCCGACAACACGATCCATCGCGGCGGCGGCGCGCCGCAAATCCTCGGCGATCAGTTCCCATTCCACCGCGTCCGGCCCGAGCGTCGCGGCCAGGGCGTCGCGGGCGTCCTGGAATGCGCGTCGATGCCGTTCGAGCGTCAGCAGGGCCGGCTCGCGCGAAGACATGCGCTCTTCGGCCAGATCGGCCAAGGCGTCAAGGAGGCGATCGACCCCGGCGCCGGTTTTGGCCGAAATGGCGAATCTTGCGGCGGCGCCAGTCGATGCTCCCGCCTCGCCGAGGTCGATTTTGGTGCGGACGCTCAGAACGGAAGAGCCGACGTTCGGCATTTGGCCGCCGCCGCCATCGTCTAGCCACAGCGTCAGGTCGGCGCTTCCGACGCGACGGCGCGCCCGCAAGACGCCTTCCTGCTCGATCGGATCGGCGCTGTCGCGAATGCCGGCGGTATCGACGAGGGTGACCGGATAGCCGCGCAGATCGAGAAACACCTCGATGAGATCGCGGGTCGTTCCGGCGATCGGCGAGGTGATGGCGACGTCGCGGCCGGCCAGCGCGTTCATGAGCGTCGATTTGCCGACATTGGGAGGCCCGGCGATGACGACAGTGAAGCCCTCCCGCAAGCGTCCGGCGGCGTCGGCGGTCGCGAGCGCCCGGTCGACGCGCTCCATTGCCGTCCGTGCAGCGCCCTTCACGGATTGCACCGTCAAGCCTTCAGCATCCTCGACATCGGAAAAATCGATCTGCGCTTCGACAGCCCCCATCGCCTCGATCAAGGCAGCGCGGATCGCATCGCACTCGCGGCTCAGCGCCCCGCCGGCGATGCGCTGGGCCTGCCGCCGCTGCGCCTCGGTTTCCGCTTCGACCAGATCGGCCAGCCCTTCGGCCGCCGTTAGATCAATCTTGCCATTGACGAATGCGCGCCAGGCGAATTCTCCCGGTTCGGCAAGGCGGAGTCCCGGTATGGCGGCGAGCTCCTTCGCCACTGCGGCGGTCACGGCCCGTCCGCCGGTGACGCCGACTTCCGCCATCTCCTCGCCGGTGAAACTGCGCGGCGCCTTGAACCGGGTGACCAGAGCCCGGTCAAGCGGCTCCTTGGAGGAGGGACGCCGCAGGGTGATGAGGACTGCGCGCCGGTCAGGAAACTCGCTGCCCGGCGCAAGCGCCGCGAGCGCGGCCGGGCATTCGGGACCGGAAATGCGCAAGACTGAGATCGCCGCCCGGCCGACGCCGGACGCCGGGGCGAAGATCGTATCGCGCTCGCGCTCGAACACCGGGCCGCCCCAATTCACGCTGAGGGGGCGGAGAAACGCCCGTCAGTTGTGCGCCGGTCCGCCCGCCGCTTCCGACGCCTGGCCGACGGCGCCGCCCTGCCGTGCGGGCGCGGGCTGGTTCCACTGAGGCGTGCAGACGACGTATTGATCGGCGATCGCTTCGTGATCTCCCTGCTTTTCGCGTTGGAAATAGAGGTAACAAATGCTGAGGGCGCCGGTGCGGTAGTCGACCCGAAACACGCCGCCTTCCTGCTCGTGCCGGGTGGCGATGAGACCATAATCGCCGGGCTCCTGCTTCGACGCGCCGTCGCCGCCGCGATAGCAGGACGTGACCCCGAACGCGCCCGGTCCGACGTCGGTTCGGCCCGGATTGTGAGCGAATTGGCACGCAATGACATCGCCGCTCAGTTTATCCAGTCTGTAGACCAGCGACAGATTGATCTGCGGGGCGGCGAGAAATTCGTATTGCGGCTGGGCCGCGTCGGCCGGCGGCGCCAGTCCGCCCGCCGCCATCGCCGCGATCCCGAGCGCCAAAGTCCTCGCCGTCATTGCTCAGCTCCGCGACCGCCGAATCACCTGGAGCCGAGTGTAGCCGAGCCGCCTCTTCACAAATGGTTAAGATCGAGCCATTTCGGGACTCAGGCGGTCAGGATCTCCTTGGAGGCCACGGTCGAATCGGGGTTCAGGCGATAGACGAGCGGGACGCCGGTCGCGAGCTCCATCGTCGGAATGGTCTCAGGCGTGAGCCGGTCAAGCACCATGACCAGCGCCCTCAGCGAGTTGCCGTGAGCCGCCACCAGCACCCGCTTGCCGCCGAGAACCGCCGGAAGAATATTCTGACAATAATAGGGGAGGGCGCGGGCGACGGTGTCCTTAAGGCTCTCCCCGCCCGGCGGCTGGACGTCATAGCTGCGCCGCCATTTGTGAACCTGCTCCTCGCCCCATTTCTTGCGCGCATCGTCCTTGTTCAGGCCGACCAGATCGCCGTAGTCGCGCTCATTGAGCGCCTGGTCGCGGCTTTCGGGCAGGCCGGTCTGCCCCATCTCGGCCAGGGCCAGATCGAGCGTGTGCTGGGCGCGGATGAGCGCCGAGGTGAAGGCGAGGTCGAAGGTGATCCCGCGAGCCTTGAGGCGCCGGCCGGCCTGCTTGGCCTCTTCGACGCCGGCCGGGCTCAGATCCACGTCCCGCCAGCCGGTGAACAGGTTCTTCAGGTTCCACTCGCTCTGGCCGTGCCGCAATAGGACCAGCAGACGATCATTGGCGGGCATTTCGGGTTCACCTTGTTCGAGGTCCGTGGGGCGACTTTAGAAGCACGCATGGTCCGCGGCGCCAACCCGAAAACCGCCTGCGATCATTCGCAATGGCATTGCCGATGAGCGCTCGGGGCGAGGACCGGCTTGAGCGGAGGCAGCCGCGCCCGGGCGACTGCTCGGATGCCGACCGGACGATAGACCTGTTTGATCGCCTCGACGATATGGACGCCGGCGAAGGGAAGCCCGAGGGCTGCCCCGATCCGCTCGATCGTCGGCGCGGCGCGGATCATGAACGGCCTTGCGACCGGGGGCGCGTAAAGCGCCTCGCCCCAAAAGACCGGCGAGAACTCGGCCCGATGCAGGAGATCGCGGAGTTGCGACTTCGAATACGGCTGGCCCTGCCCGTAGGGCGTGCTGTCCGCGCGCGCCCACACGCCGCGGCGGGAGGGAACGATCACGAGGATTCGTCCCTCAGGCGCCGTGACGCGCCACAATTCCTCAAGCAGCGCGTCGGGCCGGTCGGCCGCCTCGAGAGCATGGGCCAGTAGCAGACGATCGATCGAGCCGTCCGGCAGCGGCAGCATCTGCGTGTCCACGAGCGCAGCCGAGCAACGCCCGCCGCCCGGCCAGATCACGACGCCCTGTTCCGCCGGCATCAAGGCCAGGCATCGCCTGGCGCCGTCGCGCAATCGCTCGACATAAGGCGTTCCGTAGCCGATCGCCGCGACGGAAAGCCCGACGCCATTGTCCCACCGCTCGCGCAAGACCCGCCCGATCAGCCGTCGAGCGACGGCGCCGAGGGGTGAACCGTAAAAGCTCTGCAAACCATGGACGTCGAGAGGCATCGAAATCCGCCGCACCCTGCGCCCGCGACTTTGAACGACCGCTCGCGCTTTCGCAATGCGCCGCCGCAAGGAGTCGCAGTGAAAAAGACAAGGCCTCGGGCCGCGGCTATAGTGCGTCCTTCGCGTCACCCATCCGCCTCGTCCTGAGGCGATCCTCAGGAGTCTCCGTCATGACGATGAGCGTTCACCAATATCCCTGCCTCACCGACAACTACGGCGCGCTCGTCCACGATTCGACGACCGGAGCTACGGCCTGCGTCGACGTGCCGGAAGCAGGGCCGACATTGGCGGCGCTCAACGAGCGCGGCTGGACTCTCTCCGATGTCCTCCTCACCCATCATCACGCCGACCACATTCAAGGCGTTCCCGAGCTCAAGGCGAAGTTCCCGAAATTGAGGGTCTGGGGACCGGCCAAGGACGCAGCGCGAATTCCATTTCTGGACCAGCGGATGGTCGAAGGCGACGTCGCGCGCGTCGGCGCGCTCACGGCGAACGTGATCGAGACGCCGGGGCATACGCTCGGGCATATCGCCTATCATTTCGACGGCGACAAAATCGCGTTCTGCGGCGACACGCTGTTCTCGCTCGGCTGCGGACGCGTCTTCGAGGCGCCCTACCCGGTCATGTGGAGCTCGCTCATGAAGCTCGCCGCCCTTCCGGGGGAAACGCAGGTCTATTGCGGTCACGAGTATACTCAGGCCAACGGCCGGTTCGCCATCACCATCGAGCCCGGCAATCCGGTTCTGAAGGCCCGGATCGAAGAGGTCGCCAAGCTGCGCGCGGAAGGGCGGCCGACCTTGCCGACGACGATCGCCGCGGAGCTCGCCGCCAATCCGTTCTTGAGAGCCGAAGAACCGTCCGTCCAGGCCGCGGTCGGGATGCCCGGAGCGGATCCGGCGGCGGTGTTCGCGGAAATCCGCGCCCGCAAGGATCGGTTCTGAGGCGGTTCAGCCCTTCTTGGTCGCGAGCGACTCGAGCTTCTTCTGCATGTCCGAGAGCTGAGTGCGCAATTCGTCGATGTCGTCCTCGGAGTTCCCCTTTTTCGCCGGCAGCTCCGCCGCCGACTTTGCCCCGGCGAAGGGCGAGAACACCGCCAGCGCCTGATTGAAGGCGGCGAGATTCTTCTTGGTCAGTTCCTGCATGGCGGCGAACGAGCCGGCCGAGAACGCCTCCGGACCGAACATCCGGGCCGCGGCTTCGCGCATCGCCGTCTGCTCGCCGGAAAAGCGGTCGATCGAGAATTCGAGATAGCTCGGCAGGATAGCCTGCATGCTGTCGCCGTAGAAACGGATCAATTGGCGCAGGAACGTCGTCGGCAGCAGGGATTGGCCCTCAATCCCCTCCTGCTCGAAGATGATCTGGGTCAGCACCGAGCGGGTGATGTCTTCGTTGGACTTGGCGTCGTAGACGACGAAGTCCTCCCCGCCTTTCACCATCTTCGCCAGATCGGCCAGGGTCACGTAGGCGCTCGACGCGGTATTGTAGAGCCGGCGATTGGCGTATTTTTTGATCGTTGTCGGAGTGGAATCGGCCATGAGGTTTGCGGGTCCAGTGCGGTGCGGGCCCTTGCGGGTCAACACAGACTATGCGTTTTTTGCTGCGGCGAGAAACTTTTTTTTGCGCCGCAGCGCGCGATCTCGGCCTATTCTCCGGCGCGTCGTTAAAACGCGCCGCAACGCCTATATAACGCCTATATGATGAGTGGCGCCGGCCGTGTGAGATCGTGTAGAAGCCGATCAAGGCGTCCTGCCACCATCGCTCCGATAGGGAGATTGACATGCCTGTTTCAGAGATCGTTATCGCAAGCGCAAAAAGAACCGCTGTGGGTTCGTTCAATGGCGCGTTCGGCTCGACTCCCGCCCACGAACTTGGCGCAATCGCGATCAAAAGCGCTCTCGAAGCGGCCAAAGTCGAGGCGGGCGACGTCGATGAAGTGATCCTCGGCCAGATCCTCTCCGCCGCGCAGGGCCAGAATCCGGCCCGCCAGGCGGCGATGAAGGCCGGCGTTCCGCAAGAGAAGACGGCGTTCGGCGTCAATCAGCTGTGCGGCAGCGGCCTGCGCGCGGTGGCGCTCGGACTGCAGCAGATCGCCAACGGCGACGCCCACATCATCGTCGCGGGCGGCCAGGAATCGATGTCGCTCGCGCCGCACGCCGCCTATCTCAGGAGCGGGGTGAAGATGGGGGAATTGAAGCTTGTCGACACCATGCTGCAGGACGGCCTGATCGACGCCTTCCACGGCTATCACATGGGCAACACGGCGGAAAACATCGCCCGGAAGTGGCAGATCAGCCGGGAGGACCAGGATCGCTTCGCCGTCGGCTCGCAGAACAAGGCGGAGGCCGCGCAGAAGGCCGGCCGGTTCAAGGACGAAATCGCCCCGGTGACGATCTCGACGCGCAAGGGCGACATCGTCGTCGACGCCGACGAATATCCGCGCCACGGCGCGACCTACGAGGCGATGGCGAAGCTCAAGCCCGCCTTCTCCAAGGACGGATCGGTGACCGCGGCCAACGCCTCCGGCCTCAACGACGGGGCGGCCGCGCTGGTTATCATGACTGCCGCCGAAGCGAAGAAGCGCGGCCTGACCCCAATGGCGCGTATCGTGTCCTGGGCGACCGCGGGCGTCGATCCCGCGATCATGGGAACGGGGCCGATCCCGGCGAGCCGCAAGGCGCTCGAAAAGGCCGGCTGGTCGGTCAAGGACCTCGATCTGGTGGAGGCGAACGAGGCCTTCGCCGCCCAGGCGCTCGCGGTCAACAAGGACCTCGGCTGGGACCCGGCGATCGTCAATGTCAACGGCGGCGCGATCGCGCTCGGCCATCCGATCGGAGCCTCGGGCGCGCGGGTGCTGACGACGCTCCTGCACGAAATGGCGCGGCGCAACGCGAAAAAGGGCCTGGCGACGCTTTGCATCGGCGGCGGCATGGGCATCGCAATGGCCGTCGAACGCTAGAGATTTTGGTCTAAAACGAGAGACCGGGCGCGGGCCGAGTTCAACGGCCCCGGTCACGAGATAGTGCTTGGGGAGGAAACATGGCGAGAGTTGCAGTGGTCACTGGCGGCACGCGCGGCATCGGCGCGGCGGTCTCGAAGGCGCTCAAGGCCGCCGGATGTCAGGTCGCGGCGACCTATCATTCCAACGATGATGCGGCGGCCAAGTTCAAGGCCGAGACCGGCGTCCACGTCTATAAGTGGAACGTGGCCAAGTATGACGAGTGCGTGGCCGGCCTTGCTCAGGTCGCCAAGGACATCGGGCCGGTCGATATCATCGTCAACAACGCCGGGATCACCAAGGACGGCATGTTCCACAAGATGACGCCGGACCAATGGTACGACGTCATCAACACCAATCTCAATTCGCTGTTCAACATGACCCGACCGGTGTGGGAGGGCATGCGCGAGCGCAAGTTCGGCCGCGTGATCTGCATCTCGTCGATCAACGGCCAGAAGGGGCAGATGGGACAGGTCAACTATTCCGCCGCCAAGGCCGGCGATATCGGCTTCGTCAAGGCGCTGGCGCAGGAGGGCGCGCGCGCCGGGATCACCGTGAACGCGATCTGCCCCGGCTACATCGCGACCGACATGGTCAAGGCCATCAATCCCGATGTCGTGGCGAAAAACATCCTTCCCCTGATCCCGGTCGGCCGTCTTGGCGAACCGGAGGATATCGCCCGCTGCGTCGTCTTCATCGCCGCCGACGACGCCGGCTTCATCACCGGCGCGACGCTCTCGGCCAACGGCGGGCAGTATCTGGCCTGAGGTCGGCTCGACTACGGTCTCTTGTTTTGCGCTCACCGGCATCTCGGGATTACGAAGATTATGGGGGATTACGGGGATTACGCGGGATTACGGGATTACGGGGATTACGGTGACACTTTACTCAATCCCCAACTCCGACCCCGCGTGCCGGAAGAACGGCTGCGGCGCTCATCAGATTTGGGGATTGAGTAAAGTGTCACCAAATCCACCAAATCCCCCCAAATCCCCCAAATCCCCAAATCCCAAATCCAAATCGGGAGCCGTCGTCCGAAAAGGCGCCGCAAGCTGTTGAATGCGCTCAAAACGGACGCCGAAATGGCGGCGGGGCTTGGGTCGGGCGGCCTCCTTGGACGGGTCAGGACTGGATGACGCCCACATCTTGGTCATGCCGGGCTTCGACCTCCTTCACGATCGCGCCAAGGATGCCGTTGATCGCGAAGTCCTTGGGCGTGTAGACCGCCGCGACTCCTGCGGCCTTGAGCCGCTCTGCGTCAGCGGGCGGGATGATGCCGCCGACGATCACCGGAACCCGTCCGAGGCCTGCCGCGCGCAGCGCAGTCATCACTTCTTCGGTCAGCGCGACATGCGAGCCTGACAGGATCGACAAGCCGACGCAGTGGACGCCGGCCTTGGCGCGCTCGGCGATCTCGGCCGGCGTGAAGCGGATGCCGTCGTAGACAACGTCCATCCCCGCATCGAGCGCGCGCGCGGCGATCTGCTCGGCCCCGTTGGAATGGCCGTCGAGGCCAGGCTTGCCGACGAGGAACTTGATCCGCTTGCCGAGCTTGAGCGACACCCGCTCGACCTCGCCGCGCAACGCGTCGAGATCGGCCGACTCCTCCTGACGGGCCTTCGGCGAAACGCCGGTCGGCGCGCGGAACTCGCCGAATTCGGCGCGCAGCGCATCGCCCCACTCGCCGGTGGTGACGCCGGCCTTCGCCGCCTCGATCGACGCGGGCATCACGTTGACGCCGCTCGCCGCCGCCATGCGCAGCGCGCTGCAACGCCTCGCGCACCCGCTCTGGATCGCGGGCCGCGCGCCACGTCGCGAGGCTTGCGATCTGATCCGCCTCGGCCTCGGCCGACGGAACCATGATCGACGTCTCGCCCGCGGTCAGCGGGCTCGGCTCGGAATTCATGAAGGCGTTGACGCCGACCACGATCTGCTCGCCGCGCTCGATCGCCTCGAGCCGGCGGGTGTTCGATTCGACCAGGCGCGCCTTGAGCACGCCGGACTCGATCGCCTTGACCGCGCCGCCCATCGCGTCGATCGCCGCGATCTCGGAGCGCGCCTCGGCCTTGAGCTTATCGACCAGGGCCGCGATTTCCTTGCTGCCGTCGAACAGGTCGCCGAATTCCAGAAGATCGGTCTCGTAGGCCATGATCTGCTGCAGACGCAGCGACCATTGCTGGTCGAACGGCCGCGGCAGGCCGAGCGCCTCGTTCCAGGCCGGCAATTGCACCGCCCGCGCCCGCGCCCGTTTCGAAAGCACCACCGACAGCATCTCGATCAGAATCCGGTAGGCGTTGTTTTCGGGCTGCTGCTCGGTCAAGCCCAGCGAGTTGACCTGGACGCCGTACCGGAAACGGCGTTTCAGCGGGTCGGCGACGCCGAAGCGCTCGCGGGTGATTTCGTCCCAGAGCTCGACGAACGCCCGCATTTTGGCGAGCTCGGTGACGAAGCGCATGCCCGCATTGACGAAGAACGACATGCCCCCGACCACATTGGCGAAGCCGGCGTCATCGACCTCGCCCGAGTGGCGCACCCGCTCGAGCACCGCGATCGCGGTCGCCAGCGCATAGGCCAGTTCCTGCACCGGCGTCGCGCCCGCCTCCTGCAAATGGTAGGAGCAGACGTTCATCGGGTTCCACTTCGGCGTTTCGCGGGTGCAGAAGAGGATCAGGTCCTTGGTCAGCCGCAGCGAGGCGCCGGGCGGAAACACATAGGCGCCGCGCGCCAGATATTCCTTGATGATGTCGTTCTGGGTCGTGCCCTGGAGGTCGTCGCGCGGCGCGCCCTGCTCGTCGGCGGTCGCGATGTAGAGCGCCATCAGCCACGGCGCGGTCGCGTTGATGGTCATCGACGTATTCATCGAGGCGAGCGGGATCTGATCGAAAAGCGCCCGCATGTCGCCGATATGCGAGATCGCAACGCCGACTTTGCCGACCTCGCCGCGCGCGAGCGGATGATCGCTGTCGAAACCGGTCTGGGTCGGCAGGTCGAAGGCGATCGAGAGGCCGGTCTGGCCCTTGGCCAGGTTCTGCCGATAGAGCCGGTTGGATTCGCGCGCGGTCGAATGCCCGGCGTAGGTGCGGAAGATCCAGGGCTTGTCGCGCGCCGCCGTCGGTGGTTCGTTCGCCTGCGCCATGCTTCGCTCGCTTTAGGCGCGCCCCGGTCGGCGTCGCCCGCGCCTGCGCCAATGAGGAATTGTGCAGGGCACAATCACAGAAAAGATCGCGTGACGCCACAGCCCTCGCTTAAGGCTTTAAGCCGTCGCTCGGGCCAACGCGAATTCGCCGCGCATTTCGCCGGGATTGAGGAATAGCGGCTGACGCTGATCGTCGATTCGGACCGGTCCGGTAACGGAACCGCCGTCGCGGGCGAAGCAACAAGGTCCGTTGGACCCCTGGGTGAGCGATGGGCTTGTTCGCGGTACTCGATCGACTATTTCATGGACCGGCGTGGGTGACGTTCATCGTCATGGGGATGGCGGCGGGCGGGCTCGCGTTGTGCTCCTTCAATCTGCTGTTTCTATTTCAAGCCAACTACAATTTGTTATTCACTTATGGCGCGATGGCCGCGTTCGACGGAGGCCTTCTGCAGTTCATCGAACTGACCGCCTGGGGCTATCTTGCGCTCGCCTGCTACGTCGTTGTTGAGGGCTGCCTTGATGGCCTCTTAACCCGGATCCGCCGAGCGCGGCTGTGATGCTAGGCCTGCCGACCCGACCCCGGCGGGGGTTCCGCCTTCAGTTTGGCGCGAGGAATGGCTCAGCTTGCCGGGTCAGCGCAGCGCGATCGCACTTGTCGTCAGAACTGTTGCCAGCAGGCCGCCGACAACGACGACGACAGTCAGGTAGGGCTCGTAGGCGCCATAGGGCTTGAGCCACCAGTCATGGGCGCAAAGCCCGGCGTAGGCGCCAAGCGTCGCATAGAAGGAATTCCAGTACGGCCCCAGTCCTTGCCGCCCGACGAGGTAATCGACAGCAAAGCCGACAGAAAAAACCGCGACGACCGCGCTCAAGAGAAAAGCCGCAAAGTCGAAGCCCTCAAGACTGAGAACCAAATTCAATAACGGCCAGTCCGACATTGCCGCAGGTCCTTGGCCCGCTCCGGCCGGCGGGGATTCCGCGGCCACAATCCTTTCTTGCCTACGCGCGATTTCCTGCTATGGCGTAAATTCCGTCGCTGACGGGCGAAAGGCGGCGGTCGGCGAATGTCGGATTGATTTTCGCCCGCTCAAGCGCGATGGTTGATTGTGCAGCGCAATATCCGCGTCAATTCGACGCGAGCATCGCGACGACGCTGTCCGTTGAGGGAGCCATGAACACCCGCCCCGCCGGCCCCGAGCCGCTTGAAGCGGCGCAGAACAAGGATCTCTACGAAATCGGCGAGGTCCCGCCGTTAGGTCACGTGCCGGCGTCGATGTACGCCTGGGTCGTGCGCAAGGAGCGGCACGGGCCGCCGGAGAAGTCGATGCAGATCGAGGTCGTGCCGACCTGGACGCTCGACAGTCACGACGTCCTCGTCTTCGTGATGGCGGCCGGCGTGAACTACAATGGCATATGGGCCGCGCTCGGCGAGCCGGTCTCCACGCTGGACGTGCACAAGTATCCCTACCACATCGCCGGTTCCGATGCGTCCGGCATCGTCTGGGCGGTCGGCTCCAAGGTCAAGCGCTGGAAGGTCGGCGACGAGGTAGTCGTCCATTGCAACCAGGACGACGGCGACGACGAGGAATGCAACGGCGGCGACCCGATGTTCTCCGCCTCCCAGCGCATCTGGGGCTATGAGACGCCCGACGGCTCGTTCGCCCAGTTCTGCCGGGTGCAGGACCGCCAGCTGATGGCGCGCCCGCTCCATCTGACCTGGGAAGAAAGCGCATCGTATACGCTGACCCTGGCCACCGCCTATCGGATGCTGTTCGGCCATGAGCCGCATCGTCTGAAGCCGGGCGACAATGTGCTCGTCTGGGGCGCTTCCGGAGGGCTCGGCGTGTTCGGCGTCCAGCTTTGCGCAGCGGCCGGCGCCAATGCGATCGGCGTCATCTCGGATGAGACGAAGCGCGACTATGTGATGTCGCTCGGCGCCAAGGGCGTGGTCAACCGCAAAGACTTCGATTGCTGGGGCCAGTTGCCGAAGGTCAATTCGCCCGAATATGCGGCCTTCATGGCGGGCGCGCGAAAGTTCGGCAAGGCGATCTGGGACATCACCGGCAGGAAGGATGTCGACACGGTGTTCGAGCATCCCGGCGAGCAGACGTTCCCGGTCTCGTGCTTCGTCGTCAAGCGCGGCGGCATGGTGGTGTTCTGCGCCGGCACCACGGGGTTCAACCTCACCTTCGACGCCCGCTTCGTCTGGATGCGGCAGAAACGCATCCAGGGCTCCCATTTCGCCAACTTGAAGCAGGCCTCCGCGGCCAACAAATTCGTGATCGACCGCCGCATCGACCCGTGCATGTCCGAGGTCTTTCCATGGGCGCAGATCCCGGTCGCCCACACCAAGATGTGGAAGAACCAGCATGCGCCCGGCAATATGGCCGTGCTCGTCAATGCGCCGAAGAGCGGCCTACGCACGTTCGAAGACGTGATCGAGGCAGCGCGAAAATAGACTTGCGCGCCCAAGCGCACGATGCGCGGCGTTTGCCTTCGTTCGCGCCACCCGGTAAAGCGACGCTTCAGCCCGGGCCGCCGGGCGAGCCGGCGACGCACGGCGCCATTCTGGACAGGTTTGCTTACGGTTTTGCGCGGTACCCGGGCGGTGGCGCCGGAAGCGCGGACGAACGAGAATCCATGAGGTCATGACCGCAACGGCGGACAGAGATCAGCGAAAACGGGAGGCGGCCCGGCGGGCGCTGGAACTGGTGAGGCCCGGGATGAGGCTCGGCCTCGGCAGCGGCACAACCGCGCGCCAGTTCGTCGATCTCGTCGGGGAGCAGGTCAAGGGCGGTCTCAAGATCATTTGCGTCGGCACGTCCAGGGCGACCGAGGAGCAGGCGAAGAACCTCGGCATTCCCCTCTCCACCCTTGACGACCTTCCGGAGCTTGATCTGACGGTCGACGGAGCTGACGAGGTCGATCCTGAGCTCAGGCTGATCAAAGGGGGCGGCGGCGCGCTCTTGCGCGAGAAGATCGTCGCCGCGGCCTCGAAGCGGATGGCGGTGATTGTCGATTCGAGCAAGCTGGTGCGCGTGCTCGGGGCGTTTCCGTTGCCGGTCGAGGTCGTTCCCTTCGGCCTGGCGGCCACGCGGGGGCATATCGAACGCGCTCTCGCCGCGCTCAATCTCGTCGGCCAGATCCATCTGCGCGGCGGGTCCACCCCGTTCGTCACCGACGGGGGACATTACATTCTTGACTGCTCGCTTGGCGCCATCGATCAGCCCGAGCGGCTCAGCGAGTCTCTGTCGATGATTCCGGGCGTCGTCGAGCACGGGCTGTTCATCGGTCTCGCGCGCGTCGCAATCGTCGCCGGCGCCGAGGGCGTTCAGGTCATTGGCGATCCGGACTGAAGTTCAAACCGCTGCCTTGAGGAGTCTTTGATGCCCCCCCTTGTCCGAACCGCCAAAGGCGCGGCCGCCCTCATCATGCTCGCGGCGTTGACCGTGACGGCAGGCGCCCAGCAAGCCAACCCGCCGGCCGCTCCCGCAGCCGCGCCGTCTGCGCCAGCCAGTCCGGCCCCAGCGGCGCAAGCCCCGGCCGCCGCGCCGGCTTTCCCCGCCGAGCCGTCGCCGGGAGCTCTGGCCGCCGCGGACTCAATTCTGACCGATATGGGCGTCAAGCGAACGCTTTCGCTCGTCGTTCCGGGCATGCTGTCCGAGCTTGAGCGCAACGTGACCACGACGCGCCCCGAAATCAAAGCCCAGCTGCGTGACGTGCTCCACGCAATCCAGCCCGAGTTCGACAAGAACGCGAAGGATATGTACGCCAAGGCGATGGCGCTCATGGTCACGATGCTGTCCGACAAGGAGATCGATGAGGTCGCGGCGTTCTTCAAGAAGTCCTGCCGGCCAAAAATATTTGGCGGCCGAGCCCCAGTTCATGCAGCGCTTCAGCGAGATCGTCGGGCCTTGGCGCGAGCAGATGTCGACCGACATCGTGACGCGCGCGCGGCAGGAGATGAAGAAGAAGGGCATCGACTTCTGACCGAGGGACGGACCGCTCCGGCCCGGGCTTGAGAGCGGCCGCGCGGCCGCCGGAATCGAGAGGCCAGGGGCCGATCGCCCGGGAGAGAATCTGGATGGCTTTCGACGTCGATTTTTTCGTCATCGGCGCAGGTTCGGGTGGCGTGCGGGCGGCGCGGATCGCCGCCGGTCATGGCGCCAAGACGCTCGTCGCCGAGGAAGGCCGCATCGGCGGCACTTGCGTGATCCGCGGCTGCGTGCCGAAGAAGCTCTACGTCTACGCCAGCCGCTTTGCCGACGACTTCCGCGACGCCGCGGGATTCGGCTGGAGCGTCGGCGAGCCGACGTTCGACTGGCCGGCCCTGGTTCAAGCCAAGGATAAGGAAATCAGCCGGCTCAGCGACGCCTACCGCGAGAATCTCATGCGGTCAGGCGCCAAGCTGGTCGAGGAGCGGGCGATCGTCGTCGACCCGCACCGGCTGCGGCTGGCCAGCGGGCGGGAGGTCTCCGCGCGTCATATCCTCGTCGCCTGCGGCTCGCGTCCCACGCTGCCGGCCGGCGTCGAGGGCCTCGAGCATGCGATCACCTCGAACGAGATCTTCGACCTGCCGGTCTTTCCACGCCGGCTCATGGTCGTCGGCGGCGGCTATATCGCGGTAGAATTCGCCTCGCTGTTCCGGCGGCTCGGCTCCGAGGTCACGCAGGTCATGCGCGGGCCAAACATTCTGCGCGGCTTCGACGACGACATGCGCAACGGCATGCGCGATGCGATGGCGAGGGCCGGCGTCGTGTTCCGTTTCAGCTCGATGCCGACCCGGATCGAAAAAGCGCGCGACGGCTCCCTCAGCGTGTCGCTCTCGGACGGCGCCGTGGTCGAAGCCGACCAGGCGCTGATCGCGACCGGCCGCCTCCCCGACACCAGGGGGCTTGGCCTCGAGTCCGCGGGCGTCGAGCTCAGCGTCGCGCATGGCGCGGTCAAGGTCGACGACAACCTGACCAGCAACGTGCCGTCGATCCACGCCATCGGCGACGCCACCCACCGGGTGGACCTCACTCCGGTCGCCATCCGCGAAGGGCATACCCTGGCCGACCGGCTGTTCGGGAAGGGCGCGCCGCCGATCCGCTACGACACGATCGCGAGCACGGTGTTCGGCACGCCGGAACTCGGCGCAGTCGGCTTGACGGAAAAGGAAGCGCTGGAGCGGTTCCCGAGCGTCCACGTCTACAAGGCCGACTTCCGGCCGCTGAAGGCGACCGTGTCGGGCGCGCCCGAACGCACGATGATGAAGCTGATCGTCGACGGCGCGACGCAGCGCATCGTCGGCGCGCATATCCTCGCCCACGAGGCGGCCGAAATGATCCAGCTGGTCGCGGTGGCGATGACGATGGGCGCGACCAAGGCCGACTTCGACGCGACAGTCGCCGTGCACCCGACCGCCGCGGAGGAACTGGTGACCATGCGCTCGGCGCACACGCGGTTCGAGGACGGGATGGAGGTTCCGTGACCGCTGCCCGCATATGCCGGTCACGGACCGATACAACCCGTCAATGGGGCGCGAAGGGAATGAGGCCGGCCACCATGCTCACCGCGCCCACCACAGTGCCGAAGGCGCGCGCCACAGGATTGGCGTTTGGCTGCTTGGCGGCCGGCTCCGGCTGCGTCGATGCGGCCGCCGGCGGTTCGACCGCGGCTTGCGCCGCCTTGTTCTCGGCGTTCGCCGACGCCCCAAGCCGAAGCGGCTCGCTCCGCGACTGGGGAGCCGCGAGGCCGGTCGCCCCAACCTTGGCGGCTGCGTGAGCGCCAGATTGGCTTGAAAGCCTGGTTGGCGATTCAGGTTTGGGCGTCGACCGCTGCGCCACCCCGCCCGCCTGGACCGTGGCCTTCGGCGCCGGCCTGACCGGCGGCAACGGCGCATCGCCTGCGTGCGCCGCCACGCCCGAGTCCGTGGCCGAGGGGGCTGGCGTCGCGGTTGGGGTCGGCTCGGGCGGAAGCGAAACGGCAGGCGCGGCCTTGAAATCAAGAGATTGCGACGCCGCGGGCGGAGAGGCCGCGACCGGCGCCGCCGCTGTGGGAGTATTGACCGGCGCCGCGGGCGGCGCTCCAGCGGGCGGGGCCGTCGGTTGCGCCACGCCGATAGCTGTCGTCCCCAAGTCCTGAGATGGCGGCGGATTTTCGAGCGACGCGCGAGCGCTCAGGCCGATCGCCCGTTCTTCGGCACTGACAGCCTTGCCTTCGGCTGGCTGCGTCATGTCTCTCGCAGAGGTTGCCCCGGCGTCGCTCGCAGCCGCGACGATCGGATTGCTAAGCGGCTGCATCGGGCTCGGGGTCGGGCTCTGCGCTGCGGCGATCAAGGGCGCCTTTGGCGGATTGGAGTTTACTTGTTCCAGCCAGAAGATTGAGCCGATCACCGCGGCGCTGGCGAGGACCACAGCCGAAACCCTGAATGTCCAGGCGCCGGAACGGCGTCCCGTCGCCAAACCGATTCCATTCCGTTCGTTCGAATGGGAACTGTTGGATTTGGCGGGTCGCGGCGGCTCAACGTGGATGACCCAGCTGTCACCCGGCTCACACAAAGGCGCCTCGACCGATAGGGGCGGCGACGTCATTTCGAGCGGTTGCGCCGGCGCCCTGTCGGGCAAACTTTGCTCCGGGACAGTCTCGACAGGAGGGGGCTCGACCGGCGGGGGTGGGCGCTTTGGCGCGAGCCCCGACGATTCGACGAGCCGCACCAATTCAGCCAGCATTTCCTCGGCGTTTGCCTGTTGGCCGCCGGGCCCGCGCGGCGGGCGCCCGATTCCATCGAGATTGTTTTCTGCCACTCGCACCCTCGCGGGCGCGCCTCATGCGCGCCGTAGGCGGCGAAATAAAGGCCAACCGCGGTATCAGAGCGGTTCGCGGACGGGACGCACGATCTACCCCATCAGTTTGGAGGCCGGTCCGGGCCGAAACCAGTCTAACCTGATTGAGTTGCAACTCACAAGAAACTCTGCGGATCGACGTCGATGGCGACGCGAACCCCGCCGCGCGGCGGCGGCGCGGCGGCCAGCATGGCACGCAGGAACCCTTGCAGGTCGGCCGAGCGCGGCGCCTTGGCGGCAAGGCGGAACCGGTGCCGTTTGCGCACGACTGCGATCGGCGCTTCCGTCGGGCCGAGCAGCACGATCTCGTTCTCGCCCGGCTCGCCGCCGAGCGGCGCGACGCGCCAGCCTTTCCCTTCCGGCAGGCCGTGAGCCGCACGCGCCAAAGCGCGTGCGTGCGCTTCGGCCGCGCCGCGATCCTCTGCCGAGATGATGACCGCCGCCAGGCGCCCGAATGGCGGCAGGCCGCCGAGCCGCCGCTGCTCGGTCTCCTCGCGGTAGAACCGTTCGGCGTCGCCCGAGATGAGCGCCGCGATGACCGGATGGTCCGGCTGCCAGGTTTGCAACAGCGCCCGGCCTCTTCTGTCGCCGCGCCCCGCGCGTCCGGTCGCCTGGCGCAGAAGCTGGAACGTGCGCTCGGCCGCGCGCGGATCGGCATTGGCGAATCCGACGTCGGCGTCCACCACGCAGACGAACGTGAGCAGCGGGAAGTTGTGGCCCTTGGCGACGAGCTGCGTGCCGATGATGAGATCGTAGGCGCCGCGCGCCGCCGCGTCGAGCTGGACGCGGAGGGTCTCGATCCCGCCGGGAAAGTCCGACGACAGGACGAGGGTGCGGATGTCGGGAAAGAGAATTGCCACCTCCTCGGCCAGGCGCTCGACGCCCGGTCCGCAGGCGGTGAGCGTGTCGGCCTCGTGGCAGTTCGGGCAGGCCTTCGGCCGCGCCTCGACGTGACCGCAATGATGGCAGACGAGGGCCGCGCGGAAGCGGTGCTCGACCAGCCATGCGGCGCAATTGGGACATTCGAAGCGGTGGCCGCAGGAACGACAGAGCGTCAATGGCGCATAGCCGCGCCGGTTGAGGAACAGAAGCGCCTGCTCGCCTCGACTCCTCGCTTCTTCGACGCTGGCGATCGCGCGCGGCGACAGCCATCGACCGCGCGGCGGCCCCTCGCGTTTGAGATCGACGGCGGCGATGTCCGGAAGGGTCGCGTCGCCGAACCGGGCCGGGAGCGTGAGCCAGCGATAGCGTCCTGTCTCGGCGTTCACCCTTGTCTCGAGCGCGGGCGTCGCGGAGGCGAGCACGATCGGCGCCTTTTCGAGCCTTGCGCGCACGACCGCCATGTCGCGTGCGTTGTAGATGACGCCATCTTCCTGCTTGTAGGCGCCGTCGTGCTCCTCGTCGACGACGATGAGGCCGAGGTCGGCGAACGGCAGGAACAGGGCCGAGCGCGCGCCGACGACGATCCGGGCTTCGCCCTTCGCCGCCGCGGCCCAGACGCGCTCGCGCTGACGCTCGGTGAGCCCCGAGTGCCATTCGGCCGGCCGCGCGCCGAACCGGGCCGCGAATCGGTCGAGGAATTGGGCGGTGAGCGCAATCTCCGGCAACAGCACGAGCCCCTGGCGCCCCTGCCGGAGCGCTTCGGCGACCGCCTCGAAATAAACCTCGGTCTTGCCCGATCCGGTCACCCCTTCGAGCAGGGTCGCCGAAAATGCGCGGTCGGCGACTCGCTGGCTAAGATCGTCGGCCGCGACGCGCTGGTCGGGGTTGAGGCGGTTAACACAGAAATCCGGGTCGAGCGGCGCCGCGACCGGCTCCGGCGGCAGCGCGACCGCCTTGAGCGCGCCGTCGGCGACGAGGCCGTCGATGACTCCCCCCGACGAGCCGGCGAGCGCGGCGAGCGCTGCCTTCGCCGTTGGCGCGCCGCTTTCCGCGACCGCCGCCATGACCCGCACCCGCGCGTCGGTCATCCGCGCCGGCGCCCTGCCGGTCGCGACAAGGCCGAATTTGGGCGCTGGGGGCGGGGCAAGCTCGCCGGCGCGGATCGCCATCCTCAGCACCATGCCGCGGGGCGCGAGCGTCCAGCGGGCGACCCAATCGATGAAATCGCGCAGCGGCGCCTTGAGCGGCGGCCAGTCCAAGGTCGCGGCGATGGCTTTGAGGTTGTCGCCGCGGCCCGGACGGACCGCCCAGACGACGCCGGTCGCCTGTCGCGCGCCGAGCGGCATGCGAACGAAAGCGCCAGGCTCAAGGCTCCAGCTTGCAGGCGCGCGATAGCTATACGCGGTGTCGACGGCGACCGGCGCGAGCACGTCGACGGCGACCTCGCGCCGTTCGCTCTGGCCAGGCTCGCCGGACGTGAGTGCGGTCATGGGTACTGAGGGCGAAAGAAAACCCCGGCGAATGCATCGCTACTTTCCTCGGGGGTCGCCCAAAGCCCCTCGCCCCGAGGAGCCGCGCGAAGCGCGGCGTCTCGAAGGGCCTTCCAGCGGGAGCCACCGCCAACCGTCGAGACGCAATGCTTCGCATTGCTCCTCAAGGTGGGATTCGTGCGGCTTCTCAGGGCGAGGAGGTCGCTGAAGGCTCTAGCCCTCCGCTCACAGGCTCCGGTGGGTCCCGTCGCACATTGGCGCGTTCTTGCTGTGCTTGCAGCCGCAGAACCACGCTGTGCCGTCCTTCTCCGCCTTGTAGGCGACCGGGGTCATGCCGACGGCCTTGTGCGAGCCGTCGCAGAACGGCTGATTGGCCGAGCGCCCGCACGCGCACCAGTAATAGGTTTTGCCCGCGGCGACTTCGTGCGAATAGGGCGCCTTCTGGGCGACAATTGCGGCCGTCATAGCCATCCCCCTGTGCGAGGCTCTACGCCTTGCCCGGCTCCTTGGCGGTAGGCGTGTTGTCCGTGCGCTCGGCGATGCGCGCCGACTTGCCGCGGCGGTCGCGCAGGTAATAGAGCTTGGCGCGCCTGACCTTGCCGCGCCTGACCACCTTAACCGAGTCGATCATCGGCGAATAGACGGGGAAGACGCGCTCGACGCCCTCGCCGTAGGAGATCTTGCGCACCGTGAAATTCTCGTTGAGGCCGTGGCCGCTCCGCGCGATGCAGACGCCCTCGTAGGCCTGGACCCGGGTGCGCTCGCCCTCAGCGACCTTGACGTTGACGACGACCGTGTCGCCGGGCTGGAACGCCGGGATCTTGGCGCCGGGCAATTTGGCGGCGTGCTCGGCCTCGATGGTCTGGATGATGTTCATTTTCGTTGACTCCTGCCGTGACGCCGGGACGGGAGACGTCCGGCGAAGCGCTTCGGCGCGCTGTTTTGAGTTGAAGCGCGGCTCATATCGCAAAGGAGGACAGGAGTTGAGCGCTCGCGGCGCTCTCACTTTCGCACAGGTTTTTCCCCCGCCGGGGTTGATTGCGCGAGTCCGGTATGGCGGCTAAACCCCGCTTCATGCCTCGCGACGGTGATTCGCGAACGGGAAGGGTGACGTGAAGACGGCGCACAAGCCGGCGGATTTGCGCATGGGCCTCCCGGTCGAAGGGCAGCGGCGATGAAATTCCAGCGCCTGCGCCTGACCGGCTTCAAGAGCTTCTGCGACAGCGTCGAGTTCAGGATCGAGCCCGGGCTGACCGGCGTCGTCGGGCCGAACGGCTGCGGCAAGTCGAACCTCGTCGAGGCTCTCCGCTGGGTGATGGGCGAGAGCTCGTTCAAGAACATGCGCGGTTCGGGCATGGAGGACGTGATCTTCGCCGGCTCCGCCCGGCGCCCGTCGCGCAACATCGCCGAGGTCGGGCTTCTCCTCGAGAATTCCGAGCGCCGCGCGCCCGCGGCCTTCAACGATTCGGAAACGATCGAGGTCACGCGGCGGATCGAGCGCGACCAGGGTTCGACCTATCGCGTCAACGGCAAGGAGGTAAGGGCGCGCGACGTCCAGCTGCTGTTCGCCGACGTTTCGACCGGGGCGCGCTCGCCGTCGCTGGTGCGGCAGGGACAGATCGGCGAGATCATCTCCGCCAGGCCCCAGGCGCGCCGCCTGATCCTCGAGGAAGCCGCCGGCGTCTCCGGCCTCCACTCGCGTCGCCACGAAGCCGAGCTCAGGCTCAAAGGCGCGGACGACAACCTCACCCGCGTCGAGGATGTGCTGAAGCAGATCGACGCCCAGGTCGACGGCCTCAAGCGCCAGGCCCGCCAGGCGAACCGCTACCGCGATCTCGCCGCCGCCATCCGCCGCCAGGAGGCGCTTTCCCGCCTCATCGCCTGGCGCGACTACGAGGCGACGTTCGCCGAGGCGCGCCGTCGGTTCGACGCCGATCTCATCGAAGTGGCGGAGCGCACCCGCGCTCAAGCCGAGGCCGCGCGCCTGCAAGCGCTCGCCGCCGCCGCGCTGCCGGCCTTGCGCGAGGAAGAGGCCCGGCGCGGCGCCGCCCTCCACCGGATCGCGCTCGCCCGCGAGACGCTCGAAGCGGAAGAGAAGCGCGCCCGGGAGCGCGCGGCCGAGCTTGAGCGCCGCATCGCCCAGTTCGCCGGCGATGCTCAGCGCGAGGAAGCGCTGATCGCCGATGCGGCCGGGGTCATGGAGAGGCTCGCCGCCGAAGATTCCGCGCTCGCCGCGCGGAGCGCAGACGCGGACGACGAGGCGGCGCGGGCGCGCGAAGAAGAGGCGGGCGCCGAACGCCGCTCGGCAAGCGCCGAAAGCGCGCTCGCTGAGGCCCAGGCCGCCGCGTCCGACCTCAACGCCCGTCGCCGCGCGTTCCTCGGCGCGGTAGAGGACGACGGGCGCCGGCTCGCCCGCTTAAAGACCGAATGCGAGGGAATTGAGCGCGAGCGCGCCGCCCTCCGAGGCTTGGGCTTCGAGGAGACGGAGCGCTCGGCGCGCGCCGAGGCCGTCGCCGATCTGGCCGAGACGCTTGCCGCCGCCGAGCGCGAGACGCTTGCCGCCGAGGAGCGTCACGCCGCGGCGCGGGAAATCGAGACGCGGTCGCGCGTACCTTTGGCGGAGGCCGAACGGGCCGCGCAAAGGCTCGAAACCGAGGCGCGCACGCTCGCGGGTCTTCTCGGCTCGGACTCGAGCGGCCCTTGGCCCCGCGCCATCGACGCGGTCAGCGTCGCGCGCGGCTATGAAGCGGCGCTCGGCGCGGCTTTGGGGGACGATCTCGACGCCTCGGTCGATATTGCGGCGCCGGCCCATTGGTCGCTGATCGCGCGTTCCGGCGACGACCCGCCGCTGCCGTCGGGCGCGGACCGGTTGGCCGCGCGCGTCGACGCGCCGCCCGCCCTCGCCCGGCGTCTGGCGCAGGTCGGGATCGTCGCCCGCGCCGAGGGCAAGCGGCTGAGCCTCATGCTCAAGCCGGGTCAGCGGCTGGTTTCGGTCGAAGGAGACCTCTGGCGCTGGGATGGCTTCGTCGCCGCGGCCGATGCGCCAAACCCGGCCGCGCGGCGCCTCGCGGAAAAGAATCGCCTCGGCGACCTCGAGCGCGACGCCGAAGCCGCGCGCCAGACGGTCGCGGCGCTCGCCGCTGAGGCCGCAATCGCGGCCGAAGCCGTGCGTGAGGCTGCGGCTGCGGAAGGGGCCGCGCGCCAGGGCGCGCGCGCCCAGCGCGCAAGTCTCGACGCCGCGCGCGAGTCGTTCGCGAAATTCGAGCGCGAACGCGCCCAGACGCTGTCGCGGCTGTCGGCGGTCGAGGAGGCGCTCGCGCGCGCCGGGGCGGCGTTGAACGAGGCCGCCGAACGCAAGTCGACCGCAGAGGTCGCGCTCGATGAGCTGGGGCCCGGCGACGACGTCGCGCTCGCGCTCGAAAGCGCGCGCGCGGCGGCGGCGCAGGCTCGGGCGGCGCTCATGGAGGTGCGCGCCGCGGCGCAGACGCTCGCACGCGAGGCCCATGCCCGCGCCGCGCGCCGCGAGGCGATCGTCGCCGAGCGCGCGTCGTGGACGGAGCGCGGCGACCGTGCTCGCGCCCGCATCGCCGAATTCGCCGGCCGCCGCGCCGAGGCGGAGCAGGAGCAGGCGACGATCGCTGATGCGCCGGCCGAATTCGCCCGCCGCGCCCGCGCGCTCGCCGACGAATTCGATAAGGCGGAAGCGGCGCGCAAGGAGGCCGCCGACGCGCTCGCGCTCGCCGAGACCGCGCTCGCCGACGCCGACCGCGCCGCCCGCCAGGCGCTCGAGGCGATGGCGGCGGCGCGCGAGAGCCGCGCTGCGTCCGAGGAGCGCCTCGAAGGCGCGCGTCTGCGCGGCGAAGAGCTCGTGCATGCGATTGCGGCCGAGCTCGATTGCGAGCCTTCGGGCCTCGCTTCGCTCGCCGGCGTGACGGGCGACGGCGCGCTGCCCGGCGCGGTCGAGGTCGAGCGCCGGCTCGACAATCTGCGCCAGGAGCGCGAGCGGCTCGGGGCCGTCAATTTGCGCGCCGACGAGGAACTCAACGAGGTGCTGGAGAGCCGCGACAAGCTGGTCGCCGAGCGCGACGACCTGACAGAGGCGATCAAGCGCCTGCGCGGCGCGATCCATACCCTGAACCAGGAGGGGCGCGAGCGCCTCGTCGCCGCCTTCGAGGTCGTTAACCGCCATTTCGAGGATTTGTTCTCGACCCTGTTCGAAGGCGGCAGGGCAGAATTGCAGCTGGTCGAATCCGACGATCCGCTCGAGGCCGGCCTCGAGCTTGTCGCCGAGCCGCCGGGCAAGAAGCCGCAAACGCTGACGCTTTTGTCAGGCGGCGAGCAGGCGTTGACCGCGCTTGCGCTGATCTTTGCGGTGTTCCTCACCAACCCGGCGCCGATCTGCGTTTTGGACGAAGTCGACGCGCCGCTCGACGATTACAACGTCGAGCGCTTCTGCGACCTCCTCGATGCGATGCGCAAGCGCGCCGACACCCGCTTCGTCGCCATCACCCACAACCCGATCACCATGGCCCGCATGGACCGCCTGTTCGGGGTGACGATGGCCGAACGCGGCGTGAGCCAGATCGTGTCGGTGGAACTTGCGGAAGCGGAGCGCTTCGCCGAGGCGGGCTGAGTGGCCGACAAGTTCTGTCGAATGAGCGTTTGGGATTGCCGTGTCCTCGCGCCGATTGTACCGCGGCGAAGGTCACCGCCTCCCCTGAGCCTCACATGAAGTACTGGATCGACACCGAGTTCATCGCCAGGCCGTTCACGATCGACCTCATCAGCATCGGGCTCGTCGCCGAAAACGGGCGGGAGTTCTACGCCGAGAGCAACGAGACGGACTGGTCGAAGGCGAGCCCATGGACGCTCGCCAACGTGCGCCCGCAGCTCGACGGCAAGGGGATGAGCCGCGAAGACATCAGCTACGCATTGCGCAATTTCGCCGACGGCGACGAGCATCCGGTGTTCTGGGGCTATTTCCCCGCCTTTGACTGGGTCGCCTTCGTCGGGCTTTTCGGCGCCCTCGAGGAGCTGCCGTTCCACTTTCCGCAGCTCTGCCTCGACATCAAGCAATGGGCGATCGAGCTTGGCGATCCCGAACTGCCCCATCAGAAGGAAAGCCGCCACCATGCGCTCGCCGACGCCCGTTGGACGAAAGAGGCGTGGGCGTTCCTTGCGAGCCTCAATCCCTCCGGAGCCGGCCGCCGCGCCACCGGCCATAAGAACCCAGGCCAGTTCGCCGCCGGAAGGCTTCTCCCTTCCCCGTTAACGGAGAAGGGCCGGGGATGAAGTTGGAGGCGGCGCGGATTGGCTGGGGCGTCCTCGTCCCGTTCGCTGGCGCCGCGCCGCCGGCGGCGGTCAGCCCTCCGCCGTCATGGCCGGGCTTGTCCCGGCCATGACGCCTTCGTTGGGCGAGTTCATCGCCCCGGCTTCCACTTGATCGAGCAGCCGATCGACGGGACCTGGGTCGCCGGCGCGGGTCCGCCGGCGGCGATGGCGCGCATGGCTTCGAGGAGCTCGCGGCGGGCGTTCGGAGGGGGCGGGGTCGTGCGGCCCTCGTCGAGCCGGCCGCGATATTTGAGTTTGAGATCCCGGTCGAAGCCGTAGAAGTCGGGCGTGCAGACGGCGCCATAGGCGCGCGCGATGTCCTGCGTCTCGTCGTGTAGGTAGGGAAACGGGAAATCGTGCGCCCGCGCGAACTCCCGCATCTTCGGGAACGAATCCTCGGGATAGTTTGCGGCGTCGTTCGATGAGATGGCGGCGAAGCCGACGCCTTCGGCCATGAGCGTCCGCGCGTCGGCGACGAGCCGGCCGATCACCGCCTTCACATAGGGGCAGTGGTTGCAGATGAAGACGATCACCGTCCCCTTCGCGCCGGCGACGTCTTTCAGCGCGTAAGTCCGGCCGTCTGTCGCAGGAAGCCGGAAGTCGGGCGCGCTCGCGCCAAGCGCCAATTCCATTTGACCGACCGCCATCGCCGCGCCCTCCTGCTTCTTGGTTGACGGGCCAGCATAACACGCTCCGCCCCTGCTCCCTTCTCCCCATGCCGGAGAAGGGCCGGGGATGAGGGCGGCGGCGATAAAGCTCGGCCGCGGCGGGCAGAGTTTCACCGAGTCATCCTGCCGCAAGGCCCTCATCCGGCGCTGCGCGCCACCTTCTCCCAAACGGGAGAAGGGATCGAGCCTTTTCCGCCCCTTCTCTGCCCGCCGGCGGCCGTGAGGCCCAGGGCCACGTCATTCGGATTTGGGCAAATTTGGATTGCTTGCAAGCTGGGCGCCACAGCCTAACTATTGATCCAACCCGACGGCCGGGACGGTTGCGCGTCGCTCAACCGACAACGAAAGGCGAGACAGCGGGCCCGGTTGGCATAAATCTTGGTTAACGAATGTTCGGTAGGGTCGCGGCTTGAAGCCGAGTTGGTTTGGCGAGGGACGTTCGGAAGGGTTCGGTCGGGAGAGGAAAGCACGAGCGAGGGCGTCCGATGACAGGAGGTCCTCATGTTGAACAGGCGTTCTCTGGCATTGGCGTTGGCCGGCGCTCTGGCGGTCGTGCCCCAAGTGGTTGTCGCCGCCGAAACCGGCCAATGCGTCGACGTCTCGGTGCCCAAGCAGGCGATCGAGGCCCGCAAGGGCAAGTGGATCGAACTGACGCCGGACCAGTGGCAGTTCCTGCGCGGCATCTACGCGATGAACCCGCTGACGCCGCCCGGCCTGCCCTACGGCGACAAGGCGGCGCTGGCCGAGGTCGACGGCAATTCCGGCGGCCTCGTGTTCTTCATCGACGGCGACAAAGCTTGCACCCCGATGCCGGTCCCCGATACGCTTCTCTCGATGATGGACGACGTCGCGACAGCGAAGATCAACCACGAAGGCAGGGGCCTCTGACCGGCGCGGCCGTCAGAACGCGCCGATGCGCATGAGGTCGTGGAAATTCACGATCCCGACCACCTGTCCGCGCTCGACGACCAGCAGCGCCTGGATCTTGTGGCTGATCAGCTCGAGCGCCTCGGCGACCAGCGCGTCGGGCGCGATCGTGCGGGGGCGCCGGGTCATGATGGCGCCGACCGGGGTATCGAGGAAGAAATCCGGTTTCAGGTGACGGCGCAGGTCGCCGTCGGTCAGGATGCCGGCGAGCCGGCCGCCATCCTCGAACACCGCGACGCAGCCGAAGCCCTTTGACGTCATCTCGAGGATCGCCTCCGCCATTCGTGCCCCAGCGTCGATGCGCGGAACCCGGTCGCCGGTGTGCATGACTTCCCGCACATGCGCGAGCTTCGCCCCGAGTTTGCCGCCGGGGTGAAGGGCGCGGAAATCGAGGGCCGTGAAGCCACGGCCCTCAAGCAACGCAATCGCCAGGGCGTCGCCGAGCACGAGCTGCATCGTCGTCGAGGTGGTTGGGGCGAGGCCGTTGGGGCAGGCCTCCGGCGCGCTCGGCATAGTCAGGCAAACGTCGGCCGCGCGGCCGAGCGTGCTGTCGGCCTGCGCGGTCATCGCGATCAATGGGATTGCGAAGCGCTTGGCGAAAGCGACAATCGGCGCCAGTTCCACCGTCTCGCCGGACCAGGAAATGGCGAGGAGGACGTCGCCGCTTTGCATCATGCCGAGGTCGCCGTGGCTCGCCTCGGCGGAATGGACAAACGACGCCGGTTCGCCGGTCGAGGCGAGCGTTGACGCGATCTTGCGCCCGACGAGCCCGGACTTGCCGATGCCGGTGACGATGACCCGGCCGCTTGTGGCCGAGATCGTCTTGACCGCTTCGGAAAATGCGGCTCCAAGCCCGCCCTCGCCGGTCGTGCGCATCGCCTCCTCCAGCGCCGCGAGGCCTTGGCGCTCGTTGGCGATGGTGCGGATGGCCGACAGCACCGCGCTGGTCTGTTCCAGAATCATGGCCCGCTGTTTATCATCCGGCGGCACGCTTGGAAAACCGCATGAGGGTGCGAGGAGACGGCGGCCGGCCCCGGGAGTCCGACGCTATTTTCCGGTGAAGCCCAGCCGGCGCAATTCCTCCTTGAGACCAGGAGCAAGGTCGCCGCGGTCGAGCGCGAACGCCACGTTGGCGGTGAGGAATCCGAGCCTCGAGCCGCAATCGTAGGTTCTCCCGTCGAAGCGCACCCCATGAAAGGACTGGGTGCGGGCGAGCTGGATCATGCCGTCGGTCAGTTGAATTTCGCCCCCCGCGCCCTTCTCGATCAGTTCCAGGATCTGGAAGATCTCCGGCTGGAGGATGTAGCGGCCCGAAATGATGAAATTGGACGGCGCCGTCCCCGGCTTCGGCTTTTCGACCATGCGAGTGATTTCGAAAGTCGCGCCATGATCGGCGCCGACGCCGACGATCCCATATTGGTGGGTTTCGGCGGACGAAACCTCCTCGACCGCGATGACATTTCCCCCGTGCCGCTCATAGGCCGCCACACATTGGGCGAGGCACCGGCCGCCGCGCGGCCCGCCCCGGGTGACCATGTCCGGCAGCAGCACCGCGAACGGCTCGGGGCCGACGAGTTCGCGCGCGCACCAGACGGCGTGGCCGAGGCCCAGCGGGGCCTGCTGGCGGGTGAAGCTGGTTGCGCCGGCGGCGGGCAGGTCCGACATCAGGGCGGCGTATTCGGCCTGTTTGCCGCGCCGCTTGAGGGTGTCTTCGAGCTCGTAGGCATAGTCGAAATGATCCTCGATGACGCCCTTGTTGCGGCCGGTGACGAAGATGAAATGCTCGATCCCCGCCTCGCGCGCTTCGTCGACGACATACTGGAGGATCGGCCGGTCGACGACGGTCAGCATCTCCTTCGGAATCGCCTTGGTCGCCGGGAGGAAACGAGTCCCGAGGCCAGCAACGGGCAGCACGGCTTTACGAACGGGTTTATCCATGGATGTTCGGTTCCTCGGTCGATGAGGGGTTGGCGGGAGGCGGGCGGGGCGAATTCCTCACATTCGATACCATGTTCCGGCCGGGCCGTTCCATGCGGCCTTTCGGGCTGACGCGACGCGCTCGGGCTCGCATCTCAAGATCGAGATCCAGGCCAGGACTAACCGATTTGCCTTTACAACCAGCGCGCCAGCGGCTTGATTGACCTCCATCTTCATCTGGGGGAAGCGCATGCGCTCGGCCGAACGGCGAGAATGAGCATGGACGACATTCTCGTCACCGACGGCCTCTCCAAGAGCTTCGGCGACTTCCGCGCGGTGAGCGACGTTTCCCTGCGGGTCAAGCGCGGGACGATCCACGCTTTGATCGGCCCGAACGGCGCGGGCAAGACCACCTGTTTCAACATGCTGACGAAGTTCATCGCTCCGACCGACGGGCGGATCAGCTTCAACGGGCGCGACATCACGAGCCTGAAACCGGCCGATGTCGCGCGGCTCGGCCTCGTCCGCTCGTTCCAGATCTCGGCGGTGTTCCCGCATCTGACGGCGCTTGAGAATGTCCGCATAGCGCTGCAACGAAAGCGCGGCGATTCGTTCGACTTCTGGCGCTCCAAGACGACGCTTGAGCCGCTCAACGCGCGGGCGATGGCGCTGCTCGACGACGTCGGCCTTACCTCCTTCGCCAATTCGAAGGCGGGCGAGATTTCCTACGGCCGCAAACGGGCGCTGGAATTGGCGACGACGCTCGCGGTCGAGCCGGAAATGATGCTGCTCGACGAGCCGATGGCGGGCATGGGCCACGAGGACATCGATCGCACCGCCGATCTGATCCGGCACGTGTCGGCGAACCGCACCATCCTGATGGTCGAGCACAATCTCAAAGTGGTCGCCAATCTCTCACATCGCATCACCGTGCTCACACGCGGGCGCGTTCTGGCGGAGGGCGACTATCGCGAGGTGTCGGAGAACGAGGAGGTGAAGCAGGCCTATATGGGAGTGGGGAATGGCTGAGACGGCGCTTGCTCCGACGCCGGCTGCGGGCGGGCGGACCGTGCTCAGCGTCAAGGGCCTGCAGGCCTGGTACAACGAATCGCACATTCTTCACGGAGTCGATCTCGATGTGCGGGAGGGCGAGGTCGTGACCCTGCTCGGCCGGAACGGGGCCGGAAAGACGACGACCCTGAAGGCGATCATGGGGATCGTCGGCAAGCGCACCGGATCGGTCAGTTTCGGCGGCAGGGAGCTCATCGGCCTCTCGATCGACCGCATCGCCCGGCTCGGCGTCGCGTTCTGTCCCGAGGAACGCGCGATATTCGCGAGCCTCTCGGTCAAGGAGAATCTGTTTCTGCCCCCCCAGATCGACAAGTCCGGCGCGATGAGCGTCGAGCGGATCTTCTCGCTCTTTCCCAACCTGCGCGAGCGTCTCGCAAGCGGCGGCGGTAAGTTGTCGGGCGGCGAGCAGCAGATGCTCGCGATCGCGCGGATCCTGCGCACCGGCTCGCGCTTCTTGATGCTTGACGAACCGACGGAGGGTCTTGCGCCGGTCATCATTCAGCAAATCGGCCGCACCGTCGCCGAACTCAAGCGGGAGGGTTTCACGATCCTGCTCGTCGAGCAGAATTTCCGCTTTGCCTCGACCCTGGCCGACCGGTTTTTCGTCATGGAGCACGGCCGGATCATCGATGCATTCGCCAGTTCTGAGCTCGCCGAGCGGATGGACAGGCTGCATGAGGCGCTGGGGGTGTGATGATGAAGTCAGGCGGCGCGCTTGCCCTCACCCCGTCCCCTCTCCCCGAGAGAGGGGCGCGCGTGCCAAAACGACCGGATGAGGGGAGGCCGTAGTTGAACATATTCGGCCATGTCATCAGTATGCCGCAACTCTACGGCCAGCTCCTGATCGGACTCATCAACGGATCCTTCTATGCGCTCCTGAGTCTGGGCCTCGCCGTCATTTTCGGCATGCTGACCATCGTCAACTTCGCCCATGGGGCGTTCTACATGATGGGGGCTTTCGCCGCCTATTTTCTGCTTCAGTACGCGGGATTCAATTACTGGTGGGCGCTGATCCTCTCGCCGCTTGCGATCGGCGCGATCGGCGCGATCGCCGAGCGCCTGTTCCTCAAGCGCCTCGCCGGCTTCGACCCGCTTTACAGCCTGCTGCTGACCTTCGGCCTCGCGCTCATCATTCAGGGGCTGTTCCAGAATTATTTCGGCGCCTCGGGCCTGCCCTACGCGATCCCCAAGCAGCTCGGCGGCGCCTTCAATCTCGGCTTCATGTTCCTCCCCGTCTATCGCGGCTGGGTGATCCTCGCCTCGGCGGCCGTGTGCCTGGCGACCTGGCTCATCATCGAGAAGACCAAGCTCGGCGCCTATTTGCGCGCGGGCACCGAAAACCCGACCATGGTGCGCGCCTTCGGCGTCAATGTGCCGCGCATGGTCACGCTGACCTACGGCTTCGGCGTGGCGCTCGCTGCGTTCGCCGGCGTGCTGGCCGCGCCGATCACCCAGGTCCGCCCAGGCATGGGCGCCGACATCATCGCGGTCGTCTTCGCGGTGGTGGTGATCGGCGGCATGGGTTCGATTCTCGGCTCGATCGTGACCGGCTTCGTCCTCGGCGTCGTCGAGGGGCTGACCAAGGTGTTCTATCCCGAGGCCTCGAATACGGTGGTGTTCGTCATCATGGCGATCGTGCTCCTGATCCGGCCGACCGGCCTCTTCGGAAGGGCGGCGTGACATGAGCCTCGAAGCCACCGCCGGCGCGGCGGATACGACGAGCCGCGATCGCCGCGCTAACGCGATCGCCTTCGCGGTGATGGTCGCGCTGATCGTGATCGCGCCCTTCGTCGCCTATCCGTTCTTCATCATGCAGGCCTTGTGCTTCGCGCTGTTTGCTTGCGCGTTCAACCTCCTGCTCGGCTACGCCAATCTGCTTTCGCTCGGGCACGCGATGTTCCTCGGCCTCGCCGCTTATGTCTGCGCCCACGCGGCCAAGGTATGGGGATTGGAGCCGGTGTCGGCGATCGCGCTCGGGGTCGTCGCCTCCGCGGTGCTCGGCTTCGTCACCGGGGCGCTCGCCATCCGCAGCGTCGGCATTTATTTCGCGATGATCACCGTCGCCTTTTCCCAGATGGTGTTCTTCTTCTGCGTCGAGGCGCCGTTCACCCACGGTGAGGATGGAATACAGGCAGTGCCGCAGGGAAAGGCGCTTGGGCTCGTCGACCTCTCCAATCCATGGATCCTCTACGTCTTCGTCGCCGCAGTCTTCCTGTTCGGCTTCCTCGCCGTGCAGCGTACCGTCAACTCCCCGTTCGGCGAGATCCTCAAAGCGATCCGTGAGAACGAGCCGCGCGCAATCTCGCTCGGCTATCGCACGCTTCAGTACAAGCTCGCGGCCTTTGTTCTCTCGGCGGCGATCGCCGGCCTCGCCGGCGCGGTCAAGGCGATCGTCGCCCAGAACGCGTCACTGACCGACGTCTCGTTTTCGACCTCGGGCGAGGTCGTGCTGATGACGCTGGTCGGCGGCATGGGCACTTTCTATGGTCCCGTCGTCGGGGCGCTGATCGTCGTCGCGATGCAGAACTATCTTGCCCAGTTCGGCGAGTGGGTGACGGTGATCCAGGGCGTCGTGTTCGTCGCCTGCGTGCTGGCGTTCCGGCGCGGCATCGTCGGCGAACTGGCGGCGCGGGCGAAGATTTCGCTCTGAGCGGCGGGTTTGGCCGCGCCGGCTGGCGCGGGCGGCCGATCAGACCACGGCGACGGCCTGTCGGCGGCGAGAGGCGTAGCCGGCCGCGCCAAGGCCGAAGAACCCAAGCGCCATGAGCGCCCAGGTCGCCGGTTCCGGGACCGCGTTGAAACTGACGCTGGTCGGATTGTAGCCCGAGCTTACGAACCAACCCGTCTGGACGCCGTAATCGTGATAGGCGTCGGTATAGTCATAGATGCGGAAATTATAGCCCGCGGCAGTCACCAGCCCGAGGCCGCCGCCGACCCCATTTCCTCCGGTCGAGAAATAGTTCGGCGTTGTCGAGAACTTGTTGTCGATATTAGGAAGAAAAGTAGGGCCACCAGCACCCTGCCCCAGGGTTACGGGACCGCTGAAGACGGGATTGGTGTCAAACCCGGTCGCCGTTCCGACAAAAGAGGTCACGAGGCCCGAGTTGTCGACCGTCATCAAGCCGGTGATCGTTCCGTCGACGGAGGTGAGGGTGATGTCATAGGTGACGGCCGAAGCGGCTGTTGTCGCCGCCCCGCCAATCATAATCGCAAGAATGAACGCCGATAATTTCATGACTAGCCCCCAATAGTCCCAGCCGGAACCCGCGCCGCAGCGGAACCCATGCTTCCCAGAGCACACTTCTTTTGGGGGTAATCGCCCCGCTGAGTCAAGCTCACACAAGAATGGAGCCAGTTGCGCCCCGGCGCCTGTCTCCGCCCAAATCCTTGTTCGGACCCGCCTCAACCGCTTCGCTTCGCCAGCGCCCTAAGATCGAACGCCGGGTCGGCGGCTTCCTCCGGCGTTAGCGTCTTCGTCGTGCCGATGATCCGCTTGGCGGCGGCGTGGTCGCCGGCGCGGTTGACCAATTCGACCACCGCAAGCTTGCCGGCGCGGAAGCCGAAGGTCGAGAACGCCCGCGCCGCCAAATCGCCGCGCACGACCCATTGGTCGACGCCATGCGACAAGCCCGCGATCATCAGCTTCAAATCCTGCTGGTCGCTCCAGAACCAGGCGAGATCGTCATAGGGCTTTGGCTTGCCTACGAGGCGGCGGGCGACCGCACGCCCCTGATCGACCGCGTTCTGAACCAATTCGAGCCGGGTGCGGAATCCGAGCGCGGCGTTGGGAAAGTCGGCGCAGTCGCCGATCGCCGAAATCGCCGGGTCGGACGTCAGGAGATGTTCATCGACCACGACGCCATTGGCGCACTCGAGGCCGCACGCCCGCGCGAGCGCATCCTCGGCGACCACCCCAACCCCGACGACGACCATGTCCGCGTCCAGCGCCTCGCCATTGGTGAGGATGACCGTCTCCGCGCACTCGCGGCCCTTGATCGCGGCGACGCCGACCCCGAGCTTAAAGCGCGCGCCGAAGGCTTCGTGCGCGGCGAGGAAGAAATCCGACATGATCGGCGAGACGGCCCGCCCCATCGGTCTTGCGATCTCGACGATAGTCGCCTCGGCTCCGACGCTGGTCGCGGTCGCGGCGATTTCGAGGCCGATGAACCCGGCCCCGACAATGACCACCTTGCGCCCCACGCCGAGACGCTTGCGGATTTGGGTCGCGTCGGCGATGTCGCGAAGCGCGAATACGCCCGGCAGGTCGACGCCCGGAACGTCGAGCCGGCGCTGCCTCGCGCCGGTCGCGAGGACGAGATGGCCGTAGGCGATCGTCTCGCCGTTGCTGAGTTCGAACTCGGCGCGCCGCGCGGTCGATCCTGGTTGCGCCGACGCCGAGCCTGAGGTCGATGCGCTGGTCGCGAAAGTGGGCTTCGGCCCGGAGCGGAAGGCCGTGGAGGTCCATCTCGCCCTTCAGGAAAGCCTTCGACAGCGGCGGTCGCTGGTAGGGCAGATCCCTCTCGGCTGAGAGAAGGACGACGTCGCCGTCGAACCCTTCTTCGCGCAGGCTGACGGCCGCCTGAACTCCCGCATGGCCCGCGCCGACGATGACGATCGGTTCGGACGTCATCGCTGGACGCGCCGCTCGAGGGTGGACGCTCTGACGTCATTCATTGGCGTAGAGCCTGAAGCCGCGCCGTTTCGCCTCGGGCTCGTCCGGGCCGGGGTCGTCAGGCGCCATCGACGCCGGATCGACGATGACGCCGGTGCGGGCGGCGGGAACGACGGCGGGACTTTGAGCGGGCGCAGCGTGACGTCGAGCCTCGACGACCTGCGGCGAGGGCGCAGGAGGCGGCGGCGGAGCGGGGGCGGCGATCGCCTCGACCACGGGCGCCGCCGCCGCTGCGGGCTCCGCCGGGAGGGCGAAGCGTTCGTCCGGGGTCCGCCAGACGAAGGCGTCGAGCGCGCCCGACGGCGAGACGGGGCCCCAACGGTCGCTGATCACTCCTTCCGCCACCCAGGCCTTGTCGCGCGGGGCGCGGGCCGCGCGACCGAGCCACTCGCGCACCGCGCCCTCATGACCGTCCGCCTCCTCGATATCGGCCATCAACAGGCAGACCCGCCGGGTCGGGCGCCCAAACGGCGAATCCGCGGCCAGGAGCGGGGCGATCGCGGCGCGGGCAGCGTCGTCATGATGCGCCTCGAGCGCCGCGCGCCCTACCGTCAGGAGCGATTCAGGATCATTGGGCGCGGCCCGGGCGAGGGTGCGGGCGCGCGTCAGCCGATCCTCCGTCGAATCGCCGTGGCGGACGCGGATGTAAGCCGCGGCGAGATCCGGATGGGGCGTCTGTTCGAAAGCGGCCTCGAGAATGCGGCTCGCACGGCGATAGTCTCCCGCTTGCGCCAGGAGCCGGCCGCAGATCGCAGCCGCGGGGACGAGCCCGGGCGCCAGCCGGCAGGCTTCCTGCGCCAGCGCGAGCGCGTGCTTCGGATCGCGCTCCATCGCCGCCTCGGCCATTGCGGTCTTGATCACCGCGCGCCAGCGGTTTGCCGTCGGCTTGTCGATGAGCCGGGCGGCGGCGTTGACATCGACGGTCGCGAGCGCGCCCGCCCAGTCGCCCCGCCGGGCGCGGTCGTCGAGCACCGCCTGACCCGCCCAGGCGGCGGGGGCGCGCGCACTGGCGCGCATCGCGTATCCGAGCGCCGCCTCGTAATCGCCGGCGCGCCGCGCCTCGAGATGGAGGCCCCGCAGGCCGAGGCCGTGGGTCTCGTGGTGGTCGAGCATTGAGTTGTACGCCGCGACGGCGCTCCGCGTGTCGCCGGCGAGCTGCGCGGCCTGGGCCTGCAAGAGCTTGGTCATCGGCTCGTGCGCGATGTGCCGGCTGGCCTCGGACGCGTGCTTGGCAGCCGCCCGGGCGTCGCCGTGGCCGACCGCGATCATGCCGCGCGACAGCGCCAGGAAACCCTTCTCGCGCCGGCGCGCCCGCGAGGCGAGCGTAACCAGCGAAGGGATGCGAAAAATGAACCTGAGCAGCGCCCACGCGATCGACAGCGCGACCGCCAGCGCCAGGACGACGCCGAGCGCAAGAACCAGCGAGACCTCATATTCCGTGCCCCGCCAGACCAGCGTCACGTCGCCGGGGTTGTTGGCGAACCAACTCAAGCCCCAGGCGGCGAGCGCCAGCGCGGCGAGGAAGATCAACAGCCGAAACATCTCGTCTCCGCTTCCAGACGCCTCAACCGAGCGCCAGCCGCCGCGATTTCATGGGTGATCGCCGCCCGCGAGTCGCCCGATCGCCGCCTCGCGGATCGACTGCAGCGCGGCGTCCGCCCCCAGCCTCACCCGGGCTTTGCTCGGCCAGTCGCCGGCGGCCTGACGCGCGGCCTCGGGCAGCTTCTCGAACGCGGCCAGCGCGCCCGAGATGTCGCCGCGGCGGCAGTCCGCCTCGATCTGCGAGACGATCGCCTCCGGATTGTCGCCTGCGCTTTCGCCGAGATCGTGGACCCGAACGAGGCCGCGGATATGGGCGAGCAGGCGATCGAGCACCCCGCCGCTCTCAGCTGGAGAAGCCGCGGCCAGCACCCTCGGCGCAATCGCGTGAAAGGATGCGGCGAGCGCGCTCCCGGTCATCGCCCCGTTGGCCGCCGCTTGGAGCTTCGCCAGCTCTGCGGGATCGACGCCGAGGCGTTGAAGCGCGGCGACCTCGGTTGCGATCGGCGCGCCGGCGGCGAGCCGCTCCGCGATCGCGCCGGCAACAATCGCGATCGCAGCGGCGTTGTCGGGTGGCGCGGGTTTCTCGGCAGGGACGCGCGTTTCGCTCTTCGGCGCTGCAAGCGCGGCCTCGATCTTGTCGAGCCGCGCGGCGAGGGCGGAAAGATCGGCGTCGTTCGTCTTGGGCCCTTCGGTCTCGAGCTTGGCGACCCGCCCAGCAAGCCCTGGAATCTCGCCGCGCGCAGCGTCGATGTCGGCCCGCAAGTCCCTGACCTGCGTAGCCAATTGCGCCGCTTGCTGGCCGGCTTGCGCGGCGGCGGCCACGTTGGACCCGCTGTCGGCGCTCGCCTTTTCAAGCGCCGCGACCCGCTTGTCGAGCTCCGCGACGCTCGAAGATCCGCCGCCGGCCTCGAGCGCGGTCACCCGCTTGTCGAGGCTTCCGACGGCCGCGCTATCTCGCTTGGCTTCCGCCTCCAGCGCTGCCGTCGCTCGTTGCGTCTGCGCTTCGAGTTCGGCCAGCCGGTTCGTCAAGTCCTCGTCGCCGCTCGGCGCGAGGAGGGAATAGAAGCCGCCGATGGCCAGGGCGGAAACCACGAGCCCGGCGATCGCGCCGGCGAGGATGCCCCGAAAGCGGCCGCGCGGGGGTTCGGCGGCGCGGCCAGGCTGAGGGTCAGCGGCGCTCTCGGACCCAGTCGCGGCGGCCCGCGGCTCGCGTTGGTCGGTCCCCGACCCGGCGATTTCGCCCTCGATGAGGCCGGGGGCGGGGCGCCGGTCGCGATTGGGCGGGGCGCCCGCAGGTCCGGTTGAAACGTCCTGGGCTTCCTCGTCGACCATCGCCTCGCGCCTTATCTCTCGCGGCCCTATATACGGGACGCCCCAAGCGAAGGAAACCCGCCGAGGCTGCGCGACAGCGCGCGAAAAAGACCCGCCTCGTCAGGCGTTTCTGCGATCGCGATCCTGCCAGCGCCGGCTGCCACGAGCGCCGCGGCGACGTCGCGCGACAGGCAGACGTGCTCAAGCTCGAGAAAGCGCGCCTCAGCGCCCGAGACTTTCGCCAGCGCCGCCGCGAGCCCGGCCGAACGGCGCGAGTAATGCAGCGCGGCGACGCAGGACGCGAGCGCGCGCGCCTCTTCCGGGCTCCAGGCCTCGCGCGCCTCGGCCACATAGGCTTCGACAATCTCGAGTGCGAAGGCGCTCTCGAGCGCCGCCTCGATTGTCCTCTTCCGATGGCGGCCGGCGAGGTAGAGCACGCTTGCGCCGGGCCTGAGCGCGCCTTCCAGCGTCTCGGTCAGCTTGGCCGCGTTCGGCGCTGGCGGGGAGGCGAGCCTCCAGCCGCGGGCTTTAGCCGCGCGCCCGGTGCGGGCGCCGACGACATAGAGAAGAGGCGGCGAGCTATCGCTTGGCCAATCGCGCAGGAACGCCTTGCCGCTGGTCGCGACGACAGCGTCATAGCGCAACCGCGTCGGGAGCGCCCCCCGAGCCTTGATTTCGATCGCCGGCAGGCAAGCGACGGAAAAGCCGAGCCGACGCAGCCGCGCCGCGCTCGCTTTCGCGTCCTCGCGGGCGCGAAACAAGGCCACTCTGCCGGTCATGGCGTCATTTCATCCGCAGGCTTGCAGGCGCGACTGACACGGCGCATCGACGACCGCCTCGCCGGGCCATGAGCGGCTTGAGGCCTCAGCCTTCGCCCGCGCGGGTCATCGACGGCCAACAGGCGCGCCGCACCCACCGGGGCAAGCGGGAGCGCTCATCCCGCCGCCACGGAGTGGGGAAATCGCTGCGCGTGGACGATCGGTTCAAGCCGCGTCAACCGTACGGTCGCCTTCACGTCCGCACTGATTTTGGCGTCCGTCGCGTAATCCTGCAGATGCAACAGGCAGAGACGATCGCCCTTGCCGTCGTCTGAGCACCAATCGTCGAAGGTCAGGAATTCGAGATCTGGAACCCCGATCGCCTCTTTCACCCACAAGGCCGAAGCGATCTGCATCGCATCGCCGAGCGACATCGTTCGGGGCTTTCCTCCGGGCTGATGGGCGTCGGCGGGCCGTTGCCATTTGGCGTCGCGCAGCCGGGCCACTCGTATCATGGTGTTCGGATCGGGCGTCACCAACGTCGCCAGCGCGCGGATATAGCGGGTCAGTTCGAACAGAGTGGCGAAGCGTCCGGGAACGAACGTGGAGGGTCTCAATTCCGCGAACAGGATGCTGCTGACCCAAACCCGGCGTTTCGCCACCGCCGCCTCGGTCAGGATCGTCTCGATGTGTTGCTCAGCGTCGCCCGAGTCGCCGTTGGCGTGGCGAAGCAGGACGCTTGTATGGAGGAAATGTTTATCGCTACTCGACGTAATCAAGATCGTCGTCCTTCTCTGAAAAGTGCGCCAGACACAACGAACCCCGGATGTCGATCGCAGCGTTCACATGCGCCCTTTCCTCGATGTTTATTACTTCTATTCGCTCAGGAAGTTGACTGTCTCCCGTGTATATTGCTCTTCCTGTTATGCAAACATTTTTATTTCCAAAAGGATTCAATGCGTCTTCACCCTGTGACTTGTCAAAAACGCATTCGACGTGGGTCGTTCCAGCCGGAAGCATCAAGTCGCCGGTCCACACTGCGCCACGATAGTCGATTTCATCGAGCCGGCCCTCGAACGACATCATTGCGCTTCCAAGGAACCAATTATCGGCTTGCAGATTGGGGTCGTCTTTGACGCCAACACGGTCCACCTGGCGGCCGAAGAAATCGTCGACCGGCAACTCCGTATCGCTGAATTGGGCGAGGAGATGGAAATTGGGGTCGAGCGCCTTGACGATGCGGATGAATGCCCTTGTCAGCCGCGGGTGCCGAACAACGGTCTGGTAATCGCTCCGATAAATGCCCTCGGCGCAGCGTCGGAAGTACTCGATCGCCGAAGGACTGTTTTGGCCGAATGATCTTCGTTTCTCCAAAATGCCGAATTCATACGGATTAAGCGCCAGTTGCGAGATGAAGAACTCACTCGATCGCGCTTTGGGCTGCAATTCGCGGTCCGTTACCTGGAGGGCCGTTAGAAAGGCGTCGAAGGTCTTTTTAAACAGTTCCGCCGGAATCGGGCCGAGATCGTAGTCGCGCGCCTCGACCGGCCGGATCACGACTCGAATTTCATTTGACCGGATTGGGCCTGCCATTGCTTACTCCTGGCCCAGAACCTTATCACGTCTCGAAAAGCGCCGACAAGGCGACCGAAAATCCTCGTGGGCCGTCCTCCGCGGCTCCGCATGCGGGCTTTCTCAGCCCCCCAGTACACGCTATCAGCTTCCATTGCGGCCTGGATTCGGCAGGCTAGAGCACAAGTCGACGGATGCGGGTCCTGGGCATTGAAACCACTTGCGACGAAACGGCGGCGGCCGTGGTGCGGCTGCGTCCCGATGGCGCGGGCGAGATTCTCGCCGACGAGGTGATGAGCCAGATCGCGGCGCATGCGCCTTTCGGCGGCGTGGTGCCGGAGATCGCAGCCCGCGCCCATGTGGAGATTATCGACCTTCTGATCGTGCGGGCGTTGGCGCGGGCGGGCGTGGCGGCCAAGGACCTGGACGGAGTGGCGGCCGCCGCGGGACCTGGCCTGATCGGAGGCGTGCTGGTCGGGCTGATGGCGGGGAAGGGCGTGGCGCTGGCCTGCGGTAAGCCGTTCGTCGCCGTCAATCATCTCGAGGCTCACGCGCTGACTGCGCGCCTGACCGCCAACGTCGCTTTTCCCTATCTCATCCTCCTCGCCTCGGGCGGACACACACAGATCCTCGCCGTCAAGGGAGTTGGCGACTACGATCGCCTCGGCGCGACCCTGGACGACGCCATCGGCGAAGCGTTCGACAAGACGGCCAAGCTACTCGGGCTGCCGTTTCCGGGCGGCCCGGCGGTCGAGGCGGCGGCGCAAGACGGCGATCCCACCCGGTTCGCGCTGCCCCGGCCAATGATCGGCAGGCCGAACGCTGATTTCTCGCTTTCGGGGCTGAAGACCGCCGTGCGACTGGCGGCGGAATCGGTTGCGCCATTGCGCCCGGGGGATGTCGCCGATCTCTGCGCCTCGTTCCAGGCGGCGGTCGTCGATGTGGTCGAGGATCGCGTTCGCACCGGGCTCAAGCTGTTTCGCCGGCGGATCGGCGCGTCGCCTCGGGCGGTGGTCGTCGCAGGCGGCGTCGCCGCGAATGCGGCGCTGCGCGACGCGCTAACCCGTTTCTGCGCCGAGGCCGGCCTGCCATTCGTCGCGCCGCCCCAGAAGCTCTGCACCGACAACGGCGCCATGATCGCGTGGACGGGGATCGAGCGGCTCAGGCTTGGGTTGATCGACGGTCTCGACGCCCCGGGCCGGCCGCGCTGGCCGCTCGACCCGAAGTCCGAGCGGACCCTCAATAACAAAGCCTAAGGCGTCGAGCCGCGGCGTCAGGACTTGGGCGCCGGCGCCGTGTCGCCTTGCGCTGGCGGAGCGGTCGGCGCTGCCTCCTGCTTCGCCTTTTCGTTGGCCATGTGATGGCCGACGACGCAGCCGCCAATAGCGCCGATCACGCCGTGATGGCCGGCGTAATGGCCCGCAACGCCGCCAACGACGGCGCCCTTCAAGCAGCCCTTAGCCTCGGCCGGCGCAGGCGCCAGGGCCCAGGCTGCAGCGAAAGTGAGCATCGTGGCGCCGATCGTTACGAATCTCATGGCGATGTTCCTCTATTCCAAAGGCAGAGTTCGATGTGCGAAGACAGCCCGCGATCTGGGATTGACCCCGCCGCGCCGCAAGGCCCGACGGCGGCATGACCTGGGCCCCTGCTTGCGCGCCGCTAATCATTGCAATTCGGCTCGTGCGCGCCTATACAACTCTTTTCCCCTCAAGTTTGATCCGTTGAGGCTGCGTTTGCTCAAAGGCGAAGCCCGCGAGCGCGCGCTGAAGTCCGATCATCAAGGAGCTTATCGTTCATGAGCGACGCGCCGCTGATGCCCAAGGCGACAGCTGTCTGGCTGGTCGAGAACACATCGTTGACCTTCGACCAGATCGCCGAGTTCTGCAAACTGCACCCTCTCGAGGTCAAAGGGATCGCCGACGGCGAAGTGGCGACCGGGATCAAGGGCTACGATCCGATCTCGACCGGCCAACTCACGCGCGAAGAAATCGGGGCAGCGGAGCAGGACTCCGGCCATCGACTACACCTATCGACTTCGAAAGTTCGCACCCCCGAGTTCAAGAAGCCGCGCGGGGCGCGCTACACCCCTCTCTCGCGCCGGCATGATCGTCCAAATGCGGTCTTATGGCTGCTGCGCAACCATCCCGAACTTAAGGATGCGCAGATCATGCGCCTGGTGGGAACGACGAAGCACACGCTTCAGGCCATCCGCGAGCGCACTCACTGGAACTCGGCCAATCTTCAGCCGATGGACCCGGTGACGCTCGGCCTATGTTCCCAGATCGACCTCGACTTCGAGGTCAACCGCGCCGCCAAGGAGCGGCCCAAGGTCGAAGATGATCGCAGCCAGACCTTGGTGTCGGCGGAGATCACGACCGCCCGCCCGACCCCCGCCCCGGCAAGCCAGCTGGAAGTATTCGGTGTGGCGGCGGCCAAGCCAAAGCCGACCGAAGAGCGGGTGGACGTCAACTCGGTGTTCGGCAAGCTCAAGGACAAGCCGCGCGCCGAGTGAAGCCGATCGCCGGACTCTACTCCGCCGCTTTGGCGGCGCTCGGGTTGTTCGGATGCGCCGTCCAGTTTTCGGGCGGGCGGGCGTAGTCGAGACCGGTGCGCGGATCGACGCCCGCGACTTTATGCACGAGCGTGATGCAGTCCTCCACCGGACAGACCAGCGTGCATAAGTTGCAGCCGACGCATTCGGCCTCGTTGACGATGTACTGCCGCTTGCCGTTGACTCGGGCGAAGATCGCCTGATGCGAGGTGTCCTCGCAGACAATGTGGCAGCGTCCGCACTGGATGCAGAGGTCCTGATTGATCTCGGCCTTGGCGACATAGTTGAGATTGAGATACTGCCAGTCCGTGATCGAGGGGATGGCGCGGCCGCGAAAGTCCTCGATCGTGCGATAGCCCTTGCGGTCCATATAGTCGGCGAGGCCTGTGGTCATCTCCTGGACGACCTTGAATCCGTAGGTCATCGCGGCGGTGCAGACCTGCACTGTTCCGGCGCCGAGCGCGATAAACTCTGCGGCGTCGCGCCAGGTGGTGATGCCGCCGATGGCCGAGATCGGCAGACCCGCGCAGGCCGGATCCCGGGCGATTTCCGACACCATTGAAAGAGCGATCGGCTTGACCGCCGGGCCGCACATGCCGCCGTGCGTGCCCATTCCGTCGATGGCGACGTCGGGCGTCATGGCGTCGAGATCGATGTTCATGATCGAGTTTATGGTGTTGATGAGCGACACTGCGTCGCCGCCGCCCTTTTTCGCCGCCCGCGCCGGTTGACGAACGTCGGTGATGTTGGGCGTCAGCTTCACGATCACCGGCATACGTGTGTGCGCCTTACACCAGCGCGCGACCATTTCGACATATTCCGGCACCTGTCCCACCGCCGAGCCCATGCCGCGCTCGGACATGCCGTGCGGACAGCCGAAATTGAGTTCGACGCCGTCGCATTCAGTCTCCTCGACCCTGCCGAGGATCGCCTGCCACGATTGCTCGTCGCACGGAACCATCAGCGACACGATGAGCGCGCGATCGGGCCAGGCGCGCTTCACCTCCTTGATCTCCCGCAGGTTGATTTCAAGATCGCGGTCGGTGATGAGCTCTATGTTGTTCATCGCGATCAGCCGCCGGTCCGGTCCATGGATCGCGCCGTAGCGGGCGCCCGAGACGTTGACGACCGGCGGTCCCGCTTCGCCGAGCGTCTTCCACACCACGCCGCCCCATCCGGCGCGAAACGCGCGTTCCACGTTGATTTTGCGATCGGTCGGGGGAGCGGAGGCAAGCCAGAACGGATTGGGCGATTTGACGCCGAGAAAGTTCACGCGCAGATCGGCCATGGGACCCTCTTCAAAATCAGGCGCGCGCTGCGCCGAGGGCGGCTGCGATCGAGCGCGCCGCCTGCTTGCCGTCCTCGACCGCGCTGACCGTCAGGTCCTGGCCGCCGAAGACGCAGTCGCCGCCGGCCCAGACGCGCTCGAGACTGGTGCGGCGCTCGGCGTCGACGACGATGCGGCCGTCCTTGATCTCGATCGCCGCTCCGTCCAGCGCTTCAGGCCCGCCGCGCTGCCCGATCGCTGTGAACAGCACGTCGGCCTCGATGCGGAAGACCGAACCGGGCGAGGTCAGCATGCTGTCGTGCTGGTGAGTATTCTCGAACACGACCCCGCTGAGCGACCCTGCATGCCCTTCGAGCGACACCGGGCGGGCCCAGTAGCGGATCACGACTCCGCTCGTCTGCGCCAGCTCACGTTCATATTGGCTCGCCTTCATCTGCTCCGGGCCGCGCCGGTAGGCCATGGTCACGGTTTCGGCTCCGAGCTTTTTCGATTGGACCGCGATGTCGATCGCGGTCATCCCGCCGCCGATCACCAGGACGCGCCGGCCAACCGGTAGCGCGGACAAGGTCTTCGCCTGTCGCAAGAGCGCGATATAGTCAACCGCGTCGATCACATTTTCGAGCTCGCTTTCTCCCGGCAGTCCCAATTTGTTGGTCGAGCCCAGGCCTGCGCCGAGAAACACCGCGTCGTAATCGCGCCGCAGGCCTTCGAGCTTAACGTCGCGGCCGAGCGCCTGTCCGTGGCGAACTTCGATGCCGCCGACCGACAGAATGAAGGCGGCCTCCCTGGCGGCGAAGTTGTCGATCATCTTATAAGCGGCAATGCCATATTCGTTTAGTCCGCCGGTTTTCTTGCGCGCGTCGTAGATCGTCGTTTCGACGCCGGCGATGGCGAGCGCATGCGCGCAAGCCAGCCCCGCCGGGCCCGCGCCGACGATCGCCACCCGCTTGCCGGTCGGCGCCCCGCGCGAATATGGCGATTTGCCGCTCGCGATCACGGGATCGACCGCGTAGCGCTGCAATTGCCCGATCCTGACCGGCTTCATCTCGGCGGCCTCGCGCACGCAGGCCTCCTCGCACAACGTCTCGGTCGGGCAGACGCGCGAGCAGGTTCCCCCCATGATGTTGGCGTCGAGTATGGTCATCGCGGCCCCTGCGCGGTTTCCGGCGGCGATCTGGCGGATGAACAAGGGAATGTCGATCGCGGTCGGGCAGGCCTGCTGGCACGGTGCGTCGAAACAGAAATAGCAACGCTCTGCTTCGACCTTCGCTTCGTGGTACGTCAGCGAGGGATGCAGGTCGGCGAAATTGGCTTTGAGAGTCTCGCCATCCAAGCGGCCGGGGCGAATGTCGGATGCGCCCGGCGGGTTGGCGGCGATCGTCATGGGCAAAACCCCGAGGCTTCGGCGGGACGGGCCAAGTCCGTTCTTGACCGTTTGGTCAATCGTGCGCGCCGCGCTCGGCGTCTGTCAAGCCCGGCGCTTCGCATCCGCCGCCTTGGCAGGAAGTTGCAGCAGCGTCGCTCAAGGCGCGCCTCCATTGACACGGACATGCTGTGTGAAACGTATCGGCCGCATATTCCCTGTGGGTAACAAGATATTGACCCCGGGATGATTGCTGCGGTGCAACAATTCTGCTAGCATGTGCGTTCAATGACAATTCGGAGGGCGCATGGCAGCGACCTGGAAGACCAAATGGGGCGTTCGGCGCGTTCGACACGACAGGCCGACGATCGAGGAAGCCCTGATAGCGGCTGAAAGCCTAGCCAATGACCCCGGTCAGCGCGCCGAAATCGCCGCTTCCCTCATGGGCGTGCCGGTCGAAGAGGTTAAAGTGCTCGCGGCCAAGCAGGCGGCGAGGACTCGCGGCCGGGCGAGCCTCGTTGCGGGCCGCACGCGCGCGGTCGTGGTCGAGTACAAGCGTCCTCGCACGGGCCGCGGACCAATGTCGCTCGCCAGCAAGCGCTGAGGCGCGAAAGCGCGCGCTCCCCCTCATAGATTGGCAAGGTTCGCCGCTGAGGGCCGGGTGGTGCGGTACTGGCTGCGCGCCGCCACGTCGGTCGAGAGGACGGCGACTGCGATCAGGGTCAGGGTCGTCATTTCGACGAAATCGACATTAAGGAAGGCGAGCGCGACCACGGCAGCGAAGGCCGCCGCCATGTAGGGCGCGAGGCGCGCCGGCGCCCGCGCGAGACTGCGGAACGCGAGCCATGCCCCCGCCGCCGCTAGCATCGCGCCGATGACGCCAAGCTCATACCAGACCGTGAAGGCGAGCGCCCGGGGCGTCTGAACCGGCAGGATGCCGTCGTGGACTCCACGGGTGACGGTCGCAAATCCGTGGCCGGTGATGAGCCTTAGCTTGTCGTGGATGAACACGTCGGCCGCTACCGCGACCGACGGATAGGGCGCCGGCAGCGACGTGAGCCGGACGTGGAAGATCCACGCCGAGATTGTGGGCGCGAGCGCCGGAATGAGTGGCGACAACAGGATAAGCGCGGCCGCGCCCCAAGCCAATTCGCGCGCCGTCCGTTTGAGATCGGAGATCGCGAACGACAACGCCAGATAGCCAGCAAACATCGCGACGGTAAGCGGCGCGTAACTGTCGATATACGCGAAGCACAACGCGACAATCAAAAGCAGCCGCGCAAGGCCGTTGCGTCCGCGAGCCGCGAGCCCGCCGATCGCGGGAAACAGAAGCACTGCGACCGCGACCGCCCCGGCCGCGAGCCGGCCGCCGTCTGGCGCTCCGGTCAGGGTCTCGGCGAGGGACCGCGCGGCTATCGTCGCCATGCCGGCGACCACGCCTATCGGAAATAGATAAAGGTCGGTTGCGCTCGCGTTTTCCCGCGGCGCGGCGACCGCCAGGAGCGTCGCCGCGAGCAACACGCTCACCTTCAACAAGAGCTGCCCGGCTGCGACCGGATAAGGCGACCACAACACTGATAGCGCCGCCCAGGCCAATCCCGCCAACAGGACGAGAAAGGCTGGAATCGCAAAGGGCCTCATGAAGCGACGAAAAAACCCCGGCTCGGCTTCGAGCGCTGCGGCGATCAGAACGAGGCCAACGCCGATCGAGAACATCACGTAGAGACCGAGTGGGTGCAGCACCACCCCGACCGGCGCGCCGACTGCTAGCAGGAGGTAGCCGATGCGAGAGAAAAATCGCGAGGCGTCTGCGGCGTCGTCGCGATCCGCGTCTCTCGAGCCTTTCCTGTATGCCGCGATCGCCATGACTCCAAAACCGGGCCGCACCGCCTGCTTTATGCGCGGCGCTTGCGGACTTATACGACGTCGACGGCGAGGCGCCTGTGTGCCTTGCGCAACACCTTCGCGTCATTTTCCCTATCCGCGACAAGCGCCCTGCCGCGCGCACCATGATTTGACGGGAAGCGCGCTTGCGTGCCACGGACTGCCGCGGCGATCGCGAGACGAAGAGAAGGCGAAGGGCGACGAGGTGAGCGGCAATTCGACCCTCGCCGCCGCGCGGACCCGAATACGGCCGCGCCGCGCTGGTTGGCTCGGCTTTTGCGCCATCGCGGCGACGATTGCGCTCCTGGCCGCGCAGACATTCGTCGCCCGGCGGCTCGAGCTTACCTTCGATGAAGCCTACTATACTCTGTGGTCGCGGTCGCTTTCCTTCGGATACCTCGACCATCCGCCGATGGTCGCCCTCATCATCCGCGCTTCAACGGCCCTGTTTGGGAATTCGGAAATCGGCGTGAGGGCGCTTTCGCTCCTAGTCGTCAGCGCAATGCCGGCCCTCATCGCTCTGATCGCGTGGCGACTCTTCCGCTCGGCGGAAAAGGCCGCGCTCGCGGCGCTGTTTTGGATCGGGATGCCGCTGGTTCTCATCGGCGCGATCTTCGTTACCCCCGACGCGCCGCTTGTGGTGTTCTGGACCCTCGGGCTTGCCGCTCTCGTCGAGCTTTGGTTGACCGGCGAGGCGCGCTGGTTGCTCGTGCTCGGGCTGACGCTCGGCCTGGCATTGGAATCGAAGTTCACCGCCATGTTTTTCGCAGCCGGGGTCGGCCTGGCCCTGACCGCGGCGCCGTCGCTGCGGCGCTGGCTCGCCTCGCCGGCGATGCTCGCCGGGCTCGGCGTCGCTCTGGCGATTTTCGCTCCGTTCGTCGGCTGGAACGCTGCGCACGGCTGGGCGACCTTCGCCAAGCAGTTCGGGCGCGCGCCGCCTCACGGTTTTGCGCCCGCCTATATCGTCGAATTCCTTGTCTCGCAGGTCGGCCTCATCAATCCGCTCGTCTTCGCCGCCCTTGTCGGCGCTGTTGCGACCATCTCCTGGCGCGCGCCAGTTCTGCCCGGTTCGCGCGACGAGGCCCGGCGGATGCTCGCCTGCACGATGGCGCCGGCGGCGGTCTATTTCCTTCTCCACTCGACCCACGACCGCGTCCAGGGCAACTGGCTGGCCCCGCTCTATCCGGCAGCTGCGGTTCTGGCCGCCGACTGGGTCGCAGAGGTGCGCCGCGCCGGCGCCTCCGGCCTCTCGGCGCTAGTAGCAAAGGCGGCGCTGTGGGCTGCGCCGATCGGGCTCGCATTTGTGGCGCTGTCGTACGCCGAGATCTTGACCGGCGCCGTGCCGCTCGGACCGGTCGATCCGCTGGCGCGGCTCGAGGGCTTTCGCGCCTTGGCCCGCGATCTCGACGGCAGGGTGCGCGCCGACAATGCCGCCTTCGTCCTGACCCAGGGTTATGCGCTGACATCGCTCATCTCCTACTACGGCGATCCGGCGATCGCAGTGGCTCAGCCCGAACAACGGATGCGCTGGATCTTCGAGCCCGCTCCGCCGGAGATGCTGTTTGCCGCGCCAGGCCTCGCCATAGGCGAACCCGGCCGCCGGTTCGACCTCGTTCTCGGCATGCGTTTCCGTGAGGTCACGCCGGCTGGGCTGCTTGAGCGGCGCGGCGGCGGCGGAGCGGTCGAGCAATACGAGCTCTATCGGGTCGCTGACCCTTACGCGCCTGTGCTTGACCCGGTCTGCCCGCGCGGCGAGGTCGATCTCGCCCGACAATGCCCATCGTGAATGGCGTGGCCAATCAACCGATCCGAAGCAGGATGACTCCGATGAGAATGACAAGCGCGGCGATCGCTCGTTGCGCATGGAACGGCTCGCCGAGGACCGCGACGCCGATGATCGCCGCGAACACCACGGACGTCTCGCGAAGGGCGGCGACGGCGGCGATCGGAGCGCGGGTCATCGCCCAGACGACGATCGCATAGCCAACGAAGGCGGCGAGACCCCCAATAAGGCCGCGCCGCCAGTCTCGCACAAACGCGGCGCCGGCGTCACGGCTGCGAAGAAAGAGGATAATCGGCGAAATAGGCGAGGGCGGTCAGCGCATCCGCCCAGGAATTGTATGCGAAGGCGAAAGCCGCGCCGGTCCCGGAAAGCCTGGCGCCTTGGCCATCGATCACGGAATAGGTCGCGATCACGACCGAACTGGCGAGCGCGACGATCATCGTCGGGCGATTGATCCGGCCATGCGCAAGTCCGCTCGCGCCCATCGTCAAGACGCCGCCGACGAGCGCGGCGACTCCGAGGCCGGCGATCGGCCCCGGCGCTTCGCGGAGCGTCGCAAACGCAATGACGGCGGCGATCAGCGGGGCGAGTCCGCGCATGACCGGATAGGCGACCGAAAGGTCGGCGGTGCGATAGAGAAGCCCGACGAGCAGAAAATAGACAATGTGGATGATCGCCGAAGCGACGATGAACGGGAAAGCCGCCTCCGCCGGCCGCGGCAGGACGAATGCGGCGGCAAGCGCGACGACCCCGCACCAGATGGCGACGATGGCCGACGACAGGAACTTGTCGCTCGCGCTCTTGACGAGCGAGTTCCACAGCGCATGAAGAGCCGCCGCGCAGAGGACGGCGCCCAAAACGCCGGAGGTGAGGTGGGCAGAGTTGGTCATGAAAGTGTCAGAGTGACGGATTCGCCTGCCCCGGTCGAGGCGCAGCCGGCGCGCCAGCGGGCTCGAGCCGAGGCGCGAGGCGCCTTCGCGCGGGTTGGCGCGCGCACCGAGGCTCAGCGGCTGTTCGAGACCGGCGGACTGCGCTGGCGCTTTCCCCGCTCGTCGAGCCCGTGCGAGGTCGCGATCGTCAACACCAGCGGCGGCGTCGCTGGTGGAGATTCTTATCGCGTGAGCCTGTCGGTTGGCGACGACGCCGAGGTCGAGGCGACCACGCCATCGGCGGAACGGATCTATCGCAGCGACGGGCCGGCGGCCGTCATCGCGACCGCGCTGTCGCTCGCGCCGCGTGGGCGGCTCTTCTGGCTGCCGCAGGAGACGCTCATGTTCGAGGGCGCGGGGCTTGAGCGGCGGCTGGAGGTCGAGATGGCGGCCGAGGCCAGCCTCGTCGTCGCCGAGACCCTGGTGTTCGGCCGCTTGGCGATGGGCGAGAGCCGGATCGACGCCAGCTTGAGGGACTCCTGGCGCGTGCGGCGCGACGGACGACTCATCTTCGCCGACGAGACCAGGCTCAAGCACGCCGGCGCGGCGCTCGAGCGCAGGGCGGTGGGAGCGGGGGCGCGCGCCCTGGCGACGGTCGTCGCGGCGGCGCCCAATATTGAGGCCCGCCTGCCCGATTTGCGGGCGGCGCTCGCGGCTGACGATGACGGCGTCGAAGGCGGCGCGAGCGCCTTCGACGGCCTCGTCGTCGCCCGCCTCGTCTCTCCGTCGCCTTCCCGATTGCGCGCTGCGCTGATCGCGGCCATTGTCGCGCTCGGGGGACGCAAGCCTCGGCTCTGGGCATGAGCAAAGGCCCGGAATTTGCTGGACGGATGAAGGATGCGAGGAGGGACGAAGGCCCATGAATCTGACGCCGCGCGAAAAAGACAAGCTTCTGATCGCGATGGCGGCGATGGTGGCTAGGCGCCGGCTCGAGCGCGGGGTCAAGCTCAACCATCCGGAGGCGGTCGCCCTGATCACCGATTTCGTTGTCGAGGGCGCGCGCGATGGGCGTTCGGTCGCCGAGCTCATGGAGACTGGCGCGCACGTCGTCGGCCCGGATCAGGTGATGGACGGCGTCGCCTCGATGATCCATGACATCCAGGTCGAGGCGACTTTTCCCGACGGCACCAAGCTCGTCACCGTCCACAATCCGATCCGGGGCGCGGACGACAGGCAGATTCCGGGCGAGGTGATCGTCGAACCCGGCGACATCGCCATGAACGAGGGGCGCGACGACGGTGACGATCGAGGTCGCCAATTCGGGCGACCGGCCGATCCAGGTCGGCTCGCATTATCACTTCTTCGAGACCAACCCGGCGCTCAAATTCGACCGCAAGGAGACGAAGGGCTTCCGGCTCGACATCCCGGCCGGAACCGCGGTCCGCTTCGAGCCGGGGCAGAGCCGCAGCGTCCGCCTGGTCGCCATCGCCGGCAAACGCGAGGTCTATGGCTTCCGCCAGCAGGTGATGGGGAAAGTTTAACCCCTCTCCCGCAAGCGGGAGCAGAGTCGCCGTAAGACCAGTTTCATTTCTCGATCCCCGACGAGTCCTCCCATGCCCCCTTCCCGCAACGCGCTTCCCCCGACCTCGCTGCCTCGCGCCCATTACGCCGAGATGTTCGGGCCGACCAAGGGCGACCGGTTGCGTCTCGCCGACACCGAGCTCGTCATCGAGGTCGAGAAGGATTTCACCACATACGGCGAGGAGGTGAAGTTTGGCGGCGGCAAGGTCATCCGCGACGGCATGGGACAGGCGCAGACGACCAACGCGCGGGGCGCCGTCGACACCGTCATCACCAACGCGGTGATCCTCGACCACTGGGGGATCGTCAAGGCCGACGTCGGCCTGAAGGACGGGCTCATCGCCGCAATCGGCAAGGCCGGCAATCCTGACATCCAGCCCGGCGTCACGATCATCGTCGGGCCGGGGACGGAAGTGATCGCGGGCGAGGGCAAGATCCTCACCGCGGGCGGCTTCGACACCCACATCCATTTCATCTGCCCGCAGCAGATCGACGAGGCGCTGATGTCGGGCGTGACCTCGATGCTCGGCGGCGGCACCGGCCCCGCGACCGGCACCTTCGCCACCACCTGCACGCCCGGCCCCTGGCACATTCAGCGGATGATCGAGGCCGCGGACGGCTATCCGATGAACCTCGGCTTCGCCGGCAAGGGCAACGCCTCCAAGCCCGCCGCGCTGGTCGAGCAGGTCAAGGCCGGCGCCTGCGCGCTCAAACTGCACGAGGACTGGGGCACGACCCCGGCCGCGATCGACTGCTGCCTCTCGGTCGCCGACGACCACGACATCCAGGTGATGATCCACACCGATACGCTCAACGAATTGGGCTTCGTCGAGGACACCATCCGGGCGTTCAAGGGCCGCACCATCCACGCCTTCCACACCGAGGGCGCGGGCGGCGGGCATGCGCCCGACATCATGAAAGTCGCGGGGCTCGCCAACGTGCTGCCCTCGTCCACCAACCCGACCCGGCCCTACACCAAGAACACGCTCGACGAGCATCTCGACATGCTGATGGTCTGCCATCACCTCGACCAGACGATCCCCGAGGACCTCGCCTTCGCCGAGAGCCGCATCCGCAAGGAAACGATCGCCGCCGAGGACATCCTGCACGATCTCGGCGCGCTCTCGATGATGTCGAGCGACAGCCAGGCGATGGGCCGGGTCGGCGAGGTCATCATCCGCACCTGGCAGACGGCCGACAAGATGAAGCGCCAGCGCGGCGCGCTTCCCGGCGACGGCCCCCGCAACGACAACGCGCGCGCCAAGCGCTATGTCGCCAAATACACCATCAATCCCGCGATCGCGCATGGCGTGTCCCGGCACATCGGCTCGGTCGAGAAGGGCAAGCTTGCCGACCTGGTCTTATGGACGCCCGCCTTCTTCGGCGTGAAGCCCGATTGCATCATCAAGGGCGGCGCGATCGCCGCGGCGCTGATGGGCGACCCCAACGCCTCGATCCCGACGCCCCAGCCCGTCCACTACCGGCCGATGTTCCGCTCGCACGGCCGGGCGCTGCACACCTCCTCGCTCACCTTCGTCTCCGGCGCCGCGCTGGCGGGCGGCCTAGCGCGCAAGCTGAAAGTTCAGCGGCGCCTGGTCGCGGTCGAGAACACCCGCGGCAAGATCGGCAAGAAGAGCATGATCCACAACAGCGCGACGCCGAAGATCGAGATCGACCCCGAGACCTACGACGTGCAGCGCCGACGGCGAGCTCCTCGTCTGCGAGCCGGCCGACAAGCTGCCGATGGCGCAGCGGTATTTTCTGTTCTGACCTCCTTTCCCGTTTCGACGCCCTAACCCCGGTTGACCGGGGGCGGACGGTCATGCGCGCCTCCGGGTCTGCCGACAATCGCCAAGCGACTGGCGAAAATCGACGAAAATCCACGAAAACGAAATCGCTTTCTTTTGCTTTTTGGAAGCAAGTCTTTTCAATGGGATAGGCGCGATTCAAATAGTTTTTTTCTCCTCTTTTCGCGGCCGCCCGCGTCTTGAGGGAGGGGGGCCAGATTTCTGTCTCTACGAATTGTATATCACACGATTCTGATTTGCGGCAAGACTTTGCGCGATGTTTTCTCTTTCGCCGCGGCGCCTTCGGACAACGCCGCCTCGGCGTGGTCGGGCTGCGCCACCGATTGCGCGCCAGACGGGCATGATCCACAATGGCGCGACGCCGAAGATCGAGATCGACCCCGAGACCTACGACGTGCGCGCCGACGGCGAGCTCCTCGTCTGCGAGCCGGCCGACAAGCCTGCCGATGGCGCAGCGGTATTTTTTGTTTTGAGGCAGAAACTTCACCCCTTTGCCGCGACAGCCCTCGCGGGCAAATTTCGAGACGCTTTGCGCTGAATTCGAGGCGTTGAATTCTGCTAATGTAGCCTTGCTCTGTTGATCGACAATTGCCTCAATCCAATTTGCTATTAAGCGTTGATACGATTCAAGATATTCTTCTCGCGTTGCGCGGTAGGCGGTTTGCTGATTTGCGCGGTTTGGAGCCATCACCTCTCTCCCACAGGTGTATGAATTTGGTAACAATTGTTTAAGCTTTGGTAAAGGCCATAGGCGGGCATGAGCGAAAAAATTCCCAAAATAATATTCCCAGAGTTATTCTTTGGTTTGGTGGCTCCAGTCGGCGTCGATCTGACGGACTCTATAGTCAATCTTGAGTTTAAATTGCGTTCGCTAAGGGTTTATCACTAGGCAAATAAAAGTAACGTCAGTATTTTCTGAGTTGAATAAAAAGCTACCACTGGATATAACATTGGAAGAAAAGCCGACCGAAACCCGTTACGAATTGTATATAAGTTATGGTGACGCTGTGCGAACCCGTCTCGATGAGGATGCATTCTTTGCATCCACATCAATTGCTAAAATTATCAAAGAACGCTTAGAATTAAATCTTGCGATAGGTCCCGAGCGAACTGCATACATAGTTCATCAATTCAAGCGCAGGGAAGAGATAGAACTAATGCGGCTTGTATACGGTCGTTTGTTTTTTCAGATTTCAGTGTACGACAAGCGTCACGTTCGAGTTGACACACTCGCCAGGAAAATTGCGAGCTCGCATAACTCATCGGACCATAAGTTATACAGGCCTGAGGCAGAGCGACTCGTTACGAAAGACGAGGACGAGCGTTTAAATCCGCATGGTCAGCGGGTCGGTGATATTTTTCATGAGGCCGATTATATAATCAACGCCGGTATCAACAACAATACCGCGGCAAATCAAATAAATAGGTTACTTGAGTTAATATTTGGGTCAAATATCATTTCGCCTACTAAAATGGAGTACGGATTATATATGGCGAAAGCTGCATCGCTGCGCTCACTGGATTTATCTCGGCAGGTAGGCGCTGCTGTGTTTTCAAAGCAAGGAGAGATTCTCACATTGGGTTCAAATGAAGTTCCTAAAGGCACAGGAGGTACCTATTGGTGCGATGACCCGTTTGACGACCGCGACTACAAAAGAGGGATCGATTCAAATTTCAAGAGAAAAATGGAGATTCTTAGAGAATTGCTGGGAAGCGAAAGCGACTCAGATTATCAGATTGTCGAAAAGTACCGAAAGACACAATTCATGGACGCGCTCGAGTACGGCCGGATGATACACACCGAAATGTCGCGGGCAATTTGCGATGCCGCTCGTCGGGGAATTGCACTCGATGAGGCCGTCTTGTACACAACCACTTTTCCCTGTCATATGTGCGCGAAACACATTGTCGCTACTGGAATATCGGAAGTTGTCTTCTTAGAACCTTACACAAAAAGCCTCGCGAGCGGATTACATTCCGATTCTATTTCAATCCAAGGGCAATCACGCGATAAGTATGAAGACTTTCCGTCTGTGCTATTTAAGCATTTTTACGGTGTATCGCCGAAAGAGGTATCGCGATCTGTTTGAGCGAACGTCTAGGAAGGATAGTGTTGGGATCTCTGCAGCGATGCGTCGGTGGGTTAGAGCGGCCAAATATAGATATAAAATTACCGGTATATTTGGATTTAGAGCGGTCTGTCCTGCAAACGGTCCTATTACCGTTGTTGGAGGCGGTGAGTGTCAAATTGGATGATTTGCCCTCAATCGATTTTAGCCAGAGCAACGCCTTGAAGGCCAAGCCGATTGGAGAAGAAAACGGAGTACGCAGCTGAGTGCACAGGTCAACCAGCGCCTCTTGGGTTGGATTTGCGTCCAAGACTGAGCGATGCGATATGATGCCCCCACGCCCCAAAGCACCGCCGAGACAGGCTGGCGCCGGCATGAGGCCGATTATGTCGTCGCCTCGCTCCTCGGCGGCGACTTCGCGAAGCGCTGGGTGCAGCGGCTTGCGAAACGGCCGGCGTCAGGCCGCGCGTTTGCCGGGCTTTCCCGCCCCTGCCCCGACTCTTTTCGCGGCTGCTTTTCTTGCCGCCGCGCTCCGCTTTGGCTTGCGGTCCGACTCTGCAAGCTGGGTTTCGATCATCATTCGGATCAGGCGCTGCGTCGGCATATTGGCCTTCACCGCCTCCGCTTTGAGGGTCGCGAGCAGCGCGGCGGGGAGGCGCAAGCTTATGGAGCGATCCTTGCGAGCGAGCTCGAAGCGCACCTTCCTCATATCCGAGAGGTCATAGTCGGTCAGGTCCGCCGCCTGCAGCCATTCGTCCGCTTGCTCATCGCTGTTCAAGTCGGGAAATTTCCTTTTCATAGCGCTTGACCTCCTTCGCATGCATGAAGCGTACGCTAACCGGGCGAATACGGTCCCCGCGCCAGGTGAAGACGCAGAAGATCCAGCGGCCGGCCCCGCTTCCGAAACCCAGCGTCCGGCGTTCGCCGCCGACGATCGTGTCACGCACGATATAGACGTCGTCGGCGAACAGGGCTTCGATCTCTTCGAGCGTCACGCCATGCGACAGGCACTTCGGCAGATTGCCGCTGTCCCACGTCGAGGCCGCCGAACCGCATCGCGCACGGATACCATTTTGCATATGCATATGCAACGCGAGCGCGCTCGCGTTCGGGCCGCGCACGAGCCGAGCGGCCTCTTGATCGCCTTGGGGCCGCGTCGGAGAATGGTCTTTGCGCTTAAGACGCCTCGCACGCCCAGGCCCCTCACATGCCCCCACGCCCCAAGGCCACGCCCCACGTCCACATCTCGGAGCCCCATGTCCGCGTCACCGAGTGGCGGTTTACGCCCGGCGCCGAGACGGGGTGGCACGTCCATGAGGCCGATTATGTCGTCGTGCCGCTGCTCGACGGCGACCTGCTGCTCGAGGAGCCGGGCGGGGGCTCGCGCACGGCGACGCTCAAGCGCCATGTCCCTTACGCGCGGCGCGAGGGCGTCGAGCACAATGTCGTCAACGCCAATGCGTTCGATTTCGCCTTCATCGAGATCGAGCACCTGAAGCCGTGAGCGGCGCCTGCCGAGCAACGCGCCTTCAGATCGGATCGCAGCCATCCGTCGTGTCATCCCCGCGCAAGCGGGGATCGAGAGGAGCTGCGTCGCCGCGCTCGGTCGGCCTGGATTCCCGCTTGCGCGGGACTGACATGATTCCGGCATGACACAACGGAGCGCCGCACTCATTCAGTCCCTGCGCCCTATCGTCGTCGCCTTGCGGGAATTGCTCGCCTCGGCTGAGGAAGCCGAAAGCTTCCTTCGCGACTGGCCCCGCGAGCTGATCGCGCGCCCGGTCGTCGCGCGCCCGCTTCCTGTCGTGGCTGCGCTGAACGGCCTGTCGCGATCACGCCGCGCCGGGCACGCGGGGGCTTGTTGACGCGATCGCGGCGCTCGCCGGCGAGCTCGACTGGCGACAGACCTATACGGTCGCCGACTTCGGCCAACGCTTCCTCGACAACTACGGCTGGAGCGAATGGATCGGCGAGCGCGGCGCCTTCATGAGCGACGGGGTCGCCTGCGGCGTCCTCATGCTCGGCGCGGACACAGAATATCCCGCCCATTCGCACGAGGCCGAGGAGCTCTATCTCCCGCTGGCCGGGCGCGCCTGGTGGCGTTCCGGCGCAACCCATTGGCGGCTTCGCGCGCCGGGGGCATGGATCCATCATCCCTCCTGGACGGTCCACGCCATGCGAACCGAGCGCGAGCCGCTGCTCGCGGCCTATGTCTGGCGCGCCGGCGATCTCAGCGCGAAGTCTCGAATTGAGAGGTGAAGTCCCCTTCCTCCGAACGAACGGGGAAAGGCATGCGAGCGTTGTACAGCCATTCGCAACTCTCCCGGAATGGGCTAAATTCGGGCGGTGACTGCCGGGATCGGGGGATATCGACAGCCGAGGGGAGGGGACGAGCATGGCGAACGGGAACGCTCAAGAGACGCCGCAGGGCGCGACGGGGATGGGGCCGGCCTTGAATTCGGGGAGCGTGCGTCTCTCGTCGGGCGACAGAAACCGGTTGGGGTTGTATTTCGTCTGTCTCGCTCTGTTCACCTTCTACCTTCTCATTGCGACCTGGCCTGTGGTCGGCGACGACGGCCAGAATTTCGCCGCCGCGTCGGTGTTCGGATACGCTCTGAGAACCACCCCTGACGCGCGGCTTTTCATCACCGTTGTCGCGGCTGGCGCGCTCGGCAGCCTCGTCCATTGCCTGACCTCCTTCGCCGACTACGTCGGCAACCGCACTCTCAAGCGAAGTTGGGTCTGGTACCTCATCCTGAGAACGCCGATCGGCGTTGCGCTCGCGCTCCTCTTCTATCTCGTGCTCCGCGGCGGGCTGATCGCTCCGACCCTCTCCTCGACGCCGACGGACAACACGCCGAAATCTCATGCGTGGACGCTGTTGAACCCCTATGGCCTCGCCGCGATTGCGGCCATGGCCGGCATGTTTTCCAAGCAGGCGACCGACAAACTGAGCGAGCTGTTCGACACCCTGTTCAAGACCGATCATCCGGTCGACCGCCGCGATCCGCTCACCCAGCCGCCTGTCATCTCGAGCGCCGATCCCGCATCGCTTACGGTGGGCAACGCAATCGAGCTCGCAATCCTGGGCCAGAATTTCAGCACGGATTGCGGGGCGCTGATCAACGGCGAAACGCGCGACGTCAGATGGCAAAGCGACACCCGCTTGGCGATAACCTTGCTGCCAAAAGATGTGGCGACCCCCGGCGACCTGGCTGTCGTCGTGCGCAATCCGAGCGCGGCCGGCGGCGATTTAAAGGAGTTCACGGTTCCGGTGCGAGCTGCCTAGGTGCGCCGAACCGTCCGCCGCGGCTGATCTGCGCGCCGGTCAAGGCGAAGATTTGCGCGGCGGTTGACGCTCCCGTGGGGCCTGTCCGACGGCTTCGGTCCCCGCGTGCATTCTCCATCGCGGAATAGCGAATGTGAGGCGGGTCACAGCGGCCAGCCGCGCGCAATGCTCCAGTGACCCTAAGCTTCCAAGCGAAGAAATTCGCAATGGAAACACGCCGCAAATCTGCGGTCGGTAAGGAGATACCGTCATGAGCGTTGTTGAAAAGCGATCGCCCTCGGACGCTGTCTATCTTACCGCCGCGGACAACGAGATGCCCGCAACGACGAGCATTTGCGTCGCGCTGGTCGTCGCGTTGATCGCGTATGTGCTGGGGGTCGCGGCCTTCCAGCAGGACGTCGTCGCACATGCGCCGCAACGCGCAGTCTCAGCCGAAATGTCCTTTCACGGCCCCTGAGATTTCGCTCGCTCGCGGCGCTCCGCCGACGGCGCGCCAGTCGAACAGGAGGCATAACATGAATCATTACGGGAAACCGCTCGACTTCCGCGACTATCTGCCGGCCCGTCCCGCTGCGCAGACAGCTCCGTCCGTCAGGACCATGGTCCTGGCGGGGGCCTTGGTGGTTTATGCGCTCGGATTCGTCGCTCTTTATCCGCTTGCCCAGGCGAGCGTGTCGAAGAGCGCCGCAGAGGGCAACGACCCGGCGCTGGTCGGGCTCGCCGGCCCTTGATCCGATGAGGCGGTCGCCGCGCCGAAGCTAACCATCCGCGTCCAGCCGGTCGACATAAAGGTGAGTCGCTCCCTGCGGGTCGGTCACGACATGCGTTCCGTCGCCATTGCTGCGGAGCCATTGCGGTCCGAGGGGGACCTTGCCCCGCCCGCCCGGAATGTCGAGCATGTAGGTCGGCATCGCCAGCCCCGAGAGTTGTCCGCGCAAAACCCGCATCAGCTCCTGGCCACTTGCGATCGGCACGCGCCAGTGCGCCGTGCCAGGCGCAAGGTCGACGTGATGCAAGTAGTAAGGCTTCACCCGCGCCTCGACGAAAGCGCGCATCAAGTCGATGAGCGTCTCCGGATCGTCGTTGACGCCTTTCAGAAGAACGCTCTGGCTGACCAGCATCGCTCCGGCAGTCGCCAGACGGCGGCAGGCGGCGCGCGCGGCGTCCGTAAGTTCGCGCGGATGGTTGGCGTGCACGGCGACGACGGTGGTCTTGCCGTCCGCGACGAGCGCGCGGGCCATCGCCTTCGTCACCCGCTCCGGCGCCGCAACCGGCAGGCGGCTATGCCAGCGCAGCGTCTTCACGTGCGGGATTGCCGCGAGCGCCTTTGTCACCGCACCGATCCGACGTGATGACAGGATGAGCGGATCGCCGCCGGTGAGAATTACTTCCCACACGCCCGGACGCGCGCTGATGTAGTCGACCGCCGCGGCGAATTCGGCCGCGCTGAGCGCCCCAGAGCCGGGGCCTACTCGTTCACGGCGGAAGCAGAAGCGGCAATAGACCGCGCAGGCCGCGACGAGCTTGACCAGCACTCGGTCGGGATAGCGATGCACCAATCCATGAATTGGGCTCATCGCGTCGTCGCCGATCGGGTCGTCGCTCTCGACGGGGTCGCGGATGAGCTCGCGGGCGTCGGGGATGAACTGGCGCGCGATCGGGTCGGAAGGATCGCCCGGCTTGGCGAGTGCGGCGAGCGCGGGCGTGACGGCGACCGCGTAGCGCTCAGCGACGGCCTCGAGCTCTGCGAGCCGTTCCGGCGTGGCAAGCCCTGCTTCGACCAGCGATCCGGGGGTGGTCAGGCGTGCAGAAGTTGGCTGGAAGGTCATGTGTCCGATGGATTGAATGGCGGCGCGCCGACCAGGAAGCCTTATGCGGCCCTTACGCTCAAACGCCAAATTCCCTCTCGAATGCTTATTCGGGCGAGCGCGCCTTCTCCGCACCACAGCGAGAGAAATGGAAGCGCGTCAATGCCAAATCTTTCCTGGGCCCTCATGAAGTCGGACGATCCGCAAACCTGCATGGTCGACCGAAACGATGAGCGCGAGGCCGACCGTCCACCAGCGACGGTGTTGCTTCGACCCGAAGTTCTCGAAGCGGCGATTGCTCGCGCCGAACGGGTCAACCGCTGCGATGATCGACGGCGCGGCGATGTTTGCCAATCTTCCCAGCTTGCTTTGCGTCGGCGCGGCCCCGATCGCTGCGGAGGTGAAACGACGAGCGGGCTGCTGCGATGCCGATCTCGAGCCCGATCCGAGTGTTGGAGGTCACAGCTTCGGCTGGCAGACTCGCGCCGCGTCCGCTTCGCCCAAGCGCTTCGCTGCGGAACGCCTTCGCTGATAGAGTGACGCCTCACGACCTATCTCGGTTTTGAGGCCGGAAAGCAGCGCCGCATCAGCCGATCAAAGTATGGACCCGACCAGCTCTCGATATCCACCGATTGAATTCCACGCAACGACAGGAATTCTGACAAAAATGCGGTCGGGTCGTCTTTCATGGGCCTAACCCACACGTGGCGGGTAAAGGCCTCTCCCATCGCCCGGCCTATCGCATTTCGTGCGAAGCGATCGACTTCCTCGACATCCCGCCCGATCTCGAGCGTGCGAAGCGCGAGCCATCGGAGCAAGTTGATGTCGGTCATCGACAGGCCGACGAATAGACAACGGCTCTCGCTCAACATCCAACTCATCACGCGATTGGCGAACGTTAGCGCCGCCGCCGTCGTCGACCAGTATTGAGCATCGGTAAAAACCAAGTTGTGATCGAAGAACCTGGGAAATTTTTGCCGCCACTTTCCGTACACCCCGTCGATGTTGGCCGGCGCAAAGCCGTGAATATGATAGATCGGTATAGGTCCCGAACCAGGCATCCCCAGGAGACGGCCGGTAGATCGAGCATAAGTCCGAACGATATCGCCGACCCATTTCCTTGATCTCGAGGGCTGCGAAAAAAACACCGCCTGCTCGAGCAGATCGTCAGCGTTGAGCGTCACGACAGCATCGATCCGCCTCCGTCCGCCCCGACGAAACTCCTGAACGATCAGGCGGCCCAGGACCGCGAGCGATTCGTGTGATCTTTCGAATCCTGATTCATGGGCCGGGAATCGGGCATTCGCATAGAGCTGCGCTCGCAGAACCTCCGTGAATTTCTCCTGTCCGAGTTTGTGATGCGCGAGCTCGAACACGATTGGCAGGAATTGAGGCACTTCCCTTGGCGATTTCGCGGCGGGTCCTGTTTCCCACGGCGACCGTCGCTTCCCGAACGCCGCGCGCCATAGATCTTGCGCCAAAGCCTCCCACGTCGGCAGGCCGCGCGGCGCCGAGATCCCCGACCCCAGGACCAGGGTTATTCCGCCCTGCCGGCATTTTTCCACCCACTCTGGCTTCGGATTCTTCAACATTCCTCCGCTTGGCGGCGCCGCGGGCGGCCCTCATGCCCCGCTGAGGATAGGATATTCTCGACCGATTCGCCTGCAAGCCGCGAGGGTTGAGGGCGCGCAACGCAATCCCGCGAATTTGCCAAGTGTCGAAACACCCGTGGTGCGGACGGCGGGGGTCGAACCCGCACAGCCTCGCGGCCGAGGGATTTTAAGTCCCTTGCGTCTACCGGTTTCGCCACGTCCGCCTTAAAGCGCGCTTGTTTCACATTTCGGCGCGAAAATGAACCAGACGCGACAAAGCCGGCTCAGCCGGTGCCATCTGCGATTGGCGGCTGGAAGGCGAGGCCCATGTCCCAGGGGAAATAGATCCAGGTGTCCTGAGAGACTTCGGTGATGAAGGTGTCGACCATCGGCCGTCCGAGCGGCTTCGCGTAGACGGTGGCGAAATGGGCTCGCGGCAGCATCTCGCGCACCACCTTCGCCGTTGCGCCGGTGTCAACGAGATCGTCCACAATCAGGATCTTCGCCCCGTCGTTGAGCCTCGAAACTTCAGCAGCGATCGTTTTCAAGACCTTGAGGCCGCCCTGGTTCTTGTAGTCGTGATAGGAGGCGATGCAGACGGTCTCGATCACCCGGACCTCGAGCTCCCTCGCGACGATCGCCGCCGGAACGAGTCCGCCCCGGGTAATGGCGACGATGGCGTCAAACGGCCCTGCCGAGGCGAGGCGCCAGGCGAGCGCGCGCGCGTCGCGGTGGAACTGGTCCCATGAAACTGGAAAGGCCTTGTCCCGGGCAGCGGTCAAAATGTCGGCTCCCTAGCGCAACGATCGCCCGCACCAATAGCAAGGGCGAGCCCGAGGGGCGAGCAGCCGCCGCGCGCGATCAACACCTTTCGCCGTTGCGCTCGCCGGGCGCGCCTCAGCGGGCCGCGGCGTTGCCCGAAAGCTTGGCGAGCATCGCCTCGACCGACGCCTTCGCCGCCGCCACGGCGCCCTCATCCTTCCCCCGCACGACGATCTGATTGTTGAAGCGCCCGTCCTTGTAGGACGGGTAGGAGCCGATCGAGACGTCAGCGTGGGCGGCGGCGATCGCGCCGAGCGGGTCGCCGTAGAGGCCCTCGGGCACTCCGCCCGCGTCGATCGTCTCGACCTGCATGGCTGCGCCGGTCTTCATCGTCTTCACGGCGAAGTCGAGCATCGCCTGCATGACGGCGGGCACGCCGGCCATCACATACACGTTGCCGATGTGAAAACCCGGCGCGATCGAGATCGGGTTCTCGATGAGATCGGCGGTGGCGGGGATCCGAGACATCCGCCGACGCGCGGGCGTCAGGTCGCCCGGCGCATAGCGTTTGAGCATGGCGGCGATCACCCTCGGATCCTCGTCGATCGGAACGCCGAACGCGCGCGCCACCGCGTCGGCGGTGATGTCGTCGTGGGTCGGCCCGATCCCCCCGGTCGTGATCACATAATCGTAACGTGACCTCAGCGCGTTGAGAGCCGCGACGATCTCATCCTCGACGTCGGCGACGACCCGCGCCTCCCTAACATCGACGCCGATTTTCGCCAGATATTCGGCGATATAGCCAAGGTTGCGGTCCTTGGTGCGGCCGGAGAGGATTTCGTCGCCGATCACCAGCACGGCGGCGGTCACGGTCGTCGGTTTGTCCATCGCCAGGCTCCTTCGGCGCGCCAACATGGCAAAGCGCGAGGCTATCACGAAGCCAAGCAAAGTCGCGCTGAGCAAGGGAATCCTCAAGAGCAAGCGTGGGCGCCTTGTGTTCGGCGCGAAGCAGGGCATATTTGTAGGGCTTCTAAGCGACGGCAAGGGAACGCTGCGGTGACGACTTCGACGACATTTGTGCAAGCGGGCGAGAAGGTCGGCCGTCGCAGCGGTCAGATCCGGCTCTATCGACCGGAAGATTTCGCTGGGATGCGGAAAGCGGGAGCGCTGACCGCGGAGGCGCTCGACCTCATAGGGCCGCTCGTCAAACCGGGGGTCACGACCGCGAGCCTCGACAAGTTCGTGTTCGAGTTCGCCCGCGACCACGACGCCTATCCGGCGCCGCTCAACTATCGCGGTTATCGCAAGTCGATCTGCACTTCGATCAATCACGTCGTCTGCCACGGTATTCCCGACGACAAGCCGCTGCGCAACGGCGACATCCTCAACATCGACGTGACCCTGATCGTCGACGGCTGGCATGGCGACGCGAGCCGGATGTTCGTCGCTGGCGAGGCGCCGCGGCGCGCGCAGCGCCTGATCGACGTCACCTACGAGGCGATGATGCGCGGCATCGAGGCGATCAAGCCGGGCGGGACGACGGGCGATATTGGTTACGCCATCCAGACCTACGCCGAGGGTGAGCGGTGCGGAGTCGTGCGCGATTTTTGCGGTCATGGCCTCGGCCGATTGTTCCACGACGAGCCGAACATCCTCCATGTCGGCCGGAAGGGCGAAGGGGCCCCGCTTCGCCCCGGCATGTTCTTCACCGTCGAGCCGATGATCAATCTTGGGGGTTACGGGGTGAAAATTCTCTCCGACGGCTGGACGGCGGTGACGCGCGACCGGTCGCTCTCCGCGCAATTCGAGCATACGGTCGGGGTGACCGAGACCGGGTACGAGATTCTCACTCTTTCGCCCACGGGGGCCGACCGCGCGCCGATCCGATGACCTCGGAAGGCGCTCGGGACGCCAAGACCTTTCATCGGCGCCGCGAACGGCCGCGAACTCAGTTGCACGAGTTTAGCGTGCCGGCGCCCGCGGCAGATCAAACGCGCTCGCCCCCGGATCCTGCGACCCCGCAAGACGGCGACGACGGAACGCCGCACTATCACGGCCATCGCGAGCGGCTCAGGTCGCGTCTCATGGAAGCCGGTTCTGGCGCGCTCGCCGACTACGAACTGCTCGAACTGGTCCTCTTCCGCGCCATCCCTCGCCGCGACGTGAAGCCGCTCGCGAAAGCCCTTGTCGCTCGCTTTGGCTCGTTCGCCGAGGCGATCGCGGCGGAACCGGGACGATTGGCCGAGGTCGAGGGGATGAGCGCTGGCGCGGTCGCCGAGTTCAAGATCGTCGAGGCCTCCGCGCAACGGTTCGCCAAGGGCGCGGTCAAGAAGCGGCTGCCGATGGGCTCTTGGAGCGAGGTCATCGACTACTGCCGCACGTCGATGGCGTTCGAGGGCCGCGAAATCTTCCGGGTCCTGTTCCTCGACCGCAAGAACGGGCTGATCGCCGACGAGATTCAAGGGTCAGGCACCGTCGATCACACCCCCGTATATCCGCGCGAAGTGATGCGCCGCGCGCTCGAACTGTCGGCGACGGCGATCGTGCTTGTGCACAACCACCCTTCGGGCGATCCCACGCCCTCGACCCAAGATGTCAGGATGACGCTCGAGATCATGGCAATCGCAAAGACCCTGGGCCTCGCCGTCCACGACCACATCATCGTCGGCCGCGACGGCCATGCGTCGCTGCGGGGCATGAAGCTGATCTGACCCCGATTTACCGAAATTGACGCCGTAGTCTTGCGATAATCAGAAATTGGTGCTATTGTGGAGCCTGTCGTCGGCAGTTCGTCCGACGAAGCGCTTGGAGCTCGCTGACTGCGGCGGAAAGAGGATCGCCGGTTCTCGAACCCACCGCCGAAGCCATTGGAAGTCTCGAGGGACGACCGAAAAGCTCGCTTTGTTTTTGTTGCGTCCAGCTTTGATTTTGTTGCGGCCGGCTTGGTTTTTGTTGCGCCAGATTTTGATCTTATTGCGCTCGGCTTGGATTTCGTTGCTTGCGTTAACGGCCGTCGCCCCGCAACCGCTTGGCCGCCGCGAGGTCCCCCGGCGTGTCGATGTCGACGATCACCCCGGCGTCGGGCGCTTCGACTTCGATCAGTTCGCCGGCGCTGAGCGAGCCGATCAGCCGACGCGCGCCCTCGTCGCCTTGCAAGCGCATGGCCGTCTCGAACAAGCCGCGCCCGAGCAGCACGGGGTTGCCGCGCTGGCCCCCGCGCGTGGGCGCAGCCGCGAGCGCGGTTTCCTGCGCCAGAAACGCGCCGATCAAGGCGTCGATGAGCCGTGGCTCGACCCATGGCATGTCGCCGAGGAGGACAAGCGCGCCCGCGACGTCGGCCGACATGGCGGCAAGCCCGACCCGCAGCGACGACGCGAGGCCGCGCGAGAATTCCGCATTGTGAGCCCGCTCGACGTCAAGGCCGGCGAGCGCCGCCTCGACTGACGCACGAGCATGGCCGGTCACGACGATCACCGGCCGCGCCCTCGATGCGAGCGCCGCTTCCGCCGCCATTCGCACCATCGGCTTGTCGCCGAGCCTCGCGACAAGCTTCGTCGCGCCTCGGCCACCGGCGGCGCGAAAGCGCGCCGACCGGCCCGCCGCAAGCAAGACCGCGCCGACCCTAGTCACTGGGCGCGCGAGGCTGCGGGCGCACGCCGATCTCCATCAGGAGGCCGCCGACCCCCATCGCGCGGATGTCCGCGTCGCCGATCGGGATGCCCGCCAGCACCCGGTGCAGGACCCAGTCGAAGCCATTCTCTTTCGGTGACCGGGCGCACCCCGGCGCGCCGATGATCGGGACGCCGCGGCGTTCGGCGAGGAGCAGCAGATTGCCGGGATCGACCGGCATGCCGAACCGCTCGATCCGCCCTCCGATCGCCTCGATTGCGGCCGGAATGACATCGCGGCGGTCGGTGATGGCGGACGCGCCGAACGCGACCACTGCGTCGCTGCCGTCGATGAGCCGCCCCAGAGCTTTCGCCAGGAGCCCCACCTCGTGTGGAACGACCTCCTGCGCCGCGATCCGCGCTCCGGTCGTCGCGAGGCGCGCTTCGAGCACCCGTATCGTCTTCGCAACGACGCTGAGCTTCAGCCCGGGAAGGATCGTCGAGACGACGCCGATGCGCATCGGCCTGAACGCCTTAACCGCGATCGCGGCCGAGCGACCCGCCACCTCGAGCGCAGCCTCGAGCGTTCGGGCGGGAGTTGCAAACGGAATGATCTTGACGGTCGCGACCATGTCGCCGTCGGCGACGGCCCGATATGGCGGCAGGGTCGCGACAGTAATCGCCTCGTCGATTGCATTGACCCGATCGATCGCCTCGGCGCCAATGATCGCCAGGCCCGCCGTCTGCGCGAACAGGTTGACCCGCCCGGTGAAGGGCGCCGAGCAACGCAGATTCTCGCCTGCCAGGCGCTTGGCGAGGGCAACCGCCGCCTCGTTCTCGCCGATGTCTCCGTCCTCGAGGCGCGCGGTAACGACGCTCGCCACGCCAGCCGCGGCCAACGCCAGGCGGCGCTCACGGGTGAGAGTGTCGCCCTTCTTGAGCGAAGCGCCGCCAATCCGCACCCCGTGCGCCAGAACGGCGCCCTCGGCTTCCTCGATCGGGGTCAAGCCGAATTTCATGCCGCCGCGCTTTCGGCGCGCAGCGGTTTCTTGCGTAGCGCGGCGACGATCTCGCCGATGATCGAGACCGCGATTTCAGCCGGGCTGACGGCGCCGATGTCGAGTCCGATCGGCGCGCGAATCCGCGCCAGCGCAGCCTCATCGAAGCCTTGGGCGCGCATGCGTTCGAGCCTCTTGGCGTGCGTCTTCCGCGAGCCGAGCGCGCCGATGTAGAAACAATCCGCCTTGAGCGCGATTTCGAGCGCGGGGTCGTCGATCTTGGGGTCGTGGGTCAAGAGGCAGATTGCGGTATAGCGGTCGAGCGGCGCCTCGGCGAGCGCCTCGTCCGGCCATTTTGCGATGACCGGAGCATCGGGGAAACGGTCCGGCGTCGCGAAGGCGGTGCGCGGATCGATGATCGTGACGTCGAGGTCGGCGATCCGCGCGATCGGCGCGAGCGCCTGCGAGATATGCACCGCGCCGATCAGGGTCAGCCGCGTCGCCGGCGCCTGGACGGTGAGAAAATAGTCCTCGCCCTCGATCGAGACAGCGCCGCTCTTTCCCATGCGAAGGGCGGCCTCGAGTTGGCCGCGAAGGGGATCGGCGTCGATCCGTTCGGCCGGAACAAAGCGCTGCTCGCCGTCGGCGAGTCGGGTGACGATCGCCCCGGCGCGGCGCGCCGCGCGAGCCGAATTCATCGCTTGGAGGACGTCGAGACGCATCAGACGAGCTTCTCGACGTAGACCTTGATCCGGCCGCCGCACGAGAGGCCGACCCGCCAAGCCGTCTCGTCGGCGACGCCGAACTCGAGCATCCGCGGCGCGCCCTTGGCGATCACGTCCGCTGCCTCCTCGACGACCGCGCCTTCGACGCAGCCGCCGGAAACGGAGCCGAGAAAATTCCCCTCCCCGTCGATGACGAGATGCGATCCGACCGGCCTCGGCGCCGAGCCCCAGGTCTCGACAACGGTCGCGATCGCGACATCGCGACCTGCCTCGCGCCACGACTCGGCGGCGGCGAGAACGTCTTCGTCCCGAGTGAGCATCGTATCTCCTTCCGTCCCGGCTCCCCATAGGCCGCGAAGGCGAAAATGGCCCTGCCCGCGCTGCTCCGCAAGGCTCAAGCGCTCACTCGGCCGTGACCAGCCTGTCTTTCCGGGCGTCAAATGAACCCTCCGGCCGAGAGAGCGCCCGGCAGAGGTCGGCCATGCTGGCCAGATTGTGGATCGGCCGAAACGAATCGACGTATGGCAGCATCGCCCGGATGCCCCCCGCCTTGGCGGTAAAGTCGCCAAAGCGCAGCAACGGGTTCACCCAGATGATGCGCTGGCTCGATTTCGCGAGCCGGTCCATCTCGGCTTCAAGCCGGTCGAGGCTGTCCCGCTCCAACCCGTCGGTGATGAGAAGGGTAATCGCGCCCTGGCCGAGCACGCGCCGCGCCCAATCACGGTTGAAACGCGCCAGAGCCTCGCCGATCCGGGTGCCGCCCGACCAGTCGACAGCCATCGCTGAGGATCGCGCCAGCGCTTCGTCGGGATCACGCGCCCGCATCGCGCGGGTCACGTTGGTCAGGCGGGTGCCGAAGAGGAACGTCGAAACTCGCCGCGTTTCGCCCAACGCATGCAGGAAGTGGAGGAAGAGGCGCGTATATTCGTTCATCGAACCGGAAATGTCGCAGAGGGCGACTACCGGAGGGGCCCGATCGATTGGCGCGCGAAACTCGAGATCGATCAAGCCGCCCGGCTGCAACGAACGCCGGAAGCTGCGGCGAGCGTCGATTCGAAACCGCTGCCCGCCAGGCGCGAACCGTCGCGTCCGGCGTCTGTCTTCCGGCATCACGAGCCGCTTGATCGCCTTGCGAGCCTGCTCGATCTCGTCGGCGCTCATCTGGGCGAAATCTTTCGATCGGAGAATCTCGGCGCCCGACATCGTCAGCCGGGCGTCGAGATCGATCGACAGAGCCGGTATCGCGCCGTCTTGCGCCGTCTTGAATAGCGCGTCGGCGACGCGACTGGCTCCAGGTTCCGCGGGCTTGAGACCGCGCTCGCTCGGCGCTCGCGGCGACATCATCGCGATCAACTTTTCGATCAGACCCTTTCGTTTCCAGAACACGCGGAACGCCTGGTCAAACACGAGGCTCTCCTCATGCTTCTTGACGAAGACCGCATGCAAAGTCGTGTAAAAATCGTCCCGGTCGCCGACGCCCGCGGACTCGACCGCGGCGAGGGCGTCGAGCACCGCGCCCGGTCCCAGCGGTATGCCGGCTTCGCGCAGGGCGCGAGCGAAGTGGACGATGTTTTGCGCCAGCAGGCCTCCGCGCCGAGGCTCGGTTTCGGCAACCGGCGCGGTCAAGCCGTCCCGGCCGGTTTTCCGGCCCGCCTTCCGTTGGTCTTCGCGTCGGCGAAATAAGCCTTCATCGGCGCAAAATAATTGTCCTGCCAGGCGTCGTAGACGGCCTCGGGACTCGCGGGAAGGGTGCATGACAGGCTGAAGTCGTAGGTCATGAATCTGGCCCTGTTTGCGCGCAGCGGCGCTATCCCGTCTCGAGCCTGCGGAGCTCGGCGCGGGTCTCCTCGATCAACATATGCGCCTTCGCGCCTTCGATCTTGGCGATGTCGTCCTGATATTTCAGCAGCACGCCGAGCGTGTCGGAAACCTGCGCCGGATCAAGGGCGACTGCGTCGAGCTCGGCGAGCGCCGCCGCCCAGTCCAGGGTTTCGGCGACACCCGGCGACTTGAACAGGTCCTGCTTGCGAAGCCGCTGGACAAAGGCCACGAGCTCGGCGGTAAGGCGCTGCGCGGCCTGCGGCGCCTTCGCGCGCACGATCGCCATCTCGCGGGTCAGGTCGGGGTAACCGAGCCAATGGTAGATACAGCGGCGCTTGAGCGCGTCGTGGATCTCGCGGGTGCGGTTGGAGGTGATGACGACAATCGGCGGCTCGGGCGCTTTGAGGACGCCAATCTCCGGGATCGTCACCTGAAAATCGGACAGGATTTCGAGCAGATAGGCTTCGAAAGCCTCGTCGGCGCGGTCAATCTCGTCGATCAGCAGCACCGGTCCGCCGTTGGTCCCTGGCTCCAGCGCCTGCAGCAGCGGCCGCTTGATGAGATAGCGCTCGGAGAAGATGTCGTGCTCGATGCGATCCTTGTCGTGCTCGCCGGCGGCCTCGGCGAGACGGATCGCCATCATCTGCGCGGGATAGTTCCACTCGTAGACCGCGCTCGCGACATCGAGGCCTTCGTAGCACTGGAGCCGGATCAGCCTTCGGTCGAGCGAAGCGGCGAGAACCTTGGCGACCTCCGTCTTGCCGACACCCGCCTCGCCTTCGAGAAACAGCGGCCGCGCCAGCCTGAGGCTCAGGAAAATAACGGTCGCGAGCGCGCGGTCGCCGACGTAAGAAGCCCCGGCGAGCAGGGCCAATGTTTCATCGATCGAGCCCGGAACGGCCGGCAAGCGCAGGGACAAGACCAACTCCGCGTCGAAAATCGCCGCCGCACCCTGCAGAAAGGCTCGCAGCCGGGTCAAGCCCCGTCACCGGAACGGCCGGGACGAGGCCGCTCTCAGCTCGCCGCCACCGCGCGTTTCGCCATGACCCCGATGAGGTGAGCGCGGTAGTCGGCGTCGGCGTGGAGGTCCGAATTGAGGCCGCTTGCGGGCACGGAGACGCCTTCAAGCGCGGCGGCCGAGAAATTGGCGTTCAGCGCTGCCTCGAGCGCCGTGGCGCGAAAGACGCCATTTGCGCCGGCGCCGGTCACTGCGACGCGGACGCCGCCCGCCGTCCTGGCCACGAACACGCCGACCAGCGCGTAGCGCGAAGCCGGGTTGGCGAATTTCATGTAGGCCGCCTTCTGCGGGATCGGGAAGCTCACTTGCGTGATGAGTTCGCCGGCCTCAAGCGCGGTCTCGAACAGGCCGGTGAAGAAATCCTGCGCCGGGACGCGGCGCTTGTTGGTGACGATCGTGGCGCCTAGGGCGAGCGCCGCCGCCGGGTAATCGGCGGACGGATCATTGTTGGCGAGCGAACCGCCTATCGTGCCCATGTTGCGCACGTGCGGATCGCCGATGCCGCCGGCCAGTTTGGCGAGCGCCGGAATCGCCGCCTGCACCACATTGTTTCGCGCGACGTCGGCGTGCCGGCTCATGGCTCCGATCAGGAGATTGTCGCCTTCCCGGGCGATGCCGGTAAGCTCGGGTACGCTCTTGAGGTCGATCAGCGCTGCCGGCGAGGCCAGGCGCTGTTTCATTGTGGGCAATAGCGTCATGCCGCCGGCGAGCGCCTTGGCGTCGGGTTTTGCCAGATCGGCGACAGCGCCGGAGAGCGTTCGGGGGCGATGATATTCAAAGGCGTACATGTCTCAATTCTCCGAATGAGGGCGTGAGGCGAGGCGGCTCAGCGCCGCCCCTGGCTGGGTTCATTCCGCGGCGTGCCTCGTGACGGCCTTCTGGGCCGCCCGCCAGACGACCTGCGGCGTCGCCGGCATGGTGACGTCCTCGTGGCCGAGCGCGTCGGTGATCGCGTTGATGACCGCAGGAGTGGATGCGATCGCGCCTGCTTCGCCGCAGCCCTTGATCCCGAGCGGATTTGACGGGCAGGGCGTCTCGATTGTATCGACCTTGAACGACGGCACGTCGTCGGCGCGCGGCATGCAATAATCCATGTAGCTTGCAGTCAGCAGCTGCCCGTCGGCGTCGTAGTGCGCGCCCTCCATCAGCGCCTGGCCGATGCCGTGGGTGACGCCGCCATGCACCTGGCCCTCGACAATCATCGGATTGATGAGCTTGCCGAAGTCGTCGACCGCGGTCCAGCGTTCGATCGTAACGACACCGGTCTGTGGATCGATCTCGAGTTCGCAGATGTGAACCCCGGCCGGGAAGGTGAGGTTGGGGGGATCCCAGAACGCGCTTTCTTTTAAACCTGGCTCGAGTTCCTGCCCATTGAACTTGTGGGCTTGGTAAGCGTTCAACGCGACGGAGACCCAGTCGATTGATTTGTCGGTGCCCTTGACCGTGAACTTGCCGTCCTTGAACTCGATGTCGCCTTCCGCGGCTTCGAGCACATGACCGGCGACCTTCTTCGCCTTGGCCTCGATCTTGTCCAACGCCTTGAAGATCGCCGACATGCCGACTGCGCCGGAGCGCGAGCCATAGGTGCCCCAGCCCATCTGCACCTTGTCGGTGTCGCCGTGAACGATCGAGATGCTGTCGAGGGGCATGCCAAGGCGTTCGGAGACGAGTTGGGCGAAAGTCGTCTCGTGACCCTGGCCGTGGCTGTGTGACCCGGTCAATACTTCGACTGTACCCACCGCATTGACTCGCACCTCGGCCGACTCCCAGCCGCCGATGGCCGCGCCCATGGCCGCGGCCATCTGCGAGGGGGCGAGGCCACATGCCTCGATAAAGGCGGAAAATCCGACGCCGCGCAGTTTGCCCTTGGCCGCCGAGGCCGCCTTGCGCGCTGCGACGCCCTTGTAGTCGGCGAGCGCAAGCGCCTTATCGAGCGCTTTCGCATAATCGCCGACGTCGTACGCAACAACCACCGGCGTTTGATGCGGGAAAGAGGTCACAAAGTTCTTCCGGCGAAATTCCGCCGGATCGTGTCCGGTCTCGCGAGCGGCTACCTCGACGATACGCTCCACCAGGAAAGTTGCCTCGGGGCGGCCGGCGCCGCGAACGGCATCGACCGACACGGTATTCGTATAAACCGCGTCGACCTCCACGTAGATTGCCGGAATGTTGTATTGGCCCGACAGCAGCGGGGCATAAAGCCAAGTCGGGACCATCGACCAGAACGCCGAGGGATACGCGCCGAGGTTCGCCGTCGTGTGCACGCGCAGGCCCAGCATCTTGCCGTTTCCATCGAGAGCCAGCTCGGCGTGCGACACATGATCACGGCCGTGCGCATCGGTGAGGAACGACTCCGTCCGCTCCGCCGTCCATTTGACCGGCCGCCTGATCTTCTTGGCCGCCCAAGCGCACACAGTCTCTTCGTTGTAAATGAAAATCTTCGAGCCGAATCCACCGCCGACGTCGGGTGCGATGACGCGCAGCTTGTTCTCGGGAGCGACGCCCTGGAACGCGGACAGGACAACCCGCGCCAGATGAGGGTTCTGGCTGGTCGTGTGAAGGGTTATTACATCCGTGCCCTCGTCGTAGTCGCCCAGCGCAGCGCGCGGCTCCATGGCGTTTGGGATCGTTCGATTGTTGACGAGGTCGATCTTGGTCACATGCTTCGCCGCCGCAAACGCTGCTTCGGTCGACGCCTTATCGCCGAGATGCCAGTTGAACACCGTGTTATTCGGCGCGAAGTCGTGCACTTGCGGTCGCCCCGACACGGCGGCGCTTGCTACATCGACAACGGCGGGCAGAACGCCGTAGTCGACGACCAGTTTCTCGGAGCCGTCCTTGGCCTCCGCGAAACTGTCGGCGATGACGACGGCGACCGGGTCGCCGACATAGAGCGCTTTGCCGTGCGCCAGCGCCGGAAAGGCTCCTACCTTCATTGGCGTGCCGTCTTTGAAGTAAAGCGTCACGCCGGGCACATGCGCTCCGATCTTGTCCGCGACCGCGTCAGCGCCGGTCAGCACTGCCACCACCCCCTTCGATTTCAGCGCCGCTGACGCGTCGATCTTGTCGATCGTCGCATGCGCATGGGGCGACCGAACGAAAAACGCGTAGGCCTGGCCCGGACGATTGATGTCGTCGACGTAGTGCCCCTTGCCGGTGATGAAACGGATGTCTTCCTTGCGTTTAACGGAGGCGCCAATGCCGGTCGCGCTCATGATGTTTCTCTCCCTTGGAACGTCGTGAAGCGAGCGGTCACTCGGCGGCTCTAGGTGTTGCTGCGGCGCTCATCTCGCGGGCGCCCTGAGCGACGGACTTGACGATGTTGTGATAGCCGGTGCAACGGCAGATGTTGCCCTCGAGGCCGTGGCGGATCGCGGCTTCGTCGAGATGCGGGCCCTCTCGATTGACGAGGTCGACCGCGGCCATGATCATGCCCGGCGTGCAAAATCCGCATTGCAGGCCATGATTGTCCTGGAAGGCTTGCTGCATCGGGTGCAGCTTGCCGCCGCTGGCGAGGCCCTCGATCGTGGTCACCTCGGCGCCCTCGCAACTCGCGGCCAGAACGGTGCAGGATTTGATGGCCCGTCCGTCGACATGGACGATGCAGGCGCCGCATTGCGAGGTGTCGCAGCCGACATGGGTCCCGGTCAGGCGTAGGTTCTCCCGCAGGAACTGAACCAATAGCGTTCTCGGATCGAGGTCGGCCGATGTAGGCCGGCCGTTCACCGCCATAGAGACATGAACCATTCAAATATCCTCCTGAACCAACGCGTTTCTGTCGGGATTGCTTGCGGCGCCGGCTTCGCGCGAGCGGTCGGGGTCGGCGCGGCGGCTGCCGGCGATTCAGCCGCCGGGACCGCTGCGGCGATAGATGGGGCGGCCGGCTCGGCAGCTGGGGCCGGCTTCGCGCCTGCGGCCGCGATGCCGGCGAAACTGGCGAAAAACTTGTCGGCCATGTTCTTAGCGACGCCGTCGATGAGCCGCGCGCCGAGCTGGGCGATCTTCCCGCCGACATGCGCCTCGACGTCGTAATGAAGCAGCGTTCCGCCGGGAGCGTCGGCGAGGGACACTTTCGCCCCACCCTTGGCGAAGCCGGCGATGCCGCCCTCGCCCTCCCCCTTGATGGTGTAGCCGACGAGAGGCGTGAGGTCCGAGAGCTCGACCTTGCCTTTGAAGGTCGCGGAGACCGGCCCGATCTTGGTCTTGACCACAGCCGCGAAGCCATTGTCGCCGGTTTTCTCCAGTGACTCGCAGCCCGGGATGCAGGCCTTCAGCACCTCCGGGTCATTGAGGAGATCCCAAACCTTCGGCCTGTCGGCGGGCAAGCTCACATCGCCCGTCATCGTCATGGCCATCGACGTTTCCTTCCTCCGCGGCCTTGATACGTCCGCCGTTACGCCGCCCGCCTCGCCCCGAGAGCGGCGCCAACATTCTACTCGCAGCCTTTCGCATCGCGAGAGAAAGATCAAGACGCCCTGGCTTTTTCCCGGCCTGCGACGAAGCTTCACTTGGAAAAGCATTTGGCGTTTCGGACGGCGTTCGGCCGGACAACTTTGAGCGTGAAGCGAAATATTTATCCGGATATTACGTTCTTCGCAGTGCTGGTTTGGTTCGGCGCATCGCGGCTAGGCTCGCATCGCGTCGTCGCGTCCAACGTTGAGTTGCCGTGCGCGCGCATGGCGGCTAGGCTATGGCCAACAAGGCGCGATCGAGCCCCTCGGCGGATCGAAATCGGGTCAAGGACAGGGCGGCCGGACGTTAATGGCACGTTTCCTGCGAAGCGGGGTGGATCAAAAAGGGCAGGTCAGCGCATGGACAATTTCCTGCAGCAGTTGATTAACGGGCTCACGCTGGGGTCGATCTACGGGTTAATCGCCATCGGCTACACGATGGTTTTCGGCATCATCGGCATGGTCAATTTCGCCCATGGCGACGTGTTCATGCTCTCAGCTTTCATCGCCCTGATCATATTCATGATTTTGACCCAGATTCTCGGCTTGGGGTCGCTGCCGCTGGTGTTCGTCGTGGTCCTGGTCGCGGCCATGGCGCTGACCGCATTGTGGAACTGGGCGATCGAACGGCTCGCTTACCGGCCGCTTCGCGGATCGTTTCGATTGGCGCCGCTCATTTCGGCCATAGGAATGTCGATCTTCTTGTCAAACTTTGTCCAGGTCGTTCAAGGGCCGCGCAACAAGCCGGCGCCTCAATTGCCCAATCACGTCTTCAACCTGACGGGAGGCGCCTACGACGTCACCCTGTCAGTGCGCCAGATCCTGATTGTGGTGGTCACGGCCGTCCTGCTCGCGGGCTTCTGGTATCTGGTGCAGTTCACCTCGCTCGGGCGGGCGCAGCGCGCCTGTGAGCAGGATCGCAAGATGGCGGCGCTGCTCGGGATCGACGTTGATGCGACGATCTCGATCACCTTCGTCATCGGCGCCGCCCTGGCCGCGGTCGCAGGCGTCATGTTCGTGATCTACTACGGCGTAGTGAATTTTGCTGACGGCTTCGTGCCCGGCGTGAAGGCCTTCACCGCCGCGGTGCTCGGCGGAATCGGCTCCCTGCCAGGCGCGGTGCTCGGCGGCCTCCTCATCGGCCTCATCGAGGTGTTCTGGTCGTCCTATTTCACCACCGACTACAAGGACGTAGCGGCGTTCATGATTCTTGCAATCACTTTGATCTTCATGCCTTCCGGAATTCTCGGGCGACCTGAAGTGGAGAAGGTTTGATCATGAGCGCGCCTTCGCAGACCTCCGAGCTCGCCGAAGGCGTCGCAACCGGGCAGCTCGTTCCGGCGCTTCGCGCCGCGGCGGCCGCGGGTCTCGTCGCGTTCGGGCTCTGCTTTCCGATCATCAGCTACCATGCCGAATCGAACATCGAAAACGAGCTCGTTCTGATCGGCCGCTGGCCGCTCTCGTTTGGCATTGCGGCCATTGTCTTCCTGTTCGTCTTCCTGCGCCAGATGGCGCGTGCGGATTGGCGAATCTGGTTCGACCGCGTCGGCTCCATCGCCGCCGGAGGCATGGGCGGCGCGCTGGTGCAGGCTGCGCGCGAGGGCGAAGGGACGGCCCCGCCGTCGACCGCGCGCGTGGCGTTCGGACGCTATTTCGGCCCGTTCGCACTTGGTCTCGTCATCGTGTTTCCGTTCATCTCGCTTGGCCTCCTCGGTCCGGCCGCCTCGCTGAAGTGGATCAACAACTACGGCGTCCAGATCTTGATCTACGTGATGCTGGGCTGGGGGCTGAACATCGTGGTCGGTCTCGCCGGCCTGCTCGATCTCGGATACGTCGCTTTCTACGCGGTCGGCGCCTATTCCTACGCGCTGCTCTCGACCACTTTCGGCCTGTCGTTCTGGATCTGCCTCCCGCTGGCCGGAATCCTGGCTGCGATGTGGGGGGTCATTCTCGGGTTTCCGGTGCTGAGGCTCAGAGGCGACTATCTGGCCATCGTGACCCTGGCGTTCGGCGAAATCATCCGTATGGTCCTCATAAATTGGGTCGATTTGACCAACGGCTACGCCGGCATCTCCGGTATTCCGCATGTTTCGTTCTTCGGCATTCCCTTCAATGATGACGACAACGGTTTCGCTGCCATCTTCCATCTGCCCTTCACGCCGATCTATCGCACGATCTTCCTCTTCTATTTGATCCTCGCGCTCGCGCTCCTCACCAATTTCGTCACCATTCGGCTTCGCCGGCTGCCGATCGGAAGGGCCTGGGAGGCGTTGCGTGAGGACGAGATTGCCTGCCGGTCGCTCGGCATCAACACCACCAACACCAAGCTCACGGCCTTCGCGCTGGGGGCGATGTTTGGCGGCTTCGCCGGTTCGTTCTTCTCGGTGCGCCAGGGATTTGTGAGTCCCGAGAGCTTCACTTTCATCGAATCGGCGACCATCCTGGCCATTGTCGTGCTCGGCGGGATGGGCTCCCAACTTGGCGTCGCCATCGCCGCCGCGGTCATGATCGGCGTGCCAGAATTGATGCGCGAACTCGACTGGATGAAGAAGGTCTTCGGCGAGGATTTCGACCCGACGCAATACCGCATGCTGCTTTTCGGCGCGGCGATGGTCATCATGATGATTTGGAAGCCGCGAGGCCTCGTGTCGACCCGTTTGCCCTCCGTCTTTCTCAAGGAGCGAAAGGCCGTGTCGGGCGACCTCGTTAAAGAGGGGCATGGCTGATGAACTGGCTGACCGGCCCGCTGCTCGCGGTCGAGAACCTCACGATGCGGTTCGGCGGCCTCATCGCGGTCAACGCCTTCAGCTTCTCAGTCGGGCGGGGAGACATCACCGCGCTCATCGGTCCGAACGGCGCCGGCAAGACCACCGTCTTCAACTGCGTTACCGGCTTCTACAAGCCGACCGAGGGACGCCTGGCGCTTGCCCGTGACGGCGTCGCGACGCCCGAAGATGTGGCGGCCGTAACGCGAACCAGCGGCCGCCACGCGACGACCGCGAATGGCGAGCTGTTCCTGCTCGAGCGGATGCCTGACCACGAGATTGCCCGCAAGGCGCGAGTCGCCCGCACTTTTCAGAACATTCGCCTCTTCCAGGGCATGACCGCGCTTGAGAACCTGCTCGTCGCCCATCACAACGCGCTGATGCTCGCCAGCGGCTTCACTATCCTCGGACTGGTCGGGGCGCCGAACTATCGCCGGAAAGAGGCCGAAACGATCGAGCGGGCGAAGTATTGGCTAGACAAGATCGGGCTGACGGACCGAGCCGACGACCCGGCTGGCGAGCTGCCGTACGGCGCTCAGCGGCGGCTCGAGATCGCGCGCGCGATGTGCACCGATCCGGTGCTTCTCTGCCTCGACGAGCCGGCCGCCGGATTGAACCCGCGCGAATCCGCCGAGCTCAACGCGCTGCTGCGGTCGATCCGCGCCGACCACAACACCTCGGTTCTGCTGATCGAGCACGACATGTCGGTGGTCATGCAGATCTCCGATCACGTGGTGGTTCTCGACTATGGGGTTAAGATCGCCGACGGCACCCCGGCCGAGGTGCGCGCCGACCCGAGAGTGATCGCCGCCTATCTCGGCGTCGCAGACGAGGACGAAGTCGAACAGATCGAGAAGGAGTTGGAACAATGAGCGCCGCCGCCGCGGCCGCGCTTGCGCCGCCGCTCCTGCAACTGCGCGGGATCGAGACCTTCTACGGCAAAATCCAGGCGCTTAGGGGCGTCGACATCGATGTGAACAAAGGCGAGATCGTCACCCTGATTGGGGCCAACGGCGCCGGCAAGTCGACGACGATGATGACGATTTTCGGCGCGCCTCGCGCACGCCGCGGTCGCATCACCTTCGACGGCGCCGACATCACCAACTTGCCCACGCACATGATTTCGCGCCTGTCGATCGCCCAATCCCCCGAAGGACGGCGCATCTTTCCGCGGATGACCGTCTTCGAGAACCTGCAGATGGGAGCCTCGATCAACAATTTCGCCCATTTCGACCAGGACCTTCAGCGCGTCTTCGCGCTCTTTCCGCGGCTCAAGGAGCGCGCGCCGCAGCGCGGGGGGACGCTGTCGGGCGGCGAGCAGCAGATGCTGGCGATTGCGCGGGCGCTCATGAGCCGGCCGCGACTGCTTCTCCTGGACGAGCCGTCGCTTGGTCTTGCGCCCCTTGTGGTCAAGCAGATTTTCGAAGTGATCGCCGAGCTGAACAAGAGCGAGGGCCTCACCGTCTTCCTGGTCGAGCAGAACGCCTTTCATGCGCTTAGGCTCGCCCATCGCGGCTATGTCATGGTCAATGGCGCAATCACGATGCAGGGCGGCGGCGCCGAACTGCTTGCCCGACCGGAAGTCCGCGCGGCCTATCTCGAGGGGGGCCACTAATGGCCGGCATGCTGTGGTCGGACAATCCTTACGGCCTATTCACTTTTGTTCTCATCACGCTTGCGCTTGGGGGGCTTGGCGCGTGGGCGACGGGGCGCGCGATGGCCCAGACCTGGCGGCCGCTGGCGATGCTGGCGCTCTACATGGTCTTTCTCACCGCCGGCGTGCGATTCCTCCACTATGCGCTATACGGCGAGCCGTTGCTCTCGCCCGCGCTCTTCATAAGCGCCTACATCTGGACAATGGTCGTCGGCGCGGTCGGATATCGGGCGATGCGCGCGACGCAGATGGCGACGCAGTATTCCTGGGCCTATGACCGCTCGGGGCTCAGCTGGCGGGCGAAGGGCAATGGCTGAAGACCCGCTAGTCTGCCACAAGCTCTGCGTTTTTTAAGGTGACTCTTGACGAAAAAAGAGAAAGTATCCGCGCCCAAGGTGGAATTCCTTCTGCCGACGAGCGTCAGGGAGGACCGGGCGCCCGCAACACAAGGGAGTAACTGAATGACTAAACATTGGTTGTCAGGCGTCGCGCTTCTCGCGGCGCTGGCGTTCTCCGGCGCGGCAAGCGCCCAGATCAAGATGGGCGTCGCCGGCCCAATCACCGGTCCGAACGCAGCTTTCGGGGCCCAGCTCGTCAACGGAACCCAGCAGGCGGTCGACGACATCAATAAGGCAGGCGGCATCCTCGGCCAGCAGATCACCCTCGAGCAAGGCGACGACGTCTCCGATCCGAAGCAGGGCGTCTCGGTCGCCAACAAGTTCGTCGGCGACGGGGTCAAGTTCGTCGTCGGCCATTTCAATTCCGGCGTGACGATCCCTGCCTCCGACGTCTATTCCGAGAACGGCATCCTGTTTATCACGCCCTCGGCGACAAACCCCAAAGTCACCGACCGCATGCTGTGGGACGCATTTCGAACCTGCGGCCGCGACGATCAGCAGGGCATGCTGTGGGCCGAGCTCGCACGCGATAAGCTCAAGGGCAAGAAGATCGCTGTCGTTCACGACAAGACGACCTACGGCAAGGGTCTGGCGGACGCCGCCCTCGACAACATGCATAAGTTCGGCATCAAGGAAGTCCTCTACGAAGGCGTGAACACCGGCGAAAAGGACTATTCGGCGATCGTCTCCAAGATCAAGGAATCCGGCGCCGACTATCTGATGTGGGGTGGCCTGCACACCGAAGGCGGTCTCATCATCCGCCAGATGCGCGACCAGGGCATGAAGACCGTCATGGTGTCCGGCGACGGCATCACCGACAATGAGTTCTCCCAGATCGGCGGTCCCGGCGTTGAGGGTACGCTGATGTCGTTCGGTCCCGACCCGCGCAACAATCCGGCGGCGAAGGACGTCGTGGCCGAGTTCAAGGCGAAGAACTTCGATCCGGAAGCCTACACCCTCTACTCCTACGCCGCGGTCCAGATCATGAAGCAGGCGGCGGAGGCGACGAAGTCGCTCGATCCGAAGAAGATCGCCGAATACATGCATTCGGGCAAGACCTTCCATACTGTCATCGGCGACATCGCCTATGACAAGAAGGGCGACCGCACCAGCGTCGACTACGTATGGTATACGTGGGAGAAGGGGCCCGACGGCAAGATCACCTATCAGCAGAACAAGTCCTGATCCGGCTGGACTTGCGGGGCGCGCCCGCCGTCTTGCAAGTCTCCGCTCTGCGATCCGAGACCGAGGGAGCCCGCCCGAGACGGCGGGCTCCTTTTTATTGACGCCCCTATCCGATCTGCCCGAATTGCGGAAAAGTCTCGATGAGCCAGAAGGAGAGGTTCTGGAACCCGCCGGTCAGGAACAAAACGCCGGTCGCCACCAAAAGAATGCCGACGGCTTTCTCGATCCGGCCGAACTGGCTGCGCAAATGGCGCGAAGCGCGCATGAACGGTCCGATCGCAGCGGCGGCGAGGACGAACGGCAGGCCGAGCCCCAGGCTGTAGACGGCCAGAAGCAGGGCGCCGCTGGCGACCGTCTCCCTGCTGCCGGCGACGGCGAGAATAGTCGCCAGGATCGGGCCAATGCAGGGCGTCCAGCCGAGGGCGAAGGCAAAGCCCATCGGATAGGCGCTCCAAACGCCCGCCGGTTTCTCGATCTCGAGCCGCTTCTCGCGCAACATCGCGCTAATCTTGAACACGCCGAGGAAATGCAGGCCCATCAGGATCACGCCGATCCCGGCCGCGATTGACAGCGCGTGGCTCCATTGCCTGAGCAGTTCGCCCAGCGCGGAGGCTGTGGCGCCCAGGCCAACGAACACCGTCGAGAAGCCGGCCACGAAGAGGAGCGCGGTGACCAGGATGTCGCGTTTGGCTTTTGTCTCGCTCTCGTCCGCCAGCGCTTCCACGCTCGCACCCGCGAGATAGCAAAGATAAGGCGCGGCGAGCGGCAGCACGCAAGGCGATACGAAGGAGATCAGGCCCGCGCCGAACGCGGCCGGGAATGAAACGTCAGCCATGGTTCCAGAGATGGCCGTTTGGCGGGCGCGCGTCAAATGTCCGCGAGAGACTGACGCGCCCGTCGAGACGCCGCCGCCACAAGGCGTATGGCAGACTCTCGGAACAGCGGCGCCCGAAACCGGCCCTGCCGAAAAGGGCCCTACGCGACCTCGGCTCGGCGCTTGGCCGCGCGCCGGCGTGCAACGGCGCCAAGTCCGGCGAAGCCGGCCAACAACATCACCCAGGTCGAGGGTTCCGGCACAACGGCCACCCCCGAAACCTGGCCGCCGACCGCGAATACCCCCTTGCTCTCGATCGCCGTATTGATGTCGCTCACCGCAGCTGCGTTGAGCAATAGCGTAACCGGCGTCATAGAAGCGCCAATCTCGACGGAGTCGTAGAAGTCGGTGCTCACCCCATTGACCAAGTTCGCGTAGAGAGCCGCGTTCTGATCGCCCGGCGTCTCTAACTCGGTAACCCACTGTGTGGCGCCGAACAAAGTGTATGTCACACCGCCGGTGCTGACCTGACCCGAGTCCATAACCAATGTCGCAGAGGTGATCGAGGTGACCGTCGAGGGGAGGCTGGCCAGGTTGAAACCCAAATAATCGACAAGCAGCATGCCGTTGTAGGAGCCGGCCGCATAGCTTGTATTTGTCCCCTTTGGACCGCCGATGGAGGGTATGACCGACGGGTCGCTGTTGCTGATAAAACCCTGAAAGACGCCGAGCGGGCTGCTGGTGGACACGGTGGCGACCAAGGTTCCGGAGCTGTCGAACAGTTCCAAGACTGGGTGTAGGCTCGCCGTACCGACAAATGCAAGCGGCTGCACCACTGCATGCGCAGGTTCGCACATCGCCGCTTCGTACAGCACGGCAACGCCGACAGCCCCGGCGAGAACGGATCGCGCGATCAGCGTCGCCATGAAATCAACCCAGCCGTGGCATGCGTCATCGCCAGTGATGACCTTACGTAAGTCACTACGCCCCCCGGCCAACAGAATCAACCCGTCGGTTGTGTTGCGTCCTGGCCAATCACAACGTTTCGGAAACAACATTTCACCCTAGGCGGCTGTGGTCAAGGTCGCAAGGGAAGTACGCCAATTGACCTTCGGATATGTCCCAGAAAGGTCCAAGGCAGTGACGGCCGTCACACCCTGCTCAGGACGGGCGCAAGCTCCGCCTCGGATGATCCTGTTCCCCGTTGCGCTGACTGTTCCGCCGATTGCGCCCTTGCCGCAAACATCCGACAATACGCCGCTCACTGGAGAGCTCGTGTCCGAACCACCTCCAATCTTCGACCTTGTCATCGCCGGCGCGGGCGCCTCGGGCCTCGCGCTGGCCGCTGCGGTCAAGCAGGCGATGGGCGGCGGCGTCTCGATCGCCATCATCGATCCGGCGCCCCCGCCGGCTGCGACCACAGCGCGGCTCCGGACGGTCGCGATCGCCGACGGGCCGCGCCGCCTGCTCGAGCGCGTCGGCGCCTGGCGGGCGATCGGGGCCAAGGCGCAAGCGATCCGCGAGATGGCGATCACGGACGGCAGGACGCGCGACGCCGTCCGCCCCGCACATCTCCATTTCGAAGCAAAAAGCGGCGGTCCGCTCGCACACATGGCGTTCAACGACGATGTCGTCGGCGCGCTTGCGGCGCTCTGCGAGAGGCTCGAGGTCCAGCGCCTCACGGCATCGGTCGTCCACTGGTCCCCGGGCAAGCGCGTCGCCTCTCTGGGGCTCAGCGATGGCCGCTCATTGCGCGCCCGCCTTGCGGTCGCCGCTGACGGCGCGCGTTCGAAGCTTGTCGCGCTTGCGGGCGTCGCGACGGTTGGCTGGGACTACGATCAGGCCGGCATCGTCGCCACCATCGCCCACGAGCGCGAGCATGAAGGCCGTGCGGAGCAGCATTTCTTGCCCGCCGGCCCGTTCGCGATCCTGCCGCTTCCGGGCCGCCAGTCGAGCATAGTCTGGAACGAACGGCGCGCCGACGCCCGCGCCCTCCTCGAGCTCGACCCCGAGGAGCTCACGCGCGAGCTCGAACTGCGCTTCACGCCCAAATTGGGGCAGATCCGCCTCGCTTCGCGCGTGGAGGCTTTTCCGTTCCGCTTCCAGGTCGCGCGGCGTTTTGTCGGCGAGCGGCTGGCCCTCATCGGCGACGCCGCCCATGTCGTCCATCCGCTTGCCGGGCAAGGCCTGAACCTCGGTCTGCGCGACGTGGCGGCGCTCGCCGAGACGATTGTCGGAGAGATGCGGCTCGGCCTCGATCCAGGCGTGCGCGAGCCGCTCGCCGCCTATGAACGCCGCCGACGCTTCGACGTTACGGCCGGCGGACTCGGCCTCGATTCGCTCAACCGCATGTTCTCCAACGACTCCGCGGCGCTTCGCTTCGTCCGCGACCTCGGCCTTCGCATCGTCGATCGCGCCCCGGCGCTCAAGGACATGCTGATTGCGGAGGCCGGCGGCGCGCGCCATGGCGCGCCGAAGCTTTTGAGGGGGCTCGCGCTATGACCGAGCAATGGCCCTTAAGTCCGCGCACCGTCGCCGCCCAGGCTTTGGGCCGCATCGACGAGAGAACCCGGGCCATCGTGCCGCCCATCCATCTCGCCACCACCTTCGAGCGCGACCCCGATAATCTCTATCGCAGCGGCAATGTATACGGCCGTCCGGACAACGAGACGGTGCGCGAGGCGGAAGAGGTGATCGGGGCGCTCGAGGGCGCCGCGGCGACTCTCGCCCTCGGCTCGGGCATGTCGGCGGCGATCGCACTTTTTCTGAGTCTCGGACCGGGCGCTAGTGTGGTCGCAGCCAAGGGCATGTATTGGGCGCTTCGCGCCTGGCTCGCCAGCGAAGCGCCCGCCTTCGGAATCAGCGTCGATTTCGTCGAGACAGAGGATTTGCAGGCGCTGGCGCGGGCGGTGAAGCCGGGCGAGACCAGGCTCGTCTGGCTCGAGACGCCGAGCAATCCACTTTGGAGCGTCACCGATATTGAGGGCGCTTCGCGCATCGCCCACGCAGCGGGGGCGGCTCTCGCAGTCGACTCGACCTGCGCGACGCCGATCCTCACCCGGCCGCTTGCCCTGGGCGCTGACGTGGTGATGCACTCGGCGACCAAATACCTCAACGGCCATTCCGATGTGATCGCCGGGGCTCTGTGCTTCGCCCGCGACGACGCGCTGTGCGCGCGAGCGCGAACGATCCGGCATAAGCACGGAATGATCCTGCATCCGTTCGAGGCGTTCCTCTTGATCCGGGGATTGCGTACCCTGGACTTGCGGGTCCGCGCCGCTTGCGACAACGCGATGGAGCTCGCGACCCGACTTTCGAACCACGCGGCCGTCTCGAGCGTCCTTTATCCCGGTCTGCCGCATCATCCTGCCCATGATGTTGCGCGTCGGCAGATGAAGGGCGGCTTTGGCGGCATGCTTTCGATCCGCGTGCGCGACGGCGCCGAGGCGGCGATCGCGACCGGCGCGCGGGTTCGCCTATGGAAGCGTGCGACCTCGCTTGGCGGCGTCGAATCGCTCATCGAACATCGCGCCTCGATCGAGGGCGAGGGCTCGCCCTGTCCGCCGGATTTGCTCAGGCTCTCCGCCGGCGTCGAGGATGTCGAGGACCTCTGGCGCGATATAGATGACGCCCTGACCGGGGGGTAGGTCCTGCGCCCGGCCGCCTCGTCCGCGTCATGCAATCGCCGAAAAACAAGCGGTCTATCGCGCTATCGTATTCAAGAACTTGCGTTAACCGACGGCGTGTTGCTCTCGCGCCGATCGCCCGAACCCTGCGCGCGCTGCGCGCAGAAAGGAACCTGACGATGCGTCGGCTGAGGGACGGGATCGCCGCCCTGCTGATCGGATCCTGGCCACTCTCGGCCGGGATCGACCCGGCGGCCCTCGCCCAGACCTGCGCTTGCGCGCCAAGCGGGGGATACGTGATTCAGGCCGACGAGCCGCCGCCGCCATTGCCCGAGTACGATCAGCCGCCTCTTCCCGCCCCCGGCTACTATTGGACGCCCGGCTACTGGGCCTGGAACAATTACGATTACTATTGGGTACCCGGCGCCTGGGTGGAGCCGCCGCAGCCGGGATTGCTGTGGACACCCGGCTACTGGGCCTTCGTCGGCGGCGTCTACGCCTTCAGGCCCGGCTACTGGGGCCCGCATGTCGGGTTTTACGGCGGCGTCGACTATGGCTACGGCTATAACGGCGCGGGCTATTTTGGCGGCCGATGGAACGACGGCCGGTATTTTTACAATAGCGCGGCGAATAACCTCGGCGCTGATCACGTCGCGAACGTCTACAACCAGGCGATCGTCAACAGTACGAGCGGCAATCGCGTGAGCTTCAACGGCGGGGCGGGCGGAATTGCTGCCAACCCGACCAACGAGGAACTGCTGGCCGAGAAGGAAGCGCACCTCCGGCCGACGAGGCAGCAAGTCGACCAGGCGCGCGCCTCCAGCATGAGAGGCGAGCAGTTCATGTCCACGAACCAGGGCAGGCCGGCGATCGCCGCGACGCCACGCCCCGGCGAGTTCAAAGGCAAGGGTGTTGTGCCGGCGAAGGCCGCGGGCAAGGCTGCGGAGACCGCGCCCTCCCCGGCGGGAGCCGGCGAGCCCCCGCCAAAGGAAAGTCCCCGGTCCAACGAGCAGCCCGTCAGGAATGAAGCCGCGCCCAACGCGCCAAGGACCGATGAACGGCCGCCTGCCCACGGGCAGCCAATCAAGACCGAACCGCCGCCCAGCGCGCCAAGGGCTGAGAAAAAACTGCCTGCCGCTGGGCAGCCCGTCACGCCCGAGATGCAGCCTAGCACGCGCAGGCTCGAGGAAAGGCCGGCGAATGTCGGGCAGCCGGTCAGGTCCGAAGCGCCGCGGAACGCGCCCAGGATCGAGGAAAGGCCCGCGATTGTCGGCCAACCTGGCGGGCCCGAGTCGCCGGCCAACGCGCCGAAAATCGAAGAAAGGCGACCGCCGAGTGAAAATCCGTTGAGGCAGGGCCCGCAGAACGGGATGCAGCGGTTCGAGCGACCGCCTGGGGCGCAACCCAGGCCGGAAGGGAGGCCGGAGGCGAAAGAATGCGGGCGGCCCGGACTTCCGCCCTGCCCCAGGTGAGCGCCGCCGGAGAAGGGGTCGGCTCACTGCCGCGATGGCCCGATTTCAGGCGCACTGCGAATCCGGCTAAACCGGGGGCGATGTACCGCAACATCTTCCTGGTCGGCGGCTGGACCATCGCCTCGCGGCTGACGGGTTTCCTGCGCGATATGGCGCTCGCCGCGCTTTTGGGCGGCGGCGCGCTCAACGATGCTTACGTCGCGGCGATCAAGCTTCCCAACCAGTTTCGCCAGATCTTCGGCGAGGGGTCGTTCAACGCCGCCTATCTGCCGACCTACACCCGCGTGCTCGAAGCGTCGGGCCCCGAGGAGGCGGGCCGATTCGCGAGCCAAGTGTTCACGCTTCTCATCCTGTCGCAGATCGCTTTGCTCGGGCTTGTCTATCTCGACATGCCGCTACTGGTGCGGCTGACCTCGCCCGGCTTCGTCAGCCAGCCTGACAAGTTCGCTCAGGCCGTGGCGATGTCGCGCATCATGTTCCCCTATATCGCCTTCATTGCCGTGTTCGCGCTGCATCAGGGCACGCTTAACGCCAACAACGCCTGGGGCTCGCCTGCTTTCGCGCCTGCTGCGGCCAATGTATGCATGATCGCATTTCTGGCCTTCGCCGCCTTCTTTCCGAAGCTCTCGCCGGGGGTGGCGAGCATGGCGAGCTGGGGCTTTCTCGCTTCCGGCGCGACCCAGCTTGTCATCGTCATGGCTGACGCGCGCCGACGCGGGCTGCTTGAGCGGCTGACCTGGCCGCGCTGGACCCCGGACATCCGGCGCTTCTTCTGGATGTTGGGGCCGGCGATCGGCATTTCGGCGAGCTACCAGATTGGCGCGCTCGCCGACCAGATCGTCGGTTCGCTGCTTCCGACCGGCGGCCTCTCCGCGATCAGCTACGCCGACCGACTCTATCAATTGCCCGGCGGCGTCATTGTGATCGCCACCGGCTCGGTGCTCCTCCGGGAGATGTCGGCCCTTGTGACCCTCGGCGACGAACGGGGCGCGCTTGCGGCCCAGAACCGCGCCGCGTCGCTGACGCTGGCGCTCGGCGCTCCGTTCGTGGTCGCCTTTCTTCTCATTCCCGACCTCATCATCGCCGTCGCCTTCGAGCACGGCGCGTTCAAAGCCAACGCGACCCATCAGGCCGCGGGCGTGCTCGCGGCCTACGCGCTTGGCATGCCGGCGCTGCTGGTCGACCGGATCACATCCGCGAGCTTTCTGTCGCGCGGCGACACGGCGACGCCGATGAAGGTCACGCTCGTCGGCGTTGCGGTCAACGTGGCGCTCAAGATCGCCCTCTTCCGGCCGCTCGGAGCGCCAGGGCTCGCGCTCGCGACCGCGGTGGGCCTGTGGATCAAAGTCGCCGGCGTGTTCGCGCTCGCAAGGCGCCGCGGCTGGACGGCGCCCGACGCGCGCCTGCTCGCGACCTTCGCCGCGACGCTGTTCGCGGCGGGGGCGCTTGCGCTGGCGCTGACGCTCGCTGATGCGCCGCTCGCAAGGCTCCTGGCGCATCTCCCGCGCTTCGCCCGCGAAGCGCGGCTCCTGGCGCTGATCGCGATCGGGGTCGCGGTTTACTTTCCCGCTCTCGGCGCGGGCTTGTCGCTCACTCAGGCGATGCCTGCGGCCCTGCTCAAACGCGCGCTCGGCGCGCTTCGCCTCGCCCGTTGAGGCTTGCCGGCCCCGCTCCCTCACCGCAGCCTTCCAGCCGCGCCGCGGTCAATCACGCTTGACGCAGACGGGGGCAGGCCTTCCTGTTCGGCGATGGGAGGAATTCCGATGAGCGTTCAAGCGCGCGACCTGGCGGTGGAGTTCGCCTACCGCTTCGGCCGCGTGCCGACGGTCAGCCGCGCCCCAGGCCGCGTCAATCTGATTGGCGAGCACACCGACTACAACGATGGCTTCGTCATGCCGGCGGCGCTCGAATTCGCCACCTTGACCGCATCGTCCCCGCGCCCCGACCGGCGCCTCCGCGTCTATTCGATGATCATGGATGAGACGCGCGAGTTCGATCTCAATTCCCCGCCCGCCGGCGCGGCCGGCGACTGGTCCGACTATATCCTTGGCGTTGCGCTCATGCTGGAAAAGAGTGGAAGGCCTCTGACCGGCGCTGACCTCGTCGTCTGGACCGACGTTCCGATCGGAGCCGGCTTGAGCTCCTCGGCGGCGCTCGAAGTCTCGTGCGCGCATGCGCTCCTCGCCGCGAACCGGCTGCCGTTCGAGCCGATCGAGATCGCCAAGGTCTGCCAGCGGGCCGAGAACGACTTCGTCGGCATGCGCTGCGGAGTGATGGACCAATATATCTCCTGCCGCGGCGTCGCGGGCCATGCGCTCTTGATCGACTGCCGGAGCCTTGAGGCGCGCAACGTCGTCATCGCGCCGCACCTTAGGCTTCTCATCGCCAATAGCACGGTCCGCCATCAGCATGCCGGCGGCGAGTACAACGCGCGGCGCGAGGCGTGCGAGGAAGGTGTCAGGCTGCTCAGTCGCACTCTCGGGCCGATCAAGGCGCTGCGCGACGTGACCCCCGACGAGCTCGAAGCCAACCGCCGCAAGTTGCCCGATCTCATCTATCGCCGCTGCCGCCACATCGTGACCGAGAACGCGCGCGTGCTCGAAGCGGAGCGGGCCCTCAACGCCGACGACTTCGCGGCCTGCGGGCGAGCGATGAACCAGTCTCATATATCGATGCGCGACGACTTCGAGATCACTTGCCCGGAGGTCGATACGCTGGTCGGTCTCGCCCAGACCATCGAGGGCGTCTACGGTTCGCGGATGACCGGCGGAGGTTTCGGCGGCTGCATAGTGAGCCTGGTCGAGGCCTCCGCCGTCGAGAAGGCTTCTCGGATCATGAGTCGACGGCTATCGGGTCGCGACCGGGCTCGAGGCTGAAATCTTCGCCTGCTCGCCGTCGGACGGCGTGCGCCTCGTTCCGGTTTGAGGAGCCTCGCCGTGACGAGCCTTGATCCGCTCCGCAACGCCTCGCACCGCCGCCTCAATCCGCTGACCGGGGAGTGGGTGCTGGTCTCGCCTCATCGCGCCCAGCGTCCGTGGCAAGGCCAGCGCGAGCCCAAAGTGTCGCCCGCAGCGCTGACCCATGACCCGAACTGCTATCTCTGCCCGGGCAATTCGCGCGCGAACGGTAAGCGAAACCCCGACTATCCGCACACCTTCGTGTTCGACAACGACTTCCCGGCGCTCAAGGCCGACGCGCCGACGATGAGGGCGGTCGATGGGCTCATGGTCGCCGAAGGCGAGACCGGGCTCTGCCGCGTGCTCTGCTTCTCGCCCCGTCACGACCTGACCCTCTCCGGCATGGCCGTCGCCGACATCGAACGGGTCGTCGATGTCTGGGTCGAGGAGACGATCGCCCTCGGCGGGCTGCCAGACATTGGCTCGGTTCAGATTTTTGAGAATCGCGGCGACATGATGGGCGCGTCGAACCCCCATCCGCACGGCCAGATCTGGGCGACCCGCCATCCGCCAAACGAGGTTCAGAAGGAAACCGACCGCCAGGGCGACTATCTCGTGCAGCACGGCAGGCCGCTGCTCATCGACTATCTCGATCGCGAGCTCGAGCTCGGCGAGCGGGTCGTGTTCGCCAATGAAGATTTTTGCGTCCTGGTGCCGTTCTGGGCGATCTGGCCATTCGAAACCATGATCCTGCCGCGGCGGCGCATCGGCGGCTTCGACGAACTGAAGGCGGAGGAAAGGGCCGCGCTCGCGGCGGCGCTCTCCGAACTCACGAGGCGCTACGACAGGCTGTTCGACGCGCCGTTCCCCTATTCAATGGGCTTCCATCAGAAACCCACCGACGGCGCCGTGCACGCCGAGTGGCAGATGCATGGCCATTTCTACCCGCCGCTCCTGCGCTCGGCGACCATCAGGAAGTTCATGGTCGGCTTCGAGATGCTCGGCTCTCCCCAACGCGATCTCACCCCCGAAGCGGCGGCCGAGCGGCTGCGGCAGGCGGCGGAATAAGTCCGTCTTCCCTCGGATCAGAAAAGGCCGAGATGGTGCTGGCGCATATATTGTGCTCCCGCCCTGGCCCTCTGCTTGCTCTCGTTCTCCATGTGCCCGACGTGATGCCGGTACGAGTCCGACCGCTTCGGGATGTAGTCGTTCTTGTAGGTTGCGGCTGCCGCTGCTGGAGCCGCGGCGAGAAGCGGCAGAGCGAGCGCCGCCATGAGGCAGATCGTGGCGATTGCATTGGGCATCGCGGCTCTCCAAAACGATCGATCGACGGGCGCCCCAGGATCGAGCGCGCCTAGATTCGATTCGCGGATTTTCGCGACCACAATGATTCCGGGGACGGAATTGTTCCCGTTCTCGGCCGGCGCGGTTTGCGACGCTCGGCAACGCTTTCATCAGTCGCAATGGTTCTGTAGATATTCCCCAACCCCATGGCGCATTTTCTCACAATGGGCAATACTTCCCTGAGCCCGTGGGTGAAACAACAACTCCGCGGGCGGGAGGAATATCATGATCACGTTTGTTCGAACGGCAAAGATTGCTCCGGGCAAGGTTGCGGAGGCGCTGGCCTTCGCTCACCAGACCGCCAAACTGGTGGAGAAGATCACCGGCCTCAAGGTTGGCGTCAGCATGCCGGTTGGGGGGAACCCGTTCCGCATTGCCTGGGTCGCGGCAGAACCTGATCTCGCGTCTGTCGAGGCGAACAACAACAAATTGCTGAGCAACCCTGAGTACATGAAACTGGTCGAAGGCAGCGCTTCGCTTTTCCTACCAGGGTCGGCGCACGACGAAATGTGGCGCAGCGTCTAACGCACGGTCGAGGCGAGCGGTTCGAAAACGCTCACGTCCTACGCTGGTGCTCCACAAAGACGAAATCCGCTTCATCGCGGGGGCCGCGTTCCCCCTTCTCGCGGCTGACTTCATGCCAGATGCGCGGGTCGATCGGCGGAAAACGGGTCTCGCCCTCGGCGTCCAGCGCAACCTCGGTGATGAAGAGCCGCTCGGCGCACCCAATCGTCTGCGCATAAATCTCGCCGCCGCCGGCGACGATGATTTCGCTCGCCCCCATCGCCCGGGCGCGCTCGGCTGCAAGTGTGAGCGCAGCCTGAAGATCGTGGGCGACGAGGACGTCCGGGGCGTCGAAGCCGGGGTCGCGGGTGACGACGATCGTCTCGCGTCCCGGCAGCGCGCGGCCGATGGTGAGATAGGTCTTGCGTCCCATCACCATGGGCTTGCCCCACGTCAGCGCCTTGTACCGCTTGAGGTCGCTGGAAAGCCGCCAGGGGAGCCCGTGATTGGCGCCGATGACGCCGTTGCGCGCGACCGCCGCGACCAGGACGAGCGGCGCATGCCTCACACCGCGACCTTGGCCTTGATCGCCGGCCACGGATCGTAGCCCTCGAACGTGATCGCGTCGGCGTCGAGGTCGAAGATCGAGCCGGCGTCGCCGAGCTTCAGGCGCGGCAGCGGGCGCGGCGCCCGCGCAAGCTGCTCGCGCGCCTGGTCCTCGTGATTGCGGTAGAGATGGGCGTCGCCGAACGTATGCACGAACTCGCCCACCTCGAGCGAGCACTCGCGGGCGATCAGATGGGTCAGGAGCGCGTAGCTTGCGATGTTGAACGGCACGCCGAGAAAAATGTCGGCCGAGCGCTGGTAGAGCTGGCACGACAACCTGCCGCCGCTGACATAGAACTGGAACAGGCAGTGGCAGGGCGCAAGCTTCATCCGTTCGATTTCGGCGACGTTCCAGGCCGAGACGACGAGACGGCGCGAATCGGGATTGCGGCGGATCTCCTCGATCACCCAGGCGATCTGATCTATCGTTCGCCCGTCCGGCCCCTCCCAGGCGCGCCACTGCTTGCCGTAGACCGGGCCGAGGTCGCCCGACTCGTCGGCCCATTCGTCCCAGATCGAAACTCCGTGCGCCTTGAGATACGCGATGTTGGTGTCGCCGCGCAGGAACCAGATCAGCTCGCGCACGATCGACTTGATGTGGAGCCGCTTGGTGGTGACTAGCGGGAAGCCGTTCGCGAGATCGAAGCGAAGCTGGCGGCCGAACAGCGAACGCACGCCCGTGCCCGTGCGGTCCCGCTTGATTGCGCCGTCCTCAAGCGCCTCGCGCATAAGGTCGAGATAGGCGCGCATCGGCGCGATCCTTGTAGCTTTAGCGGACCAAAAACTCTATCCGATTCGTTGTGACCCGGACAGGTCCCCGGCGGCACGGGCTATGCCGGCCGCTTCATTTGCACCGCCCGTTCCGTTATAATAGAACAAGCCGATTGAGACGCGCGTGAGGCGCCGTCATGGCGAAGCACACCAAACGTGGTCAGGTCGGCGGGGCGAACAACGCGAGCGAGCCGCCGGGACTCAAGGTCCACACTTTCCACACCTGGGATGAATTCAAGAACGGCATTCGGGCAAACCTGCCCGGCGCACACGACTACGACGTTTACAAGCGATTCATTTTCAGAGGTCAGGGGAGCGCCGACTGGTCTCTCAAGTCGACTTTCGATCGCACCTATTCCGATCAGCAAGCCGCAAACCGCGATGCCATCGCGAAAGAACTGATCAGAGACTTCTACGAGGAGTGTGAACGGTTCTCACCGTGGCGTTACGGCCAGGACGATCCAAGGGTCCTTGCGATGGCTCAGCATCACGGGCTGCAAACACGATTATTGGATTGGTCGTTCAGCCCATACGTTGCCGTATATTTTGCGTATTCTTGGTTTCTATTCGAGAAGCCCGGTGACAGACAGGGACACGTCGCAGTATGGGCGATGAATTGCAATGAAGTCGAAGCCAAGGCCCCGAAGGGACAGCTCGAAATCGTCACTGTTCAGGACTTCGAGAACAATCGGCTTGGCAACCAATTCGGAGTGTTCACTTTTCTCAAGACCAACGAGAGCAGCCTGGAGGAATATCTAATGAGTTGACCCGTCGGGCTCGACGGTGCGTTGATCAAATTCACCTTGCCACGATCGGAGTGCAAGTCGGCTCTTCAGGACCTTATGCTCATGGGCATCCACCACGGCACAATCTTCCCCGGCCGGGAAGGGATTGCTCAAATGATTCGCCTCCGCACGCTGTTGCGTAACACTTAGGCGGCTCTAACCGATTCTCCCCCTGCCGGACGGAGGCGCGGCTCAGTGCAGGCTTACCGTCTCGAGCTCCTGCTCCCAGGCGTTGGCGATCGCCGCGTCCTTCGAATCGGTCAGCATGATCGGCGAGCCGTCGGCGCCGAGCAGCGCAAACAGGGTAAGTCCGGGCTTGAGCGGCGGCGCCTGCGGGAACAGTCGGGCGACGTCTTCGGAATTTATCGTCTTCACATAGGCAAGAGAGCCGTCGCCGAGACGGGCGAATTCCTGCGCGGTCAGAGCCTCCGGCGGAGCCGTCGTCTTGTCGGTTTCTTGTCTCATCGCGTCTCTCCATATCCGGCGGTCATCGACCCGCCTTAAGGCCGCGCATCCTTCAATCGCGCGCCGCTATCCGTATCTTTCGCACCACTCGTTCGGGCGCCGGTCGAACCAGATCAATCGACAGCAGCCCCTGCTTGAGATCGGCGCTCAACACCTCCATGCCGTCCGCGAGGAGGAAGCTGCGCTGGAACTGCCGCGCGGCGATGCCGCGATGCAGATATTCGCGCGCCTTGTCCTCCTGCTGCCGGCCCCGGATCATGAGCTGGTTCTCCTCGACCGAGACCTCGATCTGGTCCTGCGAGAACCCCGCCACGGCCAGCGTGATGCGCAACCGTTCCGGCTCGCCGCCCTCAGCGGCGATCCGCTCGATGTTGTAAGGCGGATAACCATCCGTCCCGGTCTTCGAAACCTTGTCGAGCGCCCGCTCGAGGTCGTCGAAGCCGAGCAGGAGCGGAGAGGTCAGCGCCGTCACACGCACCATGTTCGAAGCCCCCTTTCAGGCGGCTCACGGACTTTGGACCTTCATCAAGAAGCGTCGGGTCCGGCTTCACCGTCAACTCCGGAGCGCGAAACTCGTTCCGGATGAGGCAAATATGGGGCCAGGCGCAGCACGTTCAAGGCGCCGGCTCCGCCCGCGGAGGGCCAGCGGTTGGCGAGGTTTTCGACAATTCTGCTAAAATGCTGCGCTTCAAACCTGAATCAATCGTTTATGCTCGGGCGCCTCGGGGCCGGAGGGCGAGGGCTCATTGACCAAGAGCAAGCTGGCGTCGACCAAGAGCAAGCTGGCGTCCGGTCGCCTCGGAACCAAGCGGCAGTGCTTCGTTTGCGGCGCCAAATATTACGATCTCGGCCGCAAGCCCCCGGTCTGTTCACGGTGTGGCGCGACCGCCGAACCGAAGCGCGCGAGCGAAGAAACGGGAGCGAACGCAGCCGAGAAGGAGGCGGCGGCCGCGCCCGTCGGCCCGCCGCCGCGCCCGATCGGCCGCGAATGGTCGCCCGAGCAGGCGCAGGCGATCGACGCCGTCGGCCGCTGGCTCAAGAACGGCGAGCCCCAGGTCTTCCGCCTGTTCGGCTATGCCGGGGTCGGCAAGACGACGCTCGCCCGCCACATCGCCGAAGGGGCGCGCGGCGACACGGCCTTCGCCGCCTTCACCGGCAAGGCGGCGCTGGTGATGCGTTCCAAGGGCTGCGCCGGCGCGACCACCATCCATGCGCTCATCTACCGGGCGAGCGAGGGCGCGGAAGGCGCGCCGACCTTCACCCTCAACGCCGAGGGGCCGGCTTCCCGCGCCGGGCTGATCGTGATCGACGAATGCTCGATGGTCGACGCGGAGCTCGCGCGCGATCTGCTCTCGTTCGGCAAGCCGATCCTGGTGCTGGGCGACCCGTTCCAATTGCCGCCGGTCAAGGGCGGCGGCTATTTCACCGAACACCCGCCCGACGTGATGCTGACCCAGATCCATCGCCAGGCGCATGACAACCCGATCATCCGCCTGTCCGAGGTCGTGCGCTCGGGCGGCGAGCTTGAACACGGCGTCTATGGCGAGACGCGCGTCATCCGGCGCGCCGCGGTCGATGCGGCGGACGTGCTCGGCGCCGATCAGGTGCTGGTCGGGACAAATCGGACGCGGCGCGCCTATAATCAGCGGATGCGCGACCTCAATGGCTTCAAGGAGCCGCTGCCGGTCGCCGGCGACCGGCTGGTCTGCCTGCGCAACGACCGGACGAAGGGCCTCATCAACGGCGGCTTGTGGCGGGTCGAAATGCTTGGCGAGGTGAAGAAGGATTTCGTCAAGATGACCCTGCGCTCGGAGGACGAAGGCGCCCGCCGGCCCGTCAAGGTCGCGGTCTTGAAAGCGTTCTTCGAGGGGACGGAGGGGGAACTCGCCTACGCTCTGCGCCGCGAGTCGGACGAGTTCGACTACGGCTATGCGCTCACCGTCCACAAGGCTCAAGGCTCGCAGTGGGACAACGTGATGCTGTTCGACGAGAGCTTCGCCTTCCGTGAGCATCGGGCGCGCTGGCTCTATACCGGGCTCACCAGGGCGGCGCGGCGGCTGACCGTGGTGCGGTGAGAGGGGGCGCGACTTGGTCCTGGCGAAGGACGATTGGCGCCGGGGCCGGATTCCGCTAGTATTGACGTTGCGGCGCCGGAGACATTCCCCATGCGAACTTCCCTCTCGAGGAGGGCGGCCGCAGCTCTCGCCGCATCTCTTCTCTTGCTATCGCCAGGCCTTGAGGCCGCTTTCGCCCACGGTCAGGCATCGTTCGGCGCGCCGGGCCTGCGCTCCGGCTTCGTCCACAACCGAGGGTTCGCGCCGGGCTTTCGCAACCCGGGCCGTCAATCGTGGAGCTGGCGCGGCTCCTATGGCGGGAACCGCTACGGCCGCAGCGGCCGGTTCTGGAATCAGGGGTTCTACGGCGGTTTTTACGGCCCGGGCTTCTGGTATCCGCCTTACGGCTATGGAGGCCCCGGCCCCGCGGGCGAGGGCGGCGGCGGCCCGGTCGTTATCGTGGTCGGCGCCCCGTCGTTCAACGATTTGGCCGCGGCCCCGAACGAGGGCGCGAACCTCGGCCCCGCAAGGCGGCTGCGTAATCCACAAGCTCAGCTACGACAGAACCGGCGCCTATCTCGGCGACCGTCGCACTTCGGAGTGCTGATCGGCGGCCGGCAATCGCGGCGCGACTTTGTCGGAAAGGCGCCGCCATGCGCTCCTTGCATGATTTTCGCCCGAGGCCGCCGCCACAATTCATGGTCCGCGGAGGAAGCAATCGCTGACGCGCCTCGAAACGCCGGTTCGACGGCAGGCGATCATGCTTCAATCCGGCGACGTCCCGCGGACGCCGACCTGACCGCGATCCTCCCCCGCTCCGGCGAAATTGAGCGGCCGAACCCCTCCGTCGCAAACCAGGAACCGCTCGGTCGGCGTCCACCAGACTTCGTCCGGCTTGAGCTTGTCGATCCAGTTCCAGTCGAAGCCGCATTCGCGATGATTGAGCCAGACGGCGCGCCCGACATGCTCCGCCAGCATCGGCGGAAAATAGGAGGCGGTGAAGGAATCGCCGATGACCATGATCGTCGGACCCGGACGGCCGGACGTGAGAACCCAGTCGGCCATCGGCCCCGGCGACAGGTCCTGGCTCTTTCCGCCCGCAGGGAGCGCGAGCTCCTGCACGACCTCGCTGACCTCGTCCTCGGCCCCGATGATCCGCGCGACGTCCCCGCCCCTGCGCTCGGACGGCGGGCCGATCGACGACTCGGGATCGAGCCGCCAGTCCGGATGGCCGTCGGCCTCGGCGATGGCGTTGAACCCCAGCACCGCCGAGCGAGCGGTCCAGTGCGTGTCGTGCATGAGATAGGCTTTGGCGTCCGAGCGGGCCTTTTCCATCACCGGCCTGAGATCGACGGCCTTGACCCCGCGGGCCTTGAGGTCCGCGAGGAAGAGATCGTATTCGGTCGTCCGTTCCCCCTTTTGCGCCCAGAGCGGCAGATCGTCCTGGTAGATGGTCGAGGAATTCGGCGGCACGGCGACGAGAAAGCCGACGCCCCGCCGCGCCAGCGCGTCGCGCATCTCCGCCAGCATGTCGGCCGCCTCCGCCACCCTCTCGTCGCGCAGGACGAGCCCGGCGCTCTGCCGCACCATGTCGCGGCCGAGATAGAACATCCGCCCGTCGCGGCCGATCAGGACCTGCTCGTTGCCGTAGAGGACCGGATGAGACAGGTCGCGGTGGGTGCGGATCATCGTCTGCCGGAGGCCGAAATGATCCTTGAGATAGGCGTCGGCCTCAGCGGGAAATGCTCTGAGCGCGTCCCAGCTCAAGGGCGCCTCGGGGGCCGGCGCGAGCAAGCGCCCTTCCTTGAGAATGAGCTCGGGGCTGTCCGGCCTGAAGAGCCCGACGATGAGCGGCGTCGCCATGAGCGCGAAAGCCAGAGGCGCGAAATATCGGCGATAGCGCTTGAGCATTCCAGCTCAGAACCGGAAGTAAAGGAAGGGGCTGTACGCGCCGGCCGCGACGGTGATCATCGAGAAGATGAGGAGCGCGAAGGTCACGGTGACGTCGGCCGAGGCGCGCAAGACGAGCGGCGCCGGCCATCTCGGCAGCCATCGAGGAACCACCGCCAGAATGCAGCCGATGATGAGCGTCACGATCGCTCGTTCGCTCAGCGCGTCGTGCATGTCGAAGCTTAGCTCGGCTGCGCCATGCCCGCCAAGGAGGCTCGCGTAATAGCCCGCCGCGTCGGAGAGATTGGCGGCGCGAAACAACACCCAGCCGCCCATGACCGCGAGCAGCGCGTAGGCCCAGCGAAACGGGGTCGCAAGCCGGGCGAGGACCGATTGCAGGCCCAGCCGTTCGATCACCAGGAACGCGCCATGCCACGCGCCCCACAGGACGAAGGTCCAGTTCGCGCCATGCCATAGGCCGCAGAGCAGGAACACCATGACGAGGTTGCGGTAGGTTTGCGCATTGCCGCCGCGGTTGCCGCCGAGCGGGATATAGAGGTAGTCGCGCAGCCACGACGACAGCGACATGTGCCAGCGGCGCCAGAACTCGGTGATCGAGAGCGACGTATAGGGCATGCGGAAATTGCGCGGAAAGGTGAAACCGAGCACGATCCCGAGGCCGATCGCCATGTTCGAATAGCCGGCGAAATCGAAATAGATCTGGATGGTGTATGCAATGAGCCCGATCCACGCCTCGAGCATCGAGCGGTCGTGGACCTGGTCGAACGCCACCTGAACGAGCGGCGCGACGACATCGGCCACCAGGACTTTCTGCGCGAGACCCACGATGAAGATGCGCGCGCCGACCGAGACGCGGGCGAGCGTGAACCTGCGGGCGTCCAATTGGCGGGCGACGGTCTTGTAGCGGACGATCGGCCCGGCGACCAATTGCGGAAAGAGGGAGATGTAGAGAGCGATGTCGATCGGATCGCGGTTGGCCCTGAACCGCCGGCGGTAGATGTCGATGATGTAGGAGAGGCAGTGGAAGGTGAAGAACGAGATGCCGAGCGGAAGGGCGATGTTGGTCCGCGTCAGCGTCAGTCCGAACGGAGACAGGAGCGCCGCGAGATTGCCGGTGACGAAATTCGCATATTTGAACACCGCCAGGACGAGGAGATTGCCCGCGACCGCGACGGCGAGCGCGAGGCGGCGGGCGCCGCCCTCGCGCCGGTCGATGATCAGGGCGGCGAAAAAGTTGAAGACGATCGAGAACAGCAGGACCAGGATGAAGCGCGGTTCTCCCCAGGCGTAAAATACGAGCGAGAACAGAAGCGTGACGACGTTCTTGCCCTTGATCGTCGGGGTGAGGAAATAAACGGCCAAAAAGATGGGTAGGAAATAGAACAGGAACGTTATCGAGGAAAAGACCATTATCGGGACGCCTGCGCGCGGCTTCCTGTCCATTCAGGAGCGCGCTTTGAGCGGCGCGGCTCCGGTTTCATCGTCTCGGGCCTTGATAAGCGGGACCGAACGCCTCGAACGCCGTCCAAAAACGCGCATGATGCGGCCCGAGACGGGAGCCAGTGTTTGCGTCGTTTTGTCAGCGTTGTCCAGACGGGAGCGCAGGGCCGGGACAAAATCACCGAGGTTTCTGCGGGAATATGGCGGCGCCAAACAACGCAATATAAATGTACGTAAAACAAACACATATATTGCTGTCGTTAAATATGATACTACATGGGTCCCAGGAGGCGCCGAGCGCCGCCTTCGCGAGAGCCAGATGCCCGACGTGATCACCGCCAACCGTCTGACCGATGGCGTCGTTGTCTTTCAGACTGCCGACGGCGCCTGGAGCGAGGACTTCAACCGCGCCGCCGTGCAGGCCGATCCGCAGGCGACGGCGGGCGCGCTCGCGCGAGCGCAGGGTGATGAAGCGGCCAATCTCGTCGTCGACGCCTATGCGGTTCCGGTCGAGGAGCGCAACGGCCATTTCGCGCCGAAGGCGCTGCGCGAGGCGATCCGCGCCGCTGGGCCGACCAACAGGCGCGACCTCGGCAAGCAGGCGGCAGGCCTCGCGCCGCGCACCGGTCCAAGGGCCGCGACGGAGGCCGACCATGTATCATTATGACAATTTCGACGCCGCCTTTGTCGCCGCCCGGGTCGAGCAGTTCCGCGATCAGGTCGCGCGCCGCCTTTCCGGCGAGCTGACCGAGGAGCAGTTCCGTCCGCATCGGCTGATGAACGGCCTCTACCTGCAGCTGCACTCCTATATGCTGCGGGTCGCGGTGCCCTATGGCGTCCTCAGCTCACGCCAGATGCGCAAGCTCGCCGAGATCGCGCGCCGCTACGATCGCGGCTATGGCCATTTCACGACCCGGCAGAACATCCAGTACAACTGGCCCGCGCTCAAGGACACGCCCGATATCCTGGCCGAGCTCGCGAGCGTCGAGATGCACGCGATCCAGACCTCGGGCAACTGCATCCGCAACGTCACGGCCGACCACTTCTCCGGCGTCGCGCACGACGAAATCGCCGATCCGCGCCCTTATGCGGAGATCCTGCGCCAATGGTCGTCGCTGCACCCGGAGTTCTCGTTCCTGCCGCGCAAATTCAAGGTCGCCGTCAACGGCGCGACCCACGACCGGGCGGTGATCCAGGCCCACGACATCGGCTTGCAGGTCGTGCGCAACGACGCCGCCGAAATCGGCTTTTCCGTCTACGTCGGCGGCGGCCTCGGCCGGACGCCGATGATCGGCCGCAAGATCCGCGACTTCCTGCCTGAGCGCGACCTGCTCGGCTACGTCGAAGCGATCCTGCGCGTCTACAATCTCGAAGGCCGGCGCGACAACAAGTTCAAGGCGCGCATCAAGATCCTCGTCCACGAGAAGGGCGTCGAGGCTCTCAGCGAGGCGGTCGAGGCCGAATTCGCCGCCCGCGACCCCAAGGCGCTCGACCTGCCGGCGCGGGAAATCGAGCGCTTCCGCGCTTTCTTCGCCCTGCCCGAGCTTGAGCCCAAGAGGCCGGTGAGCGACCGCGTCGAACGCCGCAAGGGCAAGGACGCCCGCTTCGCCAGCTTCTGCGCCTCCAATGTGACGCCGCACAAGGCGCCGGGCTATGTCGTCGTCACTGTTTCGCTGAAGGCGATCGGCGCGCCTCCCGGCGACGCCAGCGCCGACCAGATGGACGCTGTCGCCGATCTCGCCGAGGACTACTCCCACGACGAGGTCCGCGTCTCGCACGAGCAGAACCTCATCCTGCCCCATATCGCGCTCGACGACTTGCCGGCGGTCTACGACCGCCTGGCGTCGGTCGGCCTATCGACGCCGAACGCCGGCGGGATCAGCGACATCATCGCCTGCCCCGGCCTCGACTACTGCGCGCTCGCGACCGCGCGCTCAATTCCCGTCGCCCAACGGATCGCCCAGCGCTTTGGCGATGGGCCGCGCGCCCGTTCGATCGGGCCGCTGAAGATCAAGATCTCCGGCTGCATCAACGCCTGCGGACATCATCACGTCGGCCATATCGGCATTCTCGGCCTCGAGCGCGCCGGCGAGGAAACCTACCAGATCACGCTCGGCGGCTCCGGCGACGAACAGGCGGCGATCGGGCAGATCGTCGGCCCCGGCTTCAGTTCGGAAAACGTCGTCGAGGCGATCGAAACCGTGGTCGAAACCTATATCGGCCTGAGACGCGACGACGCCGAAACCTTTCTCGACGCCTTCCGCCGGGTCGGGATGGCGCCGTTCAAGGAGGCGCTCTATGAGCGAAGCGCCGGATCGGACATCTGATGAGCGCCCATGACGTCAAGCTGTTCGGCGACCAGATCGCGGCCTCGCGGCTCGAGACCCGGTTCGCGCGGCTCAAGGCTTCGTCGCTGCTGAGGCTGGCGATCGAGGACCTCTATCCCGGCCGGATTGCGCTGGTCTCGAGCTTCGGCGCCGACGCGGCGGCGCTCCTGCACATGGTCGCGCAGATCGACGCAGCGACGCCGGTGATCTTCGTCGACACCGGCCAGCATTTCCCCGAGACGCTCGCCTATCGCGACGCCCTCTGCGAGACGCTGAAGCTCACCAATGTGATCGGCGCGACCCCGGACGCTGGCGTCCTGGCCGCGGAGGACCCTGAGAAATTCCTGTTCGCCAGCGATCCGGACCGCTGCTGCGACATCCGAAAAGTCAGGCCGCTCGCGGAAGCCATGGAAGGCTTCGATGCGTGGATCACCGGCAGGAAGGGCTTCCAGAGCACGACGCGCGCAAGCTTGCCGCTGTTCGAGGCGGAGGGGGAGCGGATCAAGATCAACCCGCTCGTCGGCTGGAGCGCGAGCGACGTGCTCAAGTATATCGGCGACGCCGGCCTGCCGCGTCATCCGCTGGTCGTCAAGGGCTTTCCCTCGATCGGCTGTCTGCCTTGCACCAGTCCGGTCAGGCCGGGCGAAGACGAGCGCGCGGGCCGCTGGCGCGGGCGCGGCAAGGTCGAGTGCGGCATTCATACGACCGCCCTCGACGCGGGACTGGGCATCTGATGCCGCTGTGGCGTCGCGAGGGCTTCGTTGAGGACAAGTGGATGTTTCTCGGCGACGATGCGGCGGCGCCGGCGGACGGCGCGATCGTGGTCTCGCTCAAGCGCTGGCTCGCTGATCGCGAGACGCTTGCGTCCCGCGGCGCGCCCGTCGGGGTCGCGGTCCAAGCCGGGGCCGACGCCCAGGCGCATCTCGCCGATCTCGCCGATCGCCCGCTGATCGCGCTCGAATTCGCCAAGTTCGCTGACGGGCGCGCGTTCTCCTACGCCCGGCTGCTGCGCGACCGGGACCGGTTTCGCGGCGAACTCAGGGCCATCGGCGACGTGCTGATCGACGAAATCCCGCTCATGCTGCGCTGCGGCTTCAATTCCTTCGACGTGACCAACACGCCGACCCTGGACGCGCTCAAAAGCGGTCATTTGCCGGGCTCGCCGCTCCACTATCAGCCGGCGAGCGCGAGGGACGAGATTGCCGAGGGCACGCGGCCCTGGCTTCGTGTTTCGACTGCGGAACGGACAAAGGGCTCGGCCTGACTCTCGGCTGAGCTAACCGGCCCAGCCCATAAGCTCGCGGCGCGCGACCGCTTCGATGACCGCGACCCCTTCGACGCTGTCGTTCAGGCACGGTATGGCGGCGAAGCGCTCTCCGCCGGCCTCGCGAAAATATGCCGCGTTCTCGACCCCGATTTCTTCGAGCGTCTCCAGGCAGTCGGCGGCGAATCCCGGCGTGACGACAACCACGCGTTTCACGCCGCGGGACGCCAGTTCGCGCACCGTCTCGGCGGTATAGGGCTTCAGCCACTCCGCGCGGCCGAAGCGTGACTGAAAGGTCATCTTGAGGCGCTCGCCGTCAAGCTTGAGAGCCTCGCCGAGAAGCCGCGTGGTCTTCGCGCAATGACAATAATAGGGGTCGCCGCGGTCGAAATAGGCCTGCGGAATTCCATGATAGGAGGCGAGCACGATCTCGGGCGCGAAGTCGAGTTTTGCGAGGCCGGCGCGGATGGAGGCGGCGAGCGCGTCGATATAGACCGGATCGTCGTAGTAGGGCGCGGCGATCCTAAGCGCCGGCTGCCAGCGCATCGACGCCAGCGCCTCGAAGACCTTGTCGCCGACCGTCGCCGTCGAAGCGGCGCAATATTGCGGATAAAGCGGAATGACCAGAATACGGTCGCAGCCTTCGGCCTGAAGCGCCTTGAGACGCTCGCCGATCGGCGGCGCGCCGTAACGCATCGCCCAGTCGACCACGATGTCGCGGTCCAGATGGCCGAGCGCGAGGCCGAGCTTTTCGCTTTGCGAACGGGTGATCGTCTTCAGCGGTCCCTCGTTCCTCTCATTGTTCCAGATGGACTCGTAATCGCGCCCCTTGGCGCGCGGCCGCGTGAGCAGAATGAACTGCAGGATGGGCAGCCAAACCGGGCGGGGCGTCTCGATGACCCGGCGGTCGGACAGGAACTCCTTCAGGTAGCGGCGAATCGACCAGTAGTCGGTCCCCTCCGGCGTGCCGAGATTGACGATCAGCACCCCGACCCGGCCGTGCGGCGCCGGCGGATGGTCCGCCGGGCGAAAGGCTCTGGCTTCGCGCGTGAGGTTGGTAACGTTCATCGGACGCCCCGCTCAGCGCCGCGGCCGGGAAGACTTGATCATTGCCCCGCGGCTGGAGTGAAATTGGTCGCCACTCCGTTGATGCAATAGCGCAGGCCCGTCGGGGGCGGCCCGTCCGGAAAGACGTGACCGAGATGCGACCCGCAGCGCGAGCAGTGCACTTCAGTGCGCGTCATCCCGAAGCTGCGGTCGACGGTGGTCTCGACTGCGCCTTCGACCGGCGTGTTGAAGCTCGGCCAGCCTGTGCCGCTCTCGAACTTGGTCTTGCTTTCGAACAGCGGCTGCCCGCAGGCGGCGCAACTGAAAGCGCCCGGCCGCTTCTCGTAAAGCAGCGCGCAGCTGCCCGGCCGCTCGGTGCCATGCCCGCGCATGATCTCGTACTGCTCGGGGGTCAGGATCGCCCGCCATTCGGCGTCGGTGTGGGTAACGGGGAAGTGGTCCTGTTTCATGAGATCCTCCTTTAGCCCATCATATAGGCTCGATCGCCGCCGGCGCACCGCCTTTTCGCTGGCGGGCGATCCCATGTTACGCGCGGCCTCCAACCGTACGACCGCAATACCCCAGGGCCGACCGAGCCCCACAATCACCATTTTACTCCGCGAACACGACCGTCTTGCCCTGATTGAGGAGCACCCGGTCTTCGAGCACGTTGGCGACCGCGCGGGCGAGCACGCGGCGCTCGACGTCGCGCCCCTTGCGAACGAGGTCGTCAGGCGTGTCGCGATGGCTGATGCGCTCGACGTCCTGCTCGATGATCGGCCCTTCGTCGAGATCGGAAGTGACGAAGTGGGCCGTCGCCCCGATCAGCTTGACGCCGCGCTCATGCGCCTGATGATACGGTTTAGCCCCCTTGAATCCGGGCAGGAACGAATGATGGATGTTGACGCAGCGCCCCTGCAGCTTGGCCGCGAAGCCGTCTGACAGAATCTGCATATAGCGCGCCAGAATGACGAGATCGGCCCGGGCGGATTTTATGATCTCCCACGCCTGCGCCTCCTGCTCCATCTTGGTTTGCCGGGTGATCGGCAGGTAGTGAAAGGGGATGTCGCCGAATTCGATGTGGGCGTAAATCTCGCGCGGATAATTGGCGACGATCGCGACCGGGTCCATGGCAAGTTCGCCGCTCCGCCAGCGATAGAGGAGATCGACGAGGCAATGGTCGAAGCGGGAGACCATGAGGGCGACCCGCTTGCGCTGGTCGGCTGGCCGCATCGACCAGATCATCGTGAATCCGGCGGCGATCGCCTTGAACTTTTCCCCCAGGCGCTCGACGTCGGCGTGCGGTCCTGCAGGGTTGAACACCACGCGCATGAAAAAGTTGCCGGTCTCCGTGTCGTCGAACTGCTGGGCGTCGAGAATGTTGAACCCGCCCTCAAACAAGGCGGTGGAGACCTTGGCGACAATTCCGGGCCGGTTGGCGCACGAAAGCGTGAGAATGTGGCGCGGGCTCGGTAGGGTCATCGCTTGACCTGTTTGAGGAGCTGCTCGACCGAAGGCTCAATTCGTTCGACGATGGCGTCGACGCCCTCGGCGGTCGGATGGATGCCGTCGGCCTGGTTGAGCTTCGGGTCGCCAGCAACGCCGTCGAGGAAGAACGGATAGAGCGCGGCGTCGTGAGCTTCGGCCAAAGCCGGATAGATGGCGTTGAAGGCGCGGTCGTACTCCGCCCCCAGATTGGGAGCCGCCCGCATGCCGGCGAGAAGGGTCGGCAAATGGGCGGCGCGCGCTTTGTCCAGGATCGCCGAAAGCGCCTGCTTCGTGTCTTCGGGCTTGAGGCCGCGCAGCATGTCGTTCGCGCCGAGCTCGACGATCAGCGCGTCGGCGTCCGCCGGCACGGCCCAGTCGTAACGCTGAAGCCCGTCGGCGGTCGTGTCGCCCGACACCCCGGCGTTGAGGACCGTCACGTCCCAACCCTTGGCGCGAAGCGCCGCTTGCAGGCGATCGGGGAAGGCCTTGCCGGGGGGCAAGCCAAGGCCGGCGGTCAGGCTGTCTCCCAGGACGACGAGGCGAATCGCCTTGGCCTCAGCAGGCGAAGCCGCCGCCAGAATCGCCGCGAGCGCCATCGCCTGGACGAGAAGGAGCCAATGCCCATATGAGGGCGGCTTCGATTTCAGGAATTCCGGCAATGGTTGTTCCAGCAGTCGCGATGCGCGGCGTCGACGTCAGCCTCGGTCGCGGCGCCGCTCGCGTGCATATCCTGCGTGGCGTCGGTCTGACAATCGGCAAGGGCGAAGCGGTCGGAATCGTCGGCCCCTCGGGCTCGGGAAAATCGACCCTGCTGATGATAATGGCCGGGCTCGAGCGCCCGGACAAAGGCGAGGTCGAGATCGACGGCGTCAAGCTCGGCGGAATGAATGAAGACGCTTTGGCCCGTTTTCGCGGCCAGCGCATCGGGATCGTGTTCCAGTCCTTTCACCTTATCCCGACGATGACCGCGCTCGAAAACGTAGCGGCGCCGCTCGAGCTCGCCGGCGCTTACGACGCGACAGCGCGCGCCAGGGCCGAGCTCGAACAGGTGGATCTCGGCGGCCGCCTCAGTCACTATCCCGCGCAGCTCTCCGGCGGCGAGCAGCAGCGCGTCGCGCTCGCCCGCGCGCTCTGCCCGCGCCCCTCGTTGCTGATCGCCGACGAGCCGACGGGCAATCTCGACGAGGCGACCGGGGGCGCAATTGTCGATTTGATATTCGATTTGCCGGCGCGCCGAGGCGCGACGCTCGCCCTTGTCACCCATGACGCGGCCCTCGCCGCCCGGTGCGACCGCGTGATCCGCATGCGTTCGGGCGAAGTCGAGGCAACTCCTGCCGCCGTCTCCGCATGAATGCGCCCGCTGGTTTCCCGCGAGTCCGCGCAGGCCCCCCAATGGCGCGCTTCGCGCTTCGCGACTTGCGCGGCGGATTCGGAGGCCTGCGCATCTTTCTCCTCTGCATCGCGCTTGGCGTAGCCGCGATCGTCGGCGTCGAAAGTCTTGCTCGGGCGCTCGACGACGGCCTGGGGCGAGAGGGACGAGTGATCCTCGGCGGGGACGCGTCTTTCTCGCTCATTCACCGGCGCCTCTCGGCTGCCGAGCAGCAGTTTCTCGAAGGTTACGGCTCGTTGTCGACGATTGCGACCATGCGCGCCATGGCCAGAGCGCCAAACGACGACGCGGCGCTCGTGGAGCTCAAGGCCGTCGAACCCTCGTGGCCGCGTATTGGCGCAGCCGTCCTGTCTCCGTCGATGCCGCTCGGCGAAGCGCTGTCCGAAAAGGACGGCGCGTTCGGGGCGGCGGCGGAAGAGGCGCTGCTGGCTCGGCTGAACCTGAAGCTCGGCGACGTCATTCGGATCGGCGACGCAAAGTTCACGGTTCGAACCATCCTGACCAGCGAACCGGACCGATTGGCGACCGGCGTGGGTCTCGGCCCCCGCGTCCTCATTTCGCAGGCGGCCCTCGACGCGACGGGACTGGTGCAGCCGGGATCGCTGGTTCGCTGGACGACCCGGGTCATCATGGGCGCGGCAGACGAAGCGCCGGGTGAAGCGGCGGTCCGAGGACTTCTCGGCGAGGCCAAGCGGGCCTTTCCGCATGCCGGGTGGGAGGCGCGCTCGCGTCTCAATGTTTCGCCCGACTTCAGCCGCGATCTCGAGCGGTTCGCGGAGTTCCTGACGCTGGCGGGATTGTTGTCGCTGGTTGTCGGCGGCGTCGGCGTCGCCAACGCGGCGCAGGGTTTCGTCGAGCGCAAGCGCGCAACCCTTGCGATACTGAAGGCGATTGGTGCGACCGGCGCGGCCGTCGTGGGCCTCGCGGTCCTCGAGTTCTCGATAGTCGCCCTGATTGGGGCGCTTGCCGGCGCGGCGCTCGGCGCGGCGATCCCGTTCGCCGTCGATTGGCTGTTCGGATCGTTGTTGCCGATCCCGCTCGCGCCGTCGATCGAGCCGGGCGTGGTCGCGCTTGGCGTCGCGTTCGGACTGCTCACCGCGCTCGCCTTCTCGATCGCGCCGCTCGGACAAGCGCATGACCTGCCGGTGACGATGCTGATCCGCGATCTGGCCGAGGAGCGTCAGGAATGGCCCCGCAAGCGCTATATCGCCGGCGCAGCGATGGCGGCGGCGGCGCTGATTGCGCTGGCCGTTCTGACCAGCCCGCAACGTTCGATCGCGGCTTACGTCGCTTGTGCGACCGTCGCCGCCCTTCTGGCGCTGCGGCTCGTCGCGCTCGGCGTGGCCCTCATCGCGCGCCGCGCCCCCAAAATGCAGCCCATCGAATGGCGCATGGCCCTCTCCGCGATCGAGAGACCGGGGGCGCTCACCGCGTCGGTCGTACTGTCTTTGGGCCTGGGTCTGGCGGCGCTGGTCGCGCTGACTCTGATTGACGCGAATATGCGCGCCGAGCTGCTTCGGTCCGAGCCCGGCGTGACGCCGAGCTTCTTTTTTCTCGACGTGCGCGGCGCCGACGCAGGCGCATTCCGGGACTTCCTTGAACGCGAGTCCCCCGGCGTCAGGATCAGCGAGACGCCGATGATGCGGGGGCGCTTCATTCGCATAGGCGACACGCCGGTCGAAGCAGTAAAGGCAAGCGACAATGTCGCCTGGGCTTTGGAGGGCGACCGAGGCGTCACCTTCGCGGAAAAGCCGCCGGAAGGCTCCGAGATCGTGGCCGGAGAGTGGTGGCCGGACGACTATTCCGGGCCGCCGCTGGTCTCGATGGAGAAGGAAGTTGCGGACGGCCTTGGGCTCCGCGTCGGCGACACGGTCGTCGTCAACGTGCTCGGCCGCGATATCGCGGCCAAGGTCGCGAATCTGCGGAAAGTGAATTGGCGCAGCTTCGCGATCAATTTCGTGCTGGTTTATTCGCCCAATACGCTCAAGGGCGCGCCTTATACCGAACTCGTCTCGGCGGCGCTGCCGCCCGGCGCCGGGCCGGAAGCCGAGCTCGCGCTCCTGCGCGCGGCGGCGCGCCTTTTTCCCACGGTCGCGATCATCCGGGTGCGCGAGGCGCTGGAAAACGTCGAAGCTTTGGTCGCCAAGCTGGCGCTGGCGATTCGGGCTGCGACCGGGGTTGCGCTGACGAGTTCGGTCCTGGTGCTGGCCGGGGCGCTGGCGGCCAATCGGCGCGCTCGACTCGCCGATGCGACGATCTTGAAAATTCTCGGCGCCACGCGCGGACGCCTCATTGTCATGTTCCTGATCGAATACGGGCTCCTCGGCGCTTCAACCGCCGCGTTCGGCGTCGGCGCCGGCGCGCTCGCCGCCTACCTCGTCGTCACCCGGATCATGCAGTTCGATTTCGTCTTCGACTGGACGGGTTCGCTCGCCGCCGCTGGCGGAGGCCTTGCGGTCACGGTCGGCTTTGGCATGATCGGCGCCTGGCGGGTCCTGAGCCAGAAGCCCGCGGCTTACCTGCGCGAATTGTGATAACAAGCGCAATCGACGGCCGTTGATGGCGGATCGAGCCGTCAGGTGAACAACGGGAGCGAGCGCCATGACGCCAATCACCCAGTCCTATGTCCACGGCGCCTCCCCGACGCCGCTCAGCGGCGAAACAATCGGCCGTCTTCTGCGCCGCGTGGTTCTCGAAGGGCCGGATCGGCCGGCGCTGGTGACGCGCCACCAGGGCGTGCGCTGGACCTATGCCGAACTCCTGCGTCGCTCGGAGGACCTCGCGATCGGGCTGCACGCCCTCGGGCTTGCAGAAGGGCGATCGGGTCGGCATCTGGTCGGCCAACGTCAGCGAGTGGGTGGTGGCGCAGTTCGGGACCGCGCTCGCCGGGCTCATCCTCGTCAATATCAATCCCGCCTACCGTAGCCACGAATTCGAATACGCGATGAAGAAGTCGGGCTGCCGGGCGCTGATCCTCAGTCCCGGGCATAAGAACAATGACTATTTCGCCTCGCTGCGCGCCTGCGCACCCGAGATCGAGGCGGCCCAGCCGGGCAAACTCGCGTCCAAAGGCCTGCCGAAGCTCGAGATCGTCGTCCGCCTCGGAGCCGACAAGTCGCGGGGCATGCTCAACTTCGACGACGTCGCCAGACCCGCCGCGCCGGCCGAACGGGCCGAGCTCGCGACCTTCGAAGCGTCGCTGCAGTTCGACGATCCGATCAACATCCAGTTCACCTCGGGAACCACCGGCGCGCCCAAAGGCGCGACGCTGACCCACCACAACATCGTCAACAACGGCTATTTCATCGGCGAAGCGATGCGCCTTTCGCCCGACGACCGGCTGTGCATTCCGGTGCCTTACTATCACTGTTTCGGCATGGTGCTCGGCAATCTCGCCTGCGTCACGCACGGCTCATGCATGGTGAGCCCGTCGGAAGGCTTCGACGCGCTCGCTACCCTTGAAGCTGTGCAGGCGGAGAGATGCACGGGCTTGCACGGCGTGCCGACGATGTTCATCGCGATGCTTGAGCATCCCGAATTCGCCCGGTTTGACCTCGGAAGCCTGCGCACCGGAATCATGGCGGGCTCGCCCTGCCCGGTCGAGGTCATGCGAAAGGTCGTCGATCTCATGCACATGGGCGAGGTGACGATCGCCTACGGCATGACTGAAACGAGCCCGGTCAGCTTCCAAAGCTCCCATGACGATCCGCTGGAGCGGCGCGTCTCGACGGTTGGCCGCATCCAGCCGCATCTCGAAGTCAAGATCGTCGACCTCGAGGGCCGGATCGTCGCGCCAGGCGTCCCCGGCGAGTTGCTCACCCGAGGTTATAGCGTCATGCGCGGCTATTGGGACGATCCAGCGGGGACAGCCGCCGCGATCGATGAGGCGCGGTTCATGCACACCGGCGATCTGGCGACAATCGACGCGGACGGCTACTGCAACATTGTTGGCCGGCTCAAGGACATGATCATTCGCGGCGGCGAGAACATCTATCCGCGCGAGATCGAGGAGTTTCTGTTTACCCACCCGGCCGTCGCCGAGGTTCAGGCGTTCGGAGTCCCCGATCGTCGGTACGGCGAGGAGCTCTGTGTCTGGATCCGTCGCCGGGAGGGCTGGGCGCTGAATGAGGATGAGGTTATCGCCTTTTGCCGGGCCTCGATCGCCCATTACAAGACGCCGCGCCATATCCGCTTCGTCGATGCGTTTCCGATGACGGTCACCGGCAAGGCTCAGAAGTTCCTCATGCGCAAGGAAATGATTGAGGAATTGGGCGTCATGGAGGAGAAGACGGCCTGATCTGGGCAGCGACGGGAATGGCTCTCGCCGCCAAAAAACTGCAATTGGAGCCTTCACTGGAAATTGAGACAATTCCTGTTCTCTTGGCAATTCGCCCAGCCGCGCTTAAATGGGCTGAGAAGGACAGGGTTGGAAGGGTCGGGGGATGGTTAAAAGACCCCTCCGTCATAGGAAGCCTATGAACGCGAACTATCGAAATTTTGCCCTGTGGGTGATTATTTTCTTGTTGGTTTTGGCGCTGGTGACGCTGTTCCAGAGCCCGGGCCAGAAAGCTCCGTCGAGCGAGATCACCTTCAGCCAGCTGTTGACCGACGCGGACGCCGGCAACATCCGCGACGTCACGATTGCCGGCCCCGAGATTTCCGGCCACATGAAGGACGGGCGATCGTTCCAAACTTATGCGCCAAGCGATCCGAGCCTGGTGCAGACGCTGTACAAGAAGGACGTGACGATCACCGCCAAGCCGCCGTCGGACGGCAATAACTGGCTGCTCACGATCGTCTCCAGCGTGCTGCCCGTTCTCTTGTTCCTGGGCTTGTGGATCTACATGACCCGGCAGATGCAGGGCGGCGCCGGCAAGGCGATGGGATTCGGCAAGTCGAAAGCCAAGCTTTTGACCGAGGCCCAGGGGCGGGTCACGTTCGAGGACGTCGCAGGCGTCGACGAGGCCAAGGAGGACCTGCAGGAGATCGTCGAATTCCTCCGCGACCCGCAAAAGTTCCAGAAGCTCGGCGGACGCATTCCGCGTGGCGTGCTGCTGGTCGGGCCGCCGGGCACCGGCAAGACCCTGACCGCCCGGGCGGTCGCGGGCGAAGCCAACGTGCCGTTCTTCACCATTTCGGGCTCCGACTTCGTCGAAATGTTCGTTGGCGTCGGCGCGAGCCGGGTGCGCGACATGTTCGAGCAGGCGAAGAAGAACGCGCCCTGCATCATCTTCATTGATGAAATCGACGCGGTCGGGCGCCATCGCGGCGCCGGTCTCGGCGGCGGCAACGACGAGCGCGAGCAGACGCTCAATCAATTGCTCGTCGAAATGGACGGCTTCGAACAGAACGAAGGCATCATCATCATCGCCGCGACCAATCGGCCCGACGTGCTCGACCCGGCGCTGCTGAGGCCCGGCCGCTTCGACCGCCAGATCGTGATCTCGAACCCCGATTTCATCGGTCGCGAGAAGATCCTGAGGGTCCATGTCCGCAAGGTCCCTCTCGGGCCCGACGTCGACCTCAAGGTGGTCGCTCGCGGGACGCCGGGCTTTTCGGGCGCGGATTTGATGAATCTTGTCAACGAGGCGGCGCTGCTCGCCGCACGGCGGGGAAAGCGGGTTGTCACCCGGCAGGAATTCGAGGATTCGCGCGACAAGATCATGATGGGCGCTGAGCGGCGCACGCTCATCATGACGGAAGACGAAAAGCGGTTGACCGCCTTTCACGAGGCGGGCCACGCGCTCGTGTCGGTCTCCATGCCGGCCTCGACCCCGATCCACAAGGCGACGATCATTCCGCGCGGCCGCGCGCTTGGCATGGTGCAATCGCTGCCCGAGCGCGATCAGATCTCGCAGAGTTACGAGCAGCTCATCGCGATGCTCGCGATGTCGATGGGCGGCCGCGTCGCTGAGGAACTGATCTTCGGCAAGGACAAGGTCACGTCCGGCGCGGCCGGGGACATCCAGCAGGTAACCAAGATCGCCCGCGCGATGGTGACCCGGCTCGGCTTTTCCGACAAGCTTGGCACGGTCATGTACGGCGAGAACCAGGACGAGGTGTTCCTCGGTTATTCGCTGGGGCGGCAGCAGAATATCTCGGAAGCGACCGCGGAGACCATCGACCAGGAAGTCCGGCGTCTGGTGCTGGAAGCGCACGAAACCGCGACGCGGATTCTCACCGAGCGGCGCACGGACCTCGAGACGCTCGCGTCTGGCCTGATGGAGTTCGAGACGCTGACCGGAGACGAGATCGTCGGCCTGTTGCAGGGCGTGCGGCCGGTGCGCGAATCGGCGACGGACCGGGAGCCGCCGGCCGCTCCGCGCGCCGCCGTGCCCTCGACCGGCAAGCCGAGGCCGATTGGTCCGGAGGCCGGCGGGCTCGAACCGCAGCCGCAAACCTGAGCAGCCCTTCGGGCCGGTCAGCCCCTGGCGCGGGCGGGGTTTCGCGACAAATCCTTGACGAAAATCAGAAAATGAGTTAGGGTCTTTTCAGATAGGAGAAAGGGCCCGTCCTCGCGCATCCCGCGCCGCCAGCCAGCCCCGGCGCTCCGCGCAGACTGAAAAAACTGACAGAAATTGACACTTAAGCTGTTGAAAAAACTCAATTCACGGTCAGAATTGCACGGCTCCCCGGCTATTTTAGCCCGGTCGCCAGCCGCACGACGTGGCCGCCCGGCCCTGAGCGTGGGCTGACCGCCGCGTCGGGGAGGTAGCGGCCGACCAGGCCTGCGCGGTCGAGGTCCTCGATCTCGGCGAAGCCAAGCGCGCGCACGCGCTCGTGCAGCGCGTCGGTGTCGAGATAGCATCGAAAGGGCTCGCCGCGCGCCGCCACCCGCTCGGCCATCTGCTGGTGAAAATCTCGCCCCGCGGCGTCCCTCTTGTCGGGCGGATTGGCGTAGTCGAACACGACCTCAGCTCCGCCCGGCCAGCAGGCAAGCTCGCCAAGCGTCGCGAACACCGCCTCGACCGCGAGATAGGGCGTGACCCCGAGCCACAGCACGAAGGTCCGCTTGCCGGGGTCGAAGCCGGCGGCCTTTAGGCTCGCGGTCATCGGCCCCTGCTCGAAATCATGCGCGACATAGGCGAGATGCGGCGGTTCGGCGATCCCGGCTTGCGCCAGCCGGCGCCGCTTGTCGGCCTGGGTCGCGGGATGATCGAGTTCGAACACCCTCAGATCCTCGGCCCCCTGCACCCGATAGGCGAAGGTGTCGAGCCCCGCGCCGAGCACGAGGATCTGCCGCACACCCTCAGCCATCGCGCGGCGAGCCATATCCTCGGCGAAGCGGCTGCGCATGGCGATGAAAAAGCGCAACGGCCGCCTCTCCGGCGATTCCCTGGCAAGCGCGATCGCCTCATCGGCGTCCTGCCCGAGGATGGCGAGCGCGAGCGGGTCGCTGAAGATCGTCCCATGCTCGAGGAGCTGGTGGGCGGCTCTGTGTCCCGCCGCGCCGATCGCGGTGCGGCTTGCTTGTCCCTGCTGCATGGGACGAGGGTAGAGGCCGGACAACAGCCTGTCGAGCGCGACAAGCTTGACGGCGAAAAACCCATCCCCTATAGACCGCGCTCCCATAAGCCAGGGCCGCGGGGCGGGCGGGGCGCTTCTTGACTGAAGCGGCCCGCTTTGTGTTTGCCGCATCGGTCCAAGGCTTCGCATATGAAGGACGTTAGCGCGATGTCACGCCGCTGCGAGCTGACCGGCAAGGCCGTTCAATCCGGCAACAAGGTCAGCCATTCCAACCGCAAGACGCGCACCCGCTTCTTGCCCAATCTCGTTCAGGTCACGCTGATCTCCGATACGCTCGAGCGCGCGGTGCGGCTCAGGATCAGCGCGGCGGCGCTGCGCTCGGTCGAGCATCGCGGCGGCCTCGATGACTTCCTCGCCAAGGCGAATGTGTCGGACCTCTCCGACACGGCCGTCGAATTGAAGCGCGAGATCGCCAAGAAGCGCGCCGAGACGCAAGCCGTGGCCGCATAGGCCTAGGCGGCCGCGCGCCTGAGTTCCGCCGCGTCCCGCGACAGAGCTTCGACCGCGAGGTAGTCGCCGCGCGCCAGCGCCGCCTTCTGCAGCATCCACGAGCCGCCGACGCAGGGCACATTCGGCAGCTTTAGGTATTCGGGCGCTTTCGCAAGGTCGATGCCGCCGGTCGGGCAGAAGCTGAGATCAGGCAGCGGCGCGGCGAGCGATGCAAGCAGCCTCGCGCCGCCGACGGCTTCGGCCGGAAAGAGCTTCAGCGCCCGAAAGCCGAGCTCCCGCAACGCCATGGCCTCCGACGCCGTCGCGCAGCCCGGCAGGAACGGCACGGGCGATTGCGCCGCGGCCTTGGCGAGCGCCGGGGGAGCGCCGGGGCTGACCAGAAACCGCGCTCCGGCCGCGACCGCCTCGCCAATCTGATCGACCGCAACGATCGTGCCCGCGCCGACGACCGCGCCCGGCACGCTCTTGGCGATCTCCCGGATCGCCGCCAGCGCCGGAGGCGTGCGCAACGTCACTTCGATCGCATAGAGGCCGCCGGCGACGAGCGCCTTCGCCTGCTTGAGGCCATCCTCCACGCTTGCCACCGTCAAGACTGGGATCACCGGCGCAAGCGCCATGATCGAGGCCGTTTCGCCGTTGAGGGAATAAAGCGGCATTGCGCTCTCCAGGAAATAGACGCCATCGCCCTTAGCACGCCGCGCCGCGCTTGAGCGAGGCTCGCGCTCGTGCGGGAATTGACTAGGCTGGTCAAATGACGACCGCCCGGCCGCGACGGAGCCTGAGTGAACGAGCCGATTGACCTATCGGTTTACAAAGAGACGCTGCTGTTTCTGGTGACGGCGGGGGTGATCGCGCCGCTGTTCTTCCGCCTGCGCGTCAGTCCGGTGCTCGGCTATCTTCTCGCGGGCGTCGCGCTCGGACCCTACGGCCTCGGCTCCCTCGCCCTGAGAGCGCCGTGGCTCAATGCGCTCGCAATCAATGTCGACGCGATCGACCGCATCGCCGCCTTCGGCGTGGTTGCGCTCATGTTCACGATGGGGCTCGAGCTGTCGTTCGAACGCTTGCGGCGCACCCGCCGGCTGGTTTTCGGGCTCGGGCTGGCGCAGGTCGTCGTGACGACCTTGATCCTGAGCGCTCTCGCCTGGGGTCTCGGCCTCGCTCCGCCCTCGGCGCTGACCGTCGGCGCGGCGCTCACGATGTCCTCAACTGCGATCGTCATCCCGATGCTTGTTGAGAGCAAGCGGCTCCACTCCGGCGCCGGCCGGGCGAGTTTCTCGGTATTGCTGTTTCAGGACCTGGCGGTCGCGCCCTTGCTGGTCATGACAGGCGCGCTTTCGGCCGGCGGCGAACGCGGGCTCGGCTGGCAGCTTGCCAGCACGCTCGCCCCGGCCGGGCTGGCGCTGGCCGCGCTGGTCGTTTTCGGCCGCCTCGCGCTGAGGCCGTTCTTCCATTTTGTCGCCGAGACGAAGAGCCCCGAATTCTTCATGGCGGCGTGCCTTCTGGTGGTTCTAGGCGATGGACTGGCGGCCGCTGCGGGCCATCTGTCGATGGCGCTCGGGGCCTTTGTCGCCGGCCTCCTTTTGGCCGAGACCGAATATCGGCGTGAGATCGAAGTGACGATCGAACCGTTCCGGGGTCTGCTCCTCGGGCTCTATTTCGTCTCGGTCGGCGCCGGAATCAATCCAGGCTTCATCGTCGCCCGGCCCGGACTTATCCTCGGCATCGCCGCGGCGCTGGTGGCCATCAAGAGTCTCACGCTTCTGGCGCTGGCGCGTGGGTTCCGGCTGCCGCTGCGTGTAGGCGCCGAAATGGCTCTCCTGCTCGGCCCGGGCGGAGAGTTCGGCTTCGTGATGATCGGCGCGGCCCTCGCCGGAGGCCTCATTGACCGTTCGCTGTCGACGGCTCTTGTCAGCGCTGTGACGCTTTCGATGCTCGCCATTCCGGGACTGGCGAAGATCGGCGCCCGCATCGGCTCGCCGCCGCGAACCGCCACAGGCGAGGCGCCGCCGGAGATCCCGCCTGAAACCGAAGACGCCCGCGTCATCATTGTCGGCTACGGCCGCGTTGGCGCGCTGATCGGCGACATGCTGGACCGGCACAAGATCCCGTTCATTGCCATCGACTCGGATGCGCGGCTGACGGCGCGGGCGCGGTCCGACGGCAAGCCGGTCTACTACGGCGACGCCGCACGTCCCGAATATCTACGCCGCTGCGGGCTCGAGACCGCGCGCGCCGTGGTCGTGACCATGGACTCGACCGCCGCCAACGAGGCGGTTGTCGAAGCGACGCGCCGCCTGCGGCCGGAGGTGACGCTGGTCGCCCGCGCGCGCGACGCCGACCACGCCCGCGCTCTCTATGGGCTCGGTGTGACCGACGCCGTGCCCGAGACGATCGAGGCGAGCCTGCAGCTCTCGGAGGCGGTGCTGGTCGATCTCGGCGTGCCGATGGGCCTGGTCATCGCCTCGATCCACGAGAAGCGGGACGAGTATCGCGCCATGTTGGCCGCTGCCGGCGCGCCGGAGCGGCCGCGCTCGACGCGGGGACCGCGGCGGAGGTGACCGCACGGGCCGATTTGAGGCGCGCTTCCCCTTCACCGCCGTTTGCCTGAGTGGAAGCGGGGCGTGGAAGTCGGCGGCGGTTGACGCGACCCGCATAAAAATCGCCAAATTCCATCTTATTATACCCACGCGCCCGATCTGGCCCTCCCCGTCGGATTTCGATAAGGAAGGTCCGCTTTCAATCCAGAAAACCGAGTTCGACGCCTTTGTACGCGTTTCCGCGCTTGCTCCTGATTACGCTCACCGCCTGGGCCGGCTTATCCGCTGCCGCGCGGGCCGCTGATTGCGCCTTCACGCCGGCGCCGGCGGCCGAGCTTCAAAGCGCGTCGGCGGTCGGCGACTATCAGCCAGTGTTGAAGGCATGCGTCGCTGCCGACGGACGCAAGGCGGTCGCGATCCGCGAGATGACCGTCGCCGGCCTCAAGGTCGATTTGCTCGCCGATCCGGCGGCGTTGACCACGCGGCTCGAGCGCGCGGCGTGCTGGACCTGCGGCGAAATGACCGAGGGTGAGCTCAAGTCGACCCGTATGGGCCGCGCCATCAGCGAATCGGCCGAGGCGCCGGGTCTCATCCACCGCGGCTTTCTTCAGAACGCCGGGTTGACCCACGGCGCCGCGGCGGGCGATTACCTCACGGGCGATCTCTGTCCGAGCAAACGGCCGCTCGACCGGGCGTTCTTCACCCGGCTCGAGACGGCAGACCCCCACGCATCCGTCGCCCTGAGCGTTTCAGGCCTTTGGCTCATCCATCACTTTGACGATTTCCGCTGGCTCACAGATCAGCGCAAATCCGGCGCGCTCGACATCCTGTGGGTCGACCACACCTACCATCACCCCTACCGGGCCAGACTGCCCCTTGCCGCGAACTTCCTTTTAACGAGGGGCGTCGATCCGGAAGCGGAGATTCTCGATACCGAACGGCTCATCATCGCCAACGGCGAGACGCCGTCGCTGTTCTTCCGTTTCCCCGGCCTCGTGTCGAGCGATCCGCTGATGCAGGCGGTCAGCCGGTTTCACCTGGTGACGCTCGGCGCGGACGCCTGGCTGGCCAAAGGACAACAGCCGGAAAAGGGTTCGATCGTGCTCGTGCACCCGAATGGCAATGAACCGAGGGGCCTTGCAATGTTTACCCGCGATCTCACGCGCGGAACGATCGCCGCGCCGCTCGAGCCGCTGACCGCGGCGCCGGAGTAGGTAGCGCGCCTTCCGTCGGTCTTCCGCCTTCTCGTAGCGAGGGGTTTTGAATCTCGCGCTTTAGCATTGTTCGGAGGGCCGAACGGGGTCGCGCTGGAGCGCGCGATTGATGTCGAGCGTGCTCTCGACGCCGATCGAGTCATAGTTCGCTTCGAGCCACTCCTTGGCGTCATCGCGCCCGAGGTCGCGCAAACGCTGGAGGAATGGCCAGGACACGTCGTTCTTGGTCGCGGCGTTGAAGGACTCGAGCTTGCCCGCGCCGCCGATGCGGTGCAGCCGCTCCTCGCGGTATTCATCGCTCTTGAGCAGTCCCCTGCGGATCAGGCGGGCGACGAAGTCGGTGGCCCTGAGCTCCGCGAGCAGGCTGGCGTTGAAAGTGATCTCATCCACCCGGTTGGCGATTGCGCCTGGCAGGCGAGGCGCCTCGGCGCGTTCGATCGGATTGATCTGGACAATGATCGCGTCGCGGCACTGGGTCTCGTAGAATAGCGGCCACAACGGGGGATTGCCCGCGAATCCGCCGTCCCAATAGGATTGGCCGTCGATGATCACCGCCTGGAACAGTTGCGGCAAGCAGGCCGACGCCATCACGTGATCGACGGTGAGAATGTCACGGCGAAAGATCTCGCCGCGACCGGTCTTCACGTTCGTCGCCGCGACGAACAGCTTGACGCTGTCGGTTGCGCGCAGGCGTTCGAAATCGACCGCCTGTTCAAGATAGACGCGCAGCGGATTGACGTTAAACGGATTGAACTCATAGGGGCTCAGCAGCCCCAAAGTCGTCTCGGCCCAGGCGTCGATCCATCGGGATCCCGGCCAGAAGCCGCCCCAGGCCGCCAGCGCCTTGTCGACCCATCGGCGCTCGAACGGCGAGAGCGAGCCCTCGGACGAGACCAAGAGCCAGAACTTTTCGAGCCTCTCGCGAGCGCGCTCCCGTCCCCCCTCCTCTAGGCCGGCGGCGAACACGACGGCGTTCATCGCGCCGGCGCTCGCGCCGCTGATCGCGGAAATCTCGATCCGCGCGTCTTCGGTCAGCGCGTCGAGCACGCCCCAGGTATAGGCGCCGTGGGAGCCGCCGCCTTGCAGGGCCAGATTGATGGTCTTGACCCCTCCCGGTTTGGCGGCGGGCTTCGGCCCGACCGGGCCCACGGGGGACTTGCGCGCGATCGGTTTGGCGGCGCGGCTCATGCGGCGGTCCATCCGCCGTCGATCGACAGATTTGCGCCAGTGATTTGCGCCGCCGCGTCCGAGCAGAGATAGACGGCGAGCGAAGCGACCTGATCGACGGTCACGAAGTCTTTGGTCGGCTGGGCGGCGAGCATCACATCGCTGATCACCTGCTCGCGCGTCATGCCGCGCGCCTTCATCGTGTCGGGAACCTGACGCTCGACCAGCGGCGTCCAGACGTAGCCGGGGGAAATGCAATTGGCGGTGACGCCGAACGTAGCGAGCTCGAGCGCCACCGTCTTCGTGAGCCCGGCGAGGCCGTGCTTGGCCGCCACGTAGGCCGACTTGAACGGCGAGGCGACAAGCGAGTGCGCGGACGCGGTATTGATGATGCGGCCCCATTTCTGCGCCTTCATGCCCGGAACGGCGGCCCGGATTGCGTGGAAGGCCGCGGTAAGGTTGATGGCGATGATCGCGTCCCATTTCTCGGGCGGAAAGTCCTCGATCGGCGAGACGAACTGAATGCCGGCGTTATTGACCAGAATGTCGAGCGATCCCATCTTGCCCTGGGCGTCGGCGATCATCGCCCTGATCTCCGGCCCTTTTGACATGTCGGCCCCGTTGTAGAATGCCTTGACGCCGAAGTCCTTCTCGATCTTGACCCGCTCGGCCTCGATCGCCGCCGCGTCGCCGAATCCGTTGATCACGACGTCCGCTCCCTCCTTGGCGAGGGCGCGCGCGATGGCCAGTCCGATGCCGCTGGTCGAACCAGTGACAAGGGCATGGCGTCTGGCGAGGGACATCAAGATCTCCTTCACTCGGCCGGGGCGCGGCGGGCGCGCATCAAAACTGTCATATTGCGTTGCATGAAGCTCTATATTGCATTGCGGCGAAAGTTTCGAGGGCCCCTAGTTCTTTGGCCGGTCGGTCGCGGCTGCGGCCGGGCGCGGGATGACAAATTTGCCGGCAAAGCTTAGAACCCGGGCGGCGAAAGGGGTCGATCCGCGCTGAAAAGGAATTGCGGCGATAAATCTTGCGATCTCCGATGCGCCATGCGGGCCTTTGCCCCGACACGCCACTGTCGGCGTTCGGGTCGGGCAAGGCGACGCGGCGATCACGGTCGGCGGCGGCGCGCCGATCGTCGTCCAGTCGATGACCAACACCGACACCGCAGACGTCGAGGCGACGGCGCGCCAGGTTGCGGCGCTGTGGCGCGCGGGCTCCGAGCTCGTGCGGATCACGGTCGATCGCGAAGAGGCGGCGGCCGCGGTGCCGCATATCCGCGATGCGCTGCTAAAACGGGGCGTGCGCGTGCCGCTGATCGGCGACTTCCATTATATCGGCCACAAGCTGCTCAGCGATCATCCGGCCTGCGCCGAAGCGCTCGACAAATATCGCATCAATCCCGGCAATGTCGGCTTCAAGAACAAGCGCGACCTGCAATTCGGCAAGATCATCGAGATCGCGATCCGTAACATGAAGCCGGTGCGGATCGGCGCGAACTGGGGTTCGCTCGATCAGGAGCTTCTGACCTCGCTCATGGATGAGAATGCGGCGAGCCCCGCGCCGCTCGAGGCCGGCGCGGTCACCCGTGAGGCGATGGTCAGATCCGCGCTTCTGTCGGCGGCGCGGGCCGAGGAGATCGGGCTTCCCCGCGAACGCATCATCCTGTCGGCGAAAGTCTCGTCGGTGCAAGACCTCATTACCGTCTACCGGATGCTCGGCGAGCGCTCCGACTACGCGCTTCATCTCGGCCTGACCGAAGCCGGCATGGGCTCGAAGGGCATCGTCGCCTCCGCCGCCGCGCTCGGCGCGCTGCTGCAGGAAGGCCTTGGCGACACGATCCGTATTTCACTCACCCCCGAGCCGGGCGGCGACCGGACGCAGGAAGTGCGAGTGGCGCAGGAGCTGTTGCAATCGATGGGGTTCCGCAGTTTCGCGCCGCAGGTCGCTGCCTGCCCCGGCTGCGGGCGCACGACTTCGACCGTGTTCCAGGAGCTGGCGCGCGACATTCAGGGCTATCTCGTCCAGTCGATGCCGCAATGGCGCGCGCGCTATCCCGGCGTCGAAAAGCTCAACGTCGCGGTGATGGGTTGCATCGTCAACGGGCCCGGCGAGAGCAAGCACGCCGACATCGGCATCTCGCTGCCCGGGACCGGAGAAACGCCAGCGGCGCCGGTGTTCGTCGACGGGGTCAAGACCGTGACCCTGCGCGGACCGCGCATCGCCGAGGAGTTCAAGGCGCTGGTCGATGACTATATCGTGAGACGATACGGGGCGGGCCGTCGGGCGGCGGAATAGCGGCCGGGCCTCCGAGGAGCGAAAGACGAGCGTCTATGTATGAGCCCCCGCTTCACCGGGTCGATGACCTCGCGCAGATGCACGCGCTGATCCGGAGCCGCGTTTTCGGCCTCCTGATCAGCAACGGCGCCGAGGGGATTGTCGCCAATTCGGTTCCGTTCGTTCTCGATCCCGCCGCCTCACGGCTCGGGACGCTGAAGGTCCATCTCGCGCGCGCCAACAGCCAGTGGCGCGACCTTGAAGCGTCCCCGGATGCGCTCGTCGTATTCCAGGGCCGCGATCATTACATCACGCCTTCGTGGTATGAGACCAAGCGGGAGACCGGCAAAGTCGTGCCGACCTGGAATTACACGATGGTCCAGGTGAAAGGCCGGGCGAAAGTGATGGACGACGTCTGGCTCGCCCGGCAGGTCGAGGAATTGACGCAGGCCCTCGAGCAGCGGCGCGAACAGCCGTGGGCGGTCGGCGACGCTCCAGCCGACTTCATCGCCATGCAGCGCCGGGCGATCGTCGGGATCGAGATCGAGATCGTCGACATCCGGGGCAAATGGAAGACGAGCCAGAACCGCAACGCCACCGACCGCGCCGGCGTCGCCGCCGGCCTCGACGCTTTGGGCGACGAAGAATCCCGCGCGATGGCGAAGATCGTGCGGGAGACGAGCCGCGACTGAGCCGGCCCCCGTTTTACTGCTTCGGCGGCGCGCTCGACTTTGTCGTCAAGTAGCACTGAGCCTAGCCCTTTTCCCCGTTCACGCGAGAAGGTGGCCCGAAGCGCAACGGCGCCGCGTCAACGCTTTGCTAAGCCTATCAGGCGGCGCCGCTTGCCCATGACCGATCGTCATTCGGTACGATTGCGGCCAGGAGCAATGCCCGGTCACCGTCATTGCGAGCGAAGCGAAGCAATCCAGCGCGCTAGTGGCCACGATCTCTGGATTGCCTCGTCGTCATAGCCCGTCGAAAGACGGGCGGCGCGGAAAAGGTGTGAAGCGCGATGATGGAGACTGCGCCACCGGTGAGCGAGGCGACGCCGCTGGACCCCGGCCTGCGCGCGTTGTGCGGCATCGCGGCCTATTACCGTATCGGCGCCGACCCGGTGCAGCTCGCGCGAGAACTCGCGCTTGGCGAGCGCGCGGCCGACGAAGCCGACCTCATCCGCGCCGCCCGGATCGTCGGCCTCAAAGCCCGGCTGGTCGGCGAGGTCACCGCTGAACGGCTGGCTGCGCTGCCCGCCCCGGCGATCGTGCGTATGACCGATGGCGCGCTGCTTGTTTTCGCCGGGCGTAACCCGTCGGGGCTCTGCCGGCTGGTCGACCCGATCAGCCACGCCGCCCAGGAAGCGCCGCTCGAAAACGTCGCGCGAGAAATCGGCGGGCGGGCGCTGCTGATCGCCCGCCGGATCGGCGGCGCTGGCGCAGATCCCCGCCAGTTCGGCATGCGCTGGTTCCTGCCGACCATCTGGCGCTATCGCCGTCCGCTCGGCCACGTGCTGGCGGCGTCGCTGTTCGTGCAGATTTTCGCCCTGACCACGCCGCTGTTCTTCCAGGTGGTCGTCGACAAGGTCTTGACGCATCGCGGCTATGAGACTCTGTTCGTGCTCGTCGGCGGCCTCGTCTTCATCGGCCTGTTCGACGTGGCGCTGCAGTACCTGCGCGCCTATGCGCTCTCGCACACCACCAACCGGATCGATGTCGAGCTGGGGCAGCGGCTGTTCGCGCATCTGTTGCGCCTGCCGGTCGCCTATTTCGAGACCCGGTCGGCGGGGCAGACGGTCGCGCGGATGCGGGAGCTGGAGACGATCCGCAGCTTCCTCACCGGCCAGGCCCTGTTCTCGGCGATCGACCTCGTGTTCGCCTTCGTGTTCATCGCCGTGCTGTTCGCCTACTCGTGGCCGCTCACCCTCATCGTGCTCGCCGGCATTCCTTTTTATCTCCTGATCGGATTTTCGGTGAGGCCGCCCTTACGCGAGCTCGTGAGCGAGAAATTCAATCGCGGCGCGGCGAGCCAGCAGTTCCTGGTCGAGACGATCGTCGGGGTGAGCACGGTGAAGAGCGCGGCGGTCGAGCCGATCATGCGCGCGCAGTGGGAGGAGAAACTCGCGGCCTATGTGAAAACCAGCTTCTCCGCTGCGATGCTCGGCTCGGGCGGCCAACTCGCGATCCAATATGTGAGCAAGCTGACGACCGCGGCGCTGCTGCTGTTCGGCGCCAAGGCGGTCATCGACGGCGAGCTCACCGTCGGCGCGCTCGTCGCGTTCAACATGATCGCCTCGCAGGCGATCCAGCCGATCCTTCGTCTGTCGCAGATCTGGCAGGATTTCCAGCAGGTGCAGATCTCGATCGAGCGGCTGGGCGATATCCTCAACGCGGCTCCCGAATCTTCGCCCGCGACGCGTCTTTTGCCGCCGACCCCGCGCGGCGCGATTGAATTCGCCCGCGTCAGCTTCCGCTACCGCCCCGGCGCTCCGGAAGCGCTGAACGAGATTTCACTCGCCATCCGGGCGGGCGAAACGATCGGCGTCGTCGGGCCGTCCGGCTCCGGCAAGTCGACCCTGACCAAGCTCATCCAGCGTCTCTATTTGCCGAGCGAGGGGCGGGTCATGCTCGACGGCGCAGATCTGAACCATGTCGATCCGGCGTGGCTCAGAAGCCACATCGGCGTCGTGCTGCAGGAGAACCTGCTCTTCAACCGCACCATTCACGAGAACATCGCTTTCGCCAATCCGGCGATGCCGCGGGCGCGGGTGATCGAGATCGCCCGCCTGGCTGGCGCCGAGGAGTTCATCGACAAGCTGGCGCAGGGCTATGATACGATGGTCGAGGAGCGCGGCGCCAACCTCTCGGGCGGCCAGCGTCAGCGCATCGCCATCGCCCGTGCGCTCGCGACCAATCCGCGCATTCTCATTCTCGACGAGGCGACTTCGTCGCTCGACTACGACAGCGAGCGGCTCGTCCAGCGCAACATGCGCCGCATCGTCAAGGGCCGCACGGTCATCATCATCGCCCATCGCCTGGCCGCCGTGCGCGGCTGCGACCGCATCGTGTGCATGGCGGACGGCCGGATCGTCGAAATCGGGACCCACAACGAGCTCATACGCCGGCCCGGCGGCCTCTACGCCTATCTCTGGGGCCTCCAAAGTCAGCCGGCGGAGATCGCCGCATGACGCTGACCCGCGCCGTCGCGCCATGGCGACGCGCCGCCACGCCCGCCGCCCTGCGTGCGCTGGCGCGGCTCAAGACGCCGGGGGCCCATCTCAGCGACCGCGAATTCCTGGCGCCGGCGCTCGAGATCCTGGAAACGCCGCCCTCGCCGGTCCATGTCGCATTCCTGTGGACCATCTGCGCCTTCGTCCTCGTAGCCCTTGTGTGGGCCTATTTCGGCCGGGTCGACATCGTCGCCGCCGCGCAGGGCAAGTTCCAGCCGACCGGCCGCGTCAAGGTCGTCGAGCCGCTGGAGACTGGCAGGGTTGCAGACATCCGGGTCGCCAACGGCTCTGTCGTCAAGGCAGGCGACATTCTGGTCGAGCTCGACCGCTCGACGGCCGAGGCCGATGTGGAGGGGGCGCGGGCCGAACTTTCTTCTGCGCGAGCGGAAATCCTGCGCCGGGAGGCTGCGCTCGTTGCGGCGGAAGCGCATAGGGTCGATTCGCCGCCGAAAATCGATTGGCCCGACGACGTCGCGCCAGCCTTGCGCGAGCGCGAGTTGCGAGTTCTCGCCGCCGATTTTGCGCAATTGGCTGCGAATCAGGCCTCATTCGTTGCCGAGAAGGCGCAAAAGGCCGCCGAGCGGGACAAGCTCGCCCTGACCATCGCAACCCAGAAGAACCTCGTCGCGACCCTGAAGGAGCGCGTCGACATGCGCACGAAGCTGGTCGAAGAGAAGGCCGGGGCGAAGGCTGCGGTGATCGACGCGACCGAAACGCTGCAATATCAGATCACCCAGCAGGCGAAACAGGAGCAAGAGCTCGCCTCGCTCTCCGCCGGAATCGAAGTCGTTGCCCGGAACGCGGACAAGGCCGTCCAGGCCTTCGTTTCCGACGACGCCGAGAAGCTCGAGGACGCCGAGCGGCGCGTCGAGGACGTCGAGCAGCGCCTCGCCAAGGCTCAAGCCGAGCTCGATCGCCTGACGCTAAGAGCGCCGATCGCGGGCCGCGTACAGTCGTCGATCATCACCAATGTCGGTCAGGTGGTCGCGAGCGGCCAGGAAATCATGCGCATCGTGCCGGACGCCTCGGGGCTCGAGATCGAGGCTTATGTGCGAAATCGCGACATCGGCTTCGTCAGCGTCGGGCAGGAGGCTGCGGTCAAGGTCGAATCCTTCCCCTTTACGCGCTACGGCGTGATCAAGGCGCATGTTGTCCGCATCGCCAGGGACGCGATTCCCGAGCCCGACGCTGGCGCGATCGAGGGCGACCCCGCCCGCGTCTCCGCCGCTCAGGGTTTTGCCGGTGGCGAGCGGACCCAGAACCTGGTTTTTCCGATTGTGCTCAAGCCGGAGGACGCCACAATCACGGTCGACGGCGTCGCCGAGCCGCTCACCTCCGGCATGGCGGTCACGGTCGAGCTCAAGACCGGCGCCCGGCGGATGCTCGAATACCTGTTCGCCCCCGTGGTCGAAGTCGCCTCCAAGGCGATGCGGGAGCGGTAAGGCAGACAGGATCGACAGATCCGACCCGGCCGTCGCGCGATGCCGACGGACTTGCCAGACAGCGCCCGCGGGCGCTAGTTCCCGCCGCCAGCGCCGTTCTTGCGGCCAAACAAGTCCCACAAAAAAAGAGTCAAAATTGAGCCTGATAAAGCCCTTTCGCGCGCTGCGACCCGCGCCCGAGCGCGCAGCAGACGTTCTGGCGCCGCCCTACGACGTGCTTTCGAGCGCGGAAGCGCGCGACCGCGCCAAGGGCAAACCGTGGAGCTTCCTGCACGTCTCAAAGGCCGAGATCGACCTCGATCCGGCGATCGACCCGCACGACCCGGCCGTTTACGCCAAGGCGGCCGAGAATCTTCGCCGCATGATCTCAGCCCGCGTGCTCATACGCGACGACAAGCCCTGCTACTACGCCTACCGGTTGACTTGGCGCGGCCGGGTCGAAACGGGCTTCGCGGCGGTCGCGTCGATTGCGGCCTATGCTGAGAACCGCATCCGCAGGCACGAGATGACGACGCCGGCGAAAGAAGACGACCGTGTGCGCCAGATCGAGGCGGTCGATGCGCAGACCGGACCGGTCATGCTCGCCTATGCGGACGCGCCCGAGATCGACGCGCTGCTCGCGCGCGTGACCTCGGACAGGCCGACGGTCGTCGTCACTGCCGACGACGGCGTAAGGCATGAGCTCTGGGTGATCGCCGATGAGGTGACAATCATGGCGCTCACGCGCGCAATCGACGCGCTGTCCGCCCTCTATATCGCCGATGGTCACCATCGCTCGGCGGCTGCGTTGCGGGTCGCGCAAGCGCGGGGCGAGAAGGACGGCTATTTTCTCGCCGTGCTGCTGCCACAGCGCGAGATGACGATCCTCGACTACAACCGCGTGCTGCGCGATTTGAACGGTCTCACCGCCGAGCAGGTTTTGAAGGAAATCGGACGCCAGTACGCAATCGAGCCGAGCGACCGTCCGGCTCATCCGGCTCGTGCGGATGAACTCGGCATGGTCCTCGCGGGGCGCTGGTATCGTCTCGCCCTCAAGCCCGAGGTCGCTTCGAAATGTGCGCAGAGCAAAGACCCGGTCGCTCTTCTGCCGGTCACGCTGCTCGCCAAGAACATTCTCGAACCGATTTTCGCCGTTTCCGATCAGCGACGCGACAAGCGCATCGACTTCGTCGGCGGCGGCCGGGGCCTAGGCGAATTGGAGCGGCTCGTCTCTTCCGGCTCTTTCGCTTTAGCCTTCGCGCTTCATCCGACGGAGATGCGCGACCTTATGGCGGTCGCCGACGCGGGCGCGATCATGCCGCCGAAATCAACCTGGTTCGAGCCGAAGCTGGCCGACGGCATGGTCAGTCACATGCTGGATTGACGACCGCATGACCTCCGGCTCCTTCTCCCTGGGGCTACTTGATTACCTCCCAGAATAGCCCGACGACGCAGACGAAGCCTAAGGTAAAAAGCACGGTTCTGAGGTAAGGAATGGCCGTCCAATAGACGATGGCGTGCGCGAGCCTCAGCCAGAAAAAGCTCATCGCCCAGAAAGCCGTCATGCCGTTCGCCTTTCCAGCGACCTGGGCGACGATCACGAGGGCGGCGAAGGGAGCGAAGCACTCGATGGCGTTGAGATAGGCGCGGTGGGCGCGCTGACCCCACAGCGGAACCGGGCGAGGCGCGGGGTCGACGTAGTTTTCTCCCGAAAGGGGACCGTTCACCATCACCTGACAGGCGATATAGGGAATCCACAGCGCCGCCGTAAGCATCGCGGTCAAGGCGAGGTACCAAAGGTCGGTTGTCATGGCGATTAACCCCTCCGATTTGAATTGGCTTCGGATTGCGCTGACCAACCCAAGCGTGCCTTAGGGCGCTTAAACCCAAGCGCCCATAACAGAGACGTATGAGGGAAGCCGGTCTCGACATCGGCAACCTCGAAGTATCGCCTATTTTTCCGCCAGACGCCTACCGGCCATAAGCCCCATCTCGCGACCGTCGGGGTCCTCCTATATATCCTACGATCCCGGAGGCCTCCCATGAAACTCGCCGATCCTGCGCTGCTTAAAGACAAATGCCTCATCGACGGCAAATGGGTAGGCGAAGGGGTCGATCCGATCGCCAATCCGGCGACCGGCAAACTTATCGCGAAGGTTCCACGCTTCGGCCATTCCGAAGCGGTCGCCGCGATCGAGGCGGCAGAGCGCGCCTTCGGCCCCTGGGCGAAGGCTCTGCCGAAGGAGCGGGCGAAAATCCTTCGCCGCTGGTTCGACCTCATCATTCAAAATCGCGACGACATCGCCCTGATCATGACCAGCGAGCAGGGCAAGCCACTGGCCGAGGCGCTGGGCGAGGTCGATTACGCCGCCGGATTCGTCGAATTCTTCGGGGAAGAGGCCAAGCGCATCTATGGCGAGGTCAATCCGACCTTCCGCGCCGATTCGCGCATCGTCGTGATCAGGCAGCCGATCGGCGTCGTGGCGGCGATCACGCCATGGAACTTCCCCGCCGCCATGATCACCCGCAAGGTCGCGCCGGCGCTGGCGGTCGGCTGCACGGTGGTCGCCAAGCCCGCGCCCGAGACGCCGCTGACTGCGCTCGCGCTCGGCGAACTCGCACTGCGCGCCGGCATGCCAGCAGGGGTCCTCAACCTCCTGACCGGAGACGCGCCGGCGATCGGCAAGGCGATGTGCGAGCATGATGCTGTGCGCTTCATCGGCTTCACCGGCTCGACCGAGGTCGGCAAGCTCCTCATGCGCCAGGCGGCGGGAACGGTGAAGAAGGTCGGGCTCGAACTCGGCGGCAACGCGCCGTTCATCGTCTTCGACGACGCGCATGTCGACGCCGCGGTCGAGGGCGCGATCATGTCCAAGTTCCGCAACATGGGCCAAACTTGCGTCTGCGCCAACCGCATCTACGCGCAAGAAGGGATCTACGACGCGTTCGTCGCCAAGCTCACCGCAGCGGTCAGCAAGCTCAAGGTCGGCGACGGGACGGAGGCCGGCGTGACCCAAGGGCCGCTCATCAACGAGGAGGCGGTCGAAAAGGTCGAGGCGCATGTCGCCGACGCGCTGGAGAAGGGGGCCAAGGTCACGACCGGAGGAAAACGCCACAAGCTCGGCCGCACCTTCTTCGAGCCCACGGTGCTTTCGGGTCTCGACCCGTCGATGCGGATCGCCAGGGAGGAGACCTTCGGCCCGGTCGCGCCGGTCTTCCGCTTCAAGGACGAGGCCGATGCGATCCGCCTCGCCAACGACACCCAATTCGGGCTTGCCTCATATTTCTACGCCCGCGACCTCGGCCGGGTGTGGCGCGTCGCCGAAGCGCTCGAATACGGCATGGTCGGGATCAATTCCGGGGCGATCTCGAGCGAACTCGCGCCGTTCGGCGGCGTGAAGGAATCGGCATAGGCCGCGAAGGCTCGCGCCACGGGGCGGAGGAATTTGTCGAGCTGAAATACATGCTGATGGGCGGGCTGGATCGATAAAATATTACATGTACGATAGGTTAAATTGTCTCAAGACTCCCGCGGGGTCGCGGGTCGGAACGAAATGGCGCCGCTACCCATTGGAATTGCCCGAAACGGGAGCCGAAAATGGCGCCGTTGCTCCGTCAGACCTTCGCGGCCCTGGCCGGCGCGGGCGCCTCGCGGCCGCGGACGATATCGCGCAGCGCTATGAGCTGCGTCTCCAGCGCCTCGAGGTCGGCGTCGGCCATCCGGCCGAGGGTCGAGGCGATCCAGCGGTGCTGGACAGCGAGCGCCTTCGCCGCCGTCCGACGGCCGGCCTCGGTGAGATAGATCGCGTGTTGGCGCCGGTCGACGGCGGTCGAGCGGCGCTCGACCAGCCCCGCCTCCGCCAGCCGGTCGATCAGGCCCGAGATGTTGCCCTTGGTGACGTAGAGCCTTTTGGCCAGTTCCTGCTGGCTGACGCCCTCCTGCTCGGTCAGCGTGGTCAGGACGTCGCATTGCGGGATCGAGACGCCGATCTCGCGCAAGCGTTCGCCGACCGCCGCCTGCATCCGCGCCTCTAGACGGATCAGCCGGAACCAGATCCGGACGGAGCGGTCGGGGTTCTGCCGGTCGGGCATCGGGCTCCTCTCCTTTAAGCGGGTGGTTCGACCGCGCAGGACCTTGAGGGGACGGGCGAAGTTCCACTTCCGCCGATTGCAAAGCAGCGCATGCGGCGCCAAGGTGCACCCCCATGAACAATCCGCGCGCCGCAATCAAGCGCCGATAAGCGAATCGGGAGGAAACGCATGTTGGGACGAATGCAGGAGTGGCCCCTGCTCATGCACAAAGTCATCGATTTCGCCGCCATCCAGTTTCCGGAACAAGATGTCGTTTCGCGGACAGTCGAAGGGCCAATGCATGCCACCAAATATCGCGCCATTCATGAGCGGGCGCTGAAGGTCGCCAAGCGGCTCGAACGCGACGGAATCAAGCTCGGCGACCGGGTCGCGACGCTCGCCTGGAACGGCTATCGGCATCTCGAGAGCTGGTACGGAATTGCCGGCGCCGGCGCCGTCTACCACACCGTCAATCCGCGGCTCTTTCCAGAGCAGATCGCCTGGATCATGAACGATGCCGAAGACCGTATGGCGCTGATCGATCTCACCTTCGTGCCGCTCCTGGAGGCGATTGCCGACCGGTTGCCGACGGTTGAGCGTTACGTCGTTCTCACCGACGCCGCCCATATGCCGGCGACCAAGCTCAAGAACGCGGTCGCCTACGAGAACTGGATCGCCGAAGTCGACAGCGACTTCGCCTGGAAGGAATTCGACGAGCGCACGGCCGCCGGTCTCTGCTACACCTCGGGCACCACCGGCCATCCCAAGGGCGTGCTCTATTCGCATCGCTCGAACGTCTTGCATTCGATGATGGCGACCGGCCCCGAGACCCTGACCCTCAACGCCTACGATTCGGTTCTGCCGATCGTGCCGATGTTTCACGCCAACTCCTGGGGCCTTGCGCTTGCCTGCCTCATTCGCGGCGCGCGAATGGTGATGCCGGGTGCGAGGCTCGACGGCGCCTCGGTCCACGACTTGCTCGAAACTGAGAAAGTGACGATGTCCGCCGCCGTCCCGACGGTTTGGCTCGGGTTGCTGCAATACCTGCGTAACGAGCACAAGTCGCTGTCGACGCTCAAGCTCGTCGTCATCGGCGGCTCCGCCTGCCCGCCCGAGGTGATCCGCGCCTTCGAGGAAGACTATGGCGTCGAAGTGCGACACGCCTGGGGCATGACGGAAATGAGCCCGCTCGGGACGGTCGGCTCGTTCAAGCCGAGCCAGATGGCGCTTTTGCACAAGGAGAAGCTCGCCCTGAAATGCAAGCAGGGCTGGTCGCCGTTCGGCGTCGAGATGAAGATCGTCGACGACGAGAACCGCGACCTGCCGTGGGACGGTAAGCGCTTCGGCAGGCTCAAGGTCAAGGGCTTCGCGGTCGTCGAAAGCTATTTCAAGGGCGAGGGCGGCAAGATCCTCGACGACAACGGCTTCTTCGACACCGGCGACGTCGCGACGATCGATCCCGACGGCGTCATGCAGATCACCGACCGCGCCAAGGACGTGATCAAGTCGGGGGGCGAATGGATCTCGACCATCGATATCGAGAACCTGGCCGTCGGCCATCCCGACGTCGCCGAGGCGGCGGTGATCGGGGTCGCCCACCCGAAATGGGATGAGCGGCCGCTGCTCGTCGTCGTGGCGAAGGAAGGGCGTGCGCCCAAGACTGAAGAGGTGCTCGACTATCTGAAGCCCCGGATCGCGAAATGGTGGATGCCCGACGACATGCAGGTGGTGAAGGAAATCCCCCATACCGCCACTGGCAAGATCAACAAGCTCAGGCTGCGCGAGGCGTTCAAGGGCTATAAGCTGCCGACGGCGTGAGCGAGGCGGGCCCCTCTCTTTGCCCTTGCGCCCTGGGCCTTCTTCGCCTATATGGCGGTTAACGACATCTCATAGCTCTCCTCGGAGAGATAAGTTGAGAGTGGGCCCCGGCCGGGACCCGCTCTTTTTTATTGCCGCCAAGGTTGCATGGTCGAAGCCCCGCATCGCACCGCCGCCGAACCCGTCGAAGGGCTCGGCGAGGCGCGTCTGATCGAGGACAAAGGCGCGGCTGAGCGCGTCGGCCGGATCGCTGCGCCGGTGGCGCGCGATCTGGGTCTGCGGCTGGTTCGGGTCAGGATTTCCGCGGCCGACGGGGCGACGGTTCAGATCATGGCCGAGCGCCCCGACGGGACGATGGCGATCGACGACTGCGAGCGGTTGAGCCAGGCGCTGTCGCCCGTGTTCGACGTCGAGGAGCCGATGACACAGGCCTACCGGCTCGAGATCTCGTCGCCCGGCATCGATCGGCCTCTGGTGCGCGAGTCGGATTTCGCCAGGGCCATCGGCCATGAGGCGAGAGTCGAAATGGCGGTCGCCATCAATGGCCGCAAGCGCTTTCGCGGCCGTCTCGAGGCGGTCGTCTCCGGTCCCGAAGGGCCGGCGGCGCGAATGGCGCTGATCGCCGACGACGCGATCGATACCGAGGTCGAACTGCCGATCCGCGCCATGGCCGAGGCCAGGCTCGTGCTGACCGAGGACCTGATCCGCGCCGCGCTCAGGCGCGAGAAAGCGGCCCTCAAGGACGCGAAGGGCCGCGGGGCGGAAGCCCGTCGAAAGACAGGTCCCGCCGTCGCATCCGGAACGAAATCGAACGCACTCAAAGCCGCGGCCCGCGGCGCGGCGGCAAAGCCGCTCGGGCCTGATGAAGGAGAAACCCATGGCCGTTAGCGCCAACCGACTCGAACTCTTGCAGATCGTCGATGCGGTCGCGCGGGAAAAATCGATCGACCGCTCGATCGTGCTCGCGTCGATGGAAGACGCGATGCAGAAGGCTGCGCGTTCGCGCTACGGCCAGGAAACCGAGGTCCGCGCGGAGATCAATCCGAAAACCGGCGAAATCCGGTTCTCGCGGCTTCTTCTCGTCGTCGACGAGGTTGAGAACGACGCCACGCAGATGACGCTCGCCGAGGCGCAGAAGAAGAACCCTTCGGCCCAGATCGGTGACTGGATTGCCGAATCCCTGCCGCCGTTCGACTACGGGCGCATCCCAGCCCAGGCGTCCAAGCAGGTCTTGGTCCAGAAAATCCGGGAAGCCGAGCGCGACAAGCAATACGATGTCTACAAGGACCGCATCGGCGAAATCATCAACGGCGCGGTCAAGCGGGTCGAGTATGGCAACGTCGTGGTTGATCTCGGCGGCTCCGGGGCAGGCGAAGCGGTCGTGCGGCGCGACGAATTGATCCCGCGCGAGATGTTCCGGCCCGGCGACCGGATCCGCGCCTACGTCTACGACGTCCGGCGCGAGGCCCGCGGCCCGCAAATCTTCCTTTCCCGCACCCATCCCCAGTTCACCTCCAAGCTGTTCACCCAGGAAGTGCCTGAAATCTACGACGGCATCGTCGAGGTGAAGTCGGTGGCTCGCGATCCCGGCTCGCGCGCCAAGATCGCGGTCATGTCGAACGATTCTTCGATCGATCCGGTCGGCGCCTGCGTCGGCATGCGCGGCTCACGCGTGCAGGCGGTCGTCAACGAATTGCAGGGCGAGAAAATCGACATTATTCCTTGGTCGCCGGACGCCGCGACCTTCATCGTCAATGCGCTTCAGCCGGCCGAGGTGATGAAGGTCGTGCTCGACGAAGATTCGACCCGCATCGAGGTCGTCGTTCCCGACGATCAGCTTTCGCTGGCGATCGGCCGGCGCGGGCAGAATGTCCGCCTCGCTTCGCAGCTGACCGGCTGGGACATCGACATCCTGACCGAAGCCGAAGAATCCGAACGCCGCCAGAAGGAATTCGCCGAGCGCACGCAGAACTTCATGGATGCGCTCGACGTCGACGAGACGGTCGCCCAGCTCCTGGCCTCGGAAGGTTTCCGCACGGTCGAGGAGATCGCCTATGTCGAGCCGCGCGAGCTCGCGTCGATCGAAGGCTTCGACGCCGACACCGCGGCCGAAATCCAGGCGCGCGCGCAGGGGCATTTGGCCCGGATCGAAGCCGAGTTCGACGACCAGCGCAAGGCGCTGGGGGTGTCGGACGATCTCAAGGAGATCGAGGGCCTCACCACGCCGATGCTGGTCAAGCTCGGCGAGAATGGCGTCAAGACGCTCGAGGATCTCGCCGATTGCGCGAGCGACGACCTCGTCGGGTGGATCGAACGGGGCGAAAGCGGCGAGACGGCGAAGCCCGGCTTCCTCAGCGGCTTCGACGTATCCCGCGCGCAGGCCGACGCCATGATCCTGGACGCGCGTGTCCGTGAAGGCTGGATCGAGGCGCCCGCGCCTGAGCCCGTCCAAGAAGCCGAGGAAGGCGCCTGAACAGCGGTGGGTTTGATCGTTTGCGGACCGGCGGTTTGATCGACGAAGCGGGGTCTGAGCGGACCTGTATTGTCACGGGAGCCAAAGACGCCCCCGAGGCTATGGTGCGCTTTGTCCTTGGCCCCGATGGATCGGTTGTTCCCGATATCCGCCGCAAGCTGCCCGGCCGCGGAGTGTGGACGCGGCTGAGCTTCGAGACCGTGAATCGGGCGGCCTCGAAGCACGCGTTCTCGCGAGCGTTTCGAGCCAGGGCGGAGGCGCCCGCTGGACTGGCCGCGGCGGTCGACGCGCTCCTCGAGCGCGATGCGCTGCAGTCGCTGTCGATCGCCAACAAAGCCGGCCTTGTCGTCGCGGGCGCGTTCAAGGTCGATTCTGCGATTGCGTCCGGCGCCGTCGCGGCGCTCATTCAGGCGAGCGACGGCGCTCCGGACGGAGCGGCTAAGCGAGTCCAGGCCCTCGCCGCCAGCCACGGCTCAGAGGCCAAAGCCGTCGCCCGCGTCGACGTGTTCACGTCGCGGCAATTGGATTTGGCATTGGGGAGGGCAAATGTGATACATGCTGCGCTCAAACAAGGCGCAGCGAGTTCGGCCTTTCTCGCGAGGGCGGATCGTTTGCGCCGCTATCGCGGAAGCGAAGCGGACGCGACAACCAGGACAGAGCGCGGCGGCGCGCCGGCCGATGAGGCCGGAACGCTTGGCAGGCCCACAAAATTGGCTGAGAGGCCAAGCGGTTAGGAATAGGCATGAGTGAGACGAACAACAGCGACAAGACCGTAAGCGCTCCGCCGCTGAAGACGACGCTGCATCTGAAGCGCCCGGTTGAGCAGGGCTCGGTGCGGCAGAGCTTTTCGCACGGGCGCAGCAAGACGGTGGTCGTCGAGAAGGTAAAGCGCCGCATTTTGACGCCCGGCGAGGCGCCGCCCGTCGGCGCTGCCGCGGCGCGCCCCGCGCCGGCCGTTTCTCCGGCCCAGGTCGCTCCTCAGCCGGTGAAGTCCGTTCTCGGGGGCGCCGCGAAGGCCGCCCCCGCGCCGCCGGCGAAACCCGCCGCGCCGCCCCCGCCCAAGACCGGGGTCGTCCTGCCCACTCTGACTGCCGAGCAGCGCGAGGCGCGCGCCCGGGCGCTCATTGACGCGCGGGCGCAGGAGGAGGAGGACCGCCGCCGCCAGGAGGCGGACGCCGGGGCTCGGCGCGACCGCGAGGCGCGTGACCGCCTTGAACGCGAGGCCGCCGAAGCGCGCAAGCGCGACGAAGAACTTCGCCGCGCCCAGGAAGCCAATTTCAAGCGTCAGTCGGAGGACGAGGCGCGAAGGCGCCTGTCTGGCGGCGAACCGGCGCCGTCCCCGTCGATCCCACGCGTGGCCCCGACCGCGCCCGGCGCCGCCTTGCCGGGACCGCTCGCGCGCGCAGCCGGCGAGGAGGACGAAGCCAAGCGCGTCATACGGCGCCCGGCGCTGGTCCTGCCGGGGCAAAAGGTCATCGTCCCGACGCCGCGCCCGCCCCGCGGCGGCGAGCAGCGCAACCGTGGCCGGCTGACCGTCACCAGCGCGACCTCGGGCGAGGACGAGCGCACACGCTCGGTCGCCGCGTTTCGCCGGCGCACCCAGCGGCTGAAGGGTCACGGCGCGCAGGACCAGAAAGAGAAGATCGCGCGCGAGATCGTGCTGCCTGAGTCAATCACAATCCAGGAGCTCGCAGGCCGCATGTCCGAGCGCGCGGTCGACGTGATCAAACTCTTGATGCGCCAGGGCCGCATGGTGACCCTGACCGACGTGCTCGACGCCGACACCGCCCAGCTCATAGCCGAGGAGATGGGACACTCGGTCAAGCGGGTCGCCGAATCCGACGTCGAGGAAGGCCTCTTTGATCGACCGGACGACGAAGGCGCGCCTGTGCCGCGTCCGCCGATTGTCACCATCATGGGCCATGTCGATCACGGCAAGACCTCACTGCTTGACGCAATCCGCCACGCCAACGTGGTGGCGGGCGAAGCGGGTGGCATCACTCAGCACATTGGCGCCTACCAGGTCGTCGCGCCCGGCGGGCAGACGATCACGTTCATTGACACGCCAGGCCACGCGGCATTCACCGCCATGCGCGCGCGGGGGGCGAAAGTCACCGACATCGTCGTGCTGGTCGTGGCGGCCGACGACGGCGTCATGCCGCAGACGATCGAAGCGATTCGACACGCCAAGGCGGCCAAGGCGCCGATCATCGTCGCCATCAACAAGATCGACAGGCCCGAGGCGAACCCACAGCGAGTGATGCAGGAGCTGCTGCAGCATGATGTGCAGGTCGAGGCGTTCGGCGGCGACACTCTTGCGGTCGAGGTTTCGGCGACCAAGAATATCAATCTCGACAAGCTGCTCGAGGCGATCGCGCTGCAGGCCGAACTGCTCGACCTCGTCGCCGACCCCGACCGGGGTGCTGAAGGCACGGTCATCGAGGCCAGGCTCGACCGAGGACGCGGACCGGTGGCGACGGTGCTCGTGCAACGGGGCGCGCTCAGGGTCGGCGCGCTGGTCGTCGCCGGCTCGCACTGGGGCCGGGTCAGGGCGCTGATCGACGACAAGGGGGCGACCGTCGAGCAGGCCGGGCCGTCGACGCCGGTCGAGGTGCTCGGATTCTCGGGCGCGCCGGACGCAGGCGACCGCGTCGCCGTGGTGGAGACGGAAGCGCGCGCACGCGAAATCACCGAATATCGTGAGCGTCAGAGGCGAGAGAAGCAGGCGGCGCGCGGACCCGCGCTCAGGACCTCGCTCTCTGATATGATGAGCAACCTGAAGGCGGCGGGACACAAGGAGTTGCCTATTGTCCTCAAAGGCGACGTCCAGGGGTCGGTCGAGGCGATCACGGCCGCGGTCGAGAAGCTCGGCAACGACGAAGTCGTGGCCCGGGTCATTCACGGCGGCGTCGGCGGCGTGACCGAATCCGACGTGACGCTTGCCGAGGCCTCGAAGGCTGTGATCCTCGGTTTCAACGTCCGCGCGCACAAGGAGGCGCGGGATCTGGCCGAGCAGGCCGGCGTCGAGATCCGCTACTACAATATCATCTACAACCTGGTCGACGACGTGAAGGCCGCCCTCTCGGGGATGCTGGCGCCAACGCTGCGCGAGACAATGCTGGGCAACGCGCAGATTCTTGAGCTGTTCCATATTTCCAAGGTCGGGACCGTCGCCGGTTGCCGGGTGACCGATGGCGTGGTGCAGCGCGGGGCGCATGTTCGCCTCATCCGCGACAGCGTCGTCGTGCACGAAGGCAAGCTGTCGACCCTCAAGCGCTTCAAGGATGAGGTCTCCCAGGTCCAGGCGGGCCAAGAGTGCGGCATGGCGTTCGAGAACTACCAGGACATGCGGGTCGGCGACGTCATCGAGTGTTACACCGTTGAGGAGATCCGCCGCACCCTGTGACGGACCGCGGACGGAACGAAGGCCATGCGAACTGAAGTCACACGCGCTGCCGAGGGTTTCGAACGCCGCTCCTTCACGGTGGCCGAAATCCTGCTCATGCAGGACGCCGGCATCATCTCGAAGGAAGAGAATTTCGAGCTGATCGAAGGCGAGATCGTGCCGATGCAGGCGAAGACCCACATCCACGAGCTGATCAAGTCGGCGCTCAATCTCGCAGTTGCCCGCGCGCTGCCCGAGCGGCTTTGGCTTGGGGTGGAAACCACGATCTATCTGAGCGCCAACACCTTCGTCGAGCCGGATCTGGTCATTTATCCCAGAGGCATCAAGCTCGAGGAGGTCAAGGGATCGGACATCCTGCTGGCGATCGAAGTCGCCGCGACGAGCCTCGCGTATGATCGAGGCCTGAAGGCGCGCCTCTATGCGCGCCATGGGGTCAACGAGCTCTGGGTGATCGACGCCGAGCGGCGCCGGACGTTTGTCCATGACGGCCCCGGACCGGCCGGCTGGCGCTCAATCGCCGAACGAAGCCGAGACGAGGCGCTGACTTTGCCGGCCCTGCCCGGTTTCTCGGTCGAACTCGGGTCGATTTAAACCGCCGCGGCGTATGACGCCCGGGCGCATTCGGGGCGCCTCGCCTCAAAGGAAAGCGCAATGCCCCGCTCCTTCTCGAAGCCGCACGGTTCAAGCCACAGGCTCGAACGGGTCGGCGAACTGATCCGCCACGCGGTCGCCGACATCCTCGCCCGCGGAGAAGTGCGTGATGACGCGCTCGATCGCCGTCCGCTTACCGTCGCTTCGGTGCGCATGTCGCCGGATCTCAAGCTGGCGACGGTTCTGGTGATGCCGCTGGGCGGCCAGGGCGGCGCGGCCGCTGTCGAGGCGCTCGATGGGCAGAAGAAGGAGTTGCGTGCTCTCGTCGCGCGGCGCGTCAATCTCAAGTTTGCTCCCGATTTGCGCTTCGCCCTCGATACGAGCTTCGAGGCGCAGGCGAACATGGACGCGCTCCTGAGGTCGCCGGCCGTGGCGCGGGACATCAAGAGTCCGGGCGACGAGGGCCAGGGATGATCGACGCCCGCGACGACGGACTCTTCCGCCCCGAAGGGCGCGAGCACGAGAAGCCCCGTCAGAAGCGCTCTTCCCGGGTCGAGGTCGACGGCTGGATCAATCTCGACAAGCCGATAGGCGTCTCATCGACCCAGGCCGTGGGGCGGCTCAAGTTCCTCTTCAACGCCAAGAAGGCCGGCCACGCCGGCACGCTCGATCCGCTCGCATCGGGCGTGCTGCCGGTCGCGTTCGGCGAGGCAACCAAGACCGTGCCGATCGTGCAGGACGGCGCCAAGGCCTACCGCTTCCGCGTGCGCTGGGGCGAGGAAAGCGCGACCGACGATGCGGAAGGGGAAATCGTCGCGCGCTCCGACCGGCGCCCGGCTCCAGCCGAGATCGAAGCCCTCCTGCCGCGCTTCGTCGGAGTCATCATGCAGACGCCGCCGACCTTCTCCGCCATCCGGATTGATGGCGCGCGCGCCTATGATCTCGCGCGCGACGGCGAAAGCTTTCAAATTCAGCCGCGCCCGATCAACGTCTACCGGCTCGGCCTGATTGCCGCCGAGTCCGACGCCGCAGTGCTCGAGGCCGAATGCGGAAAGGGCGCGTACGTGCGGGCGATCGCGCGCGATCTCGGCCGGGCGCTTGGTTGCTACGGCCACGTGGTCGAATTGCGCCGGACCAGGGTCGGCCCATTTTCCGCCGATACGGCGGTCGGGCTCGATCACCTGCCTGACGACCCGGCCCTCATGGCTCGCGCGATCCTGCCGGTGCAGGCGGGCCTTGCCGAAATCCCGCTCTTAGCCATCGATCGCGCCAGCGCCGCGACCTTGAGGCGCGGCCAGAAGCTGCTTCTGCGCGGACCCGCCCCGACGCAGGGACCTGCCTACGCCGACTTCTCGGGGACGCCGATCGCCTTTGGCGTCATAAGTGACGGGTATTTCGTCTCGTCTCGGGTGTTCAACCTGCGCGGATAGGACCCCCGCTCATTTCCACGCCTCGAACGCCTTATCGAGCATCGCCTGGCCATCGGCCGATTTCTGGAACACGACCTTGGCGATGCGGTCGTCGTTGAGCAGCAGCGGGAAGTCAAACCAGGCGCGCGTCTTCATCAGGTCGAGGTTGCGGGCGATGTCGGAATCGCCCTTGGCCAGCGCGATGAGGAAGTAGGTGTCGCTGATCTTGACCTTGACGCTGGTCAGCGCTTCGGCGGCGGTCGAATCCTCCATCCGCATCTGCGGCAGACCGACATCCTTGAAGCCGGTGATCGGGGCGCCGTCAGCGAAGGAGAATTTGAGATCGATCGTGTGTGTCGCCTGCAGGGTGGGGTCGGTGTTTTTGCGCAAGGTCATCGTCGCGTGCATCTTGAGATCGGGGATGTCGGCCTCGGCCTTCACCGCGACACTCGTTGGCTGGCCGGGCGCCGCAGGAATGAGCGACCAGACCGTCGAGCCCAGGCTAACCACCGGCTTCTGCGGATTGTCGGCCGAAGCGACGAGCATCGCGGCGCGGCCCCCCGACGGCGCGGGGGCGGGCGTTGCACTCGCCGCCGGCGGATTCTGCGGCGAAGCCGCCGGGTTCGCTGGTGCCGCGCCCTGAGCGGCCGGCTCTTCCACTTTCGGTTCGCTCGCGGGAGACGCAGGCGCCGCGGGGGTAGCCGGGGCCGCTCCGACGCGTTCGGAGATTTTTGCTGGCGGCTGCGCGGCGGGAGGCGCCGTTGCTTCGACCGGTGGCTTGATCGCCAGGTCCTGGGGTTTTTGGCGCATCAGGATCGCGGCGCCGGCCACCGCCAGGACGATGCCGAGGGCGACCGCGGCCGCGATCCAGAGCCAGGGCTTTGGCTTGGCGGCGTCGATGCCTGGCGCGACCGGGCGCTGACCTTCCAAATCCTGCCTCGCGGCCGCGCCCGGGCGGTCGAATTCGCCCGGCACTTCCGGCGCCGCGGCCGATTGCACCGGTTCGTCGGGGCGGGTTGCGACTACCGGCGGCGCGCCGGAGGCGTGCACCTCGTCCAACCGGCTTGAACGAGCAGCCTTGGCGAGGTCGGGGGGCGGCGAAAAATTGTCCTCCCGCGCGTCTCTCGCGCCTGTCAAGGAGGATGTGGCGCCGCTTTTCGCCGCGAGCGTGGGCGCCGGCTTGGCCACGGCGACGGCTGATTGGGGCCGACCCGCCGAAGAGAGGGCCGTGGGCGGGGCCGTGGCGACAGCCGGCTTGCTCGCCGGCGCGGTTGTCGCCTGCGGCGGCGCGCTCGGGGCTGGTTGGGCTCGCGGCGGCGACATCGGCGGGGAGGACGTTCGGGGCGGGACGGCGGGTTGAACGGACCCGCCCGGCGGCGGCGACCCCGCTTGTTGAGATGGCGGTCGCGGCGAGCCCGCCTGTAGAGCGTGAGACGCCGCCATCGGCGCGTTCTGTGGTGACCCGGGCGTGACCGGGCGCTGGAAAGCTCCGGGTTGAGCTGGCGCAGTCGGCGCGGCGGGTCTCGGCGAAGGCGGCGGCGAGGCGCCCGCTTTGCCGCCCGGGGGCGAAGTCGACGCCGTCGCCGGGGGCGAGGGAGCGGAGGACTGAGTAGCCTGTTGCGACGTGAATCTCGCCTCGATCTGCGCGATCGCGGCGTCGAGCGCTTTCGCTTCGCGCGCGATGTCGGATTCCGGCAACGGAGGACGTAGGCTCCTCAGTTGCTCGATCAGCGCGTTGCGCGCGCGCACATAGATCGCCTCGCGCGTCCCTGGCGTGCCCCCGCTTGGCAAATTTGCGACGGCGCGCGTGAGCAGCGAATGATAATCAGCCATAAAGCGTCCGCTCAACCGCTCTGCAGGAACCAGCGAGCGGTCCCTTAGTCCTGAAACGGATCATGCACAAGAATCGTATCGTCGCGCTCGGGACTCGTCGATAATAAGGCGACCGGGGCGCCGACCAGTTCCTCGATTCGGCGGACATATTTTATCGCCTGCGCAGGCAGGTCGGCCCAAGACCGCGCTCGGCTCGTCGCTCCGTTCCAGCCTTCGATCGTTTCATAGACCGGCTCGATGCGCGCCTGCGCGGATTGGGAGGCCGGCAGATACTCGATCTCCTCGCCGTTCAGGCGGTAACGCGTCGCCACCTTGATGGTCTCAAACCCGTCGAGAATGTCAAGCTTGGTCAGCGCCAGGCCGTCGATGCCGCAGGTGCGGACCGCCTGGCGTGCGAGTACCGCGTCGAACCAGCCGCACCGGCGCGGCCGGCCGGTATTGGTGCCGAATTCGCGGCCGCGCCGGCCGATGAGACGGCCGACATCGTCGTCGAGCTCGGTCGGGAACGGACCGCCGCCGACGCGCGTCGTGTAGGCCTTGGCGATGCCGAGCACATAGCCAATCGCCCTCGGACCGAGCCCCGAGCCCGTCGCCGCGTTGGCCGCGACCGTATTCGAGGACGTCACGTAAGGATAGGTTCCGTGATCGACGTCGAGCATTGCGCCCTGGGCGCCCTCGAACAGAATGCGCTTGCCCGCCCGCCGTTCGCTGTCGAGGATTTCGAACGTCGGGGCCATGTACGGGAGAACCTTGGGCGCGACCGCAACCAATTCGGCCCGGATGGCGGCGAGACTCGGCGGCGGCAACCCGAGGCCTCGGCAAAGGGGATCGTGATGGGCGAGCAGGCGGTCGATCTTGTCATCGAGGGCGTCCGGATCGGCGAGGTCCATCAGCCGGATCGCGCGTCTCGCGACCTTGTCCTCGTAGGCCGGGCCGATGCCCCTCTTGGTCGTGCCAATCTTGGCTCCGCCGGCGGCGCCTGACTCGCGATGGGCGTCGAGCTCCCGATGCAGCGACAGGATCAGCGGGACGTTCTCGGCGACCTTCAGATTTGCCGGTGTCACCTCGACCCCCTGGCCGCGCAGTTTCTTGATCTCCTCGACGAGATGGTAGGGATCGAGGACGACTCCATTGCCGATGATAGACAGCTTGCCTGGGCGAACGATGCCGGAGGGAAGCAGCGCGAGCTTATAGGTCTTGCCGTCGATCACGAGCGTGTGGCCGGCGTTGTGGCCGCCCTGAAACCGCACGACGACGTCGGCGCCGACCGACAGCCAATCCACGATCTTGCCTTTTCCCTCGTCGCCCCACTGGGCGCCGACAACGACAACATTGGCCATCGTCGATAGCTCTTCCGCCATTTTTTAAACAAGCGAAGCCCCGGCGCAGCGAAAGCGAGCCGAACCGGGGCCTTAGCGGCCTTCGCCTAAACGATCGGCAGGCTTGAGTAAAGGCGCGCCGCCGACGCGCAACCGGCGCAGTCAATCGCGCAGCGCTCAAGCGAAAAACCCTCCTTCCAGCCTTGGATTGGCCGCATGCATCGCTATATGCCGGGCGCGGGCGATCCGCCTGCAGGGAGAGCGACATGACCCCCGAAGAACGCCAGATGCTCGGCGGCCTTTTCCAGCGCGTCAACTCCGCCGCGGCGACGCAGCGTGACCCCGAGGCAGAATCCTTCATCAATGACGCGGTTCGCGCCGCGCCCCATGCGCCCTATGTGTTGGCGCAAACCGTGCTTGTCCAGCAGCAGGCCTTGCAGGCCGCGGCGAACCGGATCTCGCAGCTCGAGGCGCAGGGCGCCGACCAGAGCCAGGAACACGGCAGTTTTCTTGGTAATCTCGGCAAGACCATTTTCGGCGGAGGTCCGTCGTCGCCTCCGCCCCGGCCCGATTCCGACCCGCAGTCCTACCAGCGGGCGCCGACCGCCACGCCGTCGCGCGGCTACGCGCCGCCTCCGCCTCAAGGCGGCTATCCCCCGCCGCCGCCTCCCCAAGGCTATCCGCAACAGGGCGGCCCTTGGGGCCAGCCCCAGCCTTCGGGCGGCGGATTTCTGCAGAACGCGGCCTCGACGGCGACGGGAGTGGCCGGCGGCGTTGTCCTCGGCAACCTGTTGGGCGGCCTGTTCGGCGGACATGCTGGCGGCGGCCTTTTTGGCGGCGGGGCAAGCGCCGCCGGATTTGGCGGCTCGGGCCTAACCGGCAACCCGACAGAGGTGACCGAGATCAACAATTACTACGACGATCGCGGCGACCGCGGCAGCGACGCCAATTTCCAGAACTTCGATCCCGGCGCGCCGGGGGCCCAGGACGCCAACTTCGACCAACTGGACGACTCGAGTTTCGACAATTCGGACGGCCCGTCATTTGACGACAGCGGCGGCGGCTTTGACGACGTTTGAAGTTCTTAGTGAAGGATCCGCGCGGCCTGGACCGCGCGGATTCTGACCACGGACCAGGGCGCGTTCCATAGGCGGCGCGTGGGGTTTGTGCGATTGCTTATGCGTTGGCGATGGCGCAAAAACGCAACCCTTTCCGCTGGCTTTGCACCTGTAAATCTGATAGTGTTGCAGCAAGTCAGCGCCTTACCAGCGCACTTGTATTCTGGGCGCTCGATCGATGACGCGAGATCGGCCAGACGAAATCAAGCCTCATCTCTTGAGCCGGCTGAGGCGCGAGGAAGAGGGCGAAGCTTCCCAGCGTCGGAGCCGGGCGAATACGGTCGCACTGATAGCAGCTTTGGCGCTGGTGGCCCTTGGCTACTGGGTTTTCGAGTCTCTGGACCACAGCCGGGGATTTCAGCGCTGCCTCGATTCCGGCCGCCGCAACTGCGTCGACTTCGTCAGCGCTGACAGGTGAGCCGGCTTTCGCTTGATGGCGGTCGGTCGGACATTCAACGTCCTCTGAGCTCCCCCGCGGCGAGGGCCTCGCTCCCCGCCCGGCGGCTCCCGCTGAGCGGATTGTCGGGATCCCAGGCGTAGCGCAGGGTCTCGACCCGCATGGCGCGGGAGTCGATCATCAAGAGCCGTCCGACCAGACCCTCATCGCCGTCGCCAAAGCCGCCGACAATCGCGCGGATCGCCTCGAGCGCCATCAGCGAGCCAAGCACGCCGCCGAGCGCGCCCAGGACCCCGGCCTCGGCGCAGGTCGGGACCGTCCCCGGCTCCGGCGGGTCGGGGAAAAGGCAGCGATAGGTCGGGTTCGGCTTGCCATCGGCGCCATTCTCGTAAGGCTTTAGCGTCGTCAGCGTGCCATCATACTCTCCGAGCGCGGCCGAGACGAGCGGACGGCGCTCATGGAAGCAGGCGTCGGACAGCGCATAGCGGGTGGCGAAATTATCCGAGCCGTCGAGCACGATGTCGAAACGCTTGACGATCGGCCTGGCGTTCAAGGCGTCAAGCCGCACGGCGATCGGCTCGACCGCGACATGGGGATTGATGCGCTCAATCGCCGCGGCCGCGCTCTCCGTCTTCGGCCGCCCGATATCATTCGTCCCGTGGATGATCTGGCGATGCAGGTTGGAGAGCGCGACCTCGTCGTCATCGACGATCCCGAGCGTCCCGACCCCGGCCCCCGCCAGATATTGCAGCGCCGGCGAGCCCAAGCCGCCGGCGCCAACGACGAGGACGCGCGCGGTCTTGAGCTTGTTCTGCCCTGGACCGCCCACGCCTCGCAAAACGATCTGGCGCGCGTAACGCTCAATTTCTTCGCTGGAAAGGGTCATTTCACTTTGAGTTTACACGGCGACCGGCAGCGCGCGAAGCTCTTATCGTCGTCCGGCGCGCGGGAACAAGCCGCGGCTCTCGGCGTTCGGGATATGATCGGCGCTGGAGGAGGAGCACCATGTGGAACATTGGGTTGGGTTTGCTGGCCTCGTTGGCGGTCGGAGCGGCCTTCGCGGAGACATTGTCGCCGGAAGCGGACGCTTGCAAGGCGAGCGGACTGATCGCGCTCAAGCAAAAATATCCGCAGGTGAAGGATGTGTTGATCGATCTCGACAGCGCCAAAATCATCAAGACCGACAGCGCGATTGAGGACGTGCCGATCAGGACCGTCGTGATCGGGGACGCCTACGTCGAGCGCACGAAGACAACCAAACCGCAAACGCTCGTCTGCGTGATTGGAGACAAGGGTAAGGTTCTGCTGACGCTCTTTTCCGATAAATGATCTCAATGGAAGCGATCACGCCTCGCCGCGGTACGGCTCGTCTTTTTGCGACAGCACGCGGTTGGCGGTTGCGACGCCAAGCTCGAGACTCTCCGCGACCCTGCGAGCCCGCTCGATGAATCGCTTGGCGGCGGCAGGCGGGCAAAGCTCGCGCACCCTCTGTGTCAGGCGGCGATTATAGCGGCGCGCCCTCCTCGAAGCTGCGAAACTCGTGATCCATTCAGCATTCCTTATCGCTCGGTCCTCCCCTATATGAGAGGCAGCGACCCGGCGCGCCAGTCGCTCTCGAAATGGCGCAGCGCAGCCGCTTCGCTACAAGCGGAGAGCCGATCCCATGACAACCGCAGATCCCGTCGTCATTGTTGGCGCGGCCCGCACGCCGATGGGCGGCTTTCTCGGCGATCTCAAGGACGTGACCGCACCGGCGCTCGGCGCCCGCGCGATCGCGTCCGCGGTAGAGCGGGCGGGGATCGCAGCGACCAGCGTCGACGAAATCCTCATGGGCTGCGTATTGCCGGCGGGGCAGGGCCAGGCGCCGGCGCGTCAGGCCGCGATCGGGGCCGGATTGCCGCTCGCGGCTGGCGCGACGACCGTCAACAAGATGTGCGGCTCGGGCATGAAGGCGGCGATGGTCGCGCACGATCTTCTGCGCGCGGGCTCAGCCGATGTCGTCGTCGCCGGCGGCATGGAGAGCATGAGCAACGCGCCCTATCTGCTCGACCGCGCCCGCACCGGCTACCGCATGGGCCACGGCCGCACCATCGACTCGATGTTCCTCGACGGGCTCGAGGACGCCTATGACAAAGGGCGCCTCATGGGGACGTTCGCTGAAGACTGCGCGGAGAGCTATCAATTTACCCGCCAGGCGCAGGACGGTTACGCGCTCGCCTCGCTCGAGCGCGCCAACCGCGCGATTCATGACGGCGATTTCGCCTGGGAGATCGCCCCCGTGAGCGTGAAAGCGGGCAAGTCGGAGACGCTCGTCAAAACCGACGAACAGCCGCCCAAGGCGCGCCCGGACAAGATCCCGACGCTGAAACCCGCCTTCCGCGACGGCGGCACAGTGACGGCGGCCAATTCGAGCTCGATCTCGGACGGCGCGGCGGCGCTGATCATGATGTGCGAAAGCGAAGCGGAGAAGCGCGGCGCTCGGCCGCTCGCCCGCATGGTGGCGCATGCGACCTACGCGGCTGAGCCGAGCAAATTCCCAACCGCTCCGATCGGCGCCCTCAAGAGGCTGTTCGACAAGACCGGCTGGAGCAAGGAGTTGGTCGATCTTTACGAGATCAACGAAGCGTTCGCGGTGGTCGCGATGGCGGCGATGCGTGACCTCGGCCTGCCGCACGAGAAGGTCAACGTCAACGGCGGCGCCTGCGCCCTCGGCCATCCGATCGGCGCCTCGGGCGCCCGCATTCTGGTGACGCTGATCGCCGCCCTGCGCGCTCGGGGCGGAAAGCGCGGCGTAGCGTCGCTGTGCATCGGCGGCGGCGAGGCGACCGCTATGGCGATCGAGGCGGCTTGACGACGCATCCGCTGCAGAAGCTTCGCGCGAGCGTTGCGGGACTGTTGGATCTGTAGTTAGTCGTTCGGGTTTCACTCGGAGAGCCGGCATGCAGGCTTCGAAACTTTCCGGTCTTGCCGCCTTCCTCTCCTGCGCCGCGGCGCTTTCGTGCTCGGTCATGTCGGCGGGCACGTCGGCGAATAGCGGGGTGCTGAGATATCGGGAAGCACTGGACCACCCGACAAACTGGCAATGTCCACAGTCGGCTCGCCTTTGTCGATAGATGCGCGAATGCGCCCTTGTCGCCGCGCCGAATTTCGGACATGTTTCGCCGCCGCCGGCTAACATGTCAGTCCGGCGCAAGGGAGGTATAATCCATGCGCATCACCCGCCGAATTGCGATCGCGAGCTTCATGGCGATCGCGCTCGCCGCACCCGCTTTCGCTGCGGACAAACCGCTGATTCTGCTCTCCGTCCCGGGCATGAACTTTCCGTTCTTCGTCCACATGATGAACGACGGACTGAAGGCCGAGGCGGATAAGGTCGGGCTCAGCTACATCGAAAGCGACGGCCAGGATCAGTCGCCCAAGCAGACCGCCGACATTGAGGCGGCGCTGGCTAAAGGCGTCAAGGGGATCGTGATCAGCCCCAAGGATCAGGACGCTCTCGCGCCAGCGCTGCAGGAAGCGATCGACGCCAAGGTGCCAGTGGTCACCATCGACCGGCGGGTGCCTTCCGTCACCAGTATCGTCGGCCATGTCGGCGCCGACAATGTCAAGGGCGGCGAGGCTCAGGGCAACCTCATCGTCAAGATGTTCCCGAATGGAGCGACGATCATCAATCTCCAGGGCTCACCCGGCGCGAGCCCGGCGATCGACCGCAACAAGGGACTGCACAACGTGCTCGACAAGGCTGGTCCCAACTACAAGATCGTGGCGGAGCAGACCGCCAACTTCCACCGCGACGACGGCCTCAAAGTCACTGAATCCCTGCTCGCCGGGATGAGCGCCCCGCCCCAGGTCATCAACGCCGCGAACGACGACATGGCGCTCGGCGCGATCGAAGCGCTCAAGGCGCGTAACCTCAAAGGCGTCGTGGTCATCGGCTTCGACGCGCTGCCCGAGGCGCTGGGGAAGGTGCGCGACGGCGAGCTGACCGCGACGATCGAGCAATTCCCCGCGAAGCAGAGTGCGACCGCCGTCGATATCATGGCTGAGTACCTCAAGAGCGGCAAAAAGCCGGAGCAGCAGATCACGTTGCTCACTCCGGTCGCGATCACCAAAGACAATCTGAAGGACGCCGAGCGCCTGAACGAAGTGAAGTAAGCGCAACGCAAAAGGCGCGCCGTACGCGGCGCGCCTTCCCTCTGTCGCCCACCCGCCAGCGAGTGCTTCCCGATGGCCAACGCGCCCGCGGCGCTATCGTCCGTTTCCCCTGAGTTCGGACGGTCCGATCCTCACGATGGTCGGGGTCAGCAAACGCTTTCCGGGCGTGCGCGCGCTCGAGAATGCTCATCTCGAGATCGGGGTGCGCGAAATTCACGCGCTGCTCGGCGAGAACGGCGCCGGCAAATCGACCCTGCTCAAGATCCTTTCCGGCGCGCACGCCGCGGATGCAGGGACGATCGAGCTCTTCGGGGAGCCCGTGTCGTTCGCTTCGCCGCATGAGGCGCAGCGCGCCGGCATCGTCACGATCTACCAGGAGTTCACGCTCGCTCCCGACATGACGATCGCCGAAAACGTGTTCATCGGCCGGGAACCGGGTTCGAGGTTCTTCGTCAGCTGGCGGCGCCTCGCTGCCGAGACAGAGGAAATCGCGGACAGGATCGGCCTCAAGCGCGGCCCGATGACGCTGGTGCGCGACCTCTCGGTCGCCGAGCAGCAGCTGGTCGAGATCGCGCGCGCGCTTTCCATGCGGTCCAAGCTCATCGTGATGGACGAGCCGACCTCGGCGCTCAGCGAAGCCGAAGTCGCGAACCTCGCTCGCATCATCCGGACGCTGAAGGCCGAGGGACTGTCGATCATTTTCGTCACTCATCGCCTCGAGGAAGTTTTTCGCCTCTGCGACCGCTACACGGTCCTGCGCGACGGCCATTTCGTCGGCACCGGCGCGGTCGCCGACACGAATGTCGACGCCATCATTCGCATGATGGTCGGGCGCGACGTCGGCGCGCTCTACGGCGAAAGGCCAATCCCCGACCATGGACCGGTCGCGCTCGAAGTCGAGGGCCTCACGCGCCGGCGCACCGCGCGGGATCCGCACGCCATCGAGCTCGTCGACGTCTCGCTCACCGTCCACCGCGGCGAGATCCTGGGGCTCGCCGGGCTCGTCGGCGCCGGACGGACGGAGACTGTGCGGGCGATCTTCGGCGCCGACGCTTTCGACGCCGGCGTCATCCGTATCGATGGCAAACCGGTGAAGTTCTCAGGTCCGCGCGATGCGATGAACCACGGCATCGGCCTGGTGCCGGAGGACCGCAAAAAGCAGGCGCTCTTTCTCAGCCTCGCGATCCGCACCAACATATCGATCGCCGCGCAGGAGCAGATCAGCCGCGGCTGGTTCATCGACGAGCGGCGCGAGGACGCGCTGGTCGACGACTATCGGCGCCAACTCAGCATTCGGATGGCGAGCGCGGATCAGGCGGCCGGCCTTCTCTCCGGCGGCAACCAGCAGAAGGTCGTGCTGGCGCGCTGGCTCGCGCTCAGGCCCAAGATCCTCATCGTCGACGAGCCGACCCGGGGGATCGACGTGGGCTCCAAGGTCGAGGTCCATAACCTGCTCATCGACATGGCGAAGGCCGGCATCGCCGTCCTCGTCATCTCGTCGGAACTGCCGGAAATTCTTGCGGTAAGCGACCGGATCGTCACAATGCGCGAAGGGCGGGTGACCGGGGAGATCGCCCGCACCCAGGCGACGCAGGAAATCCTGATGGGGATGATGACTTTCCACGAGGGGGCGGCGAAGCCCGCTCCCGGCTCGATTGAGGCGCACGATGGTTGAAGCGACGAGAGCGGCGGAACCGAGCGACGCCGGCGGCCTGGACGTCTTCGGCTTCGTCGCCAGATTCGCGCCGACGCTGTTCCTCATCGTGCTTATGGCCCTGTTTGCGGTGATCGAGCCGAGGTTCCTTTCGGAAATCAATCTCTTCAACGTAATGCGGCAGGTGTCGATCACCGGCCTGCTCGCGGTCGGCATGACCTTCGTGATCCTGACCGCCGGCATCGACCTTTCGGTCGGCTCGCTGCTCGCCTTCGCCGGCCTGGTCGCGGCGGCGGTGGAGAAGGGCGGGCTCGAGAACCGCTTCACCGTCGGCGAGGGCGGCGTCGGCTACGGCTGGGGCGCCGCGGCGCTGGCGGCGATCGCGGTCGGAATCGCCGGCGGCTATCTGCAAGGCCTCGCGATCACCCGTCTCAAGGTTCCCCCGTTTGTGGTCACGCTCGGCGGCATGTCCGCCTTTCGCGGAGCCGCGCTTCTGTTCGCCGCCGGCGGGCCGATCTCCGGCTTCCAGCCATCGTTTTTCTGGTGGGGCCAGGGCAAGATCGGCCCGGTGCCGATCCCGGTCATCATCTTTCTCGCCGCGGCGGCGCTCGCGCATGTCACGCTGCGCTATACCCGCTATGGTCGCCAGGTCTACGCGGTCGGAGGCAATCCCGAGGCCGCGCGTCTCTCCGGCCTCAACGTCAACCGGGTCATCGCCAGCGTCTATGTGATCATGGGCTTCTTCGCCGGCCTTGGCGCTTTTGTGCTCGCGGCGCGGCTCAATTCGGCCGAGGCGGTCGCCGGGACCGGCTACGAGCTCACCGTTATCGCCTCAGTGGTGATTGGCGGCACGAGCCTGTTCGGCGGATCGGGAACGATCTTCGGCACGGTCATCGGCTCGATCCTGATCGGCGTCCTGCTGAACGGGCTCGTGCTGATGAACGTCTCCTCCTACATCCAGCAGATCGTCATCGGCATCATCATCGTGCTCGCGGTCGCCTTCGACACCTTCGCAAAGTCAAGGCGGCGGAAGGTGTAGCGTCGCTCACCTCAGCCCAATTCCCCCCGCCCCGGGGCGAGCGCGACCGCCTTGACCTGCGCGTAGACGTTCATGTCCTCGGCGAGGCCGAGCCCTTCCCACGACTTTCGCGTGAGGCGCGAGAGCAGGCGCGCGCCCTTTCCGTCCGCGCCCAGCGCCAGGACGGCGATGATCTCGTCTGCATCCACCTGTTTCGCCGCCACGATGCGCGCCGGCAGGACGTTGAGGATGGAACTCAGGCCCGGCGGCTCACGGGCCAGGCTCACGTCGCCGGCGATGACGCGGATGCGCCGATGCTCGCCGATCGCGGCTTGCGGCGCGGGCGCGATGAGCGCGCCGCCGCGCACGTTCAAGGTTAGGAGGCCATAGCCGCCGTCGTGCGCTGCGATAATGCCGTCGAGCGTGACCGCGGCGTCGCGCGCGACCGCCAGCGGCAGGGCCGGGTCGCTCTGCAATTCGTCGAGCGGTCCCGCTCCGATCACCCGGCCCTTGTCCATCAGCACGATCTGGTCGGCGAGCCGCTCGACCTCGGCGATCGAGTGGGTGATGTAGACGATCGGCAGCGACAGCCGGTCGCGCAGCCGCTCGAGGAACGGCAGGATCTCGTCCTTGGTCGCCCGGTCGAGCGCCGACAGCGGCTCGTCCATCAGGAGAAGCTTAGGCTGCGACAGCAGCGCCCGCCCGATCGCGACCCGCTGGCGCTCGCCGCCGGAAAGCCTGGCCGGAGCGCGGTCGAGCAGTCCCGTGATGCCGAGGAGCTCGACCACTTCGTCGAAGCCAATTCGTCCGCGGCCAGCCTCGCCATCGCCGCGCGGCGCGCCGAACACGAGGTTGCGGCGGACCGAGAGATGCGCGAATAGGCTCGCTTCCTGAAACACATAGCCGAGCGGACGCTGGTGAGTTGGCAGGAACGCGCCGTCCCGATCCTGCCAGACGTCGCCGCCGACGATGCAAATTCCGACGCTGACCCGCGTGAGTCCGGCGATGCAGCGCAGCACGGTGGTCTTGCCGCAGCCCGACGGGCCGAACAGGGCGGTGACGCCATTCGCCGGCGCGGTGAAGCCGGCGTCGAGGGAAAACTTGCCGAGCGTCCCCTTGAAGGCAACCTCGATCGTCTCGCCTTCGCTCATGCGCGGGCCCGCGCGAAGCGTTTCTCCAGGAGGATCATCGTCAGGATGACGGCGAAGGCGAAGACGACCATGCCGCCCGCCAGGATGTTGGCCTCGCGCCAGCGCATCGTCTCGGTGAAGTCGAAGATGGCGGTCGACATGACCCTGGTGCGGCCGGGGATGTTGCCGCCGATCATCAGGATGACGCCGAACTCGCCGACCGTGTGGGCGAAGCCGAGCACCGCGCCGGTCAAGAGGCCGGGGCTCGCGAGCGGCAGCGCCACGGTCCAGAAGGCGCGCCGGGGCGAAGCCCGCAAGGTGGCCGCGACTTCGAGCGGCCGGTCACCAATGGCGGCGAATGCGTTGCGGATCGGCTGCACGACGAACGGCATCGACGAAATGATCGAGCCGATGACGAGGCCGGTGAAGGTGAAGGCAAGCGTGCGCGCCCCCCACAGGGAGGCGATGGCCCCGCCCGGCCCGTCGGGTCCAAGCGCAATCAGGAGGTAGAATCCGAGCACCGTCGGCGGCAGCACCATCGGTATCGAGACGATAGCAGCGGCGGCCTCTTTGAACCATGCCCTTGAGCGCGCAAGCCACCAGGCGAGCGGCGTCGCGACGATGAGCAGCGAGAACGTCGTGATGGCCGCGAGTTCGAGCGTGAGTTGGATCGGGGTCCAGATCTCTGACGGAAGGCCGAACACGTCGCGCTCACTTCAGCGCGTAGCCGAACCGCTCGATGATCGCGCGCGCCTCCGGCCCTTTGAGGAAGTCCAGGAACGCCTTGGACGCCTCGCTGTCCGCGCCTGTCTTCAGGAGCACCGCGTCCTGCCGGATCGGCGAATAGAGTGTTTGCGGAACCTCCCAGCGCGTTCCCGTCGCGACACCAAAAAGTTGCGAAAGGGCGACGAAGCCGACCTCGGCGTTCCGAGTGTCGACGAACTGGAACGCCTGCGCGATGCTGTTGCCCTGCACGATCTTGGTTTTGAGCGCATCATAGACGTTGAGCGCCTTCATGGCTTCGACCGCCGCGGTTCCGTACGGCGCGGCGACAGGATTGGCGATCGAGAGCTTCATGAACTGGCCGGCCTTAAGCGCCGCTTCGCCATCGGTCACGTCGATCACCCGGCTCCACAGCACAAGCTTGCCGACTGCGTAGGTGAACAGGCTTTCGGCGACCGCGAACCCGCCGTCGATCGCCGCCTTCGGGCGGTCGGCATCGGCGGACAGGAACACCTCGAACGGCGCGCCGTGGGTGATCTGGGTGAAGAACGATCCTGACGCGCCGAAGATCAGCACCGCCTCGTGGCCCGTCTTCTCTTTGAACAAAGCCGCGATCTCTTTCGCCGGCTCGGTGAAGTTGGCGGCGACGGCGACGTGGGTCTGCCCCGACTCGGCAGGCCATGCCAGCGAGGCGAAAAGCGCGCCAAGCGCCAAGACGAACGCAGTCAGCCTCAAGGATGATCTCCCCATGCTTTCGAGGATTTGCCAGCCGTTATATGGCGTGATACATAGCGCGCGATCGATGGCCCGGCAAATCCCAAGGGAGGGAACGTCCATGAAAATCAGTGCGCGCAATAAGCTTCGCGGAACGATCATCGACGTGACCAAAGGCGCGACGACTGCCCATGTCCGCATCGACCTCGGCGGCGGCGCGGTCGTGACGGCGTCGATCACCAATGAGGCGGTCGATGAGCTTAATCTCAAGAAGGGCGAGAAGGCCTATGCGGTCATCAAGGCGACCGATGTGATGGTCGGCCTGGACTAGTCCTGCCCGCAGCTCATCGCTTCGACACAATGACGTGGGAAACGACTAAACATTAGCGCGGCCTCGAGCCGATTGTCGGTCCGCATCATGCGCTCAGGCGCTGGAGGGTGACGTGAGCACCTCGACACTCATGGCGCTTGTTCTCGCCGGATTGCTGGCGGCCCCGGTTGTCGCCGCAGCGCAGACCACCCCCTATCACCATTCTCAAGTCCACCGCTTGAAGGGTCCGCATCACGCCGTGCATCACCGCTTCGCGGCACCCGCGCCGACCCCTGTCGCGGCCCCGGCAGCGCCTGCGGCGAATCCATTTGGTTTGTCCTTGCCACATGTCGCCCCTTACCCGGATGGCAAGGGCGACGAGGATGGGTTGAGCGAAGACCCGGACGACTGCAACAAGGGCTGCATCGACGGCAACACGCCGGATTGACGGTCCTCGCTGGGGCGGCCCGCTTTCAGAACCGGACGCGGATGCCGACTGTCGGGTCGTAGTTCTGTGTCCGGGCCGTATTGACGCTAAAGGCGGTGGTCGTTCCCGGGATGAGGACGGTCGAGGTCGAATAGAAGCCGTTGGCAAGACCGCCGTAGACGTTGCTGACCAGGACGCCGGCGTAGATGTCCACGCGCTTGACCGGTTTCCAATCGAGCAGGAACGATATTCCGTCCTGGCTGCCGCCGCATTTGCTGCTGCTGATGAAAGCGCCCGAGCCCGTGCACGCGCTGGGGTTGAAGTTGTTCTGGTTCTGATAATAGAAACCGCCCATAGCCTCCAGGTCGCTCCGTATCTTCCACCTGACGCCGAACCAGAACGTGTTCAGGACCTTCTGGATATCGAAGTTGTTAACTGTGACCGCCGAGTTGGTGTAGACGCCGCTGCTGTTGAACGAGCCCGGGGGCACAAAGATGCCTTGGGCAATAGTTGGAAAGCCAGTCAAGAAGTCGTCGGACGGATTCATCTGCCGCGCATAGATCCAGCCGCCGTAGAATGTGAATGGGTCCCATTTGTATTTGGCGACCAGCTCGGCGCCGAAATTGTTGGACAGGGTCGCCTTGAGGACCGAGTTGGGATCGAAAAACTGATTGTTAATATTGATGAAGCAATTGGCGGGCGTGATGCAGGCGTTACTCGAACCGCCGAACGACGATAGCGAGACCGCGTCTTTCGCCCAGCTCAGAACCCCGTCGATGGAAAGCGACCCGAAGTCGAAGCCGAGTTGCCCTTGATACATTCCGTTCGTGGCGTTGCCGATTCCATAGCTGCCGACCTGCGCCTGAAACGCGGCGCGGAAACTCTGATAGGTCAGGCGATAGGTGAAGGCGGTGTTCGGACGCGCCGTTGGACTGGTTCCGAAGCCGGCGAAGGACGCTGAAAAGCCGAGTGTCGAGAACGCCGTTGAAGCGACGGGGTCGTAAGCGGACGTGACGTCGAGAGCGAGCGAATTGGTGCGACCGAAGGTGAGCGTGCCATAGACGGGATTGCTGATGCCCAAATAGCCTTGCGAGTTGTCCCATTGGCCGGCGCGGCTACCGTCGAAGTTCGCGTTCTGAAACGGAAATGCGCCCGCCGACCTGGCGTTGTTATCCGCGAGCGAGCGCGGACCGTTGAAGAACATGCCCGAATAAGGGTTGACGCCCGCTTCCAGGACGCCGATCAACGACCAACCCGGCAGACCGACGCGGACAAGGTCCTCCTTCATCTTGAGGCCGATCACCGAGGTGCTGAGGCCGTTGTAACCCGCTAGCCATTTGCTCTCGTAGGCGTTCCTCTGAATGCCGTAATTAATCTTGTCGGCGGCCGGACTTTTCTCAACACCTTCGTGGAGATAGCTGGCGTTGAGGTCGAGCGTGCCGTAGAGCGTGATCCCGTAAGCGCTGATTGGGCAGTCGGCTGCAGAGGTGTTGAGCCAGTCCCAAACGCTCGCCCAGCAATTCGGCTTGGCTTTTTCGGGCGCCTTCGTCGTCGGAAGATCGGCCGCGTGGGCAAAGCTGGCGAACGCGACGGCCGCCAGCAATGCAATTCCAAGTCTCCTCATCGCCGCCCCGAGCCGACTGATGACCCTCGCCGATGTATCGAATTTCGGTGTTTTCCAGGCGCCAAATCGAACTCGCGGCCCGATATATCTGACAGAGTATAATGAGCGAGCCCCGCGAGGCGAACGAAAATTGGCGTAATACGATCAAAACGGAATGACGCGGGCATGACAGGCGAAATGAGTCCAACGGGGCTCAGTTGCGAGCCAGCTCCTCGCCTGGGGAACCGCCGAGATGGCGCCCGCCCCACTCCCGGATCGCAGCGATGATCGGCACGAAGCGCTCCCCTTTTTCCATCAATCGGTATTCGACCCTGGGTGGAACGACGCCGTAATCCTTGCGCGCGATCATCCCGGCTTCGACAAGCGCCTTCAGCTCCCGGCTCAGGACGCGGGGCGCGATTTCCCGGGTTCCCGTCGCGCCGCTCAAGAGGCCGGTCCTGATCTCGCTATAGCGGCGAGGTCCGTCCCTGAGGTCCCACAAGATCCGGATCTTGTATTTGCCGCTGATCATGGCCTGAAACGCCATCACCGGGCAGCCGTGCGGCTGGGCTGCTTGCCTTGCCGCCGGTGTCTTTGGCTGAACATTCATCGAAGATTCCACACTCCCCCGATTCTCCCATACTATCATTTTTGTCCATACTTGCAGGAACGCTTCTTCATGCGCAAGTCTGACGTCCAGTTCAACGGCGAAGGTCGGATCGGAACAGGAGCGCCCAATGAAACATTTTCTCATCAAATATCGCTTCAAGGATGGATCCGAAGCGGCGTGGCGCGAGCACATCGCGCGGTTCATCGCCGCCGTCGAGGCCGACGCGACCCTGAACGGCCGGATTTCCTACCGCTGCATGCGAGCGGACAACGGCTCCGGTGAGTACTATCACCTCGCGGCGACCGCGGACGACGAAGCCTCGAAGGCGCTCCAGAGCCGCGATTTCTTCAAGGCCTATACCGACGAGACCAAGCGGGTGTCGGGCGGCACACTCGAGGTCCTGCCGCTCGCCATCGTCGCCGAGACGTCGGCGCGGGCCTGATCCGAAGGCGAGCGCGCCGCCTTACCGCCCCATGCACCCGTCGGCGAGCCGCTTGAGGTCGGCCCTGCGCTCGGGGTTGAGCGTCGCGAGCCGGTCGGCGTCGCCCGAGCGCCCGACGGCGTCGGCCACGCAGCGGCAGCCCGTCGCGCATTCGTCGGCCGCCCGTCCCTCCGCGACGCAGGCGCGCTGGCACGACGAAAGAAAGTCGCTCATGTCCGCTTTCGGCGCGAGCGGTCCCCAGGCGGTGAGCGCAGTCAGAAGCCCGATCAGGATCGGCTGGTGGATGAGATAGATCGGCAGGCTATGCCGGCCGGCGAAGCACGCCGCGCGCGACGCAGCGGATTCGGCGCGCCAGCGCCCCGGCGAGGTCAGCCAGGCCATCGCCCCGGGCGCCCGGGCGAGGCTGAGGCCGAGGAACACCACGCCCGCCCAGGGCAGGAGCGGGCGCCAGTCGAGGGTGTTGGGCAGCGCTTCGCCGAGCCCGATCCAGAGAAACCAGGGCGGATCGAACAGCGTCGAGTGGACCACGAACGGCGCGGCGATCGCGGCGAGGCCGACCGCAAGGCTCGCCCACGCGGGCGCGGCCACGAATGGCGCGGCGATGAGGCTCGCGACGGCGATGCAATGCAGGATGCCGAAGAAGATGCCCTCGCCGGGAGCGAAGGCCACGCTGCCTGTCGTCACCAGCGCCGCCGCGCCGGCGACGATCGCGAACCGCCGCCAGAAGGCGGGCCGGTCGAAGCCCTTGCGATGGGCGAGGACCAGCGACACGCCGACCAGCGCCAGAAAGACGCTCGCCACGACATGGGAGAGGAGCCGCATTCCCGGCGTGAACGGCAGATTGGGTGAGACGAGGCGAAAGTCGGCGAGATCCCAGGTCAGGTGATAGACCGCCATGCCGATGAGCGCCAGGCCGCGGGCGCAGTCGACCGCGTCGACGCGGCCTGAGGGCCGGCGCGCGCGATCGTCAACGCTCCCGCCGAGGTTCACGGCGCGGGGGCTTCAAGCAATGCGTCGTCGAGAACGAATGCGCCCTCGTATTCGACCGGGCCGGTCATAAGCACATGGTCGTCGGCGTCGCCCCACTCGATGACGAGTTCGCCGCCCGGCAGACGCACGGTCCCCTTACGCTCCATCAGCCCCAGACGCGACGCCGCGACCAATGTCGCGCAGGCGGCCGAGCCGCAGGCGAGCGTGAGCCCGACCCCGCGTTCCCAGACCCGCGCCTTGACCTCGTCGCGCGCGATCACCTGAGCGAAGGTGACGTTGGCCTTTTCCGGGAACATCGGATGAGCTTCGATTCTGGGTCCGAGCTCCGCCGCATCGATGCGCTCGAGATCGGGGACGAAGAACACTGCGTGCGGGTTTCCCATATTGACGGCCGAGGCGGGTCCCAGCGCGCGAGGTCCGCCGCCCTCGGGCCAAAGGTCGACCCGCGTTGTGTCGCCGACGGCGCGCGCGAGCGGAATGTCCGCCCAGCCGAGCCGCGGCGGGCCCATGTCGACCCGGTAGCACCACGGGCCCAGCCGCTCGCAGGCGATGACGCCGGCCTCGGTCTCGATCCTGACGGCGCCGACCCCAAGCTCGCGGCACAGCCGGTCGGCGACGCAGCGCGTCCCGTTGCCGCAAGCGCCGGCCAGCGTGCCGTCGTTGTTGAAGATGGTGACCTCGGCCACGGTCCCCGCCGTCCGCGGATCGCCGATGACCATCATCTGATCGTAGTCGAGATGAGGCGCGCGATGAATGGCGCGCGCCTCCGCAGGCGCCGGCCGAACGAGCGCGCCCCTGAGGTCGAGGACCAGGATCTTGTTGCCGGCCCCGTTCATGCGCGCGATCGTGCGCCCGGCCAGCGGATGGCGGGAGACCAAGCCCTCAGTCCCCCTTGACGGCTCGGCCGTGTTGCGGCCCGGTGAGGCGCGCCGACTTGTCGATCGCCCGCGCGCCGAGCCGGGCGACCGCCTCGCGCAAGTCCTCGTTCTCGATCGGCGCGGCGGCGGCGCGCGCCGCGGCTTGAGCCGCATCGGACGGGGCCGGCGCGCCGCGGCGCCTGTCCTTGACCGGCGGCAGCGGGCCTTGGCGGAAGGCGATCTTATCGATGCAGCGCCAGCCGAGATGGGCGTTCACCCGGGCGACGATGACCGAGGCGCTATGCTGCGCCTCGAGCGCGAATGCGCCCTCGACCCGGAGCACCAGGGTCGCGGGCCGCGCCGGCGCTTCGGGATCGCGCTTGGCGGCGCGCGGCGGCCACTGGAGCTCGATCGGGCGGGCGTGACGGGAGAAGGTCTCGCCGACGATCGCCGGCCAGTCCGCGATCAGGCTCGCTTCGCCGAGCCCACGCGCGGCCAAGGCCTCCGAGATCAGCCCGGGGGTGAATTCCGCCAGCCGCTTGGCGCCACGGCGCGCCGGCTTCATCATCGCTTCAACCTGGGGCATGGATTCGATCGCATGGGCGGCAATGTAAGCGCGCTCGGAGGGAAGGCAAAGCGAAAGGCGATTGTCGCTCGGACGCTTCATTGGTGGGATCGCCATCGGCGCGTGCTCGCCTGGCGCGCCGCTGACGGCGAGACGCCCAATCCTTACCAGGTGTGGCTCTCCGAAGTGCTGCTGCAACAGACGACCGCCCAGGCGGCGGCGCCTTACTACCAGACCTTCATCGCGAAATGGCCGCAGGTCGAGGATCTGGCCGCCGCGCCGCTCGAGGCCGTGGTCAGCGCGTTCGCGGGCCTCGGCTATTACGCACGGGCGCGCAACCTCCACGCCTGCGCCCAGGAAATCGCTCGCCGCGGCGGGCGATTTCCAAGCGAGGAGGCGGAGTTGCGCGCCCTGCCCGGCATCGGCGCCTATACCGCCGCCGCGATTGCGGCGATCGCCTTCGGGCAAACGACCGCGCCGGTCGACGGCAACATCGCCCGCATTCTCGCGCGCCTGATCGCGCTCGACGAACCGATCGCGCAAGCGAGAGGAGAAATCGAGGCGGCGGCGCGGGCGCTCGCGCCAAGCCGGCGAAACGGCGATTTCGCCCAGGCGCTGATGGATATCGGGGCCATGATCTGCCGGCCCCGCAATCCCGATTGTCACTCCTGCCCGTTAGCCCAGGATTGCGGGGCGTTCAGGACCGGGCGCCCGGAGGCCTATCCTCGCCGCGCCGGGGCGGCCACGAAACCGCGCCGGGAGGGCGCGGTGTTCTTCGCCCACCGCGCGGACGGGGCTTTTCTCGTTCGCCGCCGTCCGGCCCATGGGCTTCTCGCCTCGACAGTTGAGCTGCCGGGCACGCCGTGGACGCGCGAGGGCCCGCAAGGCGAGTTGGCCGACCTCGGCCCGGTCAGCGCAAGCTGGCGCCGGCTGCCGGGGACGGTCGAGCAGGTCTTCACCCACTTTGCGCTGACGCTCACGGTCTACGCCGGGACGTTCGCGGGCGGCGCGCCAGACGGGCATTTCTGGGTCATGCCGGAAGCGGTGGGCGAAGCCGGGTTCTCGAGCGCGATGCGCAAGGCGGTCGAGCACGCCCAGAGGGCGGGGCTAGACTGGAACTAGCGGCGCCCCCGGCGCCAGTCTTCGCGAGCCTTAGAGAGGCTCGCGTTTCAGGTTGCGCCGCGCAGCCGGGCGGCGCATGATTCGATTCGTGGCGCATGAATCAGAAACATCCGGGCCGGCGGCCATGTCGCCGCCGCGGTCGCACGAAGCTGCTCGCGCCGGGCCGCTCGCCCGTCGCCCCGAACCGTCCTATCTCGATGCTCTGAACGAAGAGCAGCGGCGCGCGGTCGAAGCGCTCGACGGCCCCGTTCTCATTCTCGCCGGCGCGGGGGTCGGCAAGACGCGCGTCCTTACCGCCCGGATCGCCCATCTCATCGCCACCGGCCGCGCGCGCGCCCATGAGATCCTGGCGGTGACTTTCACCAATAAGGCCGCGCGCGAGATGCGGGTGCGCGTCGGCGCGTTGACAGGGTCCGAGCAAGGCATGCCGTGGCTCGGCACGTTCCATTCGATCGGCGCGAAGATCCTGCGCATGCACGCTGAGCTTGTGGGCCTAAGACCCAATTTCACCATCCTCGACTCCGACGACCAGCTGCGCCTGCTCAAGCAGCTCCTGCAAGCGGAAAATCTGGACGAAAAACGCTGGCCGGCGCGCGCGCTCGCAAATCTCATCGACGGATGGAAGAACCGGGGCATAGATCCCGAGCATGTTTCCCCGAGCGAAGCCGCCGGCTTCGCCAACGGCCGGGCCGCAGGGCTCTATGAGAGCTACCAGGCCCGTCTGAAAGCGCTGAACGCCGTCGATTTTGGCGATCTCCTGCTCGAGCCGCTGAGGCTCATGCGCGAGCACTCCGACATTCTCGCGGCGTTCCGGCGCCGGTTCCGCTACATCCTGGTCGACGAGTACCAGGACACGAACGTCGTTCAATATCTCTGGCTCCGCCTCCTCGCGGGGGCCAACGGCAACCTGTGCTGCGTCGGCGACGACGATCAGTCGATCTATGCGTGGCGCGGCGCGGACGTCGAAAACATCCTCAGGTTCGAGAGGGACTTTCCCGGCGCGAAAGTGATCAGGCTCGAGCGAAACTATCGCTCGGGCGGCCACATCCTCGCGGTCGCTTCCGGACTGATCGCACACAACCGCGGCCGGCTGGGCAAGACGCTGTTCACCGACAAGCCGCCCGGAGACCGGCCGAAGGTCGCCGAAGCTCCGGACGCCCAGGAGGAAGCAAGGCTGGTCGGCGAGGAGATCGAGGCGTTCCAGCACAAGGACGTTTCCTTAAACGACATCGCCATCCTGGTGCGCGCCTCGTTTCAGATGCGCGAATTCGAGGAGCGGTTCATCGCGCTCGGGCTCCCCTATAAGGTCATTGGCGGTCCGCGATTCTACGAGCGGGCGGAAATACGGGACGCGCTGGCCTATCTGCGCTGCGTCGCCCAGCCCGACGACGACCTCGCGTTCGAGCGCATCTATAACCAGCCGAGGCGCGGCCTCGGCGAGGCGACGCTCGCGACCCTGCACCAATATGGCCGCCACGCTGGGCTTTCGCTCATGCGGGCCGCGCGCGCCCTGGTCGAAACAGAGGAACTGAAGCCGCGTCCTCGGCAGATCCTGCGCGGACTTCTCGACGACTTCGAGCGGTGGCGCGGTCAGGCGGGCCAGCTTCCGCATGAGGAGCTGGCGCAGCTCGTGCTCGAGGAGAGCGGCTACATCGACATGTGGAAAGCCGAGCGCACGCCCGATGCGGCCGGACGGCTCGACAATCTGAAGGAGCTCATCCGGTCGATGGGCGAATTTCCCGATCTTCAAGCCTTTCTCGAGCATGTGTCGCTAGTCATGGACGTCGACGGCGGCGAGGAGGGCGAGCGCGTCTCGATCATGACCCTTCATGCCGCGAAGGGGCTGGAGTTCGACATCGTCTTTCTGCCCGGCTGGGAGGAGGGTCTTTTTCCTCATCAGCGATCGCTGGACGACAATGGCCTTGCCGGGCTCGAGGAGGAGCGCAGGCTTGCCTATGTGGGCCTGACCCGGGCCCGCCGGCAGGCAAGGATCTACTACGCCCTCAACCGGCGAGTTCGCGGGTTCTGGCAGGCGTCGGCGCCATCCCGCTTCATCCAGGAATTGCCCGAGGAGCATGTCGAATTCCAGGAATCCGCCGGTTCGGCCGGAGGCTACGGCTCCTGGCCGGCGACCGGTCCGGAAAGCGGGTTCGCCTCTCGTTACGACACGCCCGGCTGGCGTCGCGCCGAGGCGCGGTCGCGCGATTCTGTCGGATCGGGCTCGCGAAGCGCGAGACCTTCAGGCCCGATCATTGAAGGGACGGCTTATGGCCATGGCTCGTCCTCTTCGGGCTTCCACCCGGGAACGCGGGTGTTTCACAATAAATTCGGCCCTGGCGAGGTCGTGGCCGTCGACGGCCCCAAGCTGACCGTCGATTTCGACAAGGCCGGTCGAAAACTGGTCATGGACAGTTTTGTCGCCGCCGCATAGCGGACTTCGCCAGCGCTGCAGACGTTGAGGCCCCCGAGCGGGCGACGAAGAAAATTCGCCGCTTTTTTGCGATATTCAGAAAGGAGTGCTATTGTGCCGGCCGGCGCCCGAGCCGGCATTGCCGTTCGGGGCGAACGAGGAGCGCAGGCTCCTCGCGCTGTTTGACTGTCAGGCCCGTCGAGCCGCCGGCCCGGGGGTTCGAAGGGGGCAGTCCCCTCGATTCCGGGGTTAAGACATTGAAAAATCTCAATCAGCGGAAGCGGAATCCTTGAATTTTTCTTCCCCTCGCTTGGAATTTCCTTCCCTCCGATTTGGATTTTTCTTCCCGCGCCTTGGAAAATCCTTCACGCCGCCGAAGCGCGGTTTGTGAAAGTCCGCGCCTCAGGCGGCCTTGGTTCTCGGATTGACCTCCTCGGTATAAGCGTCGATCAGCGCCGAGGTCACGGCCCCGGGCTTGAAGACATGCGGGCCGATTTCGCCGACCGGCGTCACCTCGGCGGCGGTGCCGGTGATGAAGCACTCGTCGAATTCGCCGAGCTCGGCGGGGAGAATACGCCGCTCGATGACTTCAAAGCCGCGCTTGCGCGCGAGGTCGATCACCGTCGCCCGGGTGATTCCGGCGAGGAAGCAATCGGCGATCGGGGTATGGATCACGCCGTTCTTGACGAAAAACACGTTGGCGCCGGTGCATTCCGCGACCCGGCCCTGCCAGTCCATCATCAGGGCGTCGGCATATCCGCGGCGCTCCGCGCGGTGCTTCGAAATCGTGCAGATCATATAGAGGCCGGCCGCTTTCGCCATCGCCGGAGCTGTCGCGGGGTCGGGCCGCCGATAATCCGCGATGTCGAGGCGGATGCCTTTCATCCGCTGGGCGGGATCGAAGTAGCTCGGCCAGTCCCACACCGCGATCGCAAGGTGGATCTTGTTGTGCTGCGCGGTGACGCCCATCATCTCCGACCCGCGCCAGGCGATCGGCCGCACATAGGCGTCAACGAGATGGTTTCGCTTGAGGACTTCGGCCTTGGCGGCGTCGATCTCGGCCACGCTCCAGGGCACCTCGAAGTCGAGGATTCGGGCGGATTCCCTCAGTCGCCGTGAATGGTCCGACGACTTGAAAATATGCCCGCCGTAGGCGCGTTCGCCCTCGAAGACCGCGCTCGCATAATGCAGCCCGTGGGTCAGCACATGAATTTTGGCTTCGCGCCAGTCGACCATTTGACCGTCGAACCATATCCATCCGTCGCGATCGTCAAACGTCTGGGCTGCCATCTCGCGTTCCTCTCCTTCGAAGCAGATCGGTTTGGTTTTTGAGCGATTGGAGTTACATGGATTGGGTCAATTGTCGCCAGTAGGCTAGCAAAAGGGCCGAATTATGTCAACACTACTGACCTAATGGGCTCGTCCATGTCGTCAGACGCGTCAAGGGCCGATCCCGCTGCGCAGTCGCGCCGCGGCGATGAGCCGATGTACGAATTGATCGAATTGTTCTTCTTCGCCTATCGCGACTTTGTCGGCGACGCCGATCGGCTGCTCGAAGCCTATGGGTTCGGGCGCGCCCATCACCGCGTCCTCTATTTTGTCAGCCGGCGACCAGGCCTGACGATCGCCGAGCTTCTGGAGATCTTGCGGATCACCAAGCAAAGCCTCAATCGCGTCTTGCGGGAGCTCGTCGACAAGAACTTCGTCGAGATCCGGGCTGGCGCTCTCGACCGGCGCCGGCGCCAGCTCTATGCGACCCCCGACGGCGAGCGCCTGGCCCTGAGACTGGCCGAGGTTCAGACACGGCGGTTCGCGTTGGCGCTCGAACAACTGGGCGACTGGGGCGCCGAGTCGGCGCTCGCCTTTTTGACCGCGATGATCGATCCCCAGAAGCACGCGGGCGACGCTGCCGGTCGGCGTGAGCCTCCGAAGCGAGTGGGTCAGGCGCGGTGAGTTCGACAGCGACTTCGTTCCAGGACGACGCCGCCCATGTCCTCGTGGTCGACGACGATCGGCGGCTGCGCGCGCTGCTGTCGAGCTACCTGATGAAGAACGGCCATAGGGTTACCGTCGCGGCGACAGCGGCCGAGGCCCGCGGGTTTCTAGACGGATTGGCCTTCGACATCATCGTGCTCGACGTCATGATGCCCGGCGAGAACGGGTTCGATTTCGCCGCCGCCCTGCGCGTGCGTTCGCAAGTTCCGATTCTGATGCTGACAGCGCGCGGCGAACCGCAGGATCGGGTGCGCGGACTCGAAATTGGCGTCGACGACTATCTCACGAAGCCGTTCGAGCCGCGCGAACTGCTCCTGCGGATCGGCTCGGTGCTTCGACGCACCCGGGCCGCGGCGGTCGGCCGTCCCGAGACGGCGGTCGTACGCTTCGGACGGTTCGCCTTCTCGCTCGAGCGCGGAGAGCTACGTGCGGGCGACGAGGCGATTCGCATCACGGAACGTGAGCGCGAGATGCTTCGACTGCTCAGCGCCAATGTCGGCGCCATCGTTTCTCGCGAGGCGTTGTCGGGATCGGGAGGCGCCGCGCAGGAGCGAACGGTCGACGTCCTCGTCAATCGCCTGCGGCGGAAGATCGAGCAAGATCCCGCCAATCCGACTTATCTGCAAACGGCCAGGGGGGCGGGATATCGACTTATAGCGGACCGATGAGGGAACGAGCCGCGTTCCGCAATCTGCGATTGCTCGCGCAGATCCGCATGCTCTGGCGGCGCGCGGCGCGCGCGGTCGCCGAGTTGCTGCCCAAGGGCCTCTATAAGCGCTCGCTCCTCATCGTGATCGTACCGATGGTTCTGCTGCAAACCGCGGTGACGTTCGCGTTCATGCAGCATCACTGGGATCTGGTGACCCGCCGGCTTTCCGAGGCGGTTGCGCGTGACGTCGGAGCGCTGACCGACCTTTATCAGAAACTCCCTCCCTCCGATGACGGCGCCTTTCTGACCAAGCTGGCCTCGGAAAGGTTCCGCATGGACGCGACCTTGCTGCCGGCGGGCCCTTTGCCGCCGCTCATGCCTCGATCCTTCTACGGGGCATTGGATCCGCTGACGCGGATCCTTCCCAACGAGATTAGAAAGCAGGTGGCGCAGCCATTCTGGCTCGATACCGTGGGCCGGTCGGGGTTGATGGAAATACGCGTCGATCTCGGCGGCCGAGTGCTGCGCCTGGTGACTCGCCGTGCTCTGGCTTACGAGGCGAACGCCCATATTTTCGTGCTCTGGATGCTGGGCGCGATGATCGTCCTTCTGACTGTCGCGATCATTTTTCTTCGCAATCAGATACGGCCCATTTTGCGTCTGGCGCGAGCGGCGGAGGACTTCGGCAAGGGCCGGGATCTCGACTTCAGTCCGCATGGCGCGCGCGAAGTCCGGCAGGCGGGCCACGCCTTCATCCAAATGAAGCGCCGGATCGAGCGAGCGACCGAGCAGCGGACCGCGATGCTGAACGGCGTCAGTCATGACCTGCGGACGATGCTGACCCGATTCAAACTTTCCTTGGCCCTGCTCGACAATTCCGCCGACAGCGAGCTGCTCCAGAAGGATGTCGATGAAATGGGGCAGATGCTCGAAGGATACCTCGCCTTCGCCCGAGGGGACGCGGGCGAGTCGACCACGCGAATCAATGTCGCCTCGATCCTCGATGACCTACGGGCGGATTCGGAGCGTCACGGCGCTGAGCTTCGCGTCGAGACACGGGGCGATCTCGACATCCGCGTCCGGCCCATGGCGATGAAGCGCTGCGTCGGCAATCTGATCGCCAACGCCCAGCGTCACGCCGACAGCGTTCGCGTTTCTGCGACCCGCGAAGCCCAATTCGTATCGATCGTCGTTGACGACGACGGGGCGGGGATCGCTCCGGCGCATCGGGAGGACGTCTTCCGGCCCTTCTACCGCCTCGACGAGGCGCGTAATCAGGACGAGGGCGGGGCGGGGCTGGGCCTTGCGATCGCGAGAGACATCGCCCGCTCGCATGGAGGCGACATTACACTGTCCGATAGCCCCATGGGGGGCCTTAGGGCGGCGGTGCGCATTCCGATTTGACCGCCGCCCGCCCAGCGTCGCTCAGAGGGAAGCGTTGATCCAGCGAGACAATTCGCTCTTCGGGCCTGCGCCGGTCTTGGTCGCTACGTGCTTGCCCCCTTTGAACACCATCAGCGTCGGGATCGAGCGGATGCCATATTTACCCGCGACGCCCGGGTTTTCGTCGACATTGAGCTTGGCGATCTTCACTTTGCCATTCATTTCAGTCGCGATTTCTTCGAGCGCCGGCGCGATCATGCGGCAAGGCCCGCACCATTCCGCCCAGAAATCGACAACGACCGGATCGTCGGACTTGATGACGTCGGTCTCGAAACTCGCGTCGGTGACTTTGGCCGTTAATGATGACATGGCGCCCTCGAAGACGGCTTGCTTGCCGCTGTCCCATAGCTAGGAACCCTCTCGAACCGCGTCAAGCAGCCGGGCCGAACTGGAAACGTCGCGCGGGCGCCGCTGATCCTCGCCTTGACACGAGCGCAGCCGTCGCCTAGCCGAGCCCAGGCAATGAGGCAGGAACAGGCGCAGTTCGTCCGGCAAATCAGCGGCCTCGGCGAGATCTCCGATCGCTATGAGGCGATTCTTTGCGATATCTGGGGCGTCCTCCACAACGGAGTGGCCTCGTTCCCGCCAGCGTCGGCGGCGCTTACGTCATTTAGGCGGCGCGGCGGCGCGGTGGTGCTGATCAGCAACGCTCCACGGCCCTCGCCGCCCGTCCGCCAGCAGGTGCTGAGACTTGGGGTTCCGCCGGAAGCGTTTGACGCCATCGTGACTTCTGGCGATGTGACCATTGGATTGATGGAGGAGCAGCCTGGAGACCGGCTGCTTCACATCGGACCGGGACGCGACCTGAGCCTTTTCGACGCTGTCGCACAGGCGACAGGCGATCGGCCGAGGCTCCTCGGTCTCGAAGACGCGCAATATGCGCTCTGCACCGGTCTCAGAAACGACGAGAGCGAAACGCCCGACGATTACGAACTGGAGCTGCGAGCGATGGCGGCGCGCGGAATGACGATGATATGCGCCAACCCGGACATCGTCATCCACCGGGGCGAAACACTCATTTATTGCGCCGGCGCGCTGGCGCGTAGATATGAAGAGCTTGGAGGACCGGTCCTCTATGCCGGCAAGCCCTACGCGCCGATTTACGATCGAGCCTTGACGCTTGCGGAACGGGCCAGAGGCGCTGCTGTCGAGAGGGGTCGGGTGCTTGCGATCGGCGACGGTATGAGAACGGACATATCCGGTGCGGAGCGCGCCGGCCTGGACGCGCTGTTCGTCACCGGCGGCATACATCGGTCTTTGCATGGGGAGTCGCCGGCGTCGCCGGCCGATCCCGTTGAACTGCAACGGCTGTACCAGGAAAATGCGTTGTGGCCGATCGCCGCGATTCGCGCGCTTCTGCCGTAGACGGTCGTCACGGCGGGTTCACGGATTGACCGTCGTCGTTCGATCGTCGTCGGCCGTCAGTTGAAGGTCTCTTCGCCGCATGAAGAATCCGCTGTTTCGGACGCTCTATTTCGAAGACCTTGCGATCGGCATGCGCGCGACGATCCGCAAAACGGTTGAGAATGAGGACGTGATCGGGTTCGCCGAGCTTTCGGGCGACCACAATCCGATCCACCTTTCCGAGCACTTCGCGAGGAAGACCCGATTCGGCGGTCGGATTGTCCATGGCCTCTACACCGCGAGCCTCATATCCGGCGTTATCGGCATGCGGCTGCCGGGACCGGGCGCGGTCTATATCTCCCAGACCTTGCGCTTTCTCGGTCCGGTCAAAATCGGCGACGTTGTCGACGTTAACGTGGAGGTGGTTGAACTGACCGAGAAGAACCGCCGCGTCCGATTGCATTGCGAGTGCCGCGTGGGCGATGAAATCGTGCTTGACGGCGAAGGCGTTCTCAGCGTTCCGCCGACGCCCGAGCCGAGGCCTCCCTCGCAATGACCGGATCAGGAGGTCGACACAGGTTGCGCGGCTTGCGAAACGACGGAACAGGCCGGTCGAACCTTGGGATCGGCAGGACCCAATGACCAGCGGCTTCGTCCTCGCCACGGACCCGACGGCGCCGCCGCATGGACTGGAAGGCGCAGTTTACGCCATCGGAAATTTCGACGGCCTGCATCTCGGTCATCAGGCGGTCGTCGAGCGCGCCGTGGCCATCGCCCGGGAGCGATCGGCGCCCAGCGCCATCCTGACCTTCGAGCCGCATCCGGCGGACTTTTTCGCGACGCGACCGGTCGCATTCCGACTGACGACGGCACGGGACAAAGCGGAAATATGCGCCAAGCTCGGGCTCGACGGCATCGTCGTTATCCGCTTTGACGCCTCCCTCGCGGCGATGAGCGCAGACGAATTCGTCGCCAAGGTTCTTGTGGCTCGGCTCGGCGTCGCCGCTGTCGTAGTCGGGGGGGACTTTCATTTCGGCAAGGGCCGGTCCGGTTCGCCCGCCACGCTGACCGAGGCCGGGCGAAGGCACGGCTTTGCCGTAGAGATCGTTGCGAAGGTCGAAGCCCGCGTTCAAGAAGCGGCCTGCGTCGTCTCCTCCAGCGCCATTCGCAAGGCTCTAGAGCAAGGCGACGTCGCGGCGGCAGCGCGCGGACTCGGGCGCAACTATTCGATTCAAGGCCAGGTCATTCACGGCCAGAGGCTCGGACGAACCCTTGGTGTTCCGACGGCCAATATCGCGCTCGAATCGACAAACCGGCTCGCGCACGGAATCTATGCGGTCGTGGCGCGGGTCGCGGGGCGCGCTTTTCCAGCCGTCGCCAGCTTTGGGACCCGGCCGACGGTCGATGACGGCCCGCCATTGCTTGAAGTTCATCTCCTCGATTTCGACGGAGACCTCTACGGGCGCGAAATGAGAGTCGAGTTCGTCGAGCGCATCCGCGACGAGCGCAAGTTCGATTCGATCGCTTCGCTCGCGGCCGAGATGGAGCGCGACAAGGAACGCGCACGCGCCATTTTGGCGGTCAGGGGCGAGTTTGGATTTGGCGAATTGCGGCAAATCCTTTAATCCGACCCCTCCCCGCCGCGAACCCAGAATTTGGCTTCCGATCCCATGTCCGACGCGCCCGTCTCAGGCCTCGACTACTCGCGCACGCTCTTCCTGCCGAAGACGGATTTTCCCATGCGCGCGGGTCTGCCGCAAAAGGAGCCGGAGATTCTCGCTCGCTGGGCGCGCGAGAATCTCTATTGGGCGCTGCGCGAGAGCGGCAAGGCCCGGCCGAAATTCGTTCTCCACGATGGGCCGCCTTACGCCAACGGAAATGTCCACATCGGCACAGCGCTCAACAAGACGCTGAAGGATATCGTCGTGCGGTCACATCAGATGACCGGCCGGGAATCCAACTACGTTCCCGGCTGGGACTGTCACGGTCTGCCGATCGAATGGAAGGTCGAGGAGGAATTCTACACAAGCAAGGGCAAGACCAAGCCCGATTTCTCGGATTCGCAGGCCATCATCGCGTTCCGCGGCGAATGCCGCGCCTATGCCGAGCATTGGCTCTCAGTGCAGCGGGAGGAATTCAAGCGGCTGGGCGTCGTCGGCGACTGGGACCATCCCTATACGACGATGAGCTTTCCCGCCGAGGCGCAGATCGTGAGGGAGATATTCAAGTTCGTCGCCAATGGGTTGCTCTATCGCGGCTCCAAGCCTGTGATGTGGAGCGTCGTTGAAAAGACCGCACTCGCGGAAGCAGAGGTCGAATACGAGGATCATGTCAGCGACACGATTTTCGCGGCGTTTCCGGTCGCATCCGATGACGCCTCGGTGCTCATCTGGACCACGACGCCCTGGACCATTCCAGGCAACCGCGCGATCGCCTTCTCCCGCCGGATCGCTTATGGGCGCTACCGAGTGACGGATTCGCCCGCAGACAATTGGGCCCGCCCCGGAGCGACCTACATCGTCGCGCAATCGCTCGCCGAGGGCGTTTTTCGCGCCGCGAGAGTCGGCTCATTCGAGTTCCTTGGCGAGGTCGATGGCGACGCGCTGGCATCAATGGTATGCGCCCACCCGTTGCGCGGGCTTGGCTATGGGTTTGTTGTTCCCTTGCTCGACGGCGACCATGTCACCGAGGAGGCTGGAACCGGCTTCGTTCATACCGCGCCGGGCCACGGCCGCGAGGACTTCGAACTGTGGACGTCGAACCACCGTCTCCTGATCGAGCGTGGAATCGACACTCGCATTCCCTACACGGTCGACGAGAACGGCGCTTTCACCGAAGAAGCCCCGGGTTTCGAGGGCAAGCGGGTCATCACTGACAAAGGGAAAGTCGGCGACGCCAATCGAGTGGTCATCGATGCGCTGGTCAAGGCGGGCGCACTCGTGGCGCGCGGCCGGCTCAAGCATCAGTATCCGCACAGTTGGCGTTCCAAGACCCCCGTCATCTTTCGCAACACGCCGCAATGGTTCCTCGCCATGGATCGGCCCTTCGTCAATGCGCACGGCAGCAAGACGCTTCGGGCCATTGCGGTCGATGCGATCGAACGAACCAAGTGGGCGCCGCCGTCCGGCGAGAACCGGATCAAGGGTATGGTCGCGAACAAGCCCGACTGGGTGCTTTCGCGCCAGCGCGCCTGGGGCGTGCCGCTGTCGATTTTCGTCCCCAAGGGCGGTCACGAACCCCTGTTCGACGAGGAGGTGAACGAGCGAATCGCCAACGCCTACGAACAGGAAGGCGCGGACGCCTGGTTCGCCAGCGGCGCGAAGAAGCGGTTCCTGGGAGCGAAACACAAGTCCGACGACTACGACAAGGTTGATGACTTGGTGGAAGTCTGGTTCGATTCGGGTTCGACCCATGCCTACGTCCTTGAAGACGCGAAGCACTTTCCCGGACTGGCCGGCATCCGTCGCGCGAATGACGGCGGCGACGACCAGGTGATGTATCTCGAAGGCTCCGACCAGCATCGTGGCTGGTTCCAGTCTTCGCTTCTCGAAAGCTGCGGCACCCGTGGCCGGGCTCCGTTCGACATCGTGCTGACCCACGGCTTCACACTCGACGAGAGCGGGCGCAAGATGTCCAAATCTCTGGGCAATCAGACCTTTCCCGAGGACGTCATTCGCGCGTCGGGAGCCGACATCCTGCGCTTGTGGGTGGCGAGCGTCGACTACACCGATGACCAGCGTATTGGTCCGGAAATCCTGAAGGCCGTGAGCGACAACTATCGCAAGCTACGCAACACGATTCGTTGGATGCTGGGAACTCTGGCGCACCGCGAGCCAAGCGATTCGGTTGGCCATGCGGCGATGAGCGGGCTCGAGCGGTTGATGCTGCACAAGCTCTCCGAACTCGACCTCAAAATGCGCCAGGCGTACGATGATTTCGACTTCGCGCGCGTCATCGCTACGCTCACTGCGTTCATGAACACCGACCTCTCTGCCTTCTATTTCGACATCCGCAAGGACGCGCTTTATTGCGACCCGCCGTCGAGCGTTCGGCGGCGCGGGGCTCTGGAAGCGATCGAAAGCATCTTCAGCGCGGTTGCGATCTGGCTCGCGCCGATCCTCGTCTTCACCGCCGAAGAAGCGTGGACCGCGCGCGACGCGAGTCGCCGCTCGATCCATCTCGAACAATTTCCCGCCATTCCGCCCGGCTGGCGGGACGATCAACTCGCCAAGACCTGGGATACGATCAGGACGTTGCGTCTTGTGGTGACCGGCGCGATCGAGATTGCCCGGGCCCAGAAGCTGATCGGTTCGTCCCTCGAAGCTGCGCCTCGCATCTATCTCAGTAATCCCGAACATCTGGGAGCGCTCGAGGGGGTCGACTTTGCGGAAGTCTGCATCACTTCCGATATCTCGACGGAATTCGGGACGCCGATCCCCGAAACCGCGTTTCGGTTGCCAGAAGCGGCGGACGTCGGCGTCGTCGTGATGCGTGCGAGCGGCGTCAAATGCGCTCGTTCGTGGCGCTTTTTTGATCCAGCGTCCGCCTCGCCCGACTTTCCCGATGTCAGCCCAAGGGACGCCGAGGCGCTACGCGAGCTCAAAGCGCTGGGTCGCTTGTCGTGAAGCCCCCGGTGCTAGGAGGCGTTGTCGCGCTCGCGGTCGTCATCGTCGACCAAATCGCGAAAATAGCTGTCCTTTCGCGTGCCGATCAGTTGATGGCCGACTCGACGCGGTTGACGCCCTTCCTCGATTTGACCCTGCGATGGAACCGGGGCATCTCGTTCAGCCTGTTCGCCCGCGATTCGGCGTCAGCGGAGAATTTCCTGCTCGCGTTGACGCTTGCGGCGACTGCCCTGCTCGCATGGTGGCTCTCTCGATGCCGATCCAGACTGCCAGCCTTCGGGCTGGGACTGATCATCGGCGGCGCCCTTGGCAACGCGATTGACCGCATTGTTCATGGCGCTGTCGTTGATTATCTCGATCTGCATGCCTTTGGCCGCCATTTTTTTGTCTTCAACTTCGCCGATGCAGCCATTAACATCGGTGTTGTGGTGCTAGTGGCCGACCTGTTGCCTCTCTCGCGCGCCCAGTAGTCGAGGTCGGAGAAATCCGTCCCATGGGCGTACACTAAATCGAGAGTTGTGATCCGCCCGCCTTGAGCTATGCCCTTGTGCGGCGGCGGAGGAGCGTCATCGAATAGCCGGAATTTGTGGCGAGATACGCCCGAGTTGAATCGCTGGGGCGACGTTCGCGGAGGGCAAGGGGTAGGCGATGGGCTTGGGTTTGCGGTCAGCGGTGGCCGGGTTAGCGTTGATGGGCGGCGGTCTGGCCAGTTTGCCGGCTTGGGCCGGGGACGATGGCCAAGCGCCGCTCTGGCAAGGAATCGGATCGATCTTTGGTCCGGTTATTGGATTTGGCGGCGAGAAGCCCCCTCCGATCGACTACCATGAACATGGCAAGATTGTCGTGCCGCCAAACATGGAGCTGCCCCCTCCCGGAGCCGCTGCATCCGCTGCCGATCCCGACTGGCCCGTGAATCAGGAAATTCTGCGCAAGAAGGCGCAAAAGGAAGAGGGCAAGAAGACGATCGCGGGGATGGGAGACGCGCGTCTGCGGTACACCCATCCTTTTCCCCCGAACACGCCTGTGACGGTCCGTGCCACCGATCCAGAGGGAAATGAGGTGAAGTGCACCGGTGCTTGCGGAACGACGTCGACCGCGCTTGGGAACTTGAACCCGTTAAACTGGGTTGGACTGGGCAGCAAGAGCGGCTCGCAGCCGCTTGGGCCGGAGCCCGACCGCGAGTGGCTGACCGATCCCCCCAAGGGTTTTCGCGCCCCCATCGAGCAGGGATCGGCGTCGAAGTGACGGACTGGCATGGCCGGGCCGCGTACGTTGTGCGGATTCTGGAGCCGAAAATCGCGCAAATGCGGATTTGACGCTTGGCGATCCAAGGAAAGGACGCTATCTTAAGACAATAAAGGATTCGCGGTCGGCCATTGATCCAGTGTAATGGCGCCGCATGAATGTGAGTCATTCGATTGATGGCCGTCGGGGGCCGAGCATAGAAGTCGCGGAACGCGCTAACCGCTAGCGACCAATAAGGCGAGGCGACCTGCATAGGGTCCTTCCGGAAACGTCCTGGCGCGGCCATGAGGGCGGCGCTGGTAATGGAATTCGACGGGATCGGGATCAAAGGGATCGTTCGTGTCCGTGCTTCGGGTGCGAAGATCAGCCCGTTCGAGTGATGCGCAGGCGCAAGTTGCGCCGGCTTGCGTCAAAATCGAAAAGCCTGCGCCGAAAAAAATCGCGAAGCTGCGGGCTTAACCGAATGGATGTTGGGAAATAGAAATGAGACCAGGTCAGAACAAAAGGATGCGCGGGCGGCCGACGAACAACCGGCGAGGCCCCAATCCTTTGACGCGATCCTATGAATCGAATGGACCGGACGTCAAAATACGCGGAAACGCCCATCATGTCGCCGAGAAATACCTCCAGCTCGCGAGGGACGCCCACACGGGGGGAGATCCCGTCGCGGCCGAGAATTATTTGCAGCATGCCGAGCATTATTTCCGACTGATCGCGGCGGCGCAGGCGGCGCAGGCGCTCGCGCAGAGCGGCCAACCGCGACCCGCTGGAGAAAGCGATGGCGACGACACGGAGGACGAAGGCGATTTCGGCGCCTTGTCGGATCGTTTCGCCTCGCCTGCGGAGCGACAGAACGCTTATCAGCAGCCGCAACAAGGGTTTCAGCCGCAACCCAACGTGGCGCCGAACGCTCCGCAACCCTACTCCGAGCGGCCTCCTTACGAAGGCGAGCGCCAAGGCCAGAACGAACGGACAGGCTTTCCAAACCGGCAGGACCGGCAGGGCAACCGGTTTCCCGAACGCAGTCCGCGACAAGACCGGCCGTTCGCCGACCGCAATGAAGGCTATCGCGATAATAGGCATGGCCGCGACGGCCGTCAGCGGGACTTCCGGCCCTACCGCGATTCCCAGCCCCAGCCCGCGAGGGACGTTGGCGCCGAGGGGGCCGCGCAGCCTGGGCTTCCGTCATTCATAACCGCAAGCCCGAGGCCCAACCCCATGGACCCGGCCGCGGCGGTCCCGCAACTACCGGATACGATTGCGTCGCCCGCGCCGGTAGGCGCGCCCCAAGCTCAGACCGCGGAGTTCGAATCGCCGGCGGGCGAGGGCGCTTTTCCGCCTCGGGGCCGGCGCCGGCGGCTCCGGTCGCCGTACGGGTTTGGCGGCGGAGGGTCATCTGAACCGTCCGGGCCAGACGCTGCCCCAGAAATCACCGACGATTCGCCCGTGGCGGAATAGGCGAAGTTGCAAACGGCTGGTGAGCGCCGACGAAGGCGAATTTTGCCCGCACATGGTCCGCATCGAACGGCTTCATCATGAAATCGCTCGCGCCGGCGTGCATGGCGCGGGCAATTTGAGCGACGTCGTTTTCGTTCAGGCAAATGACTGCCTTCGGCGCGTCTCCGCCGTGCATCCGCCGCAGTTTCCTGAGGAATTCACAGCCGTCGAAAGTCGGCATCCCGCCGTCGACGAAAATGGCGTCTGGCATCGAAAGGGAGCAAACAGCAAGCGCTTGGCGTACATCCGAGGCCTCGGTGACCTCCAGGTCCATGCCCTCAAGAACTCGCCTGACAATTTTTCTGATCACGGTGGAGTTGTCCACCACCAGGACGTGCCGCATCCTCGACCTTCGTTCATTCGAATACTGATTGACGGTTCCCGACCAATAACGACCGATGCTTCAAATGACGTTAATGGTCGCGTCGTCGAGGTTCGTCGCCGACGTCAATGGGCCGCGCATCACTGCGCGCCGGCGGGGACCGACGGCGGAGAAGCGGTCAGCGTCACAGCGTCTTGCGCAATCGAGACATTGAGCGCGGCTTGACACTCCCGAGCCAGGAGCGTGGTGAAGTAGAGTTGAATGGAATGAGCGTCGATCGCCTCGGCGGGAATGGCGCTGGTCAGGATGTCAGCTGCCGTGTGCGACAACCGGGCGTTCACGCCTTTGGCTTCGACCCGCATCGCCATCGCGCCCTCGCCGTCTGAGAGGTCGACGGTGATTACGCCGCCGCGGGGAATCGCCCCTGCGGCGACAAGACAGAGATTGAGCAATAGCTTGACCGCGTTTCGCGAAGCCAGCCGCCGCACCGCATTCCACTGCAAAATCGTCCGGTCGCTGGCGAAAATATCCCGCGCCACCTTTTCAGCGTCGCCCGTATCGATCGACGCGCCGAATGAGCCCGCGGCCCCGAAGGCGAGCCGGCAGAATTGGAGGCGCGCCGACGCTGAAGTCGCGCTCTTCTTGATGAGTTCCATGGCCACGGCTCGCATCTCCTCGTCCTGCTCGCCGTCGAGCACTTCAAGGCCATTGACGATCGCCCCGACTGGGCTGATCACGTCGTGGCAAACGCGCGAGCACAACAGCGCGGCGAGGTCGAGCGGTGTGAGCGAGGCCATTGTCACGCGAGGGATCCTGGGTTCGATGTCGGCCTCACGGCGGAGAAAAGGGTTATGCCGCCGCACTGAAGTCGTCCGATTCCCTGTGTATCCGATTCGTCGTCCCGTCGCGAAGCGGCTGCGCAGGTCCGCGGGAACGATTTTGCTTCGCAGGTCATTAAGAGCCGCGGCCCCGATGACGTCGCTCCAGGCGTGGTTAGCGACCGCCCGGATCGGGCTCGGTCCAAGACCGTCGCCGACAAGTATTTCGGCCAGGGAGGCGTCGTGAACCCGGTCCCTCAACATCCAAAGCCGTTTGCGGTTGATCGCATCGCGCGCGACGACCTTGCGCTGTTTCTCGCCGAGGCCGCGCTCGCCGCCGGTCCGGCGGTGATGGAGGAATACGAGCGCGGCTGCGAGGTTCGGTCGAAGCAGGACGGCAGTCCGGTAACTTCGGCCGATCATCGCGCCGAAGCGATCATCTGCGATCACCTTGCCAGCCTGGCGCCCTCGCTGCCGATCTGCGCCGAAGAATCGACCGCAGCGGGCGCGCCGATCAACGCGGTCGGACGTTTCCTGCTCGTCGATCCGCTCGATGGGACGCGGGAGTTCCTGGCGCGCAACGGCGAGTTCACGATCAATGTGGCGCTGATCGAAGGCGGCGCGCCAATTGCCGCGGCAGTCTATGCGCCGGCGATCGGCAGGTTGTGGATCGGGGGTGATGCGGCCTTCGTCTGTGAAGCGCGGCCGGGAGCGAGATTGCCGGACAAAGGTGGATGGCGGCGAATCCGGACCCGCCTCGCGCCCGAGCGCCTCATCGCATTGGTAAGTCGGTCACACGCCGACCGGCGGTCGGAATCCTTCCTGAAACAACTGCCAATCGGCGAGGCGCGCGGCGCCGGCTCATCGCTCAAGTTCTGCCTCATCGCGGAAGGCCTCGGCGACGTCTATCCCCGTTTCGCCCCCACGATGGAGTGGGATACGGCGGCCGGAGACGCCGTGTTGCGCGCGGCCGGCGGCGTCGTTCTCGATCCGGATGGAAGGCCGCTCGGCTATGGCAAGGTCGGCCGGGGCCTCCGCAATGGTCCCTTCATCGCCTGGGGCGACGCGACGGCCGCCCAAAGATTCAACTATTGTTAACGCGGCGTCAACGCACTCTCTCTATAAATCGGTAGTCCGAGGGTTGGCGGTCTGGATTGGGGGGCGGCGTGAGCGGGCGGGGCCTGCTCACGTGCGTGCGGCGATGCTTCTCGAGGTGGGCCATGCAATCAGAACTGACGCGGCGGGGGTTCGTCGGCCTTGCGCTCACGAGCGCAGCGTTCTGGGCTCGTTCGGCCCGAGCCAACGCTCCCACGACCGACGTTCCCCAGACCTTCACCGGCGACGAAATCCTCGATGACGGCCATCGCTTCTTTGGCGATATTTCGCGCGGCCTTGCAGAAGTGGTCCAGGAAGCCGGGCGTCGATGGGGTCTGCCGAACGCCTATATCCTCGGCCAGGAAGCGTCCGCCGCGTTCGTCGGCGGACTGCGCTACGGCGAGGGTAAGATGTACACCCGCAACGCCGGAGAGCAGCCGATCTATTGGCAAGGACCATCCGTCGGCTTCGACGCCGGCGCCGATGGCGACCGGACCATGATGCTGGTTTACAACCTGCCCGCGGTGGGTTCAGTCTTCCGTCGATTCGGCGGCGTCGATGGATCCGCGTATTTTATCGGTGGGTTTGGCTTCACGGCGCTGAACTCCGACGACATGGTCGTGGTTCCAATCCGCACCGGCGTCGGCGCTCGGCTCGGTGTCAATGTGAGCTATCTGAAGTTCACCCAGCGAGCGACCTGGAATCCGTTCTGACGATTCACGATCGAAAGGCAGGAGCGGAGACGCGCAACGCATTTCAATCTTCCGCTCGGCATTGACCGAATCTTAACCCTGGCTCCTTGAAATTAGAACTGATCGGAACAATCGATTCTCAATATTGGGCGCTGCCGTGAATGACCTCATCCGCTTCCAGCCCGCGAAACGGCCCCATCGTCCGGTCCCCAATCACTGCGGCGCGCAGATCCTGTTCTTCACCGGCGTGCGCTATCAGCGGATGAGTGACGAGTCACGCTCGCCGGCGCCAAAGGCGCCCTGCGCCGCTCAGCGGCAGCGCGAAGGCGGCGGCCGCGGCAGCGGAAGCGATCGCACGCGCCGACCCTAGTCGTGACGATCGCGCAATTGCCCGCTTGCCGCGATTTGACCATTGCGCTATGAGCCGTGGCGGGACACCTCTCCCCAACGAGAGGCGCCCATCTGAAAGGATGGCTCAGTATGACGACCACGGCGCCCGGCGTTCGCCCTGCGAACGCGTGTTTCTCCTCTGGCCCCTGCGCAAAGCGCCCCGGCTGGACTCCGACAGTTCTTCGAGACGCGACGCTGGGACGCTCCCATCGCGCCAAGCCCGGCAAAGCCAAGCTCAAGCTTGCGATCGACTTGACGCGTGAAGTGCTCGGCGTTCCGAGCGACTACCGAATCGGCATCACCCCGGGGTCCGACACCGGCGCATTCGAAATGGCCTTGTGGTCGGCGCTGGGCGCGCGCGGCGTCGATGTCCTGGCCTGGGAAAGCTTCGGCGAAGGCTGGATCGCCGACATTATCAAGGAGCTCAAACTCAAGGACGCGCGGACCTTGAAGGCGCCCTATGGAGAGTTGCCCGACCTTTCGCAAGTCAACTTCGACAACGACGTTGTGTTCACCTGGAACGGCACGACCTCGGGGGTGCGCGTCCCCAATGCTGACTGGATTCCGGCTGACCGCAAGGGGCTGACGCTGTGCGATGCGACTTCCGCCGCCTTCGCGCAAGCTCTCGACTGGCCCAAGCTCGACGTTACGACGTTCTCCTGGCAGAAGGCGCTTGGCGGAGAAGCGGGGCACGGAATCATCATCCTGAGTCCGCGCGCCGCCGAGCGGCTTGAGACCCACAAACCACCGTGGCCGATGCCCAAGATCTTCCGCCTTACCAAGGGCGGCAAGCTGATCGAGGAGATTTTCGACGGCGAGACCATCAACACGCCATCCATGCTCTGCGTAGAGGATTATATCGACGCGCTGCAATGGGCGAAGTCATTCGCGGGTCTCAAGGCCCTCATTGCGCGGGCAGACGCCAATGCGAAGGCGGTCGCCGATTGGGTCGCCCGCACTCTGTGGGTCGATTTTCTCGCCCGCGTCCCGGAAACCCGCTCGAACACCAGCGTCTGCCTGAAGGTGGTCGATCCGACGATCGCCGCCCTCTCCCCGGACGGTCAGGCTGCGTTTGCGAAGGCGCTGGCGGCCTTTCTCGAGAAGGAGAAGGTTGCATTCGATATTGGGTCGTATCGCGACGCGCCGGCCGGCTTGCGGATCTGGTGCGGGACGACAATCGAAGCCGCCGATGTCAAGGCGCTCACCCACTGGCTCGACTACGCCTTCGCCATCGAGAAGAGCAAACTGGCCAAGGCGGCTTGATCGTCGAAAAGAGTCGTCGAAGCGAGCTTGCGGCGGGATGGCTCCCCGGCGCGTTCCCGCCGCTTCGAACCCATCCCGGACCATCGATCCAAGACGGCCGCGAGCGCCGCCCGCCAACCCAAGGTCATCAACCCATGAGTTCCCGCGTTCTCATCTCCGACAAGCTTTCGCCCGCGGCCGTCGCCATCTTCAAGCAACGCGGCGTCGAGGCCGATGTTAAACCGGGGCTCGACAAGGACGAGCTCGCCAGGATCATCGGCGAATATGACGGGCTGGCGATACGCTCCGCCACCAAGGTCACCGCGAAGCTACTCGAGCGGGCAACGAAATTGAAGGTCATTGGCCGCGCCGGCATCGGCGTCGACAACGTCGACATCCCGGCCGCGACCGCCAGAGGCGTGATCGTGATGAACACGCCGTTCGGCAATTCGATCACCACTGCCGAGCATGCGATCGCGCTGATGTTTGCGCTCGCGCGGCAGATTCCGACCGCCGACGTCTCGACCCAGGCCGGAAAGTGGGAAAAGAACCGCTTTATGGGGGTTGAGCTCACCGGCAAGACGCTCGGCGTAATCGGCTGCGGCAACATCGGCTCGATCGTCGCCTCGCGCGGCTTGGGATTGAAGATGCGGGTTGTGGCCTTCGATCCGTTCCTCAGCGCCGAGCGCGCCGTCGAGATCGGCGTCGAGAAGGTCGAGCTGAACGATCTTTTGGCCCGCGCCGACTTCATCAGCTTGCATACGCCGCTGACGGCCCAGACCCGCAACATTCTGTCGGCGGAAAATCTAGCGAGGACCAGGAAGGGCGTGCGCATCATCAATTGCGCCCGCGGCGGCCTCGTTGACGAGGCCGCCCTCCGCGTCGCCTTGGACCGCGGCCACGTTGCGGGCGCGGCCTTCGACGTTTTCATCGAGGAGCCGGCGACGGCGAACCCGCTGTTCGGCCATCCGAACTTCATTGCCACTCCGCACCTTGGCGCGTCGACCAACGAAGCCCAGGAGAATGTCGCCCTTCAGGTGGCCGAACAAATGTCGGACTATCTGACGCGAGGCGCGATTTCGAACGCCCTCAACTTTCCCTCGATTACCGCCGAGGAAGCGCCGAAGTTGAAACCATTCATCGCCCTGGCGGAGGGTCTCGGCTCCTTCGCCGGCCAGCTCACCCAGGCGCCGATCGAGAAGGTCACGATCACCTACGAGGGCGCGGTCGCGGAACTCAAAGTCAAGGCTTTGACGTCGGCGGCGATCGCCGGTCTGCTCCGTCCCTCGCTCGTCGACGTCAACGTGGTGTCGGCGCCGGCGGTCGCCGCGCATCGCGGCATCGTGGTCGAGGAAATGACCCGCGCCTCGGAAGGCGATTACGAGAGCTTCATCACCCTGACGGTCACGACAGGGGAACAAACGCGCGCGATCGGCGGAACCGTCTTTCATGACGGCAAACCGCGCATCCTTTCGATCAAAGGCATCAAGGTCGACGCGGAATTCACCCCGTCGATGATCTATGTCACCAACGAGGACAAACCGGGCTTCATCGGCCGTTTCGCGAGCTGCCTTGGCGACGCGGGCGTCAATATTGCGACATTTGCGCTTGGGCGCGACGAACCGGGCGGTTCGGCGATCGCGCTCGTCTCGATCGACGGCGCCGCGCCGCCCGAGGTCATAGCGAAAGTGAGCAGGATCAATGGCGTGCGGCAGGCGGTCGCTTTGCACTTCTGATCTCGGCGCAAGGACGGCCTGAAGAGTATCATAGGCGGAGCGCGCGGCGCTTTGCCGCCGATCAAAGGATCCGCTCATGAGCGACGACAGCGAAAAACGCGCGCCGGCGATCGAGCCGGACATGCGATCGAGGGTTGATCCTCGTCTGCTCGAGATTCTAGTTTGCCCGGTGACGCGGGCGGAGCTCACTTATGACCCCGTGCGACAGGAACTCGTTTCCCGCGCCGCCCGGCTCGCCTACCCTATCCGCGACGGCGTTCCGATCATGCTGCCGGAGGAGGCGCGTAAGCTCGACGATTAGGACGCTCCGCGCGAGCGCGGAATCTTGTGGACGCGGGTTGACGGCGTTATGCGGCGCTGAGCGAGTACTGCCGCGACGCCGCCGCCTTTTCTGCTCGACAAGTCTCGCTTCAGGCCTACGGAACGACCGGCCGCGGCCGTCCGTCGGCGCCGATCGCGACGAAGGTGAATGTAGCGTCGGTCACTTTCTCCCGATGATGAGTCCGGAATCGCTGCGCCCACGCCTCGATATGAATCTTGAGCGAGCTGCGGCCGATCTTGTCGACCGCGGTGTAGACGGAGAGCACGTCCCCCACCTTGACCGGGCGGATGAACGTCATCGCGTCGATCGCAACTGTGACCACGCGGCCCTGCGCCTTCTCGACCGCGCGAATGCCGCCAGCCTGGTCCATCTGGCTGATGACCCAGCCGCCGAAAATGTCGCCGTTGGCGTTGGTGTCCTTCGGCATCGCGATCAGGCGGACGGTGAGCTCGCCGCGCGGCGCCTCGCCTGCGGAAGTTGTCATTGACCCGCCCCTCGGTTCGTCTCCATCCGATCCTGACGGCGCTGCAGGGCGTGATCAAGCGCGATCTGAAAACGGCAACTCACCTCGGGCAATCGAAAGGCAGGAAGGTCGTCGACATGCCTTCGTTGACGACGCGGGTCGCGAGCACGTCCGCGAGCCTGCGATCCTTGGCCGAGCGGGGACAAATCTTTTCCGGGTTGAGACACCCGGAGCCGATGAAGGCAGCGTTGGTGGCGACAAAATATGCGCTCAGGCCGTCTCGTCCGTAACGGCGCAAGGCTTCGCTCCAGTCGCGCCCGTAGCGGAAGCATTTTCCTGCGGCCAATCGCGATTGAGTTGCGCGCTGTCCGCCGCCGCCGGGCCTGCGGCGAGCGCGAAGAGGAACACCGCAGCGAAAGCGAGGCGAAGCATCGCAAGGGCCAGGTGTTCACCGCTAACGTGACGCGCCTTGCCGCCGAGTACGGTGGCAGGAAGGTCATGGCCGCCCACTCAGCCGCGCCTTGCCGCGACAACTCGATCGTGGCCAGCGAGGTCCTTGTCGACCATCACGTCGCTTAAGCCACATTGTCGCGCGATTGCGAGCACTTGCGCGGCGTGGCCGGCGCCGATCTCGACCAGGAGCCAGCCGCCTCCAGAAAGAAGCGACCGCGCCTCCGGAATAATCCGTCGGTAGGCGTCAAGGCCGTCGATTCCGCCGTCGAGCGCAAGGCGCGGATCGAAGTTGCGGACTTCGCGCGGCAGCCCCGCGAGATCGGCCGTTGGAATATAGGGCGGATTCGATACGATCAGGTCAAACGGACCCTCGAGACCGCTCGTCCAGTCGCCAAGCCGTATCTCGGCCCGCTCAGCGAGGCCGCAAGCCTCGATATTTCGGCGCGCCACATCGACGGCGCCGGCGGAAATGTCGACACCGACGGCCCGCGCATGGGTGAATTCGCTGAGCAAGGCGCACATGAGCGCGCCTGAGCCGACGCCAAGGTCGAGGATGTGCAATGGCGTCTCGCGCCGGTCCCCGCGCAGCCTCAAGTACGCATCGACGATCGTTTCAGTCTCGGGCCGCGGATCTAAAACCTGCGGCGAGATCCTGAGCGAGAGGCCCCAGAATTCGCGCCTGCCGACAATCCGCGACAGCGGCTCGCCGGCCGCCCGCCGCGCCGCAAATTGCTCGACCCTCGGCGCCGACGAACCGAGCGGCTCCTGCGGCGCGACGATCAATGCCATCGGCATGACGCCGGACGCCGCCGCAAGCGTTATTCCGGCCTCTCGTTTCGGATCTTCAATTCCACAAGCCTCAAAGGCTTCCGCCAAGCAGGAGAGCGCCTCGGCGCGAGCGGTCGAAGCGTCGAAAGCGCAAGTGATCGTCAAGCGACCTGGCCGTGGCAGTGTTTGAACTTCTTACCCGACCCGCACGGACAAGGCTCGTTTCGCCCCACCCGTCCCCATGTCGCCGGGTTCTTCGGGTCGCGGTCGGCGACAGCGAGCCCGGACGTCGCCGCCAGGAATCCTGCCGCGACGGGCTCCGAGACTGGAGCGAACGGGAGTTCATTTTCGCCGGTGGCGGGATCGAGATGCTGATACTGCATTGGCGGCGGGGGTTCGGGTTGTTGGAACCGCACTTCGACCCGCGACATTTGGGCGATGACTGCTTCGTGCCACTGCGCGATCAACTCGCGGAACAGCTCGAAGGCTTCAGACTTGTACTCGTTCAACGGATCGCGCTGCGCCATCCCGCGCCAGCCGATCACCTGACGAAGATGATCGAGCGTAACGAGATGCTCGCGCCACAGGTGGTCGAGCGACTGCAGAATCACCTGCTTTTCGACATACCGCATGGCCTCGGGGGAGTTGCGCTGGACGCGCTCCGCATAGGCGTCGGAGGCCGCCGCATGGAGCCGGGTCGCCACTTCTTCGTCTGCGATGCCCTCCTCCTTCGCCCATCCGTCGACTGGCAGGTCAAGGTTGAGCTTTTTCAGAACCTCATCTTTCAGGCCAGAGGTGTCCCAGGCCTCGGGATAGGCGTCGTGGGGGATGTGCTTGGCCACCATGTCGTCGATCACGCCGGTGCGCATATCCTCGATCGTCGACTCGAGGGATTCGGACGCCATCATCCTGCGCCGATCCTCGAAGATGACCTTGCGCTGGTCGTTCATGACGTTGTCAAACTTGAGAATATTCTTGCGGATGTCGAAATTGCGCGCCTCGACCTTCTGCTGCGCCTTCTCGAGCGCCTTGTTGATCCACGGATGGACGATCGCTTCGTCTTCCTTGAGTCCCAGGCGCTTGAGCATCGCGTCCATGCGCTCGGCGCCGAAAATTCGCATAAGGTCGTCCTGCAGGGAGAGGAAGAACTTCGACCGCCCGGGGTCGCCCTGCCGGCCGGATCGTCCGCGCAACTGGTTGTCGATTCGGCGGCTTTCGTGCCGCTCGGTGCCGATGATGTAGAGCCCGCCGGCGTCGATCGCCTTCCGCTTGAACCCCGCGACCTCGGCGCGGATCGACGCCTCCTGCGTCTGGCGCGCCTCCAGCGGCGCGTCAGGGTCGATCTCTTGCTTGACCCGCATTTCGACATTGCCGCCGAGCTGAATGTCGGTGCCGCGCCCGGCCATGTTGGTCGCAATCGTGATCGCGCCCGGAACGCCGGCTTCCGCGACGATAAATGCTTCCTGCTCATGATGGCGGGCGTTCAAAATAGCGAAGGTCTTCGACGGCTTGCCCGCGTGGGCCGCTGCGTAGAGCGCCTTGAGGGCGTCAGGCTTGGTGAAATCGATCTTCTTGTAGCCCTGCCGCTCCATCACTTCGCCGAGCAACTCAGATTTCTCGATCGAGGTCGTGCCCACCAGCATCGGCTGCATCTTGGCGTTTGCAGCCTCGATCTCTCTCACCACGGCGCGCATCTTTTCGTCGCCGGTGCGATAGACCTCGTCGTCCTCGTCGAGGCGCGCTATTGGCAGGTTGGTCGGAATCTCGACCACGACGAGTTTGTAGATCTCCGCAAACTCGTCGGCCTCGGTCGCCGCGGTGCCGGTCATCCCGGCGAGCTTCTTGTATAGCCGGAAATAGTTCTGGAAAGTGATCGAGGCCAACGTCACGTTTTCCGGCTGGACGGTCACGCCTTCCTTCGCCTCGAGTGCTTGATGCAGCCCTTCGGAGTAGCGCCGGCCGGGCATCATGCGGCCGGTGAATTCGTCGACGATCACGACCTCGTCGTTGCGGACGATATAGTCCTTGTCACGCTGGAAGAGCTTGTGGGCGCGCAGCGCCTGATTGATGTGATGGACGAGCGTCGCGTTGGCCGCTTCGTAAAGCGATCCCTCTTTCATTACCCCGGCCGAACGCAGCAATTCTTCGGCGTGCTCGTTTCCTGCCTCGGTCAGATTGACCGTCCGCTGCTTCTCGTCGAGCTCGTATTCCTCGCGGGCGAGGTTGGGGATAATCGCGTCGACCGCGACGTAGAGATTGGAGCGGTCCTCCGACGGGCCGGAGATGATGAGCGGGGTGCGGGCTTCGTCAACCAGGATCGAATCGACCTCGTCGACAATCGCGAACGAATGGCCGCGCTGAACCATCTGCGCCATGTCGTACTTCATGTTGTCGCGCAGATAGTCGAAGCCGAATTCGTTGTTCGTGCCGTAGGTGACGTCTGCGGCATAGGCCTGCCGGCGCTGATCGTCGTCGAGGCCATGGACGATCACGCCGACCGTAATGCCGAGGAACTTGTAGATTTGGCCCATCCACTCGGCGTCGCGGCGGGCCAGATAGTCGTTGACGGTCACGACATGCACACCCTCGCCGGCGAGCGCGTTCAGGTAGACCGCGGTCGTGGCGACGAGCGTCTTGCCTTCGCCGGTGCGCATCTCGGCGATCGCGCCCTCGTGCAGGACCAGGCCGCCGATCAGCTGAACGTCGAAATGACGCTGCTTGAGCGTGCGCTTCGCCGCTTCACGCACGGCTGCAAAGGCTGGCGCCATGAGATCGTCGAGCGTCTTGCCGGCGGCAAATTCGGCGCGGAACTCGGCGGTCTTCGCCAGGAGCTGACTGTCGGTAAGGGCCTCGAACTCGGGCTCGAGCGCATTGATCGCCGCCACCTGCGGCCGGTAGCCCTTCAACCGGCGGTCGTTCGAGGAACCGAAGACCTTCTTCATTACCGAGTCGAATTTCAGAGACGAGCCGAGCATTTTCGACCTTTCCAATGTCGCGCGCGGGGCAGATCTTGCGCTTTGCTCGCCTTTGGAGCGACCCCGGGCGCGGCCCGAGACAACGGCCACAACAAAAAGCGCGAAACAAGGCAAAGCGCCCGTTTTCGCGCTGCTGAACAGGGTTGTCGGACGAGATAGGCGCCGGGGCTTGGCTTGTCAATGATCGGGGCCGGAGGCTTTTTCCGGCCTACCGCTGGCACACCGGACAGTAGAATGTCGAGCGCCCGGAATGCACCGTCCTTGAGACAATCCCACGACAGCGCTCCCTCACGCATCGGAGGCCCTCGCGATCATAGACCTTGAAGACGTGCTGAAAATATCCAAGTTCGCCATTCGTTTGCCGGTGATCGCGTAGCGTCGACCCGCCCGCCTCGATGGCTTCCTCGAGCACGTTGCGGATCGCTTCAGCGACCGCGGCCGCGGCTCGGGTCGGGGCGCCGCGCGCGTCCGCCAGGATACGGGCCTCTCTCGATGGCGAGAGACCCGCGCGAAAGAGGGCTTCGCACACATAAATATTGCCCAGGCCGGCGATGCGTTTTTGATCGAGCAGCGCTGCCTTGAGTGACGTGCGGGCGCCGGCGAACAGTTTCGCGAGGCAACGCGCGTCGAAGTCGGGCGCGAGCGGTTCGGCGCCAAGTCCCTTGAGCCGCGGGTGGTCCGCAAGCTGTCCGCTCGCGGCCATATCCATGAAACCGAACCGTCGCGGGTCGTTATAGGTGACGACCCAGCCGTTATCGAGGACCATGACGACGTGATCGTGCTTGGAATCCTTCGAGCGCTCGCGAAGAAAATTACCCGGCGTCGAAACCTCTGCATTTTCGATCCGGAATGAGCCCGACATTCCTAGGTGTGCAATCAGGGTCTCGCCGCTGTCGAGCGCAAAGAGGAGGTATTTGGCGCGGCGGCTGACGTCAACGATCCGCCGCCCGCTGAGCCGCCTCTCGAACGCCGCCGGAAAGGGAAAACGGATGTCGGGCCGCCGCAATTCCACCTTGTCGACGCGGGCGCCGACCATCGTGGGCATGAGGCCGCGCCGGACAGTCTCGACCTCGGGCAGTTCAGGCATGGGCGTGGTCCCGGATCAAGGCGAGAAAGGCGGAGCCGTATTTTTGCAGCTTGGCGGCGCCGACGCCGTGAATGCCGGCCAGATCGTCGAGCCCGCGGGGTCGCTCCTTCGCCATTTCGATGAGCGTCCGATCGGGGAAAACGACGTAGGCGGGCTGTTTCTGCGAAGCCGCGATTGCGCCTCGCAGGGCCTTCAGCGCCGCAAGCAAGTCCGCGTCCGCGTCGGTCGCCACGACCTGGGCGGGCGAGCGGCGGCGCGCTTGCCGGCTGACCACATCTTCGCGCAACGCGAAGGTGGCCTCGCCGCGCAGCACGCGGCGGCCCTCTTCAGTCAGGATGAGCCGGTCGCGGTCGTTCCAGTCGCGCTCGATCAATCCGCCCGATTGCAGCTGTCTGAGGACGCCGCGCCAGTCGGCGGGCGCGCGTTCCTTGCCGACGCCGAAGGTCTTGAGCTGGTCGTGGCCGTGCCGCTGGACCGCCTCTGTCGCCTTGCCGGAAAGAATGTTGGCCAGATGGCCGAAAAAGAACCGGCCCGAGGTGCGCAGGATCGCCGAGAGCGCTTTTTGCGCCTCTAGCCGCCCGTCGATCAGGCGGACCGCGCCCTGGCAGACGTCGCAATGGCCGCATGGGCGTGACTCCTCGCCAAACATGCTCAGAAGCGTTTGGCGCCGGCAGCGCGCCGTTTCGCAGAGCGCCACGAGATCGTCGAGCTTGGCCATCTCGACCTGCTTGCGTTCGTCTGGCGCGCCGTTCTCGAGAATCTGGCGCCGCCTGAGTTCGATGTCGCCTGCGCCGTAAAGCGTGAACGCATCCGCCGGCAGGCCGTCGCGGCCGGCGCGACCGATCTCCTGGTAGTAGGCTTCGATCGACGAGGGCATGTCGGCGTGGAAGACGAAGCGGACGTCCGGCTTGTCGATCCCCATGCCGAACGCGACGGTCGCGCAAACAACGCAATCGTCCTCGCGCAGAAAGGCGTCCTGATTGGAGTCGCGCACGGAATGATCGAGCCCGGCGTGATAGGGGAGCGCGCGCCGGCCGGCGCGGCCGAATTCCGCGGCGAGTTCTTCGGTCCGGCGCCGGGAGCCGCAATAGACGATGCCCGTTTCTCGGCGATGGGCGTCGAGCCTGTCGAGGAGCTGGCGGGTGGCGTCCGATTTCGGCCGCATCGCCAGAAAGAGGTTCGGACGGTCGAACGAGCGGACGAAAATCTCGGGCCGGCGGACAAACAGCCTGTCCACGATCTCGGCTCGGGTGGGGGCGTCCGCCGTCGCGGTCACGCCGATCGTCTGGACCCCGTGGAGGGCTTCCGCGACTTCGCGCAGGCGCAAATACTCTGGCCGGAAGTCGTGGCCCCATTGCGAGACGCAATGCGCCTCGTCGATGGCGAGAAGATCGATCGAGGCTTTGCTCAGGGTGGCGACGACGTCGTCGCGCAGCAGCCGCTCCGGCGCGATGTAGAGAAGCTTGAGCGAGCGGTCTTCGAGGCCGCTGGAAACCCTGCGGCGCTCGTCGGCGTCGGAGGAGGAATTGAGGCTCGCCGCCTCGACACCCAGTTCGCGCAATTGCACGACTTGGCCGCGCATGAGCGCGATCAGTGGTGAAACAACTAGGGTCAAGCCGCCCCGGACGATCGCCGGAAGCTGGAAGCACAGCGACTTGCCGCTGCCTGTCGGCATGACCGCCAGCACGTCCTTGCCTGCGAGCGTGGCGCCGAGGACATCTTCTTGCCCCGGACGGAAGTCGGAGAAGCCGAAGACGGTCGATAGCACTGCCCGCGCCTTCGCCATGAGCGCAGAATCCAGTGTCATAAGCCTTGCCCGCCTGGGTTGAAAGCGGGCGTCCACTGCACCGACTCGACGGCGTCCGCCCCGGTCGCCAGCATCACGAGACGGTCGAAGCCGAGCGCCACGCCGCTCGCGTCGGGCATCTCGGCAAGGGCCAGGAGGAAATCCTCGTCGATTGGGGCGGACGTTCCATAAATGCGTTGCTGCTCCGCCATCTCGGCGGCGAATCGCCGCCGTTGCTCGGCCGGGTCGTTGAGCTCGTGAAACGCGTTAGCCAGTTCGACCCCGCAGCAGTAGAACTCGAACCGTTCGGCGATCCGAGGGTCAGCCGGGTCGACGCGCGCAAGCGCCGCCTCGCTTGCCGGATAAGCGTGAAGGACGGTGGGGCGGCCAATTCCCAGATTCGGCTCCACTCGCTCGCTGAGCAGCCGGCTGAAGAGGTCCGACCAGCCGTCGTCCGGCGCGACCCTGAGGCCCGAAGCCTTCGCCTGGGAAGCCAAGGCTTCCGCATTGGGAGGTTGGCTGACCGGCAGGCTGTCGTAGAGGTCGATTCCCGCATAGGCCCGAAACGCGTCCCGCACCGTGAGCGTTTCCGGCGGCTCGAATGGACTGGCTTCGCGGCCGCGAAAGCGAAAGGTCCTCGCGCCCGCGACGTGGGCGGCGAGCGCCACGAGCGCAACGCAGTCCTCAACGAGGCGCTCGAGCGGGACCTCGGTTCGATACCACTCCAGCATCGCGAATTCGGGGGCGTGCAGGGCCGTTCGTTCGCGGTTGCGGAAAACGTTGGTCAGCGCGTAAATCCGGGTCTCTCCTGCCGCCAATAGCTTCTTCATCGCGAACTCCGGCGAGGTGTGCAGATAGGCGTCTTGCGCCGATCCGTCGGGGGCGATGAGCGCCGTCTGGAACCCGTGCAGGTGGGTCTCGTTTCCCGGCGAAGCCTGCAGGGCGGCGAGCGTGATCTCGGTGAACCCCTGGATCTCGAACCAGTGGCGCGTCGAGCTCGTAACCTTCGCGCGGGCCGCGAGCTGGCCTCGCCTTCCGGCGTATAGCTCCTTATTCCAGAACGGTCGCGACGCGGATCGGCTCAAGAGACACCGGGGCAAGAGGCAATCGAGGATTTACGCCCGACGCGACTGGCCTTTGGCGGCAAAATCGGTATGTTCGCGCCGAAATCGCCAACCCGCCGCACGACACGCGCGCTTTTTCCAAGCGCAAACCCGCGCACCCAATTTCGAGGACCAGACTGTGAGAGTTATCGCAAGCTCGATTCGCAAGGGCAATATCATCGAGCGGGACGACGGCCAATTGTGCGTCGTTCTTTCCGCAGAGAGCTTTCATCCGGGCAAAGGCACGCCAACGACCCAGATAGACATGCGACGCCTGTCAGACGGGGTCAAGGTGACGGACCGGTTCAAGACGACCGAGCAGGTCGAGCGCGCCTTTGTCGAGGACAAGAATTTCGACTTCCTCTATTCCGACGCCGACGGCCACCACTTCATGAACGCTGACACGTATGACCAGATCCAGGTCGGAGCCGACGTGATCGGCGATCAGGCCCAATGGCTTCAAGAAGGCATGAAGGTCATCCTGTCGATATTCAACGAGATCCCGGTCGCCATCCAATTGCCGCCGCGCGTCACGCTGGAGGTGACGGAAACCGAACCGGCGATGAAGGGGCAGACTGCGTCGTCCTCCTACAAGCCCGCCCGGCTTTCCAATGGCGCGCGGGTGATGGTCCCCCCGCATATCACGGCCGGTACGAGAATCGTCATCCAGACCGAGGATGGCAGCTACGTCGAACGAGCGAAGGACTGAGGCCGATCAGCGTCGCCGCTGATCGAGCGCTGCGGCGGCGGTTCGACGCCCGATTGCCACGCCGGCATCCGGCTTTCCGGACGGCGACCGCCCGCGATCCAGGGCGCAGGGGAAGAAAAAGCAACCTGAATCGGGATTGAGGACCGCTGCCGTTATGCCCCTCCGTTGCCGCCGCGTCTTTTTTGAAGACAACGCCGAAAAACTGGTGTCATATGGCCCGGGGCTCGGGCGCCGGACGTGAGACGGCGATCGCGAAACGCAAAGACGGCACCGTAGCGTTCGTTTATCGACAGCATCGCCATGGCGGGGATCATCCGAGGAATCATGAGGTCTGCCGAGCCGGCGCCGCGGACAGGCGTCCATCGGCCGTCCGTCCAGCGCGCCCACGAGCTGCCCGATCCAACAGCGCGGCTTCCGCCCGAACTCGCTTTCCTTGCCGCCGAAGGATTTTCGCCTGAACGGCTGCTCAACGCCGTCGGCGCAGAGCCCAAGGCCGCCCGTTCAGTCGACAGGCTCTTGAGCGAAGGCCACATCAGCGAGGAGGCCTATTATCGCGCACTGGCGAGGCATCTTGGCTGCCAATATTACGAGGGCGACCCGCCGCTGGCGGGCGCCTTCGATGCGATAAGGGGACTCAGGTGCGGCGTCGCGCCGCTCGAATCGCACGGCGAAGGTCCGCGCGCAGTCATCGCGCCGAGGGCGCAATATGTGCCGCGGCTCATCGAAGCGGCTCAATCAAGCCGTTATCGCTCGGGGTCCTTCGCCCTTGCCTCGCCTCAGCGCTTTGCCAGCCTCTTGCGCGCGCGCCGCAGCGAGGAATTGCTCGATGTCGCGCTCGGTCGCCTGCCTGCGAGACTCAGCGCACGGCATGGAATGACTTGGTTGCAGATTGCGGCCTTGGGCGCCGTTGCGGCGCTGGTCTGCTTCATCGGCGTTGCAAGCTTCGGCGTTCTGCAGGCCATGGCGTCGGCGGCGCTTTGGCTCACTTTTTCGGCCATGATCGTGCTGCGATCGATGGCGGTGATTGCGGGCAAAGGCGAGGTTCGCCCACCCGCGCTCGCCGACAACGAACTTCCGGACTACACCGTTGTCGTCGCGCTTTACCGCGAAACAGGCATCGTCGAGGACTTGATCCGCGCGCTCGACGGGCTCGACTATCCGAAGAGCAAACTGGACATCAAGCTCGTCGTCGAGCAAAGGGACGCCGAGACCTTGAGCCGCCTGATCGACCTTAACCCGCCCGCCCGCTACGAGATCATCGTGGCGCCGCCCGGCCCGCCCCAGACCAAGCCGCGCGCGCTCAATATCGCTTTGTCCAGCGCGCGAGGCCAGCTCATCGTCGTGTACGACGCGGAAGACGCTCCCGCGGCGGACCAGTTGCGCCTTGCCGCGGCGCGCTTCGCCGCCGACAAGAAACTCGATTGTCTGCAGGCTCGGCTCGCGATCCGCAATCGCGACGAATCGTGGCTCTCGCATCTCTTTGCGATCGAATACGCGACGTTGTTTGATTTCATCAATCCGGGTTTGTGCGCGCTCGACTTGCCGATCGCGCTCGGCGGCAGCTCGAATCACTTTCGAATCCGCTCCCTCGTCGACGTCGGCGCCTGGGACGAATGGAACGTCACCGAAGACGCTGATCTTGGGATAAGGCTCGCGCGCTTCGGCTATCGGGTTAGAGCGCTCGATTCGGATACGTCCGAGGAAGCTCCGCATGAACTCAAGAACTGGTTCCGGCAACGCGTGCGCTGGCAAAAAGGCTGGATGCAGACGCTCATCGTCCACTCGCGCGGCCCAAACCTTTTTTGCCGCGATCTCGGGCCTCAGCGGGCGGCCGCCGCAACGACCGTGATCGGCGGTGCTATCGTTGGTGGACTCTTCTGGCCGGCCTTCGCGCTCTTGACGGCGTGGCGGGCGGCGACGGTCGGAGTTGGCGACCTCACGCCGTGGCGCGAGATGACTGACGTCTTCACTTACATCCTCGCGCTCTCTGGGCTCTGGGCGATCGTCCTTCCCGCAGCCGTTGCCGCCAGGCTTAGGGGACTGAGCCTGAACTTGCGCGCGCTTGCGCTCATGCCGGTCTACTATCTTCTGCTCACCGCCGCGACCTGGACGGCGATGGTCCACTTGGTGATGTGGCCGTATTATTGGGGCAAGACGGACCACGGAAGGACGCGACTGCGGCCGACCCTCCGGATCGTCCGGACGTAGAGGGTCGGCACAGCGATCATTTGGGGTTGGAGCAACGTGCATTCAGCCTCCGCCGTCATCGCGGGGAGCGTTAGCGACGAACCAATTCAGGGACCATACGGAGCCCTTCGACCTCAGGCGCTTCCTACGGTGGTTATTGTTCGACCAGCGTCGCCCTCCCCTCGATTTCTGGCTAACGCTGCGCCATAAGGCGGGATCCCTGTCTGTTGCGGGCGGGCGAGAGCCTAAAACGGAAAACAAATGTCGCGCCAAACCTTGCGCGAGGCCGCCGAGGCCTCGAAAGCCTGGCCGTTCGAAGAAGCGCGAAAGCTGATCGCGCGGCTCGAGCGCTCCCCGCGCGACGAAGTGATCTTCGAGACCGGCTATGGGCCATCGGGCCTGCCGCATCTCGGCACGTTCGGCGAGGTTGCACGCACGAGCATGGTGCGCCACGCCTTTCAGGTTCTGACCGATAACAGCATCAGGACGCGGCTCATCGCCTTTTCCGACGACATGGACGGCCTGCGCAAGGTTCCCGACAACATCCCGAACCGAGACCAGATCCGAGCCCATCTCGGCAAGCCGCTGACCCAGATCCCCGACCCGTTTGGCGAATATCAGAGCTTCGCCGCCCACAACAACGCGCGACTGCGCGCCTTTCTCGACCGGTTCGGGTTCGACTATGAATTCGTGTCCTCGACCGAGGCCTATCAATCGGGCCGGTTCGACAAGGCGCTCATGCGTGTGCTCGAGCGCTTCGACGAAGTTCAGGCGATCATGCTCCCCTCGCTGCGTGAGGAGCGGGCGGCGACCTATTCGCCCTTCCTGCCGATCCACCCGCGAACCGGCATCGTCATGCAGGCGCCGGTCATCGGCCACGACCCGCGAGCCGGGACGATCAGCTGGCGCGATCCCGGCACCGGCGAGGAATTCGTTACCCCGGTGACCGGGGGAAAATGCAAGCTGCAGTGGAAGCCCGACTGGGCGATGCGCTGGCATGCGCTCGGCGTCGATTACGAAATGGCTGGCAAGGACCTGATCGATTCTGTCAAGCTCTCGTCACGGATCGCGCGGGTTCTGGGGAGCGAGCCGCCGGCGGGTTTCAATTACGAGCTCTTCCTGGACGAGAACGGGCAGAAGATCTCGAAGTCGAAGGGCAACGGCCTGACGATCGAGGAATGGCTCGCCTACGCTAGCCCGGAGAGCCTCTCGCTCTTCATGTTCCAGAAGCCGACCGCGGCGAAGCGGCTCTATTTTGACGTCATCCCGCGCAACGTCGACGACTACCTCGGCTTTCTCGACGCTTATCCGCGTCAGGCGTGGAAGGAGCGGCTCGGCAATCCGGTCTGGCATATCCATGCGGGGGCGCCGCCCGAACCCGAAATCCTGACTCACGACCAGCAGCGTGGGCAGGCTGTCTCGTTCGCCATGCTGCTTAATCTTGCCGCGGTGTCCAACACCGAAAATCCGGCGGTCCTTTGGGGGTTCCTCCGCCGCTATTACCCTTCGGCTTCGGCGGAAACCCATCCCCGTCTCAATAGCCTCGTTCGCTATGCGGTCGCCTATTTCCGCGATTTTGTCGCGCCCAAGAAGCGCTATCGCGCGGCCGACGAGGTCGAGCGCGGCGTCTTGGCCGAGATTTCGGCCAGGCTCGCAGAATTGCCGGCCAACGCGAGCGCCGACGAAATCCAACACGCGCTCTATGATATCGCCCGGCCAGTACCGCGCTATCAGGATCATTCCGCCAAGGGCGCGACTGCGGCGCGGCCAGGCGTTTCGAACGACTTCTTCAACATGGTCTACGCCGTGCTTCTCGGCGAGGAGCGGGGTCCGCGCCTCGGATCGTTCATCGCGCTCTACGGGCTGGAAGAGACCCGCGCCCTGATCGACAAGGCGCTCGCCGGTGATCTCATGCGCGAGAGCCATGCAGCGACCGCCCCGTCCTGACAGTGGCGCGGGCGCCGAGGCGCGGCCGACTTGCTTTCTGTGTTCTATCTGCTGGATCTTGTCGATAGGCTCAGCGGACATCGTATTCGGGGCCTCAGCGGCCTAGGCTCGACACAGTATGACCGCCAAGGAAGTGGTTTTCTGCCCTTCACCTCACGGGACTAGTGATTTGAGCCGCCAGTCTCGCCGACTTTTGCTCGATTAATCGGAAATGGTCTCCATGAGATATTGCATCGTGGGCGCTGGGTTCAGCGGCGCCGTTATCGGCCGCGCGCTCGCCGAAGCAGGTCACAAAGTCCTCGTGATCGAAGAGCGCCCGCACGTGGCCGGCAATTGTCACACGCAACGCGATCCGCAGACCGGCGTCATGACCCATGTGTACGGTCCCCATATATTTCACACCGGCGATGAGCGCGTTTGGGCTTACGTTCAACGATTCGGGGTCATGCGGCCCTACCGTCATCGCGTCCAGGCGATGTCAGGGGGGATGGTGTATTCGCTGCCGCTCAACCTCCTGACCATCAATCAATTCTTCCGCAAGACAATGAGACCTGAGGAGGCGCGCGGGTTTGTCGCCTCGAAGAGCCGGCCGATTCCAAACCCGGCCAATTTCGAGGAGCAGGCGCTCAGCATGATTGGAGCGGAACTCTATGAAGCCTTTTTCCGCGGCTATACCCGGAAACAATGGGGCCTCGATCCGACGCAATTGCCGGCGTCGATCCTCAAGCGCCTCCCCCTTCGCTTCGACTACGACGACAGCTACTTCGCCCACCCTCATCAGGCGATCCCGGAGCGAGGCTATACCGAATTGGTCGCCGCGATACTCGACACCCCCAATCTCGAGTTGCGTCTCGGCGCGCGGTTCGAAGATCTCACGGAAGCCTTCGCCCATGTCGTCTATTCCGGCCCGATTGACCGATATTTTCAATACCAGCTCGGCAGACTCGGCTACCGGACGCTCGATTTTGAAACAATCAGGGCGAAAGGCGATTATCAAGGGACCGCGGTCGTCAATTATTGCGATGAGGCCACGCCTTACACCCGGATAACAGAGCATAAGCACTTCGCGCCATGGGAGAAGGCCGGGATCGAAGGCACGATACTCTACCGGGAATTCAGCCGGTACTGCGGCCCAGACGACATTCCCTATTATCCGATCCGACAGACCAACGAAGAGGCGATGCTCAGGAAATACGTCGGTCGCGCGATGGACACTCGCGGCGTGACCTTTGTCGGCCGGCTCGGCTCCTATCGCTATTTGGATATGGACGTCACCATTGGAGAGGCGCTCGCCGCCGCCGCCGCCATCCTCGAACGGATCGCCGCGACGGCGGATATTCCCGTCTTCTTCGCGCCGCCGTTGCAGCACGCATGAAGACGCCGGCTCCAGGCGTATGCACTGGCAGAAATGTCGTCCGAAGTCCGTTGCAATTGGCTTGATCCGGCTCTTGCCCGGCGCCGGGTTCGGGCCTTCTTCCCGTCGATGTCCGCAAGAAAGGAACGTATCTCTGAATGGCTTGAACCTCGTCAGCGCGGGCCGTTCTGTTCACAATACCAATCCCACGTCTCTCTAAGTCCGTCGCGAAGCGAGTAGGCAGGCTGGAATCCCATTTTATCGATCTTTGTCAGGTCATAGGCTCGGTAGGCCTGACCATTAGGTTTCGAAGCGTCCCACTCGATTCGACCGCTCATTCCGGTCAGATCGCTGAGCGTATCGACGACATCGAGGATGCTACAAACGTGGCCGCTCCCCATGTTGACCGCGCCATCAATGTTGCTCATCACCCCGAGACCGGCGCGTGCGGCGTCCTTCACATATAGAAAGTCGCGCTGGGCGGACCCGTCGCCCCAGACCTGGACTTTCCCGCCGCTTTTCTTCGCGTCGTAAAATTTCTTGATCAGGGAGGGAACGACATTGCCGAACTCGACGTCGAATTTGTCGCGAGGGCCGAAAAGATTGGCCGATACGATGTACGCCCATTTCAAGCCGTAGCTTTCTTCGTACGCTTCGAGCATCGCCAGCATGGCACGCTTGGCGTTCGCGTAACCGGCATGGGCGGGGTGGGGACGCCCGAGGAAGATCATGTCCTCCTTCAACGGCAGGCTCGGGGAGGGAAACGGATAGACCGCCCCGGTGCCCACAGCAGTGACCTTCCGCGCGCCGGCGCGCCGGGACGCCTCGATTACATTCGTGTTGATCATCATGTTCTCGTAAAACGAGACGCCCTGATGCTTCATGCTGCCCATGATGCCGTAGACTTTCGCTGCCGCGTGGAAGACGTGATCCGGGCGACGGCGTTCGAATTCGGCGAATGTCGCGGAGGCGTCGAGAAGATCGCAGTCGGAACGGCGCAATCCGACGACATTTTCGTAGCCTTGTGCGTACAGATGATCCGCCACCGCCGACCCCAGCAAGCCCGCCGCGCCGGTGACGACGATCCTATCGGATTTGTTCAACAGGATGGCTCTCCTTCCCGCAACGGCGTTTGGATCGATGGCGGCGATCCATTGCCGAGCTGGCTCGTACGACCGCAGGTTCTCGCCTGCTTGGCCTCGCTGGATCGCCAGACGGGAAGCATGCGCAATCGGACCAGCCGAATAGGCGGTTTGATTTCACTCCAAGGCGCATGACGATTGAGCGGATCAGCCAAATCGCTCAGTGGTCCGCAATTCCTGTGGCATGTCCGGCGACAAGCCGACACGACCGGCTGTGTGGCCGAGCTGGCGTTCATCCTGCATCGAGCGGATGTCAATTGTGGCGCCGCTGGCGAGGTAGTTGAAAACCTGCTCGGCGCGCCGTCGCCAGGAATGATGTTGTCGTACGAACTCGCTGACGGCGTCCACGGTGCGCTGGTTATTCGGGTTGCTTCGGTCCTCGTCGAGGCGTTTGGCCAGATCGGAACCGTCTGGCAACACCTGGCAGAAGGCATCGGCCGACAGGACGGACTCAAATTCGCCGCTCCGGGGCAAGACTCCGAGCAGGCGAGTCCCTGCGGCCAACCCTTCAAAATACCGCATCACCATCGGACTGAACCCCCCCGTTCGGCCGGTATTGTCCAGATCCGGCGGCGTCGCGACGAAGTACTGGGCGCTCGAGGTCAGTTGCCCGAGTTCCTCGGTGCTCAATCCGCCGTCTTTCGAGTAGACGTAGCGGAGACCGCGGGCTTCGCAATATTCCAGGAGCGCGCGATGCAGGGGCTCGTGCCGGCGACCCATCCAGAAGGCGAAGATCGACTTTCGCTCTTTGCGGGGGTAGAAAGTATCGGTGTGGGCGCCGAAGGGCAGCCAGACAAATTTCGCAAGCTGAAAGCGACGTTCGAGCTCATTCTTCGCTTCCCGATAAGCGACGAAACACGGGTCGAGGCGCTCGAGCGTCGCGACTATGCCGATCTTCGTCAGCGAAGGCTTCCACGCGTCTAGTACGTAATTGGTGCGGCGCGCTCGCAGGTTCATGTATGACGCCAGGTGAATCGCGCCGGTCGGGCGCGACCCGAGCTGGGCCCAAAACAGCGTGTCGCATGCCTTGATCTCGGACCGAACTCTCCCCCATTCCCCTCGCCGCTCCCATGCGAGCGGAGGAGGAGAAATCGTCCGGACGCCGGGTTTCTGGGTCAGCCCGGAAAACAGCGGCGGCAGCAGCGTGGTCCAGTAGACGCTTGGGTTAGTTGACGAATTGGAAAGCAGGCCGAGTTCCATAACACCCCCGGGAGCCACCGCGCATCAACGTTACTCCCCGATTAGCAGCGGGCGCAACATATCGCAGTCGCTCACTCACGAAGTTTGCCCGACTTTGGCAACTTTGGCAAACGCGCGCGCGCCATCCGCGGCTGTCTCCCGATGGCCATCGCAGCTTGGAACGCCATGAAAAATATGGGGTTTTGCGGGAGCGATTGCGTGGTGAAGCTCGTCGCCGCCCTCGCCGCGTCCAATCTCAAATTGCGCCGCTCGAGGTGGTTCAATCTCATCGCGGAGTTCGTATAGTCGTCATTCCGGGCAACCGACCTCTATTTTTCAGTGCACACGGATATCCTAAGCGACATTCTGACGCTCACGCTCCCTCGCCCCGATGATGGGTTCATCGGGAATGACCGAGAAGTCCTTCCCCGCCATCTGCACTGAAAACGCAACCCCGGCGCACAGCCCGTAGCTAATTGCCTTGCATTTCATAAGCACAAATTTCCCGCTCAAAACAGAAAGGAAGATATCTCTGAACGACCTGAACACGAATCGCGTCAGCTGCATCGAGAATACGCCGTCATATCTTTGCGCGATGAAAACCCTGTTTCTGTAAAGCCATCGGTATTGCCAGATTTTATTGTAGTCGTTCTCATTGGCGATACTGAATGCTACCTCTCCGATTTTCAGGTGAGTAACCCTGCTCTTGCCGACCTGATAAATCCGTGTGACGCGACCGAGGCGGAGCGAATACTCGTGATCGTCGCCCCAAATGAAGAATTCCTTCAGAGGGAGACCGACCTTGCGGACAAGCTTGACCGGAACCAGGAAGGATACAAACGTCAGGGCGCCCATTTCGATAAGGCCGTCCGCCAAGTAAAGCGGATATTGCGCCAGACCGTTTGCGCCCGTCCGCTGGGCGACCGACTGAACATTGATGCATTCGCCGTTAATATCGAACACATTGCCGCCAAGGACAGAATCTTCGCCGACAATTGACATCGAGGCGACGAGTTCCTCAAGCGCTTTTCGATCCGGCTCGCAATCGTCGTCCATGAGCCAGAGGTGCGTGCAGAGAAGAGACAGAGACGCCCGCATGCCGATATGAAAGCCGCCCGCGCCGCCAGTATTCTCCTCGGAACGAATCATGTGAAACGAAGCGTCCCGATGGGCTACTTCAGCGGCCAGCAGGTCACGCGTCGGCTGGTCGGAAGCATTGTCGATGACCACTATGTGTTTCGCGGGATATGTCTGCGCATCGATCGCGGCAAGACAGCGCTTGAGCAGCGCTGGACGGTTCCGCGTTACGACGACTGCGGCGACAGTTACCACGATGGACGTCCCTGACTTGGCTGCGACGCCGATACTACTGGCTGGCTGCCCGGTCTTACGCGGCGAACCCGGATTCGCGCGAGGACGAACCACGGCGCCGCCTGTCTTGTCAAGCGGCGGCCAGGATCGTGACCGGCCCCCTGCGCGGCCGCCGCTCACCCACTCTTTCAGGCTGCGGCATTCTTGGCGACGACTTCATCCAAGAGCTGCGTCTGTCAAGAATCGCCCCGGGACCGCCGCCTCGCAGCGAAGCGGCCGAGCCGCCTTGCGATCGAGAGCCCGACGGAGCTGTTGAGAATGAAACTGACGAAGGTGCGGTTTCCCAAGAAAACCGTAGTCGAGGGGGTTGTGACCATTTGGGGCCGAAGCGAACGATTATATTTTGCAATCATGTCTGAGCGAAGGGGGTCGAAAGTCGGGCCCCGGACGCCCCGGCTCAGGTGACGGAGGTGAAAGTCGACGACATAAGTCGAGTAGCCGAGAAAATGCGCCACGATACACAGATCGGCGCCGTATAGGTGAAATCCGTGGAGGTCCCTTGACACAGCGAGATTGGCGTCACGCCGGGCGATCAGGAAATTCTCGTCGAGGCCACGCACCTTTATCGGAAGGCGTTCCGTGAATTGGTCGTCGCCGTGGGGATCAGTGACCCGAAGGGCGAGGCGCCCGGGATGAATGCCGCCCCCATTGCCGCAGACGCCCCAGTCCGGGTCGAGCTGATCGAGATCCTTGATAACAGCGTCGAGCTTCTTTCGATCGTCCTGCAGGAGTAGCAGGTCCTGATGGCAGAATAGGATATAGAGACCCTTGGCTATGGTCAGGAATTTATTGATCCCGGCGAAAGCGTCCAAGCGATTCGACTGGGAATTGTCAATATAAAGGTACTCGCAATCATCATATGAAAATCCGTGGCTCACAAAGGATTCAACCATATCCTTATACTGAGTATGACGAGTGACAAATGTACAGATGGAGTATCTGATTTCGCTCGCTTTGACCTCGGTTATGTCTCTCGGTTGCGCCATGCCGCCCCCTAGCTGGCGGCTTCGTCGCGCCGCCGGTCGGGCCCGCAAACGACGAGGGAGGGGTGGAAGCGGACAGAGGATTGCCCGCTATCGACCCGCGCGGCCCCTATGCGCGCATGGAACGAGAATACAGACGTGCTGGTTTGGCTGGCTATGCAAGCGTAAATCGCGCCCCGCCCGCGCGCTCGATTCATGGCTTAGAGGCCTTAGCGATAGTTCTACGGTCACTCGGGCCAGCGCTTCGCTTAAGTAACTTTGCGCGATTGCGCGTTACTATGACAAGCCGAAAATAGCCACGTCCTCGACGCGCTAAAACTGCTCGACTATTCTGCACTGGCCCCGTACTTAGCCGCCGCCCCAGGTTGCGACGGGCAGGAACCACGTCGCCACCCATGTTGTCAAGCATGCCTCATTCGGCGAGTTCTTTCCGGAAGGGCGCGAGCCAAAGATGTGTTTTTGCGGCGCGAGGCGATAGCGTTGAGGCTGGGCGCGCCCTATCCGCCGGCCATGGCGCAGCCGCAGCGCCCTCTAATTCCCCGCGCTCTTGACCGCGCGCTCATAGGTCCGCGCTGCCGATCGGACGGTGAGCGCGGCGGCGGCGAGCGGTCCGGCCGGGGCGTCGGAGGCCGCGCCAGACTGGCCGGCTAGGAGAGCCTGCAGCCATTCGCAGATCGCGGGGTCAGGCGGGGGAGCGCCCGTGCGAGCAGCGAGACGGATCGCCGACAGCTGGGCCACGAGACCGTAGGAGGAGACCAACAAGCTCGCCATCTCGTCGAGACCCTTGCGCGCCGCCATTGGCTCGATGCTCATGCGCCCGGCAGAATCAGAAAGCGCGGCGATCGCCTCGATCACATTCTTGCGCGCGAGTCGATAGTCATGGTCGCTGACGTCGGCCCTGAGCGCCGCGGCGGCGAAAGCGGCAAGCTGGGCCTGGAGACGGCTCACGAGCCGCGGCGCCTCCGAGGATTCCCAGCGCGGCCAGAAATAGTTGAAGAGATGGGCGATCGCCGCACCAATCAACGTATCGGCGAGCCGCACCAAAATCGGCGCGGACACCCACGGCTGGACCAGGTGCAGCGACACCAGCGCGGTCACCGAGGCGCCGGACGAGGCCAAGCGGTAGTTGAGCCGGGCAAAGCTGTGGGTCACAGCGACGGCGAGGCCCTGGACAGCGACCAGCGCGCCGGCCGGTAGATAGGCGACCGACCCCGCCGCGACCACGCAGCCGATCAGCGTGCCGATAACGCGGTCGTCGCGCCGCTGGCGGGTCAGCCCGTAGCCCGCCCGCATCACCACCGCGATGGTCAGCAGGACCCAGTTGCCGTGCCGGTCGTCGCCAAGCGATTGCGCGATCACCGCGCCGGCCATCATCGCGAGCGCCAGGCGCGCAGCGAATCTGAGCACTGGCGAATCGAGGCTCAGATGGGGAGCGAGAGCACCCGGCCCATAGCGCCGCTTGGGGACGAAGGCGGCGAGGTCGACGTCGCCAATCGCAGCCTGCGCGGTCTCGTCGTCCGAAAGGGCCTGTTCCAGGCGGCGGACGTTGCTGAGCGACAGAACCAGCCGCCACGTCGCAACGCCAAGCGCCGCGCCCGGTTTCCCCTCCATCGCCTCATCACCTTGAACAAGCGCCGCCTCGCGCTTGAGCGCGTCGATTGCGAGCTGATGGTCAGGCGGGAGGGTCGGGTGGCCAGTGGTCAAGAGCTCGAGGCTCAAATGCTCAAGATCGAGCGAGCCGACCTGCAGAGCGTCGCGGATTCGCGCGAGCACCGCCCCAGCCGCGGGCGTCTGCCGGATGAGCTCGACGTCGCACTGCGCGGCGACCAACGCGTCGAGCGCGTCGAGGAGGATGCCGATCGAGGCCGCGAGCCGCATGCGCTCGCCCTTTTTTCCCGGCCGCTCGAGCAGCAGGGCGCGGGCCGACTGCAATTGCTCGGAAAGCGCCGACTGTTGACGGATCGTTGCGCCGTAGGCCGCGGCGAGATCCTGGTCAGGATCGAAAATGCCTGCGACCGCTCGCAGGTAAATGGAGAACTCGCGGATGGATTCGCTGGCGACCATTCGGCGAGCGCTGGAGTCGGTAAAGACGGTGGCCAAAAGCGCGAAGACGATATAGGCCACGCCCCCCGCGGCCAGCAGCAGTTCGATTCGAACGGCGGCCGGGAAAGGCTCGCGCGGAAATCCAAGAATGAACACCATCGGGATGACCGCCTGCATGCCCACCGCCACCGCCCATCGGCCGAGCCCAGTGACGAGACCGCCGACAAAGCTGATGACGCCGATCATGACGAGCGTGACGATTGGCCACGGCAGCGCGAGTTGGATCGATACAGTTGAAAGGAGCGCCAGCGCGAAGCCGAAGCCCAGCGTCTTCGCCTTTTCCCGCCATGGCGCCGGGAGATCGGAGATGCTGGCCGATATCGCGCCAAGCGTCGCCGGCTGGCCGGCGGCGAAGCCGAAGATTGCCGAGCTGACGAGCGCGACCGCGACAACGCCGAGGCCGACGCTCAAGCCGTTGATGATGTGCTGGCCGACGAGGAGCCGCAGCAGATTTGGTGGGCGCGGCCAGCGAGTCATGGGGCCGGCAAAGTCCTAGGCGGCCGTCGCCTTCTGTTTCAACGATTCGACCGCGCCCGCCGCGATCGCATTCAGGCCGGTATGACCTTGATCGGCGAAGGCGATGATCTCGCGAATCATCTTCGGCGTCCAGTAGAGGCTGAGATGCGAGGCCGTGTTTTCGGTTGCTTCCCGCTCGGGCATGGCGGCGTAGAAATCGGCAATCTGATTAGCCATGCGCACGAGTTTGTCGATCTTTCCGGTCGTCACGCCGCCAATCCCTCGCTTGCCTCGTCCTTCTCGCTATCGAAGCAGAGCGCCTCATCGGCGCGAGCGACCGCGATCAGGCGAACTCCGAAACGCCGCGCCCGCTCGAGAGCGAGCGAGGTCGGGGCAGAAACCGACACCAGGGTCCCAGCGCCGAAGATGGCCGCCTTGGCGACCATTTCGAACGAGCAGCGACTGGTGATGACAAAGAATCCGCTGTCCGGCGCGACGCGGGCGAGCGCCAGCGCTCCGATCGCCTTGTCGAGCGCATTGTGCCGTCCGACGTCCTCGCGCGACAACAGGATCTTTCCGTCCCGCCCGCACCACGCTGCGGCATGGACGGCGCGGGTTTCGCTATTGAGAGGCTGCCAGGCCTCAAGTTCGCCAATCGCTGCGCGAATCGCTGCGGGCTCGATCGAAGCTCGCGGTTCGAGCGGCGGGCGGGGCGAAGGCACCTGGGAAAAATCCTCGATGCCACAGAGGCCGCAGCCGGTGCGCCCGCTCATCGCCCGGCCGCGCGCCAGATGCGCCTGCAATCGCTCGCTGGTGAGCGCAATCTTGAGCTTCCAGCCGTGCTCGATCGCCTCAATCTCAATTCCCCGGATATCGTCCAGGCTCTCGGCGATCTGCTCGGTGAGGACGAATCCGGCGGCGAAATCCTCGAGGTCCCGCGGCGTCGCCATCATGACGGCGAATGGTGCGCCGCCGAGGACAATCTGGATCGGGGCCTCAACGGCGATGGCGCGCGTGAATTCTTCCGGGCCTGCCCCAACGTCATAGCGGAAGACGCGGGCCGGGACATCGATCGAACCCGGACCCTCACTCGGCCGCATCGGCCAACGCCTTCGCCATCCGGCGCAACGACACGCTTTCCTCGCGATCGCGCACCTGCCAATCGGAATAGTGGTTGGTGCGCCGGACCTGCACGGCGGTCACCTTGTATTCCGGGCAATTGGTCGCCCAGTCGGAATTGTCGGTCGTCACCACGTTGGCGCCGGTCACGGCGTGATGGAAAGTCGTGTAGACGACGCCCGGCTGCACGCGCTCGGTGACTTTTGCGTGAAGCGAAATCTCGCCGATCCGGCTCGCTATGGCGACGAGATCGCCGTCGCGCACGCCGCGCTGCTCGGCGTCGAACGGATGGATCTCGAGCACGTCCTCTTCATGCCAGAGCTCGTTGGCGGTGCGCCGGGTCTGGGCGCCGACATTGTATTGCGAGAGAATCCGGCCGGTCGTCAGCAGCAGAGGGAAGCGCGGCCCCACGCGCTCCTTGGTGGCGACGAATTCGGTCAGCATGAACTGGCCCTTGCCGCGCACAAACCGGTCGACATGCATGACCGGCGTGCCGGTCGGCGCCGCGTCGTTGCACGGCCACTGGATCGATCCGAGTTCGTCAAGGCGAGCATAGGACACGCCCTTGAAGGTCGGCGTCGTCGCGGCGATCTCATCCATGATCTCGCTTGGATGCGTGTAGTTCATCGGCGCGCCAATCGCGTTCGCAAGCGCCATTGTCGCCTCCCAGTCTGCCAGGCCAGCGAGGGGAGGAATCGCTTGCCGCACGCGGCTGATGCGGCGCTCCGCGTTGACAAATGTCCCATCCTTTTCCAAAAATGACGCGCCGGGCAAGAACACATGGGCGTAGCGCGCCGTCTCGTTGAGGAAGAGATCCTGCACGACGACGCATTCCATCGCGCGCAGGCCCGCGGTGATATGCTTGGTGTCCGGATCGGACTGCGCGATGTCCTCGCCTTGGACGTAGAGCCACTTGAACGAACCCTCGACCGCCTCATCGATCATGTTGGGAATGCGCAGTCCCGGCTCCTTGCTGAGCGGAACTCCCCACATGCGCTCGAACGTCTCGCGCACGGCGTCGGTGGATACGTGGCGGTAGCCGGAAAACTCGTGCGGGAATGAGCCCATGTCACAGGAGCCCTGGACATTGTTCTGGCCGCGCAATGGATTTACGCCAACGCCTTCGCGGCCGATGTTCCCGGTCGCCATGGCGAGATTGGCGATGGCCATCACCGCGGTCGAGCCCTGGCTGTGCTCGGTGACGCCGAGGCCGTAATAGATCGCGGCATTGCCGCCAGTCGCATACAGACGCGCAGCCGCGCGCAGTTCGCTGGGATCGACCCCGCTCGCGGCGGCCGTCGCTTCGGGCGAATGGATGGGATCGGCGACGAACCGCGCCCAGGACTCGAAATTGGCCAAGTCGCATCGTTCGCGGACGAAGGTCTCGTTCACGAGACCCTCAGTGACAACGACATGGGCGATCGCATTGAGGATCGCGACATTGGTTCCGGGCTTCAGCGCCAGATGATAGTCGGCGTTGACGTGCGGGCTCTTGACCAGATCAATGCGGCGCGGATCTATGACAATGAGTTGCGCGCCTGCCCGGAGACGCTTCTTGAGCCGAGAAGCAAAGACCGGATGGGCATCGGTCGGATTGGCGCCAATCACAACCACAACGTCCGCCTTCGCAACGGACTTGAAATCCTGCGTGCCGGCGGAGGTGCCGTAGGTCTTCGACAGTCCGAAGCCGGTCGGCGAATGGCAAACGCGGGCGCAGGTGTCGATATTGTTGTTGCCGAACCCGGCGCGCACCATCTTCTGGACCAGGAACACTTCCTCGTTGGTGCAGCGCGAGGAACTGATGGCGCCGACCGAGTCGCGTCCATACTTCGCCTGGATGCGCCTGAATTCGTCCGCTGCATATGCGATCGCCTCGTCCCACGAGACTTCACGCCACGGGTCTTCAATCCGGCTGCGGATCATCGGCTTGAGAACGCGATCCCTGTGAGTGGCGTAGCCATAGGCGAACCGGCCCTTGACGCACGAATGGCCGTCATTGGCCTTGCCGGCCTTGTGAGGGACCATACGCAGGACTTCATCGCCCTTGAGTTCCGCCTTGAACGTACAGCCGACGCCGCAATAGGCGCAGGTCGTCACCACCGTGCGCTCCGGCGTTCCGTGCGCGATGACCGGCTTCTCGTTGAGGGTCGCGGTCGGGCAGGCCTGGACGCAGGCGCCGCAAGAGACGCATTCGGACGATAGGAAATCGACGCCGCCGGTCGCAACCTTCGAATCGAGGCCGCGGCCGAGGATGGTCAGCGCGAATGTGCCCTGGACCTCCTCACAGGCGCGCACGCAGCGCGAACAGACGATGCATTTCGACGATTCGAAGCTGAAATAGGGATTGGAGGCGTCGATCGGTCCCTGCGCGTGTTGGGCGCCGTCGTAGCCGTAACGCACGTCGCGCAGGCCGACGTTGCCGGCCTGTGTCTGCAGCTCACAGTCGCCGTTGGCGGTGCAGGTGAGGCAGTCAAGCGGATGGTCGGAAATATAGAGCTCCATGACCCCGCGCCGGAGCCGTTCGAGCCGCGCCGTCTTGGTGTGGACGACCATCCCCGGCTCGGCCGGGGTCGTGCATGAGGCCGGCGTCCCCTTGCGGCCCTCGATCTCGACAAGGCAGAGCCGGCACGAGCCGAACGCCTCGACGCTGTCGGTCGCGCAGAGTTTGGGGATCGGATTGTCGATCAAGGCTGCGGCCGCCATCACCGACGTTCCCGGCGGCACGCTCACCTTTCGCCCGTCGATGGTCAGCGTGACTGTTGGCGCGCCAGTACGGATCGGCGTGCCGGTGTCCAGCTCCTGCAACAGGGCCATCGCTTATTCTCCTATTCCGCCGCCACGCGCGCCGGCGCGCCGGCGAAATCCTCGCTGAAATGATCGAGCGCGCTGAGGACGGGCAGGGGGACGAGCCCGCCGAGCGCGCAAAGCGAGCCGTCGGTCATCACCTCGCAAAGATCGCGCACGAGCTCGATGTTTTGTTGGCGGTCGCGGCCGGCGATGATCTTGTCGACCGTCTCGACGCCGCGGGTCGAACCGATCCGGCATGGGGTGCACTTGCCGCAGCTTTCCTTCGCACAGAACTCGAAGGCGAAGCGCGCCTGGCGGGCCATGTCGACGCTGTCGTCGAAGACCACGATCCCGCCATGGCCCAGCATACCCTTGGCAGCGGCCATCGACTCGTAGTCGAGTGGCGTATCGAGGAGCGAAGCGGGAAAATAGGCGCCGAGGGGCCCGCCCACCTGAACCGCCCGTATCGGCCGGCCGGTGCGCGTACCGCCGCCAAAACCTTCGACCAGGTCGCGCAAACTCGCGCCGAAGGCGAGCTCGACGAGCCCGCCGCAGCGGATATTGCCCGCAAGCTGGAACGGCTGCGATCCGAGCGACCGCCCGACGCCGTACTCGGCATAGGCCTTGGCCCCATGCTCGAGGATCCACGGCGCCGAGGCGAAGCTCAGAACATTGTTGACGACGGTCGGCTTGCCGAACAGGCCCGCGATCGCCGGCAACGGCGGCTTCACGCGAATCTGACCCCGCTTCCCCTCGAGGCTTTCGAGCAGCGACGTCTCCTCGCCGCAGATATACGCGCCGGCGCCGAGCCGCGCCTCGAGATCGAAGGCGCGGCCGGACCCGAGCACGTTCCCGCCGAGAAGTCCCGCCGCCCGCGCCCGCTCGATTGCGCGTGAGAAGACCGCGAACGCGTGCGGATATTCGGAGCGAATATAGACATATCCCCTCGCCGCGCCGACGGAGAGCGCGGCGATGGCCATGCCCTCGATCAGGAGGAACGGATCGCCCTCCATCAGCATCCGGTCGGCGAAGGTGCCGCTGTCGCCCTCGTCGGCGTTGCAGACGACGTATTTCTGATTGGCGTCCACGCCCGCCGTCGTGCGCCATTTGACGCCCGTGGGAAAGCCGGCGCCGCCCCGCCCGCGCAGACCTGCGGCCAGAATCTCCTCGATCGTCGCCTTGGGCCCGAGGGTCAACGCGCGCTCGAGGCCCCGCAGACCGCCATGGTCGCGGTAATCGTCGATCGACAGGGGATCGGTCAGTCCGCAGCGGGCGAAAATGAGCCGCTGCTGCCGCGCCAGATAGGGGATGTCCTCGACCCGCCCGAGCGCTTTGGGATGAGAGCCGCCAGTCAGAAAGCCCGTCTCGAACAGCTGGGTAACTTCATCGGGCGCTACAGGCCCATATCCGACGCGCCCGGCTGCAGTCTCGACCTCGATGAGCGGCTCGAGCCAAAAGAGGCCGCGCGACCCGGTGCGGACAACCGCGACTTCGCGACCGCGGCGGCGCGCCTCATCGAGAATCGCAACGGCGACCGCGTTCGCACCCACCGACAGGGCCGAAGAATCAGCGGGAACGAAGACGCGCGCGGTCATTGGGTCTTCCGTCGAGCGCCCGCGACAATCGCGTCCAGGCGGTCGCGGTCGAGACGGCCGATCGGTTCGCCGTCAAGCAGGGCGGCGGGAGAAAGAGCGCAGTTGCCGAGGCAGTAGACCGATTCGACATGAATCCCTGAACCTTCGTTCACGTCGTCAACCGTGACGCCATGGCTGAGGGCGAGATGGGAAACGAGGTCTTCGCACCCCATGGCCTGACAGGATTCCGCGCGGCACAGCTTCAAGATCCGACCGTCAATCGGCGAACGGCGGAAATCGTGGTAGAAACTGACGACGCCGACGGCTTCAGCCCTTGAGATATTGAGCGCGTCCGCGATCAATGGGATGGCGCTGTCGTCGATATAGCCGAATTGTTCTTGCAGATCGTGCAGGATCGGCAAGGTCGCGCCTGGCTCTTCGCGCCTGCGGTCGATTACCGTTCGAGCCAATTCAACATCAAAGGCCACTCGGCCAGACAAGACATCCTCCCTGGTCGGATAGAGAGTGCGCTCGGGGAGCTTCAGGTTCAAATTGAACGTTTGAAAGGTGCGATAGGACAATTCTATCGAATCGCGCTCTCTTCCGCTTTGAAAGGGTCCGGCGGCTGGATTAGCGCCGCAACGTCGGCGGGCAGTTGCATCGCGAATAGGTTGCGGGCGAGCGGCGAGGGGGGCTCGCGGTCACTCATCACGAGTCCAATGGTGCGTCGCGCGACCGGTTCGACCAGCTCGATCGCCTGGGTGCCGAGCGGCACGCCGAAGAACCGCAGGAGCTGACGCGGCACGATAGCCGACCATTGGCCCGCGCTCACGTGTGAGACGAGGTTGTAGATCGAGTTGGTTTCGACAGCCGGGACCGGCTTGGCCCCGACCGAGCGGAACACGCCATCGATAATCCGCCGGTTCTGCATGTCGGGCGTCAGCAGGCACAACGGGGCTTCCGCGGCTTCGCGCCAGGTGACTTGCGTTCGGCCGGCGAGGGGGCCGGCCGCCGGGGTCAGAAACAGATATTCCTCGACACAAAGCGGTTTGGCTTTCACATGCCCGATCGGTTCAGCGTCAAGATAGGTGATGCCTGCGTCGAGCTCGAACTCTTCGATCCCGCGATCGATTTCCTGACTATTCATGGAAAAGACAGCGACCGTCACGCCAGGAAAGCGCCTGAAAAACGGGCCGGTCAGCTGGGAAACGATCGGCAGCGCGGTTGGAATTGCGCCGATGCGAAGACGCCCGGTCAGGCCCTTGTCGATTTCGTCGAGTTCGTGGCGCAGATTCTCGATTTCGGCGAGGACGCGATGGGCGTGTTCCAGGGCGACGTGACCTTGTGGCGTCAGGCCGACATACCGGTGGCCGCGCTCCACGATCGGCGCCCCGAGATCGTCTTCGAGCAGACGGATGGCGGCCGAGAGGGTCGGCTGCGACACATGGCAGGCCTCGGCGGCGCGGCCGAAGTGCTTTTCGCGCGCCAGCGCCGCGAGATATTCGAGTTGACGTAGGACCATTTTGCCCTATCCACGTCCCTGTCGTGGCGCCGGGCAAGTGCAAGGTCAATAGCGAGTTTCTATCGGTCACGCCGTGACATTGTCCGGAGATCGCCAAATTTGGCCGCTATGAGCCGCCTTGCCGATACCGGACGGAGACGAGATGCCCGCTGCCCGACCCGACGATGCGCCGCGAAATCGGGCGCTCTCGATCCGCGCGCTCGCGGCCTTGGGCGTAGTCGCCGTGCTGGTGTTAGGCGCGTTCTTTCTCATAAATCCGTCGACCAAGCCGCGCGCCGCCCTGATCGGAGGCGCCTTCTCCCTTGAAGACGGGAATGGCAAGACTGTCAGCGATCAAACGCTGCGCGGCCGGCCCTTCCTGGTCTATTTCGGCTACACCCACTGCCCCGACGTTTGTCCGACCGAGCTTGCACACATCTCCGAAGTGCTGACCCAGATGGGCGACAAGCCCATCCCTGCGCTGTTCATCACGGTCGATCCCGAGCGCGATACGCCGAAGATCATGCAGGACTATGTCAGCAGCTTCAATCCGGCCATCATTGGACTTTCCGGCAGCCCGCAGGCGGTCGAAGCGACCGAGAAGACGTTTCGGGTGTTCGCCCGCAAGGGGCCGTTGCAGACTGACGGCGACTATTCAATGGACCACAGTTCGATCGTCTATCTCATGGACAAGAACGGCGCCTTCGTCGAGGCCTTCAACCTCGAACGGCCGCCCAAGGACGCGGCCAAGGACCTGGAGAAGTATCTGTAAGGAGCCGGAAGTCGTCGGCCTTCACCCCATTGCGCCATCCTCCATCAGGGAGGATAAGGCGGCCCATAGCGCGGGAAGCGACCAAAAGCAGAGACTGGAATGGACAAGTTTACGACATTGACCGGGGTGGCCGCGCCGCTGGCGATCGATAACATCGACACCGACATGATCATCCCAAAGCAATATCTCAAGACGATCAAGCGCACTGGACTCGGCCAGGGCCTGTTCGCGGAGATGCGCTATCGCGAAGACGGAGCCGAGCACCCCGACTTCGTTCTCAACAGGCCCGCCTACCGCAAGGCGTCGATCATCGTCGGCGGCCATAATTTCGGTTGCGGCTCCTCGCGCGAGCATGCGCCCTGGGCGCTGCTCGACTTCGGCATCCGCTGCGTCATCGCGACCGACTTCGCCGACATCTTCTATAACAACTGCTTCAAGAACGGCATCCTGCCGATCAAGGTTTCGCGCGAAGACCACGCCAAACTCATGGACGACGCCGAGCGCGGGGCCAACGCTACCCTCACGATCGACTTGCCGGCCCAGGAAATCCGCGGTCCCGACGGCGGGGTGGTCAAGTTCGAGCTCGACGCCTTCCGCAAGCAGTGCCTGATCGAAGGCCTCGACCACATCGATCTCACGCTCGTCGAGGCGGGGGCGATCGACGGCGCACGAGAAGAAGTCCGCCGCCGCCCATCCCTGGCGATAAACGTCGGCGGGCGGCGCTCGGCGGCGCAAGCGCGGCTGATTCCACGGACCACCGTCATGGTTTAATGTAGCTGTTCAGTCAGCAAAGCGCGGACGCTCGGCTCTGATGAACGGCACGACGGTATTTCTGACCGCCATCGGCTACGTCTTTCTCTTGTTCCTCATCGCCTGGTGGGGCGACCGCGGGGGACGATGGATGGCGTCTGGCCGCTCGCGGGCGGTCGTCTATGCGTTGAGCCTGGCCGTCTATTGCACGTCCTGGACCTATTATGGCTCGGTCGGGCTCGCTTCCGAGCATGGCCTCGATTTTCTGCCGATTTACATCGGGCCCATTCTTGTGATCGGCCTCGGAGCGCCGTTCATCGCCCGCATCGCCAATCTCGCCCGCGCGCAGAACGTCACCACGGTCGCGGATTTCGTGTCCGCGCGCTACGGAAAATCCCAGCCGGTCGCCGCGGTCGCGGCGCTGATCGCGCTCATCGGGTCGGCGCCCTATGTCGCGCTCCAGCTCAAGGCGGCGGCGCCGACGGTATTGATGGTGGTCGAATCCTTCGACCATCAGCGGCTGACGCCGGACAAGCCCTCGACCGCGTTTTATCTCGCGGTGTCCGTGGTGCTTGCGGCCTTCGCGATGGCGTTTGGCACCAGGCGCATCAACCCCAAGGAACACCAGGACGGCCTCATCCTCGCCATCGCCGTCGAGTTGATCGTCAAGCTTGTCGCCTTTCTCGCCGTCGGCGCCTTTGTCGTCTGGCGGCTCAACGGCGGCCTCGTCGACCTGACCGAAATCGCGCATTCCGATCCCAGGATCGCCAGGGTCATCCAGACCCCGCCCGATCCAGCCGTCTGGGTGGTGACGACCTTCCTGTCGGCCTTCGCGATCGTGCTTCTGCCCCGCCAGTTCCATGTCGCGGTGGTCGAGAACCGCGACATGCGCGGCATCCGAACCGCGGCCTGGCTCTTTCCAGCCTATCTCGTGCTGATCAACCTCTTTGTCGCGCCGCTCGCCATCGCCGGCCTCAAGGCTTTCCCGGACGGGTCGATCAATCGCGACCTGACAGTCCTTGCCCTGCCGCTGAGCGCCGGGGCGCACGGGCTTGCGCTGCTCACGATGGTTGGCGGGCTCTCGGCGGCGACCGGAATGGTCGTGGTCGAGAGCGTCGCGCTCGCCATCACCATTTCCAACGATCTCGTGATGCCGCTCGTGCTGCGGCGTCGTGGGGCGCAGGCGCGCGCGGTCGAGGGCGACATCGGCGCCCTGGTGCTCTGGGTCCGCCGGATCGCGATCGTCGGCGTCCTGGCGCTTGGCTTCGCCTACGAGCGCATGGCCGGCGAAGCGGGTCTGGTGTCGATCGGCCTCTTGTCATTCGCGGCGGTGGCGCAGATCGCGCCGGCCTTCCTCGGCGGCCTCGTCTGGCGGCGCGGCACGGCGCGGGGAGCCATCGCCGGGATGACCGCGGGCGCGCTCGCCTGGTTTTACCTTTTGCTCCTGCCCTCGATCCGGCCGGATCCGGCCCTCTCGAGCTTCCTGGCGCATGGGCCGCTGGCGATCGCATGGCTTAGCCCCGCGGCGCTCGTCTCGTTTGCGCCAAATGCGCTGGTGGGCGGCGTGGTGCTGTCGCTCGCCGCCAATATCGCGGCGTTTTTCGCTTTTTCGTTGACCCGCCAGCCGAGCGCTCTGGAACGGACTCAGGCCAGCGCGTTTGCCGGGGTGGGTGTCGGCGGCAAGCCTCAGGCGTTCCGCCTTTGGCGTTCGTCGACGACCGGGGGCGAGCTCGAGGCGGCCGTCGCGCGCTATCTCGGAGCGGGCCGGGCGCGCCGCGCGTTCGCGGGCTTCACGCGCGAGCGGGGCCTCGTGTACGACCCTGCGCTCGAGGCCAGCGCGCAACTCATTCGCCATGCGGAATTCCTGCTCTCGCCGGCGATCGGCGCTTCGACGTCGCGGCAGGTGCTGTCGTTGCTCTTGAGGCGCCGGACCGTGTCCGGCCAATCGGCTCTAAAGCTCATCGACGAAGCCTCGGCCGCGATCCAGTCGAGCCGCGATCAGTTGCAGCACGCGCTCGATCACGCGCGGCAGGGCATCACGGTCTTCGACGCCAATCTCGCGCTGACCGCCTGGAACCGCGAATTCGCCGATCTCTTCGATCTGCCGCCCGCGATGCTGCGACACGGGGTGGGTCTGGACGAGATCGTGCGCTTCAACGCCGGCCGAGGCGCATACGGTCCGGGCGACTCGGAGGACTTCGTGGCCGACCGGGTGGCGAGCCTGCTCTACGACGACCAGCCGAACCGGCTCCGCCTGTTCTCCACCCACCGCGTGATCGAGGTGCGATCGGCGCGGCTGCCGGACGGGGGGATCGTCACCACCTACACCGACGTGACGCAAACCGTGCAGGTCGAGGAAGCGCTCGAGGCCGCCAACGAGATGCTCGAGCGCCGCGTCGACGAGCGCACGGCGGAATTGCAGCGCCTCAACGCCGAGCTCGAGCGGGCGAAGAACGAGGCGGACGCGGCCAACCTCTCCAAGACCCGTTTCCTCGCCGCCGCGAGCCACGACATCCTGCAGCCGCTCAACGCCGCGCGCCTCTACGCGAGCTCGCTCTCCGAGGGCGGGAGCCGGATCGGCGTCGAGGAGCGAGCGGATCTGGCGCGCAACGTCGACGTCTCGCTCGAGGCGGTCGAGGAGATTCTTGGCGCGCTGCTTGATATTTCGCGGCTTGACGCCGGCGCGACCCGGCCGGAGATCTCCGACGTCCCGGTCGGCGACCTGATCGGAACGCTCGAAATCGAGTTTGCGGCCATCGCCCGCGCGAAGGGGCTCGACCTCATTTTTGTCCCGACGAGCCTCGCCGTTCGCACCGACCGGCGACTGATGCGGCGGCTCTTGCAGAACCTCATTTCGAATGCGCTCAAATACACGCTGAGCGGCCGGGTGCTGGTCGGCTGCCGCCGATTGCGCGGCGCCGCCCGGATCGAGGTCTGGGACACCGGCCTCGGCATTCCGCCCGAGCATGAGCGGGCGGTGTTCGCGGAATTCCGGCGGCTCGACCAGGGCGCGCGGGTCGCGCGCGGCCTCGGCCTCGGCCTGTCGATCGTCGAACGCCTCGGGCGGGTGCTCGAGCATCCGGTCGGCTTGCGCTCGCGCCCCGGCAAGGGCTCGGTGTTCTTCGTCACCGCGCCGCTCGGACGCGCGGCCGCGAAGCCGCGCGCAAAGCCCGAGGCGCCCGAGGCCGTCGCAGCCGGCGAACCGCTCAGCGGGTTCAAGGTTCTGGCGATCGACAACGAGCCGCGGGTGCTGCAGGGCATGCGCGTTCTTCTTGAGCGTTGGGGCTGCAAGGTCGCCACCGCCCACGGCCTCGCCGAGGCGACGGCGGCGCTCGCCGAATTCGGCGAGCCGGACGTCATCATCGCCGACTACCACCTCGATTCGGGCGACGGCGTCGCCGCGATCCGGGCGCTGCGCGAGCGCTTCGGCCGCAGGCATTCCCGCGATCCTCGCCACCGCCGACCGCAGCCCCGAGGTGCGGGACGCCGCGGCGCGCGAGGACGCGGTGGTGATGAACAAGCCGCTCAAGCCCGCGCCGTTACGGGCGCAGCTCACCCGCTATAGCGCGATGCGCGAGGCGGCGGAGTAGACGGAGCCGAGCCGCGGCCAGCCGCGGCGCAACGAAAACCAAAGCCGGCCGCAACGAAATCAAAGCCGGGCGCAACAAAAACCAAATCCACGCGCAACAAAAACCAAATCGGCGCAACTTTATCAATAGCCTATTTCCGTCCGAGAGCGGAGGGTTTTCAATGGGTTCCCGACGCGCCGACTCTGCGCTCTTTCGGAGAAACAGAATCACTTGCTTGCTCATCTGGCAAGAATTTGTAGGCAGTCGGAGACGGGGCCGCCGGCTCGCCGCCGTCGACCCGAAAACGCATCCAGTGGGTGGCTACTTGTAATTCGCCTGATCAGTCATGCATTTGTTGAATTCGCTGTGGTACGCGGCGCCCTTCAGGCCCTTTTCCTTTACCAGCTCGCCGCATCTCTTCATCACCTGACAATGGCCGCCGCAATTGCCGGCGAAGGAAGGAGCAGCGTCGACCAGAACGAGCCCGAAGCTGAACAGACCAATAACACTGGCGTTGATCGCTTTGCGAATGACACGTTGCGGCACCATGTCAGATCCCTTTCCTTGCGCGGACGGTCGACCATCTCGACGCGATCAGCTTCCCTTGGAATTGACAGTTCTGTCAAGGTTTAAGATCGGAGTTTGGCGATATCGGCGACTTGGATCGGCCTTTTCCCTATCTCCGTTTTTCGACTATAGGGCGTCGCCACCCGTCAACATGAGAGCGTCAATGCCCGCCGCCGCACGCCCCTTCGACGACATCCGCGCGCTCCTCGCCAAAATGCCGAAGGCGGACGAGGCGGCGCGGGCCAAGGCGCGCGAACGCGACGCGCAACTGACCAAGCCCGCGGGCTCGCTCGGGCGGCTCGAGGAGATCGCCGAATGGCTGGCGGGCTGGCAGCGAACGCCCCGCCCGCATGTCGACAATCCGCTGGTCGCGGTCTTTGCCGGCAATCACGGCGTCGTCGCCCAGGGCGTCTCGGCCTATCCGCCGTCGGTCACTCAGGCGATGGTGGCGAATTTCACCGCCGGCGGCGCCGCGATCAACCAGATCTGCAAGACCTTCGACATTTCGCTCAAGGTCTACGAGCTCGCGCTCGAAAAGCCGACCGGCGACATCACCAAGGAGCCGGCGCTCGACGAGAAGGCCTGCGCGGCGACGATGGCCTTCGGCATGGAGGCGCTTGCCTCCGAGCCCGACCTGCTCGTGCTCGGCGAAATGGGCATCGGCAACACGACGCCGGCGGCGGCGATCTATCACGCGCTGTTCGGAGGCGAAGCCGAGGAGTGGGTCGGGCCGCGGCGCGGGCGTCGACGACGAGGGCCTGAGGCGCAAGGCCGACGCGGTGCGGTCCGCGGTCGCGCGCCATAAGCAGCATCTCGACGATCCGCTCGAGATTCTGGCCCGCCTCGGCGGGCGCGAAACCGCGGCGATCGCGGGCGCGATCCTGGCGGCCCGTCTGCGGGGCACGCCGGTCCTGCTCGACGGCTTCGTGGTCTGCGCGGCCGCCGCGGTGCTGCTCGCCCTCGACGATTCCGCGCTCGATCATTGCCTCGCCGCCCATGTCTCGGCCGAGCGCGCGCACCGGCACGTGCTGAAGCTCCTCGGCAAGACGCCGCTGCTCGATCTCGGCATGCGGCTCGGCGAGGGCTCCGGCGCGGCGCTCGCGGTCGGAATCGTCAAGGCCGCCGTTAACTGCCACAACGGCATGGCGACGTTTGCGGAAGCGGGCGTCGCGGGCAAGGAGGAATGACGCGGCAGGAAGATGAGGAGCCGATGGTTGTGAGCCGGGATCTCTCGAAAGCGGTCGACGACTATTTCACCAGGACGATTGTCGCTGCCGACCCGGCGCTCGAGGAGGCGCTCGCCGCCAACGCCGCGGCCGGCCTGCCCTCGATCGACGTCTCGGCGCCGCAGGGCAAGCTCCTCCATCTGCTGGCGCGGATGACGCGGGCGCGCAAGGCGCTCGAGATCGGAACGCTCGGCGGCTATTCGACCATCTGGCTCGCCAGCGCGCTTCCCGACGACGGCCGGCTCGTCACCCTCGAATGGAGCGGCAGGCACGCCGAGGTCGCGCGCCGCAACGTCGCCCGCGCCGGCCTTTCGGCCAAGGTCGAGGTCAGACAGGGCGCAGCGCTCGAGACGCTGCCGAAGATCGAGGCCGAGGGGCTCGGCCCGTTCGATTTCGTCTTCATCGACGCCGACAAGGAAAACAACGCGGCCTATCTCGAATGGGCGCTCAGGCTTTCGCGGCCCGGAACCGCGATCGTGGTCGACAACGTGGTGCGCGACGGCGAGGTGGCCGACGCGAGGAGCGCGGACCCGGACGTCATCGGGGTGCGGCGAATGTTCGAACTGATCGCGCGCGAGAAGAGGCTCAGCGCGACCGCGATCCAGACCGTCGGCGCCAAGGGGTGGGACGGCTTCGCGCTGGCGGTGGTGAAGTAGCCGCGCCAAAAGGCCGCCTTGGCGGGGACCTCATCCTGAGGCGCCGAAGGCGCGTCTCGAAGGATGATTGGGAAGGGCGCCGCTTCTCCGCTAATGAATCGTCCTTCGAGATGCCCGCTTCGGGGGCTCCTCAGGACGAGGCTTTCGGGATTCGTTCGGTCTTGGCGGGGATCAGTTTCGCGATCCGTTGCAGCGCCAACTCATAGCCCTGCGTTCCGCAGCCGACGATGACGCCCGAGGCGACGCCTGACACGTAGGAATGATGCCGGAAGGGCTCGCGCTTGTGCACGTTGGAGATATGCACCTCGATGATCGGGCCGGCGAAAGTATTGAGCGCGTCGAGGATCGCGACCGAGGTGTGGGTGAAGGCGGCGGGATTGATGACGATGCCGGCGGCGCGCTCGCGGGCGGCGTGAATGAAGTCGATGATCTCGTATTCGCGATTGCTCTGATGGAACTCGATCTGAAGCCCGAGCTCCTTGCCGACGCGGCGGCAGTCCGCCTCGACGTCGGCGAGCGTCTCGCGGCCGTAGATCTCGGGCTCGCGCTTGCCGAGCAGGTTGAGATTGGGTCCGTTCAGGACGACGACGATCGGATTCACGCGGCTCCCCCAGAATCACGTCATCGCGAGGAGCGAAGCGACGTGGCGATCCAGGACGCCGCAGGGCGCGCGACGTTCCCTGGATTGCTTCGGCTCACGCTCGCAATGACGGCGCCGATCGACCCAGTCGCATCGCACGCTTAGCACACGCGGTCCAGCCGCGCATGCCGTTCAATAATGGGCGATGACGACCATCGGCTTGGTCTGCAAATCCGCGGGCGGATAGGTCTGGACGCCGTCCGGCCCGGCGCCGGGCCATTCGGCGATGTCGGCGGGCGCAATCCCGTTGCGGCTGAGCTCCGCCCGCACGCTCTCGACCCGGCGGTCGAGAATGCGGGCGCGCTGTTCCGCATCCCCCGTCACCTCCGCCCGCGCGTTGACGTCGATCAGCGTGACCGTTTGCGGCGCATGGCCTGCGGCGGCGTCGACGACCATCTGCCGGCCATAGGTCGTGAGCGCCGAGCCGCGCCACGCCGTCTGATCGAGATAGTCGCGCTTGACGACAGGGGGCGTCGCGCAGCCCGCCGCCGTCAAGGCGAGCACGCAGGCGAAGAGAATGCGCCTCACCCGTGCCATGCGGCGACGGTTTTCAGCGCCGAGAAGCCGTAGAGCGCCTCGAAGCCTTTTTCGCGGCCGTGGCCCGATTTGCCGACGCCGCCGAACGGCAGCTCGACGCCGCCGCCGGCGCCGTAATTGTTGACGAACACCTGGCCCGAGCGCAACGCCTTGGCGAGCCGCATCTGGCGCCCTCCATCGGCCGTCCATAACCCCGCGACCAGGCCGTAGCCGGTTCCGTTGGCGATCGCGACCGCCTCGGCCTCGTCGTCGAAGGGAATGACCACCTGGACCGGGCCGAAGATTTCCTCCTGCGCAAGCCGATGGCCGGGGAGGACATCGGCGAACAGGGTCGGGGCGACATAATGCCCGCCGCGCGGGGCGTCGTCGACGATCTCGCCGCTCGCGGCGGTCTTGAGGTCGGCGCCGTCGGCGAGGAACCGGCTCACGATCGCCTTCTGCTTCTCGGAGATAAGCGGCCCGACGTCGAGATCGGCGTCGGCCGGGCCGACCTTGAGGGTCCGGTAGCGGGCCGCCATCCGCTCGACCACCTCGCCATAAACCCGGCGGTCGACCAGAATGCGCGAAGCGGCCGAACAGGTCTGGCCGGCGTTCTGGATGCCCGCATTGACCAGGAACGGCAGCGCGCGGTGGAGGTCGGCGTCGGCGAACACGACCTGAGGCGATTTTCCGCCGAGCTCGAGCGTCACCGGCGCGACATGGCGCGCCGCCGCCGCCTGCACCAGCGCCCCGACCGCGACCGAGCCGGTGAAGGAAATATGCCTGACGCCCGGATGGGCGGCGAGCGCCGCGCCCGCCTCCTCGCCGAGGCCGGGCACGACATTGAGCGCGCCGGCCGGAAAGCCCGCTTCGCGCGCGAGGTCGGCGAGCGCGAGCGAAGTCAGGCAGGCTTCCTCCGCCGGCTTCAAGACGCAGGCGTTGCCCATCGCCAGCGCCGCGCCGACGGTGCGCCCGGCGATCTGCATCGGATAGTTCCACGGCACGATATGCCCGGTCACGCCGTGCGGCTCGCGCAGCGTGTAGACCGTGTAGCCGCCGAGGTAGGGGATGGTTTCGCCCATCACCTTGTCGGCGGCGCCGGCGTAAAACTCCATGTAGCGGGCGAGCGCCAGCGCGTCGGCGCGTCCCTGCTTCAAGGGCTTGCCGACGTCGAGCGCCTCGATCCGCGCCAGCTCGTCGACGCGGGAGGCGACAAGTTCGCCGAGTTTGGCCAGGAGCCGCCCGCGCTCGGTCGCCGTGAGACGCCCCCAGTCGCCGTGCAGCGCGCGCTCGGCCGCCTCGACCGCCGCATCGATATCGGCGGCTTGCCCGCGGGCGATTTCGCCGATCTCGGTCCCGCGCGACGGGTCTTCGATCGGCAGCGTCGCGCCCGACGTGGGAGCGACCCAGCGCCCGCCGATGAAACATTTGTCGGTAGGAAACCAAGTCGGCTTCGAGGCTGTGGAAACTCGCTCAAGCATCGCGTCTGCCCACGTTAGGTGGCGGCCCGGAAGGAAGAGTGGTGGTCAGGCCTTGCCCCAGACCTCCTCGGCGATTTCGACCATCCGGGCAAGCTTGATCCATTGGTCGGCCTCGGCGAGATCGTTGCCGTGCGCGGTCGAGGAGAAGCCGCATTGGTGGGAGAGCGCGCATTGGCTCAAGGGCACGTATTTTGTCGCCTCCTCGATGCGGCGCTTGACGTCGTCCTTCGGTTCCGCCGCGGCCTTTTTCGAGCTCATGAGGCCGAGCACGATGGTCGCGCTCTTCGGCGCGAACCTCAGCGGCGCGAAATCGCCGGAACGCTCGTCGTCATATTCGAGGAAGAAGCCGTCGATCTTCATCTCGTTCAAGAGGATCTCGGCGACCGGCTCGTAGCCGCCCTGCGCGACCCAGGCGCTCTTGAAATTGCCGCGGCAGAGATGGACGCAGACCGTCATGTCCGCGGGCCGGTCGCGGATCGAATCGTTGATGAGCCTGCAGTAGAGGCGGGTCAGCGAATCCGGGTCGTCGCCGCGCGCCTTGGTCCGGGCGCGGATGTCGGGGTCGCAGAGATAGGCGAGATTGGTGTCGTCGAATTGCAGGTAGGTGAGGCCGCGCGCCGCAAGATCGGCGATCTCGGCGCGATAGGCGGCGGTCAGGTCGGCGTAGAAATCCTCGAGGTTCGGATAGACAGCCTCGCTGATCGCCTCGCGCCCGCCGCGGAAATGCAGCATCGACGGCGCCGGGATGCACACCTTCGGCGTCCGCGTCGTGACCGACTTCAGGAAATCGAAGTCCGGCCCCTGGATCGGCCCGGCCCACTTGATCCTGCTGCCGACATGCATCGTCGGCGGCTTGAAGCCGACCTCGGAGCCGTCGTCCTTGCGGAACCTGGCGACAAATTCGCCGTAATGGGTCTCGACGCCTTCCAGGCGTTCGAGAAAATCGACGTGAAAAAAGGTGCGGCGGAACTCGCCGTCGGTGATTCCGTTCAGCCCCACATGCTCCTGGGCGCGGACGACCTCGCGGATGCAGTCGTCCTCGATCGCGTGCAGCTCCTGCGCCGCCAAATGGCCGGCGGCGAAGCGCTCGCGCGCTGCCCTGAGCCGATCCGGGCGCAGATAGCTGCCGACATGGTCGGCGCGAAACGGCGGACGGGACATGCTTCCTCCCTTGAAGGACGCGAAAGCTCGATTGAGCCCGATGCTCTCACGCCGCCCGCGGTCTTGGCAACCGCCCCTAACCCTTCTCCCTCCGGCAGAAGGTGGCCCGAAGGGCCGGATGAGGGCGGGCTGCCAGCCCTCACCCCGACCCTCTCCCGGAGGGAGGGGGAGAGCCCTCAGCGCCGGGCGGCGAAGAAATTCCGCAGCATCGCCGCCGCCTCGCTCTCGCGGACGCCGCCGTAGACCTCGGGGGCGTGGTGGCAGGTCGGCTGATGGAAGAAGCGCGGGCCGTTGTCGACCGCGCCGCCCTTGGGGTCCGGGGCGGCGTAATAGAGGCGGCGCAGGCGGGCGAGCGAGATCGCGCCGGCGCACATCGCGCACGGCTCCAGCGTCACGTAGAGATCGCATCCGACGAGCCGTTCGGAGCCGAGCCTCGCCGCGGCCTCGCGGATGGCGAGCATTTCGGCATGCGCGGTCGGATCGGCGAGTTCGCGCGTGCGATTGCCGGCGCTCGCGATCACGGTTCCGGCACGAACGAGCGCGGCGCCGATCGGCGCCTCGGCGCGCGCTTCGGCCGACCGCGCCTCGGCGAAGGCGAGGCTCATCGGATCGCCGTTCCCGTTGCGCTCGTCGCCAGACATGATGTGGCTCCGCGCCGGCCTTGCCCCGATCTGCGGCCAAACGGCGTTTTTCGTTGGCGGCGGGGCGCGTTCGGGCTTAGGACAAGCCCCCGCCGATGGCAACGCCGCCATGCGCGGCGGCGGAACGAAGCAAGCATGAACGACGAAGCGATGGCCGAAGCCTCAAAAGTCCGCGCCGGGCAACGGATCGCCAAGGTGATGGCGCGCGCCGGCGTTTGCTCCCGCCGCGAGGCCGAAGCCTGGATCGCCGAGGGGAGGGTCAGCGTCAACGGCGCGGCGCTCTCAAGCCCCGCCTTCAACGTCAGCGAGGCCGACGACGTGCGCGTCGACGGCAAGCGGCTCGGCGCGGCCGAGCGCACCCGGCTCTTTCTGTTTCACAAGCCGCGCGGGTTCGTCACCACCGCGCGCGATCCGGAGGGGAGGCCGACGGTTTTCGCCGCGCTGCCGCCCGGCCTGCCGCGCGTGGTCGCGGTCGGCCGGCTCGACATCAACACCGAGGGGCTCCTGCTCCTCACCAACGACGGCGGGCTCGCGCGGGTTCTGGAGCTGCCCTCGACCGGCTGGCTGCGCCGCTACCGCGTGCGCGCGCATGGGACGATCGACCAGGCGGCGCTCGACGCCTTGAGCGGCGGGATCACCATCGACGGCGTCGATTATCTCGGCATCGAGGCCAGGCTCGACCGCGAGCAGGGCTCGAACGTCTGGATCACGCTTGGCCTGAGAGAAGGAAAGAACCGCGAGATCAAGAAGGTGCTTGAGCACCTGGGGCTTGCGGTCAACCGCCTGATCCGCGTCTCCTTCGGTCCGTTCGAGCTCGGCGATCTCGCCGAGGGGGAGGCGGCGGAAGTGCGCACCCGCGTCCTGCGCGACCAACTGGGCGCAAAGCTGGCGAAGGAAGCCCAGGCCGATTTCGATGCGCCGCTGATCGCTCGCGAGCCCGAGACGCCCGCAGAGCCGGGCGCAAAAGGGCAGCAGACGGAGCGCGGCGGGCGCGATCTCCCCTCTCCACTTGCGGGAGAGGGGTTGGGGGTGAGGGGCGCGCGCCGAAAGGCGCCTTCTAGCGCGCCTGACGGCGCTCGACCCCTCATCCGGCGCCATAGCCCGCCCAAAGGACGGGCGTCCTTCGGACGCCCTATCGCGTCCCCTTCTCCCGCAAGGGGAGAAGGGGACGCGCCGCGCCGGCCGCCGCCAGCGCGGTCAACGCAGGAGCCGCGCCGCAAGCATGTCTCGCGGCTCAGGGCGGAGATCGCCGCCGACGCGGCGACGACGCGCAAGCGCATCGAGCGCAGCGCGACGCACGACCGCAAGGGGCGGACCATCGCAGTCGAGCGCCTGTCGCCAAGCCGGGAGGAGGCGCGGCGGCGCGCGGCTGCCGAAACGCGCAAGCCGCGCGCAGCGGGCCGCGGCGCCGGCAAGCGCAGCGGGCCGGCGCGCGAGGAGCGCGAGCGGCCGGCGCGTTCCGACAATCGGGAAGGCCGGCGTCGAGCCGAATTCGAGCCGCGCGAAGGCGCGAAACGGCGCGAGGCCGGCCCGCGCGAGCGCGGCTTCGAACGGCCGGAGGCCTGGAGCCACAACCGCGCCGGCGAGAGCCGACCGCCGCGCGCGGGCGGGAAAGACCGCGGAGCGCGCTCCGAATTCAAGCCGCGCGAACCGCGCGCCAAGCCGCGCGACGGCGCTCCGTCCGCGCGCCGGTTCGACCGCCCACCGGACCAGCAACGAGGGGGGCGCGAGTTTGACCGGTCGCGCGGCGACGGCCGCGAGACGGTCGGCGGGGGCCGTCCGCCGCGGGCGCGCTCCTCGCCGGGGCGACCGCACGGGCCTCCCGGCAAGGGACCGCCGAAAGGTCGAGGCGGCCCGCGCCGCCCGCCGCGGAAACCGTGAGCCGATGCGGATCGTCGGCGGCCGGTTCAAGGGCCGCGCGCTTGCGGGGCCGTCGTCGCGCGCCGTCCGCCCGACTTCGGAGCGGTTGCGCGAATCGATCTTCGATATTCTCGAGCACCGGTTTCCCGGCCATATCGAGGGCGCGCGGGTGGTCGATCTCTTCGCCGGATCGGGCGCGCTCGCGATCGAGGCGCTGTCGCGCGGCGCCCGCTTCGCGCTCTTCGTCGACAACGGCGCCGAGGCGCGGGCGGTTCTTCGCGCCAATGTCGAGGCGTTCGCGCTCGGCGGGGTGACGCGGATCTGGCGCGCCGACGCGACGAGGCTCGGTTCGGCGCTCGCCGGGGGGCCGTTCGCGCTCGCCTTTCTCGACCCGCCCTATGGCGCGGGTCTCGCCGCCCCGGCGCTTGCTTCGCTTGTCGAGGGCGGCTGGCTCGAGCCGGATGCGCTTCTAGTCGTCGAGGAAGCGGCGAAGGCCGAGATCGCCGCGCCGGCCGGGCTTACGAGCGTCGACGCGCGGATTTACGGCGACACGAGGATCGCGATTTTCCGGGCGCAGGCGGCGACGTGATCGCGCCCATTGTTGTCAAACCGGCGCGATTGGGCGAACGTCTCGCGAACCGGTCGGCGGGGAGAGAAGTGAGCAAATCCGTCGCGACGCTTGTCCTCATCGGCGCGCTGATGCTTGGCGGATGCCAGCCGCTCGAGGTCGACCAGGTCGCGCAGCAGTCGATGATCGGCCTGTCGAAGCGCGACATTCTCGCCTGCTTTGGCGAGCCGGCCGCGCGCGTGAAGGCTGGCCAGGCGACCGAAATCTGGACCTATACCGGCGGCCGAATGCGCGGCTACGGACCCCAGTGGGCGATCGGACTCAACACCAATCTCGTGCCCTTTGCGCCGCCGGGAGGTTGCGACGTCGTGCTCGTGATGACCAACGCGCGGGTCAGCGAGGTCGGCTACGCCGCCATCGACGGCGCCGCGCTGCCGCTCGGCCAGGAATGCCTGTTCTCGGTCGAACGATGCGTCAAGGCGCCGTGACGAGCCGATGTCCCGCGCCGAACGGCTGCTCGAGCTGATGCAGAGCCTTCGCCTCCGCCGCCGGCCGGTCGCCGGCCAGGCGCTGGCGGAGGAGCTCGGGGTCTCGCTGCGCACGCTCTACCGCGACATCGAGGCCCTGAAGGCGCAAGGGGCGCGGATCGAGGGCGAGGCGGGGCTCGGCTATGTGCTGAAGCCCGGCTTCACCCTGCCGCCCTTGATGTTCAGCCTCGCGGAGGTCGAGGCGCTGGCGCTCGGCGCCCGCTGGGTCGAGGGCCGCGCCGACGAGGGCCTGACCAGGGCGGCGCGCGGGGCGCTGGCCAAGATCGCCGCCGTCCTGCCGCCCGAGCGGGCGGAGGCGCTCGACTGGCCGACGATGCTCGCCGGCGCGAGCCGGGCGGGCGAGAGCGAGGGCGCGAGCCTGCCGCTGATCCGCGAAGCGCTCGGCGCCGAGCGCAAGCTCAAGCTCGACTATGTCGACAAGCACGGGCGCTCGTCGGCGCGGATCGTCTGGCCGGTCGCGCTCGGCTTCTTCGACCACGCGCGGATGCTCGCCGCCTGGTGCGAGACGCGCGAGGCCTTCCGCCATTTCCGCCTCGACCGGATGGCGGCGGTCGCGGTCCTCGACGAGCGCCCGCCGAAACGGCGCCGGACGCTGCTCATCGACTGGCGCCGTGCGGAGGGGCTCGACGAGTGAGGGGCGGGGCCGCCAAGGAAGGACCTGCCCGAGACAATGCACAACGCGGCTCAGGGTGTGCGTTTTGCGTGCGATCGAACGATTTCAAGCCCTTGGGCGCCTTTTTCTGAACGGCTGAAAACCAATCACACACGATCAATGTGATGTATATTGGCATTAACGTTTTCACTCCGTCTAGCGGGACGATTGACGCGAGAGCATGCCTCGGCTACCCTATACTCTGGATCATGTTTATCAATTGAGGATATCATGCACGTCGCCAAATGGGGGAACAGTCTCGCCGTAAGGTTGCCAAAGGTTCTGGTCGACGAGCTTCATCTGGCGCCTGGGGACGAACTCGAGGTCGTCTCGGCGAGCAAGAAGGAGATCGTGGTCGAGAAGCGCGACCGGCGCGCGGAGTTTCTCAAAGCAATGGAGCAATTCAACTGGCCCGCTCCGGAGGGCTACAAGTTCGATCGTGACGAAGCGAACGAGCGTTGAGCCCGTTCTTCGACACCAACGTTCTCGTCTATGCATTTCTGGACGTGGAGAAGCGCGGGCGCGCACTCGAAACTCTCACGCAAGGGGGCGTCATCAGCGCCCAGGTGCTCAACGAGTTCACCCATGTCGCGCACAGGAAGCGCCGACGCTCGTGGCCGGAGATCGAGGCGGCCCTTGCCGTCATCCGCGATTGGTTCCGCGACATTGCCCCGATCACTTCCGCCACCCACGCAGCGGCGGTCGCACTGGCCCGCGACCATTCGCTCGCATTTTACGACGCGCTGATCCTCGCCGCGGCGATCGAGGCGGGTTGCGAAACGCTCTACAGCGAGGATTTCCAGCACGGCCGGCGGTTCGGCGACCTGACGGTCGTCAACCCGTTTGTTTGAGGACGCTGGCGGGTCACCGCCCGACTCGCAAGCCGCGCGGCGGCGCCTTATATGTCGCGGGATCGTCACGATTGGGCCGGCTTGTCGCCCGATCGCGGGCGAAGGCGCTCAAACCAAAACGGGTCCAGATGACGTCTCATGTTCTCCCCGCCGCCAAGGTCGAGCATTTCACTCTCGCCAACGGCCTCGACGTCGTCGTCATCCCCGATCATCGCGCCCCCGTCGTCACCCATATGGTCTGGTACCGCAACGGCGCGGCCGACGATCCGCCGGGCAAGTCGGGCATCGCCCATTTCCTCGAGCACCTGATGTTCAAGGGCACGAAGAAGCATCCCAAGGGCGAGTTCTCGGAATTCGTCTCCGAGGTCGGCGGCCAGGAGAACGCCTTCACCGGCAATGATTTCACCGCCTATTTCCAGCAGGTCGCCAAGCAGCACCTGAAAGCCTGCATGGAGTTCGAGGCCGACCGGATGACGGGCTTGACGCTCACCGACGACATCGTCGCGCCCGAGCGCGACGTCGTGCTCGAGGAGCGGCGCATGCATTGCGACACCGACCCCGGCGCCCAGCTCGGCGAAGCGGTCCAGGCGACCCTCTTCACCCATCATCCTTACGGCATACCGGTGATCGGCTGGGGGCACGAGATCGAGGGCCTGAAGCGCGAGGACGCGCTCGCCTATTACCAGCGCTTCTATACGCCCGAGAACGCCATCCTGGTGGTGGCTGGCGACGTCGAGCCGGAGGAGGCGCGAGCGCTGGCCGAGGAGACTTACGGCAAGATCAAGCCGCGCGGAGCCAAGCCCGAGCGGGTGCGGCCGATGGAGCCCCCGACCGTTGCAAGCCGGCTGGTCAAGGTCGCCGACGACAAGGTCGAGCAGCCCGGCTGGCAGCGGCATTACCTCGCGCCGTCCGCGCGCACCGCAAGCAAAGGCGAAGCCGAAGCGCTCGAAGTGCTCGGCCATCTCCTCGGCGGCGGCCAGACAAGCTTCCTCTATCGGACGCTGGTGATGGAAGAGAAGCTCGCGGTCTCGGCCTGGGCCTATTACCACGGCACCGCGCTCGACCAGAGCCGGTTCATCGTCAACATGACGCCGGCGCCGGGCGTCACGCTGGAAGCGCTCGACAAGGCGTTCGACCGGGCGCTGGCGACGTTCCTTCATGAGGGCGTGGACCTGGGCGACCTCGAGCGCGCCAAAACGCGCCTCGTCGCCGACGCGACTTACGCCCGCGACAGTCAGTCGGACCTCGCGCGCTGGTACGGGTCGTCGCTGGCGATCGGCCAGACCTTGCATGACGTTGAGGAATGGCCGGCGCGGATCGAAGCGGTCAGCGCCCAATCGGTGATCGAGGCGGCGCGACGTTTCCTCGATCACAAGCCCGCGGTCACCGGCCATCTCCTGCCGCTGGAAAGCGAGGCGGCGTAGGAGGCTCAGACGACTCGCCCCTTCGCCGCGCTCGATGCGCCGGGCCAACAGAACAAAAACTGGAAACGCCTATGCAAAAGCACATCGCCGTCTCTCCCTCCCACTCCGCGGTCAATGTCGACGTCGTCACGACTCCGCGCGGCCTCACGTTATGGCTGGTCCGGTCCTATGCGGTGCCGCTGGTTTCGCTCGAATTCGCGATGCGCGGCGGCGCAGCGCAGGATCCGGCCGAGAAGGCCGGCCTAGGTTCGCTGATGGCGGGGCTCATCGACGAAGGCGCGGGAGAACTCGATTCGCAAGCCTTTCACCGGGCGCTCGACGACAAGGCGGTCGAGATGTCGTTCCATTGCGACCGCGACCATTGGAGCGGGCGGATGCGCACCCTCTCCAAGAACCTCGACCGCGCCGCCGAACTCCTGCGCCTCGCCGTCAACGCGCCGCGATTCGACGAGGAGCCGTTCGAGCGCGTGCGCGAGCACATGAACGCCCGGCTGCGCCACCTCGCCAACGATCCCGGCACCCTCGCCAACCGCAACTGGAAGGCGAAGGCCTTTCCTCATCATCCCTACGGCCAGCCGGCCGACGGCACGCTCGAAACGCTCGCGAGGATTGAGCGGACCGACCTCGTTCGTTCCGCCAAGCGCGGGATCGCGCGCGACCAGCTGATGATCGCGGTCGTCGGCGCGATCGACGAGAAGGACGCGGCGGCGCTGGTCGACAAAGCGTTCGCCGACTTGCCGGCGAAGGGCGATCTCGCCCCCGTCGCCGACGCGGCGTTCAAGGGACTCGGCGCGATCGACCTCATTGACCTCGACGTGCCGCAATCGACCATCCGCTTCGGCCGGCCGGCGCTCAGGCGCGACGATCCCGACTATATCGCGAGCGTCGTCGCCGCCCATGTGCTGGGCGGCTCGGGCTCGATGACCTCGCGGCTGTTCCGCGAGGTGCGCGAGAAGCGCGGCCTTGCCTATACGGTGTTCGGAACCTTCTACGCGCTCGAGCATGGCACCTATTTCTACGGCGGCACGACGACCAAGAACGAGCGGGCGCGCGAATCCTTCGACGTCGCCTCGGCCGAAATCCGCGACGTGGCGCTGAACGGCCTTAACGAAGAGGAGCTCGAGAAGGGCAAGACCTACCTCATCGGCTCCTACCCCCTGCGCTTCGACACTTCGGCCAAGATCGCCTCGCAGCTCATCCACATTCAGCTCGAGCGCCGGGCGCCGGACTGGCTCGTCGAGCGCAACCGCGAGATCGCTGCGGTGACGATGGAGAGCGTGAAGCGCGCAGCCAATCGCGCCTTCGGCGACGGCTCGCTGCACACGACCGTGGTGGGACGGCCGGAGGGGTTCTGAGCCCGAAGGGCAGCCGCGCTCACCCGCTGACAGGTGGTCCGTGATGTCGCTGGAGACGGGGAAATCCGGCCAGTGTCGGTCGCCTTGGCCGCGGCTCCGAAGATCGACGCAGCGACCTGTTGCTGCCAGCCGAAGTTGGTGAACACCATCGAGCCCCTGTCCGCCCCCGAGCTCGGGGTAGAAGGCGAGCCAGTTCGAGAAGCCGACATTGCCGCCGCTCTTCATGAAGATGACGGCTCGAGGATTGGCCGATGTTTCGGATCGCCCCGCCAAGACCGTATAGGCGATTGTCGACCGGGGACAGCATGGCGGCCGCGCTCTGCCTTGTCAGGACCGCTCCTCCGCCGCCGGACGCTTTGCCCACTTCGATCAAGAGTTGGCGATATCGGTCGGCGTCGTCCACAGACCCGCTGCGGCGAGTCTGCGGATAAGCGTGCCACTGATCGCGAGCGGCCGCGCGCCAGGCTGCACATAGACGCAGGCCGCCCGGCTCTGGAAAGGCGGCGGCATCGGCACGCCCCACGTCGAGCTTGTCATGTTCAGGGGCGTGAGGACCTTCGCCTGGACGAACGTCGCCGTAAGGCGTTCCCATGAGGTCGCCGATCAGCGACTCGGCGATCGTCATAGCCGCCGCCGGAATAGACCCAGCCCGCCCCGGGCGTCGCCTCGATCTTCGACCGCCGCGCTGCCGGTGCAGCCGTTGAGGATGTCGAGAAGCGTCGGAACCTGGCAATTCGCCGCGCTGGTGCAGGTTGCGCATATCCCTGATAGCCACCGATGTCCCCCGCCGTCATGCCGAGAAGCCTTCGCAGCGTGACGCCGGTCGTGCCGCTCGGCAGTTTCCACGATGTTTGAAAAGCGGACGTCGGAATCGAGCGTGCAGCCTTTCGAACTGCTCTGTATCGCGCAAAGCCGCCGACCGCCGCAGCGTTTTTGAGATCGAGGCGGCCTGATAAAGCGTGGTGGAGGAGGTCGCCGCGTTCGGACTCGCCCTTCCGTACGCATCGGCGGCGAAAATCTTGCCGCATGAGATGAGCGCATAGCTGATCGAGGGGATGATGCTTTGGGACAGGCGGCCTCGATCGCCGCTTCGACCGCGGATTGACCGCCGCCCCGGGTCGGGCGGGCAGATGGCGGGCATGGCCGGGCTCGCGCAGAGCGCCGCGCCCGTGAGCCCGAGACGCAGAGCGCGCCTGCGGAAATTCCTGGGAGAAAAGAAGCCTCGGCGAGGTCATGACGCTTCCCTCAGCATTTGACCGCCTCATGCCTTGTCCTCCTGAGCGCGCCTCAAAGGGGCTGCCTGACTCCGGCGGAAGCTAGCGCTTTCCCCGCTCGCCCGCCAATGCGATAACGTCGGGCGAGGTCCCGCCCCCATGCCGATTCGCCGTCTCGATCCGCTTGTCATCGACCGCATCGCCGCGGGCGAGGTGATCGAGCGGCCGGCGGCGGCGATCAAGGAACTGGTCGAGAACGCCCTCGACGCCGGGGCGAAGACGATCGAGGTCGCGATCGAAGCCGGCGGGCGACGGCTGATCCGGGTCGTCGACGACGGGCGGGGGATGGACGCGGCCGACCTCGCGCTCGCCGTCGAGCGGCACGCGACCTCGAAAATCCCCGATGGCGACCTGACCGCGATCGCGACCTTCGGCTTCCGCGGCGAGGCGCTGCCGTCGATCGCCTCGGTGTCGCGGCTCGAAATCCGCACCCGCGCGGCGGGCGCGCCGACGGGCCTGAAGCTCGTGGTCGAGGATGGGCGGAAGAGCGCGATCGAACCCTCAGCCGCGCCGCTCGGCGCGCGGGTCGAGGCGCGCGATCTCTTCGCCGCCACTCCCGCGCGGCTCAAGTTCCTCAAGTCCGACCGGTCGGAAGCGGCGGCCGCGGCCGACGCGGTCAGGCGGCTCGCGATGGCCGCGCCGCACGCGCGCTTTTCGTTCGCGACCGACATCGGCTCCCCGTTCGACTGGCCGGCCGCGGGCGAGGGCGAAGCCGGCTTTGCCGAGCGGCTGCGCCAGGCCTTGGGCGACGATTTCGCCCTGAATTCGGTTCCGCTCGACGCGCGCCGCGACGGCGTGCGGCTCACCGGCCGCGTCGGTCTGCCGACCTTCAGCCGGCCGAACGCTTCCCAGCAGTTCCTGTTCGTCAATGGGCGGGCGGTGCGCGACAAGACGCTCGCCGGCGCGCTGCGCGGGGCCTATCTCGATTTTCTGCCCCCTGACCGGCACGGGGTCGCGGCCCTCTTCCTCGAATGCGATCCGCATGAGGTCGATGTCAACGTCCACCCGGCCAAGGCCGAGGTGCGCTTTCGCGACGCAGGCGCCGTGCGCGGCCTTGTCGTCGGAACGGTCAAGCAGGCCCTGGGCGGCGCGCTGCATCGGGCGTCGGCCACCGGCGGCACGGCGACGATCCTCGCCATGCGGCCGCCGCAGCCTTACCGCGGCGCCTCCTACTCCGCCCGCTGGGACTGGCGGGCGTCGCCCGCGGCGCCGCGGCTCGCCGAGCCGGCGCAGGCAAGCTTCGCCGAGCTCGCCCCCTCGGCGCCCGTCCAGACGGCGCTGGCCGACGAGCGCGACCTTGCCGCTCCGCTCGGCGCGGCGCGGGCGCAAGTGCATGGCAATTACATCATCGCCCAGACCGCCGACGGAATGGTCATCGTCGATCAGCACGCGGCGCATGAGCGCATCGTCTACGAGAAGCTCAAGCAGGACCGCGACGGCGGCGCGATCGAGCGGCAGACGCTGCTGACGCCGATGGTGGTCGATCTCGACCCCGACGCCGCGGCGCTGATCGACGCCCATTCGCATGAGCTCGCTCATCTCGGCCTGATCGTCGAGAGCTTCGGCCCGGGCGCGGTGATGGTGCGCGAAGCGCCGGCGGCGATCGCGTCGGGCGACCTTGCCGGCCTCGTCCGCGACCTCGCCGCCGATCTCGCGGCCGACGACGGCGCCCAGAGCCTCGCGCGCCGGCTCGATCGCTGGCTTGGAACGTTCGCCTGCCGTCATTCGGTGCGCGCGGGGCGGCAGCTCAAGCCCGAGGAGATGAACGCGCTCCTGCGCGAGATGGAGCGGACGCCCGGCGCCGGCCAATGCAACCACGGCCGCCCGACCTATGTCGAGCTCAAGCTCGCCGACATCGAGCGGCTGTTCGGGCGGCGGTAGGAGCCGCATTTGAGTTTTCTTGCGGCAGCGTCGCCGGAGGGAGTTTGACCCCCGCCATTGGGGTTGGAAAAACTGGGATTTCCTTGGAATCTCGTCGAATCGAGCCTTTTCAATAGGTTACGGGGGAAATGCGACGAGGCTCTTTTCCGCGCGCACGATGCGCCGCAATGGGCTGGAGAAGGTCAAGCGCGCACGTCCTTGCCTCATCAGGAACCCACGTGTTCGAGGCGGTATTTCAACCAAACTCCTTTCCGCCGACCTAGAGCGCCCGCGCCTCAAATAAAATCAAACCGGCCCTCTTGTCATTCCCGCGAAAGCGGGAATTAGTGTCGCGTCAGAGCCTTGACTCTGGATGCCCGCATTCGCGGGCATGACAGATTTGCGTCAACTGACGGACCGTGCCTCTAACATCATGGCAGATATTTCTGAATATGGGAATGCCTTGGACGGCGGGCAAGAGGACCACCCGCACTAAAGCTGGGCCTCGATCGCCAGCTTGTCGATGACAGACCAGACCTGCTCGATCTTCCCGCTCCGGAATTTGTAGAAGACGTTCTCGGCGAAGACGACCCGCTTGCCGTTAACCGGCAGGCCGAGAAACAGACCCTTCGGCGTGCAATCGAAGCTCAACCGGCTGGCGACGAAAGGCGGTTCGCAGACCAAGAGTTCGATGTTGAAGTGAAGGTCCGGGATCTCATCAAAATCGCGCTCGAGCATGGCGCGATAACCGGCGAGGCCGAACGGCCGGCCGTTGTGGCGCGCATCGTCGGCAACGAATCCATGCAGATTTGGCCAGTCCTGCCGGTTGAGACAGGAGATATAGCCCCGGTAGAGGTCGGCGAGGGCGGTTTCTGTCATCGCTTTTCTCCCTGCGTCCGGAAGCGATGCGGATTTCGCCGCAACGACCGGAAGGCCCGCTCTTTTCGCAACCGAGCCGGCCCTCGCGCGTTTCCGCCTGCGAGCATCGGTTAAAGACGAGGCGGGATCTTGAGCGTATCCGAGGAAGAAACCGTCGAGCGCGAGGAACGCGCGATCGCCGAGCACGCCCGCCTGCCGGTCAGGACGGTCTACCAGATCGTCCGGCAGGAGGGGCAGGAGCAAATGGAGCGGCCCGCCGTCTCGCTTTGGTGGTCCGGCTTCGCCGGCGGCCTCTCGATCAGCTTTTCCCTCCTCGGCCAGGCGGCGCTCGCGCGCGGCTTGCCTCAGGCGCCGTGGACGCCGCTCGTCGCCAGCTTCGGCTATTCGGTCGGGTTTCTGATGGTGATCCTGGCCCGGCAGCAATTGTTCACCGAAACGACGATCACCGTGGTTCTGCCTTTGCTCGCCGATTTCTCCCGCCGCAACCTCGTGCTGCTGGCGCGCATGTGGGGCCTTGTTCTCGCCGCCAATCTCGCTGGAACGCTTGTCGCGGCGCTGTTCTGCACGTTCACGCCGGTTCTCGAGGGGAGCCTGCGTCAGGCGATGCTTGACGTCAGCATGCACACGCTCGGCCATGGCGGACTCGAGATGCTGGTCAGGGGGATTTCCGCAGGCTTTCTGATCGCGGTCCTGGTCTGGCTGATGCCGAGCGCGGAAGGGGCGGAGTTTCAGATGACCGTCGTGCTCACCTATCTGATCGCGATCGGCGGCTCCCAGCACATTGTCGCTGGCAGCATGGAAGCCTTCATGCTCCTTCTCGCGGGCCAGCAGGATCTCGCGCAGACCCTGTTTGGCTTCATCATCCCCGTTCTCTTCGGTAACGTGCTCGGCGGGACAGCGCTGTTCGCGGTCCTGTCCTACGCCCAGGTGATGAAGGAGATCTGAGACGCCGGCCAATGCAACCACGGCCGCCCGACCTATGTCGAACCCAAGCTCGCCGACATCGAGCGGCTGTTCGGGCGGCGCTAGGCGGCGAGGGCGCACATGAGCCTGGACCGGCCAGTGAACGAACGGGCGGCGCGCACCGCCGTCGCCGAGCACGCATCCCCGTTAGGCTCGTGGCGGATGGAGTTTCTCGCGCCCGCAGCGCCGCTCGCGCCCTTCGTCCGGCGCTTCAACGCCTATGCCGAGCGCGACACAGGATTCCTCCGCCGGCGGGAGCTTCCCTCCCCGCTTGCGACGCTGGTGTTCAATCTCGGCTCCGATCTCCGGGTCGAGCATCCTTTGGGGACCTGCACGACCTATCGGGCCGGGGCCGCGTTCTACAGCGGAATGAGCTCGACTTACGCCGTGACCGAAACCGACCACGCCCAGGAAGGCGCACAGGTCATGCTGACGACGCTTGGGGCGCGCCGCCTCATCGGCTTTCCGCTCGACGAGGCCGGCGACCGGCTGATCGATCCTGGCGATCTTTTCGGCGCCGCGGCCCGCGACCTGGCCACGCGGCTGCAGGAAACCCATTCGCCGGCAGGCCGGCTGGCGATCCTGGAAGAGGAGATGACGCGGCGGCTCGCGCTTTCGCGCGCCGAGCCCTCCCGCGATCTCGTCTGGGCGTTTCGTCGGCTGGAGGCGACGTTGGGAAGCATCGGAGTGAGTGCGCTGGCGAAGGAGCTCGGCTGCAGCCGAAAGCATCTGACGGTTCGCTTCCGGCGGGAATTTGGCGTTACTCCCAAGCTTTTTGCGCGTGTGACGCGATTCGATCACGCCGTCCAGTTGTTGCGCAGCAAACGCATGGCGAGCCTGGCTGATCTTGCCTGCGCCTGTGGGTATGCCGACCAGGCGCATCTCACGCGCGACTTTTCCGAGTTCGCCGGCGCCCCGGCGGCGGCGTTTCTCCGCCGCAAACTGCCTGACGAAGGCGGATTCGTCGACTGAGGCGGGCGGTCCGCGGCGCCAGGTAACAAATGTTCAAGACCGCCTGCCGGGCGAATGCCAGACTGTATGCGCCGCCTTGTCCGGGAGGGAAGAATGGCCGACGCTGAAGACCGACATTACGACCGTAATCGTCCCCTATATTTTCTACCGCGACGTTCCGGCGGCGCTCGAATGGCTCGCCAAAGCGTTCGGCTTCGTCGAGACGATGCGGGAGACTCTGCCCTCCGGCGGAGTGCATGGCGAAATGACCCTCGACGGGGCGCCGATCATGATGGGCCAGGGCGCGAAAGAAAAAGGAATGGCGAGCGTCCGCGACGCCGGGACGGCGACCCAGGGCGTGTTCATTACTCTCGCCGACGTCGATAGTCATTACGCCAGGGCGCGCGCCGCGGGGGCCGAGATCTCGAAGCCGCCCGAGGACCTGCCTTACGGGCGCAGCTATACGTCGCGCGATCTCGAAGGGCATCCGTGGTTCTTCACCACGCCTCCGGGCCGCGGCTGATAGAAACGCGCTGGCCGAGGCTGCCTTGACCGATTAATAGCTTCAAGCGCGGACTGCGAAATCGAGACCTCGAGCGGACGATTGGGCGACTGGGGCAAACCATGAAGCTGGAAGGCGGGTGTTATTGTGGGGCGGTGCGTTACGTCGCCGAGGGCGAACCGCTGCTGAAAGCGCAATGCCACTGCCGCGAATGTCAATACATATCCGGCGGGGCGCCAAACATGTTCATGCTCATGCCGCAGAGGGGATTCGTTTACACCCAGGGAGCCCCGAAGCAGTTTGCCCGCAGCGACCTCGAACATCCCGTGACCAGGGAATTCTGCGCCGAATGCGGCGCCCATCTCACAACGAGGCGGCCGGGATTGGCGGCCGTCATTCTCAAAGTCGGCACGCTTGACGATCCGGGCGTTTTCCGCGGCCCCAAGATGGCGATCTATACCATGGACAAGCAGGCCTTTCATCACATCCCCGACGGCTTACCGGCCTTCGAGCGGCTGCCGCCGCAATAGCGCGCCGGCCGCAATCTGAGGCCGCGATGTTGGATCGCTTGTGTTCTCGCGCGACCTGAAGCCGCTTAGCGTCATTGCGCACGCTTCGCGTCGAGGCTATTCGGCGCCCGGGCCATCCGCGATTGAGAGCTTGAGCCGTTGAGCGCTGCCGAACCCAAGGTCGACGAAGCGCTCGCCGTCGCGCATGGGCTGAAGCCCGACGAATACGCGCGGCTGGTCAAGCTCATCGGTCGGACCCCGACCTTCACCGAGCTCGGCATCGTTTCGGCGATGTGGAACGAGCATTGCTCGTATAAGTCCTCGCGCCTTCACTTGCGCAAGCTGCCGACCACAGGCCCTCATGTCATCTTTGGGCCGGGCGAGAACGCGGGGGTCATCGACATCGGCGATGGCGACGTCTGCGTGTTCAAGATGGAAAGCCACAACCATCCTTCGTTCATCGAGCCCTATCAGGGCGCGGCAACCGGAGTCGGCGGCATCCTGCGCGACGTCTTCACCATGGGCGCTCGCCCGATCGCGTGCCTCGATTTCCTGCGCTTCGGCGCGCCCGATCACCCCAAGACCCGGCGCCTCGTCGCCGGGGTGACGGCGGGGATCGGCGGCTACGGCAATTCGTTCGGCGTGCCGACCGTCGGCGGCTCGGTCGGCTTCCACAAGCGCTATGACGGCAACATCCTCGTCAACGCGATGGCGGTCGGCGTCGCGAGGCGCGACGCGATCTTCACCTCGGCGGCGGCGGGCGTCGGCAATCCGATCGTCTATCTCGGCTCGAAGACCGGACGCGACGGCATCCATGGCGCGAGCATGGCGTCCGCGGCGTTCGAGGCGGACGCCGAAGAGCGGCGACCGACGGTCCAGGTCGGCGATCCATTCTCCGAGAAGCTCTTGCTCGAAGCCTGCCTCGAGCTCATGGCCTCAGGCGCGGTCATCGCCATCCAGGACATGGGCGCGGCGGGCCTCACCTCGTCAGCGGCCGAGATGGGCTCGAAAGGCGATCTCGGGGTCGAGCTCGACCTCGACCGTGTGCCGTGCCGCGAGACCGAAATGAGCGCCTACGAGATCATGCTGTCCGAGAGCCAGGAACGGATGCTGATGGTGCTCGAGGCCCGAGAAGGAGAAAGAGGCCGAGGCCATCTTCCGAAAATGGGGGCTCGATTTCGCGGTGATCGGCCAGACAACCGACACGAGGCGATTCGTGGTCAGGCAGGCCGGCGAGGTCAGGCGGACCTGCCAATCAAGGAGCTCGGCGATCAGGCGCCGCTCTACGACCGCCCGTGGACGCGGACCCCGCCCTCCCCGATCTCGACCCCGCCAAAATCGCGCCGCCGGCGCCGACGGACGCGGCGCTGATCAGCTTCTCGGCTCGCCCGATCTCAGCTCCAAGCGCTGGATCACCGAGCAATACGACACTCTCATTCTCGGCAACACGATCCAGGGGCCCGGAGGGGACGCCGCGGTGGTCAGGCTGGGCGAGGGGCCAAAGGGCCTGGCGCTGACCACCGACTGCACCGAGCGCT
>CAWHTU010000013.1:0-140148 GCA_963832305.1 uncultured Alphaproteobacteria bacterium | reverse complement strand
TGATTTCGACGGAAGGCGAGCGCTATCTCGATTTCGGCGCCGGCATCGCCGTGACCTCGGTCGGCCACGCCCATCCGCATCTGGTCGAAGCGTTGACAAGCCAGGGCTCGAAGCTTTGGCACGTTTCCAACCTCTATCAGAATCCGGAGGGCGAGCGCTTTGCGCGCCGCCTGGTCGACGCCACCTTCGCGGACCTCGTGTTCTTCGCCAATTCGGGCGCCGAGGCCAACGAGGCGGCGGTCAAGATGGCGCGCCGGCGCCAGTCGATCGACGGCCATCCCGAGCGCTATCGCACGATCACCTTCGAGGGCGCTTTCCATGGCCGGACCCTCGCGATGATCGCCGCGGGCGGCCAGGCCAAATATCTCGACGGCTTCGGACCCAAGGTCGACGGCTTCGACCAGATCCCGCTTTCCGACCTGGCGACGGTCGAGGCTGCGATTGGGCCGGGAACCGGCTCCATCATGATCGAGCCGATCCAGGGCGAAGGCGGGGTGCGGCTCGTTCCACCGGCATTCCTGCGTGGCTTACGCGAGATCTGCGACCGGCATGGCCTCCTCTTGATCTTCGACGAAGTGCAGACGGGCGTCGGCCGGACGGGCAGGTTCTTCGCCTATGAACATTGCGGCGTCCATCCCGATATTCTCACGTCCGCGAAAGGCATCGGCGGCGGCTTTCCGATGTCGGCGTGTCTGGCGACCGCCGACGCGGCGCGCGGTTTGACCGTCGGCGTCCACGGCACGACCTTCGGCGGCAACCCGCTGGCGATGGCAGTCGGCAACGCGACCCTCGACGTTATCCTGGCGCCGGGTTTCCTCGAGCGGGTCGCGAGGCTCGGTCTCGACATGCGCCAGCGGCTTGCGGAGCTCAAGGATCGCCGCAGCGCCGTGATCGAGGAGGTCCGCGGCGAGGGACTGTTGATCGGCCTCAGGCTCAGGGCGCCCCCGGCCGAATTCGCCCAGGAGGCGCTCAAGCAGAAGCTGCTTGTCATTCCCGCCGGCGACAACGTGGTGCGCGTATTGCCGCCGCTTGTGGTCTCCGACGATGAGCTTGCCGAAGGCGTGCGGCGGCTCGACGCCGCTTGCGCCAAGGTCGAGGAGCGCCTGATGGTGGCGATGGACTGAAGCTTTAGCGATGAACGCGCCCGTTCATAGCCGTCCGCGGCATTTCCTCGATCTGCTCGAGCTTTCGAGCGGGGAGCTTCGCGGCATCCTCGACCGGTCCGCGTCGATGAAGGCCGCGCGGGTCAGGGCGGCGGAGCCGTCGTGGCGTCCGCTCGCCGGCAAGACGCTGGCGATGATCTTCGATCGGCCGTCGACTCGCACCCGAGTCTCGTTCGACGTCGGGATGCGCGAGCTCGGCGGCGAATCCATCATGCTGACCGGAGCCGAGATGCAGCTCGGGCGCGGCGAGTCGATCGCCGACACCGCGCGCGTGCTCTCGCGCTACGTCGACGCCATCGTCATTCGAATCCTGAGCCAGGACGACATGCGGGAAATGGCGGAAAATGCGACCGTTCCGGTCATCAACGGCCTTACCAAGCAGTCCCATCCCTGCCAGGTGCTGGCCGACCTGATGACGTTCGAGGAGAAGCGCGGTCCGATCCGCGGTCGCAAGATCGCGTGGTCGGGCGACTACAACAACGTGCTGTCATCATGGATCGACGCCTCGGCGCGGTTCGGCTTTCGGCTCGAAATCGCCTGCCCGCGCGAATTGCAACCGCCGAAGCATCGCCTCGACGCCGCGCGGGCGGCGGGAGCGAACATCGGGATCGGCGACGACCCGGCGGCCGCTGCTCGAGGCGCGGCGGCGGTCATTTCCGATTGCTGGGTGTCGATGGGCGACGAGGACGAGGGCAGGCGCCACAATCTGCTCGCGCCCTACCAGGTCAATCGGGAGTTGATGCGCCACGCTGCGACAGACGCCATCTTCATGCATTGCCTGCCTGCCCATCGTGGGGAAGAGGTGACCGACGATGTGATCGACGGTCCGCAATCGGTGGTGTTCGACGAAGCGGAAAACCGCTTGCACGCGCAGAAAGGCGTGCTCGCCTGGTGTCTTGGAGTCGAGCCGTGACGGTTCTCGAGCGCGCCGCCTCGGCCGAAGTCGTTGACGACATCGTGCTGCCGTTCGCGGTCGAATCGTTGAGCATCCGGGGCCGGCTGGTGCGGCTCGGGCCAGCGATCGATCAGCTCCTCAAGCGCCACGACTATCCGGAAGCCGTGTCGAAGCTGGTGGCGGAAGCGGTGGCGCTCGCCGCCCTGCTCGGATCGACCCTGAAGATGAAGGGCCGGTTCCAGCTCCAGACCAAGAGCGAGGGGCCGGTCACCATGCTCCTCGTCGATTTCGACGCGCCGTCGCATTTGCGCGCGCTCGCGCGGTTCGACCGGACGCGCCTCGAGCGCGCTTCGGCGGGCTCCGACCTGCTCGGCCATGGCCATTTGGCCTTCACCATCGATCCGGGCGGCGAGATGACCCGCTACCAGGGCGTGATTGCGCTCGAGGGCCAGGGATTGGAGGCCGCGGCGCATCACTATTTCGAGCGCTCGGAGCAGATCCCGACCCTGGCGCGCCTCGCGGTCGGCGAGATCGTCACGACCAGCGGCGCCGCCTGGCGCGCCGGCGGGCTCGTCGTCCAATACCTGCCGGAGGCGGGCGGACGGAGGCTCACCGCGGATTTCGACCCCGGCGACGCACCCGAGGGCGTCGAGCCGCACGCTATTGCCGAAGACGACGCCTGGACCGAGGCCAAGGCCCGAGCGGCGACGACCGAAGCGCACGAGCTGATCGATCCGACGCTGTCGGGCGAGCGGCTCTTGTTTCGCCTTTTCAACGAGCGAGGCGTGCGCGTCTACGGGCCGACGCCGCTCGCCGCCGTCTGCCGCTGTTCGGCCGAGGGGGTCGACGCGATGCTGCGCAGCTTCCCGCCGGAAGAGGTCAGCGAGATGGTTGGCGACGACGGGATGATCGGCGTCACCTGCGAATTCTGCTCGACCAAGCGGGTCTTTGATCCGGCCGATTACCGGGCCTAGGCCGGAGCGCGTAGATGGATGACAGCGCGTTTGCGGCCAGGCTCGCCGAATCCGGGGCCGCGATCGAGCGCGAGCTCGAGACTTTGCTGACTGCGGATCCGAGGCCCGGCGAGCCGGCGCGGCCTGAGCGCCTCATCCAGGCGATGCGCTATGCGACGCTCGGCGGGGGAAAACGCCTCAGGCCGTTCCTCACCGTGGAGACGGCGCGCGCGCTCGGACGCGAGGACGCGGGTCCACGCCGCGCGGGCGCGGCGATCGAATGCATTCATGCCTATTCGCTGATTCACGACGACCTGCCGGCGATGGACGACGACGACCTGAGGCGCGGGCGGCCGACCACTCATCGCGCCTTCGGCGAAGCGACGGCGATTCTCGCCGGCGACGCACTGCAGGCGCTGGCGTTCGAGATCCTGGCCGATTCGGCGACCGACCGAAACGCCGGGGTGCGCGCCGTCCTTTGCGCCGGCCTTGCGCGCGCCTCCGGACTCGCGGGCATGGTCGGCGGTCAGATGCTCGACCTCGACGCCGAAGGAGCGACGGCGCCGCTTTCGGTCGAGGCGATCGCCCGCCTGCAGGCGATGAAGACCGGCGCCCTTTTGAGGTTCAGCGTCGAGGCGGGATCGAGGCTTGCCGGGGCGGGCGCGGGGGCGAGCGCGGCGCTCGCGACTTATGGACGAGCGATCGGCGCGGCGTTTCAGGTCGCCGACGACATTCTCGACGCTGAGGGCGACGCCGCCACCCTCGGCAAGCGCGCGCAGAAGGACGCCGGGCGCAACAAGGCCACGCTGGTCGCGGCGCTCGGGCTTGACGGCGCGCGGCTCGAGCTCGGTCGCCTTGTCGACGAGGCGACGTCGGCGGTCGACGCGGCGGGCCTCGGCGCGGCCGGCGACATCTTGCGCGCGACCGCCCGCTTCGTCGCGACGCGGAGAAGTTGAGCGCTGATCGCCGCGCGCTCCTTCCCCCAGCAGGCCATGGGGACGGCCTTATCGCCCCGCGGGCTCTTCCTCCACGCCGACCGCGTAACCAAGACCCCGCGCGGTCTTGATGATGTCGACGCCGAGCTTCTTGCGCAATCGCCCGATGAACACTTCGATCGTGTTCGAGTCGCGGTCGAAATCCTGCTCGTAGAGGTGTTCGACGATCTCGCTGCGCGAGATGATGCGCCCGGTATGGTGCATGAGATAGGAGAGCAGGCGATACTCGTGGCTGGTGAGCTTGACCGGCTGGCCGTTGACCGTGACCCGCCCGGCGCGGGCGTCGAGCCTGACCGGTCCGACCGTGAGGTCGCTCGACGCGTGGCCGGCGGCGCGCCGCATCAGCGCCCTCAAGCGCGCCAGCACCTCCTCCATGTGGAAGGGTTTGGCGACATAGTCGTCGGCGCCCGCGTCGATGCCCTGGACCTTGTCGCTCCACCGATCCCGCGCGGTGAGGATCAGGACCGGCATCGTGCGCCCGGCCTTGCGCCATGCCTCGAGGACCGCGACGCCGTCGCGCTTGGGCAGGCCGATGTCGAGCACGACCGCGTCATAGGGCTCGGTGTCGCCTCGAAACCAGCCTTCCTCGCCGTCGAAAGCGCGGTCCACCGCATAGCCCGCGGCCTCGAGCGCCGCCGAAACCTGGCGGTTGAGATCGCGATCGTCTTCGACAACCAATAGCCGCATGCGCTCCCTTTTCTCCCCGTCCGTTGTCCGCGATCAGTTCTTGACCGGCGGATCATGCGTCTCGTGCGACTCGCGCGTTTCATGCGCGGGGCGGACGACCACCTTGCCCGTCGTCGCCTCCATCTCGACATGCACGAGGCGCCCGTCGCGATGCAAGAGGGTGATCTCGTAGATGAAGACGTCTCCGGTATGACAGAGTTGCGCCGACAGCGCCTCGGCCTTGCGTTGCGCAGCGGCGAATTTGAGGGCCGCGAACGGCTCGATCAGATGGCGGGACTTGACCTCCTCGCGGGTCTCGGCGGCGTTTAGGCAGACAGGCTTCGTCGCGGCAGCGCGCACCGGCTCCGTCTCGGCCGCGTTGGCCGTGGCGCACGCCGAAACGGCGCACCAGGCCGCGACGCGGCAAACCATGGCGAGCGCGGCCATGACGATGAAAGCCTCTGCTATCGAAATGCTGCGCGGCCATGTTCGCATTGCTGGCTGAATGCAGAGTGAATGGTCGAGGCGCTGCCGCACGGGCGGCGTGGCGCGAACGTGGCGAAAAGGCGGCGATGATCGGGTCGAAGCGATTGCAGCCGCGCGCTTTACGGCGCATGAAGCCGCCCGATGGCGTCGCCTCTCAGTTCCTTCATCCGATCGCTGGCGTTCGTCGCGGCGCTCGCCGCGCCGCTTGCCCCGGCGCGCGCGCTGGTCGGCGCCGCGCCCGACGGCCGTTTCGCCGACCGGGTGGCGATGGTCCTGATCCGCGGCGGCGGCAGCGCCGGCTTCTGTTCGGCGCTGGTGCTGAGCCCGCGCGTTCTGCTCACCGCAGCCCATTGTCTCAGACCGCTGCGCGACATGGCGATCCATTATCGCGACGCCGCGGGGGCGGCTGTCATCATTCCGGTCGACGCGGCGGTCGCCCATCCCCGCTTCCGCGCCGACGCCATTCAGGCCCGCGTCGAATCGATCGACCTCGCGTTGATCCGCACCGCGCGGCCGCTCGACCCGCGCTTTGCCGCGGCTTCGGTCGACGACGGCGGTCCGCCACCGATCGGCGCGCCGGCGATCGTCTCGGGCTACGGCGCGTCGCACGAAGGCGACTGGTCGTCCGGCGGGACCTTGCGCAGCGTGACGCTCGCCGTCCGCGAGCCTGCCTCGACCGTGCTTATCTGGGCCGCCGATCCCGGCGGACGGGAGGCTGGCGCCTGCAGCGGCGATTCCGGCGCGCCGATCTGGTCAGCCGACGGATCGACCGCAATCGCGATTGTCGCCTGGGCCCAGGCGACGCACGGCCGCGGCTGCGGCGGCCTGACCCAGGGCCCGCTGCTCGCGCCGGTCAAGGGCTGGATCGAGGAGACCAGGCGCAAGCTGGAAAGCGCTCGATAGGGCGCGTCACCGCGGGTCGTCGCAAATCGGCCTATTTACATCGAGCGGCGAGTGTAAGAGCCTGCATTGAATCCGCTTGCGAACGCCGCGCTCGAGTGGCCGCGTGGAGCATCATCCCACAAGCCCCGACCCGCTACATTTTTACACGGAATTGCAAGCGCGAACCTCGGTCGCCGCCTGCTCGGCCTTGTTCAGGGACGCGGTCGCGCTATTTGAGATCGTCGCTTTCGCCTATGGAGAAATCGATCTCGCCGAACGCTCGCGGAACGTGATGTTCATCGCCGAATGGCCGCCGGCGTAGCGCGAAACCTGTAGCACATAAATATGATGTAGATAAGTCGGGCGCGCTCGAGCCGGCAAGCCGGACCGGGAACGAAAAGGCGCGACAACGCATTGGAATCGCCCGAATCCGGAGCCAGGTGGCAGGCCTTGCCCCGGGCTCTCGGTCTACCGCGCCCGCGCCTCGAGCGCTTCGGCGATCTCGTCCAGCGCCTTCGGGTCCTCGATCGTGGCCGGCGTCGTCCACGGATCCTCATCGGCGATCTTCTTCATCGTTCCGCGCAGGATCTTGCCCGAGCGGGTCTTCGGCAGGCGCGGCACGACGATCGCCATCTTGAACGCCGCCACCGGGCCGATTCTATCGCGGACCAGTCTCACCACCTCCTTCTCGATCTCGGCTGGCGGGCGGTTGACCCCCGCCTTCAGCACCAGGAACCCGCAAGGGCTCTCGCCCTTGATCTCGTCCTTGACTCCGAGCACCGCGCATTCGGCGACGTCGGGGTGCGAAGCGACAACTTCCTCCATGCCTCCGGTCGACAGGCGATGGCCAGCGACGTTGATGATGTCGTCGGTCCGGCCGAGGATGGTGAGGTACCCGTCCTCGTCGATAAAGCCGGCGTCGGCGGTCTTGTAGTATCCGGGAAAGTCCTTGAGGTAGCTTTCCCGCATCCGCTCGTCCTGGCGGTAGAGGGTTGGGAGGCAGCCAGGCGGCAGCGGCAGCTTGATGACGATCGACCCCATCATTCCGGTGGGCATGGGCTTCGCCGCTTCGTCAACCACATGGACTTCGTAGCCCGGCATCGGCATGGTCGGCGAGCCGAGCTTGATCGGCAGAATTCCCAGGCCGACCGGATTGGCGGCGATCGGCCAGCCGGTCTCGGTCTGCCACCAGTGGTCGACAACGGGAACGCCCAATATCTTCTGCGCCCAGGCGACCGTGTCCGGGTCCGCCCGCTCGCCGGCCAGGAACAGCGTCCGCATCGATGTGATGTCGTATTTCTCGACCAGCTTCGCGTCCGGGTCCTCCTTGCGCACCGCGCGCAGGCCCGTCGGCGCGGTGAAGAACGCCGCGACGCGATACTCCTCGATCACCCGCCAATAGGCGCCGGCGTCCGGGGTGCCGATCGGCTTGCCCTCGTAGAGGACGCTGGCGCAGCCGTGCAGCAGCGGCCCATAGACGATGTAGGAATGGCCGACCACCCAGCCGATGTCGGAGCCGGCCCAAAAAGTCTCGCCGGGCTTGACGTCATAGATCGCCGACATCGACCACTTCAGCGCCACGAGATAGCCGCCGATGTCGCGCACGACTCCCTTTGGCGCGCCGGTGGTGCCGGAAGTGTAGAGAATGTAGAGCGGATCGGTGGCGGCGAGATCGGCGCAGCGAGCGCGCTTTCCCCGAGCCTTCGCCCCCGCTGCGAGCGTCGCCCAGTCGCGGTCGCGGGGCTCGTTCATCGCCGCCTCGATCTGCGGCCGTTGGTAGACCACGCATGTCGCCGGCTTGTGACCGGCCAGGCCAATGGCGAGATCGAGCAGCGGCTTATATTCGACGATCCGGCCGGGCTCGATGCCGCAGCTCGCGGTGAGCACCGCCTTCGGCTCGGCGTCGTCGATCCGCGTCGCCAGCTCCTTGGCGGCGAACCCGCCGAACACCACCGAGTGGACGGCTCCGATGCGCGCGCATGCAAGCATGGCGACGATCGCCTCCGGAATCATCGGCATGTAGATCAGGACCCGATCGCCCGCCGCGACGCCAAGGTCCTCGAGCACGGCGCCGAGCGTCGCCGTCTCGTCGAGCAGTTCGCGGTAGGTGATCGCGCGCTTGGTCGCGGCGACCGGACTGTCGTAATAAAGCGCGGCCTGATCGCCGCGCCCGGCCTCCACGTGCCGGTCGAGCGCATTGAAGCAGGCGTTGCACCGTGCGTCGGGGAACCAGAGGCCGTAGACGCCGCTTTGGGGGTCAAAAATTCGCTCCGGCGGCCTTATCCACGCGATCTCCCGCGCGGCCTCGGCCCAGAAGGCTTGCGGATCGGCGCGCCAGCGATCATAGGTTTCCCGATAGCCGCTGGTCATCGTTTCACTCCCTTCGCGCCGAAGTCGGGGCGGGCTCAAGGATTGTCACGCCGCCCGCGTCGAAAGGCAACGCGGCGAGGCGCCGCGACTTTGGCCCGCCCTTGGGCCGGTGTTCGAAGATGGGGATGAATGTCGGCGCAAGCGCAGTTCTCTCTCGTCGCGATCCCGGCGGTGATCCTGCTCGGCCTAGCCAAGGGCGGATTTTCAGGCCTCGGCATACTGGCGATGCCGATTCTTTCGCTCGTCGTCTCGCCGGTCAGGGCGGCGGCGATACTCTTGCCCATACTCATCGTCCAGGACTGGGTGAGCGTGTGGGCATTCCGGCGCGACTTTTCGTCGCGCAATCTCGTCATCCTCATCCCCTCCTCGATTGTCGGGGTCGTGCTCGGCTGGCTGCTTTCGGCGCGCGTCAGCGAGGATGCGGTGCGACTCGCGCTTGGCGCGATATCCATCATTTTCGTCGTCTACATGGTGGTCCGCAGGCGGCTCGATAGCGCGGCAATTAAGACGCCGGACGTTCCGAGCGGGATCCTCTGGGGGGCCCTCTCGGGCTTCACCAACTTCATCAGCCATTCCGGCGGGCCGCCGTTCCAGGTCTATGTGATGCCCCAATACCTCAAGCCGCAGGTGTTTGCGGGCACAGCGACGATGTTCTTCGCCGCCGTTAACCTCATCAAGATCCCGCCCTATTTTCTGCTCGGCCAGTTCAGCCGCGAGGACCTCACGGTCTCCGCCGGCCTCATGCCGGTCGCCGTGGTCTCCACCTTCGCCGGCGTATGGCTGGTTCGCCGGGCGCCCGCCGAGCGATTCTACGCCGTCATTCTCGCGCTCACCTTCCTGATCGGGGTCAAATTGACCTATGACGCCGTTCGGGCGCTTGGCTGAGGATCCGCCGATGGACCAAAGCGCGCGTCCGAGAACCAGTTCGAACGGGCCACCCATGAACGCCGTCAAGCCGGGCGCCGCCGCTCACAGTCGGATCGCCGAGCAGGTTCCCGCTTTCGCCGCGATCGGCGTCATGGGCTATTTCGTCGACGCCACGATCACCTTTGTGTGCGCCAAATATTTCGGACTGTCGCCGGAACTCGCCCGGCCGCCGGGCTTTATCGTCGCAACGTTGGTCAATTTCGCCCTCAACCGGTCGATCACCTTCCGCCATGCGCAGTCGCCCGTGATCCGGTCCCTCGTCCGCTATTTTCTGGTTGCGTCGGTCGGCCTGGCCGTCAATTACACTGTCTATTTGGCATGCCTCGCTCTCGCGCCGATCGCCGGGATCGCGGTCACGCCGGCCATCCTGCCGTTGTTCGTCGCCGCCGGCAGCGGGGTCGCGATGTCGGTCACCTTCGTCGGCTTCCGGTTCTTCGCCTTTCGCGGCTGAGGAGCGTCATTTTCGCTCGCCCAATCCGCGCTCGGGCGCGCTATGGTTGGGGCGAGGCCGTGGAGTTCCATCCGATGTCCGTTTCGCCCTACGACCGCGATCTCGATCGCAATCCGGCCAATTTTCAGCCGCTGACCCCGCTGACCCTGCTCGAGCGTGCGGCGGCGGTGTTTCCGGATCGGCTGGCGATCGCCCACGGACGCCTGCGTCGCAGCTACCGCGAGTTCCATGTCCGGTCGAAGAAGCTCGCCTCCGCGCTTGCGCGACGCGGGTTCGCCCGGGGCGATACGGTCGCGGTCATGCTCGCCAACACGCCGGCCATGCTCGAGTGTCACTACGGCGTCCCGATGTGCGGCGCCGTGCTCAACGCGCTCAACACCCGCCTCGACGCCGGTCTCGATCGCCTTCATGCTCGACCACGGCGAGGCGAAGGCGATCATCGTCGACCGTGAGTTCTCACCCGTCATCGCCGCGGCGCTCGCGCGCGCCAAGGTCCGCCCGCTCGTCATCGACTACGACGACCCGGAGTACGACGGCCCGGGCGAGCGGCTCGGCGGCCTCGACTACGAGGCGCTGATCGCCGAGGGCGACGAAGCCTATCAACGTTCGTCGCCCTCCGACGAATGGGACGCGATCGCGCTCAACTACACCTCGGGCACGACGGGCGACCCAAAGGGGGTCGTCTACCACCATCGCGGCGCCAATCTGCTGGCGGTCGGCAATGTCGTCACCGCCGACATGGGGCGCCACCCGGTCTACTTGTGGACGCTGCCGATGTTCCATTGCAACGGCTGGTGCTTCCCCTGGTCGATCAGCGTGAAGGCGGGAACGCATGTCTGCTTGCGCCAGGTGCGCGCCAAGCCGATCTTCGATCTGATCGTGGAGCACAAGGTGACGCACATGTGCGGCGCCCCGATCGTCATGTCGATCCTGCTCAACGCCCGCGACGATGAGAAGCGGCCGCTGCCTCACGGCGTGCGCTTCTTCACCGCCGCCGCCCCGCCGCCGGCCGCGGTGCTCAAGGCCATGGACGAGGCCGGCTTCGAGGTCACTCACCTCTATGGCCTGACCGAGGTCTATGGGCCCGCGGTCGTCAACGACTGGAAGGACGAGTGGAACGCGCTCGACCACGATGCCCAGGCGCATCTCAAGGCGCGCCAGGGCGTTCGCTATCACGCGCTCGAGGCGCTCGACGTCCTCGATCCGGAAACGATGCGGCCCGTCCCCGCTGACGGCGAGACGATGGGCGAAGTGATGTTCCGCGGCAATGTGGTGATGAAGGGCTACCTCAAGAACAAGGCCGCAACCGACAAGGCCTTCGCAGGCGGCTGGTTCCATTCCGGCGACCTCGGCGTCAAGCACAAGGACGGCTATGTGCAGCTGCGCGACCGGTCGAAGGATATCATCATTTCCGGCGGCGAGAACATATCCTCGATCGAGGTCGAGGACGCTTTGTTCGAGCATCCCGGCGTGCAGCTTGCGGCGGTGGTGGCGCGAGCGGACGACAAATGGGGCGAGACGCCGTGCGCCTTCGTCGAGATGAAGCCCGGCCATAGCGCGACCTCCGAGGAGCTCATTGAATGGTGCCGGGCGCGTCTCGCCCGCTACAAGTGCCCGCGCCACGTCGTCTTCGCCGAAATCCCGAAGACTTCGACTGGCAAGGTGCAGAAATTCGCGCTCCGCGAGCGAGCGAAGCTGATCGACGCAAGCTCAGCTTGACGCCATGCGCGCCGACGCCTGGCCGCAATATTGCCGCGCCGCGCTGGTCCGCTCGGTCGGCGCCGCCGCGGCGCAGTTTCCACCCCCGGGGGAGGAGGCGCCGAAGCGCGTCCACGACATGCGCAAGACGCTCAAGGAAGGACGCGCGATCGCGCGGCTCTTTCTCCATTGCGTCGGCGAGCCGGCGCGGGTGACGATGGCGGCGCTGGCGGCGACGCGCCGCCAGACCGGGCGCGCCCGCGATCTCGACGTGATGGCGGTCCGCCTCGAGCGTCTCGCGCCGCCCCCCGAGGTCGCCGGGCCGCTGAACGAGGCGATCGCGCGCGAGCGGCAGGCGGCGCTGCGCGCCCGCCGCGGCGTTGCCGCAAGAGCGCCGCGCGCAAGGCTCAACGCGATCGCCAGGCGCCTCGCGCAATGGGACTTGAGCGCGCTCGGCGGGGACGCGATCGTCACCGGCGTCGCGCGCACCTACCGGCAGGCGCGGCAGCGCGGGCGCCTCGCCTTCGAGAGCAACGACCCGGCGGCGCTGCATGCGTTCCGCGCCCGGGTCGTCGATCTGCGCTACCAGCTCACGCTCCTCGCCTGCGCCTGGCCGGAAGCGCTGAACGCCCAGGCCGAAGCGCTGGACGAGCTTCGCGAGGCGCTCGGCGACCACCATGACCTTCATGTGCTGGCGAGGTTCGCCGCCGAGCGCGGCGGGCTCGCGCCGGAGGTGCTCGCCGACCTGACCGCCCGGACGGCGGCGAAGCAGAAGAAGCTCCGCCGCCGCGCCGAGGCCGAGTTCGATCGTCTGTTCGCCGAAACCCCCAAAGCCTTCGAGACTCGGCTCGCGGCCTATCTCGCCCGCCCGGTGACGAAGCCCGACGACCGGCGAGGTTGAGGCAAGGCGCGGCGGGGATCACCCGACGTCCAAGGCGCGCCGGCGGCGGCTCAGGAAATCGCGGACATCGATCACATTCGCGTTATCCCCCTTTGACAGGCGATTATCAGCCTCGCCCGTGGCAATATCGACCATGCGTTTCGCCCATTGGTTCAGATCGCGAGGGCGTTTGGGGGTTTTAGGCATATTTGCCGCCCTCATACATTTTGAGCCAAGCGGCAGACTGCGCTTTGATCCATCTCTGTGCTTCGGCCTTTGTCTTGAAGCCGTCGATCTGTGGTTGCCTTCCTCCGGGAAGCATGAGGCGCACATACCATTCGCCGTCTTTCGTTTCGACGGCCTCGAAGCGAGCTTTTGATTTGGTTGTGGCCATCTTCTCATTATGGGGAGAGTGGGCCAATCGCGCTAGACCGAAATTAGCCTGCCTTTCAAACTGTCCCGCTACCCGAATCCGGCCGCCCTTGACACCGGGCGTTTCGCGGCCGCATTTGTGCCGCCTTCGAACAATTCCGATCCCTTCACGCGCGACGGCGCTCAGCGCTTCCGCATTTTGGACGCTCGGCGCGCCGCGGCCTCAATCGCTCAAGGATCGCCGCCATGGAATTCCGCCGTCTCGGCTCGTCCGGCTTCAAGGTTCCCGCACTCAGCCTCGGCACCGGCACGTTCGGCGGCAAAGGCATGCTGAAGGCCTGGGGCGACACAGACGTCAAGGGAGCGCGGCGGCTGATCGACATCTGCCTCGAGGCCGGGCTCAACATGTTCGACAGCGCCGACGTCTATTCGTCCGGCGCGGCCGAGCAGGTTCTGGGTAGCGCGATCAAAGGGCTCCCCCGCGACGACCTCATCATTTCGACTAAGGCGACCTTCCGCGCCGGCCAGCGCCCGAACGACGTCGGCTCGTCGCGCTACCACCTGACGCAGGCGGTCGAGGGCTCGCTCAAGCGACTCGGGACCAACTATATCGATCTCTTCCAGCTGCACGCCTTCGACGCGCAAACCCGGGTCGAGGAAGTTCTCTCGACGCTGGACAACTTCGTCCGCGCCGGCAAGATCCGCTACCTCGGCTGCTCGAACTTCTCCGGCTGGCACCTGATGAAGTCGCTCGCCGCCTCGGACCGCTACGGCTGGTCGCGCTATGTGGCGCACCAGGCCTACTATTCGCTCATCGGCCGGGACTACGAATGGGAGCTGATGCCGCTCGCGCTCGACCAGGGCGTGGGCGCGGTCGTGTGGAGCCCGCTTGGCTGGGGCCGCCTCACCGGCAAGATCCGCCGCGGCAAGCCGTTGCCGAAAGTGAGCCGGCTGCACGAAACCGCCGCCAACGGCCCGCCGGTCGAGGACGAGTATCTTTATCGGGTGGTGGACGCCCTTGACGCCGTGGCCGGCGAGGTCGGCAAGACCATTCCACAGGTGGCGCTGAACTGGCTGCTGCAACGGCCGACCGTCGCCACGGTGGTCATCGGCGCGCGCGACGAGAGGCAACTCAAGGACAATCTCGGCGCGGTCGGATGGAGCCTCGACTCCGAACAGGTCGCACGGCTCGACACGGCGAGCGCGGTCACCCCGGCCTATCCCTACTGGCACCAGACTCAATTCGCAGAACGCAATCCGAAGCCGGTTTAGTCCAGGTTCACGCCGCGCGCCTGACCTCGATCGTCAGGTGGGAGAGCGAGCGGAAGCGCGCGAGCCTGGCGCGATAGTCCGCCTCGCAGCGCTCGCTCGGCGTGACCACCGACACGACCGCGCCGAGGAGATGCCCCGGGCCGAGGCGCCAGAGATGCAGATCGGCAACCCGGTCGCCGTCGCTCTCGATCGCACGGCGCAGGGCGGCCTCTCGCACGCTTTGAACGTGTGACCTTTGCCGCTATTGGACCTGTGCTCGGTCGAAATCCTCGTTGCCGAGTGGCTAGGGCTCGCGCCAACCGAAACGCGTGCTGGGGTGGGCGGCTCTTGGAGTCGACCGATCAGCAGCCGCTTCGAATTTATCGATGAAAGACCTCTGGATACGCGAAGAGACCGGGTATGCCGCCACAGTGCCAGAAGACGACGGTTTCACCGGGAGCGATGGCATCGTTCCTGATCAACGACAGAAGGCCTGCCATGGCCTTGCCGGTATAAACCGGGTCCAGCAGAATTCCCTCTGTGCGAGCCACCAACTCGACAGCTTCTGTCATTGCTGCAGTGGGCTGGCCGTATCCGGGACCAACCTGGGAATCGTCGACGTCTACGGCAGCCACGGTTTTGCGTGGACGGCCTTCAAGAGCAAAAATTTCCTGAACCAAGCCGGAGACAATCGGGCGCGCTTGCTCCGATGAGCGTGAGACACTGACGCCATGCACGCGGCAGGGCAACCCCGCCTCCTCGACGCCCGCCAGAATGCCGGCATGGGTGCCGCCGCTCCCCGTCGGCAGAACGATATGGTCGATGCGGCAGCCTTCAGCCTGCGCCTGCACAACCAACTCGGCGAGCGCGTCACGATAGGCGAGGCTGCCAAGGGCGTTCGAGCCGCCGATCGGGATGAAATACGGGCGCCGCCCCTGGCCTGTGAGCCTCGCCAACGTCGCCGCGATCACCGCATCGCTGTCCTCTTCCGGCGGCTGGATACGAAGCTCCGCGCCGAAGATCTGGTCGAGCAGCACATTCCCGTTGGTCCGGTAGGCCTCTCCGCGGCTCCTGACCGCGTCGATCAAGAGCAGCACGCACCCAAGCCCGTTGCGCGCGGCCGCAGCTGCGGTCTGGCGAGCGTGATTGGATTGAATTGCCCCCACGGTCACCAGGACATCGGCGCCCTGATTCAAGGCATCGGCAACCAGGTATTCGAGCTTGCGCGCCTTGTTGCCGCCACCGGCGAAGCCGGTGCAGTCGTCGCGCTTGATCCAGATCGATGGGATCTGACCATCGTGGGCGAGAGCCAGGGAGAGGCGCGGCATCTGTTCGAATGGCGTCGGCAACTTTGCAAGTCGGACCGTGTCGCGTCGGTTCATTCCAGCAACCTCCAGCGCAGGCCTGGTCGGCGGCATCGACGTCATAATACTGCTAGTTTGGGATCGGCCGGGCGAGCAAGTCCTCGTCCCGGATCATCACGTAGTGATCGCGGCATCGGACTATGGAATACCGAAGAGGCCGCATCCGGTATGCGTTCCACGATCACGGTTGGATTGAAAGTTTCTGCCATCGGTCGACCCGATATGCCGGATCTGCGTGGACCTGACCGACCAGCGGAGCGCCCGAAGATGGGCTTGCATCCGTCCGCGACGCGTTCGATGATCCTCGCGGCGGGCGGACCGCAGGGCGCTGGGCTTCATGGGCTCGCGTTCGGTCTTTTTCGGGAGGAATGAAGCAATGCGGACGATGACGGTTGGGGCGGCGACCCTTGCGGGCGCGCTGGCGGTTGGGGGCGCGGCCAATGCGATGAGCGTGACCAGCCCGGACATCAAGCCCGGCGCCAAGATCGCCGACGAGCAGGTGTTCAACGGCTGGGATTGCACCGGCAAGAACGTCTCGCCTGCCCTTTCCTGGTCTGGCGCCCCGAAGGACACCAAGAGCTTCGCCGTCAGCATGTACGATCCCGACGCGCCGACCGGCAGCGGCTTCTGGCACTGGTGGGTCGCCAATATTCCGGCGAGCGTCACCTCGCTGCCGAAGGGCGCGGGCGGCGGGACCGGCCTGCCCGAGGGCGCGGTCCAGCCGAAGAACGATTTCAGCCTGGCCGGATATGGCGGCCCCTGCCCGCCCAAGGGCAAGCCGCATCGCTACATAGTCACCGTCTATGCGCTGAAAGCGGACAAGCTCGACGTTGACGCCAACGCCTCCGCGGCCGTGTTCGGCTTCTACGCCAACGCCAACGCGCTGGCGAAGGCGACCCTCACCGGCCTCTACGGGCGGTAAGGCCGTCGCTCGCGCGGGCGGGGTCGGCGCGGCCGCCTCACACCGCGCCGCGTGAACCGATGATGAGGGCGACGCCGAGCACGAGGACCGCGAGCGCGGCGGCGAATTCGAACCCTCTCGCCACCAGCGCAAGGCGCGAATTCTCGCCCGCGGCGAGGCGCATGGCGGCCGATTTGGCGAACACCGCCATCCAGGCGAGCGCGCCGGTCGTGACCGCGGTCCCGACCGCCATGGCGAATGTCGCGGCGACCCCGGCGGCGAACAGCCCCTGCGCCATCGCGAACACCAGCACCAGAATCGCCCCGGAGCAGGGGCGCGCTCCCGCGGCGATCACCGTTCCGACGGCGCTGCGCCAGGAAAACACGCCTTCGAGCTCCGCCGGGTCGAACGCGTGCGCATGTCCGCATTCGTCGATCGCCATCGCCGCGACGCCGGGCGGCCCGGCGCGAAAACTCGCCGCCGAAAGGCTGAATGCGGGCCTTCGCCACTCGACGTCCGCGTAGGCCGGGGCGGCGGCCATCGCGCGCCGCTGAGCGGCGTATCGGCTCAAAGCCGCGATCAGCGCTTCGCCCTTGCGCCAGACGAGCCAGGCGCCGATCGCAGCGACGCTGTAATAGCTTGCGAGCACGATCCAGTCGGCGGCGCGGTTCATTTCCGGGGCGGTCGCCCTGAAGAGAAAGCCAGCGCCGCCGACGAGCGCGATCGCGATCAGCGCCTGCAACAGCGCCGCCATCAACGCCATGACCGCCCCGCGCCTGAGCGACTTCTCGTTGGCCAGCATGTAAGAGGCTAGGACCGCCTTGCCGTGTCCCGGACCCGCGGCGTGGAACACGCCATAGGCGACGCCGAGGCCGATGAGGCCCCAGACGGCGCCCGTCTGCCCGTGGAGGGCATGGACCTGGGCGGCGATGAGATGCGTGAGCGCCGACTGCTCGGCCATGAGCCAGCCCGTGAGCCCGCCCCCGGACCCGCCGCCGCCCTCGCCGCCGCCGACCGCAAACGGGCGCGGCGAAAGCTGCGCCAGCGCCGTCGCGGCGGAGGCGGCCCAAGCCGCCAGTCCAAGGCCGATCCGTCCGATTGTCCGCTTCGTCATGGGCAGGCGACTATGGCGGCGCTCGCCATTTTGAAGCCGAAGTTGGTGCCCGGCGAGAGATTGGTGAAGAACGACTCCGTCAGCTTCTGTTGGTCGGCGCCATCGATCGGCTTTGGCTTGGCGACCGTGGCCGCGCAACCGGAAGGGGCGGAGACGAGCGAAACCGGAACTTTATCGTCGAATTCAAAATCGATGAAATACTCGGGATCGGCGACGCGCAGGGTCAGGAACTTGGTCACGGGCGTCGGGGTCTTCAGCGGCAGGGTGACGTGGAACTCGACCAGATGGTCGGGGCGCTCCTGCATCCAGTAGTCGGTGACCGAGCCGAAATCCACGGCCTTGCCGCCAATCTTCAACGTCGTGAAATAGCCGATCTCGGCCAGGCTGCCGGCATTCTCCTTCGCCAGCGGGGCGAACTGCTCGCGCTTGACCAGTTCGCCCGGTGGAGCGAGGCCCTGGGTGGCGAATGACGAATACATCTCGTCGAAAACCCAATCGTGGACCACTGCCGCAACCTTGCCGTCCGGCGTGAAGGCGATCTGGCTCTTGACGGTTACCCAGACGTGCGGATGAGCAGCCGCCGGCGTCGCGGACGCCAATCCGACCGCCACTCCCAGCGCCGCACCCCGCCAAGTCCGGAATCCGCCCTTCAACAACCCGTCCTTCTCCACCCACGCTGCGCCCGGCCTGATTCTCCTGCGGGCAAAGTGCGGCGACGAAATGGCGTGCGCCGCCGCCGCGGCCCGATCATGGTTGAGCGAATCTTGATTTCCCATGGTTCAACGATTCTTAAACCCGCGAGCGCAGTTTGCGGCAATGGCGCGTTGTGTTCGGCCTGTCCTGGTTGTTCTTTCCGCCGCTCTTTGTCTTACGGGCTGCGGGTTCTTCGGCCGCGCCGAGCGGCCGGCCTGGCGAGCGCAGGCCGAAAATGCCTGCTTCGCCCGCAGGTCGGTCACACCTTCCGATTCTATCGTTCCCGCCCCCGAGATTGACGGCCCGGGAATCTGCGGCATGACTCGTCCGCTGAAGGTCTCGGCGCTCGCCAATGGCGCGATTGCGGTCGACAAGCCGTTGACCATCGACTGCCCGATGATCCCGGCGCTCGAGGCCTGGTTGAACGACATCGTCGAGCCGGACGCTCAAACCCGCTTCGGGCAAAGGGTCGCCGCGATCAACGTGTTCGGCGCTTATAGTTGCCGCTCCGTCGACAACATCGCAGGCGCGCGGCTCTCCGAACATGCCTTCGGCAATGCGGTCGATGTCGCCGGCTTCACGCTCGCCGACGGTCGGGCGATCAATTTCATGCAGGACTGGAAAAAGACGGACGGCCAGGAGGGCGCCTTCCTCCATGAAGCGCACGCGGGCGCCTGCCGGTATTTCACGACCGTGCTGGCGCCGGGCGCGGACGTGTTCCACTACAACCACATCCATCTGGATCTGGCCAACCACGGCTCGACCAACACCGGCCCGCGTCGAATCTGCAAGCCCACGCCCGCGCCCGACCTTCTGCCGGCGTTCGCGCCGCCCGACGGCCTGCCGCCGGCGCCCGACGTTGACGAGCCGCTCGACGTTGCTCATCTGACCGCGCCGGACCCCGGCGCCGCTTCGCCGGATACCCTGCGTGGACCGGGAGAGGGACCGGACGGCGCCCTGCCGCCGGCGCCGATCGGCGAAACCAATCCGGGGCCTCCGGCGCCTCCGGCCGGAGCGGCGCCCGGCGTCGATATGCAGCCGACGTCGACGCTCGGAGACCACGACAATTGAGGCAAGGCCTCAGCCGGCGTCCGCAGCCGTCGCCTTTGGCTTGGCGGCTTCGGCCGGCTTGCGCAGTTCGCGCCACGAGTTGTTCTGGGCGATCATCTCGCGGATCGCCTCGACGTTGGCGCGCGCAGCCTCGGGGGAGAGGTCCGTCTGGCCGATCCGCTCGGCCTCGCCGAATTTACCTTCCAGCGCGAGCACCAGCGCGAGGTCGCCGCGCATTCGCGCGTCGGCTTTCGGGCTCGCGACCGCCTGTTTCAACGCCTGCTCCGCCTCGGGCAAATGCTTCGCCAGCGCGAGCGAGAGCCCCATGTTGGTGAGCACCGCCGGCTCGCCGGGCGAAATCTTCAGCGCGTCGCGATAGAACTGCATCGCGCTCGCGTGGTCGCCCAGCCGATCGGCCACTGTGCCCTGCACTGACATGACGTCCCATCGCGGCGCGTCCGGTGTATCGGCGCGCGTCAACACATCCTTGGCTTGCGCCAGTTGGCCGGCGTCGGCCAGCGCCTTGCCGTATTCGCCGAGCACGTCGTAATCCTTCGGCGACTTGATCGCGGCGGTCTGGATGACCGCGACCGCTTCGCTGTAGCGGGTGAGCGCGCGCAGGGCGCGAGCGTATTCGATCGAGGCCGCCTTCTCTCCGGGATTGCGCTCGTAGCGTTTGCCGCAATCGTCGGCATAAGCCCTGAGTTTCGTTTCGTCCGCCGGCGGCGCCGTCGCCGTCGATTGGCCAATCGAACCGGTGACGTCGCCGAAGTCGTGACAGCCTGCGAGCGGCGCGGCGACCGTCGCCACGGCGGCGGCGAACAGTGCGCGCAAGCGAGCTCGGCGAAGGGATAGTCGCGGCATCATTGGCCCCGAGACGGACGAACGGAAGCGTTGACGAACGTCCGACGGAAACCTTGCCCGAGGCTGCCCATTGCCAGCCGCAAGACAGGACGGTCTATTTGGGTTCGCGCCACATGAATGTCAGTAACGGCGCATGGGCCGCGCGTCACACCCGAGACAGGCTTTGGCGCGCTTATGGCGCGTTCAGGACCCGAATGGGTTTGCCCTCCAGAAAGGCCTCCGCGTTCTCGACGCTCTGCGGATAGAATTCGCGCCACGTCTCCGCCACTCCCTAGCCGAGATGCGGCGTGAGCACGGTATGGTCGGAAGTGCGGAACGGATGGTCCGGCGGCAGCGGCTCTCTGTCAAACACGTCGAGCGCGGCGATGATCTTGCCCGCCCGGACGGACGGCGGCCACGAGAGCGGCCTCGTCGACGAGAGGGCCACGCGAGGTGTTGATGAGGATGGCGCCCTGTTTCATGCGGGCAATGTCCTCAGGCCCGATGAGGCCGCGGGTGCGCGGCGAGAGGACCATGTGCAGGGAGATGACATCGGAGCCGCGCATGAGCTCCGATTTGCCGACGAGGCGGGCGCCGGCCTCCTTGGCCTTCGCCGCGGTCAGGTTCGGACTCCAGCCTATGACCCTCATGTCGAGCGCGAGCGCATAGCGGCCGAGACGCGCGCCCAGGCGCCCGAGACCGATCACGCCGAGCGTTTTGCCGGCGAGGCCGACGCCGACAGGCACGCCGCGCTGGAAGCCGCCGGCGCGCATGGTCCGGTCGGCGGCGGGAATCGCCCGGGCCGCGGCGATCATCAGTCCAAGCGCGAGCTCGGCCGTCGCGTAAGGAGCGCCCGCTCCGCCCGCGGTGTTGCAGACCGTCACGCCTTGACGGGTTCAGGCTTCGACATCAAGCGAGCGGTTCGAAGCGCCCGTGATGCCGATCATGCGCAGCTTCGGGAGGCGCCGGATCAGGCTTTCAGGAAAGGGGGTGCGCTCGCGCATCGTCAGGAGGATGTCGAAATCCTTGAGCGCGAGAGCCGCGTCGTCTTCCGATGCAAAAGCGTCGGTGAAAAAAGACGAGATCGGCGCAAGCGGCAAGTCTCGACCAGTCGGCGCTCGTCCGCGCGATGCCTTGCCAGTCATCGCGGACAGCGATTTTCACTCTGATCTCCCCGACCCGCCCACGCGCCTCAGCGCGGTCGAGGAAAGGTTCGACCGCCGCCCGTGCAGAAAGAGAAGCGCCGGGGGCCGCATGGCGACAAAACGCGTCGCATCACGCTCAGGCGTTCTCCAGGAAGCAAGCGCTGCTCCGGCCTTACTCGAGGTCGCCCGGAGGGTTGAGCCCGGGCGATCGACAACGACGATCGGCACGAGTTCCGCCATTGCGCGCCAATGACGCCACAGATGCAGCTGGCGAAGGTTGTCGGCGCCCATGATCCAGACGAAATGGACTCTTGGGGCGCGCCGTCTGAGCCACAGAAGCGTATCGTAGGTGAAGCGCGAGCCGATCTGGGCTTCGATGTCGCTGACGACGACGCGGGGTCCGACGTCGAGCCGGCGGGCGGCCTGCACGCGGGCTTTGAGCGCGGCGAGGCCGGTCAGCGACTTGAGGGGATTGCCGGGCGTCACCAGCCACCAGATGCGATCGAGGTGAAGCCGCCTCAGCGCCAGCCGGGTGATGAGAGCGTGGCCCTCGTGCGGCGGGTTGAACGAGCCGCCAAGCAGGCCGATGCGCATGCCCGGCGCGAAGGGAGGGAGGCGCGGAACCGGCGTCACGAGGCTGTCTGCTGGGCGAGCATCTCGGCCTGACGCTCAGCCGTGAGCGCGTCGATGATCCCGTCGAGACCGTCGCCCTCCATGATGCGGTCGAGGGAATAGAGGGTCAGGTTGATGCGATGATCGGTCACCCGCCCTTGCGGGAAATTATAGGTGCGGATGCGCTGCGAGCGGTCGCCGGACCCGACCTGGGAGCGCCGCTCCTCCGCCCGCTCGGCATCCAGCTTCTGGTTTCGGGCGTCGAGGATGCGCGAGCGCAGCAGCGCCATCGCCTTCTGACGATTGCGATGCTGGGAGCGCTCCTCCTGCATCGCCACGACGAACCCCGTCGGCAGGTGGGTGATGCGGATCGCCGAATTCGGTCTTGTTGACATGCTGGCCCCCGGCGCCGCTCGAGCGCATGGTGTCGATCTTGAGGTCCGCCTCGTTGATGACAAGGTCCGCCTCCTCGGCGATCGGCAGCACGGCGACAGTCGCCGCCGAAGTGTGAATGCGCCCCTGCGTCTCGGTTGCCGGCACGCGCTGCACCCGGTGCACCCCACTTTCGAACTTGAGCCGAGCGAAGACGCCGCGGCCGGAAACTTCGGCGACGACTTCCTTGAATCCCCCCGCGGTCCCCTCGCTCATCGACAGGATCTCGACTTTCCATCGCTTCTGCTCGGCGTATTTGGCGTACATGCGGAAAAGATCGCCGGCGAACAGCGCCGCCTCGTCCCCGCCCGTGCCGGCTCTCACCTCGAGAATCGCTCCACCCTCGTCGGCGGCGTCCTTCGGCAGGAGCGCGATCTGGATAGCCTTCGACATCGCTTCCGCTTCGGCCTCGGCGGCGGCGAGCTCGGCTTGGGCCATGGCGCGCATGTCCCCATCCAGGTCCGGCTCCTTCAGGAGCGCCGTCAGATCGGCGCGCTCCTTCATCTTGGCCTGGAACGCCCTGATCGCCCCGACGACCGAGTCGAGTTCGCTCAGTTCCCGCGATAACGCGGAATATTGCGCACCGGCGACGCCCTCGGCGAGGCGCTCGGCGATTTCCTGGTGACGGCGGAGGATCAGATCGAGATTTTCGTTGGCGGCCATGCGTTGAAGCTCAAGGGCGGAAAGCGGCTGGGCGGGCGGACGCTGGCTTCGCTACAGGCGCACGCCGAGGCGCTCCGCCAGCCGCTGGATCGGCTCCCGCAGCGAGGCGTTCTCACGCCCCTTCGCCAGCATCGCCTCGACCTCGCGCCTCGCCTCGCCGATATCGAGCGTGAGCGTCATCGCCTTGACTGGGCCGATTGAGGGAGCCGACATCGAAAGGTCGCGGTAGCCGATCGCCATCAGGGTCATCGCCTCGAGCGTCCGCCCGCCAATCTCCCCGCATAAAGTCACCGGCGTTCCGCGCCGCTCGCCCGCCTCGGCGATCGAGCGCAGCGCCCTTAGGAAGCCGATGCTCAGCGGATCGAAGCGATTGGCGACCCGGCGGTTGTCGCGATCGACGGCGTAGAGATATTGCATCAGGTCGTTCGAACCGACCGAGAGGAAGTCCGCCGCCGCGGCGATTTCGTCGAGCTGCCACAGAAGCGACGGCACTTCGACCATGACGCCGAGCCTGGCGACGCGCGGGGGCTCGTAGCCGCGGCCCACGCTCAGGGCGAGCTCCCGATCGAACATCGCGCGGGCCGCCCTGAATTCGTCGACGGTCGAGACCATCGGGACCATGACCTTGAGGTCACGCTCCCCGGCCGCGCGGATGAAGGCCCGGAACTGCATCCGCAGCAGCGGCGGGCGATCGAGCCCGATCCGAAGCGCCCGCCAGCCGAGCGCGGGGTTTTCCTCTTCCAGTCCCTTCATATAGGGCAGGAGCTTGTCGCCGCCGATGTCGAGGGTGCGGAAGGTGACTGGCCGGTCGCCTGCGGCGTCCAGGATGGCGCGGTAGAGCTGCTGCTGCGCGCCTGGCCGGGGAAAGCGCGAGGCCAGCATGAATTGCAATTCGGTGCGGAAGAGGCCGATCGAACTCGGCGCCGGTTTCGGCGAGGTGAGGCATGTCGACCAAGAGGCCGGCGTTCATGTGCAAGCCGATCGACACTCCATCGAGGCTGACCGTCGGCGCATCGCGAAGGGCGCGATATTGCGCCTGGCGCCGGGCGCGCATCCGCGCCTTTTCCGCATAGGCCGCCTCGACGTCGGCCGGAGGGCGCAAATAGATCTCGCCCGCGTCGCCATCGACGATGATGGCGTCGCCCTGCTCGACGATTTCCGAAATGTTGGCGATGTCGCTGACGGCGGGAATGGCGAGCGCGCGAGCGACGATGGCGATGTGGCTTGATGCGCCAGCCTCCTCGAGCACGAGCCCCCTGAGCCGCGCGCGGTCGTAGTCAAGCAGCGCCGCCGGGCTCATCGAGCGCGCGACGAGGATCGCGTTCTCCGGCAGCTCCTCGGGCAACACGACGAGGCTCTGGCCGGCGAGCTGATGCAGCAGCCGATTGGCGATGTCGGTCAGGTCATGCAGCCGGTCGCGCAGGTAAGGGTCGGTCTGGCGCTGCAGCTTTGCGCGGGCGTCGTTGTGGACCCGCTCGACGGCGGCCTCTGCGGTCAGGCCTGAACTCACCGCCTCGCGCAGCCGACGGAGCCAGCCACGATCGTGCGCAATCATGCGGAACGCCTCGAGGACGTCGCGGTGCTCGCCGCCCACGCCGTCGTCGCTGCGGTCAATGAGACTGTCGACCGAGGCGCGCATGGCGCCAATCGCCGTCTCGAGCCGCGCGAGCTCCAACTCCACGTCGTCGGCCACGATCGTCGACACCGCCACCCGCGGCTGGTGCATCACAACGTGGCCGAGCCCGAGCCCGTCGGCGATGCCGAGGCCCTTGAGCGACAGCTGCCGCCGAACGGCGATCGGCGCGCCCTGCGAGGCGATCCCCTGGAGCTCGCCGGACGCGATCATCTCGGCGAGCAGCATCGCGGTCGTCTGCAGCGCCTCGATCTCTTCTTCCGAATAGGCGCGCCGGGCGCGGTTTTGGACCACCAGCACCCCGATCGTCGCGCCGCCGCGCAGCACAGGCACGCCTAGGAAGGATTGGTAGATCTCTTCACCCGTCTCGGGCCTGTAGGAAAAGGAGGGATGATGCTGGGCGTCGGACAGCGCCAGCGGCTCGGCGCTGGAGGCGATGAGGCCGACAAGGCCCTCGCCCGGCCGCATGGTTGTCAGGTGGACGGCCTCGCGGTTGAGGCCCTCGGTGGCGAACAATTCCATCGCGCCATCGGCTCGCACGACGTAGAGCGAGCACACCTCGGCCACCATGTTCGAGGCGATGAGCACGACGATGCGGTCCAGGCGCGCCTGTGCGGTGACAGGCTCCGCCATCACCTCGCGGAGCCGCCGCAATAACAGACGCGGTCCGCCCGGCGCACGCATCAGTAAGGTCCTGTCCTGTCCCCGGTCGTTCGGTCGGCCAATCGAGCCATGCAATGATCACGCCGGAGAGAGAACGCCCCGACCGCGCTTCCCGCCCGTTTCGTCTGTTCGCTTCGCGGCGGTATAGAAACGAAATGCGGGCGCGGCAAGGGCGACCCGGGCCGCGACCCTCGGAGGCCCCGTTCAGGGCGCCCGGAGAAGAGCGGAAGTCGTCGCTGCCCCGGTCGCGCGGGCAGCGAGCACCTCATCGAGCCAATCCGGCCGCATCTCGGGCACCGACGACAGCAGCAATTCGGTATAGGGATGATAGGGCGGCGCGAACACGGTCGCGGTGTCGCCGCCCGCCACCACCTTGCCCTTCAGCATCACCGCGACCTTGTTGGCGATCCGCTTCACCGTGCCGAGGTCGTGGGTAATGAAAAGATAAGCGACGCCCAGGTCCTCCTGCAGCTTTTTCAGCAGGCGAAGGATCTCTTCTCCCACCAACTGGTCGAGGGCAGACGTCACTTCATCGCAGATGATCAGATCGGGTTCGGCGGCCAGCGCCCGCGCGATCGATACCCGCTGCTTCTGCCCCCCGGACAATTCGCTGGTCTTGCGGGTGATGAACGATTCCGGCAGATCCATCTGCCGCAGCAGTTCGGCCGCGCGCGCGCGGACCTCCTCGCCCGAGCGGTTGAAATAGAACGCCACCGGCCTGCCGATCGTCTCGAGTAGGGTATGTTGCGGATTGAGGGCGACGTCAGGCATCTGGTAGATCATCTGCACCCGGCGCAACTGGTCCTTGGTGCGATCCTTCAGGCGCGCCGGCAGGCTCGCGCCGTTGAACCGCACGTCGCCGGCGATCCGCGGCAAGAGGCCGGTGACGACGCGCGCCAGGGTCGATTTGCCCGAGCCCGATTCGCCCACCACCGCCACCGTATCGCCCTTGCGCACCTCGAGGCTGACATCGTCAATAACCTTCGGCTTACCGGGATAGTTGGCGCTGACATGGTCGATGGCGAGGATCGGGACCTGGGCGGCGACGTTTGCGTCTACGAAATTGTGACCAGCGACGCGTTCGGTCACCAGGCGGCGGGTATATTCCTCCCGCGGCTCTTGCAGGATCTGCCGCGAGTCGCCGAACTCGACCATCTTGCCGCGCCTCAGCACCATGATCCGGTCGGCGATCTGGGCGACGACGGCGAGGTCGTGGGTAATGTACAGCGCCGCCGTGCCATGCTCGCGGATGAGCTTACGGAAAGCAGCGAGACATTCGACCTGGGTCGTTACGTCCAGCGCGGTGGTCGGTTCGTCAAAGATTAGGATGTCAGGCTTGGCGACCATCGCCATCGCCGCCATCACTCGCTGAAGCTGGCCGCCGGAAACCTGATGGGGATAGCGAGAACCAATCGTCTCGGGACTCGGCAGATCAAGTTGCTTGAAGAGGCTGACCGCCTCCGCTTTCGCCTCCGCCCGGGACAAGACGCCATGCCTGACCGACGCCTCGCAGACCTGGTCCATCAGGGTGTGGGCGGGATTGAACGAGGCCGCCGCGCTCTGGGCGATATAGGCGATCTTCGGTCCGCGCAGCGCCCGCCGCTCATCTAGGCTGATGGCGCGGATGTCGGTGTCGCCGAAAATGATGTTGCCGCCAACGATATGGCAGTCGCGGCGCGTGTATCCCATTGAGGCGAGGCCGATCGTCGACTTGCCCGCGCCGGATTCGCCAATGAGGCCGATGACCTCGCCCCGCCGCAATTGCAGCGACACATCATCGACCAGCACCGGCCCGTCCCCGGCGTCGGTGCGCACAGCGACGCGCATGCCACGGACGTCGAGAACGATGGAGTTGTCCTTGGCTCCAGAAGCGTCCTGGAACTTCTGGCTCATGCGCCTTCTCCCTGGCCTCGGGAATGAATCGAAAGCATCCAGTCGACGATGAAGTTCACGCCGATGGTGAGGATCGCGATCGCCGCTGCGGGATAAAGCGGCGCCGCGGAGCCGAAATTGATCATGTCCCGATAGTCCTTGACCATGCTGCCCCAGTCCGCGTCGGGCGGCTGGACGCCGAGCCCGAGGAAGCTCAGCGCGGCGATAAAGAGGAAGGTGAAGCAGAAACGCAAGCCGAACTCGGCGGTCAGCGGCGGAACCGCATTGGGCAAGACCTCGCGGGTGACGATCCACCACCACCCCTCGCCACGCAGGCGGGCCGCCTCGACGAATTCCAAGCTAACGATGTTTATCGCGACCGATCTCGCCAGGCGAAAAACCTTGGTCGAATCGAGGATGGCGATGGTCAAGATGAGGACCGGGAGCGCGGAGCCCAGCACCGACAGGATCACGAAAGCGAAAATGAGCGTCGGCATCGACAGAAGGAGGTCCACGAGGCGCGACAGCGCCTGATCGATCCAGCCGCCGGCGACCGCGGCGGCGAAGCCAGAAATGACGCCGATGAGGAAGGAGAGCGCGGTTATGACCAGCGACAGCCCGATCGACATCCGCGCGCCATAGATCAAGCGGCTGAGAATGTCGCGGCCCAGATTGTCGAGCCCGAGCCAGTGTTGGGCGCTGGGGTCGGCCCAGGCATCGCCGACCGGAGTGGCCTGATCGAAGGGAGCGATAAGCGGCGCAAACAGCGCGACGATCAGGTTGATCACGACAATGACGATGCCGATCTGCGCGGTGACGCTAACCTTATAGCCGCGGATACGCATGACGGTCTTTCTCTTGTCGCGCCTGACGGCCCCTGGGTCAGCGCGGCTGGCGAAGCCGCGGGTTGGAGAGAATGGCGAGTATGTCTGCGGTCATGTTGAGCAGAATGAACGTCGCGGCGAAGATGAGCCCGCAGGCCTGGACCACCGGCACGTCATGCTTGCTGACTTCGTCGACCATCAACTGGCCGAGGCCGGGATATACAAACACGGTCTCGACCACGACCACGCCGACGATGAGATAAGCGAGATTGAGCGCGACGACCGAAATGATCGGCGCGAGGGCGTTCGGGAGGGCATGGCGCACGACGATGCGCGACTTTCTGAGGCCTTTAAGGATCGCCATCTCGATATAGGGGCTCGCCATGACCGAGAGCACCGAAGCGCGCGTCATTCGCATCATGTGCGCGACGATCACCAGAACCAGCGTCACCATCGGCAGGAATGCGTAGTACAGGCGGTCGACGAAACTCGTGTCCGGTGTCACGTTGGCGAGCGAGGGAAACCAGCCGAGGTCGACCGCGACGTATTTGATCAGCAGGTAGGCGAGGAAATATTCCGGCACCGAGATCGTCATCAGGGTGAAGAGATTGACCAGCCGGTCGAAGATGCCGCCCTGCCGGATCGCCGCCAGGAGCCCGAGGCCGATCGCCAACGGCACCGCTACGATCGCCGCGTAGGCGGCCAGAAACATCGTATTGGCGAAGCGCGGCGCGATCTCCGTCAGCACGTCACGGCCATTGGCGAGCGAATGACCGAAATCGCCATGCAACGCCCCGAACAGCCAGTCAAAAAATCTCAAAATCGCCGGCCGGTCGAGACCGAGGTCAAGGCGCAGCTTCGCCAGGCTCTCAGGCGTGGCGGAATTCTGCAGGATCGCCGAGGCGAGATCGCCTGGCAAAATCTCGGTGCCGATGAAGATGAGGACCGACGCTGCGAACAGGGTCAAGACGCCGAGCCCGAGCCGCTGGAGGACGAGATTCAACACAACGCGGGTTCCCTCACCTTACCTTGAGCCTCGCTGCTGCTTTCACCGCCGATTGTCGTTGCGTGCCTCCGACGCCTTCTCTCCTCCGCGACGTTGGCTCGGCTTGCCGCCGACCGCTTTGTCCGCGCGGCCGGCGTAAGTCGCTGAATTCGAACCGCACCCGCCAACGAAGGCGGACGCGGCGCAAACGCGGTCAGCTCTTGAGCCACGCCTTCTGCATGATATAGCCGTTGTCCATGTCGAAGCCGCCGTGCGGCGTATGCCCGCCGACTTTGTCGAGGTGCGCGTCGAGCCAATCCTTGAATACGGGGATGATCGCGCCGCCCTGCTCGTTGAGCATCGCCTGCATTTCCCAGATGTAAGGCCGGCGCTTGTCTTCGTCGGTCTCGCCGCGGGCGTCGGCGAGGAGCTTCTCGAACTTCTCGTTGTTCCAGTGGGTTTCGTTCCAGGGAGCCCCGGCCGCGTAGGCGACCGAAAGCATCTGCGTCGCCGCCGCGCGTCCGCCCCAGTAGCTCGAGACGAACGCGCCCTTGAGCCAGACGTTGTCCCAGAAGCCGTCGGCGGGCTCCTTCTTCAAATCAACCTTGATTCCTGCCTTGCTGGCGCTGGCCTGCAGGAGCGCGCCTTCGTCAACGGCGCCGTTGAACGCCGCGTCGGAGGCTTGCAGCAGAATCTTCGGATCGGTGAGGCCGGCCTTCTTGAACGCGGTGGCGGCCTTGTCGGGATCGTATTTGCGTTGGGGCAGGTCCTTGTTGAAATACGGATCGTTCGGCGGGATCGGGTGATCGTTGCCAACCGTGCCGTAGCCGCTGAACAGCGCCTTGAGGATCTGCTCGCGGTCGGTCGCAAGCTTCATCGCCATGCGGATGTCGGGATTGTCGAAGGGCGCCTTGTCGCACTGCATGGCCATCACGGCGTGCCAGCCGCCCGAGGCTCTCACAACCTGAAGCTTGGGACTCTTCGAGAGCAGGGCGACCGCTTTGTGGTCCACACGATTGATCGCGTCGATCTGGCCGGAGATCAGCGCGTTGAGCCGCGCCGAGCCGTCGTTGATGACCGTGACCTCGATGCCGTCGAGCCAGCCGCGATCCGGCTTCCAGTAATCGCGGGTCTTCTTGAGCGAGATGCGTACGCCCGGATCAAACTTGTCGAGGCTGAACGCGCCCGTGCCAACCGGTTTCGACCAATCCTTGAACCCGTCGGGGACCATGTGCACGTGATAGTCCGTGAGCGCGTAGGGCAGGTCCGCGTCCGGCCCGTTCAGCGAGATCTGGATTTGGTGCGTGTCCAGCTTCTTGATGTCGGTCACCGGCTTGAACGTGCTCGCGCCGCCGGACTTCGTGTCGCCGCGGTGCAGGTTGAGCGAGTAGATCGCGTCGTCGGCGGTGAATTCCTTGCCGTTCGAGAAGTTGATCCCCTTGCGCAGATTGAAGACCCAGTCCTTCGCCCCGTTCTTCGGCTCCCAGCTCTCGGCCAGATCGGGATGCGGCCTGCCGTCCTGGCCCCACTCGACGATACCGTCGAAGAGACCGTGGCCGGTGTCGATCATCACTGAATCGTTGTATGAGGTGATGTCGATGCTGTCGGTGGTGCTGCCGCCGCCAAGACCGAGCCTCAGCACGCCGCCCTTCTTCGGCGTTTCGTCAGCGCGCGCATCCGCGCCCGCCAGCATTGTCGAGATCGCGAGGCTCGAAGCGCCGAGAGCGGCGGCGCGGCCCATGAACTCGCGACGCGAGACAGCGCCTTTGAGCAGGCGCCCGTTCCAATAATCCAGTTCGCTCATATTACAATGTTCCTCGTTAGAGTGCGCCCTTCCCCAGACAACGATCGGCCCTTATTCTATCGGCGGCGCGTCGTTCCTCGACTTGGCGTCAGATTTTTGCCGCTGTCAATTGTCCTGCGGCCCGCGGCGAAAAATTCCGCGACGACGGCGCCGAGTCTGGCCAATTCCTCAGCGATCTGCATGTCTTGCAGGCATGGACGGTCGCCAATTTTGAATTGACGAATTGAATTTCTAGACAGCGGGAAATCAGAGTTTTGACCCGCGTTGACTTGCGCTGGAGCCGAGATTAGGGGTTTCCGCCTCAAATTGCTTCCAAGAGGACGCCCAGTTCGGCAGGAGTTCTGCGGCCCATGAAGATTCTGGTGCCCGTCAAACGGGTGGTCGACTACAACATCAAGATTCGCCTCAAATCCGACGGCTCGGGGGTCGAGCTGGCCAACGTCAAGATGTCGATGAATCCGTTCGACGAGATCGCGGTCGAGGAGGCGCTGAGGCAGAAGGAAGCCGGCAAGGCGAGCGAGGTGGTCATCGTCTCGATCGGCCCGGCGCAGGCGAGCGAAACCATCCGCACCGCGCTCGCCATGGGCGCCGATCGGGGCGTCCTGATCAAGACCGACGCGCTCACCGAGCCGCTCGCCGTCGCCAAGCTCATCAAGGGCGTCGTCGACGCCGAACAACCCGGGCTCGTCATCATGGGCAAGCAGGCGATCGACGACAACTCGAACCAGACCGGCCAGATGTTGGGGGCGCTGACCGGCTGGGGCCAGGGCACGTTCGCCTCCAAGGTTGTCGTCGGCGAAGGGTCTGTCGACGTCACGCGCGAAGTGGACGGGGGCATGCAGACCGTGTCCCTGAGGCTTCCAGCGATCGTCACGACTGATTTGCGCCTGAACGAGCCGCGCTACGCATCGCTCCCCAACATCATGAAGGCGAAGAAGAAGCCGATCGAGGAGAAGACGCCGGCCGATTATGGGGTCGACGTTTCGCCACGTCTCAAGGTGCTGAAGACGGCCGAACCCTCTGGGCGCAAGGCCGGCGTCAAGGTCAAGTCGGTGGCGGAGCTGGTCGCCAAGCTGCACGATGAAGCGGGAGTGATCTGACGATGGCCACCCTTCTGCTGGCAGAGGTCGCAGGCGGACAATTGAACGACGCGACCGCGCGCGCGCTAACCGCCGCCCTTGAGCTCGGGGCTCCGGTCGATGTGCTCGTAGCCGGCCAAAACGTCGGCGCCGCCGCAGCGGCGGCCGCTCAGCTGAAAGGCGTAGCCAAAGTGCGCGCGGCCGACGATCCTCTCTACGCCCACGGACTGGCCGAACCGCTGGCGGCGCTGATCGTTTCGCTCGCTCCCGGTTACGACGCCATCGTCGCGCCCTCGACGGCAAGCGCCAAGAACGTCGCGCCGCGCGTGGCCGCGCTGCTTGACGTGATGCAGGTTTCCGACATCACCAAGGTCCTCGGCCCGAAGACCTTCGAGCGGCCGATCTACGCCGGCAACGCGATCCAGACCGTGGAATCGACCGATCCGAAGATTGTCGTCACAGTGCGCACCGCGTCCTTCGCCGCCACCGGCCAGGGCGGCTCAGCGCCGGTCGAGCCCGTCGCCGCGGCCGCCGATCCGGGGGTGTCCTCGTTCCTCGGCGATGCGCTCGCCAAGTCGGACCGGCCGGAATTGACTTCGGCCAGGATCATCATCTCCGGCGGCCGGGCGATGCAGAAGGCGGAGAATTTCAAGACCTATATCGAGCCGGTCGCCGACAAGCTCGGCGCGGCGATGGGCGCGTCCCGCGCCGCGGTCGACGCCGGTTACGCGCCCAACGACTGGCAGGTCGGCCAGACGGGCAAGGTCGTTGCGCCGGAACTCTATATCGCGGTCGGCATCTCGGGGGCGATCCAGCATCTGGCGGGAATGAAGGATTCGAAAGTCATCGTCGCGATCAACAAGGACGAGGAGGCGCCGATCTTCCAGGTCGCCGATTACGGCCTCGTCGCCGATCTTTACACCGCGCTGCCCGAGCTCGCGGCGGAACTAACCAAGATCGGGCGCTAACGTCCGGCCTCACCTATGAAAAAAGGGCGTCCGACTGGACGCTCCCCGCTGCTCGTCTATGATCCCCGGCCGGCTTCGGCCGTTTGCTGGACAGAAATATGACACTCAACATCGAGACGGTCGGCATCATCGGCGCCGGGCAGATGGGCGCCGGCATCGCCGAGGTCGCGGCCCAGGCGGGATTGAACGTCTCCCTCAACGACGTCGCCGAGGAGCGCATCAACGCGGCGCTAGCGACCATCAACGGCCACCTGTCACGCCAAGTGTCCAAGGGGCAGATGGACGAGGCGGATCGCAGGGCGATCCTCGACCGCATCCATGTCGCCCCGACTCTCGACAAGCTCGGTCACTGCGATCTCGTGGTCGAGGCGGCTTCCGAGAACGAAGACGTCAAGCGCAAGATCTTCACCGCGCTGCGCTCCTTTCTCAAGCCCGACGCCATCGTCGCCTCCAACACCTCGTCGATCTCGATCACCCGGCTCGCCTCGGTCACGTCCAATCCCGAGCGCTTCATCGGCATCCATTTCATGAACCCGGTCCCGCGGATGCAGCTCGTCGAGCTGATCCGCGGCATCGCAACCAAGGACGACACGTTCGAGGCCGCGAAGGCGTTCGTCGTCCGGCTCGGCAAGACGGCGACGATGTCGGAGGATTTCCCCGCCTTCATCGTCAACCGCATCCTGCTGCCGATGATCAACGAGGCGGTCTATACGCTCTACGAGGGCGTCGGCTCGGTCGAGGCGATCGACACTGCGATGCGTCTCGGCGCCAATCATCCGATGGGGCCGCTGCAGCTCGCCGACTTCATCGGCCTCGACACCTGTCTCGCCGTCATGCAGGTGCTGCATGAGGGCTTGGCGGACTCGAAATACCGTCCCTGTCCGCTGCTGGTGAAATACGTCGAGGCCGGCTGGCTCGGCCGCAAGACCCAGCGCGGCTTCTACGACTACCGCGGCGAGCATCCGGTGCCGACGCGCTAGCGGTCGTCTACTCTGCTGCCTGCCCGCGCATGTCCTTTGCCGACGAAGTTCGGGTCGTACGCGCCTTTCGTTCCCGAAGCCTCGACGAGCCCAGTTTCAAACGGGCGGTCTTCGGATCAGATAGATCTGCATCCGCTGCTCGGCCTCCCTCTCCTTCGAAATCAGGACGCCGTCTTCAGCCTGATATCGCTCCGGCCCGACATAATCCTGGTCGATGGGCACCGGCAGGTCTCCCTCAAAGTCGTATCCATATCGCCGGGCGTCGTCGACGAATTGTTGCGACAGCAGAATATCTCCCGGTTTCGCCAGAGGTTCGATGCGCGCGGCGACGACGACAATGTCGGAAATTTCGAGATGCTGCGAGCCTTCCAGAGCGGGATTCAGCTTCCAGAAGCCGCTATGGGCCCCGGTCCGGATCTGCAAGTTGTATCCGGAGACACCCAGTTGGGCGCCAAGTCCTATCGCGGCGCGCAGCAGCCTTCCCGGACTGCGATCGGCCAAGACCAAAGAGTCGCCCTGCGACGTATTGGCGTAGTCCAAATCATGCGTGAACTGCCGGAATAAATCACGCCAATATTTGTCAAAGGTCTGCGACTTGCCGGAGTTTTGGACAACGTTCTCCCTGTAGCCTCGAATGTCGCCGACGGCGACGAACCGGATGCTTTCTTCGGGCCTCCACTCGAGCTCGTCGCCGATTACGTTGTGCCTATTCAACTCCTTCAGGAACGCAACGTTTCGCCGAGTGATGAAGTCGCTCAGCGATGGATGGATCAGATAGGTCTCGGCCCGCGGCAGGACATGGATTTGGCCGAACGCGATTTCCCCTACAGGGGCGAACTTCTGAACCAACCGGGCTGGATCATCCCGACTCTGCTGGACAATCCCGACCAGTCCCAAGGCGTAGAGCGCGCAGAAAGGATGTTGCGCAGCCTCGCCCTCGATCCCGTATTGCCTCGCAGCAATGTCCGTATAAGCCGCCGACGCTTCGACAAGCTGGTCGTAGGTCAATACGTTAGACTTGATGACCTGCGGAAATATCTCCGGGTAGAGCGCGCTGAAAAACGGGCTCACCTCATTGAACAAGGTCTCCACTCGCTCCGCTGCGGCAGAGTTGATCGCGTTGCGGATTTCCTGCCGATTCCTCCTCTTGACGCCGATGAGGCTGATTTCCTTGCCGATCACAATTGCGTCTCTCGGCCTCAGTGAGCAGTGCCGAATCCAATAGTCCATCGCCCGCTCTTGTCTCACGGTCCCGGCGTTGGAGATGAATTCGTTTTTCGGCCCCAGAAAGCGAAGCATGGGATCTTCGTTCGTTCTATCCACCAGATCGCTCTTCGGAACGATGGCGATATTGTTTTCTATGATTTGTTTTATGTCCTCCATTCTGTAGCGTAATTCTCGCCGGAATGACCTTAGGTTTGAGAACTGAGGTTCGTTCTGCGCCGCGTGCTGGTAGGCTTCTTTCCGAATAGACACAAATATACGGACGTGGGGATTGATTCCGTGCAGTCGCCTTAACGCCAGCCACGCGCCAATTTGCCCGGCGTGCCAAATCCGCACAAATCGTTCATGGACGTCGTTCCGGCGCAGATAAGAAAAATTTATGTAATGGATCAGATACTCATCGATATTATCGACGAATATGCCGGCCTGCTTATGAATTGTTGCAAAGATCCGCGTGACCTGCTGGGCCGCCCGCATGATCGAGAATATCTCGTTACGCTGGGCCGCCAAGCAATCGTGCAAGATGTCGAACGGTCTGGTGATATGCGGATGGGTCAGGATCGTCAGCAAGGTTGGCGGTAAATCATTCGCCTCCAGCAATTCGTCGAGCTGACGACGAACGTCATCGTCATCCTGGTAGCCCTTAATCAGGCATATCGAAAACGCGATATTCCACAATGTCTCCCAGTTATCGCTGCTCTCCAGAACGTTTATGATTTCATTGGGTAAAATTGGCGGCTTGTTGCTCGGCCGATCGACGATGGGCGAAAAAGGAAAACACCTGTAGTCGTCCTCCTGCAAGGAGACGCGCTTCAGTTTCAGTACAAACGTCTTGCCGAACCCCTTCGGCGCGACCAAAGCGTGGGAGGACAGATTCACATTCGAAAGGAATTCCTCGACTTCGGATGTGCGAAGCAATACCGAGCTCTGCGAGTTGCTCAAATCTCTCAGTTCGGTGAGCTGTTGAGCGTCTTCGACCCATGCGGGCATCCCGCACTCCTACAAAAAATGAATCTGCTGACTGTCGGGTCGCTGGTGGTGTGAGGCTGCGCGACCAGTAATATGGCCCTGATGAGTTTGGCCCGTACTAAGGTTCCGTCAAGTCCGGCCTTCGCTCCTTCGTGATCCGCTCGGCCTCATGGCGGCGCCATTCGGCGATCTTCGCGTGGTCGCCTGAGAGCAGCACGTCTGGAATTATGCGCCCTTCCCATTCGCGCGGCCGCGTGTAGTGCGGATATTCGAGCAGGCCGCTCTCGAAGCTCTCCTCTTCGCCCGAGGCCTGTTTGCCCATCACGCCGGGAATGAGCCGCACACAAGCGTCGAGCACGGCGAGCGCCGCGATCTCGCCGCCTGAGAGCACATAGTCGCCGGCCGAGACCTCGATGAGCCCCCGCGCCTCGATCACGCGCTCATCCACGCCCTCGAAGCGCGGACAGAGGATGACAAGCCCCGGCCCCGCCGCCCATTCGCGGGCCCGCTTCTGCGTGAACGGTTTTCCGCGCGGGCTCATGATAAGCCGCGCCCTCGGGTCGCCGGGCGCGGCCGCCGCGTCGAGGCTCGCCGCCAGCACGTCGGCGCGCATCACCATGCCGGGTCCCCCGCCGGCCGGCGTGTCGTCGACGGCGCGATGGCGGCCGATCCCGTGCTCACGAATGTCGAGCGCCTCGAGCGACCACAGGTTACGCGCCAGCGCTTCGCCCGCAAGCGACTGACCGAGCGGGCCCGGGAACATCGCGGGAAAGAGGGTGAGGATGGTTGCGCGGAACATCGAGTTTGCCCTAGCACGGGCCGTCAAATTCTTTCACTGGGAGGTCCGCAACGCCCGAACACGAGCGCCTCCCGTCACCCGTTCGGCAGGACAATGATCACCCACTGGACGCCGAAACGGTCGGTGAAATTGCCGTAGAGATCGCCCCAGAACTGCTTCGCGAATGGAACCGTCACGCGCCCGCCGTCGCTCAAGCGCGCGAAGAGGGCAGCGGCGTCGCCGTGCTTCGCCTCGATCATCAAGGCGCTGCCTTTCATCGGCTCCGAGTCTGGACCGTCCGAAGCGAAGAAACGAACGCCATCGCCTTCGAAAAGCGAATGAAGGACCTTCTCGCGCCAAGCGCCGCCGTCGCACCCTTCCGTCGGAGTCCCGGCGTTACTCCTTAGATCAATGACCTTGCCGAGCCCGCAGTCGGTGTAGAACGCGAGCGCGTTCTCGCAGGCGCCTTTGAAATAGAGATAAGGGGTCATGCGCATCGCACGGCTCCTGTTCGAACCGATAACCTGAACGCACGAGCGCCGAGCGGGACCTGCACACTCCAAGAAACGGTCGCAGGACTTGCGACCGCGCGATCCAGATCCAGGAGCCGGGCGCTTCTTTGGCCGGTCACACCTGAAGGATCGAGTTGAAGTCGAAATTCTCGCCCGGCGGGTTCTGGCCGACGCGCACCGTCTTGTCGTCGGGGAAATGATAGGGCGGGACCGGCAGGTTGTAGGGCGCGGGCACGCCCTGGAACACGCGGCCGGCGAGATCGTATTTCGACCCGTGGCAGGGGCAGAAGAAGCCGCCGGGCCAATCGGGCGCGGGGTCGGTTGCGTTGGGCTGCGGGTCGAACAGCGGAATGCAGCCAAGATGGGTGCAGACGCCGACGATCACCAGAATCTCAGGCTTGATCGAACGGCTCCAGTTGGCCGCGTAGGCCGGCTGCTGCGGCTCCTGGGAGTTCGGATCGCGCAGGCCGTCGAGCAGCTTCTGATTCTTGAGTTCGTCGAGCGCGGGCTGGGCCCGCTTCACGACGAACACCGGCCGCGCCGCCCAGAGCGCGACGATCCGCTGGCCTGGCTGAAGCTGCTGGATGTCGATGTCGACCGGGCCGGCGGCGGCGATCGTCGCTGCGTCCGGGTTCATCTGGTCGATGAACGGCCAGATTGTCGCCGCCGTCCCGACGGCGGCCAAGGACCCGGTCATCAGAAAAAGGAGATCCCGCTTCGAAACCGAGGCGCCCCCATGGCCTTCCGCCGCCGTCTCGGAACCCATCGTCATTTAAGCGCGTCTCCTCGAACGAAAGGCCGGGATTCCTGAAAACGTGAGCGCCGAACGGGCGCCGGCGCAAGACGTTCTCTACCCGCCCCCCGCGCCCTTAGCAACAGTCCGCTCGCAATGTCGACGGCGCTCAATCGAGCAGCGAAAGCCGGCCTCGCCCTGAGGCGGCCTCGAAGGGCGCTCCTCGCGCGCGATGTCCTTCAAGACGCGCCTTCGGCGCCCTCAAGACGAGGGAGCAGCTTCGTCTTCGTCCTCGACTTCGCGCGGCGGCTCGATCACGATCCGCCCGGCGCTAAAATCGATCACCGGCGCGACCTGCCTGGTGAAGGGCAGAAGAACGGTCTCGCGCCCATCGGCCGGCGCGATCTCGAGAATGTCGCCGCCGCCGTAATTCATCAGCGACACTACGCGGCCAAGCGGCGCGCCGGCGGGGTCGACGGCATCGAGGCCGACGAGATCGTCGTAGTAGAATTCGTCGTCGCTTGGGGGCGGCAGCTGGTCGCGTCGGGCGAAGATCTCGACGCCGGTCAGCGCCGCGGCGGCCTCGCGGGTCGAAACGTCCTTCACTCGCGCGACCAGCATGTCGTCCTTGAGGAAGCGCAGCGACTCGAAGCCGAAGGCGCGCGCGCCTTTGGCATCGGTGAGCGGCCCGTAGTCGCCGATGGCTTTCGGATCGCCGGTCAGCGACTTGACCCGCACCTCGCCGCGCACGCCTTGCGGCGCGCCGAACACGCCCAGGAGGATGAGACGGTCGGGCGCGCTCGCCGGCCCTCTCATCCCGCGCCTCACGCCGCCGGAGCTTCCGCCGCCTTGGCGGCGGCCGCCGCAGCCGCGGCGGCGCGCTCCTGGGCTTTCTTCTTCGGCTTGGCCTTTTCCGGGTTGTTGCGCGCTTCGCGCTTCGCGAGCCCGAGCCCGTCGAGCAGGCGCAGGACGCGGTCGGTTGGCTGGGCACCCTTGGCGAGCCAGGCCTTGGCCTTCTCCTGGTCGAGCACCAGCCGGCTCGCGTCATCCTTGGCTTTCAAGGGATCGAACGTGCCGATCTTCTCGACGAAGCGGCCGTCGCGCGGCATGCGCGCGTCGGCGACCACGATGCGATAGAACGCGCGCTTCTTGGCGCCGCCGCGCGACAGGCGGATTTTCAGGGACATTGCAGGTTCCTTTCAGATCGGACGGATTCCACACTCACTTTGACGCTTGGAGCCCTTCTCCCTGCCTCTCGCGGGGAGAAGGTGGCCCGAAGGGCCGGATGAGGGGCAGCGCTAACGTTTGACGTTCGCCCTGCCCCTCACCCCGACACATTCCCCGCATAGGGCGTTCGGAAGAACGCCCGTTCTTCGACCCGGCTATGCAGGGAGAGGGGGATTTGGTCACTTCTTCTTCCCTCCGAACGGATTGAAGCCGCCGCCGAGGCCGGGAAGCTTGGCGCCGCCGCCGAGGCCCGGGAACTGCGGCGGCAGGTTGAAGGCGCCGGGCGGCGGCGCAACTGGAATGGCGGGCGGCCCCGAGGGCAGGCCCGGCGGCGCCGCGCCGCCCATCTGCTTTTGCAGCGCCGCCATTTCTTCCGGCGAGGGCATCGGCATGCCGCCGCCCAAGCCCATCATTTGTCCGAGCTTGCCCATCATGCCGCGCTTGCCGCCGCCAGCGCCGCCCATCATCTTCATCATGTCGGCCATCTGGCGGTGCTGCTTCAAAAGCCGGTTGACATATTCGACCGTCACGCCGGCGCCGGACGCGATGCGCTTCTTGCGCGACGCCTTGAGGAGATCGGGGTTGCGCCGCTCGAGGGGGGTCATCGACGAGATGATCGCCCGCTGGCGCTTGACGAACTTCTCGTCGAGGTTGGCGGAAGCGAGCTGGTCCTTGATCTTGGCGACCCCCGGCAGCATTCCCATGATGCCGCCCATCCCGCCCATCTTCTCGATCTGCGCCAGTTGCTCCGAGAGGTCGTTGAGGTCGAACACGCCCTTGCGCATCTTCTCGGCCATCTTGGCCGCCTGCGCCGCGTCGATATTCTGCGCCGCCTTCTCGACCAGGCTGACGATGTCGCCCATGCCGAGGATGCGGTCGGCGAGCCGAGCGGGATGGAAATCCTCGATCGCGTCCATCTTTTCGCCGACGCCCAGGAGCTTGATCGGCTTGCCGGTGACCGAACGCATCGACAGCGCCGCGCCGCCCCGCCCATCGCCATCCATGCGGGTGAGCACGATGCCGGTCAGGCCGACCCGCTCGTTGAAGTTCTTGGCGAGGTTGACGGCGTCCTGGCCGGTCAGCGCATCGGCGACGAGCAGGATTTCGTGCGGGCGCGCCGCGTCGCGAATCTCCGCCATCTCCGCCATCAGCAGCTCGTCGATATGGGTGCGCCCCGCGGTGTCGAGCAGCACGACGTCATAGCCCTGCAGCCGCGCGGCGGTCTCGGCGCGCTTCGCGATCGCGACCGGATCCTCGCCCAAAACAATCGGCAGCGTGTCGACGCCAACCTGTTCGCCCAGCACCGCGAGCTGTTCCTGCGCCGCGGGACGCTTCACGTCGAGCGACGCCATCAGCACTTTTCGCTTATCGCGTTCGGTCAGGCGCTTGGCGATCTTGGCCGCGGTCGTCGTCTTGCCTGCCCCCTGGAGCCCGACCAGCATGATCGCGACCGGAGCCGGCGCATTGAGGTCGATCGCCTGCGATTCGCCGCCGAGGGTCTCGACGAGCGAATCGTGGACGATCTTGACGACCATCTGGCCGGGCTTGACCGACTTCACGACCGCCGCGCCCACGGCTTTCGTGCGCGTGCGGTCGACGAACGAGCGCACCACCTCGAGCGCGACGTCAGCCTCGAGCAGCGCGCGCCTGACCTCACGCATCGCGGCGTTGACGTCCTCCTCGGAGAGGGCGCCGCGACCGGTCAGTTTATCCAGTATGCCGGAGAGCTTTTCGGACAGGCTCTCGAACATGGGTTGCTCCTGCTCAGATGACGGACAAGCGACGACGGATGAGGGATATAGTGACCGTCTTCGTCATCCGCTCCTCTCCGCCTCTGCCGTCCGTCGTCGATCCATCAAGAGCAACGCCGATCGCGCCCGGGGGCGCGACGCGCTGCCGGACGGGGACCGCTGGCCCCGATGGGACAGTCGGCTTGATCGACGAGGCCAAAACCTGACGAAGGCCGCGCTCTTAGGCGGGCGAGGCCCCGATGTCAAATTCCCCAATCTGAACAGAAAGGAGCCTCGTCCGTCGCAAGTTCAAGTCCCCTTCGATATCTTGTTGAATATTTAGCGGCCTCTCCATGAGTATTGGCCAATAGACGATGTAGCCAATAGAATACATCGTGTTCTCGATTGCTCCTTCATCACTTGACTCTTAGTATTGGGTTTTCGCCGTTGCGTGAGGAGCTGTTCGGCTCACGCTGGCGCCGCCTGCTGTCCGTGAGGCGGCCGCTTTCGATCGGGAGGAAAGGCATGGTCACTCTGAAAGTGAATGGCCAGACGCAGACATTCGACGGCGATCCGTCAATGCCGGTGCTTTGGTATCTGCGCGATATCCTCGGCCTTACGGGAACGAAATTCGGATGCGGGATCGCCGCCTGCGGCGCCTGCACCGTCCATCTCGACGGGGACGCGGTCAGGGCCTGCGTGACATCGGTCAGCGACGCGAACGGCAAATCGATCACGACGATCGAAGGTCTCGATCCGGAAGGCAATCACGCGCTTCAAAAGGCCTGGCGCGCGATCAACGTGCCGCAATGCGGCTATTGCCAGTCCGGCCAGATCATGCAGGCCGCGGCGCTGCTCAAGCAGTCGCCCCATCCGACCGACGCCGACATCGACGGCACGATGTACGGCAACATCTGCCGCTGCGGGACCTATCAGCGCATTCGCGCCGCCATCAAGCAAGCTGCGGGAGCGTGACATGACCAAGCACATTCGCGGGATCGCGCCATCGGGCATCGAGAATGTCAGCCGTCGCGGCGTTCTCAAGGGCATGGTTTCAACCGGCGGCCTTGTGCTCGCCCTGACCATCCTTCCCAATCGCCGGGCGCGCGCCGACGCGCCGAAATGGGGCGCGGACGGGATGCCGCACGGGACGGTCAACAATCCCCAGGCCTTCGTCTCGATCGCGCCCGACGGAACCGTCACCATCGTCTGCCATCGCTCCGACATGGGGCAGGGCGTGCGAACCGGCATGCCGCTCATCGTCGCGGACGAGCTCGAAGCGGACTGGGCGCGAAGTCAAGATCGCCCAGGCGACCGGCGATGAGGTCAAATACGGCAATCAGGACACCGACGGCTCGCGTTCGACCCGCCACTTCATCACGCCGATGCGGCAGGTTGGCTCCGCCGCGCGCATGATGCTGGAAGAGGCTGCGGCCAAGCGATGGGGCGTTTCAGTCTCGGACGTCGAGGCGAGGAACCACGAGGTGGTTCAGAAGTCGACCGGACAGAAGCTCGGCTACGGAGAACTGGCCGCGGACGCCGCCAAGCTGGACGTTCCTGCCACCGACAGCTTGCGCCTGAAGGATCCTTCCCAGTTCCGCTACATCGGCAAGGAAGGGACCAATATCGTCGACGCCTTCGACATCACGACCGGCCGCGCGAAATATGGTCAGGACATTCGCCTGCCGGGACAGAAGTACGCCGTTATCGCGCGGCCGCTGGTCATGGGAGGCAAAGTGGCCTCCTACGACGCAACCGAGGCCAAGAAAGTCCCGGGCGTCGTTGAGATCGTCGAGATGCCGGCGCCGTCCTACCCGATGGTTTTCCAGCCGTCGGGAGGCATCGCCGTCATAGCCGACAACACCTGGGCCGCAATGCAGGGCCGCAAGGCGCTGAAGATAACGTGGGACGACGGTCCGCACGCAACCTACGATTCCGCAGCCTACCGTGCGGCGCTCGAGGCGACAGCCAGACAGCCCGGCAAGGTCCTGCGCAGCGAAGGCGACTTCGCCGCGGCTTTCGCCAGCGCGGACAAGAAGGTCGAGGCTGAGTACTACATTCCTCACAACGCGCACGCGACGATGGAGCCGCCGTCGGCGACTTGCCAGATTGCCGACGGCAAGGCGCAAGTCTGGACAAGCGTGCAAAGCCCGCAGGCCGCACATGATCTTGTCGCCAAGTACCTGGGGCTTCCGGGCGAGAACGTCACCGTAAACGTGACGCTCCTCGGCGGCGGTTTCGGCCGCAAGTCGAAGCCGGATTTCGCGGTCGAGGCGGCTTTGTGCTCGAAGGCTATTGGCGGCGCGCCGGTCAAGGTCGTGTGGACGCGTGAGGACGATATCCGCAACGACTTCTACCACACGGTGTCGGTCGAGCGCATCCAAGCGGGGCTGGACAAGGACGGCAAAGTCGTCGCGTGGCGGCACAATAGCGTCGCCCCGACGATCGGGTCGCTGTTCGTGGCCCCCGATCCCAGGCATGAACTCAATTGGGAATTGGGTCAGGGCATGTCCGACCTGCCGTTCGACATCAAGAACATCAGCCTCGAGAACGGCGAGGCGGAAGCCCATACCAAGATCGGCTGGTGGCGCTCAGTCTCCAATGTGCCGCACGGGTTCGCCATCCAATCCTTCGCTGCTGAACTGGCCGCTGCGGCGGGAAAGGATCAGAAGGCTTTCCTGCTCGATCTGATTGGTCCTCCCCGCATCGTTGCTGTGCAGAACACGGTGAAGGATTTCTGGGACTACGGCGAGAATCCGGAGGTTTATCCGATCGACACCGGCCGGCTGCGCAACGTCGTCGAACTGGTGACCGAAAAGGCCGGATGGGGTCGCCAAGTGCCGAAGGGCCATGGCCTTGGCTTGGCCGCTCATCGGAGTTTCGTGAGCTACGTTGCGGCAGTTATCGAAGCGGCGATCGACGACAAGGGCAACATCACGATTCCCCGGGTCGACATCGCCGTCGATTGCGGCCCGACCGTCAATCCGGATCGGGTTCGCTCCCAGTTCGAGGGCGCCGTCATCATGGGTCTGGGCGTCGGGCTGATGAACGAAATCTCGTTCAAGGACGGCAGGGTCCAGCAGCGTAATCTCGACGACTATCTGGTCTTGCGCATCAGCGATGCGCCGCGTGAGACGCATGTGCATATCGTGCCGCACGGCTATGATGTCATGCTGGGCGGCGTCGGCGAACCGGGCGTGCCGCCGGTCGCACCGGCGCTGATGAACGCGATCTTTGCTGCGACCGGCAAGCGCATCCGCTCTCTGCCGCTCGGCAATCAACTGGCCGGCGCCTGAGCGCGCCGCAAGAGGCGGGCCGGAATTGTTTCCGGCCCGCGCCGCGGTTCAGACCGCGATCCGCCGCGCGACGCCGAAAATCCGCAGGAAGGGTCTCATTCTGCTCGTGATCGATCGCCTCTGCGGCCTAGGCGCTCAATCGTGCCTTCGCGTATCGTTCGCTCGTGTTCCAGTTCAAGCTTGGCCGCGTGAAGCTCCAACGTCTGGACAGGGCGCGAGGGCGGTTCAGTCGCTTCAAGACGCGCCTTTAGGAGCGCATTGCGCCGTCGCCGGCAATTTCGAAGGCTCGCGCTGCCCAGTGGGAGCAGCCGCCGATACACTACGCCCGCGCCTCATTCACGGGTCGGAATCGCCTCGCCGCTAATACGCCAAGCGCGATGAAGATCAACAGCACGATTCCCTCGGTGATCGCGAACGGCGGCTCGGACCCGGTGGGCGCCAGATCGTGCAGGAACGGAACCTTCAGGAACCCCTGCGCCACCAGCACGAACACATTGAGATAAAGCGCGGCGACCGCGCAGCCGACGTAGATCAAGCGCCAGATCCCGGCGAGGTGGAACGCGTAATAGGCGACGACCGCGCCCAATAGCAGAATGAGCGACAGCACGCCGACCGCGCGAGGCGGGTCGAAGCCGAACGGCGGCAGCGGGAAGCCGCTGACGCTGGTCAGAATCGTAGTGATGAGAAAGAGCGCCGTCCAGGCGCCCGAATCTCCCCCGAGCAGCAACCGGTACAAAACCACCAGCCCGGACAGAATGCCGACCAGGCTGAGGATGACATGGATCTGAAGCATCGACGGCCCTTTCCGATAAATTGCGAACTGACTTACGCGTCCGCTTCTCGGGAAGACGGGACGCGTCAGATCGCCCGCAAGCACTATGACCGCATTCAGACGTCGGGGCGAGACCGCCCTTCTCGGGGCCGGGCGGCAAAATCTAAACCCCGAACGCCGGCGCGCCGTTCAGGAGCCGCAGGATGCGCTTCATTCTGTACCTGATTGATCTTCTCTCGTTCTTCTGGCGGATTCGCTGAAAGGCCGCTTCGAGGCCCGCTCTCTCCCGCTCGGATTCAGCCTTCGCGGCTCGAAGTTCCAAAATCTGGGCCTCCAGCCGATCCGTCGCTTGCGCGGATGATTCCTGCGCCGACGCCTGGTCCAGTCGAAGCCGGCTGATTTCGCGCCGGAGCGCGATGTTGTCGACCTCGATCGGGCTCGGGTAGTGCGGCCCGGGCCGGGGCTCCCTTCGGTAAATGACGTTGCTGGGCGCGTCCTTGCGAAGCTCGCTGGTGACCCGAACCTTGGCCGCATTGGCGACTCTGGCGTGGGCCGCGCGAGCCACGTCTTCGGTAATCTCCGGCTTGAGGATTGGTCGCAAGCACTTGTGGAGATATTCCCAGTCGGTCGCAATTCTGGGGAAAACCGGAAAAACAAGCGGAACGCCGGCCTCTGACGCCCTGAACACCAGCCGGTGAAACTGGATCGCCAGCAATCGCGCCTGATCGAGAGGGTTGAGCGAATAGACCAGCCCACCAGCGGTATGGCCGTAGGTTTCCCACGTTTTGTCGAGCCTGTCCGCCATCCAGGGATTGTGCTGGTGAATGGCCCGCTGTTCCAGGACCACGCGGCTTGTGGCCGCCTCGACGAGATCGCGCGCCGGCACAATGAACGCGTCGATCTTGAATCGCTTCTCGTTCAGTATTTGATCGATATACTCACTGATCCAGGGCGACTTGATCACGTAGGGAAGATTGTCGCCGAATACCAGCAGGTTTTCGAGGCCGGCGTTCGCCTCGACATCCCAGCCCGCTCGATCCCCCTGTCTCGCCAGCGTGGTGTCCAGGCCAAGCTCGGTCAGATAGCGGACCAGAAAGCTTGTTCCCGCTCGACCGGTCCCGGCGATGATCAGATGGTTTTCAGAGGCTTGAGGGAAGGTGCTGGTTTGAGGCTCGTCGAGAGGCTCCCATTGCGGATTTGCTTGGCGACGAGCAGCGGCCATGTCCGGACTCCGGGCGATCACGTCTCGCTCTTACGCGCCAGAACCATGTTGCGCGACGAACGTGACTATTGTTAATTCCTAACAGCCTCGATTGTTATAGTTAATATTTGGTAAAAAGTTGAGACTTTGCAGAATGTTTGTTCAATTGTCTACGGCAATGATTTCGTATCGGAGATTTAATAATTGATAGATACTGAAGTAGTAGATATATTTAACTGCCGTAGCGACGGCGCGTCTCCACGCAAGTCTCGATCGCCTGACATACAGCGCTATGCTGGACCGAGCCTCGTCGTGAACGCGTCAACCGCGCTCGGCCCAACGGTCTGGCTTCGGCGCGGTTCGGTTCTTCCCTTGCGGCGCGGCGTCAGCGAAAGTCGAAACTCATCGCACCTCGCAAATTTATCAGGGACGAACTCTTCCGAGAAAGCGAAGTGCTAACGCCCCAGCCCCTCGATTAGCGCCTTCAAGGTCGCCACAGTCGAAGCGTCCGCCTCGCCGTCGACCCGTTCCGGCCTGAAGTGGCGCTGGAACGCCGCGACGGCCTGCCGGGTCTGGCGGTCATATGAGCCCGTGATCTCGACGCCGTAGCCGTAGAGCGCCAGCATCGCCTGCAGCGCCCTGACCGGCGGCCCATCCTCCTCGTGGGCGAACAGGGCCCCGCCCGAGAGCGGCGCAGGCTCCGTCCAGTGCCCGAGGCCGGCCCGCCACAGCCGCTCCCACGGAAATGCTTCGCCCGGGTCCTGCTTGCGCGCCGGTGCGATGTCTGAATGGGCGAGCACGCGCTCGGGCGCGATCCCCCACCGGGCGCACACGTCGCGCCCCAGCGCGATCATCGCCGTGATCTGGCGTTCGGGAAACGGGGGCGAGCCCCCGTCATGGCCGGGATTGACGATCTCCACCCCGATCGAGGCCGAGTTGAGATCGCTCTCGCCCCTCCATGCCCCTTTGCCCGCGTGCCACGCCCGGGCGCTTTCGGCGACCAATTGGTCGATCGCGCCGTCCTCCCAGATGAAGTAGTGCGCCGAGACGGACGTAGCCGGATCGAGCAGAGCCTTGAGCGCCGCTTCTCCGGTCGGCATGCCGGTATAATGGAGGACAAGGCAATCCGGCCGCCCGCGGCCGCGCCTTTCGCCCCAGTTGGGGGAAGAAAGGAAGCGGGAGGCGAGCGGACTGTCCGGCGGCATGGCGAGCGTTTAGCACGCCTGGGCCGGCCGCGTTTCAGCGATCAATAGAAAGCGGTGCAGACGCGATTGCCGTTCGGGTCCCAGCCCCACTGCGCGCAACGCCTGGGGGGCGCCGTCACGGCATTGCCGACCAGCGCGCCGGTCCCGGCGCCGATCAGGCCGCCAGCAACGGCGCCGCCGACGCTGCCGCCGGAAACGGCCGAGCCGATCAGCGCGCCAGTGCCTGCGCCGATCGCGCCGCCGGCCAGGGTGCCGGTCTGCTGTTGCGGCGTATAGCAGGCCGATACCGATAGCGCCCCGGCCAGGGCCAGCGCCAAAGCGAAAATCTTCCTCATGTTTTCCTCCCCTTAATACTCAATAGAAAGCGGTGCAGATGCGGTTGCCATTGTAGTCGAAGGCCCACTGGGCGCAGCGGCGCGGCGGCGGCGCTCCGTAGGCCGGACCGCCATAGTAGGTTGGCTGAGGCGTCGCGGCGGAACCGATCAGCGCCCCCGAGCCGGCGCCGATCGCAGCGCCCGCGAGCGCGCCGCCGGCGCTGCCGCCGGAAACCGCCGAACCGATCAGAGCGCCCGTACCGGCGCCCAATGCGCCGCCGACGAGGGCGTTCTGCTGCTGCGGCGTCTGGCAGGCCGAAATCGAGACCGCGGCGGCGAGCGCCATCGAAACACCGACAATTCTTCTCATTCGGTTCGCTCTCCCCTTCAAAATCGGCGTCCGACTCCGCCGCGAATCTCGCTAAGCCCAAACGAGGCGGCCTGAGCCGTCTGTCCCCCGCCGGATGTTACAATCCCACAATTCATCCAAAGCTTCAATGAACGAGCCTGGGCGCGGGTTCCGGCCTCAGCGCCAATTGCCATCCAATTATTCTTGACCGCTGCCGCTTCGACCGCCTATGCCCTCGCTCGCCAGTCGGCCGGACGGCCGCCGCTTTCCAAAGCGGAGGAAAGTCCGGGCTCCATGCGGATACGGCGCCGGATAACGTCCGGCGGGGGAAACCCCAGGGAAAGCGCCACAGAAAGCAAACCGCCGGGTCGCGGGCCGCAAGGCCCTAAAGCGTCACGGCAAGGGTGAAAGGGTGCGGTAAGAGCGCACCGCGCCGGCGGCAACGTCGGCGGCAGGGCAAGCCCCGCCGGGAGCAAAACCGAATAGGAGCGACGCGCGGCGCCCTCGGGCGCCGCGGGGCCTTTTCCGCTGGCCCTGCCGCTCGGGTTGGTTGCTTGAGGCGCCCGGCGACGGGCGTCCCAGAGGAATGGCCGTCACGCCGGGGCGACGAGCTCCGGCCATACAGAACCCGGCTTACAGGCCGGCTGGCGTTCTTTTCGCTTCTCGTTCAAAGTCGATCTGGTCTTTGAACGACGCGACCGGTGGAAGCCGCGGAAAGGCGACGATGCTGCGTGCCGACAAAGTGATAGCCGCCGGCCATTGGGCCGGGAGCGCCCGCCGATACGGTCGTGCTCGATTTTGACGAGCGCTACCGCCGGCGCGTGGCGATGACCGGCGTCGGGGGGCTCGCCTTCCTCCTCGATCTCGCGGAAGCCGCGATGCTGCGTGGCGGGGACGGTTTGAGCCTCGAGGATGGCCGCATTGTCGAAGTCGTCGCCGCGCCTGAACCGCTGGCGGAGATCAGGGCCGCGGACATGCTCGCTCTGGCCCGGGTCGCCTGGCATCTCGGCAACCGCCACCTGCCGACCGAAATGCTGCCGAAGGCGCTGCGTATCCGCCGCGATCCGGTCATCGAGGCGATGGCCAAGGGACTTGGTGCACGGGTCATCGCCCTCGAAGCGCCGTTCAATCCCGAGGGCGGCGCCTACGTGAAGGGCGAAAACGGCGCCGCGGGATCACACCCTCACGATCACGGCGGCGCCCATGAGCACGAGCATGAGGCCAAGCACGGAGATCATCACCATCACCACTCTGATCACGGCTCCGTCCACGCCCGCGACCACGATGACGGCCACGGACATGAGTATGGACACGACCACCGAGGCTGAGGGGAGCTCGCTGCTGCCGCTCCTCATCTGGTTTTCGCCGGGATTCCCGGTCGGCGCCTTTGCCTATTCGCATGGGCTCGAGTGGGCGGTCGAAGCGGGCGACATCGTTGACGCCCGCTCGCTCGAAGCGTGGCTCGCCGACCTGGTCGAATATGGAGCGCCGCGCTCGGACGCCTTTCTCTTTTCAGCCGCGTTTCGCTCCGTGGCCGCAGCCGACTGGGCGGCTCTCGCCGAAACAAACGCCCTCGCGGTCGCGCTCAGTCCATCGGCGGAGCGCCGTCTCGAGACTACGGCTCAAGGAGCGGCGTTTGTCGCCGTGGCGCGTGCGGCCTGGGATTGCGAGCCGTTGCGCCGGCTAGGCCAGGCGCCCGACGAGCGCATCGCCTATCCGATCGCGGTCGCCGCGGCGGCAAGCGGTCATGGCCTGCCGCTGGGAGCCAGCCTTGAGGCGTTCGCGCTCGCTCAGTTCGCCAACCTCGTCTCGGCCGCTTTGCGCCTCGGGCCGATCGGGCAGACGGACGGCCAAAGAATTCTCGCCGCGCTCTTGCCGCCCATCCGCGCTCTGGCGCGCGCGGCGCGTAGCGCGAGCCTCGCCGATATCGGCGGCGCGGCGTTTCGCTCCGACATCGCCGCCATGCGGCACGAGAGCCAGTATTCGCGACTGTTCCGCTCATGACCGCGCCCGGCCAGCCATTGCGCGTAGGAGTCGGCGGGCCAGTCGGCTCCGGCAAGACTGCGCTCATGGAGCAGCTTTGCAAGCGCCTTCGCGACGGCTTCGGCATCGCAGCCATCACCAACGACATTTACACCAAAGAAGACGCCCGCATTCTGGTTGAGGCCGGAGCGCTTCCGCCCGAGCGGATCATCGGCGTCGAGACCGGCGGCTGCCCGCATACGGCGATCCGCGAGGATGCCTCGATCAACCTCGCGGCGGTCTCGGAGATGCGCCGGCGCTTCGCCGATCTCGACCTCATCCTCATCGAATCCGGCGGCGACAATCTCGCGGCAACCTTCTCACCCGAGCTCGCCGACATCACGATCTATGTCATCGACGTCTCGGGCGGCGAGAAAATACCACGCAAAGGCGGCCCGGGCGTCACACGATCGGACCTGCTGGTCATCAACAAGATCGACCTAGCCCCTTATGTCGGCGCTTCGCTCGAAGTCATGGCGCGCGACGCGGCGGCGATGCGCAAGGGTCGTCCGTTCGTGATGGCCAATATGAAGACCGGCGCCGGCCTCGATGCGATTGTCGAGTTCCTCCACGTGAAGGGCGGACTTAGGCACGCTTGAAACGACTGGGCAGGGGCGCCTCTCAATTTTGCCGGCGCGGATAGAACTACGGCAGCCCTTCGGAACTTCGCCCCGGCGTCCTGCGTTGACAGCGTGAACACCGAAGGATAGGGCGATTCCCGGATGCGTGCCTTGCGCCCTTACCGACATGGCAATCTGCCGGCCGCGCTCGTGGCCGCGGCCCGGCAAATTCTCGACGAAAGCGGGATGCAGGCGGTCGGCTTGAGGGAAACCGCCCGGCGGGTCGGCGTATCGGCGACGGCCGCCTACCGCCATTTCACCAGCAAGGAAGACCTGCTCGCTTCCGTCGCCGCCGAAGGCTTCCGCGAGCTCCGCGCGGCGATGGAGGCCGCGACCCGCGGGGTCAATCCGCTCAGCCGCGCGGGCCTTGCCTATGTCGAGTTCGCTCAGCAGAATCGGGGCCTTTTCCGCCTGATGTTCGGGCCCGTTCTGGCCGAGCGCGCCAAGTATCCGGCGCTGCAAGCCGCGACCGACGGCGTCGAAGCTTTGCTGCTGCGAGGCGTCGCCGAAATCGACCAGCGGCCGCTTGGGGACAATCTCGCAGCAATGGCCGCGTGGGGCCTCGTGCATGGGCTCTCGAATCTGGTCGTCGACGGCTTCATCCCCGCAACCCGGGCCTCGGGGCTGGCTGAGGAGATCCTGGCCAGGACGAGGTTGCCGCGGCCATTGTCCTCGGAGCCCGCCGGCTGACGCCTTGCCGTCGCGCCCGCCCGAGCGACGAGGGGAGGCGCCTTCCCGCGATGGCGGAGGCGGGTGAAATGGGCGCTATACCCACGAATTGTGCATGGCTTCCGCATGGTCGACGAAAATCTACGCAAGCGAGAGAGCCTTCTCTGGTTTTTTCTTGTTTTTTGGAATCAAGGTATTTCAAGGCCGTACAGCGGATTCTAACGCTTTTTTCCGGTCCCGCTTCCCTTCGTATAGCCATGCGCGTTTCGCTTGTCGCGATAAGCGTTTTGCGCAGGGTGCGGGTTCCGATGGCTTCGTTCATTGAATAGCCATTCTATCCGCGGTTCTGATATTCCGCAAGGAACTGTCGATAAATTCTTGGCGCGGGCCACCGCTGCCCTACGAACTGTGGTTTGCTTTGTCGCTTCGCCCCTCGCAATAAGGGGAACTTCAGTGCCTGACTCCACCATCGCCTCCACCGAGACCCGCCTCCTCCACGCCTTGCGCGCGGTCGGCTCACCCGAGCGGGCCGAGCGCGAAAAGGCCTACCAGAAGTCGCGCTGGGAGCATTGGGGCGTGCCGCTGCCGGCCATGGACGCCGCGATCAGGGAGACGCTCGGCGATCTCACGCAACAGGAAGCGCTGAGCCTGTGCGTCCGTCTGTGGCGCGAGCCGGTGTGGGACCTGAGGATTGTCTCGGCACGGATTCTGGCGCGGAAGTCGATCGAGCCAGACGACAAAGTCTGGGCGTTCGTGACCGAACGTCTCGCCGATCTCGACGGCTGGGCGGTCGCCGACAATCTGGCGAGCGGTCGGCTCGCGCTGCCTCATCGCCGAACCCGGCCGGCTCGACATCGTCGAAGCCTGGATCGAGAACCCGCATTTGTGGACGCGCCGTGCGGCGCTCGTCTTCACCCTTCCGTGGACGAAGGAGAAGCGTGACCCCGAACGGATGCTCGGCTGGGCCGCGCGTCTCGCCGAAGACCGCCAATGGTTCATTCAGAAGGCGATCGGCTGGTGGCTGCGCGAACTCTCGAAGCGCGACCCCAAGCGGGTGCGGCGGTTTCTGAACGACCACGACGGGAAGCTGACCGCCGTCGCCAGGCGCGAGGCGACGAGGTATTCGGCAGACGGATGAAACGTGCGCGATTGATGTGACCCGGTGAACCCCTCACCCCAACCCTCTCCCACAAGGGGAGAGGGGGCTTATGTCCGGCGAACCGGAGGAGCGCCAATGGCCGACCTCGATAGCTTTTCGTTCGGCGACAGTCCGGCGCTCGCGGATGAGCTGCTCGACCTCGTGCTCACGGGCAAGAAGACCGCGACCTGCTGGCCGGCGAGCGAGGGCGACAAGGGGGTCACGGTCGGCAAGCGCTGGATCGTCAAAGACGGGAGCGGCGGGCCGCGCGCCATTATCGAGACGGTCGAGGTGATCCGGCGGCGGTTCGAGGAGGTCGGTTCGGCCTTTGCGTTTGATGAGGGCGAGGGCGACCGGTCGCTCGCCTATTGGCGAAGCGCGCACACGAGCTATTTCACCGGGCGAGGCGAGTTTCAGCCGGGGATGGAGGTTTATTGCGAGAGGTTCAGGCTGGTCGAGGTCCTTGGCGCCGAATGATTGGGGGCTCGCGGGCAGACGGCGGCATGAAGCTTCCAGGGCGAGGGCGGACCACATGAGGCGCGCGCTCCTCATCGCGGGTCCGACGGCGAGCGGCAAGTCGACGGCGGCGCTCAAAATCGCCGAACGTTGCGGCGCGACAGTCGTCAACGCCGATTCGATGCAGGTCTATGCAGACCTCAGGGTCCTGACCGCCCGGCCGACAATGGAAGAGGAGCGGCGCGCGCCCCATCGGCTGTTCGGGACGGTCGACGGCGCGGTGAATTACTCGGCCGGACGATGGGCGCGCGCGGCGGGCGAAATCCTCGCCGAGACCGGCGGCCGGCCGGTCGTCTTCGTCGGCGGCACGGGCCTCTATCTGCGCGCGCTGACCGAGGGCCTGTCCGATGTGCCGGCGGTCCCGGAGGCGGTGCGGATGAGGATTCGCGCCGAGGCCGATGGCCGTGCGGCCGAGGAGCTTCACGCCGAGCTAAAAGCGCGCGATCCCGAAACCGCTTTGCGCCTCAACGCCGGCGACCGGCAGCGGATCTTGCGCGCGCTCGAGGTTCTGGCCGCCACTGATCGCCCGCTCGCCTCGTTCCTGGGCGCGCGGGCCGCGCCGGCGCTCAAGAAGCACGAGTGGGCGGGACTTTATCTCGCTCCCGACCGGGAAGAGCTTTATCGGCGCATCGAGGCGCGGCTCGACGCCATGCTCGCGCACGGCGCGCTCGACGAAGCCGCGGCGCTGATGAAGCGGCGGCTCGATCCGGCGCTGCCGGTGATGCGCGCCCATGGCGTTCCCCATCTCATCGCTCATCTCGAAGGCCGGATCACGCTTGCTCAAGCCGCGGAACGCACGAAGCTCGACACCCGCCATTACGCCAAGCGGCAGTTCACCTGGGCCCGGCGCCAGATGACCGGCTTCCGCTGGGTCGCGCCGGAGGAGGCGGCGGAAGAGGGAGCGCGCGAGCTCGACGGCGGCTGAGGCGGTCGATTGTCGCCGGGCCTGGCAGGGCCGGGTCGGTTTGAAGCCGCCGCCGTTGCGGGTAGGGTGCGCCCCCAATTCCCTGCCCGGAGCGCCCCATGCCGCGAACAAAAGCCAACGGAATCGACATCGAATACGAGAGCTTCGGCCGCGACGGCGATCCGCTCATTCTGCTCATCATGGGCCTGGCTGCGCAGCTCATCTTCTGGCCGAAATCCTTGTGCGAGGGCCTGGCGGCCAAGGGATTCCGGGTCGTCAGGTTCGACAACCGCGACATCGGCAAGTCGACGCATCTCGTGAGCCTGCCCACGCCCGATTTTCGCGCCGTCATGGCCGATCTCGCTGCAGGCAAGACGGTCGACGTTCCCTATCAACTCGAGGACATGGCCAATGACGCGGTCGGCCTTCTCGACGCCCTCGGCGTTGAGCGCGCCCATATCGCGGGTTCGTCAATGGGGGGCATGATCGCGCAGGTGGTCGCGATCAATCATCCCGGGCGGACAAAAAGCCTTATCTCGATGAATTCGACCACCGGCCGGCGGGACTTGCCGCCGGGTGATCGCAAGGCGATGGCGATCCTGGCTCAACCGCCGAAAAGCGCGGCTCGCGAGGACCTTATCGAGGCAAGCATCCTCGTGCAGCGCACGCTGCTCGGTCCGGGCTTCGGGATGAGTGAAGCCGAGCTGCGCCAAAGCGCTGAGCGCCGCACCGATCGCGCGCCTTACGATCCGGCGGGAATCGCGCGCCAGTGGGCGGCGGTGGTCGCCGCCGCGCCGCGCAACGCGGGCCTGAAGACAGTGCGGCGCCCGGCGCTCGTGATCCACGGAGACGCGGACCCGCTCTTTCCGGTCGCGACGGCGAAGGATACGGCCGAAAGCATTGCCGGCGCTGAGCTGGTCGTCGTTCCGGGCCTTGGCCATTCCTGGCCGGAATCCGCAGCGGCCGTCGCCCTCAAACACATCGGAGATTTCGTCGTGAACGCGGAAGCGCGGGCGCCTATCGCCGGGTGAAGCCGCACTCCTTGTCGACGTACTTGCTTTCCCAGCAGCCGCTCGCGAGGCACGACTGGAGATAGCCGCTGCACGCCGCCATGCATGCGGGCGAGCCGGACTCGCTCTTGACGCAGAACTTCTGACAGACGCTGAGCCGCTCGGTGCAGGTCTTCGCCTCGGCCGGCGCGATGAGCGCGAGCGCCACCACGCCTGCCGCGCCTGCCGCGGCGATCGCACGCATCACCTTCGCATGCCCTTCTCCCGCGATCGGTAAGATGTTAGGCGGCCGGTTGTTGATTGGCAACGGCGAACCTGCCGCAGGGGACGACCCGGCCGGCGAGGTCGGCGACCCCTCCCTATACGCCATCCGGATCAGCCCTTCCGCACCGACCAGGAGCTGACGGCGCCGCGGCCGTCCGGCGTCTGGGCGACATAGACAAGGAGCTGGTTGTTCTCGCAGCAGCCGAATTTCAGGAGCTGGCACGTCCATTCGTATCCGGCGAGGATTCCGCAGCTCGTCGCCTGTCCGGAGACCGGAGCCGATCCGATCAGGAGAATCGCCACGTCCGTCGGCATGCCGACCGCGAGCTTCATGCTCGCGTTGAAGGCGTCGAACGGCGCCGGGCTGGCGCCCGGAACAGGGGGATAGCCGCCCGGGCAACATCCCGTCAGCAACGCAGCTGCGACAAGAGGCGCGATTGGCGCGCGCATTGGCGATCTCGATTGGCGGGCCGGCGGATCATTCATCTCATGACGCGCGGCAGCCCCGCTCCGGCGTCTCGCCGAACTCATCAATCGGGCAAACCGGTTAGCCGCCGGTTAAAGGGCGCCGTCGCCTTCCGCCGGACAAGGCGCTAGGCTAAATTTGCCTCATGACATCGCCCGAGAAGAAACCGGCAAGGCTCACCCTCGCCAGGGCGCGGACCGAGCACGCGCGCCTCGGGGCCGAGATCGCCGAGCACGACCGGCGCTATCATGGCGAGGATCAGCCTACGATCTCCGACGCCGAATATGATGAATTGCGCCGGCGCTATACCGCGCTCGAAGCGGCGTTTCCCGAGCTCGCCGGCGCGGACTCGGAAAACCGCAAGGTCGGCGCGCCGCCGGCGGAGAAATTCGCCAAAGCCCGCCACGCCGTGCCGATGCTGTCGCTCGGCAACATCTTCGCCGACGAGGAGGTCGAGGAATTCTGCGCCCGGGTGCGACGCTTTCTGGGCTTGAAGGACAGCGCCCCGCTCGATGTCGTCGCCGAGCCGAAGATCGACGGGCTCTCCTGCAACCTGCGCTACGAGAACGGCGAACTCGTCCGGGCGGCGACGCGCGGCGACGGCTACGAGGGCGAGGACGTGACCGCCAACGTGCGCACCGTCGCCTCGATTCCGCACCGGCTTGAAGGCGCGCCAAGGATTTTCGAGGCGCGCGGCGAAGTCTACATGCGCCACGCCGATTTCGCCGCCCTCAACGCCCGCCAGGCGGAGGCGGGATTGCAGGTGTTCGCCAACCCGCGCAACTTCGCCGCCGGCTCGCTGCGCCAGCTCGATCCGCGCATCACCGCGAGCCGGCCGCTCGCCTTCTTCGCCTACGCCTGGGGCGAGGTCAGCGAGCCCTTCGCCACGACCCAGTTCGGCGCCATCGAGGCCATGCGCCGCTTCGGACTGCCGACCAATCCCCTCACCAGGCTTTGTCGTTCCACGGGCGAGCTCCTTAAGCAGTATCATGCGATCGAGGCCGAGCGGGCGACGCTCGGCTACGACATCGACGGCGTCGTTTACAAGGTCAACGATCTCGCGCTCCAGGAGCGGCTCGGCTTCATCTCGCGCTCGCCCCGGTGGGCGGTCGCGCACAAGTTCCCGGCCGAGAAGGCGATGACGATCGTCGAGGCGATCGGCATCAATGTCGGGCGGACCGGGGCGCTGACGCCGCTCGCCAAGCTCAAGCCGGTGACTGTCGGCGGGGTCGTGGTCTCCAACGCCACCTTGCACAACGAGGACGAGATCGCCCGCAAGGATGTCAGGGTCGGCGATACGGTGGTGGTGCAGCGCGCCGGCGATGTCATTCCGCAGATCCTCGAGGTGGTGCTGGACAAGCGGCCGCCCGGCGCCGAGCCTTACGAGTTTCCGCAAGACGAAAAGGGAAACTTCATCTGCCCGGTCTGCGGGTCGGCGGCCTTGCGCGAGATCGACGAGAAAACCGGGGAAGCCGACGTCGTGCGCCGTTGCACCGGGACGCTCGTCTGTCCGGCGCAGGCGGTCGAAGGCCTCAAGCACTTCGTGTCGCGCAACGCATTCGACATCGAGGGGCTTGGGGAAAAGCTGATCGAGCTGTTCTTTAGCGAAGGCCTTATCCGCACGCCGGCCGACATCTTCACCCTCAAGGCGCGCGACGGGCGCGGCCGCCCGCCCTTGCGGGAATGGGAAGGGTTCGGCGAGACTTCGGCGCATAACCTCTTCAACGCCATCGACGCGCGCCGCTCGATTGCGCTCAACCGCTTCGTCTACGCGCTCGGCATCCGCCATGTCGGGGAGACCAATGCGCGCCGGCTCGCGCGCCACTTCGGCGACTGGGCGCCGCTGCGCACGGCCGCCCGCGCGCCCAACGCCGCGGAAGAACTGTCGGCGGTCGAGGGCGTCGGGCCCGTGGTCGCCGAGGCGGTCGCTGATTTCTTCGCCGAGCCGCGCAACGAGGCGGCGCTCGACGCGCTCTTGAAAGAGGTGACGATCGAGCCGATGGAGGAGGTCGCGGCCGGCCATCCGCTCGCCGGCAAGACCATCGTTTTCACCGGATCGCTCGAGCGGATGACCCGCGACGAAGCCAAGGCGATCGCCGAGCGTCTCGGGGCCAGGGTGTCCGGCTCGATCTCGGCCAAGACCGACCTCGTCGTCGCCGGCCCCGGCGCCGGCTCGAAGCTCGCCAAGGCGCGCGAACTCGGCGTCGAGACGATCGACGAGGAGGAATGGATCAGGCGCTCCGGGCGGTAGGGATTCCCTCCTCCCGCTGTGCGGCAGAAGGTGGCGCGAAGCCCCGGATGAGGATAGAGGCTGGCCCGCACCCCAGCCTCTCCCGCATAGGGCGTTCATGAGCAACTGGCGCCAAACCGGCATCGTCGTTCGCGCGGCGAGTCCGCGCGATCTCGATGCGATCGGCAGGCTTGAGAACGAATCGTTCGAGACCGACCGGGTCTCGCGCCGGTCCTTGCGCGAATTCCTGCGCGCGGCCCACCGGCCGGTGCTCACCGCGTTCATCGACGACGAGCTTGCCGGCTACGCCCTGGTCTCGCTGCGCAAGGCCTCGCGGGCGGTGCGCATCTACTCGCTCGCGGTCGATCCCCGATTCGCCCGCCGCGGCGTCGGCCGGGCGCTGCTCCAGGCCTGCGAGGCCTATGCGCGGGGCCACCGCCGCGCCGCGCTGACGCTCGAAGTGCGCTATGACAATGCCTCGGCGATCACGCTGTACGAGAGCTCCGGCTTCCGCCAGATCGGCGAGCACGCCCATTACTACGCCGACGGCGCCGCCGCCTTGCGCTACGAGAAGGCGCTCGTCCCCGCTTCCCTGCGCGAAACCGGGAACAATCCGGCGCTCAAGCGCGTTCGGCCGTTGCGCGGCGCGTCGCGCCCGCGCTAGGGAGGCGAAGGCGCGCGGAAAGTGAGTCGCGCCCGTCACGAATGAACCTGGCCCACGCCTAACTCAGGGACCGTTCCGCCCCTCATCATGCAGACGTCGTCGCGACCAACCGCGCGCCCGGAGCGCCGCGCGTCATGACTGGCTGGGTCATTCTCGTCGATCAGGCGCGCGACTTTCCCAACGCCGACACGCCCCACAAGGTGATCACGACGCGCGATTATCTCGCGCGGCCGAAACTCTTCGCCGGGCTCGGACGGGCGAAGATCATCAATCTTTCCCGCTCCTACAACTACCAGTCCAAGGGATACTACGCTTCGCTCCTCGCCGAGGCGCGCGGCCATCGGGTGATCCCGACGGTCGAGACGATGCTCGATCTGCGCGAGATCAAGCTCTACGAGCAGTCGCTGCCGGAACTGCAGGAGGCGCTGAGCGCCGCGGCGGTCAAGGCGCACGCGACCGAGGACACCACGTTCGATCTCCTGTTCTGCTTCGGTTTCGTCCAGGATTCCCGCTTCGAGGCGTTCGGCCGGCTCCTGTTCGACTGGTACCGGTGCCCGGCGATCGAAGTCACCATCACGGCGGGCAAGCGGTGGAAAATCGACCGGCTGCGCGCCCGGCCGCTCGCCAAGCTCGGGCCGGACGAAGCGGAATTCTTCCACAAGAGCCTTCACCGCCACACCCAGCGCGACTGGCGCAATCCGCGCGGCCGGGCGATCGCCCGCTATTCGCTCGCCGTGCTGCACGATCCGCAGGAGGACCTGCCGCCGTCCTCCCTCGACACGCTCAAGCACTTTTCGCGGATCGCCGAGAAGCAGTCGGTCGAGGTCGAGCTCATCACCAGGAAGCAGCTCGCGGAACTGGTCGAATTCGACGGCCTCTTCATCCGCGCGACGACTTCGATCGACAGCTACACCTACCGCTTCGCCCAGCGCGCCCGCAGCGAGGGCATGCCGGTCATCGACGACCCGCAATCGATGATCCGCTGCACCAACAAGGTCTATCTGCACGAGCTCCTCGAGGCGAACGGCGTCCCCGTGCCGCCGACGGTCATGCTGGCCGAGGACGAGGACCTTGCGAAGGCCGAGCGGCTCCTGGGCTGGCCGATGGTGCTCAAGATCCCGGACGGCTCATTCTCGCGCGGGGTCCATAAGGTCGAGACCGCGCAGGCTCTCAAGGCGCTGTCGGACGAATTGTTCGAGGAGACCGACCTCCTGCTGGCGCAGAAGTTCATGCCGACCAAGTTCGACTGGCGGGTCGGAGTGCTCGACGGCGAGCCGCTTTTCGTGTGCCAGTATCAAATGGCGCGCGGCCACTGGCAGATCATCAAGCACGGGCCGAACGGCGCCCGGGAGGGCGGATCGAAGACGATCCCGATCGGCGACGCGCCCCCGCGGGTCATCGACGCCGCGCTCAAGGCGGCCCGCGCCATCGGCCCGGGCCTTTATGGCGTCGACATCAAGGAAACCGACGGCGCGATCGTGGTCATCGAGGTCAACGACAACCCCAATCTCGAGCACGGGGTCGAGGACCAGGTTGGCAAAGACGAGATTTGGACAAGGCTCATCAACTGGTTCGTCAAGCGTATCGACGCGTGAAACGCGCGGCCCGCGCCCGCGATGTTCGATTTCGGACAAGGGGCTCGCCTCCAGCCAATCAATGGCTGACAGCGAGCGGTAGGGTGCTTCATGTTCGTCGACTGGCTGTTCGCAAGCTTCCATCACCTCGCGGTGTTCTCGCTCGCCGCGATCCTGTCGGCGGAAATATTTCTCACCGCCGGGCCGATCGACGACCGGATGGCCCTGAGGCTTGCCCGGGTCGACGCCTGGTTCGGCATCATGGCCGCGCTCGCGCTCGCCGCGGGGCTCATGCGCCTCTTCTTCGGCGCCAAAGGCGTCGACTACTATCTCGCCAACTGGTTCTTCTGGGCGAAGATGGCGCTGTTCGCCGCCGTCGGCCTGATCTCGATCGCGCCGACCTTTTCTTATCTCGTCTGGCGCCGGCGGGTCCGCGCCGACGCCTCGTTCCGCCCGCCGGCGAGCGAGGTTGCGCGGCTGCGCCGGGCCCTCTACGCCGAAGCCGGCCTCTTCGCCCTCATCCCGCTCTGCGCCGCGGCGATGGCGCGCGGCTACGGAATGTGAGGTGAGTTCTGCCGCGTCGCTTTGGCCGAGGCTACGAGCCGCTTCAGCGCCGCCCGGCAGGCGACGAGGGTCACGTTGGCGCATGAACGAACTTTAACCCGCTCCGCCGGCCGCCGCCCGCGCCGCCGCCTCGTTTTCGCCGCGGTCGCTGGCAATGTGCAGTAAGGCGCGATACATCGCGTCAGGCCGCGAGGTTGACGATTCGATGACCATAGCCCTGACCCGCCGGGCAGCGTTGAAAACCGGCGCGCTCGCCACGCTCGCGGCGTTCGCCCCCCGCCCGCTCGCCGCGATCGCCGACGATTCGACCGAGACCCACGGCCTGTCGTCGTTCGGCGATCTTGCGCTTCCGCCCGACTTCCCGCATTTCGCCTACGTCAATCCCGAGGCGCCGACCGGCGGCCTGCTCTCGCTCCAGATCACGGGGACGAGCGGCAACCAGAACTTCGACACCTTCGACACCCTCAACATCTACACCTGGAAGGGCAACGGCGCGGCCGGCATGTCGGCCACTTTCGACACGCTGATGACCGCCAACGGCGACGAGCCGGATTCGGTCTACGGTCTGCTCGCGCAATCGGTCAGGGTTTCGGCCGACAAGCTCGATTACCGTTTCCGGCTCAGACCCGAGGCGCGCTTCTTCGACGGATCGAAGGTGACGGCCGCCGACGTCGCCTTCTCGCTCAATGTGCTGAAGGAAAAGGGCCATCCGATCTACGCCCAGCTTCTCAAAGAGGTGGAGCAGGCGAATCCGGAAGGCGACGACGTCGTCCACGTGCGCTTTGTCGAAGGGCGCTCGCGCGACGCGCACCTGATTGTCGTCGGCATGCCGGTGTTCTCGGCGGCATGGTGGAGCGGGCGCGATTTCACCGCCGCGACGCTCGACCCGCCGCTCGGCTCCGGCGCCTACAAGGTCAAGACGTTCGAGCAGGGCCGGTTCATCGAATATGCGCGCGACCCCGGCTATTGGGGAGCGAAGCTGCCGGTCAACCTTGGCCAGAACAATTTCGACCGCCTGCGGTTCGAATATTATCGCGAGCGGCAGGTCGCGTTCGAGGCGTTCAAGGCCGGGGCGATCAACTATCACGAGGAATTCACTTCGCGCTTCTGGGCCACCTCATATGACTTTCCGGCGGTCAAGGACGGCCGGATCAAGAAGGAGGAGCTCCACAACGGCGCGCCGTCTACCTTCCAGGGCTGGTACCTCAACACGCGCCGCGAGCAGTTCAAGGATCCCCGCGTGCGCGAGGCGATCGGCCTCTGCTTCGACTTCGAATGGACGAACACGAACGTGATGTATTCGTCCTACAAACGGACCATCTCCTTTTTCCCCAATACCGACATGGAGGCGAAGGGCAAGCCGGGGCCGGACGAACTCAAGCTTCTGGAGCCCTTCCGCGACAAGCTCGCCCCGTCCGTCTTCGACGATCCCTACACGCCCCCCGTCAGCGACGGCTCCGGCAGCGATCGCAAACTGCTCAAGCAAGCCTACGACCTTCTGCTCTCCGCCGGCTGCAAGCGCGACGGCGGGACGCTCATGCTGCCGAGCGGCAAGCCGCTGACCATCGAATTCCTCGATTCGAACGGCGCCATGCAGCCGCATACGATGCCTTTCATCCAGAATCTCAACAAACTTGGCATTCAGGCCAATCTGCGCATCGTCGACCCCGCCCAGCTGAAAAGCCGCACCGAAGCCTTCGACTACGACGTCGTGGTCGAGAACAATTTCGGATCGACGACGCCAGGCGTCTCCTTACGGGTCGTCTTCTCGTCAGCGGCCGCCGCCCAGAACGGTTCGCGCAATCTCGCCGGCGTCGCCGATCCGGTGGTCGACGCGCTGATCGAGGCGATCGCCGCAGCGAAATCGCGCGACGAGCTCAACACCGCTTGCCGCGCGCTCGACCGGGTCCTGCGCGCCGGCCATTATTGGGTCCCGATGTGGTATCGCGACACGGCATGGGTCGCCCACTGGGACGCATTTTCCCGTCCCGAGAAGCAGCCGCGACTCAGCACCGGCGCGCCCGGCACGTGGTGGTGGGACGAAGCAAAGGCGAAGACGATTGGACTCTGAGGAACGCCGGACGCTCCGCCCGGCTGAGACCGGCTGACGAGGCATGCTCGCCTATATCCTGCGCCGCCTGCTTCTGATGATCCCGACGATCCTCGGCATCATGGCGGTCTCGTTCGCGATCGTGCAGTTCGTGCCTGGCGGGCCGGTCGAGCGGGCGATCGCGCAACTGCAGGGCACGGACCAGAGCTCAACGGCTGGGTTCGGCGGCGGCGGCCAGATCGGCGCCGGCGCGGCGCAGGCGGGCGGCGACATCGCTTCGCGCTATCGCGGCTCGCAGGGACTCGATCCGAAATTCATCAAGGAGCTCGAAAAGCAGTACGGCTTCGACAAGCCGGCGCTGGAGCGGTTCTGGATTCTGGTGCGCGACTATTCCACCTTCAACTTCGGCAAGAGTTACTATCGCGACGTGCCGGTGCTCGAGCTGATCAAGGAGAAGCTGCCGGTCTCGATCTCGCTCGGCATGTGGATGACGTTCATCTCCTACGCGATCTCGATTCCGCTTGGCGTCAGGAAGGCCGTCAGGGACGGTTCGCGCTTCGACACCGTGACCTCGGCGCTGGTCATTTTTGGCTATGCGATCCCGAGCTTCCTGTTCGCGGTCCTGCTGGTGGTTCTGTTCTGCGGCGGCTCGTTCTGGCAGATCTTCCCGCTGCGCGGGCTCACCTCCGACAATTTCGCCGACCTCAGCTGGCCGCACAAGATTCTCGACTACCTCTGGCACATCACGCTGCCGGTCGCATCGCTGGTGCTGGGCTCGTTCGCCACCTCGACGCTTTTGACCAAGAACTCCTTTCTCGACGAGATCAAGAAGTCCTATGTCCAGACCGCGCGCATGAAAGGCCTGACCGAGCGGCGCGTGCTTTACGGCCATGTCTTCCGCAACGCGATGCTGATCGTGATCGCCGGATTCCCAGGCGCGTTCATCGGCGCCTTCTTCACCGGCTCGCTCCTGATCGAGCAGGTGTTCTCGCTCGACGGCCTCGGCTATCTCTCCTACGATTCGCTCATTCAGCGCGATTATCCTGTGGTGCTCGCCAATCTCTATATCTTCGCCCTGATCGGGCTGGTGGTTAACCTCGTTTCCGACCTCACCTACACCTGGATCGATCCGCGCATCGATTTCGAAACCCGCGAGGTTTGAGCTTGGTCGTCCGCAAATTCGTCATGGCCGGGCTGGGGTCGGTATGACGGACCTCGAAGCCCTCAAGGCCGTGGATGGCCGGGTCAAGCCCGGCCATGACGACGGAGGGCCGCCCGGCCCGGAGCAGGCGAAGGAACGCGCCGAGATCGAGCGCCGGCCGTGGCTGTCGCCGATGAACCAGCGACGGCTCGACAATTTCCGCCGCAACAGGCGCGGCGCCTGGTCGCTGTGGATATTCCTCGTCCTGTTTGTCGGCTCGCTGTTTGCCGAATTCATCGCCAACGACCGGCCGCTGATCGCCTCCTACAAAGGCGAGATTCTGTTCCCGGTGTTGTTCAACTATCCCGAGGACAAGTTCGGCGGCTTCGAGGCGCGGGCCGATTTTCGCGGCTCGTTCGTGGCCAACGAGGTCAACGCCCACGGCTGGATGATCTGGCCGCCGATCCGGTTCGCCAACTCGACCACGATCCTCAATCCCCCCACCCCCCTGCCGACGCCGCCGACCTGGATGCTGAGCGAGGCTCAGTGCCGCGCGGCGCTGGAGAAGCAGGGCGAAAAGGACGCCGCCACGATCGCGAGGCCGTGCAGCCGTCTCGAACCGCTGTGGCTCGGCTCGGATCAGGACGGGCACGACATCGTCGCCCGCCTCATCTACGGCTTTCGCATCTCGGTGCTGTTCGGCCTGACGCTGGCCGGCGTCTCGTCGGTCATCGGCGTCTTCGCCGGCGCGGTGCAGGGCTATTTCGGCGGCTGGCTCGATCTCACGATGCAGCGGGTGATCGAGATCTGGTCGTCGCTGCCGCATCTCTACATCCTCATCATCCTGTCGGCGATCCTCGCGCCGAGCTTCTTCGTCCTGTTGACGATCCTTCTTCTGTTCTCCTGGGTGAGCCTCGTTCATCTGGTCCGGGCCGAGTTCCTCAGGGCGCGCAACTTCGAATATGTCAACGCCGCCCGCGCGCTTGGCCTCTCGAGCGCCAAGATCATCGTCAAGCATGTGCTGCCGAACGCGATGGTGGCGACGCTGACGTTCCTGCCGTTCATCGTCAATTCCTCCATCAGCACGCTCACCTCGCTCGACTTCCTCGGCCTCGGCATGCCGCCCGGCTCGCCTTCGCTCGGCGAGCTCCTGCTGCAAGGCAAGTCGAACCTGTCGGCGCCCTGGATCGGGCTCTCCGCCTTCGCGGTCACGGCGTTGATGCTGTCGCTGCTCATCTTCATCGGCGAAGCGGTGCGCGACGCCTTCGATCCGAGAAAGACGTTCTCGTGAGCGAGGCCGAGCGGGCTCCTCGACGTGCGCGATCTCTCGATCGCCTTCGCGCAAGGGAGCGAACGCAGGACCGTGGTCGATCGCGTCTCCTTCCGGCTCGAGAAGGGCCGCGCGCTGGCGCTGGTCGGCGAATCCGGCTCGGGCAAGACCGTCACCGCCCAGGCGATCGTGCGCCTGCTCCCGCAACCCGCGGCCAGCTACCCGACCGGCGAGATTCTGTTTCGCGGCCGCGATGTTCTCAAGATGTCGGACGACGAGCTCCGGGCCATGCGCGGCGCGAGCGTGACCATGGTGTTCCAGGAGCCGATGACCTCGCTCAATCCGCTTCACACGATCGAACGGCAGATCGGCGAGATCATCGCCCTCCATCACGGCCGCGGCGCGGCGGCGAAGGACCGAATCGTCGAGCTCCTGACCGAGGTCGGCATCGCCGACCCCGCCCAAAGGCTCGGCGCCTATCCCCACCAGCTCTCCGGCGGCCAGCGCCAGCGGGTCATGATCGCGATGGCGCTCGCCAACCGCCCCGACCTCTTGATCGCCGACGAGCCGACGACGGCGCTCGACGTCACCGTGCAGGCGCAAATCCTCAAGCTGCTCAAGGACCTCCAGATCAAGCTCGGCATGGCGATGCTGTTCATCACCCATGACCTCAATGTCGTCAGGCGCATCGCCGACGACGTGATCGTGATGCGGGAGGGCAAGATCGTCGAGGCCGGCGAGACCGCGCGGGTGTTCGCCGATCCGCGTCATCCCTACACGCGAGCGCTGCTTGCCGCCGAGCCCAAGGGCGACCCGCCGGCGGCCGACCATTCGGCGCCGACGGTGGCGAGCGCCGACAATCTGCGCGTCTGGTTTCCGATCCGGAAAGGGTTCCTGCGCCGCACCGTTGCTCACGTCAAAGCGGTCGACGGCGTTTCGCTCGCCGTACGCGAGGGTCAGACGGTCGGCGTCGTCGGCGAATCCGGTTCGGGCAAAACGACGCTCGGCCTGGCGATCCTGAGACTCATCCGGTCGGAGGGGCCGATCGTCTATTGCGGACGCCCGATCGACGGCTTGAATTCGAAGGCCATGCGGCCGCTGAGGCGGGAGATGCAGGTCGTCTTCCAGGATCCATACGGTTCGCTGTCGCCGCGCATGTCGGTGGCCGAGATCGTCGAGGAGGGGCTGATCGCCCAGGGGGCGAAAATGAGCGCCGCCGAGCGCCGCCGCGTCGCCGAGCGGGCGCTCGCCGACACTGGCCTCGATCCCTCGACGCTCGACCGTTATCCGCACGAGTTTTCCGGCGGCCAGCGCCAGCGCATCGCCATCGCCCGCGCGATGGCGCTCGATCCGAGGTTCGTCGTGCTCGACGAGCCGACGTCGGCCCTCGACATGTCGATCCAGGCGCAGATCGTCGATCTCCTGCGCGATTTGCAGCGGCGCCGCAACCTCGCCTATCTCTTCATCTCGCATGACTTGCGGGTGGTGCGGGCGCTCGCGAGCGACATCATCGTCATGCGGCGCGGCAAGGTGGTCGAAAGCGGCGAAGCGCGCGATGTGTTCCACGCGCCCCAGAACGACTATACGCGGGCATTGTTCGCCGCCGCCTTCGCCAACGAGGCGACGATGAGCGAGGCGGTGAGCCAGTGAACCGAGCGATGGCTTCCGCCCCCTCCACCATGCCAAAGCCTGTCGCGAGACGGGCGTCCTTACGGACGCCCTATGGCATGGTCCCCCTCCCCCGCTCCGCAGGGGAGGATTCGCCAACGGCGCCGTCCGTATCCTCCCATGCCGCGCAGCGGCGGGGGAGGGGGACCGTCCGAAGGACGGTGGAGGGGGCGGGGAGGGGGCCGTGACCCGCGCCATCCTCATCGTCCTCGACTCGGTCGGCTGCGGCGGCGCCGAGGACGCCATGGCTTACGGCGATGTGGGCGCCGACACCCTCGGCCACATCGCTGAAGCTTGCGCCGCCGGGCGGGGCGATCGCGTCGGACTGAGGCGCGGCCCTTTGCGGCTGCCGCGTCTCGAGGCGCTCGGGCTCGGCCATGCGATGAAGGCCTCGACCGGCCGCGCGCCGCCGGGTCTTGCGCTCTCCGAGCCGCGCGGACAGTGGGGCTATCGGCGTCGAGACCTCGCGCGGCAAGGACACGCCGTCCGGCCACTGGGAGCTTGCCGGAACGCCGGTCGACTTCGACTGGGGCTATTTTCCGGAAACGATCCCCGCCCTTCCCGAGGCGCTGACCGAGGCGCTCATCGCCGAGGGCAAACTGGCCGGGGTTCTTGCTAACCGCCACGCTTCGGGCACGACGGTGATCGCGGATTTCGGCGAGGAGCACCTGCGGACGCTGAAACCCATCTGCTACACTTCGGCCGATTCGGTGCTGCAAATCGCCGCGCACGAAGAGGCCTTCGGGCTCGAGCGGCTCTACGACCTCTGCCGAATTGCGCGCCGGCTGTGCGACCCGCTCAACATCGGGCGGGTCATCGCCCGGCCTTTCGTGGGCGGGACCGCCAAGGACTTCGTTCGCACCGCCAATCGCAAGGATTTTGCGGTTTCCCCGCCCGACGGCAATCTCTTGCAGCGGGCGGCGCGCGCGGGCCGCTCAATCGTCTCGATCGGCAAGATCGGCGACATCTTCGCCCATCGCGACACCGGAGACGAGCGCAAGGGCAAGAGCAACGACGGCAACATCGATCTTCTCCTCGAGGCGCTGGCGACCACCGCCGAGGGCGGTCTCATCTTCGTCAACCTGGTCGATTTCGACACCGAATGGGGTCACCGGCGCGACGTTCCCGGCTATGCGGCCTGCCTCGAGGCGTTCGATCCGCGCCTGGGCGAAATCGAAGCGGCGCTGCGCGCGCAAGATTTCTGCGTGATCACCGCCGATCACGGCAACGATCCGACCTTCCGCGGCTTCGACCACACGCGCGAGCATGTGCCGATCCTCGCTTTCGGCGCGGGAGCGCCGCCCGGCCCGATCGGCGCGCGCTCGAGCCTGGCCGACGTCGCCGAGACGATCGCGGCGAAACTCGGCCTGCCGCGCGGAGCGCATGGAACGGCGTGGGCGGCATGAGCTTCGCGCTCGACGATAAGCTCGCCGCGGACACGTTCGTCGTCGGCGACACGGCGCTCACGCGCGTCCTTCTGATGAACGACGCCCGTTGGCCTTGGCTCATCCTGGTCCCTCGGCGCGAAGGAGTCGCCGAGCTGACCGACCTTGCGGCGGCGGACCGGCGCCAACTGGTCGAAGAGGCGGCGTCGGCGGCGGGCTTTCTCAAGACCCATACCGGCGCGCACAAGATCAACATCGGCGCGCTCGGCAACGTCGTCCGCCAGTTCCATCTGCATGTCGTCGCCCGAACGATCGGCGACCCGGCTTGGCCCGGCCCGGTCTGGGGCCACGGCGCGCGCCGTCGTTACGAAAAATCCGACGCGCAAGCGCTGATCGCGGCGGCGAAAACGGGTCTGGCGGTCTTCTAGGCGCGTCGCGTATCCACGACCCGACGCGGGGTGCTCGTAGGGGAAGGGCCGCATTGCGCGGGCCGATGGAACCCGTCATAAGCTCTGACTTCGCTAGTGTGACGGAGGTCGTCGTGTCCGACGCATTCCAGGACCGTGAGAACACGTTCGAAAAGCAGTTCGCTCACGATGAAGACCTGCGCTTCAAGGCGCTCGCCCGGCGCAACAAGGCCCTCGCTCTCTGGGCCGCCGGGATGAAGGGGCTAACTCCGCCGGAGGCGGATAATTACACCCATGAATTCGTCGCCGCGCAGGTCGGCAAGAGTGACGACGAGGTCGCCGCTGCGCTGAAAACGTATCTTGCCGACCGTGACGCCGACCTTTCCGATCACCGCCTGCGGAAGAAGATGGATGAGGCGATGGCGGACGCGATCGCGTCGGTCAAAGCCGGAAAATGACCCTCACCCCAGACCCTCTCCCGCATTGCGGGCGAGGGCCGACGCACTCTGCCGGATGAGGGCTCACCGCTCCGCGGGGCGCGCGAGCGGCGCGAACGTCGCCGCGACCGTCTCGTAGACATCGCGTTTGAACGGCACCACAAGCTCCGGCAGCCGCTCGAAGCGCTCCCAGCGCCAGTCGTCGAACTCGGCGTTGTGCGCGCCTTCAGCCGGGCGGCGGACGTCGATTTCCTTGTCCGGGCCGACGAAGCGGAACAGGAACCATTTCTGGGTCTGGCCGCGATAGCGTCCGCCCCAGCGGCCGCGCGTCCCTTCAGGCAGATCGTATTTGAGCCAGTTCGGCAGCTCGGCGATCAATTCGATCGAGCGGACGTTGGTCTCCTCCCAGAGCTCGCGCCTCGCCGCGGCGAGCGGCTCTTCGCCCTTGTCGATGCCGCCCTGGGGCATCTGCCACGAGCGGGAGTCCAGGAGTTCGGCCCCGCGTTTGCGCCTGCGGTGGCCGATGAACGCGTCGCCGGCGCGGTTGACCAGAGCGACGCCGACGCAGGGCCGATAGGGCTGATCCTTGCTCATGCGTTCATCGGCTCATGGCCCTGGATTGCGCCGATGGGCTTGGCGCGGCCGACATCAGGGCGGAAAGCGGGACCAAAGCGAAACCCTCCGATTCAAGCCCGTTCGCCCATCGGGCCAATCGCTCGACGGTCATCGGCGAAGCGGAGGCGACGCCAATCGCCGAGCCTCGCTCGCGGGCGCGATCGAGGAGCCGCGCCAGCGCCGCTTCAATCGATTCGGGCGCCGGGTTGGCGTCGATCACAACGTCGGCCTGCGCCGACGGCATAGCCAGGGTCGCGGCGACGTCCGGCGCGACGCTGCGCGGCGAAGCGCCGTCGTCCAGATATCCGAGGCCTCGTGCTGCGATTTCAGCCAGAACCGGCGAGATCTCCTTTGCGTCGGCGGTGAACTTGCCGCCGAGGTGATTGACGACCGCAATATAGCCGGTGAACCGGCTCATGAGCCAGCGCAGCGACTCGAGGTTGTCCGCGTCGGAAGCGGAGGTCTTCAGCATGTGCGACCCCGGACCTCCGGCCCCATCCGAAAAGTCCTCCATCGGCGCCTGCAGTGCGGTCTCGTGCCCTGCCTCCCGTGCTTCCGCCGCGCGCTCCTCGATCGCGGCGCCATAGGGCGCAAATCCCAGCGTCACCGCCCCGGGCAGTTTTGCGATCGCAGCTTCGGCCCCCTCGGCGTTGAGGCCAAGCCCCCCGACCATAAGCGCGATGCGCGGCGCGCCGGCCTTCAGTTTCGCGTCGAGCAGCACTGGCCTGGCGTAGACGTCGAACGGCCGGGCGCCGTCGGCGCCGACGCGCGGCAGCGGCCCCAGGCGCGACGTCTCGATCAGGCGCGTGTCGGGCGCGGCGTCAAGCCTGACGGCGAGCGCCCGCTCGACATCGATGATGCGCGCATTCGGCGGGCTGCCGCCGCCGGAGCGGGTGACTTGCACGCCGCTCGCCGCCTCGACCTGATCGGCCGAGGCGATCGGCGGCGCCGCGGCCTCGTGTGCGTGCGCCCCCGAGTCCGCCGCCACCGGCGCAACCGGCGGCGCGACTTCGATCTTCGCCACCGCAAACGGCTCGCCGCCGAGTGGGGAGTCGCGCCTCGCCAGTATGACGAAACCGATCGCCGCCGCGAGCGCCGCAGCGCCGATTGCCGCCCGCCCGGCAGCACGCCATCCGCCCGCGGACGGCGCGGTCGGGGCGCAAGATGCGAGCCCGAGCGGTTCGTTCAGTTCATCCCACACCGCCGCCGATGTCCTTCGTTCGCCCGGCGAATCAGGCCGCCGGAAACCATTCTCCCTCGCCGTAGCTTGCGCCGCGCCACCACCTGCATCGAGGTCGGCGCGGATTTGACCCCGCGCTCCGCGGTTCCGATAGTCCTCCAAAGTGCGGAGGCCGCCTGATGTCCGTCGACCCCCTGTTGCAACCCTTCCAGCTGCGCGGGCTCAGCCTGCGCAACCGGCTGATGTCGACCGCGCATGAGCCCGCCTACACCGACGACGGCATGCCGAAGACCCGCTACCGGCTTTATCACGCGGAAAAAGCCAGGGGCGGCATCGCGCTGACCATGATCGGCGGCTCGTCGGTGGTCGCGCCCGACAGTCCGCAGGCGTTCGGCAACATCCTGCTCTACAAGGACGAGTGCGTGCGGTGGCTCAGGGAGCTTGCCGATGACGTCCACGACAAGGGCGCCGCGGTGATGATCCAGATCACCCACCTCGGCCGCCGCACCAGCTGGAGCAAGGACGATTGGCTGCCGGTGATCGCGCCTTCGCCTGTGCGCGAAGCCGCCCATCGCGCCTTCCCCAAGGCGATGGAGGACTGGGATATCGCCCGGGTGGTCGCGGCTTACGCCGACGCGGCCGAGCGGGTGAAGGCCGCCGGGCTCGATGGCCTCGAATTCGAGTGCTACGGCCATCTCATCGACCAGTTCTGGTCGCCGGCCACCAATCGGCGTGCCGACGAATATGGCGGATCGATCGACAACCGCCTGCGTTTCGGCATGGCGGTGTTCGAAGCGGTCAGGAAGCGCGTGGGCCCCGAATTCCTCATCGGCGCCCGGCTTGTCTGCGACGAGGACTGGGAGCGCGGCCTGAGCCGCGACGAGGGCATGGCGATCGCCCGCCGCCTGACCGGCTCCGGCCTGATCGACTTCCTGAACGTTATCCGCGGCCATATCGACAGCGACGAGGCGCTGAGCCGCGTCATCCCGGGCATGGGCGAACGCTCGGCCCCGCATCTCGATTTCGCCGGCGAAGTGCGCGCCGAGACCCGCTTGCCGACCTTTCACGCCGCCCGCATCCAGGACGTCGCGACCGCGCGCCATGCGATAGCGAGCGGCAAGCTCGACATGGTCGGCATGACCCGTGCGCATATGGCCGACCCGCACATCGCACGGAAGATCGCGGAGGGACGTGAAACCGAGATCCGTCCTTGCGTCGGGATGGGCTATTGCATCGATTCCATTTATGCCGGCCAGGCGGTCTGCATCCACAATCCGGCAACCGGGCGTGAGGCGGCGATCCCCCATCTCGTGCCCCGCTCGAATGGGCCGAAGAGGAAGGTCGTCGTCGTCGGCGCGGGCCCCGGCGGGCTCGAGGCGGCGCGCGTCGCGGGCGAACGCGGGCACGACGTCATGGTCCTCGAGGCCGCGGCCAGGCCCGGCGGCCAGATCGTCCTCGCCGCCGCGCTCAAGCGCAGGCGGGAAATCATCGGCATCGTCGACTGGCGGCTGCGAGAATGCGAACGGCTCGGGGTCGGCTTTCGCTACAATGTCTTTGCCGGCGCGGAGGACGTGCTCGACCTCGATCCGGACGTCGTCGTCATCGCGACCGGAGGCCAGCCGAACGTCGAGTTCCTCGATTCCGGCGGCGAATTCGCGGTGACGAGCTGGGACCTCCTTTCGGGCGCCGCGCGGCCGAGCGGGGAAGTGATCGTCTACGACGACAACGGCGCTCACCCGGGTCTCACCGCCGCCGAATTCGTCGCCGAATCCGGGGCGAAGCTCGAGATCGTCACGCCGGAGCGCATGCTCGCGCCCGATGTCGGCGGCACCAGCTTTCCGCCCTACTTCCGCGCCTTCAGCCAGGCCGACGCCAAGGTCTCGCTGAACCTGAGGCTGGAATCGATCGCCCGCCGCGGCAATCGCGTGGTCGGCGTCTTCTACGACGAATACGGCCGGCGGCGCGTCGAGAAGGAGGCGGACATGATCGTCGTCGAGCATGGCGCCATTCCCGCGGACGACCTCTATTTCGAGCTCAAGGCCGGCTCGGTCAACCGCGGCGAAGTCGACTACGGCGCGCTCATCGCCGGCCGCCCGCAGACCGTGCGCAGCAATCCCGGCGGCCGCTATCGCCTGTTCCGGATCGGCGATGCGGTCGCGAGCCGGAACATCCACGCTGCGGTCTATGACGCGATCCGGCTGATGAAGGATATTTGATGACGGCCAACCTCATTACCGACGTTGCTGGCGTGCGGGTCGGCTCGGCCGACGACGCGAGGCTCGCCTCTGGCGTCACCGTGGTCCTGTTCGACGAACCGGCGGTCGCATCGATCGCAATCAACGGCGGCGCGCCAGCCCTCCGCGACACGGCGCTGTTGGAGCCGGAAATGACGGTCGAGCGCGTCGACGGCTTCGTTCTCTCCGGCGGCTCGGCCTTCGGGCTCGACGCGGCGGGCGGAGCGATGGCCTATCTCGTCGAGATCGGTCGCGGCTACGAGCACCGCGGCGCGCGCGTTCCGATCGTGCCCGGCGCGAGCCTGTTCGATCTTCTCAACGGCGGCGACAAGGACTGGGGCCGCAGGCCGCCCTACTGGGATATGGGCTTCAAGGCCGCTTCGACCGCCGATGTCCTCTTCGCGCTCGGAACGGCCGGCGCGGGCTACGGCGCAACCACCTACAATCTCAAAGGCGGCCTCGGCTCGGCGAGCGCCGTCACCTCGGGCGGCTTTCACGTCGGCGCGCTCGTGGTCGTCAATTCGGTCGGGCGGGCGACGCGCGGCGAAAGCCTGCATTTCTGGGCCGCGCCCTACGAGCGCGACGCGGAATTCGGCGGCCTCGGCTTCGGCGCGAAAGAAATCGACGACCACTTGACGCTCCGCCTCAAGTCCGACACCCCGTCGAGCACCGACCTTGCGGTCGTCGTCACTGACGCGGCGTTGACCACGACCCAGGTCAAGCGCGTCGCAATCATGGCCCAGGACGGCTATGCTTTGGCGCTGCGTCCGGCTCACGCGCCGATGGACAACGACGTCGTGTTCGTCGCCACGACGGCGCGGGCAAGCGCCCCCGCCGACCTGCGCGACTTGACCGAGATCGGCATGCTCGCCGCCGAATGCGTCGCCCGCGCCGTCGCGCGGGGAATCTACGAAGCTTCGCCGCTGGCCACCGCGGATGGAAAGCCGACGTGGAGGCAGCGGCAGGCGATGAATTTGGCGATTGAATGAGTTGGGCTGGCGCTTTGCTTCGAGTTGCGGCGATGCGCCAGGGCCTATGAAAGAGCGCTGATCTTGTCGCGCGCTTCGTCGTCACGCTTGTCGGGGGCCGGCGGCTGCAGAGCGGGGACTTCCGGTGCGGCCGCGTCAAGCCTTACGCCGTATTTTCCAGTCCGGATGTCCTTCTCGACCACCCTGGCAGGGTTGCCGACGACGACGCAACCGGCAGGAACGTCGCGCATGACGACCGCGCCGGGCGAGACGATGCAGCCGTCGCCGACATTGACCCCGGGATAGATCACCGCGGCGACGCCGACATGGCAGCGCTCGCCGATCCGGGTGTCGACATGCTGAAGTCGGACCGAATCATGGGCCCGGATGTCGGCGCGGGCCGATACATCGGTATTGGCTCCGATATGGACCCCGTGGGGGTTGGTCTTGTCGAGCGTGGCCGTCAACGAAATGCGACATCCCGGCCCGATGTCCATGCCCCACGCAGAATTTAGCAGACCGCCGTTGAGACGGGCGAGCGCCTGATCGAGACCCGAACTGATTCCAAGCAGAACGGCTTTCATACCATCCTCGGCCTTGCCGGGCGGGACGCAGCCGGTCCGCCCGATTTCACCACGCTGCAGCCCATCCGAATACTCTGCACCCAACTGAAGGAGAAAGCCTAAGCGTACACTACGCTCGCGCTAGGGCTTCGCCTCCCGGTGCTGGCATTGATGTTGTCTTGCGCCGCTCGGTTAAAAATACATCGCGCAGCCACAGGCCAAATTCTTCATGACGCAATGCGGCGACGGCAGTGATCCTTCGCGGGTTCGCTCACGATTGGGTGATGAACGTCCTTACGCTTCGTAAGCTAGCGATCAGCTATCGCGAACGGGCCTCGCCGTCAACTCGATTGGACGTCAAGCGCCATACCGCAATCCGCGTCCGACTGAGCGCCAACTCGAATCGCGGCCGACTTTGGCCTGTCTCGCGCCCCGCTCGACGCCCTCATCGGTTGACGGCGTCGCTTCCGCCGCGCGCCGTTGCCTAACGGTCGGGCGGCAAGGCGGCACGCGTCGGCTGGGCGGCCTTCGCCGCCTCGGCCTGGGCGCGCCATTTGTCCGCTTCGAGCCGGCTTCGGCGCGAGGCTCGCCGATGGCGCCCTTGCGACAACCAGGTCGCGAACGCGCCGGCGACGACGCCGAACATGGCGGCGACGATGGCGACAGCGTAGAGCGGCGCGTCGATCGATAACGCAGCATGGTCGATCGAAGCGAACGGGTCGAACGAAACGGTCACCAGGTGATGATTGGCGAACGCAAAACCCAACAGGACGACAGCGGCGAGGGCGAAGACGCCGATTTTCAGGAACCGAACCATGCAAGCCTCATCCGCCCAACCCGCCGAGCCCGAGCCGGATCATGCCCAGGCGGCTGCTCGAACGATCCTAGACCCGCTCGACCGCGGCGCGATTGAGGCGCTCGCGCATTTCCTTGCCGGTCTTGAAGAACGGCGCGAGCTTCTCGGTGACCGGCACCTTGTCGCCGGTCCGCGGATTGCGGCCGGTGCGAGCCTGGCGCTGCTTGGTCGAGAACGCGCCGAAGCCGCGCAGTTCGACGCGCTCGCCGCGAGCGAGGGCGTTGGCGATCTCGCCGAGTATGGCGTCGATGATGTTCTCGATGTCGCGCTGATAAAGATGCGGATTGCGGGCCGCCATGCGCTGCACGAGCTCAGACTTGATCACCGAACGTCCCCAACTCGCCCCGAAGTTCCGCCGCGCCTTCATGCCCTGAAAACGCGGTCCACATCAATAGCAATCCATCAACGCTCAGGCCTCAATGTGGCGCCCGACCGGCGCGCGCCGAGTCGCGGCGCCGCCAAAGTTCACGCAGAACGTTGAACCTCATACTGCCCTGTTCGGCGAAACCGCACCAGATAGGACGGGATGATCGCCTCGGCAGCCTGCGGCTCGACGCCAAGCCCCCTCAGGACGCGCCCATCAGTTTCGGCCTCAGCGGAAACGATATTGTCCGACGCCAGCAAATCGACTTGATCGCGGGTCGTGGTCAGCAATTTCGGAAAAAGCCCCATTGTCGCCCACGCGGCGAACTCGGTCGAGGCCGCGATCCAACGCGACGGACCGAGCGGCAGGCCGATCAGCGGTCGACGGCGATCAATCACGCGCAGCGTGAGCTCGGCCGCTTCACGCAGGGTCATCGTCTGCGGACCGCCGAGCTCGTAAATCGCGCCGGCTTTCGCAATGCCTGCGAGCGCCGCGTCCGCGGCCTGTCCGACATCGCCGGCATAGACCGGCTGGATGCGAGTGTCGCCGCCCGCCAGCAATGGCAAAACCGGGAGATAGCACGCCAGCGCGCCGAAGCGGTTGAAGAAGTCGTCCTCAGGGCCGAAGACGACCGAGGGGCGCATGATGATCGCGTCGGGAAAAGCGTCACGCGTCGCCTGCTCGCCCAGACCCTTGCTGGCGATATAGGGCGAAGAGGATTTCGCGTCAGCGCCGATCCCGGAGAAGTGGACATAGGTCGCGACGCCGGAACTTGACGCCGCTTGCGCCAGCGCGCGCGCGCCGGCGATATGCACGGCGTTGTAGGTTTGCGCCCCGCTCTCGGCCCGCACGCCGGTCACATTGACCGCTGCGCTTGCGCCCTCGAGCGCGGCGGCGATCGAATCCGGGAACCGGACATTGGCCTGAACCGGCTGGATCTGCCCCACTCCCCCGAGCGGCGTCAGGAATGCCGCGAGATCGGGGCGTCGCACGGCGACCCGGATCCGCCATCCCTTGCGCGCCAGCGCCCTGACGATATGGCGGCCGAGGAATCCCGACCCGCCGAAAACTGTCGCCAGACGGTTTGCTTCGATCGTGGCTTCAGTCATCGGCATCGTCTCCATGAGGCGGGACGCTGCTCCCTTATGCGAAGGTCGCGCGGCTGTACAGCCGGCGCACGCGCTCGACGCTCGCCGAAGCTCAGGCGTTCGCCTTCTGACGCGCGGCGACCACCAGATCCGCCGCGCGCCCCGAAAGCTCGGCCAGATGATCGAATTTGGTTTCGAACGCGCCGACGCCCGAAGTCGCAGAGCGCAATTCGACGATGAGATCGCCGATCTCGGCCTCCGGGATCAGCGCCCGCAGCGACTCCCAGCCTGCCCAGCCCTCACGGGCTTCGAAGCCGAGGATCTGGCCGCGCCGAGCGCTCACGAGCGCGCTGGCTCGCGCGAGCGCGTCGGTCGGCACGTAGATCGTCACCGACAGGATCGGCTCGAGCAGCACCGGACGCGCCTTGACCAGGGCCTCGTCCAGGGCCTGCTTCGCCGCGGCGCGGAAGGCCATGTCGGACGAGTCCACCGTATGATAGGAGCCGTCGATCAGCGCCACCGCGACGTCAACCACCGGAAAGCCGAGCGGACCGCGCGACATCGCGTCGCGCGCGCCCGCCTCCACGGACGAAAAATACTGCCTGGGCACCGATCCGCCGTGCACCCGCTCGGCGAAAGCGAAACCCTCGCCGCGGCCGCGCGGGCCGACCTCGACCAGGACGTCGCCGAACTGGCCATGGCCGCCCGACTGCTTCTTGTGCCGCCCGCGCACGGTCACCGCGTCGCGAATGGACTCGCGATAGGCGACCGAAGGTTTATGCGCCTGGATCGTGACGCCGAACCGGTCAGCGAGCCGCTCGGTGGTGACGCGCAGGTGCATCTCGCCCTGCCCGAACAGCTTCAGTTCGGACATCTCGGCGTCCTGGACATAGGAGAGCGCGCGATCCTCTTCGCACAGCTTGGCCAAAGCGCTCGCCAGCCTCACCTCGTCCTTTCGGTCCTTGACGCGAATTGCGACCCCTTGAGTGGCGGGCGGAGGGGCCGGAATCGCGGCCGCTGCCGGCTGGGCTCTGCCGTCGGCGATCCGGTCTCCGGTGGCGAGCTCCTCCAGACGGGCGAAAGCGACGGTGTCTCCCTCCTCGGCGCGCGTCAATTTCGAGGATACCGCGCCCATGAGCCGGGCCAGTCCGCCGATGCGTTCCTCGACCCCGCGTGAGCTGATGACGGTCGCCCCGTCGGCGAAGGCGCCGCGCAGCACCCTGGCCAGCGACAGTTTGCCGCCGTGGGCGGTGTGGATCGTGCGGATCACCTGCGCCAAAGCGGGGCCTTTGTCGTCGATCCCGAGCCGCTTGCGGGTGTGGACGACGCCCGGCGATTCATGCCGGAGCGCCTTGAGCAGCCTGGTGACCCCGTGGCCGCCGGTCGCCGAGCCCATCAGCACCGGCACGACGCGGCCCTCGCGCAACTCGCGCGCCAGATCATCAAAGACGAGGTCCTTCGGCGGATCGATGTCGCTGATCAATTGCTCCATCAGCGCGTCGTCGTAGTCGGCGAGCTTCTCCAGCATGAGATAGCGCGCCTGCTTTTCCTCGGGGACGACGCCCGCCGGCATCTCGATGACGCTCGACGGCGCGGCCTCGCGATAGACGAAGGCGCGCTCGAGCGCGAGGTCGACGAATCCGGTGGCGACGCCGTTCTCCCATACCGGAATCTGGCGCAGCAGCAACGGAGTGCGCGAGGCCGGCTGGAGCATCTCCAGCGTCTCGCGCAAGCTCCCGCTAGCCTGATCGATCTTGTTGAGAAACAGGATCCGCGGCAACCCCTGCTCCTCGAGTTCGCGCAGGATGACCTGCAGCGCCGGGACCTTTCGCGGATCGGCCTCGCAAACGACGACGGCGGCGTCGCAGACCGGCAGCGCGTAGCGCATGTCGTGGATGAATTCGATCGAGCCGGGAGAATCGAAGAAGGTGAACCGGTCGCCGAGGTAATCGATGCTGGCGACGTTGGACTCGACGCTCATCGCGTGGCTGCGCGCCTCCGGACTCGAATCGCCGACGCTCGTGCCTTCCCGCACCGAGCCTTGACGCGCCACGCCGCCGCCGCGCGCCAGGATTCCTTCGAGAAGGCTGGTCTTGCCGCTCTGAAACGGCCCGACGATCGCGACCAGGCGGGGACCGGCGACGCGATTTTCATGATTGACTGCGTTCAATGTCGGCCTCCTTCAAGCGTTGCGCCGCGCTGCCGGGCGCCGCGCGCATTCATTGCAAGGCGATCCACTCCCTCGACCCGAACGCGTCCCCGCGGACGCGATTTTCTCAATTTTGACCGAGCTTTAGGCTCGGGGTGGGCGCTGCAGGCCGCGCTAGGCGCCCTGTCGCGCAAACGACATGGTTGCAAGAACACGCGCGGCGCGCAAGACGGTTAACGATGGTCTCGCGAGGCGGCCGCGCTGGCAGCCTCGCGTCGGTGGCCCGGCTCCTGTATGGGACGGCGCGAACAGGGCTTATTGCGAGGTGAAGAATTCATGGGTCAGGGCCAGCCGGTCGACGCCGCGGGGCTGGCGGCCGCGCTCAGCGGCCGCTCGGTGGTTCTCGTCGGCATGATGGGGGCCGGGAAAACCTCGGTCGGGAAGCGGCTTGCGGCCCGGCTCGGACTGCCGTTCGTCGACGCCGACGCCGAGATTGAAGCAGGCGCGCAACTGACCATTTCCGAGATCTTCGAACGGTTCGGCGAGCTCTATTTCCGTGAGGGCGAGCGCAAGGTGATCGCGCGCCTGCTCAACGGCGGGCCATTGGTGCTCGCGACCGGCGGCGGCGCGTTCATGAATGCGACGACGCGCCAAAATATCGCAAGGCATGGCGTCTCGGTCTGGCTGAAACCGAGTTTCGACATTCTGCTCGCCCGGGTGCGCAAGAAATCCAATCGACCGCTCTTGAAGACGGCCGATCCGGAACAGACCCTGCGCCGGCTGCTCGAGGAGCGGGCTCCGACCTACGCCCTCGCCGATTTCACCATCGAATCGCTCGACGCCTCCCACGACACGGTGGTCGAGGCCATCCTGCGGCGTCTGCACGCGGCGTTGGCCAAGGATGGCGAGCCGGTTCAGGAAGCGAGGCGCAAAGTCGAAGTGCCGCTCGGCCCGCGCGCCTATTCGATCCTGATCGGGCCCGGCCTGCTCGATGAGGCAGGGGCCGAGATCGCAAGGATAGCGCCGGGCGCCCATTGCGCGATCGTGACCGACGCCCGCGTCGCGCCGCTCTATCTCGACCGCCTCAGCGCCGGCCTGGGTGAGGCCGGATTGCGGGCGACGCCGATCGTCTGCCCGCCCGGAGAGGCCACGAAGGGCTACGCCGAATTCGCCCGCGTTTGCGACGCGCTGATCGAGGCGCGGATCGAGCGGCGGGACATCGTCATCGCGCTTGGCGGCGGCGTGATCGGAGATCTCGCGGGATTTTGCGCCGCGAGCCTGCGCCGGGGCGTGCGCCTGGTCCAGGTCCCGACCACGCTGCTCGCCCAGGTCGATTCCAGCGTCGGCGGCAAGACGGGGATCAATTCGCGGCACGGCAAGAACCTCGTCGGCGCCTTTCATCAGCCCTCGCTGGTGCTGGCGGACACCCTGTGCCTCGACACCCTGAGCGAGCGCGATTTTCGCGCCGGCTACGCCGAAGTCGTCAAATATGGCCTCATCGGCGACCGGGGCTTTTTCGAGTTTCTGGAATCGAACTGGCGCGACGCGTTCGCCGGCGGCCCGGCGCGCGCCGAAGCGATCGCGGTCAGCTGCGCCGCCAAGGCGCGGGTCGTCGCCGCCGACGAGACGGAACAGGGGGAGCGGGCGCTGCTCAATCTCGGCCATACTTTCGGGCATGCTCTCGAGAACCTGACCGGCTACGATTCGGCGCGGCTCGTCCACGGCGAAGGCGTCGCCATCGGCATGGCCTCCGCTTTCCGGCTGTCGCGCAGCCTCGGCCTGTGCACGGGTCAGGATGCGACGCGGGTCGAGGCCCACCTGAAGGCGGTCGGCCTTCCGACCCGCATGCGCGACATTCCCGGTTTCGACGCCAACGCCGACGATATCCTGGCCGCGATGCGGCAGGACAAGAAAGTCGACCGCGGCCGGTTGACCTTCATTCTCGCCAGGGGCATCGGCGAGAGTTTCGTCGTCCGCGACGTCGACGAGGCGACCGTCTCGGCTTTCCTGGCCCGCGAGACGGCCGTTGAGGCCTGAAAGCCGGCCGGGCCTGCATTACTCGCGCATCCGCCCGTGCTAAAACCGATCCATGGCGTATAGCCTCGACATCGTCGTGATCGCCCTGAGCATCGTCGCGGCGGCATTCTTCGCCGGCGCCGAGACCGCGCTCACCGCGGCGTCCCGGGCGCGCATGCATGCGCTCGAGATGGCCGGCGACAGCCGGGCGAAGCTCGTCACCCGCCTGATCGGCATGCGCGGGCGGCTCATCAGCGCCATGCTGCTCGGCGGCCAGTTCGTCACCATCGGCGCGTCGGCCATCGCGACGAGCGTCCTGCTCAGCCTGTTCGGCGATCGCGGCGTCTTCGCCGCGACCATCATCATGACCGCGCTGATCGTCATTTTCGGGGAGGTGCTGCCGAAAACGATCGCCATCGCCTATCCCGACCGCGTCTCGCTCCTGATCGCGCCGGCGGTCTTGTTCTTCGTACGCGTTTTCGGTCCGATCGTCAGCGCGGTCGAGGCGCTGGTGCGCGGCGTCCTGAGGGTGTTCGGCGTCTCGCTCGTCGACCACGACGCCGGGGTCTCCGGCCATGATGAGCTGATGGGGGCCGTCGATATCCTGCACCGCGAGGGGGGAGTCGAGCGCGACGAGCGCGACATGTTCGGCGGCCTCCTGGAACTGTCCGAGATCCCGGTCTCGGACGTGATGATTCATCGCACCAAGATGCGGCTGATCGACGCCGATCTGCCGCCCGAGGAGCTGGTGCGCGAAGTCATCGCTTCGCCCTATACCCGCATGCCGCTCTGGCGCGGCGAGCCGGACAACATCATCGGCGTGCTCCACGCCAAGGATCTGCTCAGGGCCTATGTCGCGGCCGGCGGAGACGCCAGCAAGCTCAATATCGCCGATCTGACCCTGGAGCCGTGGTTCATTCCCGAGTCGACGACGCTTCGCGACCAGCTGCAGGCGTTCCTTCGCCGCAAGATGCACTCGGCGCTGGTGGTCGACGAATATGGCGTCGTGCAGGGGCTGATAACGCTCGAGGACATCATCGAGGAGATCGTCGGCGATATTCGCGACGAGCACGACGTGGCCGTGCAGGGGGTGCGCAAGCAGCGCGACGGTTCGGTCGTAGTCGACGGCTCGGCGACCATCCGCGAGCTCAATCGGGCCATGGGCTGGAATCTGCCCGACGACGAAGCCGCTACGGTGGCCGGCCTCGTCATTCACGAGGCGCGCTCGATTCCCGAACCGCGCCAGACCTTCAGCTTTCATGGCTTCCGCTTCGAGGTGCTGCGCAAGCAGCGCAATCGGATCGCCGCCTTGCGGATCACCCCGCTCGCCCCACCCACGGCGGAGCCCCGGTCGGTCGGTCAGGAAGGCGAAACCGCCCCCCATGACTGAGACTAGGTCCGATGACCCGGGGCGCCTTCGGATGGCGGCCGCTGCGGGCGTCCGTTGCCGCCTCCCCGGACATGCCTATATAAGCCCCCAGCGCATCGGCCAGCGGCCGAGAAGAGGCTTGGATGTCGTGGAATAATCAAGGCGGCGGCGGACCGTGGCGGCCGCAGGGCCGGGGCCCGTGGGGCCAGGGGCCGTCTGGCCTGCCCCCTACGGGCGACCTCGAGGAGATCATCCGCCGCGTGCAGGACGCGCTTGGCAAATTGACGCCCGGGGGATCGGGAGGCGGCGGAGGGAAAGGGTTCGGCGGCCGCGGAGCATTGCTCCTGGTGCTGGCCGCGCTCCTGCTCTGGTTCGCATGGGGGACATTTTATACGGTCCAGCCGAGCGAAGTCGGGATCAATCTCGTATTCGGCCGCTACACCGGCAAGACCGCCGCCGGCCTCAACACCAACTGGCCCTGGCCGATCGGCTCCGTGATCAAGGTCCCGGTCTGGGATCAGCAGATCACCGAGGTCGGCTATCGCAGTGTCGGCGCCAGCGGCGACATCCCCGAAGAGAGCCAGATGCTGACCGGAGACAAGAACATCGTCGACGTCCACTTCCGGGTGAACTGGCAGATCGACCCCGCCAAGCCCGAAAACTACGTCTTCAACATTCTGAACCCGCGCGAGTCCGTCAAGGCGGTCGCCGAGAGCATCATGCGCGAGGTCGTCGGCCTGAAGACGATCGACGGCATTCTCACCACCGACCGAGCGTCCGTCGAGACGGACGTGCAAAAGCGGATGCAGGACCTGCTCAACGCGTATCACGCCGGCGTTCTCGTCAAGCAGGTTCAGTTGCAGTCGGTCGACGCGCCGAGTCAGGTCATTTCCGCCTATCGCGACGTCACCGCCGCGCAACAAGACCAGCAGCGCGCGGTCAACGAGGCCGAGACTTACGCCAACAAGGTCGTGCCCGAGGCCGAAGGCGGCGCCGCCCGGATCGTCGCCGAGGCCAACGCTTATCGGGAGCAGACGATCCTCGAAGCGAAGGGCCAGACCTCCCGCTACAACCAGATCTACGAGCAGTACAAGAAGGCGCCGGGCGTGACCCGCGAGCGCATGTACCTCGAGACGATGGAGCACGTGCTGGGGCCGATGGACAAGACGATCGTCGACTCGAACTCCGCCAGCCCGCCGGTGCCCTATATCGCGCTCGAACCGCTGCAGTCGAAGTCCGGAGCAAGCGGCAAATGAGGCGGCCCCTGAACGGCGTCGTGCTTGCGGCGATCGCAGTTGTCGCCATCATTATCGCGTCGATGGCGACGTTCGTGGTCGATCCCACCGAGCAGGCCCTGATTCTGCGCTTCGGCCAGCCGGTGCGCGACCTCATCGACGCCCCGGGCCTCTATTTCAAGTGGCCGTTCGTCGATACCGTGGTGTATATCGACAAGCGCATTCTCGCTCTCGAAGACGAGCGTCAGGAAGTGCTGGTGTCCGACAATCAGCGCCTGGAGGTCGACGCCTTCGTGCGCTACAAGATCGCCGATCCGCTGCTGTTCTATCAGTCCGTCACCAACACCCGCGGCGCCGACGCGCAGCTCGGCGGCATGCTGAACTCGGCGCTTCGCCGCACGTTGTCGGAGGCCTCGATCACCGACATCGTGCGCGACAAGCGCGACGCCCTGATGGCCGATATCCGCGACCAGATGATCGCCGGCGCCAAGCGCTTCGGCCTCCAGGTCGTCGACGTGCGCATAAAGCGCGCCGATCTGCCGGCGGAGAACTCGGAGGCGGTTTTCCGCCGCATGCAGACCGAGCGCCAGCAGCGCGCCGCTTCCTATCGCGCGCAAGGGTCGCAACAGAGTCAGCAGATCAAGGCTGAAGCCGATCGCAAGGTCACCGTCATCACCGCCCAGGCCCAGCAGCAGTCCGAGCAGATCCGGGGCGAGGGCGACGGCGAACGCAATCGCATCTTCGCCGAGGCCTATGGCGCGGACCCGGAGTTTTTCGCTTTCTACCGCTCGATGCAGGCCTACCAGAACAGTTTCGCCAACGGGCAGACGCGAGCGCTCATCAGTCCGAAGTCGGATTTCTTCCGCTACTTCTCTACCCCGAACCCGGCCCCCGAGGCCGCAACGGCGCCTGCGCCTTCGGCCAAGGCGGACTGAGATGCGCGATTTCAGCGTCGCGATCGGGCTCGTGCTGGCGATCGAAGGACTGCTGATGGCCGGCTTCACCAATTCGATGCGCGCGCGCATGGCGATCGCGGCCCGCGAGGATCCGGGGAAGTTGCGCGGGATTGGTCTCGGCGCCGCGTTTCTTGGCGTGGCGATCGTCTGGGCGTCCCGCTCGCTTCTCTAACCGCTTTTCCCGGCGAAGCGACGTCCCGCCGGACCGACAGACGAGTGCGAGGAGAAGCTCATGCTGTACGACGCGCTGCGAATTTCGGCGACGCATCGCCGCCATGCCCGGTCGGCGGTTGCGCTCGCCTTCGCTTCCGCGTTCCTTGGCGCTCCGCTGGCGCTGGCGCCGGCGAGTCCCGCTTTCGCCCAGGCGCGGCCGACCAATCTCGCCGATCTTGTCGACCAGGTCGCCGAAGCCGTAGTCAACATCTCCGCCACCCAGACGGTCGACGACAAGGACAACGCCACTCCCGACCTGCCCAAGGGCACGCCGTTCGACGAGATGTTCGAGGAGTTCTTCAAGAACCACGGCATCAACCCGCAACCGCGCGCGCGCAGGGCGCAGTCCCTGGGGTCCGGCTTCGTCGTCGATCCGAGCGGCGTCGTGATCACCAACAATCATGTGATCGGGGACGCCAATGACATCGTCGTCATCTTCACCGACGGCCGCAAACTCAAGGCGACCGTCGTCGGCAAGGACGCCAAGGTGGACGTCGCGGTCCTGAAGGTGGAAAGCGAGAAGCCGCTGAAGACCGTCACCTTCGGCGACAGCGACAAGATGCGAGTCGGCGACGGCGTCATGGCGGTCGGCAATCCGTTCGGCCTCGGCGAAACAGTGACGGCCGGCATCATTTCGGCCCGCAACCGCAACATCGACAGCGGCCCCTACGATGACTTTCTGCAGACCGACGCTTCGATCAACAAGGGCAATTCGGGCGGACCGCTGTTCAACCTGCAGGGCGAGGTGATCGGCATCAACACCGCCATTCTTTCGCCTTCGGGCGGTTCGATCGGCATCGGCTTCGCGACCCCGTCCGCGACTGTCGTTCCGGTGATCGCGCAGCTGCGCGAATTCCACGAGACGCGGCGCGGCTGGCTCGGCGTTCGCATCCAGCCGGTCGACGACACCATCGCCGAGAGCCTCAATCTGGGCGCGGCGCGCGGCGCCCTCATCGCTGGCATAGACGCAAAGGGACCGGCGAAACCTGCCGGCCTGATGGCGGGCGACGTGATCGTCAAGTTCGACGGCAAGGAGGTCAAGGAATTGCGCGACCTTCCCCGTCTCGTGGCGTCGATGCCGGTCGGGCGGGAGGTCGAGGTCGTGGTGATCCGCAACGGCAAGGAACTCACCAAGACGGTGACCCTCGGACGCCTCGAGGACGGAGAAAAGAAGACCGCGCTCGCCACCGAGAATAACGACGCGCTCGAGCCCGACGCAGTCGCCAAGGCGCTCGGCATGGAATTTTCCGCTCTCAGCGCGGAGGCGCGCAAGACTTTCAAGATCAAGGACGCCGTCAAGGGCGTGGTCGTGACCTCGGTCGATCCCGCTTCAGCCGCGGCGGAAAGGGGCCTGAAGGCGGGCGACGTGATCGAGGAAGTCAATCACCAAGCCGTCGAGCACCCTGGCGACGTCACGAGGGCGATCGACAGCGCGAAGTCGGATTCGAAGAAGCCGGCGCTGCTCCTGGTGTCGAACGGCGAGGGCGAGGTGCGCTTCGTCGCCGTCCCGGTCAACTGATCAGAAAGGAGCGGCGCATGGCCGACGGATCCGCAACGGCGGACAATGCTCTCGCGGTCGCGCGAGATGTGCTCAAGCGCGCGCCGCTGATCGACGGGCACAATGATCTCCCCTGGGTGATCCGCGTCGACCGCGCGGCGCGGGGCGACGTCATCGCCTACGATCTGACCCGCGTCCATGAGCGCGCCGACACCGACATTCCGCGTCTGCGCGAGGGCATGGTCGGGGCGCAGTTCTGGGCCGCCTTCCAGCCGACCAACGCGCCCCATCCGGCGCGCACCACGCTCGAGCAGATCGACCTCATCCGCCGCATCGAGGAGGCGCATCCCGACGTGTTCCTGCCGGCGCGGCAGGCGGCGGACTACGCAAGGGCGAAGTCTCTGGGCAAGATCGCCTCCTTCATCGCGGTCGAAGGCGGCGTGGGGCTCGAGAATTCGCTGAGCCCGCTCCGCATCTGGCATGCGGCCGGCGTGCGGCTGATGACGCTCTGCCACAACGAAACTCTGGATTGGGTGGATTCCGCAACTGACGCGCCGCGCAACGGCGGCCTCAACGCCTTCGGGCGCGCGGTCGTCGGCGAGCTCAACCGGCTCGGCATCGTCATCGACCTCGCCCATACGTCGCATGAAGCGATGCGCCGGGTGCTCGACGTGACCGAGGCGCCGGTCGCGTTGTCCCATTCCAACGCCTATTCGCTTTGCGACCATCCGCGGAACACGCCCGACGACGTCCTCAAGCGGCTCAAGGCCAACGGCGGGCTGGTGATGGCGACGTTCGTGCCCGGCTTCGTCTCGCAGCCGCTGCGCGACTGGCTGCGCCGTTCGCGCGATCCTTACGGCAAGGCGCCGCTGGCGGCGGATCCAAAGGCTCAGCTCGCAGAGTCTCGAAGTCAAACACGGCTCGGCCCCGAAGGCGAGCCTCGAGCAGGTCGCCGATCACATCGTCCGCCTGGTCGAGACCGCGGGCCTCGATCATGTCGGCGTCGGATCCGACTATTTCGGCGGCGCTTCGCCCGTCGGGCTCGAGGACGTCAGCCGTTTTCCGCACCTCTTCGCTGAACTGGTGCGGCGCGGTTTCTCCGAGCGCGACCTCGAGAAAATGTCGTCGAGAAACATGCTCAGGGTGCTGCGTCGGGTCGAGACCGTCGGCAAATCGCTGCGCCAGACCCGCGCGCCGGCGATCGGCCGGCTCGAGGACCATCAGGATCCCTGAGGCCCCATGCCGCTCGACGCGACTGATCCGCAGCCGAACGTGGACGTCGGCCGCATGGCGCCGCGCGCACGGGAGGCGAGCGAATTTCTCAAGGCTCTGGCGCACGAGTCGCGGCTGATGATCCTCTGCGACCTCCTGCATGGCGAAAAATCGGTCGGCGAACTCGAAGCGCTGCTCGCAAGGCGCCAGTCGACGGTGTCGCAGCAACTGGCGCGCTTGAGGCTCGAGGGTCTGGTGTCGGCGCGGCGGGATGGAAAGGCGATCTACTACAGCATCGCCAGCGACAGGGCGCGGTCGATCATCGGCGCGCTCTACGAGTCGTTCTGCAAGCCGCCGGGCGGCGGCTCGTAGGCGCTCGTCCTCAGTCCGCCCGCCTGAGGCCGCTCGCGCACGCCCCGGCCAGCGTAAGCGCCGCCGCGCCCCAGAGCGCGATCGATGTCGCATGCTGAGGCGCGCGGCCGAACGCGACCGCCATCAGCGCCGTTCCCAACGACTGGCCGATCAGCCGCCCGGTCGATTGCAGGCCGGCCGCTCCGCCGCTGCGCTCGCGCGGGGCGCTGCCGATGATGAGCCGATTGTTCGGCGACTGGAAAAAGCCGAAACCGAGACCGCAGATCGCGAGCCGCCAGACGAGCGAGCCGGGGTCCGGATTACCGACATCAAGCGCGGTGAGGGCAAGGCCCGCTCCCATCACCAATAGCCCGATGCTGCTGAGGATGCCGGGGATGAAGCGATCGGCCAGGCGCCCGGCGATCGGCGCGATGAGGGCGGTTCCGACCGGCCAGGGCGTGAGCAGAAGGCCGGTCGCGGCGGCGGAGCGGCCGAGCGTGTCCTCGAAGTAGAACGGCAGCGCCACCATGGCCAGGCTCTGCGCTCCGAACGAGGTGATCGACGTCGCCAGCGACAGCGCGAACACCGGCCGGCGCAGGAGATCGACCGGCAGGAGCGGCGCGGGGAGCTTGAGCTGCCGCCGGACGAGGACCACGCCGATCGCGGCGCCCACGCCGATCTCGATCACCGCCAGCGTCGGCGCTCCGCCCTGGCCGATGCGATTGACGCCGGCGATGAAGAGCCCGAAGGCGAGCGCATTGAGAACGACGCTGATGAGATCGAGACGCCCGGCGGCGCGTGGCGTCGCAGGAAGGGTCCGCGCCGCCATCGCCAGCGCGAGCGCTCCGATCGGGACATTGATCAGAAACAGCCAATGCCAGGAGGCGACCGAAAGGATCGCCGCCGCGACGCTCGGGCTTGCGGCGCTCGCCACGGCGACCACCACCGCCATGTTGCCGACGCCCTGGCCGAGCCGCGAGTGCGGATAGATGAAGCGGATGAGCGCGATGTTGACGCTCATGATGCCGGCCGCGCCCAGACCCTGAACCAAGCGCGCAAACGTCAGCACGGCGAAGGTCGGCGCGAGCGCGCAGGCGAACGAGGCTAAGGTGAAGACGGCGAGCCCCCACCAATAGACGCGCCGGTAGCCGAACATGTCGCCGAGCGCGGCCAGCGGCAGCAGCGAGACGGTGACCGCGAGCTGGAAGGCGTTGACGATCCAGGTCGCGCTCTCCGGCGCGACCGCGAACTGGCGCGCCATGGTCGGCAGCGCGACATTGACGATATTCCCGTCGAGCACCGCCATGCTGATCGCCATGGCGAGCGTCGAGAACGCCAGCATCCGCTGCGGATTGGCAAGGCCGTCGTGGACTTGGGCGGCGGCGGGAGCGGGCATGGGTTCCGGGCGGTTCAAAGCGGAGGGGGCCCTCCCCGCCTGCTGTTCGCCGCCATCAGGCCGCCATTCCCCACAAGTCGTAGGCGTCGGCGCGGTCGATCTTGACCGTTACGATGTCGCCGGGGCGCAACGTCCGCCGCGTCGCGATGTGGACGGCGCCGTCGATCTGCGGCGCGTCGCCCTTGGTTCGGCCTTTCGCCTGAGCCGCGCCGCCTTCGTCGACGATGACTTCGAGTCGCTTGCCGACTTTGGCGGCGAGTTTCTTCCTGCTGATCGCCTGCGCCCGCTCCATGAAGCGCTTGTGCCGGCTCGCCTTGATGGCGTCGGGCACAGGCTCGAGACCGAGATCGTTGGCGACCGCCCCCTTGACCGGCTCATATTGGAAGGCGCCGACGCGGTCGAGCTTCGCTTCGTCGAGCCAGTCGATCAGGAACCTGAAGTCGTCCTCGGTCTCGCCGGGAAAGCCGACGATGAAGGTCGAGCGGATGACAAGCTCCGGGCAGGTCGCGCGCCATTTGCGAATCCGCTCGAGCGTCTTTTCCTGGGCGGCCGGCCGGCGCATCGCCTTCAAGACCGCGGGCGAAGCATGCTGGAACGGCACGTCGAGATAGGGCAGCACATTGCCGCCGTTCATCAGTTCGATGACCTTGTCGACATGCGGATAAGGGTAGACGTATTGCAGCCTGACCCACGCGCCGAGCGTTCCCAATTCGCGCGTGAGGTCGAGAAAGCGCGCCGTCGTCTCCCGGCCGCGCCATTCGCTCGCAGCGTATTTGAGGTCGCGGCCGTAGGCGCTGGTGTCCTGGGCGATGACGATGAGCTCCTTGACGCCGGCCTTCACCAGCCGCTCGGCCTCGCGCAGCACGTCGCCGGCGTGGCGCGAGACGAGGTTTCCGCGCAGTGACGGGATGATGCAGAAGGTGCAGCGGTTGTCGCAGCCTTCGGCGATCTTGAGATAGGCGTAGTGGCGCGGCGTGAGCCGCACGCCTTCGCCCGGGATGAGATCGACGAACTTGTCGCGCGGCGCGGGCGCGGCGTCGCGCACCGCGGCCATCACGCTTTCGAACGCCTGCGGACCGGTGATCGCCGACACGTTGGGGAAGGCGTCGCGGATCGCCTCGGGCTTCGCGCCCATGCAGCCGGTGACGATCACCTTGCCGTTCTCGCTCATCGCCTGGCCGATCGCGGCGAGCAATTCCGCCTTCGCGCTGTCGAGAAAGCCGCAGGTGTTGACGATCACCGCGTCGGCGCCGGCGTGCGTGCGCGCGAGCTCGTAGCCTTCGGCGCGCAGCCGCGTCAGAATCCGCTCGCTGTCGACGAGCGCCTTCGGGCAGCCGAGCGAGACGAAGGAAATGCGCGGCGCAGGGCGCTGTTCAGCTTGGGCGATGTCGGTCACCGGCGTCGATTGGCACGACCGCGCAGCGAGGGCAATCCCTCTCTCACCTTGCGGGAAAAGGGTTGAGGTGAAGGTTCACCGCCCAAACGCGCCTCGTTCAACCCCTCATCCGTCGCCTTCGGCGACACCTTCTCCCGCAAGGGAGAAGGGGCTCGCCGCCGTCGGGAACAACACAGGGCTAGAGCGTCAGCTCCGGCCCCAGCGGGACAATCCCGGTCGGATTGATGCGCAGGTGGCTCGCGTAATAGTGATGCTTGATGTGGAAGAAATCGGTCGTCTCGGCGACGCCTGGCCAATGATAGAGCTCGCTCAAGTAGCGGCTCAGCGCCGGATAGTCCCTGATCTCCCTCAAATTGCATTTGAAGTGGCCGAAATAGACGGGATCGAAGCGGATCAAGGTGGTGAACAGCCGCCAGTCCGCTTCGGTCAGCCTTTCCCCGCACAGAAACCGCTGGCCCGCGAGCCGCTGCTCCAAAAAGTCGAGCGTCTCGAACAGCGCCCGGAACGCCTCTTCGTAAGCCCCCTGCGTGGTCGCGAAGCCGGCGCGATAGACGCCATTGTTGACGGTGGCGTAGATGCGCGCGTTGAGGGCGTCGATCTCTTGCCTAAGCTCGCGCGGATAATAGTCGCCTTCCGCCGCGCCCACCCCATCAAAGGCATGATTGAACATCCGGATGATCTCGGACGATTCGTTGTTGACGATCGTGCCCGTCTTTTTGTCCCACAGCACCGGCACCGTGACGCGGCCGCTGTAGTCGGCGCGCGCCTTGACGTAGAACTCGCGCAATTCGCTTGCGCCGAAGAGCGGATCGGGAATGACGCCCCGGCCTTCGTCGAAGGTCCAGCCGCGGTCGCCGAGCAGCCAATGGACGACCGAAAGCGAGATCATGCCCTCGAGCCCTTTGAGCTTGCGGAAGATCAGGGTTCGGTGCGCCCACGGGCAGGCGAGCGACACGATGAGGTGGTAGCGGCCCGGCTCCGCCTTGAAGCCGCCTGAGCCGCTCGGCCCCGCTTCGCCGCTCGGCGTCACCCAGTTGCGGAACGGCGCGTCGGGCCGGATGAAATGGCCCGTCCTGTCGTGCGGAAAGTCGCTCTCCGCGCGCCATGTTCCCTTGAGGAATTCGCCCATACTCGAATGACCTCTTCGCTACACCCGCCCGGTGACCGGGATCAGCGCGCCGGTGACGGCCTTGGCTTCGTCCGAAGCCAGGAACAGCATCACCGCGGCAAGATCGGCAGGCGCGACCCAGCGGGCGAAATCCGCTTTCGGCATGTCGCGACGGTTCGCGGCCGTGTCGATGATCGATGGCAGCACCGCGTTGACGGTGACGCCCTTCAGCTTCAATTCTTCCGCCAGGCTCTCGGTCAGGCGATGCACCGCCGACTTGCTGGCCGCGTATGGCCCAAATCCAGATGCGGCGTGAAGAGCGGATTGCGCTCCGACATTGACGATCCGGCCGGCGCCGCTCGCGATGAGATGGGGCAGCGCGGCCCGGCAGGCGTTGAGCGCCGTCATCAGGTTCAGCGCGTACATGCGCTCCCAGCTCTCGTCCTTGCCGCCCTCGACCGTTTCCCATTGAAAGCCGCCGGCAATATTGAAGAGCGCGTCGAGCCGGCCGAATTTCGCCTTCACCTCCGCCATGGCCTTGGTCGCGACATCGGCTGACGAAAGGTCGAGGCCGCCGATCATGAGCGCCTCCGGCCCGAGCCGCTTGGCCATGCCTTCAGGCGGCGCGGGGGCATGATCAAGCGCGGCGACGGATGCGCCGCGCGCCGGCGGCGACCTCGGCGACGACGCCGCCCCAATGCGCCGAACCCGCCGGTGATCACGATCGTCTTGCCCTGCATCCTGGCCTCGCTTCGTGACGGTCGGCCGCGACGGCGCTAAAACCAATCGCGGGGCAAAAGACTAGCGACGGCGGCAAGAATCATCAATCGGCGATGCCGATGACGACCGCCAGCATATGGTTGAGCGCGATCCGCTCGCTCTCATTGAGACGGCCGATGACCTTGCCGCATTTCTCGCGCGGGATCGCGACGATTTTGTCGATCATGACCTGCGACGGGGCCTTGAGGCCGTTCACCTCGGCCGGCTCGATCGTGAGACGATATAGCGGCGCCTTGACGAGCGCGCTCGTGAGAAGCGCCACGAGCACGCTCTCCGTCGCCGCCAGCCAGTCCGATTGAACGACCACCGCCGGACGAGGCTTTCCATAGTCGCCCGGCGCGGAGACAGTGACCAGATCGCCTCGCTTCACCTGTCAGGCCAGGGGAAGGCCGCTTCGATGAAGGCCAAAGCTTCCCCTTCCTCCGGCCGGCCGCGCAGCAGCCGGGCCTGCCGAGCGGCCTCCTGGGCAAATTCCGGCCGCGTCGGGTCGGGAACCCACACGCGCAATAGCTTCATGCCCTTGTCGATGCGGGCGCGGCGGTAACGCTGGAACTTGGTAAGGCCGTCTTTCGGCGCGGGCTTGGCGCGCAGCATGGGCGCATCCTCTTTGGTTGCGCGCTACCTTAGCATGAGAAACGCGGATGATCACGTTATTTGAAAGGAAGCGCCATGCGATGGATTCCCGCCGGGCCTTCGCGACTAGGCCGCCTTGTCCGCCGGCGCCCTGCCGGCCTTGAGCTCGTTCAGCGCGCTCGCCCGCGCCTTCGCCGCCTCTGCCGCGCTCGCCTCTTTGACGTGTCCGTAGCCGCGGATCGTGGAATAGACCTCGATCACGCGCACGGCGATCGGATGGGAGGATGGGGTGAGACGCTGGGTGAGATCGGCGACGTCGGCCTCAAATTCGGCAATGAGGCGCCTTTCGAGTTTGCGCTCGTCGCTGTTCCGGAACGGGTCGAGCCACGTTCCTCGAAGGAATTTGACCCGCGCCATCAACCGGAACGCCGTCATCGCCCACGGCCCGGCCTCGCCCTTCTTCATCCGCCCGCTCGTCGGATCGGGCCGCGCGAACGGCCAGGCGCCGATATGGAAATGCAGCCGGTACGGGCCTTCGAATTCGCGCGCGAGCGCCTGCTGAAACGCCGGCGCCGCGAACAGGCGCGCAACTTCCCACTCGTCCTTGACCGCGAGCAGCTTATGGTAGGCGCGCGCGGTCGCCGCGGTCATCGCTTCGCCAAGCCCGGCTCTCGATTCGGCCGCGCGCACGCGTTCGACCAGCGCCGAATAGCGCTCCGCGTAAGCGGCGTTGCGGTAGTCGGTCAGGTGGGCGACCCTGCGGGCGATGAGCGCGTCGAGCGACGGCGGCTCGTCAGCCGGCTCGTCGTAGCCGACCAGCGTTTCGACGCTCGAGGGGTCATGCGCCGCGCGCCGGCCCCAGTCGAACGCCTGCTTGTTCAAGTCGATGGCGACGCCATTCAGCTCGATCGCCCGCTCGATCGCCTCGCGCCGGATCGGAACGAGGCCCTTTTGCCAGGCGGCGCCGAGCATGAACATGTTCGAGGCGATCGGGTCGCCGAGCAGCGACGTGGCGAGGCGCTGGGCGTCGAGGATGAGCGCCTTGTCGCCGAGCGTGTTTTTCAGCCGCTCGATCAGGTCGTCCTTGTCGATGCTCCAGTTGGGATTGCGGGCGAAGTCCGCGGTCGGCGTGAGGTCGGCGGAGATGACCGCGCCGGTTTTGCCGCGCCTGAGCTTCGAAACCGCTTCGTCGCCGGCGGCGACGATGAGGTCGCAGCCGATCAGCGCATCGGCCTCGCCGGCGGCGATGCGGGTCGCGTGCAGGGCGCCGCCATCGCGCGCGATCCGCACATGCGCGGTCACGGCGCCATATTTCTGGCTCAAGCCGGTCAGATCGAGATTGGTGCTGAAAAGCCCATCGAGATAGGCGGCGATGGCGATCGTCTGGCTCACGGTGACGATTCCGGAGCCGCCGATCCCGGCGACCAGGATGCTGAAGCGCTCGCCGATCTCGGCGAGGATCGGCTCGGGGACGGGCGGCAGGTAGCGGGTCAACGGCGCCGTCGCCTCGGGCTTGCGCAACTTGCCGCCGTGGACGGTGACAAAGCTCGGGCAAAAGCCTTCGACGCAGGAGTAGTCCTTGTTGCAGCTCGACTGATTGATGCGCCGCTTGCGCCCGAACTCGGTCTCGAGCGGCTCGATCGCCATGCAGTTGGATACCCGCCCGCAGTCGCCGCAGCCTTCGCAGACCTCCGCGTTGATGAAAGTACGGATGGCCGGATCCGCCCACTTGCCGCGCTTGCGCAGGCGTCGCCGCTCGGTGGCGCAGGGCTGGTCGTAAAGGATGACCGAGACGCCCTTATAGACGCGGAATTCGCGCTGCGTCTCGTCCATCGCGTCGCGATGGCGAAGGCTGACGCCCTGAGGCAGCGGGACGCCCGCATAGCGTTCGAGGTCGTCGACCACGAGCGCCATTTTCTTCACCCCCTCGGCGGCGAGTTCGGCAAGGATCTGGACCGGCGTCATGCCCCCCTCGATCGGCTGCCCGCCGGTCATCGAGACGAAGCCGTTGAAAAGAATCTTGTAGGTGATCGGCACGTCGGCCGCGACCGCCTGGCGGATCGCGAGCGACCCGGAGTGGGCGTAGGTGCCGTCGCCGATGTTGGCGAACACATGGTCCTGGAGGGTGAACGGCTGCTGGCCGAGCCACATCGCGCCTTCGCCGCCCATGTGCGAAGCGGTCGCGGTCTGGTGCGGATTGACCAGCGTCGCCATCCAGTGGCATCCGATTCCCGCGAGCGCCCGGCTCCCCTCGGGGACTGGCGTCGATCGGTTATGCGGGCATCCGGCGCAAAATCCTGGACTGCGCATCGGCGCCGGGCGATTGCTCAGCGCCGCGCCTGGCGTTTCCGGCGTGCTGAGCCCGCAGTTCGGATCATGGCGGGCAAGCGCCTTGACCAGCACCGCAGCCACGAGCTCGGGCGAGATCTCGCCGTAATTGGGAATAGCCGGCGCGCCTTGCGACGGGTCGAACGCCGGCCCATCGAAATATTTTCCGACGATGCGCGGCGCGCTTGGCTCGCCATAGAGGATCGAGCGCATCTGATCTTCGATGAGCGGCCGCTTCTCCTCGACGACGACGACGAGGTCGAGGCCGTTGGCGAACTCGCGCACGACGACAGAATCGAGCGGCCAGACCATGCCGATCTTGAGGAGGCGGAGGCCGATCGAAGCGCCATTGTCGGCGAGGCCGAGATTGCCCAGCGCCTGCAACAGGTCCTGCCAGGCCTTGCCCGCTGCGACGACGCCGATTCTCGCGCCCGCGTCGCCGCTGATGATGCGGTTCAGGCCGTTGGCGCGAGCATAGGCGAGCGCCGCCGGCAGCTTGTGATTGTAGAGCCGCTCCTCCTGGGCGACCGGCGCGTCGATCGTCCGCGCGCCAAAGCCGCCGGGCGGGTTGCTCGGCCGTTCCGGGATGACGATCTTGGGTGAGTCGGGTCCGACATAGACTGTGCCGCCGCCTTCGGCGACGTCGGTGACGACCTTCATGCCGACCCAGCAGCCGGAAAAGCGCGACATGGCGATGCCGTGGAGGCCGTAATCGATCAGTTCCTGGGTGTTCGACGGATAGATCACCGGCATGCCGACGGCGATGAACGAGGTGTCCGAGAAATTGACCGCAGTCGATGATTTTGCGCCGTGGTCGTCGCCGGCGAGCGCGATCGCGCCGCCCTTGGGCGAAGCGCCGGTAAAATTCGCGTGACGCAAGGCGTCGCCCGAACGGTCGACGCCGGGCCCCTTGCCATACCAGATGCCGAACACGCCATCGACGGTCGCTCCGGGAAAGCTGTTGAGATATTGGGCGCCCCAGATCGCGGTCGCGGCGAGGTCCTCGTTGAGGCCCGGACGGAAAACGATGTTGTGTTGCTTGAGCAATGGCCCCGCACGCCAGAGCTCGATGTCGTAACGCCCGAGCGGAGAGCCGCGATAGCCCGAAATATACCCGCCGGTGTTGAGGCCTTGGGCGGCGTCGCGCAGGCGCTGCTGGATCGGGAGGCGGACCAGGGCCTGCATGCCGGTCATGTAGAGCCAGCCCTCGGGCGCGTCATAGCGGGAGTCGAAAGTCGCCTCCGGCCGGGCGAGGGCGACATTCATGAGTCCATTCCTCCGAGGCTTAAGCGATGATCACGCGCTTCGTCCCCGCGCGCCTGGAGGCGCGGGGCAGCCGGGAAACGCATCGTCGAATCGAAGGAAAATAACGCCGAATGGCGCGCATGTCGAACGCGCCGCTGGCGGAACAAATCTCGCTCCCGCGAGTTTCCAACACCGTGCCGGGAAACGCTATGAAGATCAGGAAAATTAGCGGGAAAGCGGCCACACGGCGACCATGCTGTCGCCCCAAATTCTGCTTAAGTGCGGCGCGGGGAATCAGGAGTTGCGGGTGTGTCAATTGAGTGCGCCGCCCCTCACGGGCGCGGCGGCGGAAAATGTAGCGCCGCTGGGCGATGGGCCGCTCGCGCTCTTTCTCGACGTCGACGGCACGCTGCTCGACCTGGCCGCGCGGCCCGATGAGGTCGTGACGCCGGCCGGGATCGTTACGACGCTGGCGAGGGCCGACCGTAAGCTCGCGGGCTCGCTCGCGCTCATCAGCGGCCGGCCGATCTCCGACCTCGATCGTCTGTTCGAACCGCTGCGCTTGCGTGCGAGCGGCGTTCACGGCGCCGAGTTCCGCTTTGAGCCGGATGGGCCGGTGACGCCGACTCCGGCGGCGATAGAGCTGCCGTCGACGTTGTGGACAGCGTTAGTGCGCGAGGTTGCAGCGTTCCCGGGGGCGTTCGCGGAAAACAAGCGATTCAGTTTCGTCGTGCACTATCGACTCGCCCCGGCGGCGGAACGGCCTCTGCGCCAAGCTGTCGCGCGCCTCATCGCCTCATCGCCCATTGCGATCGAAGCCTTGGACGCCCGGTGCGCGATCGAGGTCAAGGCCCCTGGCCACGACAAGGGGCGCGCCATTGCAGCGTTTCTTTCGCAGCCTGCGTTTCGCGGCCGGACGCCCGTCTTCGTCGGCGATGATGCGACCGACGAAAGCGGGTTCATCGTGGCCGCCGCGGCGGGCGGCCGCGCTTATTCGGTCGGCAAGCGGCGGCCGGGCACGATCGGCGTCTTCGCAGAGCCGCGGGCTGTCCGCGACTGGCTCGCCGAATTCGCGCTTCGCGGGAACGGCGCATGAGGGGCAGCCTACAGACCAAGTGCCAGAACCTGGATCTGGCGCTGATCGGCAACTCCTGCTCCGCCGCCCTCGTCGACCGCAACGCCCGGATCGTCTGGTGGTGCTTCCCTTATTTCGATTCCGACCCGGTGTTCTCGCGCTTGCTCGCCGACGACGAGGAGAAAGGCTTCTGCGAGGTCACCCTTGCCGACCTCGCGGAGACCGAGTCGCGCTATGTGCGCAATACCGCCATCGTTGAGACGATCCTCACCGATGTGCATGGCGCCAAAGTTCGCATTTGCGATTTCGCGCCGCGCTTCGTGCGATTCGAGCGCGAGTACCGGCCGCCGCAGATCATCCGCCGCATCGAACCGCTCGGCGGCCTGCCGCGCATCATCATTCGCGTGCGGCCGACCCACAACTACGGGAGCCCGACCAAGCACTTCGTGGTCGGCTCCAATCACATTCGCTATATCGGCGGCGCGCAGGTCTTGCGTCTGACATCGGATGCTCCGCTCTCGTATATCGTCAACGAGATCGCTTTCCCGCTGACACGACCGGTGAATCTCATCTTCGGCCAGGACGACCCGTTCCTGAGCGCTATCGACACGACCAGCCGGGAATTTCTCGACCGCACCCACGAGGACTGGCTCACTTGGGTGCGCAATCTTGCCGTGCCGTTCGAATGGCAATCGGCGGTGGTGCGGGCGGCGATCACCCTTAAGATGTGCAGCTTCATGGAAACCGGCGCGATCATCGCCGCGCACACAACATCGATTCCGGAAGCGCCGTCGTCGACGCGAACCTGGGACTACCGCTACTGCTGGCTGCGGGACGCCTATTTCGTCGTTGACGCGCTGAACCGGCTCGGCGCCACCCAGACGATGGAATCCTACATCAACTACATCACCACCATCGCCGCCGAGGGCAAGGACATGCGGCCGGTCCACAGCGTGGTGCCGTTTTCTTCGCTCGAGGAAACGATTGCGCCCGACCTCAAAGGCTTTCTCGGCCATGGGCCGGTTCGCGTCGGCAATCAGGCCGCGACCCAGACCCAGAATGACGTCTATGGCAGCGTCGTCCTCGCGGCGACGCAGATGTTCGTCGATGAGCGCCTGCCGAAGATGGGCGATGAGTCGTTGTTTCGCCGTCTTGAGATCTTGGGGGAAAGCGCGCTCGCGCGGGCGTTCGAACCGGATGCAGGCTTGTGGGAGTATCGCACCCGCTCGCGCCCGCATACCTATTCCGCGACACTCTGCTGGGCGGCCTGCGATCGGCTGGCGGGCATCGCCCGACGCCTCAAGATCGCCGACCGGGCCAAATATTGGGCGGCCAACGCCCGCCCTCTCCGCGAGCGGATTCTGACCGAGGCCTGGGACGAAGAGCGCGGCGCGCTGACCGGCGCTTTCGGCGCGCCAGAACTCGACGCGAGCATCCTCCTGTTTGCCGAGCTCGGCCTTCTGTCCGCGACCGACGATCGCTTCATCAAGAGCTGCAATACAATCGGCCGGGATCTCATGCGCGGCGGGCGGATCATGCGATATACGGCGCCCGACGATTTCGGCGTGCCCGAAACCGCTTTCCTGGCGTGCAACTTTTGGTACGCCGACGCGTTGAGTCAGATCGGCCGCGCGGCCGAAGCGCGCGAACTGTTCGAATCCATTTTGGCGAGCCGAAACGCCTTTGGATTGCTGTCGGAAGACATCCATCCCGAGACGAGGGAGCTATGGGGGAACATACCCCAGACCTACTCCATGGCCGGCATCATCAACACCGCGACGAGACTGTCGTCGAGTTGGGAGGAGGCATGGGCCCGCGACTGATCATCGTATCGAACCGCGTCGCCGTTCCTGACGCTCCGCGCGCGCCGCTGGCGGGTGGGATGGCGGTCGCCGTCAAGGCGGCGCTCAAAAATCGCCGCGGAATGTGGTTCGGCTGGAGCGGCAAGGTCGCCGAAGAGCCGATCGGCGAACCGCAAGCGGTCGACGTCAACAAGATCACCTACGTTCTGATCGATCTGTCGAAAAACGACATCCAGGAATATTACAACGGCCTCGCGAACAGCGTGTTGTGGCCAATCCTTCACTACCGCGTCGACCTGCAGGAATATTCGCGCGCGGACGCCGGCGGCTATATGCGGGTCAATCGCATGTTCGCGGATCGACTGAGCCCGCTCTTGAGGGATGACGACGTCGTCTGGGTGCACGACTATCATTTGATGCTGCTCGGACGGGAGCTCAGGTCCCGCGGCCACAAGAATACGATCGGGTTCTTCCTCCACACGCCCTGCGCGCCGCCCGACATCCTTCAGGCGCTCCCCCATCACCGGGCGATTCTCGGCGGCCTCGCCTATTACGATCTCGTCGGCTTCCAAACCGAGAACGACCGCGACAATTTCGCCCATTACCTCCTCTCACAGGGCGCGACTCAGACCCGGACGGGGTATGAATTCGAAGGCCAGAAGGTCCGCCTCGGCGCCTTCCCGGTCAGCATCGAAACCAAGGCCTATATGCGCCTCGCGCGCAACGCCGGGCGCTCGGCGATGGTCGCGCTGGTGCGCGAGAGCCTCAGCGGCAATCGCCTCGTCTTGGGCGTCGATCGGCTCGACTATTCGAAAGGCATACCTGATCGGATCAAGGCGTTCGAGCGGCTGCTTGAGAACAATCCGGAGTGGCGGGGCAGAGTGACGCTGTTGCAGGTCACGCCGAAGAGCCGCTCCGAGGTCAGGCAGTATGGCGAGATCGAAACCGAGGTCACCGGTCTCATCGGCAAGATCAACGGCCGCTTCGGCGATGCGGCGTGGACGCCGATCCGCTATGTCAACCGGTCCTATTCACGCACCGTTCTGGCCGGCCTTTATCGCGCCGCCGACGTCGGCATGGTGACGCCGCTGCGCGACGGGATGAATCTTGTCGCCAAGGAATATATCGCGGCGCAGAACCCGGACGATCCCGGGGTGCTGGTGCTGTCGCAATTCGCCGGCGCGGCCAAGGAGCTCGATGGGGCGCTGATCGTCAACCCGCACGAGACGGACGCGGTCGCCGCCGCGCTGAAGCGCGCGCTCGAGATGCCGTTGGAGGAGCGCCGCGAGCGTCACGCGCCGATGCTCGACCATCTCCTGGAAAACGACATCAAGAAGTGGGCCGAAGAATATCTTGCGACGCTCGTCGGCGGTCAGCCGGCGCGCAGTCTGCTAGCCGGCATACGCGCGCTTTTCGGCGGCCCGTCATCGGACCAGGCGCCGCTCGCGCTTCGGTGAGCCGCGCGGCGCGAGCCGATCCTCAGTACTTCTGGATGCCGACCCATTGCGAGTTGGAGTAGCGTTCCCCGGCGGCGAAGCCGAGCGGCAGCGCACGCTCGAGGTCGGCGAACTCAGCCTCGCCAAGCTCGACGTCAGCCGCCGCGGCGCATTCCTCGAGATGGGCGGCCGTGCGGGTGCCCGGAATCGGCACGACGTGCGGCGCGCTCGCGAGCGTCCAGGCGATCGCCAGCGTCGCCGGCTTCACGCCCCAGGACTTGGCGAGCTTGAGATAGGCGTCGAGCCGGTCGCGGTTGCGCCGCCAGTTGACGCCCTCAAAGCGCGGATTGGCGTGGCGGAAATCCTTTTCGGCGAATGTCTCGACATTCTGCAACAGCCCGCTGAAGTACCCGCGCCCGAGCGGCGAGAACGCGACCAGCATTGCGCCCGCCTCCGCGCATGCCTGAATGAGGCCGAGTTCGGGATTGCGCGTCCACAGCGAATATTCCGACTGAACCGCAGCGACCGGATGGGCGGCGTGTGCGCGCCTGAGCGTGTCGGGCGCGACTTCCGAGAGGCCGATCGCGCCGATCAAGCCTGCTTTGACCAGCCGGCCGAGTTCGCCAACGGTGTCCTCGATTGGAATCGCCTTGTCGACCCGATGCACATAGTAGAGATCGATATGATCGACGCCCAGCCGCTTCATCGACCCTTCCAGGGCTTCGCGGATGTGAGCGGGGCTATTGTCGAAGAAGCGTGCGCCGCCGTCGCGGCGGCGGATCGCGAATTTGGTTGCGAGCGTCACCTTGCTCCGGCGCGAAGGGTCTTCGGCAAGGAACCTGCCGATCACCTGCTCGCAGAGTCCGTCGCCGTAGACATTGGCGGTGTCCCAGAAATCGACGCCGAGTTCGAGCGCGCGGGCCAGCGTCCGCATCGAGGTGGCTTCGTCGGTCGGCCCGTAGAAGCCGCCGAAGCTCATGGCGCCGAAGCCGACGGCCGAAACCGTTCCATGCCGCCAAACGCGCCGCCGCATCGCTCAGAACCTCTTCTCGTTAGGGGAAGCGAGGCCCCTTTGGCGGACGCCGCGGGGCGGCGTCAAGTCCCCGGCGTCGCTCAGCCCGCTTCGAGAAGCCGCGCGGCCTCGTCGCGCTCGAACAGATAGAGCAGGAGCCGCAAGCCCCGGTTCTCGTCGCCTGTCAGCCGCTCGTTGCGCCTCAGCGCCGCTTCGGCGTCCTCCCGCGCCCGCGCCAAAAGGCCGCCGTGGATGTCGAGCCGGGCGAAGCGGAAGCCGGGCGCGCCCGCCTGCCGCGCGCCTAGGACGTCGCCCTCGCCGCGCAGCCTCAGGTCCTCTTCGGCGATGCGGAAGCCGTCCTCGGTCTCGCGCAAAGTCTCGAGCCTTGTCCGCGCCGCTTCGCCGAGCGGCCCCTTGTAGACAAGCAGGCAGGACGAGCGGCCCGCGCCGCGCCCGACCCGGCCGCGCAGCTGGTGCAATTGCGCCAGTCCGAACCGTTCGGCGTGCTCGATGATCATGATCGTTGCTTCAGGCACGTCGACGCCAACCTCGACGACCGTGGTCGCGACCAGGATCTTCGTCTGCCCGCGCTCGAAGCGCTCCATCGCCGCGTCCCGGTCGGGACCGGCCATCTTGCCATGCATCAGTCCGACCGCGCGGCCGAAGATGGCGCCAAGCGCTTCGGCGCGCTCCTCCGCCGCCGCCACGTCCAGGGTCTCGCTCTCGTCCACCAGCGGGCAAATCCAATAGGCGCGCGCGCCGGCGGCGGTCGCCTGCCCGAGACGCGCGACCACTTCGCCCAGCCGTTCGACCGGCATGACGCGGGTGTCGATCGGCTGGCGCCCGGGCGGCTTCTCGCGCAGCGCCGAGACATCCATGTCGCCGAAATAGGCGAGCACCAGCGAGCGCGGGATCGGAGTCGCGGTCATCACCAATAAATCGACGGCCGCGCCCTTGGAGGCGAGCGCAAGCCGCTGGCGGACGCCGAAACGATGCTGCTCGTCAACCACCGCGAGCCCGAGATCGGCGAACGCGACGCTCTCCTGGATCAGCGCATGGGTGCCGACCGCGATGTCGATTTTGCCCTCCGCCAGTTCGGCGAGCGCGGCGCGCCGCGCCGAAGCCCGGTCCCGGCCGGTGATGAGCTTGATCCGCAAGCCAATCCCTTCGGCGAGCGGCGCCAGCCGGTCATAGTGCTGGCGGGCGAGGATTTCGGTCGGCGCCATCATCGCCGCCTGCCGTCCCGCTTCGACCACGTCGGCCATCGCCATCAGCGCGACGACGGTCTTGCCCGATCCGACGTCGCCCTGGAGGAGCCTCAGCATCCGCTTCTCGGCCCTGAGATCGGCGCGGATGTCCTCGATCGCCTGCCGCTGCGCTTTTGTCAGCGCAAACGGCAGCGCGGCCTCGAGGCGGCGCCCCAACGCCCCTTCGGCGCGGTGCGCGCGGCCGGGAATGGCGCGCATCCGCGCCCGCATGAGCAGCAACGCGAGCTGGTTGGCGAGCAGTTCATCATAGGCGAGACGGGTCGCCGCCGGACCGGCCGGGTCGATGTCCTCGGGCCTCTCCGGGCGGTGCATCGAGGCGAGCGCCTCGGCGAAGCCTGGCAGGTTGAGGCGGCTCAAGGTCTCGCCGCCGATCCATTCCGGCAGCCGCGGCAGGCGCTTGAGCGCGGCTTCGGCGGCGCGGGCGACGGTGCGCGGGTAGAGGCCCTCGGTCAGCCCGTAGACCGGCTCGACCGCCGGCAGGCGGGCGAGCTCGTCGGCGTCCATCACCCGGTCGGGATGGACGATCTGCCGCCGGCCGTCCCAAAGCTCGAGCTTGCCGGAGATCCAGCGCGTGGCCCCGATCGGCAGCTTCGAGCGCACCCATTCGTGGTTGGCGAGGAAGAAGACGAGCTCGACGTCGCCGGTGTCGTCCTCGACCAGCACCTTGAACGGCGCCCGCGAGCGCGCGCTTCCCGGCTCGCGATGCTCGGTCACGGTCGCCTCGATGGTCACGATCGTATCGGGGACCGCATCGCGGATTTTCGGCCGCGCGCGACGGTCGACGGTCGATTGCGGCAGGTGGAACAGGACATCGACGACCCGCGCCCCCTGGGGCCTGTCGAGCAGGCGGTCGAACAGTTTCGCGTTCTTCGGCCCGATTCCCGGCAAAGCGCTTGCCGCGGCGAAGAGCGGATCAAGGAGAGACGGACGCACCAGCGCCCTGTAGCCGCGCTCGGTGAGCGCGGCAAGCGTCGCAGCGGCGGTCAATCAAACGAGGGCGAGAAATAGGGCAAGCGCCCGGTTGACCCGCTTGAGAAGCGCCTCGTCGGCTTCGCCGATCACGGCGCCAATCTTGGCGGCCGGAATAGCAGTGATCTTGTCGATCGCGATTTGGGAGACTTCGCGAAGCCCGTTGCGTTTGGAAGGATCGACCTGAAGCCGGAACTGATCCGCATCATCGCGCAGCATCGAGGTCAGGGGGCAGATAACGGCGGACGGCAATTCGGCGAAAAGATCGCTCTGAACGATAAGGGCGGGGCGCGGCTTGCCATAGTCTCCTGTTGTCGCGACGACAACGAACTGGCCGCGCCGTACTATGTCTGCGGCCATTGGTAGACATCGGCGATGAAGTTCATGATTTCATCGCCTGCGGGATCGCTGGCGGCCACGGCGCGCGCCTGTCGGCGGCACTTCTCGGCAAAATCGGGGTCGCGGCTGTCCGGAACCCAAATCTGCGCCGGACGCAGGCCTGACGCCCGCATCCGCCGGCGATAGGCCGCCATCCGCGCGGGCGGGGTCACGGGTCGGTTCGAGCGAGAGGACATTCGATCTTCCTTCGCGTAACATGTTACACAAGTCAACCCGACAAGTCACGAAAAAGCTTTCGGACATGGACTTGGCGGTCTCATGTCTTCAGCCCGGCAGCACGAGAAAGCCCGCGCGCGGAAAATGCAGCACGATCTCGCCGACCCGCTCGTCGATGCGGCGGATCGCAATGTGCTGCGCCGAGAGGGAGACGATCTCGCCGCCGACTTCGACCTTCCCGTAGTCATCGGGCACGACGACCACCCTCTCGCCAACTTTGCGGCCGTTCGGATCGTCGGGATCGCTCTCGGGCGCTGTCTCCGGGGTCGCCTTTGCGGCGATGGCGAGGGCCTCTCCGGCCGACATTTCCTCGCGCGCGCCCGTGTCCGACCGCCCGCATCCGGCTCTCCCAGGCCGCAACCTGCTTGAGGCCGGCGAAAATCCTGTCGAGTCCGGCGACCGCCTTGTCCTCCGCCGCGACGAGGCTCGACCGCATGTACCAGACATTCATGTAGGCGCTGACGTCGGCCAGGCCGAAATCCCCGAGCAGCCATGGCCGCCCGTCGCCGAGCTGCGCCTCGATCCACCCGAGATGGGCGCGAACCTGATCGCGCATCTGCGGAACGGCCGCACGCATCTTCTCGATGTCGAAACTCGCTCCGCGCAGCCGGCTGCGATCCTCGACAAATTCCGCGGGAACCTTCGGGCCGAGCGTCCCGAACACGAGGTTGACTGCGTTCTGAAAGAATGTGCGGTCGGTCCAGAGGCCCAGCGCCCAGGGGACGCCCCCATTGCCCGACGGAAAAAGAGTCGGCGAGGGAAACCGCCGCTCGATCTCGCGGATGATGATCTGGGTGTCGCAGTAGACGTCCGCGCCGATCTGCATCACCGGGGTGCGGCGGTAGCCTCCGGTCAGCGGCATCAGATCGGGCTTTGGCATGATGCGCGGAATGCGCACCGACGCCCACGAAAGTCCCTTGAAGCCGAAGATCAGCCGGATCTTCTCGGAGAACGGCGATTGGTCGAAATGATGCAGAATGGTCGGATAGGCCATGATGAGAACTCAGAGGGTCCGGATCAGAGGCTACGCCTCCGCCGCCGCGTTGGGCATGGTGCGGCGATCGTTCCGAACGCAACCCTGAGCTTCGCGAGGTCAGACCGCCTTGAGGCGCGAGGGCCGCAAATCAGGGCTGCGGCGGCCTCAGACCGCTTAACGGTGGAAGTGGCCTCCGCCGCCGTGGAACCCAGCGCCGCCACGATATCCGCCATGGAAAGCGCCGCCGCGGTAGACGCCGCCATGATAGCCGCCACGATAGCCCCCGCCATAATAGCCGGCGCGGCGGTATACGCCGCCGCGATAGACGCCCCCGCCATAAACGCCGGTTCGGTAGACGCCGCCGCCGTAATAGCCGCCGCCCCACCCGTAGCCGCCGCCGTAATAGCCGCCGCCATAGTAGGGATAGCCGTAACCGTAGCCATAGCCGTAACCATCGCCATATCCGGCGTTGGGGTAGACGTAGGCGCCCGTATCCTGGCACCCGGCCAAGGCCACGGCGAGCCCCGCGGCGACCGCGCTCAGCAGAACCCGACTACGAATCATGGCTGCCTCTCCCTTGCTTGGCCGATCGCGGCGCTCCGCCGATGGCGGAGGTTAGCCCGTTCGCGCCTTCTGGTCGAACCTTTCCTCCGGAGCGGGCGACCGCTCCTTACGTCTTGGTAAACCTCAACGCGCAGGCGCGCCGTTCGTTGCGCAACCATTAAGGTCTTCCGCATCGCCAGGCCCCACCGCCGACCCTCTTCGTGGCGCCCCCGGGGCGGCGATGCTATGCCGAAGCGTAATCGCCCGCCAGCGGGCCACGGGGGGCTCATGTCGCCAATCGACCGCATCAACGCAAATCCGCTGCCGTTCGCCAAGCTGCTCGGGATCGAGTTCATCAGCGTCGAAGAGGACGCCCTTTCCGCCCGGATGACGATCCGGCCGGACCTGTGCACGCTCGGCGACATCGGCCACGGCGGGGCGATCATGAGCTTCGCCGACACGCTCGGCGCCGCCGCGGCCTTTGTCGCTCTGCCCCCGGAGGCGAAGGGAACGACGACGCTCGAAAGCAAGACCAATTTCGTCGCCGCCGCCCCCGTGGGCGCAACCGTCGTCGGCCGCGCCTCCCTCGTTCATCGCGGCAAGAGAACGTCGATCTGGCAGACCCTGGTCGCTACCGAGGAAGGCAAGCTCATCGCGATGACGGTGCAAACCCAGATGGCGCTGTGACAAGCCGTCTCGCGCCGGTTCGGCGCTTGCGAAAATCAGAATCCTGTGGTATGGTCCACCATGATCGGCATCGCACCCGCGGGATGATGGCGCGCGGGGAACGTGAGGCGAGAACGCTTGTTTTGATTTTCGTCTAACCGTTTGTAGCTGTTGGACTTTTTTGGAACAAGGCCATTTTGGTTTCCTTCCGTGGGCTTTGCTTTTCCTTCCGGCTGGCCTTGGTTTTCCTTCCGGCCGGCCTTTGGTTTTCCTTCCATCGGCTTTGCTTTTGTTCCGGCGGTCAAAACCGAGAGGGTCATGTTGATTCGACCGCTCGAACCAGCGCCACAAACCCCGCGACGTCGACCTCCTCAGCCCGCATCGTTGGCTTGAGTCCGGCGTCGGCCAGGAGCGCCGGCAGGTCGAGGCCGCCGGCGGCCGCGAAGCCTTTCAGCGACTGGCGCAACATCTTGCGGCGCTGACCGAACGCCGCCTTGGTCAGGCCTGAGAGCGTCGCCGGGTTGCAAGGCTCCGGCTTGGGCCGCGGGATCAGTTCGACGAGGCTCGAGGTCACTTTCGGCGGCGGCGTGAAGGCTGCGGGCGCGACGTCGAACAGGATCCGCGCCTCCGTCCGCCAGCCCGCCAGCACCGCGAGGCGCCCATAGTCGGCGCGATTCGCGGGCGTCGCGACGATCCGGCGGGCGACCTCGCGCTGGAACATCAGCGTCAGCCGGTCATAGAACGGCGGCCACGGCTCGGCCTCGAGCCAGCCGACGAGCAGCGGCGTTGCGATGTTATAGGGCAGGTTGGCGGCGATCCTGAGCGGCGCGCCGCCGGCCTTGTCGATGAGCGTCGCCGGCGCCACGCTGAGTGCGTCGCCCTCCATGACCTCGAGCCGCCCCGGCCAATGGGCGCTGATTTCGGCCAGCGCGCCGAGCGCGCGCGAGTCGCGCTCAATCGCGATCACCTTCCTCGCCCCCTCCGCGAGCAGCGCGCGCGTCAGCCCGCCGGGGCCGGGTCCCACCTCGATCACGACGACCCCTTCGAGCGGCCCGGCGGCCCGGGCGATTTTGCGGGTCAGGTTGAGATCGAACAGGAAGTTCTGCCCGAGCGCCCTGCGGGCCTCAAGTCTGTGCGCGGCCGCCACCTCGCGCAGCGGTGGCAGTCCATCCGCGGCGAGGGTCATCGGGTCAATCGGTCCGCGAGCCTGATCGCCGCGATGAGGCTCGCCGGATTGGCCACGCCCTTCCCGGCGATGTCGAACGCCGTGCCGTGATCGGGCGAAGTGCGCACGAACGGCAGGCCAAGTGTGACGTTGACGCCTTCGTCGAAGGCCAGCGTCTTGACCGGGATCAAGCCCTGGTCGTGATACATGGTCAGCGCGACATCGTAGCGCGCCCGCGCTTTGGGATGGAACATCGTATCCGCCGGCAATGGGCCGACGGCGTCGATTCCCTCGGCCCTCAACGTTTCGATCGCCGGGGCTATGATCGAGATCTCCTCGCGCCCCATCGCGCCGCCCTCGCCCGCGTGCGGGTTGAGGCCAGCGACGGCCAGGCGGGGCCGTTTCAAGCCGAAGCGGAGGCGCAGGTCGCGATCGACCACCCGCGCGGTCTTGACGATAAGTTCGGCGGTCAACGCCTGGGGCGCTTCGGCGAGTGGGATGTGAATGGTCACCGGCACGACCTTGAGCGCCTCCGACCAGATCATCATCACCGGAAAGGCCTGGCCGCCCCAAGCCTTGGCGAGTTCACCCAGATATTCAGTGTGGCCGGGGAACCGGAACCCCGCGTCGTAGAGGACCGCCTTGGCGATCGGGTTGGTGACGAGCGCGCGCGCCGCGCCCTCACGGACCGCCTCGACCGCACGCGCGATCGATTCGATTGTCGCTGCGGCGTTGGCCGTGGTCGGGCGGCCGGGCGCGTCTTCGACCGCGCTCTTGAGCGAGACGACCGGCAGGCCCTTGGAAAACGCCGCCGCAGCCCCGGCGAGGTCGGTTTCTAAGACCGGCGCCGCGAGGCCGGCGCGCTTGGCGGCAGCGGCGAGGACACCCGGCGCCGCGAATACGAAGAACGGCGCGCTGCTCGTCCGCTCACGCCACGCGGCGCACGCTAGCTCCGGACCGATCCCAGCCGGGTCGCCCATCGTCATCGCCAGCGGCGGCTTGTCGCCGGTCATAGCTTGAGAAGCGGCTTCACAAATTGGGTGTCGAGCCGACGCCGACGTTCGCCTTCACATCGCCGAGCGTGCGCAGCACGAGCTCGAACATCAGAGTCTGATTGCGCGTCGCCGGGTTATAGATGACGGGGCCGCCGGGAAATTCGCTGTAGACGGCCGGCTGGCTGACATTGGACGAGTATCTGATCGTCAAGGTTGTGCAATCGTCCTTGTAGCCGACCCCGAGCGAATAGCCGACGGGGTAGAGAACCGGCGTCGTCTGGCCGAGCGTGTCATAGTAATGGCGCGACATGTCGAGCACGAGCGACCCGTTGACCGACCAGCGATCCTGGAATTTATATCCGATGTTCCCAGTTAGGCCCTCGCGGGGGAACTCCAATCCGAGCGCCGGCTGGGCCGCGTAGAGCGCGTAGTCGACGCTGCCGCTGACGCCGGCATATTCCGCCCTGGCGATTCCGTCGAAGCGTGCGAGCTGGAGGGTCGAACTGTCGAACTGCTGCTTGCTCATCAACGTAATCGGGTTCGAAGTCGGCTGCAGCGTCTCGCCGAAGACGAAGTTGGAGAATTTCTTGTCCAGGCCGGAGTCCAAGCCGGTGTTGGCGGGATCATAGAGCGTGTAGGAATTCTGCCCGGCGACCTGGATCGATTCCCCGCCGACGAAACTCGCGTGTCCTCCGTTGGCAAAGTCGGCGGTGTATTGCAGTCCATAGTTTAGCCGTGTGCCGCCTTCGACTCGATCGTAACCGGAGAACTTGTTCCAGGCGAAAAGGTTCGTTTCGTCGAAAACGAGGCTCTGGGAATCCTCGTCGGGCTGGATCCTGGGGATGACCTCGCTCGGCCGGGCGATGAACTGCGCGATTGGCGTGACCGTCTGCGTGCCCCAGGACGAAGTCGAGACGAATGGATAGCGGTATTCGAGACCGGCGCCAGCCATGCCGCGGGCGAAAGCGCCCTGGTCCGATCCAGAGAAGAAAGCAGCCTGGCTCGAGTTGGCGACGGTGCTCACGCCGACGGAGCTCGCGTAGGTGATCGATCCGGTCTCGTTGAGTTCGGTGGCCTCGCCGTCGAGACGACCGAACAGGAACGGCTTCCACACCTCGCCAATGGGATCGATATAGGAGCGTTGCCAGGAAAGCTGTCCCGTCGCGCGCGTGTAATCGCCGGCAACGCCGCGCAACAAACATTTGCCGGGAAAATAGGTGTTTACGGAAACGGAGCCAACCTGCGTCTCGCAGACATTGTAGAGGTGGAAAGCGTTGTCGAACGTCTGCACGCCGGTCGATTGGAAAGCCGCGTTGGTCTGGTCGATGTTGGCGACGTTGGTGTCGATCGTCAGCTCGCCGCCGATCCCGTAAGTGCGGTCGGCGGGCACGTTGATGACGCGATTGAAGTCGAACACCGGCACTGCGACCGGCAACGTGCGATTGTCGTCGCTCGCCGTCGTGCCCTCGAAATGGTAGACGCTGAGGTCGAAGAAGCTCTGCGCCGCCTGTCCGCGCAGATAGACCGACGAGATCACATCCTGGAAATAGAAATTGTCGAAGTTGATACCCTGGAGCCGGTAATCGTTGAGGAAGAACTTGTCGCTCATCCATGTGCCGTTCCAGCCGAACTGCCACATGTCGTTGAGAAGGAAGTTGCCGGCCGATTCAATCGATCCGCGCTCGCGAAAGCCGCCCGCGCCGTAGGGAAAGCCGGAGAAAGCGTCCGGCTGCTGCTGGTCAATCCCGGTCGCGCGGATGTTGTAAATCCCGTTGTCGGTCCGCTGACGCCAGTCGACTTGGCCGAGCAGGCCTTGTCTCGAAAGATAGGTTGGAATGAGCGTCAGGTCGTAGTTCGGCGCCAGGTTGATGAAGTACGGCATACTAAAGCCGGTTCCGAGGTTGGTGCCCGAAACGATCGACGGCGCCAAAAGGCCAGTCTGCTTGTTGACGGTCGCGTCGGGCGACGAAAAATAGGGGAACCAGAAGACGGGAAAGCCCCAAAACAGAAGCTGAGCGTTCTCATAATAGATTGTGTGCGTCTGTTGGTTCTCGATGATCTTGGTCGCCCGCACCTGCCAGAACGGGGGCCGTTCGGGGTGGTCCTTGCACGGCTCGCAAGCGGTATATGCGCCATTCTGCAGCACCGTGATGTCGCCGTTCGAGCGCTCGACGCGCGGCGAGCTGAAGCGCGTCTTGTCAGTTGTCAGAACTTGGACGCTGTCGATGAAACCGTCGCGAAAATCGTCGCTGAGCTCGAACCGGGTTCCGTAGACGATATTGCCGTGCTCATCGGTCATCTTCGCATGGCCTTGGGCGTAGACGCGCTTGCTCGCCCGTTCATAGATGACCCGATCGGCCTGAAGGACACGACCCTGATAGAACAGCTGAACCGAGCCCGCCGCTGTGACCGTGTTCTTGTCTTTGTCGTAGATCACCTGATCAGCATCGATGACGAGCTTGTCCGACGGCTTGGCTTGGGTCGAGTTGGCGCTTGCCGGCTGGGTTTCCGCCGCCGCCGGGCCGGCGGCCAGATGGGTCGACGCCGCCAGGCACGCAACCGCGAGCGCGAGCAGTCCCAGGCGGGCGCGGCGAAGAATTGGCTTAAAGGAAAAGCTGACGGCGAAACCCATCAACCATCCTCTCGTTGCAGCAGCACATACACGCCAAACAAGCAACCGACGACGCCGGGCGCCCATCCAGCCACCGAGGTGCTGAGGAAGCCCGCTCCGCCCAAATCGTTGACCACTTTGGTCGCCACATAAAGCACGAACCCTGCCACAACGCCACCAGAAACCATATATTCGATCCCACCCATTCGGAAAAATCTTAACGAAAAGCATGCGGCGACCAACACCATCGACGCCAGCGTGAGGGGACGGGCGAGAAGTTCCTGATACTTCAGCTGGTAAGCCGTCGGATCGAGCCCAGCGCGCGAGGTCTGATTCGCAAGCCCGGGCAAGCGCCAAAAGGACACTGTCTCGGGCGCTACGAATGCCTGAGCGACCTCCGTTCGATCGAGATTTGTGGCGAGAAGGTAAGTGGAGACCGGCATCGCCTCAAAACCCGGAGTCACCACGACAGCATTGTGCAATGTCCAAAACCCATCATGCAACTCGCCCGAGGCCGCCTGCAAGCGTTCCACGAAATTGCCGTGGTCATCAAAGTTGAAAATCTGGAGCCCTTTGAACTCAACGCCGTCGCCGCTCCTCGCATCGGCGCGGATGACGGCCTGACCATCGACGCTTTTCTGCCGAATCCACATACCGATCGAGCCGAGCGCCGGGCCGCCAAAGACGCTCGACTCGATCTCGTCCGACTTTTGCTTCATCCAGGTTGACGCTGGGTTATAGGCGGCGACCGAGAATACACCAATCGCGAAGATCACCAGGAGCGGCGGGGTCAATAGTTGCCAGACCGACACGCCCGCCGCCCGCGCTACCACCAGCTCCATTTTCCGCGATAAGTTTAGGAATGCGATCATCGACCCGAACAGAACTGCGAATGGCAAAGCCTGCTCGGCGAACGAAGGTGTCCGCAAGAACGATAGGAGGGCGACGAGGACGCCAGTCGCCCGCTTCGAGTCGCCCGAGCGGCGCAGGAGTTCGACCAGATCGACGGCGTAAATAAGCACGAAGACCAGCAAAAACGCAGCAATGACCGTGCGCGCGAAGCGTTCGGCGAGATAAAACGAGAGCGTTCGGCCGATCACGCCGGGCTCCCTACGGCCGCCGGGGCTCGCCTGGCGAACAAGCGACGTAAGGTCAGAGCCAGAGCCCCCAAGCAGGCGGCGATCGGGAGCAACCAGGCGAATACAGCGGCGGATGGATCGCCCACGGAGAGCATCGTCGCCGCGATTCCGAACGTTCGAAGGGCAGCAAACGCGAGGACCGCCCCGGCAATCGCAAGTCCGCGCCCCTGCCGGGTGGTGCGCGCCTCCCCGAGCGCCGCGAAAGCGATGAGACCGGCGACCAAAGCATAGAGCGGGCTCGCGAGGCGATCGAGCAGCTCGCTGCGGATGTGTCCCAATAGCGCCGGATCAGCGCGATCGCGAGCGTCGGGCGCCATCAATTGCGCCGTTGAGCGCTCGTTCGGCCTCTTGATCGCGCCCACGGCGTGGATGAATTGGGATAGGTCAATCGTATAGTCCTCGAACGTCACCATCGCCGAATCGCCAGCCGATTGTGGCCGCAAAAGGACGCCTTTTGACAACTGGAGGTAACTCGCCCCGTCACGGTCGACCGTTTTACCCACCTCCGCAATATAGGTCGTGACTTTGGACGGATCCCGCATGTCCTGCATGAACACTCCATGGAGCGCCCCGTCAGGCGTGCGGTCGCGAAAATGAAACACGAACCCGTTCTCCAGCTGGGAAAAAGCGCCGGGACGCGCAAAGTTGGCGATGAAGTCGGCGTGCACGAATGTCGTTAGAGTTTCGATTGCGCCAAAACTCCACGGCAGTACCTGGATATAGAGCGCCGCCACGACCGCAAACACGAGCCCTGACAAGAGCGCCATCGGGCGTAACAGCCGGAGGGGCGAAACGCCGGACGCGGCCATAACGACGAGTTCGCTGTCGCCATTGAGCTTGTTTAGCGTATAAAGAATCCCGGCGAACAGGGCCACGGGGCCGATAAACGCAATGAGCGCTGGCAGCGTTAGTCCCGTCATCATCAGGAAGATCAGAATAGTCTGGCCTTTGCTGGTGATGAGGTCGATTTGCCGCAGCGCCTGCGTGACCCAGACGACCCCGGTTAGCACAACGAGCCCGGAGAGGAAGGCGGTCATTGCCGTCCTGAATATATAGCGCTCGATTCGAATCATTGAGGTCGCAGGGTCCCGTGGCGGAACAATCTCGCGTCAGCGCGGGCGCGCCCGCTGGCTGCGCCTAAATGGTGCGTTCCGTCCTGGCAAGGCGATTTTGCTCTTGTCGTTTGGCGTGAGACCCTAACCCGGCCGGAATGTGCCAACCAATCGCGGCAGCTTATTGACGAGGCCCGCAAACCCCCTGATATGTCGGCGCCGCCGCCTGTCTCTTCACGCCGGCAGGCCTAAGCCACGAAATCCGGACCAGGAAAGCACGTTTGTCATGAGCGGTGTCGTCAAGGTCGCCTTCGGGTCTCTGTCCGCGCCCAAAGGCAGCGCGCTTGTCGTGTTCGTCGGCGCCGACATGAAGGCCGCCCCGATGGTGACGGCCCAATTCGGCGATCTCGAGCCGTTGATCCGCGCCGCCGCCAAAGCGTCCAACTTTCGCGGCGCCCAGCGCACCGCGCTCGACATCCTTGCGCCCGCGGGTCTCGACGCTTCTCGGCTCGTCGTTGTCGGCGTCGCACCGGGCAAGGACAACGCGCCGGTCGACTTTATCACGCTCGGCGGCTTCACTTTCGGCAAGCTTACCGGCGCGAAGCGGGTCGAAGTTGCGTTTGAGGCCCCGGCCGGAACATGGGACGGCCCGGCGGCGGCCGATTTCGCTCTTGGCCTTCGGCTTCGCGGCTACCGGTTTGACAAATACAAGACGCGCAAGAAGGACGCGGAAGACGATAACGCCGAAGCGCCCGACTTTCTGATCGGCTCGAGCCACGCAGTAGCCGCGCGCGCCGCCGCGCAGGACCGCTTCGCCGTCGCCGAAGGCGTGGAGATGGCTCGCGACCTGGTCAACGAGCCGCCGAACGTGCTCTTTCCGGTCGAGTTCGCCGATCGGGTCAAGTCGTTGGAAAAGTTGGGCGTCGAGGTGAAGACGCTCGACGAGAAGGCGATGGGAAAGCTGGGGATGAACGCTCTCCTGGCGGTGGGCCGGGGGTCGGCGCGCGAGAGCCGCCTCGTCGCCATGCGGTGGAGCGGGGCGCGATCGAAACGGACCAAACCGATCGCCGTCGTGGGCAAGGGGGTGTGTTTCGATTCCGGCGGCATCTCCATCAAGCCCTCCGCCGGCATGGAGGACATGAAAGGCGACATGGGCGGCGCGGCTTGCGTGGTCGGACTGTTGCACGCCCTCGCCGCGCGCAAGGCCAAAGTCAACGTGGTCGGCGTCGTCGGCCTGGTCGAGAACATGCCCGACGGCGACGCGATCCGCCCCGGCGACATCATAACCTCGATGTCCGGGCAGACGATCGAGATCGTCAATACAGACGCCGAGGGGCGCCTCGTGCTGGCGGACGCGCTCTGGTACGCGCAGGAGACTTATTCCCCGCGGGCGATCATCGACCTCGCCACGTTGACCGGCGCAATCATGGTCGCGCTCGGGCATGAAATGGCGGGGCTTTTCGCCAATAACGACGAGCTCGCCCAGCGCCTAGCCGCGGCAGGCGAGGCGTCGGGTGAAAAGGTTTGGCGCTTGCCGCTGGGCGCGGCTTACGACAAGCTTATCGATTCGAAATTCGCCGACATGAAGAACGCCGCCGGCCGCAGCGGCGGCTCGATCACCGCCGCGCAATTCCTGCAGCGATTCATCAGGGAGACGCCGTGGGCGCATATTGACGTCGCCGGCACGGCGATGGCTTCGCCGCCTTCGGACATCAACCAATCCTGGGGCTCAGGGTGGGGAGTGCGACTTCTCAATCGTCTAATGGCCAACTCCTACGAGGATTAGGCTCTCGTTGACCATTTGATTCGAGAATCGGCGCGGAGGGCGTCAAGATGCGGTTTCGATCCACGATCTTCGCGCTTGCCGCCGCCTGGAGCGGGACGGGCGAGCGCGCGTGGGCGATCACCGGATGCGACGCGTTCTCCGCCGCCCTGCGCACCGAGGCGAGCGACATGCAGGTCGAGTTCGGACGCGCGATCGTCGTCTCGCGGACGCGCTCCGACTCGAACGTGTTCGACGTGACGACAAAGGTCGACGTCGACGCGACGCTTTCCTGCCGCGGCGACGAATTCCTCCGCTTCGAGGCGCGCATCGGCGAACCGGCGAACGCCCGCACGAACACGAATTTCGAGCGCTTTCAGACCGCGGCGCTCAAGGCGGCGCTCGGCTGGGACGCGGGCAAGAGCCGCACCGTGCTGCGCGGCATGACCCAGGACGCGCGCGAATATCTCGCCGCCTCGCGCGAGCGCGGCGACGTCTACGTTGCAGGCAAGACTGAGGAGCACGAACCGGGAGGCGTGAGCCTCGGGCTGATGGCGACCGGCTCGGATCGCACCTTCGTCATCGTCGGTCCGGCGGGCGAGTGAGCGAGGTCCGCTTCCATCATCTCGAGCGCCGGCGCGTCGACGAGGCGCTCCCGCGCATCATCGAGCGCGCCCTGGACAACGGCCAGCGCGTCGTCGTCCGGGCATCATCGGAGGAGATGGCCGCGGCGCTCAACGAGCGATTGTGGACCTATGACGACGCGAGCTTCCTGCCGCATGGCGCGGCGGGCGACGGAGATCCGACGACGCAGCCAATTTTCTTGACCAGCAAGGCCGATAATCCCAACGGCGCGACGGTGCTGGTCAGGCTCTCCGGCGCCGAGGCCGCTGAGGGCGACGCGGCGTTCGATCTCGCTCTTCTCCTATTCGACGGCCGCGACGAGACGGCGCTCGCGCTCGCCCGCGCCGAATGGCGACGTCTCAAGGACATGGGGTCCGCGATCAGCTATTGGCGCGAGAGCGACGAGGGCGGCTGGGAACGGGCGCGGTAGTTGACCACTCTGGCCCGGTGCAATCCCGAGCCGCCGGCGGCCAGCGCGACCAATTCCCGGCGCAGGAAAACAAAGCGGATGGAAGGAAAAGAAAAGAAAAAGCGGAAGGAAAACAAAGGAAAGCGGAAGGAATTCCGAGTCCAGGCGGAAGGAATTCAAAAAACGATTTAATAGCAATTTCAATGGTCTAAGCTCAGAATCCGCGAATCTCCCCAATCCTCGCCCCGTCCATTTGGCCGGCCGGACGACACCCGCGTCGCCTTGCCGGCCCGGGGACCATCTCAAGCCTCCGACAAGACCGGCACTATAGCACAACATTCCGATTATCACAAGTTGATATCGCCACTTTCTGTCCCTCCGATAGAGCCTGCGGCGAAGAGTCCCTAACCGACCTCCTGCCTGAGGCTGCTCGCGTAGCGGGAACTCGCCGCGTCGGTAGGCCGCGAAAAGATCCGCCAGCTCGGCGTCCGATCCGGCGATGAAGGGGCCTCTGGCCGCGAGCCTCAACTCCTGCGGCTCGCCGGCGTAGATCAGGACGCGCGCGGCCCCCTCGGCTGCACGCAAGCGAAGAACGCTCGCGCCGGCGCCGGCCGGCCGGTCGAGCCAGCCGACCTGATCCTTCGCGACCGTCTTCCCGGGGTCGCCTGCGACGACTGCGCCCTCGATTACGATGATGAACCCATTGTACGAAGCAGGCAGATCCTGTTCGAAGACCGCGTCCGGTCGAAGCTCAAGGTCGATCAGCGTCACCGGCGCGGCGTTCGCCGTCCGGGCGACGACGTCCCCCGATTTACCGCTGTAGACTCGGGCTTCCGCCCCGGGCTCGGTTCTGACCGGCATGGCGCGCCCGCGCAGGCGTTGCACGCGCGGCGCGGATCGGCGCTGATCCTCGGGCAGGACGATCCAGAGCTGGAAGAGCCGCATGCCGTTCGAAGTGACGGTGTCCTGGCCGTGGACGATCCCGCGCCCGGACGTCATCCACTCGACGTCGCCCGGTTCGAGCCTGCCTTCCAGGTCCTCGAAGCTGCCGCTCAGCATGAAGGTGACCGTCTCGAGTCCGGCATGAGGATGCGCTTCGCCGAACTCTCCACCGACCTCCGTCCGGTCATCGGCCATCAGGAAGAACGGATTCGTCTGAGCGAAATCGCCCGGAGGAATCATGAGCCTGGCTTTATGGCGCGGCCCGGCGAACCCCGGTCCGATCGGGGAAGGAGTGAACAGGCGATCGATGCGGCGAAGTAAGGTCATGCGCTACCTCCATTCGTCGCTCCGGCTTCGGAGCACGGATCGACTGTACCCCTTGCCTATGATGCTGTCGCCAGTCTCGCTCGGGCGCGGTAAGGCATGTTGAACGACTGTCGACACTGGAGCGAACCCCAATGAAAGCCCTCGTCAAGGAAAAGCCGGAGCCGGGGCTGTGGCTCGAACAGCAGCCGATCCCCGAGATCGGCCCCGACGATGTGCTGGTCAAGATCCGCAAGACCGGCATCTGCGGCACCGACGTCCATATCTTCAACTGGGACGAGTGGGCGCAGAAGACGATCCCGACGCCGATGACGATCGGACATGAATATTCGGGCGAGATCGCAGCGCTCGGCGCCAACGTCAGGCGGCTCAAGGTCGGCCAGCGCGTCTCGGGCGAGGGCCACGTGATCGGGATGAGGAGCAGGGCGGCGCGCGGGGGACGCTATCATCTCGATCCCGAGACGCAAGGCATCGGCGTCAACATCCCCGGCGCCTTCGCCGAATATGTGCGGGTGCCGGCGTTCAACATCGTGCCCCTGCCCGACGATGTCGACGACGAACTCGGCGCGATCCTCGACCCGCTCGGCAACGCGGTCCATACCGCGCTCGCCTTCGATCTGGTCGGGGAGGACGTGCTGATCACCGGGGCGGGCCCGATCGGCATCATGGCCGGCGCCGTCGCCCGCCACGTCGGCGCCCGGCATGTCGTCATCACCGACATCAATCCGCGCCGCCTCAAGCTCGCCGAGGAAGTCGCCGACGTGGTCGCGGTCGACGTGTCGAAGACCGACCTCAAGGAGACGATGAGCCGCCTCAAGATGAGGGAGGGCTTCGACGTCGCGCTCGAGATGAGCGGCGCGCCGGCGGCGTTCGATCAATTGTTCGACGCGATCATCGTCGGCGGCCACGTCGCCCTGCTCGGCCTGCCGGCGAAGCCGACGCAAGTCGACTGGAACAAGGTCATCTTCAAGCAGCTCACCATCAAGGGCATCTACGGGCGCCAAATGTTCGAGACCTGGCACAAGATGATCGCGATGCTGGAGAGCGGCCTCGACGTGCGCAAGGTCATCACCCACCGCCTGCCGGCGAGCCGCTTCCTCGAAGGCTTCGAGATCATGCGCCGCGGCGAGAGCGGCAAGATCGTGCTGGATTGGACGGGGGCAGCTTAGAATCTGCCTGGACTATTTCCCCAGCCCCTTCACGAACGCCTCGAACTCGGCGTCGGCGATCGGCACCAGATGCTTGTCCTCGGGATACGCGCCTTTTTCGACGTCGGCGCGGAATTCCTGGAAGGCGGCGACGCGCTCGCGCTGCAGGCGCTCGTATTCGGCTCGGAAGTTGCGGTAGACCTTGGCGTGACGGGGCTGATGGCCGCGCGAATAGCCGAGCACGTCCTCGGCGAACAAATATTGCGCGTCGCAGCCTGAGCCCGCGCCCATCGACATGAGAAAGAGCGACGTGCGCTTCGAGATCTCCGACGCGACGCGCGCCGGCACGACCTCGATCTCCGCCGCGACGGCGCCGGCAGCCTCGAGCTCTTGACGTGCTCGTAGACGCGCATCGCTTCCGCGGCGGTCTTGCCCACCGCCTTGAATCCGCCGGTCCAGGTGGCCCGCGCGGGGATGAGTCCGACATGGCCGACGACAGGAATGCCCTCGGCCGCGAGCTTGGCGATCGTATCGAGGCTGCCGGCGCAATAGAATGCGTCGCCGCCGATCATCAGGTTTTTGTGCGCGGCGCGCAGATAGTCCTCATAGGTGCAGTGCTGGCCGTAGAGGAGGCCGACCTGCACGAAGCAGCCGCCCGCCGCCTCGCGCATGGCGGGCGACCATAAGGGTTCAACGATCGAGAGGATGTCGATTCCAGCCGCGGCCGCCGCCGCCGCTTCCTCGGGCGTTTCGACAAACAGCATCGTCAGCTGCCGTTTGCCCTTGACTGCGCGCAAGCCGGCGACTGTCAGCCTGTTGTGTTTGGTCAACGCCATTCGCAGATCCCCTCGCCAGCGATGGTGCGGTATCGCGCGGCGACGAGGGAAGAACAAGTCGCCTTTTTTCGAGCGACGCCAGGCCGACCCCGGGGCGGGGCGATGTTCGAGGACCCGGCGACCGGTCGATCTCGGACGCATTTCGAATCTGGGCGAAGTCAGCGAAGGCTCCCATGGCTTGCACGACCGCTCTCGCGCCGGGCGTGACCGACGCATTGACCGCCCCGCCTCGTTGCGGCGACAACCATGGCGATGATCCGCGGCTTTTTCATCCTGCTCGTGTTTCAGCTCGTCGGCGAAGTCGCGGCGCGCGGGCTCGCGCTTCCCGCCCCCGGTCCGGTGATCGGGCTTGCGCTGCTTGTCGTCGCGCTGGCCGTCATCCGGCGCTCAAGGCCGTTCGACGAGGAGGCGCTGGCGGCGAGCGACCTCGGGCAGGCGGCGCGCGGACTGCTCGCCGCGCTGCCGCTCCTGTTCGTGCCGGCGGGCGTCGGGGTGGTCCAATATCTCGGGCTCCTGCGCGACCAGGGTCTGGCGCTGGCGGCGGCGCTCGTGGTCTCGACCGTGGTCACGCTGATCGTGACCGTCGGCGTCTTTCTCCTCGTCAAGCGCCTCGTCGGAGCGAAGGGCGAGGCATGACGCCGTTCCGACTCTGGGTCTATCTCCAGACGACGCCGCTCTTCTGGCTGACGGCGACGCTTGGCGCCTTCCTCGTCGCCGACGCTCTCGCCCGGGCGGCGCATCGCCACCCCCTCGTCAATCCAGTTGCGATTGCGATCGCGCTGCTCGGCGGCCTGCTCAAGCTCGCGGGCACAGACTATCAGACTTATTTCAACGGCGCCCAGTTTGTTCATTTCCTGCTGGGGCCGGCGACGGTTGCGCTCGGCGTGCCGATCTATACCAACCTCGCGCTCATCAAGCGGAATTTCTGGCCTCTCGCCGCGTCGCTCATCGTCGGCGCCGTCGTCGCGATCCTGTCGGCGGTGCTGGTCGCCAAAGGGCTCGGGGCGCCGCGCACCGTCCTGATCGCGCTCGCGCCAAAGTCGATCACCGCCGGCGTGGCGATGGCGGTCACCGAGGGACTCGGCGGCGCGGCGCCGCTGACCGGCGTTCTCGTCATCGCCACCGGCATCCTCGGCGCGGTCATCGTCACGCCGCTGATGAACGCGCTCGGCGTCACCGACTACGCCGCGCGCGGCTTCGCCGTCGGCCTCGCCTCGCACGGCATCGGCACCGCGCGAGCGTTCGCGGTCGATCCGGTCGCGGGCGTCTTCGCCGGACTCGCCATGGGCCTGAACGCCGTCGTCACACCGGCGGTGATCCCGGCGCTCTTGCCGTGGCTCGTGGGGTGAGACGGCCGCCTACTTCGCCATGCCGTCCATGAGGGTCAATAAATCGGGGTCTGCGAGATCGGACGCAGCGGCGATGCGGCTCTGCCGGCGAGCCTCTTCAGCGAACCCTGGGCGGCGTGTGTCAGGAATCCAGATCTCAATAGGCCGCAAGCCCGCCGCCTTGAGAGCGGCGCGTCGCTTGTGAACGCGCTTTGCAGTCTGAGAGACCAACGGTTTATCCGCGCCGGACCTGTTTCATTGAACACCTCTCGGGGCCAAATTGAAGCCCATGTTTCCTCACCGCCGCGGATAGCGCTCGCTCAAAAGCTCGAACAGCGCCCGCGCCGCCTGGATCTCGCCGCCTACGGGCCCGTGGGCGCGCGGCTTCGGGTTCCAGGCGTAGACGTCGAAATGCGCCCACGCCTTCGCTTTGTCGACGAACCGGCGAAGGAACAGCGCAGCGGTGATCGAGCCGGCCATGCCGCCGCCCGAGCCCGAATTCGAGATGTCGGCGACCGTGCCCTCGATCATCGCGTCATAGGGGCGCCAGAGCGGCATCCGCCATACGGGATCGCGGACGCGCGTCGCATGAGCCGCGATCGAGGCGGCGAGCGTGTCGTCGTCGGTATAGAAGGGCGGCAGGTCGGGGCCGAGCGCGACCCGCGCCGCGCCAGTCAGCGTCGCGAAATCGAGCATCAGCTCCGGCGCGTCCTCGTCGGCGAGCGCAAGCGCGTCGGCAAGGATGAGCCGGCCCTCGGCGTCGGTGTTGCCGACCTCGACCGAGAGCCCCTTGCGGCTCTTCAGGACATCGCCCGGCCGCATCGCCGGGCCCGAGATCGCGTTCTCGACGATCGGGATCACGACCCTCAGGCGAAGATCGAGCCCTTCCTCCATCACGAGCTGCGCGAGCGTCAGCGCCGTCGCCGCCCCGCCCATGTCCTTTTTCATCAATTCCATGCCCGAGGCCGGCTTGATGTCGAGGCCGCCGGTGTCGAAGGTGACGCCCTTGCCGATGAGCGCGACCTTCGGCGCGTCTTCCCGCCCCCAGGAAAAGTCGACGATCCGCGGCTCTTCAGCGGCGGCGCAGCCGACTGCGTGGATGAGCGGAAAATTCGCGGCGAGAAGCTCGTCGCCGCGGACCATGCTGACGCTGGCGTCAAACCGCTCGGCAAGCTTGACGGCCTCCTGCTCGAGCGCATGGGGCCCGAGCGCGTTGGCCGGCGCGTTGACGAGATCGCGTCCGAAGCCGACCGCCGCCGCGATCCGCTCGAGCCGCTCCTTGTCGGCGCTATCGGGCGCGACGAGTCGGGGCTTTGGCGTCGAATTGAACTTGAACCGGTCATAGGCGTAGAGCGCGAGCAGGAAGCCGAGCGCGGCGAGATCTGCGTCATGAGGCGGGTTGGCGAACCGGTAGACGCCCTCGGGCAGCAACGTCGCGAGCTTGCCGGCGGCAAACGGATCGCGGGCGGGCGCGCTCTCACCGTCGACGCCGAACAAGACCCCGGCAAGCGCCCCGCCCTCGCCGGGGAGAAACTGCATCCGTCCGGCCTTTGGCTTGAACCCGCAGCGCTCGGCGAACGCGGCCGCGGCCGCGGCGATCGAGGTTTTGACCTCGTCCCAATTGTCGGCGTCGACCAACCAGACCGGCGTCGCGTCTTGCGTCGGCGAAGCGAATGCGTACAAGGGCTCAAGCCTCCATCGAACGGACCAGGTTCGCGGCGACTTAATCGCATTTGGCGTGTTCGGGATAGGCCGGGGCGCTCGGCCGGAGGCGGCATCAAAGCTGAGGCCGCGCCTCGCAGGGGCACGAGGCGCGGCCCTTGAGCGCCGCTCGGCATGATCTCTTGGGAGACCACCGAAGGGCGCCATTCCCGGTCGCGAGGAGGCCCACGCGACCGGGCGCCCGCTGGCGGTACAGCGAGCAAGCGTCTTGGCCGGCTTCTCAATCGTTTCGGCGAGGATCGGCGCTGGCGCGCTGCTTTGGCGGAACTGCACGGGGTTCTGGATCGTGAAGGTTCTGCTCGCGGCGCTGGGGCCGGCGGCCCTCGCCGCGACATACTTGGCCGCCGCTGGTTAAAAGCGCGTAATGAAATCGCCTTAAGGTCTTCCGCCTGGCGATTTTTCTGCGCTCAACCGCCGCCGCCCGCGAATGGCGCCGGTCTGCGTCGCCTTGGCGCGATCCCCGACCGGCGCCACGTTGTGGCTTGACTTGAGGGTAACCTTGCGTTCGTTAGGGCCGCGCACTGAAATCACTGCGCTTCCGGCTGGATCCCGTGAGCGCACGCCGAGGAGGATCGTTTGTCCGAGCCCAGCGTGAATTCGAAGGTTCGCCTGCTCGGCGGGATCGGGGCGAGCGACAAGCCGTCTATCCCGCTCCCCGCCCGGGCTTCCGTACAATCGGCGGCGCCGGCGGTTTCGATCACGCCGCCTCCCGCCTCCGTCCGGACTGACCCGATCTTCCTCGGCGAATCGGTCGACGGAGCCGACGTCCTGGGCGCCGCGGAGGCGGTGCAGCCGCTGGCCCAGCTTTGCGTGACTCCGCAGGTCCAGACTCCGTTTTTGGCTGCGGTAGCCGGGGCGTCGGGCGCGGGCAAGACATTCGCGCTAAGGCGCCTGGCACAGTCGATCGTTGAGCTCAGCGCTTCAGCGGCGGCTTCGGGCGGCGGGGCGCTGCCGCGGGTGGTCGTGGCGCATGTGGACGCGGGGAGCGGCCTCGAGGCGCCGGTGGCCATCGCCAGCGCCGCATACGCCGCGCTCGATCGCGAGCCCGGCGGCGTCGATTATTCGGCCCTGCTCGACGAGACCGGCCATGCCGGCGGCGATCCGCATCGCGCCGCGAGAGCCGCGTCCGATCGTCACGACGAGGTGATCTCCAAGCTGGAGACCGAGCGCGCGCAACGAGACGACATCGAGGCCAAGCGTGCGCGGCTCGCCGACACTCTGCTGTTCGAGACCCCTGGCTCGCGCGTCGACGTTTTCGCCCGCGCGCGCCGCGGGACGATCGAAGCGCGGCTGCGCCGATTCGGCCTCGCGGGATCAGACGCGGACGCAAGCTATCGCCATCTGGCGCGAGACATGTCGACCCTCGGCGCGGGCGCCCGCATGGGAATCGTGTTCAATGCGATATGGGGCTACGGAAGCCAGGCCCGGCTGCTCATATGGGCGATCGTCGCCTTCGCACTCGCCTTCGGGTTGGGCTCATTGCACGGAGCGGCGGCGCTGGCCGGGATCGAGCGGCTGGGCGACGCGTTCCGGCCCGTCGCCGATTGGATCGCGGCCCACGGCGAATGGTTCGATCGGGCGTCGCAGGTTCTCTACGTCCTTGGCGGATTGGCGATCGCGCTCAACCTATGGCGCGCGCTCGGATTCTCGAACCTGCTTTTGCGCGGCGCGCGGCTGCTCAATCTCGAGGCCCGCGAACGGCGCCGCGACCTCGATCAGCGGGCGACGCGGCTCAATCAACGCGTCGCCGCGCTGACCGCCGAAGCGGAAGGGGCAGCCAAGCGCGCCGAAGCGGCGACCCAGCGTGCCGGGGGCAAGGCGTCCGTCCGCGCCCCGGGGCCGGAATTTCTCGACTCAGGTCGTGCGCCAGCGGCCGCGGCGCGGGCCTTTCTCGCCGCCCTTGGCGCAAGGATCGGACATCCGAATCCGGCGGCGCCGGCCCCGGACCGACTCATCCTGGCGATCGACAATCTCGACGCGCTGTCGCCGGGCGCAGCGATCGCCTGGATCGATGCGGCGCAGGGCGCGATCGGACCCGGCTGCGTGGGTCTCATGGCTTTCGATCCCGGCCGTCTTGCGGTCACGCTCGGCGGCCCGCGCAAAGCGCGCCGGCGGTTGGAAAAATGGCTGCAGGTCGCGGTGAATTTGCCGGCACGGGACCGGGCCGACGGCGAAGGGGTGGTCGCGCGGCTTCTGTCGACTGCGGGGCAGCCTGCGGCTGCGCTCGAACCGAAGCTGTCGTCGGCGCTCGTCGAGCCGCTTTCAAGCGCGGAAGCCTCGCTCCTTGCGGCGCTCGCTCCGGTTGCCGCCAATTCGCCGCGCGACGCCAAGCGTTTCCTCAACGCCTATCGGCTGGCGCGGTGCTCAGGCTTGCCGCGGCCGGTGATGGCGCTCATGCAGGCCGTCGCCTTCGCCGACGACGATGCGCAGGCGGCCATGCGCGACCGCCTCGCCAAGGGATCAGGCGAACTCAGCGACGTCGGCGGTCCGCCCGAGCTCGGCGAAGCGCTGAAGGCCGCCCGCGCCGCCAACAACGGCCCGATATCGATCGAGGAGGCGCGCGCGGCGGCGGAGATCGCCCGCCGCTACGCCCTGCCCATCTGACCATGTCGCGGAACGGTTCGTTTAATCGGGCGCCAGGCGGCGAGCGATATAGAGATGCGTTTCATAGTCCACCGTTAGCCTCCCACCGTGATCGTCGATTGCCTTCGCAACTTCCCCAAGCAACGCTTCACGCTTCGCAGATTCCAGCATCAGAAGCTCCGATTTCGTGCGCAAGAAATCGGTGTAGCCTGATGTCGTATGCCGCCACTTCCACGGATAGCTCTTGTGTGCGGCCGGCCCGAACATCCGGGACTCATCAAACCATCCTTTGAAGGGACCATCGGGTAGGTACCAGGCCTCAGGCGGGCGACCCCACCTACCGGTGCGCCGCAGGTAGATTTCCCTGAATCGAGCGAGCAACGCAGCGGGCAGTCCCACCGGGACGTGTCCGAACACCGCGAGCGAACCATCGGGCGAAAGCGCCTCCGCGGCTTTCACGAACCGCACGCCGGGGTCCACCCAGTGCCACGACTGCGCAGCGAAAATCAGCCGGAACTCTCCTTGTTTCGCAGGCCAGGCCTCGAACGTGGTCTCCAACAACCTCACATTGTCGAAGCTTGCCAGGCTCTCGCGTGCGCCGCGGAGCATTTCGGATCCGGGGTCAATCGCCAGAATCGAAAAACCTCGCTTTGCGAAACTCTCCGTCGCCTGACCGGTCCCGCAACCGACTTCGAGGATCCTATCGTTTGGCTTTAGATTAGCGAATAAGATCACATCCCCGACAAGCGCTTCCGGATAGCCGGGACGCGCGGCCCGGTACACATCCGCGATCCGATCGAATGCAAAGCGCTGTTCCATCTCAGCTCGCGCCGGCGATTGGCGCGGCTCCGGCGCGCAGGTAGTAGCGGCGCCACAGGCCCGCGAGCCATTTGCCGAAATTGTCGAGATAGATGAAAACCACCGGGGTCGTGTAGAGCGTCAGCGCCTGACTGACGATGAGGCCGCCGACGATGGTGATGCCGAGCGGATGCCTGAGTTCGGAGCCCTCGCCGGTCCCGAACGCCAGCGGCAGCGCGCCGAACAGCGCCGCAAAGGTCGTCATCATGATCGGGCGAAAGCGCATGAGGCAAGCCTCCTCGATCGCCTCGCGCGTGTTCCGCCCGGCCCGCTCCGCCTCGAGCGCGAAGTCGACCATCATGATCGCATTCTTCTTGACGATGCCGATCAAGAGCAGAACCCCGATCGCGGCGATGATGGTGAATTGGACGTCGAACAGCCACAGCGCCAGCGCCGCTCCGACGCTGGCGGAGAACAGGGTCGAGAGGATGGTGATCGGATGGATCAGGCTCTCGTAGAGAATCCCAAGCACGATATAGATCGTGACGATCGCGGCGCCGAACAGAAGCGGCATGCTCGACTGCGATTGCTGATAGGTCGCCGCGGTGCCGGCGAAGGCGCCGCGGACGGTCGACGGCATGCCGATACGCTCGATCGCGTTGTCGATCTCGGTCTTGGCCTCGCTGAGCGATCGGCCCTCGGCGAGGTTGAACGAGATCGTCGTCGCGGCGAACGGTCCCAGGTGATTGACGCTAAGCGGGGTGTGGCCGGGCGCGAAACGCGCGAAAGCCGAAAGCGGAACCATCGTTTCGAGCGAGGTCGAAACCGCCGCCCCCGACGAAGCGACCGAATGGCCGCTCGCCGCGAGCGCGTTGGTCGCCGCGTTGCGGGCCGAATCGGCGGCGATCGAAGCCGCGGTGTTCTGCGTTCCGGTCGAGGAGACGTAATTGCCGGCCGCGAGGCCCGTCTGCTGGACGCCGGTGGCGACGGCGCCCGACGTCGACACGTAGATCTGATCGAGCGTGCGCGGGTCCTGCCAATAGCGCGGCGCGACCTCCATCACGACATGATACTGGTTGAGCGGGTTGTAGATCGTCGACACCTGGCGTTGTCCGAACGCGTCATAGAGGGTGTTGTCGATTGCGCTCAAGGTGAGGCCGAGGCGCATCGCCGTGTCGCGGTTGATCGTGACGTTGGTCTGCAAACCGCCCATCTGCTGATCGGAATTGACGTCCTTGATTATTTCGCTGGCCATCAGAGCCTCAGCCAACTTGGGAGTCCAGGCATAGAGGTCCGCCGTGTCGTCGGAGAGGAGCGTATATTGATATGTCGCGTTGCTTTGCCGCCCGCCGGTTCTCAGGTCGGAGACTGCGACCATGAAGAGCCGCGCGCCCGCGACTTGAGCCAGCTTGGGGCGTAGACGGGTCACGACCTGATCGGCTGTGACCTTGCGTTCGGCGAACGGCTTCAAAGACGAGTACAGAAATCCGGCGTTGGTTGACCGCCCGCCGGTGAAGCCCACGACGCTCTCGACCGCGGGGTCCTCCTGCACGATGTCCTGCAACTGGGTGAACTTCTCCTTCATCGCCTGGAAGGAGATACTTTGGTCGGCCTGGATCGCCCCGATGATGAGGCCCGTATCCTGCACCGGAAACAAGCCGTAGGTCATGTGGTAGCGGAACATGTAATAATTGAGCCCGACCGTGGCGAACAGCGACAGCGCCACGGTCCCGGGATGACGAAGCGCGATCCGCAAAGTCGATCGATAGAAGGCCAACATTGCATCGAAGACGCCCTCGGTCGCCCGATAGAGGCGTCCGTGCTCGACTTGCGGTCCGCGCGGCAGGATGAGCGCGCACATCATCGGCGTCGTCGTCAGCGAGACGGCCATCGAGATCATGACGGCCACGGACAGCGTCAGCGCGAATTCAGTGAACAGGCGCCCGACGATGCCGCCGAAGAAGAGCAGCGGCGCGAACACCGCGATCAGCGACAGACTGATCGAGACGACGGTGAAGCCGACTTCCCCCGCGCCGCGGATCGCCGCTTCGAGGCGCGGCATGCCCTGTTCGAGGTAGCGTGAGATGTTCTCGAGAACGACGATGGCGTCGTCGACGACGAAGCCGGTCGAAATCGTCAGCGCCATCAACGACAGGTTGTTGAGGCTGAACCCGAGCAGATACATGACGCCGAACGAGCCGATAATCGAGGTCGGCACCGCAACGCTCGGGATCGCCGCCGCCCGCACGCTGCGCAGGAACGCGAACACCACTAGAATCACCAGGACGACGGCGATGACCAGCGTCTTCTCGGTGTCGTGCAACGATTGCCTGATCGTCTTAGAGCGGTCGACGGCAACCGTGAGATCGATGTCGCCCGGCAGCGACGCGATCAACCGCGGAAGCTCAGCCCGGACGCCGTCGACGGCCTGGATGATGTTCGCGCCCGGCTGACGCGACAGGATCACCGCGACGCCGGGCTTGCCATTGACCAGGCCGGCGTTTCGCAGGTCCTCGACCGAATCGAGAACCTCGGCGACGTCGGAGAGCCGGACCGCCGCACCGTTGCGATAGGCGATCACCAGATCCCGATATTGGTCGGCGTGCGAGGCCTGGTCGTTGGCATAGACCTGATAGTGGTAGTCGTCGTCCTCGATTGCGCCCTTCGGACTGTTGGCGTTGGCGGAGGCGAGCGCCGCGCGGATGTCCTCGAGGCCGATGCCGTAGTGGAAGATCGCGCCAGGATTGATCTCGACCCGCACTGCCGGCAATGCGGCGCCGGAAATGTCGACCTCGCCGATGCCCGGGAGCTGCGACAGCCTCTGCTGGAGGACGTTGGACGCGAGATCGTAGAGCTGTCCCGCCGTGTGGGTCGTCGACGACATGGCAATGACCATGATCGGCGCGTCGGCCGGATTGACCTTATGATAGGTCGGATTCTGCCGCAGGCTGGTCGGCAGGTCGACGCGCGCGGCGACGATTGCCGCCTGGACGTCGCGCGCCGCCCCGTCGATGTCGCGGTCCAGGCCGAACTGAAGGGTAATGCGGGTCGAGCCGAGCGTGCTCTGCGACGACATCTCGTTCACGTCTGCGATCTGGCCAAGATGCCGCTCGAGCGGCGCCGCGACCGAGGTCGCCATGGTATCCGGGCTGGCCCCCGGCATGTTCGCCTGGACCGATATTACCGGGAAGTCGACTTGCGGCAGCGGCGAAACCGGGAGTTGGGAATAGCCGAGCAGTCCGGCGAAGATGATGCCGATGGTCAACAGGGTCGTGGCGACGGGCCGGCGGACGAAGAGCTCGGAAAAGCGGTTGTTCACGGCGCTTCCGTCGCCAGCGTCGAACCGGCGGCGCCCATGCCGAAGCGCTCGCCGAGCCGCTCGAAGAAGAGATAGATGACCGGAGTCGTATAAAGCGTCAGCACTTGGCTGAACGCGAGGCCTCCGACGATCGCCAGACCCAGCGGCCGGCGAAGCTCCGAGCCGACGCCGGTCCCGAGCATCAGCGGCAGCGCGCCGAAAATCGCCGCAACCGTCGTCATCAGGATCGGCCTTAAGCGCAAGAGACAGGCCTGATAGATCGCCTCGCGCGCCGGAAGCCCCTGCTGGCGCTGCGCCTCAAGCGCGAAATCGATCATCATGATCGCGTTCTTCTTGACGATCCCGATCAGGAGCACGATGCCGATGACGCCGATGATGTCGAGCCCGGCCCCGGCGGCGTTCAGCGTCAAGAGCGCGCCGATGCCGGCAGAGGGCAAGGTGGTCAGGATCGTGATCGGGTGGATGAAACTCTCGTAGAGCACGCCGAGCACGATATACATGGCCGCGATCGCCGCCGCGAGCAGGAAGACCTCGTTCGACAGCGCCGACTGGAACGCCTGCGCCGCGCCCTGGAAACTGACGGCGAAGCTCGGCGGCAGATCGATTTCGGCGAGAGTCGCGCCGATCGCGTCAACCGCCTCGCCGAGCGAAGCGCCGGGCGCGAGGTTGAACGAGATCGTGGTCACCGGGAACTGCTTCAAGTGCGAGATCTGGAGCGGCGCGGTCTTGACGGTGAAATTGGCGACCGAGTTGAGAGGCGTCTGGCCGGTGGTTGACGCGGCCGAAGGCAGGTAGAGCGAATCCAGCGATTTCAGCGACCGCGCCATATTCGGATCAACGTCGAGGATCACCCGATATTGGTTGCTCTGGGTGAAGATGGTCGAGATAATGCGCTGGCCGTAGGCGTCGTAGAGCGCATTGTCGACGATCGCCGGCGTGATTCCGAAGCGGGCAGCGTTGGCGCGGTCGAGGTCGATCATCACCGAGCGGCCGTCGGGCTGCAGGTCGCTCGCGACATCGACGATCGATTTGATCTGGCCGAGACGCGCGAGCACTTTCGGCGTCCACGTCTGCAGCGTCGCCAAATCCTGGTTCTCGAGCGTGAACTGATACTGGGTCGCGCTGACTGCGGTGTCGATCGAGAGGTCCTGAACCGGCTGCATGAACAGCGATATGCCTGGTACGCTCGCGGTCTCCTGCTGCAGCCGCCGAATGACGTCGCTCGCGGTCGCGCTGCGCTTGTCGTGCGACTTCAGGTTGATGAGGAAGCGGCCGGAGTTCAGCGTGACGTTCGAGCCATCGACGCCGATGAACGAGGACAGGCTTTCGACGTCCGGATCGTCGAGGATGGCCTTTGCCAGCGCCTGCTGATGGTCGGCCATCTGGTCGAACGATATCGCCTGCGCCGCCTGGGTCACGCCCTGGACGACGCCGGTGTCCTGAATGGGGAAGAAGCCCTTCGGGATCGTCACGTAAAGATAGCCGGTGAGCAGGAACGTGCCCAACGCGACTATCAGCATGACCCCCTGATGATTGAGCACGACGCGGAGCGTCGAGGCGTAGAACCGCGTCAGCGCCTGGAAGAACCGCCCGCCGCTTGCTTCACCGCCATGGCCCCGCGGACGCAGGAGCCTGGCGCACAGCATCGGCACGAGGGTCAGCGACACGACCGCCGAGATGATGATGGTGGCGGCGAGCGTGATCGCAAACTCGTGGAACAGCCGTCCGACAACATCGCCCATGAAAAGGAGCGGGATCAGCACCGCGATCAGCGACACGGTGAGCGAAATGATGGTGAAGCCGATCTGCGCCGACCCCTTCATCGCCGCGTCGTAGGGGCTATCGCCGGCCTCGAGAAACCGGGCGATGTTCTCGATCACAACGATCGCATCGTCGACCACGAAGCCGGTGGCTATGGTCAAGGCCATCAGCGACAAATTGTCGAGGCTGAAACCGGCCTGGTACATGATCGCGAGCGCCCCGATCAGCGAGAGCGGCACCGACAGGCTCGGAATGATGGTCGCCGGGACGTTGCGCAGGAACAGGAAGATGACCATCACCACGAGGCCGACGGCGAGCGCGAGTTCGAACTCGACGTCCTCGACCGAGGCCCTGATGGTGATCGTGCGGTCGGTCAGCGGCTTGACCGTGATCGCCGCGGGCAGGGACTGGCTGAGCGAGGGTAATATCTTCTTGATGCTGTCGACGACCTGAATGACGTTCGCGCCGGGCTGGCGCTGAATGTTCACGATAAGCGCAGGAGTTGTGTTCATCCACGCCTTGAGCCGACTGTTCTCCGGCGCGATTTCGACCCTGGCGACGTCAGAAAGCCGGATCGGGGCGTTATTGCGGTAGGCGATGACGGCGTTGGCATAATCGTTCGGATCGCGGATCTGATCATTGGCGTTGATCGCGGACGATTGCGCCGGCCCGTCGAAATTTCCTTTGGGCGTGTTGACGTTGAGGTTGGCGATCGTCGTGCGCAAATCGTCCAGGTTGATGCCGACGCCCGAGAGCGCGAGCGGGTTGACGTGGATGCGGACAGCGGGGCGCTGACCGCCGGAAATCGACACCAGACCGACGCCTGGCAGTTGCGACAGTTTCGGAACCAGCCGGGTTTCGATGATGTCTTCGACCTCGGTCAGCTTCATCGAGTTCGGAAGCGACGCCGAGCGTCAGGATCGGCGCGTCGGCCGGATTGACCTTGGCGTAGATCGGCGGGGCCGGAAGGTCGGCGGGCAAAAGATTGCCGGCGGCGTTGATCGCCGCCTGCACCTCCTGCTCGGCGATGTCGAGGCTGATGTCGAGCCCGAATTGAAGAGTAATGACCGAGGCGCCAGCCGAGCTTTGCGACATCATCTGGCTCAGGCTCGGCATCTGGCCGAATTGCCGCTCGAGCGGCGCGGTCACCGACGAGGTCATCACCTCCGGGCTCGCCCCGGGATAGAAAGTCTGGACCTGGATCGTCGGATAATCGACCTCGGGCAGGGCCGAGAGAGGCAAGAAACGGAAGGCGACGATGCCGACGAGCAGGATCGCGATCATCAAGAGACTGGTCGCGACGGGCCGATCGATGAAAATGCGGGACGGATTTACCGCCCGGCCTCGAAGCGTCGCGGCTTCACTGCGCCCGGCCCTGCGTCGTCGCGCCGCCCGCCGACGGCGCGCCATTCGCGGCGGCGCCGGCCGGCGGCGCTTGGCTGGCCGGAGCGGCTGCGTCAGGCGCGGCCGAGTTCTGCCCGGCGCCGGCGTGGTCGTGGCGACGCTGATGATGCTGGCCGGCGCCGTTGGCCGATCCTGCCTCCGGTCCGCCGCCTTGCTCGCGCCCCTCGCCGTCCACGCCCTGCGCACCTGGGCTTCCTGGACTCCCGACGACCGTCACCTTGGCGCCGTCGCGCAGACGGTCGACGCCGTCGATCACCACCCTGTCGCCTGCCTTGAGGCCCGAGGTGATCACGGTCAGCTTGCCGTTACCCGGGCCGGTGACGATGTCGCGCTTGGAGACTGTCGAATTGTCGTTGAGGAGGTAGACGAAATTGCCCGATGCGCCGAGCTGGATCGCGGCGTTCGGGGCGAGCGTCGCCCCGGTCATGGTGTCGACCAGCAGACGGACGTTGACGAACTGGTTGGGGAACAGAACGGCTTTCGGATTGGCGAATGTCGCCCGCATCCTAATCGTCCCGGTGGTGACGTCGATCTGGCTGTCGTAGGTGGTCAATGCCCCGGTCGCCAGCGCGCTCACATTGTCGCGATCGAGCACGGTGACCTTGAGCTCCGCGCCAGAATTGAGCCGCGCGGAGATGCGCGGCAGGTTGTCCTCGGGGGTGGTGAATACGACGCTGATCGGATCGATCTGGGTGATGACGACGATGCCGGTGGCGTCGGACGGCTGGAGATAGTTGCCGGGGTCGACCAGCCTCAGGCCCACCCGCCCGGTGATCGGCGAAACGATATGGGCGTAGCCGACGTTGAGCTCGGCCGTCTTGACCATCGCCTGATCGGCGGCGATCGCGGCCTTGTCCTGGGCGACGAGCGCCGCCTGGTCGTCGACCTGCTGATGGGCGATCGAATCCTGCTTGGCGAGCTGTTGATAGCGGGCGAGGTCGCTCTGGGCCTGGCCGAGCAGCGCCATGTCCTTGGCCAATTGGCCCTGCGCCTGCGCCAGCGCCGCCTCATACGGACGTGGGTCGATCTGGGCCAGGAAGTCGCCCTTGTTGACGATCTGGCCCTCGGTGAAGCCGACCTGCTGCAGGTTGCCGGCGATCTGGGTGCGGACGGTGACAGTCTCGAACGGCGTCACCGTGCCGAGGGCGTCGATGGTCAGCGGCATGTCGCCGAGTGTTATCGGCGCCACACGCACGGTCTGCGGCGGTTGTCCGTGGCGGCCCGAGTTTTCGCGTTCCTGGTTCGAGGGCTCGCTGTGCTCGAATTTCTGCCACGCGAAGACGGCCGCCACAGCCAACGCGGCGACGATCGCGATCCTGACCAGAAGGCTGCGCCGGCGCGGCCGCGCCGTTTCGACGGTCGCCGGGACCGAGCGTTGCGTGACGTCGTCCGGTTTAAGGGCCTCGTTCATCCCTGAAACTCACTCTATCATCACGCCTTGCACGGTTAAACCGGCGAATTCAAATCACGGCCGCGTGCGCGGCGCGGCTCGACTTGGACATTTTCGTGTCAAGGACTTAGCGGAAGGGAGTTGCATTCTCGTTATCCCTGCGCCATAAGCGCGGCCGGTGGCGCTGCCGCCGCACGGATGCGGGTGTAGCTCAGGGGTAGAGCACAACCTTGCCAAGGTTGGGGTCGAGGGTTCGAATCCCTTCGCCCGCTCCAGATTTCATCTGTCCGGCCGGACAGACGGGTGACAATCTGACCTTAAGACATGGGTGACAAGCTCGGGCGAACGGGTTGTCGAGGGGTTGCAAGGTTTTCTGCTCCAGATCGATGAAGCTGAGATCGTAGCTCATGAAGCTGACGATCCAAATGCCATGTATGGATGCCCCCGTTCGCGCAAGATGGTTTTGAATCGTTTGGTCGCGTGATCGGGTGCGATCATGTATCAGGCCTTCAAGCGCGGCCTGTCATGACCGCTGGCCGGTATGGAGATGCGCGGATCAGGCGCAAAATCAACGCCGCGAGCTTTTGAGCTCGGTGGCATTTTATTGCTTTTCCTGGCCCGGATCTGACCGATCATTTGCCCTTACGTTCCTCGACCTCCTCACACGCCCGACGTTCCCTTGGCTGCTCAACCTGATCGTGGATCAGATGGCCGCAGCCGCAGGAACTCGATAATCTTCCCCCTTTGTCAGCATGGCCCAGATTGAACGGGCCATTTTGTTGGCGAGGGCGATCGCCACAAGCATGCGCGGTTTGCGTCCGAGCATCCGATGCAGCCAGGTTCCTTCCCGCGCCCCCTTCCGGCAAGCCCAGCGCACAATGACCATTGCGCCGGTGATTAACAGCCGGCGAATATCGCGCTGCCCCATTTTGGAGATTTTCCCGAGAACCTGCTTGCCTCCGGTCGAGTGTTGCACAGGGACCAGCCCGAGCCAGGCTGCGAAATCGCGCCCCCGGCGGAATACCTCCATTGGCGGCGCGAAGGTCTCGATCGCCATGGCTGTAATTGGCCCAACGCCCGGCATTGTCTGCAGGCGACGGGTCATGGCGCCCCGCTTGGCTTCGCACGCTATTGCCTTCTCGAGCCCCGCGACCTTTTCCGAAAGCCCGTCTATCTGATCGAGATATAGGCGCGCCAATTCGACCACGAGCAACGGAAGTGAAGGCGTCATATCGTCGATCGCCTGAGCGAGAATCGCCACGTTTGATGGCCCTTGCGGCGCCACGACGCCATGTTCGGATAATTGACCGCGCAGCGCATTGATCAGCTGGGTGCGTTGACGGACCAGGAGATCCCGTGTCCGAAACAGCATGGCGCGCGCCTGTTGTTCCTCCGTCTTGACAGCAACGAAGCGCATGGTGGGTCTGCTCGCCGCTTCCGCAATCGCTTCCGCGTCCGCCGCGTCGTTCTTCTGGCGTTTGACAAAAGGCTTGACGTACGCAGGCGGGATTAAGCGAACTTCATGCCCGGCGTCGCGGATAGCCCGACCCCAATGATGTGCGCTCCCGCAGGCCTCCATGGCGACGACGCAGCGTGGCTGCTCGGCAAGAAAGCCGAGGACTTTCTCACGCCTAAGTTTCTTTCGAAAGGCTACCCTTCCATCCGCCAGAGCGCCGTGCGCCTGAAAGGACCGCTTTGCAAGGTCGAGACCGATGATGCTAGCTTCTTTCATGGATGCCCTCTCTGTTGCGTGGGATGCGGCAAACATCGCCACCTTGGCACATTGCGATGCCGTCAGGAGGGGGCATCCACTCCATCATCGTCGACTTCCTTGATTCCGAGCCGCTGGCCGTTTCATCGAGCTCGGGACGATGGCTATCGAGATTATTGAGCCCGGCCCAGAAAAGAGCGTGGCGCGACGTCCTGGAGGCGAGAGGACCCGGCTTCCACCATATGGCCATCAAGACGCGCAACCTGACCCAGCAACGCGCTTATCTGGAGGAGCGCGGGCATGAGCTGATTCAGATTGGGGGCTTCGATAAGGGCGGCGGGCGCTACGCCTATTTCAAGGCCTTCGGAGATCGCCCAGGTCGCCGTCTTCCTTGCGTCCGACGAAGCGTCATATGTGACGGGGCAGACGATCTTTGCCGATGGCGGCCTCCTCCTCCCCGTGATCACAACGGCTGATTTCATCCGCGGGGATCGAACCCAGCGCGCATTCGTTGGATAGTCTCGGGCAGCCAATTGCAACGTCCCGGTTCGGACCGGTGTCACGCTCGGTTCGGATTTGGACGGCAAGGCGAGGCGGACGCTCGGCCGATCGCCAATTCGCCACTGCGCCCGTCAATCCGGATCCGGCGGCTCCTCGGTGTGGCGCCTGACTTCGGGGAATATTTGGGGCGACAATCCTTTGCGATAATCAGAAGGCTGTGCTATCGTCCCTCCCGTCGGCGCCTCGAGGGCGGCGGCCGCGCCGGCGAAGCGACGATGGCGTGCTCATGGCGGGTTGCGGTCGGACGCCGGAGAGATCGGAGGTTTGCCATTTCGAGCTTAAAGCGTTGAAATTATTATGAAACCGCTTTTTGATTTCCTTCCGTCCGGACTCGGAATTCCTTCCGCCTCTCCTTTGTTTTCCTACCGTTTTTCCCTTTGATTTCCTTCCATCCGCTTTGATTTCCTTCCGGCCTCCTCCTTTACGCGGCGCCGACCCCGCAGCGGTTCCAGCCGCGCGCGCGGTCGCCGAAACCTTCCGAGCCCGATTCGGTCACGGCGACGGTGTCCTCGAGCTTGATGAAGCCGCGGCGCGGATGGAGGATCGTCGTCTCGATCGAAAGGACCATGCCTTTCTGCAGCGGCAAGTCCGCATCATAGGCGGGATAGGGCACCGGCGCGCGATTTGAGAGACGCGGCGCCTCGTGGCTGATGAGGCCCATGCCATGGGCGACGAACTCGAGCGAATTGCCGTGCGGCGAGCCGCGGGTGAGGGGCTCGACGGCGGCGTACACGTCGCCGCCGCGCGCGCCGTTCCGGATCGGCCGGCGCGCCGCCTGCTGGATCGCGTCGACCTCGGCGAGCAGGTCGTTGAGCTCGGCGTCGGGCTCGCCAAAAATGCCCATGCGGCAGAGGTCGCCGATATAGCCCTTGTAGTTGCCGCCGGAGTCGAGCGAAAGGATGTCGCCTTCGCGCAAGACCTGCTCCGACGGCGCGCGATTGAGGCTTGTCCCGGCGGTGATCAGGCAATATTCGAACGTCAGGCCGCGATTGACTTCCTCTCGCCGCAGCGACTCAACCAGATCGTGCTTGGTCACGCCGGGCTTCGCGCCGGCCATGGCCGCGAGCATGGAATCGACGACCAAATCGCTCGCCATTCTCAGGTCTTCCAGCTCCTGCGGCGTCTTCACCGCGCGAAGGCGTTCGAGCGGGAGCTGTGCTTCGATGAACTCCATCTCGGGCAGGCCCTTGCGAAGCGCGCTCTCCGCGTCGGCGGGCAGGAAAGCGCGCTCGACGCCGATCCTTTTGACTTTCGGCGCAAGCGTCGCGAGCTTTTCGATTGCGGTCTCGATCCCGTCTGTGCCTGTGCGCGCGGAGCCGCTGAAGGTCGGGACCCAGAACCGGTTGAGCTCACGCTCGTAGCTTTCCATCGGATGTCCGATATAGGTCGCGCGATCCGGACGCCCCTTCACATAGAGGAGGACCGGCAAGTAGCGGCTTACGCCGATCGCATCGAAGTGATCGAAGAAGAAGAACCGGTAGCCGCCGAGAAGATATTGGATGTTGTGCTTGGACGTGACGACCAAAGCGTCGATCCCGGCTTCATCCATGAGCGCGTCCAGCCGCGCCGCGTCGAAAGGGATAGGCGGCGGGCCAGCGGTTGCTCCCATTGCGGGATTCGAGGCTGTGGTCGGCGTCGCAATGGTTTCCATGGTTTCCCTCCCTTATTCCCCGCGGCGATTTACTGCAGGCGATCCTTGATCTTGTCGATGCCGGCGCGCGCGCAGCCGTCGTCCAGCTTGGCCCCGGGAGCGCCCGCGGCGCCGATCGCTCCGATCGTCTCGTCGCCGAGCTTGATCGGCACGCCGCCGCCGAAGAACATCACATGTGGCAGCTTGGCGAGCGGCGCGATCGAATCTTCGCCCTTCGCGCGTTCCGCCAGCGCCAGCGTGTCGCTTTTGAACGACGCGGCGGTAAAGGCCTTGTCGAGCGCGCTATCGAGCGAGTGTGCGCCCACGCCGTCGCCGCGGACCGTCGCGATGACCACCCCGTCGGCGTCCACCACCTGGGCCGTCTCGTGATAGCCCTGCTTCGCGCAGGCCGCGACGGCCTCGCTCGCCGCCTCGACCGCCAGCGCCGCCGGAATGCGGTGGGTCGACAGCGTCTGCGCGGCCGCCGAGCTCACCAACGCGACGCCGGCCAGAGCCGCTCCAACTCGCCGATTCAAGACCATAGCGCTCCTCCCTGTCCAGCGTTCCCAAACCTGGTTCATAACCGACAGCGTCTTCGCGAACATCAGCGGTTGGACCCTATCGAGCGCCGAAGTTGCCGGTCTTATCGATCGGCACAACATTCGGATAGTCGGGCGGCTGGCTCCCGGCGCACCCGGCGATGGTCAGGCCAAACGCGAGCGCCGCCAGTGTTTTGAGGAACGAGTATCCGGACGCGACCATCTGCAGAAGGTTTATACGACCAAAGCGCCTTGAACCAGACATTCGATTCGGACAAGAACAGCCAGCCTAAAGCGCCGCCTCCCATCGCCGCCGATAGACGTCCAGGCCGGGAACCGCCCAGGCGCGCGCGGGCTCGAGCCGCGGCGGATCGTCTGTTGCGCCCCAGCGAGCAAGCAGCGCGGCGCCCGCAGCCGCTCCCGCGCTCATCGGGGCGACGACAACCCGCCGGCCGGGCATGAGCGCGGCGAGAACAGCGCCGAAGGCAGGCGAGCGGGTGAAACCCCCTTCGACGATCAGGTCGCCCGGCGCTTCAAGACGCTGAAGCAGATGCGCCGTCATCAAGCCCGCATAGAGGGTGGCGAGGGCCGCCCGCGCTTTGGACGTTGCCGGGGGGTCTCCTTCGATCCAGCCGACTCTCCCGGCGAACGGCCCGCCCTGGTCGGAGAAGGCCGGAAGAGCGAGCGCTCCCGAGGCGACCACGTCAGCCACGTCGGCCTCGTCCGCTTCGGCCGGCGCTTCGCCGGCGAGGACCGCGAATTCGCGTCCGCCCATGAAGCGTGCGGTTGGCACCGGCTCTCCGCGCACGTCGACGTTGGCCAGCATGTCGGCCTTCGGATCGAGCCGGCCTTTTCCGCCGACGGCCATGATGATGACCCAGGTCCCTGTCGAAATCACGGTGAACGGATCGCGCCGCGAGACGAGATGGGGCACGAGCGAAGCGTTCGAATCGTGGGCCCCGCAGACGACGCGCACGTTGGGCGCGAGGCCTGTGGCTGCCACGACTTCGGGCGTGAGCGTTCCGAGCGTGTCCGAGGCGTTGCGGGTCGGCGGGAATAGGCGACGCCAGCCGAGCTTGTCGACCACGCTCGAGAGGCTGCCCTCGTTCGGGCGCCAAAGATCGGTGTGCGAGCCCATCGAGGTGCACTCGGTCGCCGCAACGCCGCTCAGGCGCCACGACCAATATTGCGGGTAGGCCAGGAACGCGCGCGCAGCTGCGAACTCAGCCGGGAATCGCCGCTGAAGATAATAGACCTGTCGGCCGAGATTGAGCCCACGCGGCAGGTTAGGCGACAGCGTTTCCTCAAATGGAGGCCTTAACTTGTCATATTCCGCCGCGACCGAGCGGTCGATGTCGAACTCGTAGTCCACGGCCGGCAGGGCGGCGTCCTTGTCCCCGACCAGCACGCCCGCCGC
>CAWHTU010000012.1:0-126399 GCA_963832305.1 uncultured Alphaproteobacteria bacterium | reverse complement strand
CGAAGGCGATGAAAGTGCTCGCGCGCAACACCCTCTCTTTCCAATCGACGACTACCTCGTTCAGCTTCTTCGGGCCGGAAGGATCAAATCCTTGGGAAAGCGGCCAAGTGAAAGGCGGCATCAAGAGCTATCAGCGGCCGACTGGATGGGGTTCGAAATTGCGGAACTGGTTGGCCTCAGCGTGGCCAAGTCGGAGGCGACCTGTCTCTTCGTGATGCTGTCTCAACCCGACGTTCTTCGAGAATTTCCCGCACTCCCCATCGAACCGAAATCGCCAAGTACGGAAACGGCCCGACCTGATGACAGTTCTGCACGACGAAATCGAGGCGAAAGGGGCGACACTGACCCAAGCGGAAAAGGCGCAGGAGCCAAACCATCTGGCTCATCGGGCTCCCCCCGCCGGGAGGCGGCGGCGGATTTCTCGGCGCCGATCCTCATAGGCCGCGCTAACGGGCGGGCGCCCCGTTCGCGCGTGTCGGAGATGCCCCAAGTCGGAGAGCGGCGCTACCCAGTCGCCAAAACCCAAAGGGGCCGGATCTCCGCGTACCCGGGAATGTCCACGAAATTGCGGCGCACCTGCCGCTTGATCGATCGCGCGGCGCAACCGCGCACTCGCGGCCGTTGTATTTGTAAGGCTCGGCTCTCCCCCCGTCGCCGACGGGCGCCGCGTACCCCAATCCGGCGAAGCGGAGCAGCATCATCGCCCAGGTTGACGCTTCCGGTACGCCGCCCGTCGCCTGGAAGCTGAGCGCCGTGATTGACTCGAAATCCAATGTGCCGCCGGCGGTTTTCCGACGTGACGGGTACGCGGGTCTGGCCCATCGCCTTACGCGGCGCAGCAACCCCAAAGGGGCGGCAACCCCTTGTCGTCATGCGCCCGCCTGACGGGGACACGCGGCCCTCAAGCGGTGAGACGTGCTCGCGGCATAGAGACCCGAATGACAAGGCCTTCCGGCTTCCAGTCTCGGGAGATTTCGCCTCCAAGCCCTGCAATCGTGGTGCGAACCAGAAAATCGCCGAAGCCATTGTTGCCCGTCGGCGGGACAACTTCGGGTCCTCCACGCTCCGTCCATGTCACGACGAGGGTTTCTCCGTGGTTCGCACAATGGATTTGGATTCGCCCTGCGGTGGTTGAAAGCGCGCCATATTTGGTGGAGTTCGTCGCGAACTCGTGGAGCAGTAAGGCGAGGCTCGAAATCACGGGCCCGGAAATCTCCATGTCGCAGCCAACGACCGAAAACCTAGAGCCGTCCGAGTCGAAACGAGCGTCGTGCGGCGCAGTTATTGCCTGGATGAGCGAATGGAGCGTTGCCGGTTTTGCTGCTTGCGGAACGTCTTTCGGACCGTGCGACAGGGTCAATGCGTGGGCCCGGGCAAGGGCTGAGAGGCGGTCCCCAGCGGACCTGACGACTTCCGGGACACTGCCCGCCGAACGGCCGCTCAAGTTAAGAACGCTGATCGCCAGCGCGAACAGATTCTTGACGCGATGGTCCATCTCCCGAAGCAAAAGCTCTCGTCGCTCTCGCGCCCGCTTGGGTTCGGAGATGTCGCGTGCGATTTTCGAGGCGCCGACGACCTCGCCTTTTTCATTTTTGATCGGCGAAACGGTGAGCGAAATATCGACCAGGGTACCGTCCTTGCGCTGTCGAATGGTCTCGTAGTGGTCAATCCTCTCACCGCGACGGACACGTTCGAGGATTACGGGCTCTTCGTCGAGCCGATCGGTCGGAATAATCATGGTTACCGACCTGCCGACAGCCTCCTCGGCCGTGTAGCCAAAAAGCCGCTGGGCCGCGCGGTTCCAACTGGTGATCACACCTTCGAGATCTTTGGAAATGATTGCGTCGTCTGACAACTCGACGATCGCCGCATAGTGACGAGCGGCGCGAGCCTCCGTCAAATGCTTGCCATACTCAGCGCCCGAACCTGGGCTCTCCGGCATCAAATTGTGGCGCGACCTTCGCGAGTAAATTACCGCGCTCTATGGCGCGTAGGACGCTTCATCTACTGCGACGGCGCTCGGATGGTCAACAGCGCTGTGCAGAACGCTCGTCAACGCCTTTCACCAGACTACGGCAAGCCGCCAAAAGCCGTGAAATCACGACTGGCTTGCTCAGAAAGACACTCCCCGGGACCTGCCGCGCATCGTTGTTCGGGCCCCCGGATGCATAGATCACAGGGGCCATCGGGCGGGTGGTGCGGAAAGCTTCCGCGACATCCCAACCAGTCACAGCATCGGCAAGGCCAATATCGGTGATGAGAAGATCGACGATGTTGCTCTCCAGAAGCAGCTTCAGCGCGCGGGCGCCCGTCGCGGCCTCCAATACCATCCAACCTTCTTCCTGGAGGCTGAGGACGATGTCGACACGCATAAGCCAATCGTCCTCGACAACCAGAACAGTTAGGCCGTTGGACGAAGCTCTCACAAAACGCACTCCCACCCCGCCAGGTAGGACGGGGGTCTATGCGATCGAAACGCGACGGGGGGCGGGAGCGTTCCAGGCGGGAAATCGATTCACCGAGCGATAGCCAGCGGCTTGGTTGTTTTTTCGTCACTGGGGCGCTGGGGGCGGTATGAGATCGCTCTCACCAGACGCAGAATCACATCGCTGTAGCTCTGGCCGGGGCCGCGCATCTGGACGAGCCGGTCGACACACTTGCAGTCGAGCCGTCGGGCTCCGGCGTGGCATTTCATCGGCCGTGCCTAGGAGCGATGTCTTGATGGCCTGGTGCGCGGCCGGGGTGATTGTGATTGCGATCATTAGAACGGGCTAGGGGCCGCGCTGTTCCCAGAGCGTAGAGCGGGGAAGCGTTAGGCGACTTGGCGGCCGTTTTGTTGACCGCTAGGCAGCAGCCTGTCTGGCGCGCCAAGTCGGATGCGGGGTAACGCGCTTTCAGAACGCGCGCCAACGACCCCTCGCGCCTTCCCTTCGCGTCTTCGGGCCGCGCTTGCTATGAGGCAACCCCGTGGATCCCGGCGCGGCCCGTTGTTTTTCGATCATGAATTGGACGAGGAGCCCTCTTCGCGACGCTGTGAGCGTAGCGAAGGCAAATTACTCACGTTCGGCCGGGTTTTTACTTCCCTGCTCCCCCGATCAGTGAATTGACTGTGTCATTTATCGCTGCAATCTCCCGAGAGGACGCGGGGTCCCCTCCCGGCCCTGCGGTCTCGGCCCCGCGCCTCGGGGGAACTAGGCGCGGGGCTTTTCATATTCGCGGCGCCGCTCTGATGTGCGTTCTTGCTCCGTTCCCTTCGCGGACGTACGGTCTTGCCATGCCTCGCGATGGCGCCATCACCCTGACTGACCTCCAAGCGCCGTTCCTGCACCTGGTCTGCGAGCCCTGCGGCCGACGTGGACGCTACGCCGTGGCGCGGCTCATCGCGGAACGCGGCGACGCAAAGCTGACCGATCTCCTTCCAGCCCTTGCCAACTGTTCGAGGACGACGAATTCCGCGAGCATCTATGACCGTTGCAAGGCGGGGTTCGAGGCGACTATTCCGCGCTACCGTCCGCTTCTTCCGCCAGACGATCGCTGAGGCTGTCCCAGGGGGTTGTGGCTCAACAGTAGCCCCATGGCTCAGGGGAGACCTTGGGCGGCCGTCACTCGCGCGTGGCTCGGGGACACGACGGCCTTAGAATGCGCGCCGACGTCGCAAGTAATCTGAGGGCTGTAGGCGGCTGCGCGATCTTCCCTGCTGCCGGTCTCCACGAAAGCCGCAAGGGCAACCGCAACCACCGCCAGCAAACTGATAGCCGACAGGAAGATCACAGCGACTACGGCGTCAAACGTGGCAGGCATCGCAGGCATGCTCGGCTCGTTCGCTTCTGGCGGTCAAGTTCCGAGCGGGATTTGTCCCCGTTATCCTCGGTCGGGCGAGGCGAGCATTCGAGAGTTGACGCTCTGTCGAGGCAAAATTGTAGACCTCGAATTGCTGACCGAACTTCGTCGTCTTCTCGACCACAATCTCTAAGACACGGTCGGCCTTTTCGGCGAATGTGAGGGCCCGGATGTTGGCAATAGTCGCGATATCGGCCCCATGAATGATGGGATGGCTTCCTAGGCGATTTTGCTCGCGCATCCAGCGAGAAATCCTCGGCCGCTGACCGTCGTCTATCTCGTCTAGCGACTCGATAAGTTCCGACTGAGACGGCATATTCGCCACAGCGCTGACAAGAATAGAAGATCGTCCGGGTTTCGGGCGGATGCGTTCCGACGTCCGCCATTCTACAGATCCGACAGGCCGGCATGGCCGACTCCTTTTGGTGATGCAAGGCGAGGTGGCGCTCCCCCGCTTCGCCCACGGCCATAGTTGTCAGGGCCGCAACGATTTGGATCGGCATCTTGGCGCGAGTTCGAAATTTGCCGACTGTTGTCCGAAGCGTTGTCCAAGAGTCGCCGACATCTAATTTGTCGCCACAATTTGTTCGGGAAGTCATTGATTTTAATGGTGCCCAGGGGCGGAATCGAACCACCGACACTGCGATTTTCAGTCGCATGCTCTACCAACTGAGCTACCTGGGCGGCTGACGCCGTCGAGACGCAGCGGATCGCGGCTTATAGGCGGTACCCGCGCGCCTTGTCCAGCGCCGGCCGGACAATTTCGCGCAGGCCGCCGACCCTCCCTGGGGACCCGAAGGGGATCGGGCGTAGGTCATCAACATACCGCGTTCGAAAACCGCAATGCATCGGGCATGGACTTGTGTTAGAAGCGCCGGCATGCGTGTCGTTATCTTTGGTCTTTCTTCCACGGTTGCAGTTTGCCTCCTGGCCGGGCCTGTCTCTGCGGCCGACCTGCCGACCGCGCCGTCGAACTATCCGGCGCTTGGCGCGGGCGGAGTCGACGCCGCGCCCGATCCTTGGGCCGGACTTTCCGTCGGCGCGGGCGTATCGGTCTGGGGCGGCAAGGGACTCAAGGGCGGGGTCGGCGGCGAAACCGACTTGAGCTACGAGCACGTTTTTGACAACGGAATCATGCTGGGGGTGCAGGCCTCGACCGGCTATATGCCGTACCTCCAGTCAGGCCCGGGATACTCACAGTTCACCGGTGGCGCTTTCGCCGGTGGCTCCGCTATCATGGGATATCGTTTCGGCCAAGTCACTCCCTACCTCATCACGGGGGTCGATCTCGTCCGCCCAACCCGGTTCGGCGGCGGGGCGTTCAACGCCAGCGACGCCATCAATAGCGTATTCTCCGGCCCCGGCGCGGTGCAGGCGGTCGGGACTCTAGGCGTCGGCGTCAACTATCAGATCACTTCGAATTTCAGCATGGGGGTGGAGGCGATCGTGCACACCAACCCCGGCTCCGGCCCGTTCGCGCCGTGGCCTTAGCGCCGCTTGACGCGCGCGGGCCTTCCACATGGCTCGTGCGCGGCGAACCGCACAATCTCATCGCCCAGCCTGAATGACGCTCATGCACGATCTGTCCCGCCGCGCGCTGCTCGTCAGCCTCGCCGCCGCGTCGGGGGCGCGCGTTCTTGCGCCCGCGACCGCTCAGACCGCCGCCCCGCAACCCGCGGCTGGGGCGCCGGCGCCGTTCGGCTTCGCCGACGTCGTCAAGCGGGCGCATGACCTCGCCGCCGCTCCTTTTGACGGTTCAATTCCTCCTCTGCCGGACGGCCTGGCAAACCTCGATTTCGACGCCTGGCGCGACATTCGCTTCAAATCCGATAAACCGTTGCTCGGCCAGGAAGGAGCCAATTTCCGCCTCGAGCTCTTTCATCTCGGCCATCTCTACAAGCGACCGGTGGTCGTCAACGTGCTGCGCGACGGCATCCCAGCGCCGATCCCCTACGCCACAAATCTCTTTGACTATGGCCGCACGAAGGTCGATGGGGTCATGCCGATCAATCTCGGCTTCGCCGGCTTTCGGCTGCGCTTTCCAATCAACGCGCCGCATGTGTGGGACGAGGTGATCGCGTTTCTCGGCGCGAGCTATTTCCGCTTTCTCGGCCGCGGCCAGCGCTACGGTCTCTCCGCGCGGGCTCTGGCGATCAACGTCGGTCCCGGTCTCAAGGAGGAGTTCCCGTTCTTTCGCGAATTCTGGATCGAGACGCCCGAGGCCACGGCTGAGCACATCGTCATCTATGCGCTGCTCGACAGCGAATCGATGACCGGCGCCTTCCGGTTCGACCTTATTCCTGGTCAGGAAAGCGTGATCGAAACGAACGTGTCGCTATTCGCGCGCAAGGCGACGCCGTCGCTCGGGCTTGCGCCGTTGTCGTCGATGTATTTCGTCGGCAAGGCCGATCGGCGCTTCAAGGACGACTTCCGCGGCGAATTGCATGATTCCGACGGCCTCTTGATGCACACCGGCGCCGGCGAGTGGATCTGGCGGCCGCTCAGCAATCCGGCGGCGCCAAGCCTGTCAACCTTTCTCGACGCCAACCCGCGTGGCTATGGGCTTTTGCAGCGTGACCGCAATTTCAGCGACTACGAGGATCTCGATCTCGCTTACGAGCTCAGGCCTAGCTATTGGGTCGAGCCGCATGAAGGCTGGGGGGAGGGCAGGGTCGAGCTGCTCGAATTGCCGACCAGCGATGAGACCAACGACAACATCGTCGTCTCGTGGGCCCCGAAGGACGGGCTCGATGCCGGCAAGTCCCTCGCCTACGGCTATCGCGTCACGGCGATGGCGATGGACCAGAGCCTGACGCCGGGCGGGCGGACCGTCGCCACTTTCCGCGTTTCGCCGCGCGCCTTGGGGGCGCCCGATCCGCCGCCGCCGCCAGGCGCGACCCGCTTTCTCATCGATTTTTCCGGCGGCGACCTGTCCTATTATATGAGCGACCCGTCGCTGGTCGAGACGATCGCGACCACGTCGGCTGGCCGCATTCTGCGCGTGTTCCTAACCCCCAACACCCATATCCGCGGCTTTCGCGCCGGGGTCGACGTCGCGGTCGACCCGGGGCAAAGCACGGACCTCCGCGTCTTCCTGCGCGCGGGCGCCAAAGCGCTGACCGAGACCTGGACATTCCCCTGGCGCGCATGAGGGCCTTGCCGGCTCGTTAAGACCGGCCGCGAGCGCGCGGGAACGAGATCCAAATCGAGCGGCGGATAACCAAGCCAGGAAAAATCAAAGGGAAAACCGGAAGCAAACCCAACGACTTTCGACGCCCGCGATCCTCGTCCGGAGCGTCGCCTCGACCTCCAACTCCGGCGTTCTTGCCGGCCGCTCGTCATCGCCGACGCTGCGGGCGTTGGCGACTTCTCGGCTGGCCGGCCGGGCGGCCTCTGGGCTACTCGATTCCGAAAGATTGCGCCTTTCGGGATTCCGTCAATTCAATGCCATTGGCGCGCGCGAATAAATGGGCGCCGTCTTCGAACAACAGGTCTACAAAGAAATTCAGGCGCCAGGTGTCGTTGCCATTCGGGGAAATGCTGACCGTTACGCTCCCGGTCTTTAGTTCGCCGCGCGTCGCCTGTTTGACCGGGACCAAATCGAACGGGCCCGCATCGCTGTTGTCGCCAAAATGGGCGAACTGATCGGTGATACTGGTTACGACACTGGCGTCGATAAGCTTCACGCTCACGTCGACCCATGTGTCGTTGTCCTTGTCCTCATCGTTCGTATGAAACGCGACGCTCGCTCGAGTGAGAACGGCACTGTCTCCGGTGGCCATCGCGCGCCCCTATTCGATTCCGACAGTCAACTGCGAGGTCAGTTCGGTCAGTTCGACCCCGTTGGCCTTGGCGAACAAGTGCCCGCCGTCGGAGAAATACAAGTCGAGCAGAAAATTGAATCTCCAGGTGTCGTTGCCATTCGGCTCGATCTCCAGATCGACATGACCCTGTTTCAAATCGTCGCGACTGACAGATTTGAGCATCACCAGGTTGTACGGCCCCGAGTCGCTATGATCGTTGAAGTGGCCAAAGCACTCAGTGAGTTTGGCGACAATCGTTCTCTTGTCCGCCGCAAAGACGTAGACGTCCACCTGCGTGTCGTCGTCCTTGTCTTCGTCATTCGTGTGGAAGCTGACGCTCGCCCGCAAGAGCATCGGCGGTTGGCGAGGTGGTCGTGCCATGCATCCCCTCCACGTTTCTGTGGCTCAGGCTGCCAAGCCGGATCGGGAATCGGATCCCTTCCTCGGCTTCCTTCCGTGACTGGTGACTCGGCGCAACGTCCCACCGGCAACCGCGCTCATACAGACCGGTCAACCACGTGTCTAACACAACCAACTGAAGTGAGCTAGCTGCGGCGCCGCCACAGTCCGGTGCTGCGAATGGGCCAAATCGCCCCAAAAGTGAAAGGGTCGATGCGGCTTTGGTTCTCGGCGTTTGCCTCCGCTCTTCGTGGCCTCATTTGATCGCCGCAGTCAAATGGCGGGCGGCGAATCGATTTTCCGAAGCAAGACGACAAACAAGACGATTACGCAAACTTAATGATATTGACAGCCCATGTTAACTTGCACGCGCACCTTAAGAGCCTACATTCAATCACGTTTATAATTGGGATAGGAAACTAGGCTTAGGGTAGAAAAACCCCTCATTCTTCAGTAATAACTCTCCTGGGCTGGGGCGAATGTCATGCGCGATTGGTACGTCGGTCAGAAGATCGTGTGCGTCAACGCGGGTCCGATCGATGGGCTACGAAATCGATTCGTCGCTGAACACCTGAGGGAAGGAAAAGTCTATAAAATCAGAGAGATTCTAGTGTTTAAATTCATGTATAATAATAAACGCGAGGAAAGACTGGCGTTTCGATTGGATGGAATTGTCCCTCATCTGATCAACGGAATCGAATACGCCTTCTTTCACGGCAGGTTCCGGCCTTTCGAGCCCGGCGACGACGAAGATATCGACATCTCAGTCTTTCTCGACGGTCTGGCAAAGGTGAAGAGCGGCCTCATTCGGTTTCCGGCCGAAGAGACGCCTGAACATGAGCCAGTCGAAAGGGGAAGGGTCAGGGCTTAGCTCAACAGACGGTCTCGTCACAGTCGATCGGAAGGATCGCGCCGGTCACGTAACCGACGCTTGAGAGACGAGAAAGAGGCCGGCCGCACGGCGATTTCGTTGGTTCGCAGAGCCAGCCCATCGGCGTCATCTCTGTCCTCGCTTCCCGCGCTTCCTTGCTCCCGACGACAACGCATTTTGCCGCTTTCCGGCTTGCCGCACGAGAACTTTCCTGCTAGCGGCTGGCGCGCGCCACATGGGTATCCCATATGGCGTCGAACCCCGGGCTTCCGCTGTCGGCCGTTTCGCGCCGGCCCGCCGAAAGGCGGCGATGAGGACCGCGCTGCATTTCAGGCGCGGGACTTTCCGACCGGCGGGCGCCTGAACGTCAACCCGAACCCCAAGCCGGCGCCGCCCGCGATCAGCGGGCTCACTAGGAGAACCAATGGCTTCCACACAATCCCTGGCGCCGACGCGCGACGATTTCACCGCGCTTCTGAACGAGACCTACGGCGCCGATGAAGCGTTCGAAGGAACGGTCGTCAAGGGCAAGATCGTCGCGATCGAAAAGGACATGGCCGTCATCGACGTCGGCCTCAAGACCGAAGGGCGGGTCGCCCTCAAGGAATTCACCAATCACGGCCGTGACCCGGCGCCGGGCCTCGGCGACGAGGTCGAAGTCTATCTCGAGCGGATCGAGAATGCGCTCGGCGAAGCCGTCATCTCGCGCGACAAGGCTCGGCGCGAGGAGAGCTGGGTCAAGCTCGAGCAGGCGTTCGAGAAGAACGAAAAGGTCGAAGGCGTCATCTTCAACCAGGTCAAGGGCGGCTTTACGGTCGATCTCGACGGGGCCGTCGCCTTCCTGCCGCGCAGCCAGGTCGACATCCGTCCGGTACGCGACGTCGCGCCGCTGATGAACGTCCCGCAGCCGTTCCAGATCCTGAAGATGGACCGGCGCCGCGGAAACATCGTCGTCTCCCGCCGCACCGTGCTCGAGGAGAGCCGGGCCGAGCAGCGTCACGAGATCGTCGCCAACCTCGCCGAAGGCCAGGTCATTGACGGCACGGTCAAGAACCTCACGGATTACGGCGCGTTTGTCGATCTCGGCGGCATCGACGGCCTCCTGCACGTGACCGACATCGCCTGGCGGCGCGTCAATCATCCGAGCGAAGTCTTGACCATCGGCCAGCAGGTCAAGGTGCGCATCATCAAGATCAACCATGAGACCCACCGCATCTCGCTCGGCATGAAGCAGTTGCAGGAAGATCCGTGGTCGAACATCGAGGCTCGATACAGCGTCGGGCAGAAGCTCAAGGGCCGGGTGACCAACATTGCCGACTATGGCGCGTTCGTCGAGCTCGAGCCCGGCATCGAGGGCCTCATCCACGTCTCCGAAATGTCGTGGACCAAGAAGAACGTCCATCCCGGCAAGATCGTGTCCACGAGCCAGGAGGTCGAGGTCCAGGTGCTCGAGGTCGACTCGGCCAAGCGCCGCATCTCGCTCGGCCTCAAGCAGACGCTGCAGAACCCGTGGGAGGCCTTCGCGGAGAAGCACCCGGTCGGGTCGATCGTCGAGGGCGAGGTCAAGAACAAGACCGAGTTCGGCCTTTTTATCGGCCTCGACGGCGACGTCGACGGCATGGTTCATCTCAGCGACCTCGACTGGACGCGTCCGGGCGAGCAGGCGATCGAGGACTACAAGAAAGGCGACAAGGTCCAGGCCAAGGTGCTCGACGTCGACGTCGAAAAGGAGCGTATCGCCATCGGCCTCAAGCAGATGGCGAACGACCCGTTCGCGGCGAAGAAGACCGGCGAGGACGGGGCCGAGGGCGACTTGCGCAAGGGCTCGGTCGTGACCTGCGAGGTGGTCGAGGTCAAGGACGGCGGGATCGAGGTCAAGATCGCCGGCACCGACCTCACCGCCTTCATCAAGCGCAACGAGTTGGCGCGCGACCGCGGCGATCAGCGCCCTGAGCGCTTCTCCGTCGGCGAGAAGGTCGACGCCCGGATCACCCAGTTTGACCGCCGCGCGCGCAAGATCTCCGTCTCCATCAAGGCGCTCGAAGTCGCCGAGGAGAAGGAAGCGATCGCGCAATACGGCTCGGCCGACTCTGGCGCTTCACTCGGCGACATCCTCGGGGCCGCGCTGAAAGCGCGCGATCGCGGCGAGAAGGCGAAGTAACAGCCGCTGCGTCAATCGGAAACGAAAGTCCGCCCGGAAGCGATTCCGGGCGGACTTTTTTGGCGGCGCCGGGTGCCATCTCTCGTCACCCGCCGCCGTCCCCATAGGTTCCCGGCGCTTCGGAACTTATATTCAGCTCTCGATGAGGAATGCCGCGTCGACGGGCAGTTGCAGGCCTGTCACCAGAGCGTTTGTCTGCGAGGCCATGCCCACGACTGCGAGAAAATCGGAGTATTGCGCGTCGGTCATCCCCTTCGCGCGGGCTGCCGCCGTATGCGAATGGATGCAATAGGAGCAGCTGTTCGTAATCGAAACGGCGATGTAGATCAGTTCGCGGGTCAGGGGATCAAGCGGTCCGGGCGCGCCCATCACCGCTTTCAGCGTGTTCCACGTGCGCTCGAGAATCTCTGGCTGGTTGGCGAGGCCACGCCAGAAATTATTGACGAAATCCGACTTCCGGGTCGTCCGGATATCATCGAAAACCGCCTTGACCTTCGGGTGCGCCTCCGCCTCCGCATCGGTCCAAAGTTTGACTATGGCCATCCCTGCCTCCTTATGACGCACGGCCCAACCGTAGGCCCGTCCGGATCATGGAAAGGCGTGTAGCATGGCCGCGAGAAGTCCGAAGAGGCGGCTCCGCATCCCGGCTCTCAGAGGTGCGGTTCAGTGAGGCCCGGCCGGAAGGGCCGACCGGCCTTCTTGCCGCCGCTCGCCTCGAAGGCCGCCCGTCTCAGCTCGTCACTTGTTCGGACCGACCGTAGACCAGCAGCATGAGAATGATCACGCCGCCGTAGATCACCTGCCGCCCGGCCTCCGGCATTTCCATGATCGACAGCACGCTGTTGAGCAGCACGATCAGGATCACGCCCACCAGCGTGCCGAGATAGCGTCCGCGGCCTCCGAGAATGTTGGTGCCGCCGATGACTACGGCGGCAATCGCTGGCAGGAGATAGGCGTCGCCCATACCCTGGTAAGCCTTCTGTGAATAGCCGGCGAGGAGAACGCCGGCGAGTCCGGAGGTCAGGCCGCACAGGGCGAAACAGATGACGGTCACGCCCTTCGTGTTGACGCCGGCCAAATAGGCCGCCGACTCCTTGTTGCCGAGCGCGTAGATGAAGCGGCCAAGAACGGTGCGCTGCAGGATGATGCCGACGATCACGGAGACCCCAATCCAGACGAAAAGGGCATTCGGAATCCCAAAGGTTTTTTCGGCCGCGAGGGTGCGCATGAGATCGGTGGCCGTAGTCTGTGGCGCGAAGCCGCCGGTATTGGCGACCATCAGCCCGCGCATGACCGCATTGACTCCGAGCGTGAAGATCATTGAGGGCACGCGAAGATAGGCGACGCCGAGGCCATTGAAGACGCCGACCGCCAGCCCGACAGCGAGGCCGATCGGGATCGCCCACGGCCCGCCGACCGCGGTCGCCATCATCGCTGCCCCGGCCAGCGTCCAGGGGACGGAGAGATCGATCTGCGAGATCAAGATGACGATCATCATCCCGGCCGCGACGATTCCGAGGAAGGCCCCGATTTGCAATTGCTGCAGCAGATAGTTGGGAGACAGCAGCGGAGCGCTGCCGAATTGTTCCAGGGTGTAGGCCGTGCCGGCGACGAGGATCGCCACGATGAACAGCGCTGCGATCAGGATCGGCCGATCTTCGCGCGACGGCTTGAGGATGATCGAAAGCGCCGTCACCGGAAGAGCTCCAGGGTGTTCTTCACCCGCAGCACGCGTAGCGCGCCAATGCTTACCGCAGCGAGCAGAATGATCCCCTCGAACAGCGGTTGCAGCAGCGGGGCGATGTCGAAAATGCGGAAGAAGAATGAGATCACGCGCAAGATAGCAGCCCCAAACACCGAGCCGACTGCGCCGCCCGCGCCGCCGAGCAGCGAAGTGCCGCCGATCACGACCGACGCGATCGAGTTCAGCGTATAGGCGCCGGCCTGCGGAAGGTCGGCGTTGCCCGACGAGGTCTGGATCGCCAGAAACAGCCCGCCGCATGCCGCGAAGAAGCCGCCGAGCGTGAAGGCGGCGATCCTGGCGCGGTCGACGTTGAGGCCGGACATATAGGCCGCGCCCTCCGCCGACCCGATCGCATATATGGTCCGCCCGGTCACCGTGCGTCGGAAGGGAACCCAGATCAGCAGCACGATCAGCGCGAGCAGCACGAAGGGCGTCGGAACGCCGGCGAACGGCGCAAACCATGGCGCCGCCCCGTCGTTGAAGATATGGACGGTCGAAGCGAAATCGCCGAGCGAGTTGGTCAGGGCCCAGTTGAGATCATCGTCGATCTTGCCGCCGGGCTGCGGCCGCAGAAACAGCGCCACGCCGATAAAGATTGCGCCGGTTGCGAGCGTTGCGATGATTGGTTGAATACGGCCGTAGACGACGACGACGCCATTGAACAGCCCGCCGAGGGCGCCGATCGCGAGGCAGATAATCATGCCGAGGAGGATGCCCGGCACGCCTCCGGGCAGCGTTCCGAGGCCGACCCGCCATCCGGCGAGATCGAGCGCGAGGGGTGTTCCATCCGGCGCGCCGCTCAGGAGATAGCTCGCGAAACAGCCGACCATCGTCATCAACGCGCCGACCGAGAGGTCGAGACCGGCGGCGAGAACGGGCACGGTCTGCGCCATGGCGACCATCGCGAGGGTGAACAACTCGTCGCCGTTCTGAACGAGCACCGCCGAGGAGAAGCCCTTCGGATGCACGATGTGGTAAAAAAGATAGACGAGGCAGAATAGGGTGACTGCCGTAAGGAAGGCGAAGTTCTGACGGATGCGGATCACGAGATCGTTAGACATTGGCGGACTCGCGACCCCGGCCTTCGGCGCTTGGACTCGCCGCATGAGCGGCGTCGATGTTGAGCGAACTCGCTACGATGTTGGTCTCGGTCAGGTCCGCGCCGATGAGCTCGCGCACGATGCGCCCGTCATACATGATCGCGACGCGGTCGCAGCAGCCGACGAGTTCGTCGTAGTCGGTCGAATAGAACAGGATTGCGGCGCCCTGATCGGCGAGCTCGCGCATGAGGCGATAGAGCTCCTGCTTGGTGCCGACGTCGATGCCGCGGGTCGGGTCGTTGAGGAGAACGATGCGCGGCTCGGTCATCAGCCACTTGGCGATCACAACTTTCTGCTGATTTCCGCCCGACAAGGTCGAAACGGCGTCGGACATCGCGCCAATCTTGATCCGAAGACGCTTCAGTCCGGCTTCGACCGCGTCCGCCTCCTTGCGCGCGTCGATGAATGGACCAAAAGACAAAGCGCCAAGCGAGGCGATCGTCAAATTGTCGCCGACCGACATCGGCAGCATCAATCCTTCTGTCTTACGATCCTCGGGAACGAGCGCGATGCCGATTTCGCGCGTCTTGGCGTGGGCTGGAGATCCGGGCCGCACGGCGCGTCCGTTGACCGTAATCGTGCCTGTCACCCCTCGAAGCACCCCGAAGAGCGCCAGCAGCAACGTCTTCTGGCCTTGGCCGTCGAGCCCGCCCAGGCCGACAACCTCGCCCGCGCCGACCTCGAGCGAGATATCTTCAAGACGACGGCCCTCCCAACCGAGATGATCCACCTTGAGCGCTGCAGCGGGTCGCGGCCGGGACGGCTTTGGCGGATACTGCGTGGCGATATCGCGTCCAATCATCAGCTGGACGATTTCCGCCGTCGATCGCGCGCCCATGTCGAATGTCTCGATATGGCGGCCGTTGCGGAAAACCGACGCACGGTCCGCCAGGGCCTCGACCTCATGCATGCGATGCGAGATGTAGAGGATGGCGACGCTTTGCTCTTTCAGCCGCGCCAGCAGCCCGTAGACCTTTTCCACATCGGCGCTGGTGAGCGCCGACGTTGCCTCGTCGAGGATCAGAAGCTGCGGTTGTTGGCCGAGCGCTTTCGCGATTTCGACCATCTGACGGCGCGAGAGCGGCAGGTCGCGCACGCGCAAAAGCGGATTGACGTCCTCACAACCGACGTCTGCAAGAAGCGCTTCGGCCCGGCGACGCTGCTCGCGCGCATCGATCAAACCGAAGCGTCTCGGCGGCGTTGCAATCGAGATGTTGTCAGCGACCGAGAGGTCCGGCATCAACGACAGTTCCTGGAAGATGCAGACCACGCCCGCGTCCGTAGCAGCCGCAGGGCTTCTGAATTCACGGGGACGCCCGTCCAGCGAAATCGAGCCGGAGTCAGGCTGAACGACGCCGGCGACGATCTTGATCAAGGTCGACTTGCCGGCGCCGTTCTCGCCCAGCACTGCGTGGATCTTGCCGCGCCCACAGCGGAAATCCACATTCTCCAGCGCGCGCACGCCACCGTAGCGTTTCGAGATCTGCTTTAGGGCGAGAAAATCGTCCTCGGGTGCTTGCGTCATGACCGGCCTTGGATAGGGGCGCGCGCCGCGCGGACGGGGCGGCGAGACGATAGCCCGGCGTTGCCGCCGGGCTATCGGTTGGAACCGCCGTTCAGGCCGTTACTGCGAATTCTTTTCGCTCTGGGCCATGATCTGTGGCGCGGTGAAGGTCACGCCGCAGGGCAGGAACTGGTTGGGAGCGAAGAAGTCTTCCTTGAGGTCCGGAAAGTAATTCTCGCCCGCCTTCAACGTCTTGTAGTCCGCGACAGGGATCGGGATCGAGATCAGCTGCGGCATGACGTTGCCCTGCAGGGCCGAGATCGCCGCCTTCATCGCGATCGCGACAAGCGCCGGCGACTGCCCATAAGACATGCCCTTCAGGCCGTCTTTGGCGTGGTCGGCGATCTGAATGCGGAACCGATTTTCGCCCTCGCCGGCGACGGGTACGAACGGATGCTTTGCGTCCATCATCGCGCGCACTGTGCCGTCGCTTCCGCCTTGCGTGAACACGCCGTCGAAATGGTTGTGCACGGCGAGCGCATCGGCGGTGACCTTCTGCGAAGTGCCAGGGTCCCAGTTGCCGACGACTTCGGTAACGTTGAACTTGTTGGGCGCGGCGTCGATGACCTCATGGAAGCCGAGATGGCGGTCGCGGTCGACCGAATTGCCGGGCAGGCCGCGCACTTCCAAAATATCGCCGGACGTCTTGCCCGTTTGGTCGATCAGCCAATGAGCGGACATTCGGCCCATTTCCTTCTGGTCCTCGTTGACCATCATCACCTTGTCGGTGTCGAGGATATTGTCGAAGGGAACGACCACGACGTTGTTCTTGTCGGCGAGGCGAATGATGCGATCGAAGCCGTCGGGCGCGACGGCGATCGTCACGATCGCGTCGTAGCCCTGGTTGATGAAGTCCTCCATCGCGCCGAGCTGGGCGGCGACGTCAGTGCCGGTCGAGACGACCTTGAACTCTTTGATGTTCTCCTTGATGCCCGGCAGTTCGGCGAAGGCCTTGGCGGTCTTCACCATCTGAATGCGCCAGATGTTGCCGACAAAGCCGTTGACGAGCGCGATCTTGTAGGGGCCGGGCTTCTTCGCCCACTGGAAGAACTTGGTCTTGTCCGACCATGGCTTGAAGCATTCGGCGTTCGCGCCGGGGCCGGAAACGATGTTGGGGCCGGCCCAGGCGACCGACGACAGGAAAGCGCCTGCGAGCGCCAAACTGATTACGCGACCGTAACGGTTCATTTTAGGTTCCTCCCTCAGTTGCTCCGTTCTGTTTACGAACGGCATCCTCGTCTGGGTTCAAACCAGCGAGACCTCACGCTAACATGCCAGACCGCAGGCCGCACGGCAAGGCGGTCACGCTGCCGTGATCGCAAGGCGTTGCTCAACGAGCTTGAGGGGAGGGCCGTCCCGGCAGACCGCGGCGAACTGCCACAATCGAGCTGACGCTCAAACCCTTGCGTCACGCCCTGCGCCCAACGAATATCTCACCCGCGTCAAATTCGCCATTGCGGCGTCGGGTGTCGATGCATGAGCTTTCTGGATCAGCTGGCGTTCGGACCTGGCGGCGATCGAAAGGCGTGGGCACGGGGCGTCCTGGCGGGGCTTGCCATTCTCGCGCTCGCCGCCGGGCTCCTCTACTACACCGTCTCCGGCGACTACGCGTTCCTACGCGCCTCGATCTTCACCGGGTCTCCGACCGGGGCTTATCACGCGCTGGGCGAGCGGCTCGCCGCGCGCGCGCTCAAGAAGAACGGCCATCTGAAGGTCGTCGCCACGGCGGGGTCGGTCGAGAACATCGCCCGCCTCGCCGGCGAAAACGGGCGCTGCGTTCCCGCCTTCGCTTTCGTGCAGGACGGAGTTCCGGTCCCGGCCGACGCCGGTCTTCGGACCCTCGGACGGCTGCCGCAGCCGGAATCGCTCTTTCTGATGGCCCGGCGCGGGCGCGACATCAACACCTTCAACGATCTTAAGGGCAATTCGGTCGGGATTGGCCCGGAGGGCTCCGGCACGGCCTATCTCATGCAGCAATTGCTGCAGAATACAGACCTCAGCGGACTCGATCTCAAACCGTCCAACCACGATCTCGAGGCGCAGGCGCAGCTCGTCCGCGACGGCAAACTCGACCTCGCCGCCTTCGTCATGAACGAGAACGCGGAAATGATCCGCACGCTTACGAATAAGTACGACCTCGAGATCGTAGCGCCATCGGACATGGAAGGCCTGGCGGCGCGGGACAAGTGGCTGCGGGTCGGTCGTATCCCCGCGGGCTATTACGACGTCGCCAAACCGATTCCTGCGACCGACAAGCTCGTCGCGCAAGTCGATACCCTCGTCATGACCAACGCGTGCGTCCATCGCGCGGAGCGGGTCGCCTTCCTGATGCTGCTCAGCGAGGAGTTCCCCAATTTCGTTCGAGTGAACCCTCCGCCCTCGGCAAAGTCGCAAGATACGGCGCCCCTGGCCGACGAAGCGCGCGAATTCTTCGCCAGCGGCCAGCCCGCGATCGCAGACAAATATTTCCCCTGGCTCGTGAACCTGATGTCGCCGGCGTACTGGATCTATTTGGCCATGGCGGCCACGATTCTTTTGAACGCCGTTGGGGCCTACAGCCGGTTCCGGCTCTGGCGGATCGACGCCAATAGGGGGATTCTGGAGGCCCGGCTAAGAACGCTCGCCCATCCCGGCCTTGACGAGCAGCCGATCAAGGCGCCCGGCGCTCAAGGCCTCACGCGAGAGCAGATCAAGGCGCTCCCTCCCGAGGCTGTCATCCAGACGCCGGAAGATCGAAAGGCGGCGGAAGACCTGATGAAGGACTTCGAGGCGCTTCGCCGGCTCTGCGAAGACCAGCTGAAATCGCTCGTCACGCCGATGGGGCGGGAGATGTACTACCGATACCAGGAGTGGCTGATCGACGACGCGAAAGCCACGCTTGCGGTGCTGCTTCGCAAGTCGAAGCCGTGATCGCGCGTCATAAAATCATCCAACCCTTGTAGCAGTACTGGAGCGCGAAAGCACGCGGCCGACGCGCAGCCGAAAAAAAGGCATGGACCGAAGCGGCTCGCGTAGGGTTCTCGCGCCGGTCAGGGCGGGGCGTCAGGGAGGATTGCGGATGTTCCAGCCTGCTCCCCCGGAAAGCCTCGCGCCCGGCGTGGGCCGCCTGGGACCGTTGGGCGTGGCGATTATCGCCGCCATCTTGGCCGGACCGCCGGCTCGGAGTTCAGGCTGCGCCCGATGCGGAGCCCCCACGCCGGCGCTGAACACCGCCCCATCAGTTCAATCCGCCAGCCCTGTGCGGCCGAGGCATCTGGCCTCGCGCGAAGCGCGACCGAAGCGACTGACAGGAGAGCTCAAGATCGCGTCGGGCGGATCCTACCTTGTTTGTGTGCGCATCTGCGACGGCGGCTTCTTTCCCGTCTCCTATGTCGGCGACCGAGATTCGCTCGCGAAGATCTGCCAGGCGCTGTGTCCGAACGCCGAGACGCAACTCTATTCCATGCCGTTCGGCGGCACGATCGAGGAGTCCGTTTCGGCGTCCGGCATGCCGTACGCCAGTCTCCCCAACGCCGGCAAATTCGAACAGACTGTCGACCAGAGTTGCTCCTGCCGTCGCAAGGATCAGAGCTGGGCGGAGGCGCTGGCGGGGATCGAGGCGAGGCTTCAGCGCCACCCGGGCGATATCCTGGTGACGCCGGAAATCTCCGAGCAGATGTCGCGGCCGGCTCCGCCGCCCAGGGTCAGCGTCGCGAAGGCCCGTGCGACCGACGCGGACGCCCTTGCGCTGGTCGAGAAACCCGATCCGCAGCCGGTCGTTCTCGACGCCAACGGCGTGGACTTGAGCTTGAACGCGGCGACCGCAGCGGTCTCTCGCGAGACGTCAGGCATTGGCGTGGAAGAGGCAGGAAGCGAACATTACAGCCTCAAGCAGGGCCAGATCGTCGAGCACAAGGGCCCCGACGGCGCCGTCAAGCGCGTCCGGATCGTCGCGCCGACGCTCTACTGAAAATGGCGCAGGTCCTGGCGCCCGCGCTCAGGCAACGGCGGCCACGGGCTCGTTTGCGAGCGGGTGATGGGCGCCCGGACAAGTCTTGAGACGCTCGCGCAGGTCGGCGATCAGCCAGCGGCCGGCGCGGCCCGGAGCGCGGCCGCGCTCGTGGACGACGTAGATCGGCAGGGCGACTTCTTCTTCGCGATTGGCGATCTTGAGCTTCTTCAGCCGGCCGGCGGCGATGTGGTCGACGACCATGTGGCTCGGCATGTTGCACCAGCCAAAGCCCGCGAGCAGGAAATCGAGGCGGGTGGCGAGGTCTGCGAACCGCCAGAGGTGAAGGCCAATGATCCCGCCGACCCAGTTTTGGGTCAACGCGGTTCGATCGGTAAGCACAAGCTGAACGTGCCGCTCGAGCGCCTCGCGTGTCAGCGGCTCCGGCAGCGCGGCCAGGGGATGGTCCGCCGCAACCACGGGCCACATCAGAACGCGGGTCATGAACTCATGCACCAGGTCGGACGGACCGGTCGGCGCGACGGTGTAGATCGCAAGCCGCGCCGCGCCGTCCCGCAGGCGCTGCTCGGACCCGCCGAGCGCCTCGGTGAACACGGTCGCCGGCAAGAGCGGAAACGCGACCCGGAGCGCTTTCAGGCTCTCCATCAGAAGCGGGATCGGGAACATGGAATCAACTGCGAGGGTAAGTTCCGGCTCGACGTCATCGGCCATGCTCTGCGCGCGCGCGCGGATCGCCTGGGCCGCCGCGATCAGCGCGCGCGCATCGCCGACCAGCGCCCGTCCGGCGTCGGTCAGCCGTGGGGTCTTGCCCGAGCGGTCGAACAAAGCGAGCCTTAGCGTCTTCTCAAGGGTTTGAATCGCCTGGCTGATCGCCGACTGCACCCGGCCGAGTTTCCTCGCTGCCGCGGAAAAGCTTCCGGCGTCGGCGACGGCGACGAGGACGCGCATCTGGTCAAGGGTGAGTGGATCGATCATTGGCATTGCTCCTCGATCTATCGGTGATACCGATCATAACTACCATAATTTTGCCGATTGTCATGATGCATGATTAGCCCCATGTTGCGGTGCGACAGAGTATTGCGCACGCATGCGATGTGAATTGTTGCTGCTTTGAAGGGACGTGACCCGTGAGCAAACCCAAAATCGCCATCATCCTCTCGACAACCCGCGCCGCCCGCTTCGGCCATAAGGCCGGGCAATGGATCTTCGATATCGCCAAAGAGCGCAGCGACATGGAGTTCGAGCTCGTCGACCTTCGCGACCACCCGCTGCCGTTCTTCGACGAGATCGCCAGCAACGCCTGGGTCCCGACCCAGAATGCGGAAGGCGTGCGCTGGCAGAAGAAAGTCGGGCACTACGACGGCTACATCTTCGTCACCGCCGAATACAACCACGGCGCGCCGGCCGTTCTCAAGAACGCCCTCGATTATGCCTATCCCGAGTGGAACAAGAAGCCGGTGGCCTTTTTCGGCTATGGCGCGGTCGGCGCGGCGCGGGCGATCGAGCAGCTGAGGCTGATCGCCGTCGAGTTGCAAATGGCGCCCACGCGTTCCGCCGTCCATCTGGCGGGCGGCGACTTCATGGCGGCGCTCCGCGAGGGCAAGCCGATCTCCGAATTCGCTTACCTGAAGCCGACCGCCGACGCGCTGCTCGACGAGCTTTCCTGGTGGGCCAATGCGCTGAAGACCGCGCGCGAGGCGACCGCCAAGAGCGCGAAGGTCGCCGCGGAGTGAGCGTAGGCCGCTAAGTCCGCCTCGGGTTCTTCGATCTCATCACCAACACGCCGCGCTCGGCCGCGGCGATTGCAGACGCGCGCCATCGGAAAGGACGATTGAAATGACCGTAGCAGTCGATGCGAGAAGCATAACCCGTCATACCCCGCTTGGAGGGGCGGCGTTGGCCCAGCTGTTCACCGACGCGCGCACTCACAACGCCTTCCTCGACCGCCCGGTCCCCGAAGCGTTGCTGCGTGAGGCGCTCAACCTCGCCAAAATGGGCCCGACCGCCGCAAATCAGCAGCCGCTGCGTGTCGTCTTCCTGCGCTCGAGCGCGGCCAAGGAACGGCTCCGCGCGGCGATGGCCGCGGGCAATGTCGAGAAGACGATGGCCGCCCCGGTGGTTGCGATCGCCGGCTATGACATCGAGTTCTACGAGCATCTGCCGTACCTCACGCCGCAGCGGGACTTCAAGAGCGTGTTTGCGGCCAATCCCGAGCTGGCGGCGCGCAGCGCGGCGCAAAGCGGAACGCTTCAGGTCGGCTATTTCATCGTCGCGTTGCGGGCGCTGGGTCTCGACGCCGGCCCGATGGGCGGCTTCGACGCGGCCAAGGTGGAAGCCGAGTTCTTTCCCGAAGGGAAGATCAAAGCAAACGTGATCATCAACATTGGCTACGGCGACGATCACAAGCTTTTCCCGCGAAATCCGCGCCTGACCTTCGACCAGATGGCGACGGTCGTCTGAACCTCCAACCATAGGACAAGCATATGAGCAACGTTCTCCCCCGTTCCCTCACTCCGACACTGAGCACGGCGCGGCTCGCGCCGCCTTTACTCTCGGTGCTGCGCATAATGACCGGACTGCTGTTTTTGGAGCATGGAACCGGCAAGCTCATTGGCTTTCCCGCCGGCCTGCCCTTCATCGACAAGATGCCGACGGGATTGCTCCACTTCACCGGAACGCTCGAACTTGTCGGCGGGCTGTTGATCACGATCGGCCTATTCACGCGCCCGGTGGCGTTCATTCTGTCCGGCTTCATGGCCGCCGCCTATTTCATGGCCCATTTCCCGATGGGCTTCTTCCCGGCGCTCAATTTCGGCGAGCCGGCGGTGCTCTATTGCTTCATCTTCCTGTTCCTCGCCGCCGCTGGCCCCGGCCGATGGGCGATTGATAGCCGGTAGCCTCGGCCGGTGACGGAACCGTCGTTACGAGTCGCCATGATGGCGTCGAAAGACGTCCTTATCGTCGGCATAAGCCGCGAGATTCCTCGAGCGTCAAAAAATCAAGGGAGGCTTGAATGGCCAAAGTTCTTGTCCTGTATTATTCTAGCTACGGGCATATCGAGACTATGGCCTACGCGGTCGCCGAAGGCGCGCGTGCAGCGGGCGCGACGGTCGATGTGAAACGCGTGCCGGAGACGGTTCCGGAGGCGATCGCCAAGGCCGCGCATTTCAAGCTCGATCAACCGGCGCCGATCGCCACGCCGGCCGAACTCGCGAACTACGACGCGATCATTGTCGGCGCCCCGACGCGGTTCGGGCGCATGCCTTCGGCGATGGGGAGCTTCTGGGAGCAGGCTGGCGCTCACTGGATGAGCGGCGCGTTAGTTGGCAAAGCGGGAGGCGCCTTTACGTCGAGCGCGACCCAGCATGGCGGCAACGAGACGACCCTGTTCTCGATCATCGCCAATCTGATGCATTTCGGGATGGTCATCGTCGGTCTGCCCTATAGCCATGCCGGCCAAATGAGTCTCGACGAGATCGTCGGCGGAGCGCCCTATGGAGCGACCACGATCGCGGGCGGGCAGGGGCAGCGTCAGCCGAGTAAGATCGAACTCGACGGGGCCCGTTTCCAGGGCGATCTCGTCGCGAAGGTCGCTGCAAAGCTCTCGGCTTAGCAACGGCGGGCGCGGCCAGGATGTCCGACAGGATTCATGAACTGCTGAACCGCAACCTCCAGGAGGTTTTCGGCGGGGGGGGGACGCCGCTCGCCGTCGTGCGGCGATCGAGGAGCTCTACACGGACGATTGTGTCGTCGAGGCGCCTCCCGGCGTCTTCGTCGGACACGACGCATTGGATAGGTTCGCGGGCGACCTGCGTGCGACCCACCCTCACTTCGCTTATACGCCTCACGGCGAGCCGCAGACGCTGCACAACGCCGACCGCCTGGCGTGGGGCTCCGGTCCGCGCGGCGAGAAGCCCGACTACACCGGCCTGGACGTTATCATCGTGCGCGGCGGCAAGATCGCGGCCCTCTACGTATTCCTCGACCAAATGCCGTCATAGCAGAGCGCAGCGCCCTGAGAGCCCGAAAATAGCGCCTGCTTCAGTGGATCGAACGGCTACTGCGCGCCGCGCAGATCGCTCTGGCTCGGAGCAGCGGGCGCGGCGGTCTTGAACGCCCCGAACGACAGGCTCCCAAAAAGTCGGGCGAGGACGCCTCTCTCGGATCGCGTTTGCGCGGGCGGAGCGGCGGCCGTCTCCGGCGCGGCTGAAGCGGGTGGGCCCGGGTTGGGGATCGGCATGGGCGGCAGCGGCGCGGTGAGCTCGGCCGCTTTCGCGAGCAGCGCGCTATCGTCGAAGGTGTGCGCGGGCGGCGTTTCGGCCAGCGCGAGCGCGCCGGTCGGCCTGGTATCGAGCCCCGACGTGATGACCTTGGGCAGGTCATGCATTGCGACCGGCCCGCCGCCCGCGGGCGCCCGGTTCGGCGCCGGCGGGGGAAGAACGGCGACGCCTTGGTCGCCGGCCGAGGCCAGGATCAGTTCGGCCGGACGAACCGGCGGCATCGGCGCCCCGGCAAGAGCGGCGAGGAGGTCGAGGTCGGCCGGCCGTCGCGGCGGCAGCGGGCCGAACGACTTCGCCCCGAGGACGCCACCCGCCGGGATCGGCGAGGCGTCGCTTGCGACGTCGGGCTGCTCGAGCGCCGCGACAACCTCCGGTTTGGCCGGAGGCGCCGGCGCAGCGCTGGCGTAGGCTGGGCCGGTCGGTAGGTTGAGCTTGGCCGCGGCGACGGCCTCGGGTCCCGAACCGAGACCCTGCGACTTGGCGGCCGCCGCCGGTTGTTCGGCGGGACCGGCGTAGGTCTGGCTGGTCGGCAGGTTGCGCTTCGCCTTCTCGACCGCGACCGGTCCGGCGTCGGCGACCTCGACCTGCGGCTGGCTGGTTCCGCCGCCGCGTCCGCCGCGTCCGCTGCGCGCGTTGCCGGTTGTCGCTTCCTGTCCGCCTTCTTCCTCCGCGTCGTCGGCGCCGCCGCCGCGAGAGCCGAACAGCCAGGCGAAGATCCCCCCGCCGCCCGCAACCTGCACCTCGCCGCCGCGAGCTTCGATCTCGGCCCGCGCCTGTTCGTAGCCGGGCATCGGCTGGCCGTCGGCCGGGATGAACACCGTCTTTCCGTCAGGGAATAGCCGCGTCAGCGCGTCCCGGCTCATCCGCGGCCAGTAGCGCACCGACCCGCTGTCGATATGAACCCAAGTGACACCCGTAGGGTAAAAGCCGACGCCGCCCGCCTCCATGCGCATCGCGATGTCGCGGATGCGCGCGGGGCCGACGTCGATGAAATGGGCGTCGATCGCCTTGCCTTCCATATGCTGCGAATGTTCGGCCACCTGTCGCGATCGCCGGCGCAGCATCGCGTTGGTCTGCGGCGAACGGTAGCCGGAGAGAACGTCGATCGGCTGCGTCGACCCCGATTCGCGATAGACCTCCCAGATGATGTCGAACAGGTGCGGGTCCATCTTGGTCTGCTCGTTGAGCCGCCAGTCGCGGCAGAACCAGTTCAGCTTGTCGAGGACTGCTGGGTCATAGACGCCGTTGACCATGAACGTGAACGAGCCGGATTCGTTGGTGTGCTGGTCCGACAAGATGATCGTGCGCGTATCGCCGTTGGCGACCGCCGATTCGGTCGAATTCGGGGCGACCCAGGCTGCGATGAATGCTGCAGCTATCGCCAGCGGCGCCGCCCCGCCGAGGCTGGCGCTCATGGTCACCTTGAAACCCGCCAACAATCGATCCTTCCCCAACACGGCGCGACCGGCTCCGAAGCCGGCGGACTGTGCCCTCCCGTACCGCACGCAACGCTTTGGCCGGTTTCTCTCCCGCCGGCCCCTACGCGACCCTACCGAGAGCGCGCGTCCCGCGGCGCGCTGCATTCGGGCCCTCGCATTGTGACGAGGACGCCACACTTAGGCAAAAAGCGATTTGAGTCGCCTATAGCCCGATCTTGCGCCCCTTTCAATCTTGACTTGCCTGGGCGAGTATGCCTTCGACCTTGCGAGCGATTCCGTAGACGTCGGGCGCCTGCCGCAGACCTCCGAATTCATCAGCGAATTCAGTGAAGTATTCGATGTGAATGGGCAGGGGGCTCGGCAGGAAAACGGTCCTTTCAGGGCCGCCGAACGCCCCTTCGATTCGCTCCGCCGTCCATCTGCTCCTCTCTCCGCCGAGGACGAGCTCCGCAAGACTCACCGGGTCCTCGACACGGATGCAGCCGTGGCTGAAGGCGCGCTTGTCCTCGTCGAACAGATCGCGCGCCGGAGTATCGTGCAGATAGACCGCGTGATCGTTTGGAAACATGAAGGCGAGCCGGCCGAGCGCATTGTCTTCGCCGGGGAGCTGGCGGACGGTCAGCCGGCCGCCGACCGTCTTCACCTCGTAGCCGCGGCGGCCGAGCGCGCCGAGCTTGGCGAACTCCTTCTTGATGATCGAATCGGGAACCTGCCAGGACGGGTTGATGATGACGTAGCGCATCACATTGGAAAAGATCGGGGTCGGCGTTTCCGGCTTGCCGACGATAACGCGCGCCTCGTGCACGGCTGCATCGCCCTCCATGACCTTGACCGAGAAGTCGGGAATGTTGACCTCGATCCTGCGCTCGCCCATGTCGCGCGGCTCCCAGCGCCACATCTCCATATTGGCGAGGATCGCGGCCCGCTCGCGGGCGAGCGCGCCGAAAGCGAGCGCAGGGTCGGCCGAGGCGGTGCGGATGCGGCCGCCAGCCGGCCGTTTCGCCGTTCGGGAGGTCTTGTCCGGTTGTGGACCGGCCCGGAGGTCCGCGGCTGCTTCTGACGCGCCCGGCGCGGGAGCGATGAGCCGTATCCATTCCGCCCTCAGGTCCCGGTAACCTTTCTGCGGCGGGTTGAAATCGGCGAGCCGCCGGGCGGGATCGGACGCTGAGGCGGTCTCGGCGAGGGCTGCGCCCGGATCGGCGAGGCTGGGGGCTGCAAAGATGAGCGGCGAAACGCGCGCGGGCGGGACGCGCGATCCCGTCGCCTGCTCCGCATAGGTCACGACGGCTGCGGCGATCGCCGTCTCGGCTTCGGCGAGCGCCTCCGGGGGGAGGCCGGGGACGATTGCGCGCGGCAGCGCGAGGCCGGCGAGGTTGAGGCCGTCGTCTCTGGCGCGTTCGAGCTGCGCCAGCACGGCGCGTCCCGCCTGGGTGAGGCCGTCAGCGCCGACCCAAACCGGTTCATATTCGCGCCCGGCGTAGAAAAACGCGATCGCTGCGCGGGCGGCCCGCCAGTCGCCGGCGCCGAGCGGATTCGGCCGATCGGCGGCGGCGAGGAGTCGCTCGGTCGCCGCTTCGAGCGCGGTCTGCACGGGCGACAGGGGAGGAGCTGCGGGGGTTTCCGGAACCAGCGGCGGCGATGAGTTCTCCCGCGGCGCCGGTGACGCCGAAGGCGCGGTCGCGGGCGCTGGCGCGGCGGCAAAGCCCGCCGGCGGACCTTTCGGCCGATCGGCTCCGTCGTCGGACGCGGTCGCCGCGAAATCCGGGACGTCGAGCTTCGGTTCGGCGAACAGGCTGAGGCTCAAGGCGTCGTCCTGCGGCGGGTGGGCAGCGTTAAACGCCGCGACCAGGGGATTGACGTCGAGATTCGCGTCGAAGGCCGCCGGCGCTTCCGGCGCCAGGAGCGGGATTCCGCCGCGATTGTCGTGAGGCCCCGCGGCCCCGGCCGAGGCGAAGCCTGCCGCGAGTGTGGCCGCGACTGCGCCGACCGCTGCGGCGACCACTGCGCGCCGCCACATTCCGCGCCTGAACGCGTCCATGCTCCGCTCCGCGGTGTAGAGTGCGCTGAGTCCCGGTCGCTTGCGCCCGAACCGCTTCGGCAAGAGTTTTCCGATCGGCGCCCGCCCACGCTTCGCCCGCATTATGCCGCAGCGTCGCCGAGCATGTCATCACCGATTCCGATGTCCTTCATCTTTCGATAAAGCGTCGAACGCCCGATGCCGAGCTTGCGAGCCATTTGCGACATCTGCCCGCGGTAGTGGGCGAGCGCGAAACGAATGGCTTCGGTTTCAATCTCCTCCAGCATTCGCACGTCTCCGCTGTCATTAATGAGCCTCAGCGAATGCGGATCGTGATAGTCGAGACCGACGGGTCGAAACCCGTCGAAACCTGACGGATCGGCGGCGATCGGCGGCGGCGCCGGTGGGATGCGGACATCGTAGCCCTCGACCTGGGCCGCGATCTGCGGAAACTCCGCCGTCGTCAGTTCGTCACCGTCGGCCAGCACGACGGCGCGAAACACCGCGTTCTCGAGTTGGCGGACATTCCCCGGCCAGTCATATTCGGTGAGAAGCGCCAGCGCGTCGCTGTCGAGCCCGCGGATGCGCTTGCCCTCCTCGACGCAGAAGCGGGCGAGAAAGCGCATCGCCAGATCCGGCACGTCGCAGATGCGGCTTCTCAGCGGGGGAATGGAGATCGGGAACACATTGAGGCGATAGAACAGATCCTCCCGGAACCGGCCGGCCTTGACGAGTTCGATCAGGTTCTGGTTGGTCGCCGAGACCAGGCGGAAGTCGACCTTGACCGGCCGCCGCGCGCCTACCGGATCGATCTCCCCCTCCTGCAACGCGCGCAGCAGCTTGACTTGAGCGTCTTGCGGAAGCTCGCCGATCTCGTCGAGGAACAGCGTTCCGCCATTCGCCTCGGCGAACTTGCCGGCGTGCCGGTCGGTCGCCCCGGTGAACGATCCCTTTTCGTGCCCGAACAGGATCAATTCGACCAGCGCCTCCGGCAGCGCGCCGCAATTGACGATGACAAAAGGCTTGCCGCGTCGCTCGGAGCCGCCCTGAATCGCGCGCGCCATGAGTTCCTTGCCCACGCCGGATTCGCCTTCGATCAAAACCGGAATGTTCGACTTGGCCGCCCGCTCGGCGAGGCGGACGGTCCGCGCCATCGATTCCGCGCGAGTGACAATGTCGCGAAAGCTCAATTCGCCGGCGTTGCGCCGCGTCGCCCGGCGCAGCTCGTCCTCCAGCGCATCGACGCGCAGCGCATTGCGGATCGAGACCTGGAGACGCTCTGCGCCGACCGGCTTGACCACGAAGTCAGTTGCGCCGGCGCGCATGGCGGAGATGACCGCTTCGATCGAGCCATGCGCCGTCTGCACGATCGCCGGAACCGAGATATCGCGCTGTCGCATCCGCGCCAGCACTCCCATGCCGTCGAGATCGGGCATCACAAGGTCGAGGATAACGAGATTGATCGGCGGCCGATCGCTGGCTTCGAGACGCGCCAACGCGCCCTGGCCCAACTCGGCGGTCTCGACGTCATACCCGAATCGTCTGGCCATCGCCTCGAGCAGCCGGCGCTGGATGGGATCGTCATCAACAACGAGTATGAGAGCGGTCATCGTCGTCCCGAAGCCGACCTTGGGGGGCCGCGCATGGCGCCACCCTGTGTCATCACGGTAAATGCGATGTTAATGCCGCCACGTTCCGGGCCGCCGTCTCCCCAAAAGCGCCGCTTTGTCGGCGCGTAGCAATCGCGGAAACCTTAGCAAGAGTTTAAGAAGGGGCCTCTTGATGCGCTCGCCGTTCCATTCGCTCGAGGCCGCGCTCGCGCCGTCGCCCGCGTCGACGGATCTCGGGCCGTTGCCGGAGTGGCGGCTCGAGGATTTGTACGCGGGCATGGATTCGCCGCGCTTCGCCGCCGATCTCGAGCGCGCCGAACGCGAGGCCAAAATCTTCGCCGAAACCTGGCGCGGCAGGCTATCGGAATTCGCCGACCGTCCGGACGCGGGCGAGACGCTCGCCGCCGCGGTCAGGGCCTACGAATCGATGCAAGATCTGACCGGGCGCATCATGGCCTATGCGTCGCTCCTCTATGCCTCCGACACCAGCGACGCCGGCCGGGCGAAGTTCTACGGCGACGCGCACGAACGCGTGACGGCGCTCGCCGGCGATCTCCTGTTCTTCGAGCTCGAGCTCAACCGCATCGACGACGCGCGGCTCGAGGCGGCGATGCGAGCGCCAGCGCTCGGGCATTACCGTCCATGGCTCGAGGACGTCCGCAAGGAGAAGCCCCATCAACTGCCCGATGATCTCGAGCGACTGTTCCTGGAGAAGTCGGTCAGCGGCGGCGCCGCGTGGAATCGGCTGTTCGACGACACGACGGCGGCGCTGAGATTCGACTTCGAGGGCGAGAGCCTCACGCTCGAGCCGCTGCTCGGCAAGCTTCAGGACCCGGACCCGGCGAAACGCGAGGCGGCGGCGAACGCGCTCGCCGCCACGCTCGGCGCGAACCTGCGCCTGTTCGCTCTCATCACGAGCACGCTCGCCAAGGACAAGGAAATCTCCGACCGGTGGCGAAAATTCGCCGACGTGGCGGATTCGCGGCACCTCGCCAATCGGGTCGAGCGCGAGGTCGTCGAGGCGCTGGTCGAGGCGGTGACCGACGCCTATCCGCGCCTCTCGCATCGCTATTACGCGCTGAAAGCCCGATGGTTCGGCAAGGAGCGGCTCGACCATTGGGACCGCAACGCGCCGCTGCCGAACGCCCCGCGGCGCGTCTACCGGTGGGAGAGCCGCGCGCGACACCGTGCTTGGCGCCTATCGCGGATTTTCGCCGCGGATGGCCGATATCGCCCGCCGCTTCTTCGACGAACGCTGGATCGATGCGCCGGCAAGGCCGGGCAAGGCGCCCGGCGCCTTTTCCCATCCGACCACGCCGTCGGCGCACCCCTATATTCTGCTCAACTATCTCGGCAAGACGCGCGACGTGACGACGCTCGCGCACGAGCTCGGCCATGGCGTCCACCAGGTTCTGGCCAACGTCAACGGCGCGCTCATGGCCCCGACGCCGCTGACCCTCGCCGAGACGGCCTCGGTGTTCGGCGAGATGCTGACCTTCCGCTCGATGCTGGCCGAGACTGTCGACGCCGTCGAGCGCAAGTCGATGCTGGCGGCCAAGGTCGAGGACATGCTCAACACCGTCGTCCGCCAGATCGCGTTCTATAAGTTCGAGCGGCTGGTCCATCTCGAGCGCCGCAACGGCGAACTCACCGCGGAGCGGATCAGCGAGCTATGGATGAGCGTCCAGGCCGAAAGCCTCGGGCCGGCGATCGAGCTCAGGCAGGGGTACGAGACCTACTGGGCCTATATCGGTCATTTCATTCATTCGCCGTTCTACGTCTACGCCTATGCGTTCGGCGATTGCCTCGTGAACTCACTCTACGGCCTCTACGAGCGCACGCCGGAAGGCTTCGCCGAGCGCTATCTGGCGATGCTCGCGGCTGGCGGCTCGAAGTCCTACTCCGAGCTGCTCGCGCCATTCGGCCTCGACGCCAAGGACCCGGGCTTCTGGAGCATCGGCCTTTCGGTGATCGAGCGGATGATCGGCGAACTGGAGGCGATGGAGTAGGTTACCCGTTGACGTCGCGCGCGACACGAGAATCATAGTGCGCCGCAGCTTGGTCGAAGCGGGCTAGCAGCGCGCGCGCCGCCGGCGGCACGACGGAAACTTCCCAATCCGGACCGGCGAAAGCCTTCACCGCCTCCCACGACTCAAAGCGCATGAGGGTCATGAATTCGACTTCGCCGCCAACCCTCCGGCGCAGAAGCTCGATGTCGTGAAGTCCAGCGATGCGCCGCCCAAGGATGCCGGGGAAGATGGTCCCGGCGATCAGCTCTTCGTAGCGGTCGGCGTTATCTGGCGTGGTCCAGCCGCGCCACAGCCGCAAGATCATGTCGTTCTCCTCTGGAGCCGCGTGGCGCGCGCGGGACAGCCTGGTAGCGGACCGCGTGTCAAGGCGCTCGGGGAAGTTGCGATTTCACCGTTCTTTCGTCCGCCCGCTGCAATCGGCCCGCAAGCGGACTATATCGTGTGCCTTCGGTGTGGAGAATCGCGCTCTTGGACCATGACAACGAAGCCAATCGCCTGAGCGCGCGGGCGACGCGCTATGCGCGCCTCGGCGTCAACGCCGGCGCGCTCGCCGCAAGGGTCGGGGTCAACCGGCTTCGCGGAGGCGGGCGCGATACGGACGCCAAGGCGCTGGCGTCAGCGCTGGGCTCGATGAAGGGCCCGCTGATGAAGGTCGCGCAGATGCTGTCGACGATTCCGGACGCACTGCCCGCCGATTTCGCCGCCGAGCTGATGCGGCTCCAGTCGCAGGCGCCGCCGATGGGCGCGGCCTTCGTGCGCCGCCGGATGCAGGCCGAGCTCGGGCCAAACTGGCGCGCGCGCTTCGCCGATTTCGACTTCAAGCCCGCAGCCGCCGCCTCGCTCGGCCAGGTCCATCGAGCGATGAGCCTCGGCGGCGAGCCTCTCGCCTGCAAGCTGCAATATCCCGACATGGCTTCCGCGGTGGAGACGGACCTCTCGAACCTCGACCTCCTGTTCTCGCTCCACCGGCGCGCTGGCGCAGCGATCGACACCCGCGAGGTCGCGCGCGAGATCAGGGAGCGGGTGCGCGAGGAGCTCGACTACCAGCGCGAGGCCAAGATCGCCCGCCTCTATCGCGTCATGCTGGCCGATCGGCCGTTCGTGCGCGTGCCGCGGGTCGAGGAAGCGCTCTCGACGCGGCGGCTGCTCACGCTCGAATGGCTCGACGGCGAGCCGCTGGTCGCCTTCGAGACGGCGCCCCAGGAGGCGCGCGACGCCATCGCCGTTGGCTTGTTCGACGCCTGGTGGCGCCCGTTCCTGCGCTATGGCGTTATCCACGGGGATCCGCATCTCGGCAATTACACCGTCGCCGCCGCTGACTCGAAGAGCAGCGTCAACGGGGTCAACCTGTTCGACTACGGCTGCGTGCGCATTTTTCCGCCGCGGTTCGTGGTCGGCGTGGTCGAGCTCTATCGGGCGCTGAAGGCGAACGACCAGGCGCGCATCGCCGACGCCTACGCGATGTGGGGCTTCAGCAAGCTTACGCCGGGGATCACTGACGCGATGACGGTCTGGGCGCGCTTCATGTGCGGCCCGATCCTCGACGACCGCGTCCGCACCGCCGCGGACGGCGTCAAGCCGTCGGAATACGGGCGGCGCGAGATCGGGCAGGTCATGCGGGCCCTGAGGGCGGAGGGCGGAGGCTTGGCGCCGCCGCGCGAATTCGTATTCCTCGAGCGGGCGACGATCGGCCTCGGCGGCGCGTTCCTGCGCCTTGGGGCGCGGCTTAATTTTCATCGCATGTACGAGGACGCGATCGCCGGCTTCGATGAGGTCACGGTCGCGCGCCGCCAGGCCGGCGCGCTCGAGGCGGTGGGACTTGGCGCGTGACTCCCTCCTAGTCGGGCGGGAGAGCGGTAGGCGCCCGCTCGACGAGCTGGAATTGCGATGATACGTCCGCCCGGCCGCGTATAGGGAGGACAAGCATGCGCCGCACTCAAGTCGCGATCATCGGCGGCGGGCCGGCCGGTGTCCTGCTGTCCCATCTCTTGCATCTAGACGGCATCGACAGCGTCATCCTCGAACGGCAGACGAAAACACGGGTGCTGAAACGCATTCGCGCCGGCGTGCTCGAGTACGGCACGGTCAAGGTGCTGCGCGACTCGGGCGCGGGCGAACGGATGGACCGCGAGGGCCATGAGCATGACGGCAGCTGGATCGCCTGGCAGGACCGTGCGCCGTTCCTCGTCGACACCAAGACCTACGCGGGCCGGCCGATGTGGTCGCACGGGCAGACGGCAATCACCGAGGAACTGTATCGGCTCCGCGAGCGGGACGGCGGACGGATCGTCGAGGAGGCGGAAAACATCCGCCTCCATGACCTGACCCAAGCCGCGCCGAGCGTGAGTTTCGACAAAGACGGGGCGACGGAGACGCTCGAATGCGACTTCATCGCCGGTTGCGACGGGTTCCATGGCGTGTCGCGGCAGAGCATTCCTAAGTCCGTGCTCAAGACCTTCGAGCGCGCCTATCCGTTCGGCTGGCTTGGGATCATGTCGGAAACGCCGCCGGTCGGGGATGTGATCTACGCCCGGCATGAACGGGGCTTTGCGCTCGCGTCGCTGCGCAATCCAATGTTGAGCCGCTATTATATTCAGTGCAACCTCGACGCCGAGATCGCCGACTGGCCCGACGACCGGTTCTGGGAGGAGCTCAAGCGGCGGTTTCCGGACGACATCGCCAACAAGATCGAAACCGGTCCGTCGATCGAGAAATCGATCGCGCCTTTGCGCAGTTTCGTCGCCGAGCCGATGCGTTACGGCCGTCTTTTCCTCGCTGGCGACGCCGCCCACATCGTCCCCCCGACCGGGGCGAAAGGCTTGAACCTCGCGATCTCCGATGTGTTCTATCTGCAGCGGGCTCTCGCGGCGCATTTCGCCAACGGGCGACGACCGCTATCTCGACAGTTATTCCGACATGGCGCTGCGGCGTGTCTGGGCAGCCGAGCGCTTTTCCTGGTGGCTGACCAAGCTCCTGCACGTCTTTCCTGACGATGACGCGTTCGAGACCAGGATCAAGCTCAGCGAATTCGACCATCTCCACCGCTCGAAGCACGCTTCGGCGGTGGTCGCGGAACAATATGCCGGGTTGCCCTTCGAGGACTGAGCGGCCCCCCGGCGGCGCGAAAGACGTTCCCGAGGCGCCGAAGCAAAATCCGCGTTACTCGCCTTTGTTTCCGCAAATGTCGAGTTCCTCCGGATGCGTTTCCACCAGTGTCGCTTCATCAGGAAAGTGCTGCATCATCACTCAAGCACCCCTCTCTCATCAGCCGCTCCACAAGAAGTCCACGATGGTCAGGAGAGTGGAGAACACGAGGCCCTGGAACGCATAGACCTTGAGCAAGCGCCAGAACTCAAGCCGATCGGTTTTGTAGAGGTGGAACGCTACATTGAGCACCCAAAGCAAACCGCCGAAAAAGAACGCTCTATCCAGAAACTTATAGAGAGGGTCGGGCATTTCGATCCGCGTCCACCGGCTCGCGGGCCACTGTCGCGACTCGCAAGCCCCGCGTTTGGTTCACGTCAGGCCACACCTCAAGGGCGCGTTAAGGGCCGCTGCGGTTGGTCCACAGGTTCCGCCGAGAGGGGGCCGGACCCTCGGGATATTTTGGGCCACGCAAACGCACCCCCTCAGTCCACTTTCGTCCCCGCTGTGGCCGCTTTGGTTAGGGTCCGTTCAGGCGCGCCTCTTCGCGGCGTCAAAAAGGCCACTGCCGGTAGTCCATAGGGGGCTTGAGCAAACTTGGCCGCGACGGCCATACTAAGCGTGTCCGGCGAACGGGAGCGTCATCTCCATGCGGGCTTTGACAAAACTAGCAGCCGCGTCTGCCTGTCACGTCTTTTTGCTCGCGCAAGCGAACGCGGTCGAGAAAGTAGCGCACTGCCGTCTGGTCACTGATGGTCAGGAGGTATGGAACAGCAAATGCTGCGTGAGTTTCGATTTAGAACCCGGAGAGAAAGTTGCCTCTTTACACGCCTCCGGTTGGCAGGCGTGCCTATACGACAGAAAACATCCCGAACAGGCGAAGCTGCCGGGCTTTCAGCAAACGTGCTATGGCCCTTGGATCAATATATGGCCAGAGGACGGTGCCTACCTAGCGTATTGGAGCCTCGAGAATGCATGCCATGCAGGCTTCCCGGGCGTCTCTGCTAAACGCGCTGGCCAGGTTTATAAGGGCGACAATTTCATCTTCGATTGGCGCTAGCTTGTGACCAACATAGGCTGGCCCGTAGGCGGTGTGAGGGCGGAGGAACCCGAAATATTTTGGGCCACGCACCCCATCTTGGCTGGCCCCGAATGGCCATAAATCTCTAGACCCTGGCGGCTCGTTCCTGTATTCAGTCTCAAGCTGGCGCAAGGGGGTTTCCGGAGCCAGATCCTGGGGGTGAGTCGAACGATGGCGCCCTCGGGGTCGATTTTGACCGTTGTCGATGCCGGATCCGGAGTTCCAAGCCTCGCGCGGGCGCCGCGTGCTCACCGGCCAGATCCGTATTGACGACGGAGGGTGTGATGGAAGTGCTGCCGACCGTTCAGAGTAATCTCAACAAGAGCGCTGAGGCCTATCGTTCCGCCGATCCTTTCCCGCACATCGTTATCGACAATTTTCTGCCGGAAAGCCTATTGGATACGGTCATCGAGTGTTTTCCGCGGCCGGAGGCAGACATCTGGACTGAGCGGATCAAGGAGGCCTATCAAGTCAAGCTGGCTTCAAACAACGTGGACGGGGCGCCGCCGCCCATCCGCGATCTCATGTATCAGTTGAACTCGGCGACCGTCCTTAAGAGCCTCGAAAAACTTACCGGGGAAGGTCCATTGATCTCGGATCCCTTCTTCGACGGCGGCGGTCTTCATCAGATTGAACGCGGCGGCCATCTCGCGATCCACTCGGATTTTGCGAAGCCGCGGCATCTCGCGATCTTTCGGCGTTTGAACCTGATCATCTACCTCAACAAGAACTGGAAAGAGGAGTTTGGCGGTTCTCTTGAACTGTGGAGCCGGGATGGCAAGGAAAAGGTCAAGTCGGTCCTGCCGATCGCCAATCGCGCCGTCATATTTACGACCGACACGACATCCTTCCATGGACATCCGGAGCCGATAAACTGCCCGCCGGACATGTCAAGACGATCATTGGCGCTGTATTATTATAGCGTGCAGCCTCCGGCGCGAGCCCACAATGGAACCACGACCCGGTGGAGACTCAATATCGGGAACCAGGAGGCTGACACCAGGATAAAGGTTGCCTCGTTCCTCTGGCGAGTGTCGGGCAAGATTGGCAACATTGCTTCCCGGATGGAAACCAAGAACCAGGAAGCCACCGATCAGGAAACCAAGAAGCCTCTCCATTAGACCAATGCGGCCTGTCATTCGCTGTCATGGCCCGCGAAGGCGACCTCCCAGGCGGAAGGCCTCACACGCATCGGCGCGCTCGAAACGCGACAATCATTTGCGATAATCAGAATGCCGTGATATGGTGCGTTGGTCGTCAGGCTCCGGCCCCGGCTACCTGCGCGCGCTGCGCGTCATATCCGGCGGCGCTGATGCATTGTTGACGGCCGAGCGGACATCGAACGCGGGACGTTCGGTGGATTCTTAGCCTAACCCCTTGAAAAGTCTCGATCTGCGGAAGCAGAAAATTTGGATTTTCCTTCCCAATACATTTGGATTTTCCTTCCTTCCGTTTGGATTTTGCTTCCCTCGGCTTTGAGAAGCTTCCATGGCTTCAAAGGCGCGACAGGATGGGAAGCTTCGGCGCAAGGGCGTAATTAAGCTGGATCAGAATGATAAATCCGAGCCCGAGCGGTACGCTGACAAGGCCCACGATTGCGCCCACGGCGTAGAGCGATTGCGCGATGATGACCCGCCTCCGAAAGGCGCCCAATAGTTCTGGGGGCGCGTCGTCCCGGATGAGCTTCGCCCGTTCGGAATAGGCCCAGGTGACGTAGACGGCGACGCCGAGCAGGAAAATGTTGGCCCAATAGATCAGGAACGCCGCACGATACGTGAAGAAATCCGCGAGCAGGCGAGTTGTGAACGGCAAGACTGTGATGATGGCCAGAAAGACGAGGTGCAGCCAGGTCAAATCGCGGTTCGAGCGCGCGAGCTGGCTGAGCTGTGTCTGTTGGGCGACCCAGAAGATGCCGAGCGTGAGCAGGCTCAGGAGCCAGGGCATGAGCCTGTGCGCCGAGGCGATCAGCGCGCTCAAGAGTTCGACCTCCGAGTGAATGTCTGCTGGGTCGGGGGCGCGGAAGTCGAGCATGAGAACGGTCGCGGCAAAGGCGAAGATGCCGTCGCTCAGCGCCTCGATCCGGCCGACGTCGCCGCCCGCGTACAAGTTGTAGTGGCTTGTCATCGCGCGACCATCGCAGTGGCCTGCCCGCGGGGTCAATCCCGCTGCCGGCCACCCCGCTCGGCGAGGAGCCTGGCGATATGGGCGCGCAATTCGCCGACGCCCCCGCCGGCGCGCGCCGACGTGAAGACCGCTGCCGGAAAGGCCGCGACGTGCTTCCTCAAACCCTCGAGCGTCTCGGCGATCCGCGCGACTCGGTCGGCCGCCTTCACTTCGTCACCCTTGGTCAGCACGACCGCGTAGGAGACCGCGGCGGCGTCGAGGGCGCGCATCGTCTCGTGATCGCTTTCCTTCAGTCCGTGGCGGCCGTCGATCAGTACGAACACGCGCAGAAGCGACGGTCGGCCGCGCAGATAGTCGCGCGCGAGTTCGCCCCAGGCTGCGGATTTAGCCTTGGCGACCGCGGCGTAGCCGTAGCCAGGCATGTCGACCAGCCGCACCTTGCCATCGAGGTCGAAGAAGATGAGTTCCTGGGTGCGGCCGGGGGTGCGCGAGGTGCGCGCCAGGCCGGAGCGGCCGGTGAGCGCGTTGATGAGCGACGACTTGCCGACGTTCGAACGGCCGGCGAAGGCGATCTCCGGCGGTCCGACCGGCGGCAGGCCGTCGGAACGCGCCGCGGCGAAAATGAATTCGCATGGACCCGCGAAGAGCCTGCGCCCAGCCTCCGTCCAGTCCGGCGCGGCTGGCGCTTCGCTCATACGCTCGGGGTCTTGGCCGGGCTCCGCGCGAACAGCCTGGTGAGGTTGTCCCACAGTTCCACCTTCACGCCGGCCTTGGTCATGATGTAATATTGCTGGAGGACGGTCAGCGTGTTGTTCCACGTCCAGTAGATGACGAGGCCCGCCGGGAAGGTTCCGAGCATGAAGGTGAAAATGACCGGCATCCAGGCGAACATCGACTTCTGAACCGGGTCGGCCGGCTCGGGATTCATCTTCATCTGGAAGAACATCGAGACGCCCATGATGAGCGGCCAGATGCCGAGCGCCAGGAAATGGCCGAACATCGGCAGCGCGGTCGGATCCCACGGAATCAACCCAAAGAGCGTGAACACGTTGGTCGGGTCGGGCGCGCTGAGGTCCCTGATCCAGCCGAAGAACGGCGCGTGCCGCATCTCGATGGTGATGAAGATGACCTTGTAAAGGGCGAAGAACACCGGGATCTGAATCACCATCGGCAGGCAGCCGGCGACCGGATTGACGCCTTCGCGTTTGAACAGCTCCATTTGCTCCTGCTGCTGCTTGGCGCGATCGTCCGGATAAAGCTCCTTCAGCGCCGCGATCTTCGGCTGGATCTTCTTCATCTTCGCCATCGACTGGTAGGAGCGATTGGCGAGCGGAAAGAATGCCAGCTTGACAAGCACCGTGACGATGAGGATCGCGACGCCAAAATTGCCGACCCAGTGGTAGATCGCGTCGATAAGCAGGAACAGCGGCTTGGTGATGAAATAGAACCAGCCCCAGTCGATCATCAGATCGAATTTCTTGATGCCGAGCTTCGAGGCGTAATTGTCGATCGTCGAGACTTCCTTCGCGCCCGCGAAGACGCGGGTCGTGGTCTCGGCCGTCGCTCCCGGCGCGACCGTCTGCTCCTTGCCGAGGAAATCGGCCTGGTAGTCGACCGGCTGAACGGTTCCGCTGGCCGAAAACCGGGCCTCGATCGGCGCGGTCTGTTCGGGAATGATCGCCGAGCCCCAGTATTTGTCGGTGAACCCGAGCCAGCCACCATCGCCCTTGAAGGAAACCGCTCGGCCCGTATCCTTTTCGATCCCCGCGTAGGTGACTTCCTGCACTCCTGCGTCGCCGATCACGCCGACGAAGCCTTCATGCAGCACCGAATAGCCGGCGACGTTCGGCTTGCCGTGGCGCAGAACGAGCGCGAACGGCTGTACGGTCGCCGCCGCGCTCCCGGAGTTCACAACCGAATCGGTAATCGTGAACATATACTTGTCGTCTACCGCGATGACGCGCTTGAAGATGAGGCCCGCGCCATTGTCCCAGGTCAGGGTCACAGGCTCATCCGCGGTCAGGGTTTTGCGGTCGGCGGTCCAGACGGTGTCGAGATTGGGGGTCTTGGCCCCGGCCGCGCTTACGAATCCCGTCTCCGCCCAATAAGCGTTCGGCGCGCCGGGCGGCGAGAACAGCCGGATGTTCGGGCTCTTCGGGTCGATGGTCTCGCGATAGTCCTTGAGGATGATGTCGTCGATCTTGCCGCCCTTGAGATCGATCGAGCCGCCGATGCTCGGCGTATCGATGGCCACGCGCGGGGTCGCCGCCAGGACCTCGTCCACTGTCCCCGGCGCGCTCGCGGCCGGGCTGCCGGGCGCGCTCGCGGCCGGGCTGCCGGGCAGCGACACGGCGCCCGGGAGGGACGGGTTAGTCGCGCCAGGGGCGCCGGCGACGGCGCTAGGCTCAGGCTCGCTCTTCGGCGCCGCATTGTTGGTCTGCAACTGCGCCTGATGCTCGCGCTGGTATAGAGGACCCGCGTAGAAATATTGCCAGGCCGCCATCACCAGGACCGACAGCGCGATCGCGAGAAAGAGGTTCCTCGTGTCCTCGGATTTCATGGTCGTCTGTCTTTGTCCTTCGGCGCGCTCAAGACCGGCCTGCGCCCACGATCATCAGCCTCGCCGCTCCGGGCAGCGCGAAACGCACGGCGCACGTCTTCGACGAGCGCGGCGAAGCGGCGGCCAAGCGCCTCGCGCCGGGCCATCAGCACGTAGTCGTGATCGGCCCGCGCCTCAAGAGGCGCAGCGGCGCGCAACGCTTCTTTCAAACGGCGGCGAACCCGGTTGCGCACGACTGCGTCGCCGACGCTTTTGGTCACCGTGAAGCCGACCCGAGGTTTTGTGGCGGCCTCGGCATTGGTCTCCTCGCGCCGGCGCGACTGAAGGGTCAAGGTCTCGATTGACACGCGCCGCCCCCGCGAGACCCGCTGAAATTCAGCTCGCTTGGTCAAGCGACCCGAAGGTTCGCCGACGGGCTCCGGCTGTCCATCCTCGCGCAAAGCTTTGAGGCTCCATTCAGCCGCATCTGTAGGTCCGAGCGAGCGGCCGGACGGCGGCCAGGCGAGGACGGACTGACTAGGCGGAAAGCTTCCTGCGACCGCGCGCGCGTCGCGCCGCGAGCACCTTGCGCCCGCCGACCGTCGCGGAGCGGGCGCGAAAACCATGTCGTCGCTTCCGCACCAGCTTGCTGGGTTGATAGGTCCGCTTCACCTTCGGTCTCCGAATCCGTCGCGCATCAGACGACCGCAGCGCACCACCGGTGTCCACGCGCAAAACCCATCCGACCCCAACGGCCTGTCAGCCGAGAGGAGAGATTGGAAATTCAATACGGCGCTCGCCGCTTCAAGGGGCGGCTTATGCCGCGCGAACCCGGCGAAGTCAATCGCGGCGCGCCAGATCGCGGCCTCTCACGCGGTGCGACTCACCTCTGAGGGTTGAGCCGTTGCTCGCAGTCATGTCGCCCCGAGTCCACGCAGTTTTGAAGTTTGCGCTGTTGATCCAAATAGTTGAATGCCCAGTAGCCGAGCCCGACCAGGACGACAACCGCGATGAGGGCGAAGAGATTACCGCGCCCGCTGGGCTCCGGCTGCTCGCCCCCGGACGGCGACTGATTCACGCCTTGCGGCCTGACGCCGCCCGGACCTCGATCTCGCCCAGCGCGGCAACTGCCTTGGCGACAATCCCCTTCGCATCGAGCCCGGCGGCGGCGTACATGCGGTCCGGCTTGTCATGGTCAAGGAACGTGTCCGGCAGCGTCATCGTCCGCACCTTGAGCCCGTTGTCCAGCGCGCCCTCTTCGCTGAGCAAGGTCAAGACGTGCGCACCAAAGCCGCCGGCCGCACCTTCCTCGATGACGATCAGGAGCTCGTGGGCGGCCGCGAGCTTAAGAATCAGCTCGCGGTCCAGGGGCTTGGCGAATTGCGCGTCGGCGACGGTGGTCGAGAGGCCCCGCGCCGCCAGTTCGTCCGCCGCCTTGAGCGCTTCGCCGAGCCGCGCGCCGAGCGACAGGATCGCTATCCGCGCACCCTCGCGCACAATCCGCCCCTTGCCGATCGGCAGCGGCTCGCCGCGCTCCGGCATGTCGACGCCGACCCCTTCCCCGCGCGGGTAGCGGATCGCGATTGGACCGTCGCCGTAGGCGGCTGCGGTCGCGACCATATGGACGAGCTCGGCCTCGTCGGCGGCCGCCATCACCGTCATGTTCGGCAGGCAGGCGAGGTAGGCGATATCGAAAGCGCCGGCGTGGGTCGGTCCATCGGCGCCGACCAGCCCCGCGCGATCGATGGCGAAGCGGACCGGCAGCTTCTGAATGGCCACATCATGGACGACCTGATCGTAGCCGCGTTGCAGGAAGGTCGAATAAATCGCGCAGAACGGCTTGTAGCCTTCGGTGGCCAGGCCGGCCGCGAACGTCACTGCGTGTTGCTCGGCGATGCCGACGTCGAAAACGCGGTCGGGAAACTGGCGCTTCACCCGATCGAGCCCGGTGCCGTCGGGCATGGCGGCTGTAATGGCGACGATTTTCTCGTCCCGGCGCGCTTCGTCGGTCAGGGCGTCGGCGAAAACCCTAGTGTAGGCGGGCGCGTTGGTCTTTGGCTTGGCCTGGGCGCCGGTAATGACGTCGAAGGCGGTGACGCCATGATATTTGTCGTGGGCGGCTTCGGCGGGCGGATAGCCCTTGCCCTTCCTGGTCACCACGTGCACGAGCACCGGGCCGCCTTGCATCTCGCGGACGTTTTTCAGGATCGGCAGCAGATGGTCGAGATTGTGGCCGTCGATCGGCCCAACGTAATAGAACCCGAGCTCCTCGAATAGGGTGCCGCCGGTCCAGAAACCGCGGCTGTATTCTTCGGTGCGCCTCGCTTTGTCGTAGAAGAACTTGGGCAGGCGGCGCGCCAGCTGCTTGGCGGCGTCACGCAGCGAGCGATAGGTCTGGCCCGACACAAGGCGGGCCAGGTAGGCCGACATTGCGCCGGTCGGCGGCGCGATCGACATGTCGTTGTCATTGAGGATGACGATCAGGCGCGAGCCCAGGGCGCCGGCATTGTTCATCGCCTCGTAGGCCATCCCCGCCGACATCGCGCCGTCGCCGATGACCGCAACAACGTGATTGCGGCCGTGCGAGAGGTCGCGCGCGACCGCCATGCCGAGGCCGGCGGAGATCGAGGTCGACGAATGGGCCGCCCCGAATGCGTCGTATTCGCTCTCCGCGCGCTTGGTGAACCCAGAGAGGCCGCCACCCTGACGCAGAGTTCGGATCCGGCTGCGCCGTCCAGTCAAGATCTTGTGCGGATAAGCCTGATGGCCGACGTCCCATACGATACGATCGGCTGGCGTGTCGAACACGTAGTGCAGCGCCACGGTCAGCTCGACCACGCCAAGACCGGCCCCCAGATGCCCGCCCGTCACCGACACCGCGCTGATTGTCTCGGCGCGCAGTTCGTTGGCGACCTCGGCGAGGTCGCTCTCGTCAAGCCTGCGCAGATCGGCGGGCGAGTTGATTTGATCCAACAACGGCGTGAGAGGTTTTGTCACTTTATCCCCGAAGACACGCGGCTTAGTTCGCTACATTTGGCCGCGAAAGACGAGACCTACACCAAATCAGGCGCTTGCCGCAATTGCACCTCCGTGCAGTCCAAGCGCCCGACCAGTCGTGGTTCGAGCGCGCTAACGAACAAAACTCCGAACCTGGCGCGACCGTTCCAGGAGCTCCAGCGACACGGACTCAAGCGCGTATCCGCCCGAACCCTGTGCTCCAAGGCCAGTCGAGCCGCGTTTGCCCGGAGAGGGCGCGGGACCAAACCGTTGCCGGCGGCTTCCGCTTCGACCCGGCGCGCGAACCCCCGGTCACGGACCACCGGGCGAGGCTCGACCCACCTTTCGGAAGTCCTGGATTGGCCGGCCGACTGCCTGAGGTCCTCCAACAGTCGGCCCGGCGGGCGCCGGAGCTTTCCCGGCGATGATCGTCAGGAGAAGCAGGAGAACGCCCCCGCCGAGCCATGTATAGCCTTGAGCGAGGAAAGTTCTCTTGAACGCCTCGACCCAATTCGACGGCGCGTCCCGCGAGAGAAGCTTTGACGGCAGAACGGCCCGAATCTCCGATGTATCGAGCAATTGGCGCAACCGGGTCGCCTCTGGGTAAGGGATATCCATCAGCGGGGCGCCGGCGAGATACGACGCATCGCCGGTCGCGAGATAGCCGCGCAGATTGTTTTCCTGTGTCTCGGCGGTTCGGCGTCTGAGCTCCATTGACCCGGGCAGCGGGCGCTTCGGATAGACGAGCGACGCCGCTACGATGACGAGCCATGCCGTGAGCGCAATGGACCACCAGGTCTTCCACCTTGTCCTTGACGGATCGGTTGTGGCGAGCCAGACAAAGCTCGTCATGTTGACTGCGAGCCCGATGAGCAGCGTGTCAAGGTAGCGTGTCTCGAGCGGAATGAGCGCCCGCCCAGCGGCGATAGCCATGAACTGGGTCACGGCCCATCCGAACGCGGCGACATTGAACCAGCGTGGGTCGTTGAGTCCCGGGCGGTCGGCGAAAGTGCGCAAGCAGAAAATGACCGACGGCAGGGTCATCAGCGAGCCGAGGTTGGGCGGAGCCGGCCAACTCGCGATCTGGAAAAGAGCCGCAAGGAACTGCCACAGCGAATGGGCACGGTAAACGTCCGAATCCGGCACGTGCGGAATGAGGCTCGCGAGAACGGCCACCGCTGCGGCGAGCGCAGCGATCCCGAGCCATTCCCGCATGCCCCTCCGTCGGCCGCATGCCATCTGCGCGAGATGGAGACCGAGCACCGCAGCGAGGGTCAGCGCGCCGGAAGCCATGCAGAGGAACGATGCAAGCCCGAACAACGCTCCCGCCGCCCATCGCGGCGACCATGCCCTGCTGTCGGCCATCAACCAGAGGCTCGCGAACGAAAATGCCAGCAGCAAGTAAAAATGCGTGTTGAATCCGAGCAATATGTTGTCATAGCTCAACGGAAGAGCGTTGACCGAAGCGGACAAAATCATTGCGGCCGTCGCCAAGGCCCCGCGAAGCGGCCGTGACAGCGCGTAGCTAATCGCGACAATCGTAGCGGCGTCGAGGATCGCGTTGGCGATCATTTGCAGGACGACATCCCAATAGCCGGAGAGGTTGAAGATCCCGAGAGTCAGCAATCGGGTGAAGAAGACAACATGCTCATTGTGAGCACGAAACAGATCTCGAGTTGTCAGTGCGCCGTCAAGATAGGGCTTCAATAGATTGGCCGCTTCGCCGTCCCACTCATCCGCGTAGGGAGTTGGGTTTCCGGCGTAATTGATGACGATCGCCCGAGAGCCGATGACGATGAGGAAGAGCGAAGCGAGCAACAGTGGCCGCCGTCTCTCGTCGAGAAATCGGAGCGATCGCTGTGCAATGCCCGTTACCAATGCCGGCATGGTCCGAACATGCGCTTTGTCGATTTCTCGGCGGCTGGCATTGCGGGGCTGTCCTATCAGGCGCTCGCCTTGACCTAGCAGCGCCAACGGTTCGTCGGCGGGATGCGCCGGCGCTGCTTGCCATCGCTTGGCCCGTGCCGCAAGGTCGCGCAATGACCCGGTCGCCGGACAAATCCATCGAAGACGCCGGCGGCTATGCGCCCGACGGCCCTTATAGCTTCGCCCGGCTCGCCTTGTCGCTCTTGATCGCGACCCTGGTCGGGGCGGGCATGTGGGCCATCATCGTCGTCATGCCCGAGGCGCAGCATGACTTCGGCGTCGACCGGTCGGCGGCTTCGCTTCCCTACACGGTGATGATGTGCACGCTCGCCTTCAGCACGATCGCGCTCGGGCGCATGACGGATCGCCGCGGCATCGTGTTGCCCATGGTCCTTTCCGGCTCGAGCCTGGGTCTCGGCTTCGTTGTCGCCGGATACGCGCCGAACCTTCTCGTGTTCTCGGCCGCGCACGTGCTGATCGGCGTCGGCGCGGGAACCGGCTTCGGACCGATGATGGCGGATATTTCGCACTGGTTCGTCAAGCGGCGCGGTCTCGCGGTGGTCGTCGTCGCGTCCGGCAACTATCTCGCCGGCACGATCTGGCCGCTCCTGATGAGCCTCTCGATGCCGCTCATCGGCTGGCGGGCAACCTACGCCGGCATCGGCGTCATCATCGCCGCGACCGTCCTGCCGCTCGCGGCGGTCATGCGCCGCCGGCCGCCGGACGAAGCGTACCACGAAGCCGAGGCGGCGACCGCGGCGGCGAGGGCCGACGTCGGCATATCGCCGCGAACGCTGCTCGTCCTCCTGGTTCTCGCCGGCTTTTCCTGCTGTGTGGCGATGTCGATGCCGCAGGTTCATCTCGTCGCCTATTGCGGCGACCTCGGCTACGGGGTCGCCCACGGCGCCGAAATGCTGTCCCTGATGATGGCGCTTGGCATCGTCTCACGCATCGGGTCCGGTTTCGTCGCCGACGCCATCGGCGGCTCGGCGACGCTGATGATCGGCTCCTTCATGCAGGGGGTCGCGCTTGCGCTCTACCTTTACTTCGACGGGCTGACGTCGCTGTTCGTCGTCTCGGGTATTTTCGGCCTGTTCCAGGGCGGGATCGTGCCGATGTACGCGGTCATCTGCCGCGAGCTTTTGCCGCCCCGGCAGGCAGGCGCGGCGATCGGCCTCGTCGTCTCGGCGACCATCTTCGGCATGGCGTTCGGCGGCTACTTTTCAGGGCTGATTTTCGATCTTACCAGCTCCTACCGGATGGCGTTCCTGAACGGGCTCCTGTTCAACGTGTTCAATTTCGCCATCGTCGCCTGGCTCTTCTGGCGCAGGCAACGGCGAGCGCCGGCGGGCGCGCTCGTCGCCGCCTAGCACCGACATCGCACAGCCTGGTTTCGCGGCGCGGGACCGCGGAGGTTCACTCCTCCAGTTCGCTGTCCCAGTAAAGGTAGTCCATCCAGCTTTCGTGCAAATAATTGGGCGGGAACAGGCGGCCGTTCTGGTGCAGGTCGTGCACGCTCGGCTGGTAGGGCTTGGTCGCCGGCCACATGCGGGCGACGGCGGGCAGCATGTCGGCCTTCTTCAGGTTGCAGTCGGAGCAGGCGGCGACCACGTTCTCCCAGGTCGTGAAGCCGCCCTTGGAGCGGGGAACGACGTGGTCGAAGGTCAGGTCCTCGCGCTGGCCGCAATATTGGCAGGTGAAGCGATCGCGCAGGAACACGTTGAACCGGGTGAAGGCGGGAAAGCGCGTCGGCTTGACGTAGCTCTTGAGCGACACGACCGAGGGCAGGCGCATCTCGAAGCTCGGACTGCGCACCAGCGTGTCGTACTCGGACAGGATGTTGACCCGGTCGAGGAACACCGCCTTGATCGCGTCCTGCCAGCACCAGATCGACAGCGGGTAATAGCTGAGCGGGCGGAAGTCCGCATTGAGAACCAGCGCCGGACAATTCCCGGGCGTCACTGACCGTAGATGCACCGTCACAAAGACGCTCCGTGCCTCCGATTGTCCAACCCCGACCGGCGCTCAGGCCGGCCGCGGCAACAGTCTACAGGGAGCGTGACGCGGTTGTGAAGGCGCCGGAATCCGGCGGTTTCCGGGGCGTCAGCGCTTGGCTCGCCCCGCCGGCCGAGCGAATCGGTCAGCGGGCCGCTCGTTCGATCGCCTCCATGTCGGCGTCCGAGAGCCCGAAATGATGGCCGATCTCGTGGACGAGAACATGGGTGACGACATCGCCGAGCGAATCCTCGCCATCACACCAGAAGTCGAGCAACGGCCGGCGATAGAGCCATATCATGTTGGGCAATTCGCCCGTCTCCTCGACCGCGCCGCGCTGGGCGAGCCCCCGGCCGCGAAACAGGCCGAGCAGGTCGAATTCGCTCTCGGCGCGCATGTCGTTGAGCGTCTCCTCATCCGGGAAATCGACCACCTGGATGACGAGGCCTTCGCTGAGGCGGCGAAACGAAGCGGGCAGCTGCTCGAACGCCGCCTGGGCGAGGGCGTCGATGTCCTCCGCCGTCGGGGCGCGCGCCGAGGCGAGGCGGCTCAGCGTCTCGGCGGTCATTGCGCCGCCCTCGACCGCGGCGCGGCCGGGGCCTCGAACGACTTCGCTCGCGCCGCCTCGAGCCCGTCGATCAGGAGATGGGTTCGATGGGCGAGCTCGGCGCGGATCCGCTCCGCGCCCGCCGGGAATTCAGCGAGCACGCGCCGAAACGTCTCGCGCGGGATCCGCATGACCACCGCATCCTCGGCCGCTCGCGCGCCGACCCGGCGCTCAGTCTCAGCGTAGAGCGCGCTCTCGCCGATGAGAGCGCCGGCGCCGACGCGGCGCTCGCCTTTCGGCTCGCCCTCCGTCCGCGAGCAATGCGATCGCGCCCGAATGGACGAAATAGCCGAAGTCGGCGGTCTCGCCAGCGAGCGAAGAGCGTGTCGCCGGCTTTCAGGCGCCGCTTTTCGCAGGCGAAGGCGATGAGCTGCACCGCCTCGCGCGGAAGCAGGCTGAACGGGCGAGTGCGCGCGAGCCGTCCGACATCGTCGTCCAGCGTCACTCGGATCGCCCCCCCGCCGCCGCGCTCGCCATCAGCTTGTATCCGCCCGCTTCGGTCACGAGCAGCTGCGCTTCCGCCGGATTGTGCTCGATCTTCTGGCGCAGCCGGTAGATATGGGTCTCGAGCGTATGCGTCGTCACGTTGGAATTGTAGCCCCAGACGTGCTTGAGCAGGGTCTCGCGGGCGACCGGCTGTTGCTCGGCGCGATGGAGATAGCGAAGGATCGCGGCCTCTTTTTCGGTCAGCCGCAATTTGACGCCTTGCGGAGTCGACGAGGTTCTTCGAGGTCGGCCGAAACGTGTACGGGCCGACCTGAAACTCGGCGTCCTCGCTCGCCTCGTACTGGCGAAGCTGGGAGCGGATTCGCGCGAGCAGCACAACGAACCGGAACGGCTTGCCGACGTAATCGTTGGCCCCGGAATCGAGACCGACCACCGCGTCGGCGTCCGAATCATGGGCGGTGAGAACGATGATCGGGCGGCGATAGCCGTCGCGGCGCATCCGCTTGACCGCCTCGCGCCCGTCGAGGTCGGGCAGCCCGACGTCCATGACGACGAGGTCCGGCGTCCCCGTCTCGACCGCATGTAGCGCCGCCTCCGCCGTCTCGACCGCCTCGACCTGAAACTCGGGATGCAGCGCGAGCTGCTCGACCAGCGCCTGACGCAAGTCGGCGTCATCATCCACGATCAGCAATCGCCGCGCTTGGGTCATCAGTCCTACTTTATCGACAGGATCGCCCGGCCGCTAGCGCAGGATTGCGGCAAGCGTACGGCTGACGCCCCGCCGCGGGCCGGACGCCGGGCCCGGGGAAGGGGAATCCAAATCGAGGGAAGAGAAATCCAAACCGCGAGGAAGGAGAATCAAAGCCGAAGGGAAGCGAAAGCCAAATTTTTCGCTTCCGCGTACCGGGACTTTTCAGCGGCTTAAGGGCGAATCGATCCGACTCCCAGGCCATCCCTTCGTCCTGAGCGCGCCTTCGGCGCCCTTAAGGCATGGAGGCGGCGGGTCGCCGCCTCGGCATTCGACTCCGTTGGGGGTCAACTGAGCGGCTCGATCCTCTCGGGCTCGGCTGCCTCGAGCGCGCTCGGACGCTCGCCCTCCGACGCCGGAGGCTTCGGCTCGCTCCCCGCGAGGAGGCGGTTGGCGACCCTGTTCAGCTTGGCGAACAGCCTTTCGCGCGCCGCCTCGTCGTAAACCGGCAACGGCGCGGCCCCGCGCCGGTAGCGGTCGATCCGATCGAGAACGGCGAGGTAAGGCCCGGTCGCGCGGATGTCGCCCGCCTCCAACGCCTCCGCGCCGAGGCGAAGCGCGCTTTCGAGCCGGGCGAGTTGCAGCAGCGCGTGGTCCGATCCGCTGTCGACGTCCCGGCGCCGCAGGACTTCGGCGACGATCTGGCGGATGCGCCTTGTCGTCACCTTTTCCTCGAGCGCAATCGCCTCATAGGACCAGCCGCCGCGGAGGCGCTCCAAGATGCGCTTCCGCCGCACGGCCTTGCCGTGGGGCTTAAGTCTCGGTCGCTTTGCGGGAGCTGTCGCGTTATCCATTCTCACCTCGCTGTCGCCGGGCTCTCCACGTTTTCTGGAAATAGTTATCAGCATAGCATACATTTAGATAAACAGAAACAGCAAAATTGTCCCGAACACGAGTTCTCCCGCATAAGATGATGATCTAAAATGAAAGTTTTTGGCTGGGCGCGTGCTCCGAGACACTCGGGGGCGCGGCCAAAGGGGGATTTCGCAGCTCACGGAGAATCCGCCATCAACGCCGCACCGCCTCGGCTTGGGCGCTCGCGGCGGAAAGCGAAAAGTCCGCTCTTGCCATCGAGGGGACTCAACGACATTTGAGTCCTATTGCGGTTTTGCCGCCGGAGCGGGCCCCGGCATCGATCGAGGTCGGACAATGACAAGATTGAAATGCGTCGCCGTCATCCTTCTTGCCGCGCCGATGACGAGCATCGCGGCTTACGGCCAGGACAATGGCGGCGGCCTCGTTGCTCCGGAGCTCAGCAAGCCGGCGCCGGGGAGTCTTCTCGATCAGGACTATCTCACTTCGACCGGCGCGACTGTTCCCCGGCCCGGCGCCTCGCAGTCGGCCGGCCCGACGCCGCTCGACCGGAAGATCGAGCAGCAGGACAACAAGATCGACAACAGCATCTGCAACGGCTGTTGAGGCGGTCCGCGGCGACCCGGCCTCAGTGGCCATAGACGCCGATGATCGCCTGGTTGTTGCTATTGCTGGGAATCATTTGAATGAGGAGCGTCAGGCCCGCTACGTCATAGGTGCGAGTGAGCGTGCCTGAAGCGCCGACCGAAAAGTCATCCAGCGCATATCCATCAGGGAATGGAAAAGCGCCGCCGGAAAGGAGATAGAACTGGATGCTGCCTGATCCGTTGACGGTCACAGAAAATCGAATCTTTGCGAATTGGCTGATGTCGATAGGATCGAGGGTTCTCCCGCCTGTCGGCGTTCCGATGATGTTTTGATTGAACGCCAGTTTCGTTCCGCCGCCGGCCGCCATGAGATACATGCGTGAGACGCTCGAGTAGGGAACGTTCGGAGCGTCGATCGCGGCTTCGACCAGTTTGTTCGCGGATAGAGCGGCGAGGCCGACCGACAGCATCTGCTCTTTGCTTCTCTCTGCGGCGTAGAACCACCGGTTTACGAAACTTCCTCCTGTGTCTGTGAGGTTGATGTAGATCACCGGGGCAGATGTTTCCGTGCCGTTGGCCGCCGGTCCGATTTCATTCACGGTGCAAGAATAAAAGGGCATTTCCTCCTCCGCGCTCATGTTTCAATGCTTATTTGAAAGCGCCTTGGCGCCCAGGGCAATCCCGAAAGCGCCGAAGAGCGCTATGACTGAAGGCGCGGAGTCTTCGCGGGGACTAAAGAGCCCGCGTGCGGAGTAAGTCCCATACAGAATTTGTGAGAAATTGCAAATGCGCCCTCGAGGGGCGCAAGGTTATTCAATCGTGCGGCGAGGTCAAAGCGGCAGCGCCCAGCGGCTGATTATTGGACGATTTCGGCTCCGCTAATCGCAGAATACTCGCAAAAGAGGCATTGCTCCACACGGCGTCTATTCAGCACATTGATTTTGGCAATTTTTTCACCTTGCAACCCCCTCGCTTGTTGTGGTCGTCTTGGCTCAGCCCATGCAGGCGCTGGCCGGCTCGCCGACTGAGACGGCCGCTGAGGGAGGATGACATGGAGCTTCGTGAGAACAGGACGGAGCTTGAGCGACTGCTCGCCGACGTTTGGGAGTACGAGGATGGCGGCGACAAGAAGACCCACCTGCCGAAGTGGCTCTTCGCTCTCACCCTGGCAGCCGCAGTCGTCTGCACGTCTTCGCCCTCGGAGATTGTCGCTCCCGTCATGACCGCGCTCTCGCCTGGGTCGGAAAAACTGTCAGTTGATAGCGTTTCGTCGGAGAACGTCGCCGAAGACCTCGACTACCGCATTGCCAGACACGCCGATTCGATAGCCGCTTGGCGTGCGTTTCTCGAGGCTCACCCCAACGGACCGCACGCGCGGGCTGCGCGGGCGAAGATCGACGGGCCGCAGCCGGCGGACGATATGGCGCAGGAGACGGCGCCGCTCGCGACGCCGACGGTCATGGCCGAGGCGGAGCCGCCGCCGCCTCAGCCGGCTGAGGTCTCGGAGCAATCCGCGCCGTCTCCTGCAGCGACGCAGGCGCCAATCGACGGGGCGCAGTCCCCCGCGCCGCCGCCGGTCATGGTTGAGGAGGAGGCCGCGCCGCCGCAACCCAAGCCGGTTGAGGTCGCGGAGCAACCCCTGCCGTCTCTCGCGGCGACGCAGGCGCCCGTCGAGGCGGCGCCGTCCCCGGCGGGACCTGCGGTCATGGCCGAGGCGGAGTCAGGGCCCCCGCTTGATCGAGCGGCCGCGGCCCTGGCGGACGCGCCGCTGCCGCCGTCAAGACCACGCGAGATCGCCTCCGCGAAATCTGTCGAGCCGGCGCATCACAGTCATTGGCGCGCCGAGCATCACCAGGCCAGTCAGCCGAATGTCTTGACGATACTGGTCGCGCAACTCCTTCACCGTCATGGCCAGCGCTCGGACATCATGAACGGTCAGCGTTGATCAGGGCTTGAGCGTCAGCTCCTCGCCGCTCGCCTGTCTGAGCTCGTCCTCGGTTCCCGTTATCGTGATCGATCGGATGTCGTTCCAGAGCGGGACGAGGTCGCCGTAATGGCTGGAGAAGATGTGGCCGGACTCGCCGGTCGCGATCATGAACCGGGATTTGCCGGGGTCGGCCAAATCGTAAAGGCCGCGAAATCCGCCGCCGATCGTGCGGGCGAACGGCAAGTCGGGGGGAGCGCCGGAGCCGCCGCCGCGATCGAGGGTGTAGAAGCCGCCGCTCGAGGGCAGGCTGAGATCGGTCAGCCGGTCAAAAAGCGGGACATGGGCGTAGACCTGGTGGCGCAGCAGCGCCTGGTGCTCCGCGCCCCATTCCCACTGGCTGATGCTTGATCCGTCACGTTTGACGAGAAGCGCGAGACCGTCGTCGAAAGCGCGGCTGAGCGCGTTGCGGCAGTCCGTATCCGTGGCGCTCGGAGAGCCGCACCAGGAGGCGTGGTTGCGCATGAGGGAAATGAGGGTGGTCGCGGCGAACGGCCCTTTTTCACCCATCGGGACCCCGGTCTTGTCCTCGAGCAGGATCTTGTGCAGCGCGCTCAGGAAAGCGGTGTAGATCAAGGGCTCGGGGCGGTCCTTGGCCATCACGCCGTCCCATTTCAAAAGCATCGCCTGGGCCTGTCTTCCCCAGTCGGTGGAGGGCGCGATCGTAGCGATGAGGGGCTGCATCTCCTTCACGTCCAGAGACAGGTGGTCGGCCTGCATGGCGGCCGAGGTTTCGAGGCTGTGCTTTGCGATCGTGTCGAAGAACTGCTGGATGCGGCGGGCGCGGAAAGTCTCTTCGTAGTCGACCCCGAAACTGGGCTGATGATCGGGCGGGAAATCGGCGTTGTTGGCGTTGAAGGCGAAGCCGATCGCCGGGTTGTAGAGCTGAGGCATTTGCTCGAACGGGATCATGCCGGTCCAGTCGAATGCGCCCGACGCGCCGTCGACTGGCGTCATCCCGTCGCCGGACTTGCGCACCGGGACCAGCCCCGGGTTGAAAAAGCCGATGTTTCCGGCGCGGTCGGCATAGACAAGGTTCTGGGTCGGCGTCTGGTAGAGGCGGAGCGCGTCGAGAAACTCGCCCCAGTTTCGCGCCGCGTTGACGCGCAGGAAGGCTTCCGCGGTCGTGTCTTTATCGCCAAATCCGGTGAAGGCGAGGGCGACGACCTTGCCCGGCCCGGCGACGCTGGCGGCGTCCTCGCTGATGTCGGACAGCACCGGGCCGTGGCGGGTTAGGCGAATGGCGAGCTTGACGTCGTCGGCGCCTTTGACGTGGATCGTCTCTTCGCGAGTCTCGAACGGCCTCGGTCCGTCGGGCGTCAGATATTTCGTGGGGTCGCCCGGATCGACGCTTTCGATGAATAGGTCCTGCACGTTCGAGTCCGCCGTCGTCAGGCCCCAGGCGATCGAATTGTTCTGGCCGAGAACGAAAATCGGGGCGCCGGGAATCATCGCGCCCTTGACCGATCCTTCCGGCGTGACGATGCGGGCGAGATACCAGAGGATCGGCGCGCTGAGGTCGAGATGGGGATCGTTGGCGAGGATGGGCTTGCCGGTTTCGGTCCGCGACCCGGCGATGACCCATTCGTTCGATGCGCCGCGCCCGATCCCGGTGAGCGCCCCGAGCTCGTCGTCGATGGTTTCGCGAGCCGCGTGCCCGTCGCCGAGCGCGGGAAGGGTCGTGATCGGCTCGCCGGGCCTCGCGCCTGGAAAGAGCCAGTTCAGCTCATCGGGCCCCAGCTTCTGGAGAAGACGGGCGCGCATCAGCTTCAGCTTAAAGTTCTGCGAGAGCTGATAGGCCTCAAGCTTTGCGATTACGAGAGAATCCGCTGGCTTCCAAGGTTCTGGATGATCGCCAGCGAGGAGGAACTCAGGCGGGAGCGCGTTCTTATGGCTGTCGAGGAAGGCGTTGACGCCGTCGGCATAGGCTTGGAGCCGCTTTTGCGCCCAGGGCGAAAGGGCGGAGAAGCTCGCCTCGGCCTGGCGGTAGAAGCCGACCGTGCGAATGAACTTGTCGACGCCGAGGAGATCGGCGCCCCGGATTTCAGCCATCCGTCCCTGGCCGACCCGGCGCATGATGTCCATCTGGAACATCCGCTCGCTCGCGTGCGTGTAACCGAGCGTCCGCGCGGCGTCGTCCATCGAGGCGGCGAAGATGTGCGGAACGCCGAAGTGGCCGCGCCAGATGCGAACCTGGGCCGAAAGGCCCGGCAGCGTCTCGGTCCCGGAATAAGCGGGCATCGCGCGATAGAAGAGGTAGCCGCCCCCCAGCGTCGCCAGAACGACCAGCGCGAGGATGAGGCTCGCCGCCCGATTGATCCATCGCCACGCCATTTTTTCCCCCTGCCCACCTAACGCGAAGCCGCCAATTACAGCGCCAATTCCGCCATCACCGGCGCGTGGTCGGAGGGACGCTGCCAGCCGCGGGCGTCGCGCAGGACGCGCATCGACTTGACGGAGTCGGCGAGGTCCGGGCTCACCCAGATGTGGTCGAGGCGCCGCCCTTTGTTCGTCTTCGACCAGTCGAACGCGCGGTAACTCCACCACGTGTAAAGCTTCTGGTCGTCGGGCACGAACTTGCGCAGCGCGTCGACCCACGGTCCGGCGGCCTGCGCCCGGTTCAGTTTGTCGACCTCGATCGGCGTATGGCTGACCACGCGCAGAAGCGCCTTGTGGCTCCAGACGTCGTGCTCGAGCGGGGCGATGTTGAGATCGCCGACCAGGATCGCGCGCCGCTCCGCCGGCCTCTCATCCCTCGCCCAATCCGCCATCTCGTCGACGAAGGCGAGCTTGTGGGCGAATTTGGCGTTGATCTCGGGGTCGGGCTCGTCGCCGCCCGCGGGCACGTAGAAATTGTGCAGCTCGAGCCTATGCGCCTCATCGCCAAGGATGACGTGTAGGTGGCGAGCGTCGCCCTTGGCGCAGAAGTCGCGCCTCGCCGAGGCAGCGAACGGGACGCGGGAGACCATCGCGACGCCGTGATAGCCCTTCTGGCCGTTGATCGCGATATGCGGATACCCGGCGTCCCGGAACGCGGCGTGAGGGAAATTGCCGTCCGGGCATTTCGTCTCCTGCAGGCACAGGACGTCCGGTCGATGCTCGGCGAGATAGCGGGTGACGAGGTCGATGCGCAGACGGACCGAATTGATGTTCCAGGTAGCGATGGAAAACGTCATGCGCGGCTCCAGGCGGCGGACACAGCCAGATGCACGACCAGCGCCGGGCGGCGCAAGGCTCCCCCGCCAATTGCCCACAAGCCGCGCATCGTCACTTGCGGCGGTTGCCCGGCTGGTTGGCTGGCAGTTCGTCGATGTGGAAGAGCGCCGGGTCCGGCCTGGTGGTCAGATCGAGATTGGACAGGGTGACGACGGTCTGGAAGCCCTGGGCGTCGATCACCGTCCACCTCTTCAGCGCGAAGGTCGTGGCGTCGAAGACGAGCGTGAGATGCGCAGTGCCGCCGAGCGCCGCCCGGTCCTCGACTTCGATCGTCACCGCATTGCCCTCGTCGGCGACGCTGAGCACCCTGGTGTCGCGCGCGATGTCGATGTGATCGGCGAGAAGAAACTTGAGCGGCGTCTGGGCGATGAAATATTCGTCCTGGGTGTCGAGCTTGCGGTCGATGACCGCGACGCTGCGGCCGTCGGCGACGATCTCGAACCGCGGAGGCTCGGTGTATTCGAACCGCATCCGTCCGGGGCGCTCGACACTGAGCTGTCCAACGGACCGCCGTCCATCCGGGCCGATCTGAACGAAGTCGGCGTTCATGACCCGCGCCGCGTCGAGCCAGGCGTTGGCGCGCGCCACCGCTTCGGTCGCGGGCATCGGCGCCGCGGATTTTGCCGATCTGGCCGGTTTTACCGCGGCATTCAGGTCGAGCGGCGCCTGCTGGGCGAAGGCGGCGCCGGCCGCGAGAACGGCGGCCATGAGGCCAAGCGCGAGCGCGCGTTGCAGTTTGAGGGAATGGCTGCGTGGCTTCCTCGTCCTTCCACGCGCCGGAGGAGCGCGTCGAAGGACGTTCCCGCGCGCGGCGCCGTCAGATGCGTGCTGAAGCGCCTTTCGACACGGCGGCTGCGCCGCCGGCTCAGGATGAGGTCGAGGCGGAGCGAAGCTCGCACATCGCGTCGCAACGAGCGCGAGCCATCGGAAGCGGTTCGCCACGAATGTCCAATCCTTCTCGTAACGTCGGGGCGCCGAATCGGCGTTCGGCCCGAGCGGGATAATGGGAAATATCCCGCCGCGACGGAAGCGGGGGCTTTCCGGAAGCACTGCGCTCTTTCTATGGCGGGCGCGCGGCCTTCGCGCGGCTATCCGAGGCCGGCGAGAGCAGCCTCGAGCGAAGCGGCGAGGCGGTCGACGATCGTGTCGACCTCGGACGGCTTGACGATGAAGGGCGGCGCCAGAAGGACGTGGTCGCCCTCGACGCCGTCGATCGCGCCGCCCATCGGATAGACCATGAGGCCGCGCGCCATCGCCTCGCGCTTGACGCGGGCGTGCAGCTTCAGCCCCGGATCGAACGGCCGCTTGCTCCCCCGGTCGCTGACCAGCTCGAGCGCCCGGAAGAGCCCGCGCCCGCGAATGTCGCCGACGAACGGGTGCTGGCCGAAGCGCTCCGCGAGGCGCCGCGCGAGCCTCGCGCCCATTTCGTCCACATTGGCGATCAGCCGGTCCCGCCGGATGACATCCTGCACCGCCAGCGCCGCTGCCGCCGCCATCGGGTGGCCCATATAGGTGTGGCCGTGCTGGAAGCTGCCTGAGCCGTTGGCGAACGCCTCGAAAATGCGCTTCGACAGCATGACCGCGCCGATCGGCTGGTATCCACCGCCGAGGCCCTTGGCGAGGGCCATGAGATCGGGCGCCACGCCCTCTTGTTCGCAGGCGTGAAGCGTGCCGGTCCTTCCCATCCCGCACATCACCTCGTCCAGAATGAGGAGAACGCCGTAGCGGTCGCAAATCGCCCGGATGCGCTTGAAATAGTCGCCGACCGGCGGGACCGCGCCCAGGGTCGCGCCGACCACGGTCTCGGCGACGAAGGCCATGACGCTGTCGGCGCCGACTTCGATGATCTTGTCCTCGAGCGCCTGGGCGGCTCTCGCGGCATAGGACCCGTCGCTCTCGTCCTCTCGCTGCAGCCGGTAGGCGTAACAGGGGTCGATATGGTGGGTCCTGATCAGAAGGGGCTCGAATTGTGCGCGCCGCCAGGCGTTGCCGCCGACAGCGAGCGCGCCGAGCGTATTGCCGTGGTAGCTCTGCCGTCTTGCGATGACGTGACGGCGCTGGGGCTCGCCGGTCTCGACAAAAAACTGGCGCGCCATCTTGAGCGCGGCCTCGATCGCCTCCGAACCGCCGCTGACTAGATATACCCGCTCAAGCCCTTCCGGGGCGTCCTCGATCAGGCGATCCGCGAGGCGTTCGGCGGCCTCGGTGGTGAAAAAAGCCGTGTGCGAATAGGCGAGCGCATCGAGCTGTTTGTGCATCGCGGCGAGAACGTCGGGATGGCCATGGCCAAGGCAAGAGACGGCCGCTCCGCCCGATGCGTCGAGAAAGCGCCGGCCTTCGGCGTCGACAATCTCGATCCCCGACCCGGAGACCGCGACCGGCATGTCAATATTTGCAGTGCGGTGCAATATATGCGACATTGATGTGTACGATAGCGTCCGAGGGGTCGGACCAGTCTACGCGCCCATGACGCGCGGCGGAAAGGCGGCATGCTGTGGCTGCTGAAACGCGAGGACAGGTGATTGTGGCGGTCGCGCCCAATGGCGGGCGCAAGACCAAGGCCGACCATCCGGCGGTGCCGCTCAGCGCGGACGAGCTCGCCCGCACCGCCGCTGAATGCCTCGAGCGCGGCGCGTCCATGATCCACCTGCATGTGCGCGACTCCGGGGGCAGGCACTCGCTCGATCCGGACGCCTATCGTGTCGTGATCGCGCGCATCTGTCAGGAGGTCGGCGACCGGCTCGTGATTCAGATCACGAGCGAATCGCTCGGGCTCTTCACGCCGAGGGAGCAGAGGGCGGCGGTGCTCGAGGCCAATCCCGAGGCGGTCTCGCTCGCGCTGCGTGAGCTCGCGCCCGATAAAGCCGACGAAAAGGACTTCGGCCTGTTCATGGGCAAGCTCAAGCAGATGCGGATCTGGCCGCAGATCATCCTCTATCACCCCGACGAGGCCGAGCGCCTCGGAGAGATGCGGAAGGAGGGGCTGATCCCGTTCGACAAGCTCTCCGTTCTCTACGTGCTCGGGAGGTTCGCGCTGACCCGCACGGCGATCCCGCGCGACCTGCTTCCGTTTGTCGCCCCGGAGATGCCGCGGTTCGATCCGTGGAGCGTGTGCGCCTTCGGCCGCCGCGAGGCCGCGTGCGTGACCGCCGCCGCGCTGCTCGGCGGCCACGTCCGGGTCGGTTTCGAGAACAACCTCGCGCTCCCCGATGGCGCGCGTGCGCCGTCGAACGCCGCGCTGGTCGGCGCGGCCGTGCGCGGCCTTGAGGCGGTCGGGCTTCAGACCCAGACCGCGGAGGGCTTGAGGGAGGAGATCGCGGCGGCGATGGGGGGGTAAGGGGCGGCGAGCCTCAGCCCAGATCGTCGACCTCGAGCATCAACTGTTTTGCGGCGAGCTTCAGCCATCTTGCGTTGTTGGCGCGAAGCGCCTTGAGACGACCGCTGAGAACACTGGAAGTTTCCGCTGCGGTAGCTCCCAATTCGTGCATTAGTTGCACCCATTCGTCGCCGCAGGATTCGACGTCGGGCCGCAATTCACGAGCAAAGATGCCGTAGAATTGATCGAACCCCTGGATGCCTTGGCTTTGAGCATCCCGAGCCAGACGATCATAGTCGGCGATCACGGAGCGCGTTATCTCGGCGCATCGCTCGGGAGTCGGCGAGCGATATTTCATGGTTTCCTGGTAGGCGGGCTCCAGAGTGTCCCACCGCGCCCTGAACATCATGCGCACCAGCTTGACCAGTGTGGCGACCGGGTCCGGCATCGCGGCTGGCAGCGACCAATCGAGCATGCGACGGAGCGGATCCGTGTTCGCTTCAACAAAGATCAGAACGACTTCTTTCAGGACGTCATCGACGCTCTGCACCCGCGCGATGACGGGGATGTAGAGCATCTCCAGGTCAAAAAAAGGCGGGAGCGCCGGGGGCAACGCGCCGCCGGTGATCGACGGAATCGCGCGCTCGAGCGCCGAAGGCCAATCCTCCGTGTCGCCGATCGCAAGCCTGACGGCCGACCACGGAACGCTTTCACCCTCGCCGAAGCCGAGCAACTTCATGCCCTCGGGATTGCCCTGGATAGTCGACGCCTTCGGATCGAACTGGTTTGCCGCATCGTAACTGACCGAAAGGAAAACCCTCCGTTCGTAGAACTGTTCCCTTAAGCGGGCCGCGGCGAATTTTTGCGCCAACTGGTGTGCGATGCTTTGCGCCTTGCCGTAGATGTCTTCGGTCGCGAGGCCGACATTCGAGTTGAGCGGCTTATTGTCGGTGAAAGTTCCCCTGACGAACAGTTCATTGATAAACTTCAGAATCCCGGTCTCATCGCCGTCATAGGACTGATAGGATTGAAAGGGCGGGGGCGCCTTGGGTATGTCAGTGTTTTTGATACAGACGATCTTGCGCTTCCCGTCGTAAAACCTTCCAAGCTCATAGTTGCACCAGCTCATGTCCATGCCGGATTGTGGGAAAAGCAAAAGAAATATATCGGCGCTTTTTACGCTGTCCTCAATCCACTGCAGCCAGTTGGTTGCGCCTTCCATTTCCTCGCTGATCTTGATGTCAAGCTGGGTGAACGGCTTGGTCTCAAGCGCGTGCAGGGAGTTCTTCAGGCTTGTGGCGAGGTCGATATACTTCGAGTTGTGGCTTAGAAATATCTTGACGGGATCCATGCGCAATGCCCTCCCGATGGTTTTCGTCAATATCTTAGGTGTTTGATACGGGATTTATAGGAAGATTTCCTCAGTCGGGCAAGGGCGGCTATCTAGGTGGAATCAACGAATTACACGCGGTTAGTGTAGCGCATTCCGAAAAGCCATCCGCTTCCTTTCGGTGCATGGCGCTTGCACACAAGGAGCCAGTAGCGGCGGCTCCTTCACTCCCTGAGCAGCTCGTTGATGCCCGTCTTCGCACGGGTCTGGGCGTCGACGGTCTTGACGATCACGGCGCAATAGAGCGAGGGGCCGGGCGAGCCGTCGGGGAGCGGCTTGCCGGGGAGCGAGCCCGACACCACCACCGAATAGGGGGGCACGTAGCCGACGTGGACTTTGCCGGTCGCGCGGTCGACGATCCTGGTCGAGGCGGAGATGAAGACGCCCATCGAAATGACCGAGCCCTCGCCGACGATAACGCCCTCGACCACCTCAGAACGCGCGCCGATGAAGCAGTCGTCCTCGATGATCGTCGGATTGGCCTGCAGGGGCTCGAGCACGCCGCCAATGCCGACCCCGCCCGAGAGGTGCACGTTTCTGCCGATCTGGGCGCACGAGCCGACCGTGACCCAGGTGTCGACCATGGTCTTCTCGCCGACATAGGCGCCGAGATTGACGAAGCTCGGCATCAGGACGACGTCGCGGGCGACGAAGGCGGAGCGGCGCACGATCGCGCCTGGAACGGCGCGGAAGCCGGCTTCCTTGAAGCGGTTCTCGCCCCAGCCGGCGAACTTCGAGGGAATCTTGTCCCACCACGTCGCCTCGCCCGGTCCGCCGTCGATGAGCGCGTTGTCGTTGAGGCGGAAGCTGAGGAGCACCGCCTTCTTGAGCCACTGGTTGACCTTCCACGAATTCGGCCCCGCCGCGCCGGGGAGCTTCTCGGCCACCCGCGCCTTGCCGCGGTCGAGCAGGTCGAGCGCCGACTCGACTGCCGTCGCGAACGTCGCCCTTGGTCTGTGGCGTGATTTTCGCCCGCTCCTCGAAGGCCTTTTCGATCAAAGTCTGAAGGCGGGCGTCGGTCATGGGCGGTCCTGTCGGTGAAAGCGCGCGACGTTTCCCTCGCCCGGCCGCGGCTTGTCAACGGCGGGAGGCCTCGGGGATTCTACGCAAGGGGCAAGGCCGGCCTGCGTATTGAACCGCAAACGTTTTCCATGCCATGGTCGGCCGTGTGGCGACCCAGGGCGAAGAAACGCCGGGTCGCAGGGAGGAAACTATGACCGACAGCAAACGCATTTCGGAAGACCGCCGCAAGCTGCTCAAGGCCGCGGCTGCGGGCGCGGGCGCCGCAGCCCTGTTCGGCGGAATGGGAATCAATCCGCTCATCACCCAGGCGCTGGCCGATGCGGCCGGAAGATCGGAGAAGCCGCTCAAGGCCGCGTTCTCCAACGCCGGATTGCAGGCGACCTGGTGCGCGCAGGGCAAGCAGGCGGCCGAATATTGGGGCAAGCTGTTCAACGTCGACGTCACCTGGTTCGACGGCCAGCTCGACGCGGTCAAGCAGCGCGCCGCGATCGACAACATGGCCTCGCAGAAGTGGGATTTCGTCGCCATCCAGGCGTTCGGCATCGGCACCCTGACCGCGCCCGGTCAACAAGATGATCGACGCCGGCATTCCGGTCATCGACATGGACACGCTGATCGCGCCGCTCGACACCATCAACGTCCATACGTTCCTCGCGCCGGACAACGTATTCATGGGCGCGTCGGTCACCCAGACGCTGGTCAACGCGATCAACGGCGAAGGCACGATCGTCATGACCCAGGGCGCGCTCGGCCATACCGGCGCGCAGGGCCGCGCCAAGGGCTTCCACGAGGTCGTCTCCAAATTCCCGAAGATCCAGGTGCTCGACGAGCAGCCGGCCGACTGGGACGTCACCAAGGTCGCACGCATCTGGGAGACGCTGCTCACCAAATATCCGAAGATCGACGCGGCGTTCTTCCACAATGACGACATGGCGCTCGCCGCCTATCAAGGTGATGCAGGCCAAGGGCCGCACCGAGACCAAGATCGGCGGCGTCGACGCCATGCCGCCGGCGATCAAGGCGGTGCAGGACGGGCCAGATGTACGCGACCGTCCGCAACCCGTCCTGCCGCATCCATGGCGGCGCGATCGTCGCGGGCGTCCAGGCCGTCGCTTCAGGGCGCCAAGACCGGCAAGGACATTCCGAAGAACATCGTCACCGACGGCCCGGTCGTCACCAAGGCCAACGCCGACGGCATGCTGTGGATGCAGGAGCAGTTCCTGATCTGATCCGCGCAGCGCGACGTCTCGCCATGGCGCTGCTCGAACTCAACGGCGTCTCGAAGTCGTTTGGCGGCGTCCAGGCGCTTCGAGGCGTCGACTTCACGCTGCTCGCCGGTCAGATCCACGGTCTGGCCGGCGAGAACGGCGCCGGCAAGAGCACGATGATGAAGATCATCGCCGGCGTTCATCCGGCCGACGCCGGGCGCATGCGCGTCGACGGGAAGGACGTGCATTTCCGCTCGTCGCGCGACGCGCTCGCCGCGGGGATCGGCATGGTGCACCAGGAGCTCAGCGTCGCGCCGGAATTGACCGTTGCCGAAAATGTCTTTCTCGGCTCCCAGCCGGTCAACCGCCTCGGCGTCGTCGCGTGGCGGCGGATGGCCGAAGCGGCCGCTGTGCAACTCAAGAACCTCGGGCTCGACATCGATCCGCGCGCCCGACTCGGCGATTTTCCGATCGGCGTGCAGCAGCTGGTCGAGCTCTCGCGCGTCCTTTTCTCCGGCGCCCGCATCATCATTCTCGACGAGCCGACGTCGGCGCTGTCGCCGCCCGAGATCGAGCGCCTGTTCGGAGTGCTCGGCAAGCTGCGCGAGGGCGGCCGAGGCATCATCTTCATCTCGCATTTTCTCGACGACATCCTCAAGATTTCGGACGCAATCACTATCTTCCGCAACGGCCGCAATGTCGCCGACACGGACGTCACTCCGGCGATCGACAAGGCCTGGATCATCGAGCGCATGATCGGCGCCGGGCGCGAGGAACTCGAGGAAAGCTACCTTCACGAGATCAAGCTCGAGAGCCGGCCCGATGCGCCGGTCGCGCTCCGCGCCAAGGGACTCACTCTCGCGCCCTCATACCGCGACGTGACGTTCGAGGCGCGGGCGGGCGAAGTGCTCGGCATCTATGGTTTCATGGGCTGCGGACAATTGGAGCTCGCGCGCACGCTGTTCGGGCGGCTTCGCGCCGACAGCGGCTCGCTCGAGATCGACGGCGAAGTGAAGGCGCTCTCCAACACCGCGGCCGCCAAATCGGCCGGCGTCGCCTATGTGGCGGAAAGCCGCCGTTCGATGCTGTTCGGCGATGAGCCGGTGTACAAGAATGTCTCGATCGCGATCCTTGAGCGCCTGTCGCGCTGGCTGCTCAAGCCCGACCGCGAGCGCGAGATCGCCAAGAGTTCAAGTCAAGAATCTCGACATCCGGCCGCCCGAGATCGAATGGCGCCTCGGCGGCCTCTCCGGCGGCAACCAGCAGAAAGTCGCGCTGGCGAAGTGGCTCACTCATGCTCCGCGCATACTCTTGCTCGCCGAGCCGACACGGGGCATGGACGTCGGCGCCAAAGAGGACGTGGTCAGGATCGTGCGCGGGTTGCGCGACCAGGGGATCGCGATCGTTGTCTTCTCGACCGAGCCGGAGACCGTTCTTTCGCTTGCCGACCGGGTGCTGGTGATGCGCAAGGGCGAAATCGCGCATGAGTTCGCCGGCGAGGCGATCAGCAAGGATCGCCTGCTGGCGGCCGCTTGACCATGGGATTTCAATGAACACGCCAAGCGCCGAAGCGAGTTCCGCCCGCGCCTTTCGCCCCGGGGACTTCCTGCGCGATCAGCTGCGCAATATTGCGCCTTTCATAACCCTGATTGCGCTGATCGGCTTCTTTAGCATCGCGAGCCCCTCCTTCGCTTCGCTCGGTAATCTCGAAAACATCCTCCAGCAGGTGTCGGTGACTGCGATCATCGCCGTCGGCCTGACCTTCGTCATCCTCACCGCCGAGATCGATCTCAGCGTCGGCGCGGTAGCCGGCGCAACCGCGATCGTGCTGACGTTCTTCACGGCTCAGCCTGACTACGTCAACATCGCCAACCTGCCGATGCCCGGCGCGATTGCGATCATCCTCGCGCTCGCGGCCTGCTTCGCTCTCGGCCTCATCACCGCCTTCGGCGTTACCCGCATCGGCATCCCCTCCTTCATCATGACGCTGGCCATGATGCAGATCGGCGCCGGAATCTCGGCGGTGCTGGTGCGCGGGCAGATCGCCTACACCGTGCCGCCTCTCATTCTCACGTTGGGGTCGAAGACGATTTTCGGCGTGCCCTGGATCATCATCGTCGCGGCGATCTTCCTGCTCGTCGCCCATCTGGTGCTGACCTACACCCGCTTCGGCCGCTACGTTTACATGGTCGGGGGCAACCGGGAGGCGGCGGAATATTCCGGCGTCAACGTCCGCTTCATCGTGGGCGCGGTGATGGTGATCTCGGCCATGTGCTCAGGATTCGCCGGCATGGTCGGCGTCGCGTATTTCGGCAGCGCGCAGCAGAACGAATTCGACACTTTCCTTTTGGACGCCATCGCCGCGGTGGTGGTCGGCGGAACGAGCCTTTTCGGCGGACGCGGCGGCATCGGCAACACGATCGTCGGCCTGTTCGTGCTCGGCGTCCTCAATAACGGCCTCGACTACGTGAAGATCGACAGCTTCCTCAAGATCCTCATCCGCGGTCTTATCCTGCTCATCGCGCTCATCATCAACGTCTACGCCGAGCGGCTACGCACCGCGCGGAGCGGCGAACGAGCCGGCTGAACCGCATGGCGACCTACGCTCCGGTCGACGGTTCGCGCCTTGCCGGCGCGCTCGCCGATATTCCGGCCGTCCGCGAACGGCTAGGCGGCGCGCCGTCCGACTGGCGGATCCGCGAGGTCGGCGACGGCAATCTCAATCTCGTGTTCATCGTGGAAGGGAGTCGCGACGGCGTCGTCGTCAAGCAGGCGCTGCCCTACGTGCGCCTGGTCGGCAACTCCTGGCCGCTGCCGCTCGAGCGGAGTTGGTTCGAATATAGCGCGCTGACCGAGCAGGCCCGCCATGCGCCGCGGCTCACGCCCGAAGTGTTCCACTTCGACCGCGCCCAGGCGATGATCGTGATGGAGTACCTCCGGCCGCATGTCATCATGCGCAAGGGGCTCATCCGCGGGATCGAGTATCCCCGCTTCGCTGGCGACGTCGCCGAGTTTCTTGCTGCGACCCTGTTCAGCACCTCGGCGCTGGCCGGGACGGCGGCCGAGCACAAGGCGCGGATCGCGTTGTTCGCGCCGAACACGGCCTTGTGCAAGATCACTGAGGATCTCGTTTTCACCGACCCCTATCGCGAGGCGCCGCTCAATCGCTGGACGCGGCCTTATCTCGATGCTGAGAAACAGGCGTTCGAGCGCGATAGTGCGCTGAAGGTCGCCGCGCAGGCGCTCAAGCTGAAGTTCATGACCTCAGCCGAGGCGATGATCCATGGCGACCTGCATACTGGTTCGATCATGGCGACGGCCGACGACACCCGCGTGATCGACCCCGAATTCGCCTTCATCGGGCCGATGGGGTTCGATGTGGGCGCGGTGATCGGCAATCTCCTGCTCGCCTATTTCGCCCAAGCGGGACACGAGCCGGAGCGACACGCCCGCGACGCGTATCGCGAATGGATCCTCGCCCAAGCCGAAGACGTCTGGTCGGGGTTCCATGATCGCTTTCTCGCCCTGTGGCGCGCAGAGCCCGCGGGCGACGCCTACCCCGCGAGTCTCTTTCCCTCCGACGACGACCGGGCGGCGACGGAAAAGGAGCGGACGCGATTCATGCGCGCCCTGTTCGAGGACACGCTGGGGTTCGCGGGGGCGAAAATGATCCGCCGCATCCTCGGACTCGCCCATGTCGAGGACCTCGAATCGATCACGGACCCGGAGCGGCGGGCGCAATGCGAAGCGAAAGCGCTGAGGCTCGCGCGCGAGCTTGTGCTTGGGGCTAAGGGTTTCGCCAGTCTCGCGGACGTGACCGGCGCCGCGCGGGCGGTCGAGAGCGCCTGAGTCAGTGGAGGCGTCCTTGCGGACGCTCAATCGGAGCCCTCGAAGTCCCTGATGATGCTTTCGGCCGTGTGATCAAAGTCGTCATCGACGGCGGTGATTTTCATCAGCCCTGACCGTTTGCGTTTGCGGAGCCGCTTCGCGATCGACACAGGCCCAGCTCTCGCGACGCCGCTCACCCCGGCGGCTGTCTTATCTTTGCGTTGATCCTGGACCCGCGCGCCGGCGAGCCGGGGGGCGTCGGCGCGGTCCGGCCGCTTAAGCCAGCTCGCAATGTCCGGCCAGGCGGTCGAGAGCGTTCGCCGGCCCATGAAGAGCGACAGATGCTGGCCCGGCTCGACGCGGACTTCGACGCTCGCGCGCGTACACCGCGCCTTGACCGCCGTCGCTTGCGGAAGCGCCACGATCTCGTCGTCGGCCGCGGCGATAACAAAGATCGGCGCCTCGATGTCTGGGAGTCGGCTCACCCGCCCGAGAGCGGGAAATGCGCCGCGCGCCAGCCGGTTCTCGCGGAATATCCACTCCGCCGTCTGCAGGAAATAGGCGCCGGGCAGATCGACGGTTCGGGCGTTCCAGGCGTTGAACTTCGCGATCACCGCCGGATCGCCGGCGCATTGCAGGGCTGCTTCCGCGTTGAACACTTGCAAGAGATCGTTGGACCACAGCGCGTGGGACAGCGATCCGAGAACCCGCCCGCCGCTGAGCGCAAGCGCTTGCGAGATCGAGGCCGTCGAGACCGAGGCGAGGGTTTGGGTGATGCGCGATTCCGCCGCGCCGGTGTCGATCGGCGCCCCGGCAAGGACGAGCCTTGCGACCTTGTGGGGAAAGCGCGCCGCGTAGGCCGCTGCAAGCCAGCCGCCCTGACACAGCCCGACCAGGGACGCGCGGCCGCCAAGATCGTCGACGGCGACGTTGAGGTCGCCGAGATAGGCGTCGATGCCGTAATCGCGCATCTCGGCGGTCGCCGACTTCCAGTAGGTCAACGCCACGCTTTCCGATCCGCCCTCGATGAGGACCTGCGCCACGCTGTGGCCGTCGGCGAAGTCGGCGATCGACGCTTCGTGGATCGCATAAGGCGCAACGATGAGCACCGGCGGCCCAACCGTCCGGGCCTGCACGTTCCGTTCCACGAGCTGCATCGTCGGCAGATCGATGCGGACGCGTTTGAGCGTCGCGAGGGACGACAGGTCTATCGAGCCGGCATGACCTCCTCGATCGACCGCGGCGTCGCTCGGGACAGTGTCGGCGAGGCTCTCCAGTCCACGCAAGATTGCGGACGACCACATGAGGCGCCACAATTCAAACGGGTCGGCCATGGCCTTCGACCCCTCGCTCATTGGCGATGCCATTGTATCGATGCTGCCACGCCGCGTCGATCTTCGCCGGCGGGCGGAATGTCGCAGGGCGCCGAGCGTCGGGATCGGAGTGAGGACGGCATGTTCGGCCGCAAAGGGTCTCCTGCTGGAGATCGTACAACGATGCGAATGGCGCTCATCTCGGCGATTTGGCTTGGCGTCCTGCTGCTGGGGGCCGTGGGCGCTCAGGCGGCGACGGGTGGGGGGCGGGTGCTGACCGCCTCCGACGTCGTCGCGATCAGGATCGTTGACCATCCGGACCTGGATTGGACCGCGCGCGTCGAGCCTGACGGCACGATCAACTTTCCGTATGTCGGCAGGGTCAGGGCAGCCGGGCTGACCGAGGACGAGCTCGCACGCAAGATCGAAAGGCGGCTCGTCGAACTCAAAATCATTGCCGCGCCGTGAGTTGCGCGACAGGCAAAGCGTTAGCGAGGGGTGAGGCGAACTTCGTATTCTGATGGCGCGGCTATTTTACGAAAAATGGGCGCATTGAAATTCAGGCCCGCCATCCCATCTGTAGATGGCTTGAAAAAAGCAATGATTGGAAACCTAAACGAATATGCACTGCTCATCGAATACCAACCATGGCCGATCTGACGTGTCGCCGCTTCTCGTGTGCGATCTCAAGGCACAGCTTGCGCCGTTGAACCGTTACGGTCCTTCGGGCCTCGGCGTCGCCGTGGCAGAGGGCGTTCGCGCGGCGATCGTGTTGCCGAAGGCGATCTACGACGCCATCCCGCCCGTCGCCCGGGGATTGCTCGCGCGCTGAAACGGGGCCCTGCGACCGCAGCGACGCTCAGGGCACACTGACCGGCGGCCCTCAACTCCCAGTTACTATCGCACCAGCACGTTCCTGAACTGCCAGGGGTCGCTCTGGTCGATGTCTTCGGGGAAGAAGCCGGGGCGGCCCACGAGCGGCGTCCAGTCGGTATAGGCGCCGATGACCGGACCAAGATAGGGGAATTGAATCTCGAGGCAGCGGCGGAAGTCGAGTTCGTCGGCCTCGACGATGCCGGCTTTCGGATTCTCCAACGCCCAGACCATGCCGGCGAGCACGGCCGATGTGACCTGCATTCCGGTCGCGTTCTGATAGGGCGCGAGCGCCCGCGTCTCGTCGACCGAGAGCTGCGAACCATACCAGTAGGCGTTGCGGGCATGGCCGTAGAGGAGCACGCCGAGCTCGTCGATCCCGTCGAGGATCTCCTGTTCGCCGAGAATATGGTGGGCGCTCTGGACCTCGCCGGCGCGGCCGAACAGCTCGTGCAGGCTCAGCACCGCGTCGTCGCAGGGGTGATAGGCATAGTGGCAGGTTGGCCTGTACAGCGCTTGGCCCTTCGCGTCGCGCACGGTGTAGTAGTCGGCGATCGAGATCGACTCGTTGTGGGTGACGAGGAAGCCGAACTGCGCCCTCGCGGTCGGGGTCCATGATCGCACGCGCGTGTTGGCGCCGGGCTGGTTGAGGTAGATAGCCGCCCCGGAACCGCTCTTGTGGAAGCCGGCGTTGGCTGGCGTCCATTTCTCGTGCGTGCCCCAGCCCAGTTCGGCCGGCTGCATGCCCTCCGACAAGAAGCCCTCAATCGACCAGGTGTTGACGAAGACGTTGCGCGGCTTCGGCTGCCTCGCGCGCTGGGTGTCGCGCTCGGCGATGTGCACTCCCTTGACGCCGAGCCGCTGAGCGAGGCGGCCCCATTCGTCCTTTGTCTTCGGCTGGGACGCCTTGTCGCCGAGATCGTGGGCGAGATTGACCAGCGCCTGCTTGACGAACCAGGAAACCATCCCGGGATTGGCGCCACAGCACGAGACGGCGGTCGGCCCGCCCGGATTGCGCCGCCGTTCGTCGAGCACCGTCTCGCGCAGAGCGTAGTTGGTGCGCGCCTCGGCGCCGAGCGACTTGTCGAAATAGAAGCCGGGCCACGGCTCGACGACGGTGTCGACGTAGAGGGCGCCAAGCTCGCGGCAATAGCGCATGATGTCGAGCGACGAAGTGTCGACTGAGAGGTTGACGCAAAAGCCCTGACCCTCGCCCGCGGTCAGGTATTTCTTGAGCGCGTCGCGATAATTCTCGCGCGTCAGGCCGAGATGGACGAAGCGCACGCCGCGCTCGTCGAGGAGCTTGCGGTCGGCGTCGTTCGGATCGATGACGACGAAGCGCTCCTGATCGAATTCGAAATGGCGCTCGATCAGCGGCAACGTCCCTTTGCCGATCGATCCGAAGCCGATCATCACGATCGGGCCGGCGATGCGTCCGTGCCGGGGCCAATGCGGCATGGCGTCAGGTCTCCTCTGATGACGAGCGACGCCGAGCGTCCTGGAAGGCGCTTAAAGCCACGGCCTTCTGAGCGCGTCAATAGCGCGGGAGGCGGGGTTTCTGTCGCGAAACTGTCGCATGAGCGGGCGCTTGACGCCTGTAATGTTTCATCGCAAGATTCCAGCAATCTCAAGCGGGCTGTTCAAACAGAGGGGCCTGAGTGTGCGTTGACAGCGCAAGATTTTCAATTCGCAAGCGCTTTTTTTAGCCTCGCCACTCTCTAGAAATGCCCCGGCCGTTGGTTCGAGTTCGCGAAGCTTGCTTCCTTGCTGATGGGCGCCGCGCCAGCCGCCTGCAATGAAGGTGATCTCGGACCCGACGGTTGTCCGAGAAGAGCCAAACATCGAAGAGCATTGGGCTCAAAGCCAGGAGACTCTTTTGAGCACGACGGCGAAAGTGGCGCAGATCAAAGTATTCCGGACGTCCCCTGCCTATTGGCGGATCACGTTCGACAATCCACCCCTGAACCTGATGGGTCCGGAATTCGTTCTTGAATTCCGGGAGATCATAGCGGCGCTCGAGACCGACCATGAGCTCAGGGTGGTAGTCTTCGACAGCGCGGTCGAAGGGTTCTTTTTGAACCACAGCGATTTCAACGCCAAGCTTGAGGATCTGACCAGCATACCGCAAGGGCCCACAGGGCTGGAGGCGTGGCCGGACATCCTCGTGCGGCTGACGCACGCGCCTGTCGTGTCGATCGCCCTGATCCGAGGCCGGGCGACGGGGAATGGAAGCGAAATCGCGCTTGCCTGCGACATGAGTTTCGCCAGCCGGGAAAAAGCGATTCTGTCCCAATGGGAAGTGGGCGTTGGATTGGTCGCCGGCGGCGGGCCCATGGCGCGCCTGCCGCGGCTCATGGGCCGGAACCGCGCTTTGGAAGTGCTGCTGTCGTCCAACGACATTGGCGGCGATCTGGCGGAGGCCTACGGCTATGTGAACCGCTCGCTGCCGGACGCGGAGCTCGACGGGTTTGTCGAAGCGCTCGCGACACGCATCGCTTCGTTCGACAAATGGGCGATCGCAAACACCAAGCGTTTGGTCAACGCCAACAGTTTGCCGCCGGACGTCGAAATGGCGGCGGGTTGGGACGCCTGCATGGCGTCGCTCGCTCGACCGGCGGCGCAAGAGAGGATCAAGGCCTTATTCGAGCAGGGGTTTCACAAGCCCGGAGACGCGGAAGATCGCCTCGGGTTCTATGTCGGCCGCCTGGGCCGCTGAATCCTTCGGCGGTTCGAGCCGGGCGGAGCGACGGCCCCTTCGCCGGACCGGAACGGTAAAAGCCGATGAACGGAGGAGCACTATGTTGAGTAAAAAGACTGCGGTTGCGATTGTCGTCTTACCCTCTCTCCTGGCTGGAATCGCGCTGGCCGCACAGGACAGATACTCCCTCCAGGTTCCGGGCGGTCTCGCCTTCGCCGATTTCAGGGGATACGAAGATTGGCAAACGGTCGCGGTCAGTCACAATGGAGATAAGCTCGCGACCATCCTCGGCAATCCCGCAATGATCGAGGCCTACAAGTCGGGCATTCCCGGCAACGGCAAGCCTGTTCCCCGACGGCGCCATGATGGCGAAGATCCATTGGATGGCGAAGAAGGCTGAAGACCAGCCCAACGAGCCGATCGTGCCGGGCGCATTGCATGACACCGACTTCATGGTGAAGGACAGCAAGCGGTTCGCCGACAGCGGCGGATGGGGATACGCGGAGTTCGAATACGACCCCGCGTCCAAGACGTTCAGGCCTGGCGACACGTCAAATTCGCCGCCTCAGGAGCACGACGCGAAGTGCGGGTTCGCATGCCACACGATCGTGGCGGCGAAGGACTATGTGTTCACCGCCTATCCGGAGCGGTAAAAAGAAACTAGAAGAAGGCGTTCGAAACGCCCGGTCCGGTGATCGTAGGCCTTCACGTCGACTACAGCGGCAATCACAAGCTATTCGAGATGGCGAAAGGCGATTCCGTCCACGAAGCCGTGGGCCGCATGGGAGGGAAAAGTGACCGCAGCTAGCGCAAAAACTGAACAATCCGAGGCAATTCGGCCCTTCCGCGCTGAGGCTCCCGAGGACGCGCTCGTCGATCTGCGCAGGCGCATCAATGCGACCCGTTGGCCCGAGCGCGAAACCGTCGCGGATGCATCGCAGGGGGTGCAGCTCGCAACAATGCAGGCGCTCGCTCGCTATTGGGCGACGGAATATGACTGGCGCAAGTGCGAGGCCCGGCTCAATGCGCTGCCGAATTTCGTCACCGAAATTGACGGGCTCGACATTCACTTCGTTCATGTCCGGTCCAAACACGACGATGCGTTGCCGCTGATCGTCACGCATGGATGGCCCGGCTCGATCGTCGAGCAGCTGAAGATCGTCGATCCCCTGACGAATCCCACAGCGCACGGCGGGAGCGCCGCCGACGCCTTCGACCTGGTGATCCCCTCAATCCCGGGCTACGGATACTCGGGCAAACCGACGACGACTGGCTGGGATCCCGCCCACATCGCGCGCGCCTGGGATGTGCTGATGAGGCGCCTCGGTTATCACCGCTACGCGGCGCAAGGCGGCGATTGGGGCGCGGTTATCACCGAACTCATGGGCGTGCAGTCCCCTCCCGGACTGATCGGCATTCACACCAATATGCCCGGCATCTTTCCGGCCGAGATTGACGCGGCGGCCTTCTCGGGCAAGCCGGCTCCATCGGGTCTCTCGGCCGACGAGCAACTCGCCTATGAGCGTCTGCAATTCGTCTATCAAAAAGGAATTGCCTACGGATTCCAGATGGGGCTGCGCCCACAGACCTTGTATGGGATCGCGGATTCGCCTGTCGGCCTCGCGGCGTACTTTCTTGATCATGACGCGCGCAGCTACGAGTTGATCTCACGCGTCTTTCAGGGGCAAGTCGAGGGCCTCTCGCGCGACGACGTCCTAGACAACATCACAATCACCTGGCTGACGAACACGGCGCTCTCCGGCGCCCGTCTTTACTGGGAGTATTTTGGCAAAGGGTATTTCAACGTCAAAGGCGTCTCCATTCCCGTTGCCGTGAGCGTCTTCCCCGATGAACTCTATCCAGCCCCGCGAAGCTGGACGGAGCAGGCCTATCCCAAGCTCATCCACTACAACCGGCTCCCGAAGGGCGGGCACTTCGCCGCCTGGGAGCAGCCGGAAAGCTTTTCCGCCGAGGTCCGAGCCGGGTTCCGGTCGCTTCGCAAATCATAGCGAGCGGCCAAGGACCCCGCTCAGAACGGTCTGCGCGCGCTGCTGTATCCGTCAAGGCCAGTGAGCCGGTCGACCGAGATCGCGCCGGGCCCGAAAGTCATGACAGCGAGCGCGATCGCCGCCCAGTACAAATGAAAGTTCGCCCAGCCGTCCGGATAGGTGAGCTGGATGACCGCGGTCATGCAGAGAAGGCCGAGCGCCGCCCAGCGGGTGAGGAATCCGAAGGCAAGCAGAATCGGCAGGACGATCTCGGCCGTGCTCGCCATCGTCGCGACCAGTTCCGGCGCCGGAAATGGGATCTCGGAGCCGAAAATGTGCAGCTTGTACTCTTCGGCGAACAGAGTCTTCGTGCCGAAGGAGAGCGTGAACCAGCCGTCCCAGCGAGTGAGCCCGGAAGCAAAAAACGGCCGCGCGAGCGTTAGTCGCAAGACGAGCAGCGGAAGCCATGCGGGGATCAGGGTGAAGACCGCGCCGGTTGCGCGGGCGATCGGGTTCGAGGGGACGAGGGCGGTCGTGCGCCATGCGTCGGCGTTCATGACGAGGCTCCGGGGATGATGCGGGCTACGGCGCCGGATTCGACCAATCCGACGAGATGGGTTCCGAGGTCGAAGGCGGGGTCGTCCAGCGCCAGCGCGGCCTCGATTAACGTCGCGCCCTCCCTGAGCTTCAGGGCGAAATCATGGGCGAGCGGCGGCAGGATGCGCACCCGGACGTCGGTGTCGGGGCGAGTGACGAGCGCGTCTTCGGCGATATCCCTAATCGGTTCCGCGGGGCCAGCGCAGCCCTGAGCCGAGGCCCAGATCGAGGCGGCCGGCGTCGAAAAGCGCAAAATCCGCGCGGCAGGGTGAAACGCGATCCGCGCCTCCGGCAAACAGTCGGGCCTCAGTTCGGCAAGGTCCCCGAGTGTCGCCGCGGCGGCGTCTGCGGCGTGATAGGCCTCGACCCAGGCATTTTCGAGCCGCGCCAGGTCAGCGAGGCGTAGATCCGTTCCCTCCCATGCGGCGACGAACTCCGGAAAATCTCCGCCGTAGGCGATCATGACCGGCGAGCGGGGCTTTCGCGCACGAGCGTAGGCGCGCGCGATGGCGCGGAAGGCGTCGTCTCCCGCGACCGTGCGCGACGCCGGGTAGCGGGCCTCGAGCGTGCCGATCAGGCCGACGGCGACGTTGTTGCGGTAGACCGAGAAGCGGCGCTTGTCGGGCGCGCCAAGGCGTCCGCGGGTCATCGCGGGCGGGCCTGCGGAAGGCTCGCCGAGCGCCGCCGCGAAGGCGCTGATCGTTGTGTCAAACGGCATTGGCGTGCTCCGCGCTCCCGGCGGTTGCGACCGTCATGACGCGCTCGGCCCGGCGCGCTTCGCCAAGAAGCGTCGGCCAGGCAGGCAGGTCGTTGTCCCATTCGATCAGGGTCGGTGTGGCCCCAAGCCGCCAGATCGCCTCGGCGTAAAGCGACCACACCGTGTCGCGGACAGGCGAATTGTGGGCGTCGATCAGGAGCGTGAGGCCTGCCTCGTCGCTGTCCTCGGCGTAGCCCGCGAGATGGATTTCGCCCACCGCGGAAATCGGAAAGTCGGCGAGATAGCGGTAAGGGTCGTAGCCATGGTTCGTCGCGCTGACGAAGATGTTGTTGACGTCGAGCAGAAGGCCGCAGCCGGTGCGCCGCACGATCTCCCGCAGGAAGTCGGTCTCGGCAAATGTGCTTTCGGCGAACACGACGTAGGTCGAGGGGTTTTCGAGCAGGATCGGGCGCCGAAGCGCGGTCTGCGCCTCGTCGATATGATCGGCGACCCGCGCGAGCGTTTCGAGAGTGTAGGGGAGGGGAAGGAGATCGTTGAAGAAGGCGCCCTCGTGGGTCGACCAGGCGAGGTGCTCGGAAATGAGCGCCGGCTCGAAGCGCTTCGCGACCGCCGCGAGCCTTTGGAGATGCGCCCTATCCAGTGGGCCCGGCGAGCCGATCGAGAGGCCGACGCCGTGCAGAGACAGGGGGTAGCGCTCGCGGATCGCGTCGAGGCGGCGATGCGGCGGACCGCCTGCGCCCATGTAGTTTTCTGCATGGACCTCGAAAAACCCAAGCTCCGGACGCGTTTCCACGATCGGCTCGAAATGCTCGGCCTTGAAACCAACCCCCACGCTCGGCGGGCCAAGCGGCCTCGGATATCGACAGTCGGCGTTAGTCATGCGCGTCTCCCTGGGCCTGGTTGCTCGGCGGGATGGCGCTCACATCTTCGCTGGCGCGCCTGGGCGTGTTACACGGGTCGACCCGCGTCATTCGCGCTTCGAGTCGAAATATTTTCCCCGAGCTGTAACGTCAGACCAGACGAAACGAAGCCCGTATGAAAGCCTTATCCAGCGAGGGTCTCCCGGACGATCCATGGTCTCAGAAGATGAGAGCCTCGATCGCGGGCGATGAGGGCGCATACCGGCGGCTCCTGGAGGACATCGCTCGCTCGGTTCGGGCGATGGCGCGGGCGGCGTTCGCCCGCGCGAGGGTGGGCGACGCGGATATTGAGGATGCAGTGCAAGAGACCCTGTTGGCGATCCACCTCAAGCGGCACACCTGGGACGCCAGGCAGCCGCTTGCGCCCTGGGTCTACGCCATCGCGCGGCACAAGATCGTCGACGCCCTGCGCCGGCGCGGCAGGCAGCGCGTCGAGCCGCTCGAGGATTTCGAGGAATTTTTGGCCGCGCCTGAGGCGGAGGACCCGCACGCGCTGAGCGACGCGCGCAGGCTTCTGCAGACGCTACAGTCGCGCCAGCGCGACATTGTGACCTCGATCTCCCTCGACGGCCAGTCGATCGCGGCGACCGCGGCCCGCCTCAAGATGTCCGAGGTCGCGGTCAGGGTCGCGCTCCATCGTGCGTTGAAGTCGTTGGGTGCGGCCTGGCGGAGGTCGGTCACGTGAGGACGTCCGAGCTCATCGCCGCTCTGGCCGCCGATCCAGTTCCCGAACCGGTCCAGCTCGACCGGCGCGTCGCGATCGCGCTTGTGGTCGGCCTTGCGGTCAGCGTTGCGCTTTACTTCCTGCTGCTCGGCCCGAGGCCGGACGTCGCCGCCGCCGCCGACACGATGCGCTTCTGGCTGAAGGTTGTGGACTCGCTCGCCTTCGCCCTGCCGGCGCTGTTGTTAACGCTGCGGCTTGCCCGCCCGGACGCCAAGCCGAGAGCGCTCGCGCTGTGGCTGCTTGCGCCCTTCATCTTGCTCGCCGCCGGCGTCATCGCGGAAATGTTGCTCGTGCCGCGAAGCGAGTGGATATCCCGCCTTATGGGCGCGAACGCTATGCACTGCACGGTCACGATCCCGCTGCTGGCCGCTCCGGTCCTCGCCGGGTTCATTGTCGCGTTGCGTGCGGGCGCGCCGCTCCACCCGGGGTTGACCGGCGCAATGGCCGGGGCGGCCGCGGCTGGGGTCGGCGCGCTGGTCTACGCGTCGTCCTGCCCCGACAATTCGCCGCTGTTCGTGGCCACCTGGTATCCGCTCGCAACGCTTATCTGCATGGGCGTGGGCGCGCTAGCGGGCCGGCAGTTCTTGGATTGGTAGCCGGTAACGCTCCGGAACCTTCGGATCAATTCGCGCGCTGACGGGTTGATCCGTGTCCCGGAGCCTGAAGGCCATGAAACTCTCCAGCGCCGAAACGGAACTCAAGCTTTCGCTTCCCACGTCCGTCTCCGATTCGGTGTTCTCGCTTCCCGTTTTGAACCGGAACAGGACAAGCGGGCCGAAGTCGCAGCGACTTGTCACAACCTATTTCGAGACGTCGGAGGGAGACCTCGGCCGTCACGGCGTTTCACTGCGCATTCGCCAACAGAGCGGCAAGCGCATCCAGACCGTGAAGGCTGCTGGAAAGAGCGGCGTCGCCAGTTGTCGCGGCGAATGGGAGTGGACGGTCGAAGCCACAAGACCCGACCTGAAGCTTCTCGAGGCGACGCCGGTTTCCGATCTCTTTGCCGGCATGTCGCAAGAGCGGCTGGAGCCTGCTGTCGTAACCGATGTCGTTCGGACGACACAGTCAATTGAGGTCGATGGGGACGTGGTTGAAGCGGCCCTCGACCTGGGATCGATTAAAGCGGGAGGCGCGCGACAGGACATTCGCGAGCTCGAACTTGAGTTGCGCGAGGGAACGCCAGCATCGCTTTACCGGTTGGCCCTCAACCTGAATTCCGCCATCGCGTTCGATATCGAGGTCGAAAGCAAGGCGGCGCGCGGCTTTCGCCTTAAAGAAGGCTCGCCGCCGCAAGCCAGCAAGGCCTCGCCGAGGCGGCTCAACTCCAACGACGCGGCAGTCCAAGTTCTTCGCACGATCAGCGAGGAGGCGCTCAGCCACTTGCTCGCCAACCAGCCCGCGGCTCTCGCGGGAGACGCGGAAGGCGTCCATCAGGTGCGAATCGGGATTCGTCGCATTCGATCAATCCTGCGATTGTTTTCGCCGCATCTCGAGTCGCATGCGAGGCGGCTATTCGAGGACGAGCTTCGCCGCGTCGGACGAACGATTGGCGAGGCCCGGGACTGGGATGTCTTTTGCGGCGAAATCCTGCCGGAGGTGTCAGAAACGGCGGAGGCGCAAAAGATCATCCAAATGATGAAAGCGCCGGCCGAGGTCCGCCGATCCGCCGCGCACGAGGCCTGCGTGCGACAACTCCACGACCCCTCCTTCAGGGCTTTGCTGCTGGGTCTTGCTGCATGGATGGAGTCGGGGCGCGAGGACAGCGGCCACCTCGGAGACAAGGCGCTGAAGCGCGACATGCTGGATATCGGCGGACAGCTGCTTGATCGCCTCGAGGCCAAAGCGATGAAGCGCGGCCGGGCAGTGCGTTCAAATGCAGCAGCGACCGAGCTTCATCCCTTGCGCAAATCGCTAAAGAAGCTTCGCTACAGCATCGAGTTTCTGGAAGGGGTCTATTCTCCAAAAAGAGCGAAGCGATTCCTGCGCTCACTCAAGGATCTGCAGGAAATGCTGGGAGAGATCAACGACGCCGCAATGGCGACGCGACTGGCCGAAGCCCTCGCCGCAGACAAGCAGCTTGAGCTCGGCCCGTCGGTTGCGGTCATCTCCACGAACCGAGTGCGCACGGCGCGCCATGCGGCGAAGAAGCTTCTCAAAAGCTGGCGAGTCTATTGCGATGAGCCTCGGTTTTGGAGGCGCGTCTAGCCTCGCCGCCTCGGCCGACCCCTCAACGAGCGCCGCTACTTCTTGACCAGCGGGTCGAGGATCGCCCTCAGCTGGTCCATGGTGAGTTCCCCGCCGTAGACCTTGCCGTCGATGACGAAGGTCGGGGTGCCGTTCATCTTGATCTCGTCGGTGGCGCGCTTGCCGACCGCCGCTACCGCGTCGACCTTCGACTGGTCCTTGAGGCAGGCCATCGCCTGGTCGTGGGTCAAGCCGGCCGGACGCATCGCGGCGACCAGCGGCTCGAGCGGCTTGTCGACGAACGCCCATTTGTCCTGCTGGGAAAAGAGAAGCTCGATGGCCGCGAAGGCTTTATCGTCGCCGACGCAGCGCGCGAGCACGAAGGCGGCGACATCGAGCGGATTGCGAGAGAATTCGCGGAAGATGAATTTGACCTTGCCGGTGTCGATGTAGTCCTTCTTCAATTCGGGGAGGACCTCGCGGCTGAAGGCGGCGCAATGGGGGCAGGTCAGCGAGCCGTACTCGATCACCGGCACGCCCGAGGCGTCGCCGATCGAGAGTTCCGGGAGCGCGCCCGGCTTCAGCACCGCAGCCATGTCGACCGTTCGGTCGGGCTCCGGAACCGCAGTCGCCGCAAGGGCGCCTTGGGCGGCGATCGCCGCGACGGAAAAGACGGCGGCGATGGCAAGCCGGCGAAAAGCAGCGGAGGCCAAGTCAAGCTCCTGAGGAGAGGTGAAGTCGGGGCGGACATTGCACTTAAACGCCTTCGGGCGGCAAGTCCGCCTTCTCCGGCTTTTCAGTCGGTCTTGAGCGAGGCAGGCTCACAAGCGCGTTATCGGCTGGTGCGGCGATATTGGCTGGCTACAGCTAACATGTTAGTGCCTCGCCCAGAAAATCGAGCGTAAAAAGAAGGAGCGGGCGATGGAATACCGGCAGCTGGGCAATTCGGGGCTCAAGGTCTCCGTGCTGGCGATGGGCACGATGACCGTCGGCGGCAAAGGGAACTTCGCCAAGGTGGGCAACCTGCAACTCGACGAGGTGCGCAGGCTGATCGACATCGTCGCCGACGCCGGCGTCAACCTGATCGACACCGCGAATGTCTATTCCGGCGGAGGCTCCGAGGAGCTCATCGGCGAGGCCATGGGGGGCAAGCGCAAGCCCGGCATGCTGATTGCGACCAAGGTGCGGTTTTCGATGGGCGAGGGGCCGAACGATCGCGGCCTCTCCCGCTGGCACCTGATCCGCGAATGCGAGGCGAGCCTCAGGCGCCTGCGCACCGACGTCATCGACCTCTACCAAGTGCATCAGTGGGACGGATTAACTCCGCTCGAAGAGACGATGGAGGCGCTCGACAGCCTCGTGCGCTCCGGCAAGGTGCGCTACATCGGCGCATCGAACTATTCCGGCTGGCACCTCATGAAGGCGATGGAGGTCGCGCGCCGCGATCGGCGCGTCCCGTTCGTCTCGGAGCAGATTCACTACACGCTCCAGGCGCGCGAGGCCGAGTACGAGCTCATTCCGATCGCCGTCGACCAGAAGCTTGGCGTGCTCGTGTGGAGTCCGATCGCCGGCGGCCTGCTCAGCGGCAAGCACCGCCGCAACAAGAGCGCCGAGGGCTCGCGGTTGGTGGCGGGTTGGGGCGAGCCGCCGATCCGCGACGAGGACGCGCTATGGGCGATCGTCGACGAACTGGTCGCGATCGCCGAGGCGCACGGGGTCTCCGCGGCCCAGATTGCGCTCGCGTGGCTGCTTCGCCGCCCGGCGGTGACGTCGCTCATCATCGGCGGGCGCACTGAGGCGCAGTTCCGCGACAACCTCGCCAGCATCGACGTGAAGCTCACAGACGACGAGCGCGCGCGCCTGGACAAAGTGAGCCTTCCGCCCTTGATCTATCCCTACTGGCACCAATCGCGTTCCGCGAGCGACCGGCTCAGCCCGGCCGACCTCGCGCTGCACGCGGGGTATTTGAAGAAGTAGCGACGAGCGCGGCCTATGGAGTTGACCGCAGAATGCAAAGGCGGTGCTTGATGCAGGTGCTAGCGCCGAAGCTCTAAGGGATGCAATCGCGATCGGCGCGTTGTTCAACATTGTCACCCGATACGCTGATGCGCTCGACTTCGCGCTTCCGACGGCCAACGAGTTCGATCGCGCCGCAAGCATGCTTCTCAAGCGCGGATATGCTTCTTGATTCAACCTGTCTCCTGCTCTCACCCATTACGTGATGTTCTGCCTGCGAAAGGAACCTCCTCTAAAGAGGCAATGTATCGATGCCGAGCGCCATTCCGGGATTTTTCCAGGGAACCGAGATGCCGACAGCCGGATGGTGGGAGGCCCTGTGGCCCGATCCGGCCGGGGTTCTTGCCGTCGTAGGGATCGAACCGCGTATGGAAGTCATCGATCTATGCTCTGGCGACGGCTGGTTCACGTTGCAAATTGCCAAGATTGCGCATCACGTAGTTGCAATCGACATCGACCCAGGCTTGCTCGACGTGGCCCGCCACCGGCTGACTGAGAGCGGCATCGCGAATTGTGACTTCGTGGCGGGGAATGCCTACGAGCTTGCCAGATTGGTTCCAGGAGGCGCCGATTTCATATTCATGGCGAACGCCTTTCATGGAGTTCCAGATCGACCGCGCTTGATAAGCGCGGTGCGCGCAACACTCAGGCCGGGAGGACGGTTCGCCATCGTCAATTGGCATCAGCGCCCGCGCGAGGTGACGCTCGTTCTGGGCGAGCCGCGCGGCCCAAGATCAGAATTGAGATTGTCGCCGGAACAAACCATCCTGGCCGTCGAAACCGGTGGCTTGAAGCTCGCATACCTGAGCGAAATTCCCCCTTATCACTACGGCGCGGTGTTTGAGCAACCGCCGGCCTAAGAGGAAGAATGCCTTCGATTCTCGACCCCAAAAATACGACTGCGCCATCGGTTTTCCTGCCCGCGACGCTATTGCGGGAGGCGCGCCGGCAAAGGAGGCTTCCCGTAGCCGATGTCCCATATGGCTGCATCTTAGACCCGGATGGCGACATTGTTCGGCGATTGCGGCAAACGGGCCAGTCGCAACCCTTCCCGGCTTGGGCCTGCTACCATACCGAACTCGACACATTGACGTTGGGCGACCGCGAGGTCGGAATAGTCGGCCGGGTCGTCGGCGCCTCCTTTGCGGTTCTCGTGGCGGAGGAATTATTCGCCAGCGGCTGTCGCTTGCTGGTCAGCCTGACGTCGGCTGGTCAGATCGTGCCTGCTGGGCCTCCGCCCTATTTTGTCATCATCGACCGCGCACTCCGCGACGAGGGCACAAGTTATCACTATGCGCCGCCTTCCGAGTTTGCCGAAGCGGACCCCGACCTCGTAAGGGTTGCGGCCGACGGTCTGACAAGCCTCGACCAACGCAGCGTCGTAGGTTCGAGCTGGACAACCGACGCCCCTTTCCGGGAGACGGCGGATGCGATCGAGGCTGCGCGCGCCAAAGGCGCTCTCGCCGTCGAAATGGAAGCTGCGGCGCTCTATACCTTCGCGCGCGCAGCAGGCGTGCGCGTGCTTTGTCTGGCCCATGTTACGAACACCATGGGGCAGAGCGGAGACGATTTTGAAAAGGGCGAAGCGGATGGCGCGCGGGATGCTCTCGCTGTCTTGGAGAGAACGATGACTGCGTTGCATAAGCCTTGATTTTTGCAACACGCGGGTCGTCCGCCGACGCGGCGGGTTAGCAGAAAAATCGACAATTACTTGCGATATTCAGAATAGTCCGCTATGGTGCGGTCATCGTCGCGGATCGGCATTTTGCTTCGGCGAGAGAGGGAAAATTTCTTGGATACGCCCGCGCGGCGATGAAACGCCTGACGCTGAGGAGTGAGGTGGAGCCTCGCGTCTCGAAGCCAGGGTCCAGCGTGGGGCGGTCGGGGTCAGATTGAGGTGAGACGATCCGGGAGTTTCAGGTTAAGTCGTTGAAAGATCAGGACTATCGGTAGGAAGACCGATTTTGTTTTCGTTGCGCCGGGCTTGGATTTTGTTGCGGAAGAATTTTGTTTTTGTTGCGCTCGGCTTTGATTTTGTTGCGCGGGATTTGGATTTCGTTGTCTCCGGATTGGAGGCGCTCGCAGAGCTGCGCTCAGCCTTTTATCTGCTCGACTGAATGTGGTTGCGCAGGACGGGATAGACCTGCGATTCCCACCGTTTGCCGTTGAAGACGCCGTAATGGCCGACGCCGGCCTGGAGATGGTGCGTCTTCATGTAGGGCCTCAAGCCCGAGCATAGGTCCTGCGCCGCGAGCGTCTGGCCGACCGCGCAGATGTCGTCCTTCTCGCCTTCGACCGTGAGCAGGAAAGTGCGCTTGATCGCGCTGAGGTCGATCGGCTCGCCCTTGTAGCGCATCTGCCCGAGCGGCAAGAGATAGCGCTGGAACACCTGGTCGACGGTCTCGAGGTAGAAGTCTGCGCTCATGTCCATGATCGCGAAATATTCCCTGTAGAAGTCGCGGATCGCGTCGGCCTTCTCCATGTCCCCGGCGATGCGATGATGGAAGAGGTCGACGAACGACTTCGAGTGCCGCTCCGCGTTCATGCTCATGAAGGCGCAGAGCTGAAGAAAGCCCGGATAGACGCGCCGGCCGCGGCCTTCGAACTTGGCCGGAACGGTTCCGATCATGTTGGCGCGGAACCATTCGATCGTCTTTTCCTGGGCGAGGTCGTTGACTCTGGTCGGCGATACGCGGGCGTCGATCGGGCCGGCCATCAAGGTGAGGCTCGCCGGCTGGAGCCCGTCGCGGTCGCGGGCCATGACCGCGGTCGCAGCAAGCGCCGAGACGGTCGGCTGGCAGACGGCGACGATATGGCAATCCCCGCCGATGAAGCGGATGAAGTCGATGAGGTGGCCAGTATAGTCCTCGAGCGTGAAGCCGCCGTCCTCGAGCTTGACGTTGCGCGGGTTGACCCAGTCGGTGATGTAGACCTGATGGTCGCGCAGGAGAGTGCGGATCGTGCCACGCAGAAGGGTCGCGAAGTGGCCGGACATCGGCGCGACCAGAAGAACCTTGGGATCGTCCGCGCCGCCTGCCTTGCGAAAATGGAGGAGCTGGCAGAATGGCGTCCATAGCACCCCGCGCTCTTCGACCGGAACCGGCGCCCCGTCGATCTCGACGCTGTCGATTCCATAGTCGGGGCGCGCGTGGGTGAAGCCGGCGAGCGCCACCAGTTCGTAATACGCGCTCATTCTCCGCCATGGCGACGCCGTCGGGTGGGCTGCCCAGGCGCCGAGGATCATATGCGCGTTCTGGGCCAATTGACGCATGCGATCGCCGACGTCGGCCATCCCTTGATACGCGTCATACATCATCAATTTGCCCAGGCTCTGGCGCAATGTTAGCAAACGCTATGCCATCCGCTGGTGGCACGTCCTTTGCTAAATCGCCATTGGATGGACTAGATTTTCCTGTCCGCCGTGGGCCGTCCCGATGTCGCAAACGACGCTGACCTTGAGCAGTAAGAATTATTCGTCCTGGTCGCTCAGAGGCTGGCTAATGGCCAGGCTGGCGCGGATCGATTTCGAGGAAGTCATCGTCGCCCCCAACGACGCGGGCGCCCGCGCGGAGATCCTGCTCCTGTCGCCCTCGATCCTGGTTCCGTGCCTTACCTACAAGGGCATCCGAGTCTGGGACACACTGGCGATCGGCGAATTCCTGAACGAAATCGCGCCAAAAGCCGGGCTTCTGCCTAAGGATCAGGCAGAGCGCGCTCATTGCCGCTCAATTTGCGGCGAGATGCATTCCGGTTTCGTATCGCTCCGGCAGGCGCTGCCGATGAACATCAAGGGCCAGTTTCCCCACTTCAAGATCTGGTCAAAGGCGCGCGCCGACATCGACCGGATCATCGTCATCTGGAGCGAATGCCTTCAGGCCTACGGCGGCCCGTTCCTGTTTGGCAAGATCTCGATGGCCGACGCGATGTACGCGCCGGTGGTAAGCCGCTTTCGCACCTACGGGATCAAACTGGACGGGGAATTGAAAACCTACGCTGATCGGATCTGGGACTTACCCGCGATGCAAGAATGGCGCGAGGCCGCGCTGGCCGAGAAGGAGGAGATCGAGGAGCTCGAGGTCGAGTTCTAGATTCGGTCGCGCCTCTCACCATAGCGAGACGCGCGCCGGCGAAGCAATCCAGAGATGAAAAGCGCAACCCGGCAAAGTTGCGCTCACGGCGACGGCTCAGTCGTCCTTGCCTTCATACTTGAAGGACACCTTGAGCTTCGTGCGATAGGCTTCGACCTTGCCCTTTTCGATCACCAGGTCCTGCTCGACGACTTCCGCCACTCTCAGGTCCCTCACGCTCTTCGAAGCCCGCTGGACTGCGGCCGCGGCAGCCTTTTCCCAGGACTCTGTGCTGGTGCCGACCAGCTCGATCACCTTGTAGACGCTCTCCACCATCGTTTCCTCCCTCTTTCCCGCCCGCCATGTCGCAGGCGGCCCGTCAGGTTGCGTTGAATTGCGCGGTCCCGTTCGTCCGGGGCGCGCGGCGCCTCCAGCTTGCGGCGCGAAGGTCCGCCAGGTCAAGCCGCGCGGGATGCTTGGATGGATGCGCGCCGCCATAATAAATCTGATTGAGGCTTAGATCGGGCTTGGCGGGACTTTCTCCGGTCGGCGGCCGGCGCCAGGAGCGGCGGGAGGCCGGCGTCCTTCGCCTGGGGGCGGGGGCGCCCTGGTCGATTATTGGGGTCGCGAAGGTAGCGTCGCCGATCTCAGTTCGCTCCATTCGACGAATCAGCGCGAACATTCCTGCAACCGCCGCGGCTCGCGCTCCACTATTGGCCTTTCAAGTGCGCGGCGGGGAAGTAGAGCCCCAGCAATCGCCGGTCCCACCATTGGCCAGCCGCATGTTCGTCGCCGGCGGCATAGGTATATTCGTAGAATTGCGCCCGCGCATAAGTCGGCGGCTTGCCGGGAAAGGGATTTGTCTCCAAGAGCCCCGTCACCGAGGGCTCGTTCTCGAGCAGGCGCACGAGGAAGTGCGAAAACCACGGCTGGCGCTCAGGGTCATCGAGCGCGGCGAACCACATTTGCCAGTCGAGCCTCGGCTGATGCGGGACGTTCCATCGCGGTCGGCGCATGACGTCGCCGGGCTTGTAGCGGAATTCGTAGTCGCGCCATTCGACGCCGTCATCGGAGCCCTGGATGACGATCTCGTCGCGGGTCGTGGTCATGACCGCGAACAGCCCGTAAGGGCTCACGAGATGCAGGGGTTCGAACCAGCCGTCAAACGTTACGACCGCGTCCGGCGGGCTGCCGCCGAAACGCAGGTCCATCTGCACGAGGCTTAAGAATACCATCAGGAGCGCGAGCGCGTTGACGACGATCTTCGCCGGTCGTCGGGGCGCCTGGTCGCTCGGGCGCGTCTTGAGGAGGCTGACCAAGCGGAGCGGCGCTATCCTGCGCAGCGCCGCGTCGTCAATGAGCGGCAAGCACAAGAGCATGGTTTGCAAGTTGAACCAGTTGTAGTTGCCGGTGAGCAGGATGCAGACCTGCAGCATGAGGATGCCGAAGGCCGAGACTAGGCGTAAGCGGCGCGGGCAGAAGATCAGGAACGGCAGACTGAGCTCGACAACGAACAGTGCGCCGGTCGCGACTCTGAGGAGGCCAGAAGGGAGCCTTGCGGCGTACCACGCGAGCGGCGTCGGCAGCGGCTGGGTCAGAAAGTGATAACTGAGCGCCGTCAGACCCCACCAGTTCGGATCGCCGCTCAAGAGCTTGACGACGCCCGACATGAACATGAAGCGGAACAGGAGCCACCGCGCGACCCAGACGCCGGTCGCCGGCGCGAAGCTCATCAGCAGCGCGACAAGCGTCGTTTCCAAAAGGAACGTGTCCCACTGGAAGTTCGTGAAGGTCTGCCCGGCATAGAGCAGCGAAAGATAGAGCGCGTAGATCAGAATGAGGCTCATGCGTGGCAGGAAATTGAGGACCAGCATCAGCGACAAGCCGGCCCCGGCCCAACACACGACCTGAATGGCGGCATCGCTATCGTTGAGCCAGAAGACCATCGGCATGACGACGAAGCGCCGCGGTCCGACGCGCGCGAGCGAATCGACCAGGTCAACGAGCGGGAGGATTCCGCGGCTGCCGATGAGCCCCTGCGCCTGCACGGCGAACGAGACAAAGGCCGAAAGGGTGATCAACCCGTAGAGTCGCAGGAAGAGGAATGAGATCAGCTCATAGCGCGGCGGTTCGTGGTTCCTGCCCCACAGCAGGAGGCTTAAGCGATAGAACGCGGGGCGATGGGCGGCGACGAACCCATAAGCCCGTTCCGAGACGGCGGCGAAACCGGGAGCATGGCGGTAGAGGGTGAGCCAGAATCCTTTGCCGGGCGCATGGCTCAGGGTCACAAAACTGGCCTCAGCGGCGCTGACGCGACGACCGTCGGGGGCGATGAACTGCACCGCGCGTTTGAATTCGGCCTCAGGGATCGCGGGATGTCGAGCCGCGACTTGCTGATGGGGTCGGTATTCGACGGCCTCGCCTGTCAGCCTCTCCCAATAACGCGCCCAATATCCGCAGAACCCGCAATCGCCGTCATAGATGAGCTGCGGGCGCGCGTTGGCGGCTTGCGTGTGAGCGTCGTCAGCCGACTGATTACCGGAGTTGTCTGGCACGACATTCGCGATGACTGACGCCGAGGGCGCCCTCGGCGGAGCTTAGTCAGGACAACCAGTATAGGCCAATCGCGCCGCCGAATCTCGTTCGCTACTCCTGGCCCTCACTCCGCCGCCTGCGCCGTAACAGGCACATAGTTCAAGACCGGCCCTAACCAGCGCTCGACCTCGGACACGGCCATGCCCTTGCGCACCGCGTAGTCCTCGACCTGATCGCGCTCGACCTTGGCGACGCCGAAATAATGCGCCTCCGGATGGGCGATGTAGACGCCGCTCACGGATGAAGCCGGCCACATGGCGAAGCTCTCGGTGAGCTTGACTCCGACTGCGCGCTCGGCATTGAGCAGACGAAACAGGGTCGCCTTCTCGGTGTGGTCGGGCTGGGCGGGATAGCCGGGCGCAGGCCGAATACCTCTGTAGGGTTCGGCGATCAATTCGTTAGGTGGGAAAAATTCGTCCGACGCATGACCCCAGAGCTCGCGCCGCACGCGGGCATGCATCGCTTCGGCAAGCGCCTCCGCGAGCCGGTCGCCGAGCGCCTTGACCATTATCGACGAATAATCGTCGTTGGCGTGCTCGAAGCGCCTCGCGATCGCATCATCGCCGACGCCGGCGGTGACCACGAAGGCCCCGACGTAGTCGCGCTTGCCGCTCGAGGCGGGGGCAATGAAATCGGCGAGCGCCAGGTTCGGCCGACCGTCGCGACGGGCGAGCTGTTGGCGCAGCGTGTAGAGGGTCGCAATTGGCTCCGCGCGCAACTCGTCGGCGAAGAGCTCGATGTCGTCGCCGGTCGACGCTGCCGGCCAGAATCCGACGACCGCCTTCGGCGCGAACCATCGTTCGTCGATGATCCGCGCAAGCATCGCCCGGGCGTCATCGAACAGCGCGCGCGCTGCGGCGCCCTGTTCCGGATCGTCGAGAAGGGCGGGGTAACGGCCCTTGAGCTCCCAGGTCTGGAAGAACGGCGTCCAGTCGATGTAATGCGCAAGATCGGCGAGATCGCTCCACTCGATGACGCGCGCGCCGAAGTAGCCCGGCGTCGTGGGGCGATAGGCGCTCCAGTCGACTTTCATCGCATTGGCGCGCGCTTTCGCGAGCGGCACGCGGATCTTCTCGGCTTCGCTGCGTTTGTAGGCTTCCGCCACCTTGCGGTACTCGGCGCGGACTGACTGGATCGTAGCGGCGCGGGTCTCTGGCGACAGCAGCGCGGAGACGACGCCGACGGCCCGGCTCGCGTCGTTGACGTGCACCGCCTGGCAGCGCGCGTAACGCGGATAAATCTTGACCGCGGTGTGGACGCGGCTTGTGGTTGCGCCGCCGATGAGGAGGGGAATGTCGAAGCCCTCGCGCTCCATCTCGGCGGCGACATGGACCATTTCGTCGAGCGAGGGTGTAATCAGGCCAGAGAGGCCGATCGCGTGCGCCTTGCACTCGCGCGCGACGGCGAGAATCTTTGACGCCGGTGTCATAACCCCGAGATCGACGATCTCGTAGTTGTTGCAGGCGAGCACCACGCCGACGATGTTCTTGCCGATGTCGTGCACGTCGCCCTTGACGGTCGCGAGCACAATCGTGCCGGCGGTCTGGCGCTCATCGCCGCCGGCAGCCTTTTCGGCTTCCATATACGGCAGCAGAATCGCGACCGACTGCTTCATCACGCGTGCGGACTTCACGACCTGCGGAAGGAACATCTTGCCGGCGCCGAAAAGGTCGCCGACGATGTTCATCCCAGCCATCAACGGGCCTTCGATCACGTCTAGCGGGCGCTTGGCGTCAAGCCGCGCCTCCTCGGTGTCGGCCTCGATGAATTCGGTTATCCCGTTGACCAGAGCATGCGCGATGCGCTTCTCGACCGGCCACGTGCGCCATTCGAGGTCCTGTGGCTTCGTCTCCATCCCGCCCTTGCCGCGGAAGCGCTCAGCGATGGCGAGCAAGCGCTCAGTTGCGTCCGGGCGACGGTTCAGAACGACATCCTCGCAGGCGTCGCGCAATTTTGGTTCGATTGTCTCGTAGACGGCGAGCTGGCCAGCGTTGACGATCCCCATGTCCATGCCGGCCTGGATGGTGTGGTAGAGGAACACCGCGTGCATCGCCTCGCGCACCGGCTCGTTGCCCCGGAACGAGAACGACAGATTGGAGACGCCGCCCGAGATGTGCGCGTGGGGCAGGTTCCGTCGGATCAGTCGCGTCGCCTCGATGAAGGCGACGCCATAACCGTTGTGCTCCTCGATGCCAGTCGCGACGGCGAAGATGTTCGGGTCGAAGACAATGTCCTCGGGCGGAAAGTCGGCCTTTTCCGTGAGCAGCTTGTAGGCGCGCGTGCAGATCGAGACCTTGCGCTCGAGCGTGTCCGCCTGGCCCTGTTCGTCGAACGCCATCACCACTACGGCTGCGCCATATGCGCGCACCAGCCGGGCTTGGCGCAGGAACTCCTCCTCGCCTTCCTTCATTGAGATCGAGTTGACGATCGGCTTGCCCTGGACGCACTTGAGCCCGGCCTCGATTACCGAGAACTTCGACGAATCGACCATCACCGGGACGCGCGCGATATCGGGCTCGGAGGCGACAAGGTTGAGAAACTCGACCATCACCGCCTTCGAATTGATGAGCCCTTCGTCCATATTGATGTCGATGACTTGCGCTCCGTTCGCCACCTGGTCGCGCGCCACGACGAGCGCGCCGGCATAGTCGCCCGCAGTGATGAGTTTGCGGAATTTGGCGGAGCCGGTGACGTTCGTGCGCTCGCCGACATTAACGAAAGGGATGTCAGCCGTAAGCACGAATGGCTCAAGGCCGGACAGGCGCATCAGCGGCGCGATCGTTGGCGCCGTCCGCGGCCTAAATTTGCCGACAGCTTCGGCGATGGCGCGGATGTGGTCGGGCGTCGAGCCGCAGCAGCCCCCGACGATGTTGACGATGCCATCGGCGGCGAAGGCGCCGATCTGCTCGGCCATCGCCTCCGGGCTTTCGTCATATTCGCCGAAGGCGTTGGGCAGACCGGCGTTCGGATAAGCGCAGACGAGCGTATCCGCTGCGGCGGAGATCTCCGCCAGATGCTCGCGCATCGCACTCGCCCCAAGCGCGCAGTTGAGGCCGATGGAAAAGGGTCGGGCATGGCGCACCGAATGCCAGAAAGCCGTCGGGGTCTGGCCGGAAAGGGTTCGTCCCGAGCGGTCGGTGATGGTGCCCGAGATCATCAGCGGCAAGCGGACGCCGCGTTCAGCAAACGCCTCGAAACAGGCGAAGATTGCCGCCTTGGCGTTGAGGGTGTCGAAAATGGTCTCGATCAGAACGAGGTCGGCGCCGCCATCGATGAGCCCCCGAAGCTGCTCGCCGTAGGCGATGCGCAACTCGTCGAAGGTGACCGCGCGGAAGCCCGGATTGCTGACGTCCGGGGAGAGCGACGCGGTGCGGTTCGTCGGCCCCAGCGCGCCTGCGACGAAACGGCGGCGGCCGTCGGCCTTTTCCGCCTTGATCGCCGCCCGCTGCGCCAGTCGCGCCCCGTCGCGATTGAGCTCGTAAACGAACTCCTGCATCCCGTAGTCGGCCTGCGCGATCGAGGTCGAGGAAAAAGTATTGGTTTCGAGAATGTCCGCGCCCGCCATCGCATAGGAAAAATGGATGTCTTCGATCGCCTGCGGCTGAGTCAGGGTCAAAAGGTCATTGTTGCCCTGCAAATGGCGCTCGCAGGAGTGAAACCGATTGCCGCGAAAGTGCCCCTCATTGAGACCTAGGCACTGAATCTGCGTCCCCATCGCTCCGTCAATTAGGAGAACCCGCTCGTTCGCCGCGCGGTGAAGGGCGGTGAGCGCGTCCTCTTGGCGCGCGAACGCCGCCTCAGTTACCGGATCGAGAGCACGCTTCATTTTGCATACCGATCATGCCGCTTACGGCGACATAACCATATAAACATGTCTTTATATGAAAGCAAGTCAGCTAGTTCAGCGCCTCTCAATTTGCCAAAAGTTCGACGCCCGCTCAGTATGGTGGGTCCACCAAAAGGTCTCCTCATCCGCGCCGATGAGGCGGGCTGTCGGGGGAAACGGATCGGACCAGGCCGAGCAACTCCCTCATGGGCGGAAGCCCGCGGACCGAGTTGCGGCTCGACGGTCAATAAGCGCTTCAGATTTGTATATCCAGACAGGGTTTGAAGGATGGCTGACAAGGCCGACGGACCGAGCAAGCGTCCTTCGATCACCGATCAGGAAGCGCTCCAGTTTCACTCGCGAGGGCGCCCGGGCAAGCTCGAGATCGTCCCGACCAAGCCGATGGCCACCCAGCGCGACCTGTCGCTCGCCTATTCGCCGGGCGTGGCGGTCCCGGTCAAGGCGATCGCCGCCGATCCTTCGACCGTCTACGACTACACCGTGCGCGGCAACATGGTTGCGGTCATTACCAACGGCACGGCGATACTGGGCCTTGGAAATCTCGGAGCGCTCGCGTCCAAACCGGTAATGGAAGGCAAGGCGGTTCTGTTCAAGCGCTTCGCGGACGTCGATTCGATCGACCTCGAAGTCGGGACTGAGGATCCGGACGAATTCGTCAACGCGGTGAGATACCTCGGGCCGTCGTTCGGCGGGATCAATCTCGAGGATATCAAGGCGCCGGAATGCTTCTACATCGAGGAGCGCCTGCGCGAGATGATGGACATTCCGGTCTTTCACGACGACCAGCATGGCACGGCGATCATCGCCGCCGCGGGGATGATCAACGCGATTCATCTGACGGGACGGGACATCAAGACTACGCGTTTGGTCTGCAACGGCGCCGGCGCCGCTGGCATAGCCTGTCTCGACCTGATCAAGTCGATCGGATTTGAGCCTGCGAATGTCATCCTTTGCGACACCAAGGGCGTCGTCTACCGCGGCCGCCAGGAAGGCATGAACCAGTGGAAATCCGCGCACGCGGTCGAGACGCCTCTGCGCACTCTTTCGGAGGCCATGGAGGGCGCGGACATTTTCTTCGGTCTTTCGGCCAAGGGGGCGCTGACCGCGGAGATGGTGAAGGCCATGGCGCCCGATCCGATCATTTTCGCGATGGCCAACCCCGATCCCGAAATCACTCCCGAGGAAGCGCAGAAGGCGCGAGACGACGTGATCATCGCGACCGGGCGCTCTGACTATCCCAACCAGGTCAACAACGTTCTCGGATTTCCCTATATTTTCCGCGGCGCGCTCGACGTGCGCGCCAGGACAATAAACATGGAGATGAAGATCGCGGCCGCCCAGGCGCTCGCCGATCTCGCGCGCGAGGATGTTCCCGACGAGGTTGCGGCCGCGTATCGCGGCGCCAGGCCGCGCTTTGGCCGCGACTACATCATTCCGGTGCCTTTCGATCCTCGCCTCATTCATGTCGTGCCGATCGCCGTGGCCAAGGCCGCAATGGCCTCCGGGGTGGCGCGGCGGCCGATCGTCGATCTCGGCGCCTACAAGGCGCAATTGTCCGCCCGCCGCGATCCGATCGCCGGCGCGATGCAACGGATCATCGAGCGCGTCCGCCGCTCGCCCAAGCGCGTCGTCTTCGCCGAGGGCGAGGAGGAGCAGGTCATCCGCGCCGCCTACTCGTTCGTCAATCAGGGGCTCGGAGCCGCCATTCTGGTCGGCCGCGAGGAGCGTGTGCGGGCGGCGGCCAAGGCGTCCGGTCTCGATCTTTCCGACAAGGGCATCGAGATTTACAACGCGCGCCTCTCGCACCGCAATGCGATCTATGCCCAGTTCCTTTACGAACGGCTGCAACGGAAGGGGTATCTGTTGCGCGACTGCCAGCGAATGATCAACCAGGACCGCAACTACTTCGGCGCCGCCATGGTCGCGCGCGGAGACGCAGACGCGATCGTGACCGGGGTGACCCGCAACTTCTCGGTCGCGCTGGAGGAGGTGCGGCGGGTCATCGACGACAAGCCGGGCCACCGTGTCGTCGGCGTCTCGATCATCCTGTCGCGTGGCCGGCCGATTTTGGCGGCCGACACCGCGATCACCGAAATGCCGACCGCCGAGGATCTGGCGGAGATCGCGATCGAGGCGGCGGGGGTGGCGCGGCGGCTCGGCTACGAACCGCGCGTCGCCATGCTCGCCTTCTCCAATTTCGGCCATCCTCCGGGCGAGCGCACCCAGCGGGTGCAGGAAGCGGTGCGGATTCTCGACGCCAAGCGGGTCGATTTCGAGTACGACGGCGAAATGAGCGCCGACGTGGCGCTCAACAAGGAACTCATGGCCGCCTATCCGTTCTGCCGGCTCAAGGACACCGCGAACGTGCTCATCATGCCGGCTTTCCACTCGGCCTCGATCTCGACCCGCATGCTGCAGGAACTGGGCGGCGCGACCGTGATCGGGCCGTTGATCGTCGGGCTCGAGAAGCCGGTGCAGATCGTGTCCCTCGGCGCCAAGGATTCCGACATCGTCAATATGGCGGCGATGGCGAGCTTCAATATCGGCGGGTGAGCCGGTTCGCCCCCAAGCGCGGAAGGATTGCAAAATCTTTGGAAGGAAAACAAAGGTCCGCGCGGAAGGAAAGCAAAGGCCGCGCGGAAGGAAAACAAAGCCGCACGGAAGGAAAACAAAATCGATCAAAAGTCGTAAAACTCTATACGTTTCAATTGCTTATGCCCAAGAATAACGTACGATTCCATTGACCATCGACCGTTGGCCCGACAAAGGATCGATGCAGGCGAGCACGCGCGGCCAGCGTACAAGCCAGGGGCGAGCCCGCCATCCGGCTCCAGCGAGAACAATAGCGCCTTCTTCTGATTATCGCAAACGATTGTCGATTTTTCTCGACGTCTCGGCGAGACGGCCGCCGTTCCGTGTTCAGCCGACGCGGACCGTCGTCGTCTCGAGGCGCAGAATGGCCTTCTGATAGGCCCATTCAAACAAGCCGCCGGCGTGCGCGGCGAGGCGGCCGGTTTCGCGCCCGAGTTTCTCGAGCGCCGAGGCGCGACGCGGCGCCCCGTTCCCGCCCGGGCCGGCCATTCCCGTGGCGAAGGTTTGGCCGCCCTCATCCGGCGAGAGAAGGTGATCCTGGATCGCGATGGCGGGAAGAAGCTGATAGATGCGCAAGCCGGCGCGGCGGGGGTGATCGGGAAACAGCGAATAGTCCGCCGGGAGAGAGTTTGCGGCGGTCAATTCCAGATAACGGGCGGCGCCCTCCCGGCTCAGGATGTAGGCCGCGCTGCTCTGGTGGCGGCTGTGGAGCCTGGCGAGCTCCCGGCCGCCGAATGCTGCGCGTTTTTCGCCAAGCTCGACCGCCTGAAGGTAGGTGTCGAGCTTTATGGAATGCGCGTCCGCCGGTATCCATGTTTCGCGCCCGACCAGCGCGGCGAAGCCCGGCCAGATGTGCAGGTCGTCCTCGAGGAAGCAGGCGTAAGCCTCTGGCCCGGCGAGGAATCGACGCCACGCGACCTTATGGCTTTCGAGGCACGCCAACTCGAAGCGGGTGAGGCCTTTTGCCGTCGGCGGCTGGCTCGATCCGTCGATCGCGGCGATGCGCTCGAACGCGATTGTGTCCAATTGATTGCGCATGTGCGCGAGGCGATCGGGGTGGCGATCGAGGTTGATGAGATAGACCTTCATCGGCGGACGCCAGGCGCTTCCCGGCTCTTCTCGCTCGGCGTCGAACACGCGCGACGCCGCTCAAGGCGAGCGCTCACACCTTCATCTGCGCCCCGAGCTCGACGACCCGGTCGGAGGGCAGGTTGAAGAAGTCCGGCGCGCTCGCCGCCTGCTTGGTCATGGCGATGAATAATTTGTCCTGCCACAGCGGCATGCCGGAATTGGGCGCGGTCTTGAGCGTGCGCCGCCCGAGGAAGAACGAGGTGGTCATGATGTCGAACTTGAGCCCGGCCTTTCGCATCGCCGCCAGCGCGCGGGGGATATGCGGCTGCTCCATATAGCCGAAACGAAGGGTGACCAGCATGAAGTCGGGCGACAGACTCGTCATCTCATAGCGTTGCGCAGCGGGGGCGCGCGGAGTCGTCTCGGTGCGCACGTTCAAAAGGACAACGCGCTCGTGCAGCACCTTGTTATGCTTGAGGTTGTGCATGAGCGAGGACGGGGCCGAAGTCGGATCGTTGGTGAGGAAGACCGCCGTTCCGGGAACCCGCACCGGTTTCGATTTCTCGAGCATCTTGATCAGGTCCAGGGTCGGGATCGAGTCCCGATGGGTGCGGGCCAGTAGAATCGCGCTGCCGCGCGACCAGGTCCACATCACGACGAACATCGTCGCGCCGAGCGTGAGCGGCACCCACCCGCCGTCCAAGACTTTGTACAGATTGGCGATGAAAAACCCAACGTCGATCGAAAGAAAGGCGCCAGTGAGGGTCAGAGCCGCCCAGAGCGGCCATCGCCACAGTTTCCACACGACAAAGAAAGCAAGCGAGGTCGTCGCGACCATCGTGCCCGAGACCGCGATGCCGTATGCATTGGCGAGCGCGTCGGAGGAGCGGAAGAGCAGCACCAGACCAAGAACGCCGAGCAGCAGCACGCGATTGACGCGTGGGATGAAGATCTGGCCCTCCTGGGTCGGGGAGGTGTGGACGATTTCGAGGCGCGGCAGCAATCCGAGCTGGATCGCCTGGCTGGCGAGCGAGAAGGCGCCGGTGATGACCGCCTGGCTTGCGATCACCGTGGCGGCTGTCGACAGCAATATGAGTGGAACCAGGCCCCAGCCTGGGGCGAGCAGGTAAAAGGGGTTCTCGACCGCCTTGGGGTCGTTGAGAATGAGCGCCCCCTGGCCGAGGTAGTTGCACACGAGCGCCGGCAGAACGATGAACAGCCATGCCGCCTGGATCGGCCGCCGCCCGAAATGGCCCATATCGGCGTAGAGCGCTTCCGCCCCGGTCACGGCGAGAAAGACGGCGCCGAGGACGATGAACCCGATCGCGCCATGGGCGAGGATGAAGCCGAGGCCGGGCAACGGGCTCAGAGCGCCCAAAATGCTCCATGCCGAGGCGATATGCACCAGGCCGAGCACGGCGTTGACGGCGAAGAAGATCACCATGATCGGGCTAAAGAAGGCGGCAACCCTGGCCGTCCCCCGGCTCTGAGCGCCGAACAGAACGACGAGGATGACGACCGTCGCCGGCAGGACGTACGGCGCGAGGCCGGCGTCGACCTGTTTCAGTCCTTCGAGCGCGGACAGGACCGAAATCGCCGGCGTAATCATGGCGTCGCCCGAGAACAGCGCCGATCCTGCGACCCCGAGGAAAAAGGCCAGCGTCGTCCTCTGCCCGAGCGCCCGTTGCGCGAGCGCCTTGAGCGACAGGATGCCGCCCTCGCCCTTGTTGTCCGCCTGCATCAGGAACAGCACATACTTGCCGGTGACGACGATCAGGAGCGCCCAGATGATGAGCGAGACGACGCCGATCACCTCGGCCGGCCCGAGCGCGGAGCCCTTGAACTGGCCGAGTGCGGTCTGCAGCGCGTAGAGCGGACTGGTCCCGATGTCGCCGAACACGACGCCAATCGAGCCGAGCGCGAGAACCCAGAATTGCCCCGACGAATGGGTCAGGCCCTCGCCCTCGCCGCTCGCTGCGGGCGGAACGACGTCCTTCGAAAGGGGGTGGGACATGCTTAAAGGGGAATCCCGAGGTCGCCGGCTTCCGCCAAGCCTTCAAAACGGCGCGTGTCTATACTCTCTCATCCCAAGAACGGAAAGGGCTATATTTCCAGCCTTTGGATTAACTCTCGGCAACATCGAGACAGGCGCGGCGCGTCTTAACTGGCCGTCCGCGTGACGTGCTCGGCGATCAGCCGCGCCACGGCGGCCGGCTTCTCCACGTTCGGCAGATGGCCCGCGCCGTCGATGATTTCAAACCGCGAGCCGTTGATCAAGGCTGCAGTTTGGCGCACCAGATCGACGGGGGTCGAGCCGTCCTGGTCGCCTACGAGGCAAAGGGTCGGTGCTTCGATCAGGCTGGCGAAGGGCCGCAGGTCTGCGCGCTTCAAGGCGCCGCAGGCGGCGAGATAGCCCTGCTTCGGCGTCCGCGTCAGCATGGCGCGAACGCCGGCGTATTCCGCCGCACGCTCGCGCCGAAACCCCGGTGTGAACCAGCGCTCGAGGATCGCGTCGGCGATCGACTCGATCCCGCCGTGCTCGACCGCGGCGATGCGCTCGTCCCACGACTCGTCGGTTCCGATTTTCGCCGCGGTGTCGCAGAGCACGAGCGCGGTGACGAGGTCCCGACGTTGGCGACAGAGCTCCTGCGCGATCACGCCGCCGATCGACATGCCGACGATTGCGGCCCGGCCGACGCCAAGGACCCCGAGAAGGGCGGCCAGGTCGCCCGCATAGTCGGCCATCTCAGCATGGTCCGGGCCGGATTCGGATAACCCATGGCCGCGCTTGTCGTAGCAGACGACCCTGAAATCGGGCTTCAGGATGCAAGCGACGTCGGTCCAGACGCGCAGGTCGCAGCCGAGCGGATTGATGAAGACCAGCGGCGGGAGCCCTTCCGGACCCTCGATGAGATAGTGGATCGCGAGGCCGTTCGCCTGCGTGAATTTCATGCCGGGGGTCTCCTCGAGCCGGCGCGGCGCGCGTCGCGGAAGAAGGTCCACCAATACCAGATGAGGGCGATCGGCGCGCCGATGTCGATGACCGTGTCGAGGCCGGGGATCGGGGTCGCAGGGATCACCAGCATGCCGGCCGCCGCGGTCGCGCCGACCCGGTAGCTCAGCGCCACCATGATCCGCTTCAGGGGATTGTCGTCCGGCATCCGCGAGATGATGACCAGAAGCGCGGCCAGGATCGCGCTCATGGCGACGACGAAGAAAAGCAGGTCGCGGACGATCCTCTCAATCGCCGACAAAGCCTCCATGGCGCCCTCCTTGAGCCTCGCCATAACGACCGCAGGCGACACAGAAGGTCAAGGACGAGTCTGGCCGAGCTTCACGCTCCTTGACCCTCGCCGGCCTCGGCGAGAGCTCGCAGACCCTCGCGGTAGGTGGGATAAGCAGGAGCAAACCCGAGGAGCGCCTTGGCCTTGGCGATCGAGACCCGTTTGTTGTCGGCGTAGAACTCGGCGGTCAGCGGGGAGAGCCGCGCTTCGTCGAACGGCTCCTCGGGCGGCGGCGGGAGGCCGAGGAGCGCCGCTGCGTAGGCGACCACATCCTGCGGCGGGGCGGGTTCGTCGTCGGCGACGTTCCAGATTTGTCCGTCGAGCCCCCGCGTCAGCGCGAGGCGCGTGAGCTCGGCGATGTCGTCGACATGGGCCCGGTTGAAGACCTGATTGGGCTTGACGATCCGCCGCGCCTGGCCCTCGCGCAGATTGATGAGCGCATTGCGGCCGGGCCCGTAGATCCCGGCGAGGCGCAGGATGTCCGCCTCGATCCCGCGCGCCCGGGCCGCCGCCGTCCAGCGCGCCTCGTCATCGAGCCGGGCGAGCCCCCGGGCCGTTCGAGTGCGCGTGGCGCTTGTCTCGTCGACCCAGGCGCCGCCGTGATCGCCATAAACGCCGATGGTCGAATAGTAGATGATCCGCCGCAGGTCCGGCGCGGAGGCGATCGCGGCCGCAAATTGGTCGAGCGCCGCGCCGGCGCCATCGCGCGGCGGAATGGAGACGACGATAGCTTCCGCTTTCTCAACCGCCCGGTCCAGTCCCGGGCCGGCGCGGGCGCCGTCGAAAGCATAAGCCTCGACGCCCACCCCCCGCAACGCGTCGAGACCCTCGGCGGTCCGCGCCGTTCCGCTCGCCTCGATCCACGGTTCGCGGGCAATGAGGCGGCGGGCGCAGTAGCCGGCGCCGAAGAAGAAGACCTTCACGAGCGCCCGTCCGGACGAACGCGGTTCAAGCCTTCTTCTTCGGCATATAGAGGTCGGTCAGCGTTCCCGCGAAGGCTTCCGCCGACATGGCGAAGGTTTCGGACAGGGTCGGATGTGGGTGAATGGTGAGGCCGATGTCTTCGGCTTCGGCGCCCATCTCGATCGCCAGCGCCGCCTCCGAGATGAGGTCGCCGGCGTTGGGGCCGACGATGCCGCAGCCGATCAGCCGCTGGGTCTCCTCATCCCACAAAGTCTTGGTCACGCCCTCGTCGCGGCCGAGCGACAGCGACCGGCCGCTCGCCGCCCATGGGAAGACGGCCTTGCCGTATTTGACCCCCTTGGCCTTGAGCTCCGTCTCGGTCGGACCCGCCCAGGCGACTTCAGGATCGGTGTAAGCGACCGACGGTATCACCTTGGCGTCAAACGAAGATTTGTGCCCGCTCGCGACCTCCGCGGCGACCTTGCCTTCATGTGTGCCTTTGTGCGCGAGCATCGGCTGGCCGACGATGTCGCCGATTGCGAAGATGTGCTGAACGTTGGTGCGCATCTGCCGATCGACGGGGATGAAGCCCCGCTCGTCGACAGCGACCCCCGCCGCCTCGGCGCCGATCGCCTTGCCGTTCGGCCGCCGGCCGACCGAGACCAGCAATAGCGTCGAAAACTTCGGTCGTCGGCCCGGCGGGACCCTCATGGGAGACGTGCAGCCCGTCGCCCTTGGCCTCGACCTTGGTCACCTTCGTCTTGAGCAGGATCTTGTCGTAGAGCTTGCCGATTCGCTTGGCGAGCGGAGCGACGATGTCGGGGTCGGCGCCGGGCATCAGCTGATCCATCATCTCGATCACGGTGACGCCCGCGCCGAGCGAATGATAGACCGTCGCCATCTCGAGGCCGATGATGCCGCCGCCGAGGACCAGCATCCGCTTCGGAATGAAGCTCATCTCGAGCGCGGCGGTCGAATCCCAGATCCGCGGGTCGGCCGGGATGAACCCGGGCGCGACAGGCTCGGAGCCGGCGGCGATGATCGCGTTCCTGAAGCGCACGACCTGCGCGCCCTCGGCGGTTTCAACCTGAAGCGTGTTTGGCGAGGTGAACTTCCCCCGGCCGGTCACGACCTTCACTTTGCGCTGCTTGGCAAGACCTGCCAGGCCGCCGGTCAGCCGTTTGATCACCCCATCCTTCCAGCCGCGAATGGCCGTGGGATCGAGCGAGGGTTGGGCGAACTTGACCCCATGCGCGCCCATCGCGGCCGCCTCGTCGACGATCTTGGCGACGTGCAGCAGCGCCTTCGACGGGATGCAGCCGACGTTGAGGCAGACGCCGCCGAGCGTCTGCCGGGCGTCGACCAGCACGACGCTTCGCCCGAGATCGGCGGCGCGGAACGCCGCGGTGTAGCCGCCCGGGCCTGCGCCGAGGACGAGAATGTCGGCCTCGAAATCCGCCTTTCCGCCGGGATCGGCTGCGGGCTTCGGAGCGGTCGCGGGCGCGACCTTGGGGGTGGGCTCCTGGATCTCGGCGCCGCCATATGGCGCGGCTGTGGCCGGCTTCGCCTCTCCACCCTCGGCGTAAGTCGCCAGCACCGCCCCTTCGCTGATTTTGTCGCCGACCTTGACACGGACTTCGCCGATCACCCCATCCTCGGGCGCCGGTACGTCCATCGTCGCCTTGTCGCTTTCGAGGGTCAGGATCGTCTCTTCCTTGCGGACGCTTTTTCCGGGCGCGATCTGGACCTCGATGACCGGCACGTCCTTGAAGTCGCCGATATCGGGAAGCCTGATTTCCTTGGCCATGGCCGCGTCTCTCCCGCTATCCAGCCGCAATCACAACAGAACGCGCCGCATGTCCTCGAGCAGGCCCGCCAGATGGCGCATGAAGCGCGCGCCCGCGGCTCCGTCGATGACGCGATGGTCGTAGGAGAGGCAGAGCGGCAGCATCAGGCGCGGCTGGAAGGCCTTCCCGTCCCAGACCGGGGCCATCTTTGAACGTACGACGCCAAGAATTGCCACCTCCGGCGCATTCACGATCGGCGAGAACGCCGTCCCGCCGATTCCGCCAAGCGAAGAGATGGTGAAGGTCGCGCCCTGCATCTCGGCGGGCGCGAGCTTGCCCGCGCGCGCCTTCTCGGAAAGGGCGCCGAGCTCGCGGGCAAGCTCGACCACGCCCTTTCGGTTAACGTCCTTGATCACTGCGACCACCAGTCCATCGGGGGTGTCGACGGCGACGCCGATGTGCCAATAACGACGTAATATCAGAGAGTCGCCGGCGGGACTTAGCGCGGCGTTGAAGGTCGGGAACGCCTTCAGCGCCGCAACCGTGGCGCGCATGAGCAGTGGCAGCAGGGATACGCGGTAAGGCTTTGTCTTGTCTTTCTTCGCCTCCTCGTCGAGCGTCTTTCGGAAAGCATCAAGCTCGGTGATGTCGGCCTCGTCGCAATGGGTGACATGCGGAACATTGACCCAGGATGCGTGCAGGCGCGGGCCCGAGATGCGCTTGATGCGCGACAGGGGAACAGTTTCGACCGGGCCGAATTTGGCGAAATCGACGGCTGGAATTGCAGGGAGGGCGGCGCCGCCCGCAGACGCGGCGGCTGCGCCGCCGCGCGCTAGCGCAGCCTTCACGTCCTCGCGGGTGATGCGGCCCCTCTCTCCGGTGCCTTTGAGCGCGTTGAGGTCAAGATCGAGCTCCCGCGCCAGCCGTCGAACCGCGGGGCCGGCAAAGACCCCGGAGAAGTCGGCCTTGGCGGGGCCGGAAGCCGGCGCGAAGGCGGGCGGCAGATCGCGAGGCGCGACGGGCGACGTGAGGGGCGCGTTTGCTGCGTCTTCCTCCTCTTTGGCCTCCGCCTCGTCTTCCTGTTCCGGCGAGATCGGCGCGGCCGGCCCGCCGGCGTCGAGCTTCGCGATGAGGGCGCCCATCGACACTTTGTCGCCGACCTTGGCGATGAGCTGGGTGATCTTGCCGGCCGCCGGCGACGGCACGTCCATCGTCGCCTTGTCGGACTCGAGCGTCACCAGCGGCTGTTCGGCCTCGACCGTGTCGCCCGTCTTCACCAGAACCTCGATGACCGGCACGTCCTTGAAGTCGCCGATGTCAGGAACTGTGATGTCCATCGTCGCGGTCTTGGGCGACGCTGGCGCGGCGGCGGCCTTGGCGGGAGCCGGGGCCCCCTTTGGAGCGGTCGCCGGCGCGGCCTTGGCGGGGGCTGCCTTCGCAGCCCCTTCGCCAGCCCCAGCGTCGATGCGCGCGATGAGCGTCCCCATCGACACCTTGTCGCCCACCTTTGCGACGACCTCGGCGATCGCGCCCGCGATCGGCGACGGCACGTCCATCGTCGCCTTGTCGGACTCGAGCGTGACCAGCGGCTGCTCGGCTTTTACGACGTCGCCCGGCTTCACCAGAACCTCGATGACCGGGACGTCCTTGAAGTCGCCGATATCGGGAACGTTCACGTCGATTTTCGCCACCGGCGCTCTCCTCAAGCGACAAAGGTTGAATGGGGACGGCGAACTCTCAGCTCCGGGCCGGATTCGGCCCCTCCGGGTCGATGCCGTATTTCGCGATCGCCTCGGCCACGCGCCGGGTCGGCAGCAACTGTTCGTCCGCCAGCGCCTTCAGGCTCGCGACGGCGACGTGATAGCGGTCGACCTCGAAGAACGAGCGCAGGCGGCGGCGATAGTCGGAGCGTCCGAACCCGTCGGTCCCGAGCACCTTGTAGCGCGCGGGCACATAGGGGCGGACCCCGTCTGCGACCCCCTTCATGTAGTCGGTCGACGCGATGACCGGCCCTTTTCCGGCCGACAGCGCCCGGGTGATGAACGGAACCTTCGGGTCGGATTCCGGATGCAGCAGGTTCCACCGTTCGACGTCGAGCCCTTCCCGGCGCAATTCGGTGAAGCTGGTCACGCTCCAGATTTCGCTCGAGACGCCGTGCTCGCTCGCCAGCATCTCGGCCGCCGCCTCGACCTCGCGGAGGATCGCGCCAGAGCCGAGGAGCCGCACCTGCAGTCCGGGCCCGTCAGCCTTGACCTCGCGCAGCTTGTAGGCGCCGCTGAGGATCCCTTCTTCCGCCCCTTCCGGCATTGCCGGGTGGGGGTAATTCTCGTTCAGGGTCGTGATGTAGTAGTAGACGTCGTCCTGATCGACGAGCATCCGTTTCAGGCCCGCATGGACGATCACCGCGAGCTCGTAGGCGTAAGTCGGGTCGTAGGTCACGCAATTGGGAATGGTCGAGGCGAGGATATGGCTGTGCCCGTCCTCGTGCTGCAGACCCTCGCCATTCAGGGTCGTGCGGCCGGACGTGCCGCCGATCAGGAAGCCCCGCGTCCGCATGTCTCCCGCCGCCCAGGCGAGATCGCCGATCCGCTGGAAGCCAAACATGGAATAGTAGATGTAGAACGGCACCATCGGCACGTTCGACGTCGAATAGGAGGTGCCCGCCGCGATGAACGAGGCCATCGCGCCCGGTTCGTTGATCCCTTCCTGCAGGATCTGTCCCTTCGGATCTTCGCGATAGTACATGAGCTGATCGGCGTCCTGCGGCCGGTACAGCTGACCTACCTGGCTGAAGATGCCGACCTGCCGAAACAAACCCTCCATGCCGAAGGTCCGGCTCTCGTCGGGGACGATCGGCACGATATGCGGGCCGATGTCCTTGTCGCGCAGCAGCGTGGTCAGAACCCTGACGAACGCCATCGTGGTGGAGATTTCCCGCCCCTCGGCGGTTGCCTTCAGAAGCGCGTCGAAGGCGGAGAGCGGGGGAACCTTAAGCGGTTCGCTTTGGCGCCGACGCGCCGGCAGATAGCCGCCAAGCGCCGCCCGCCGCTCGTGCAGATAGTTCATCTCTTCGCCGTTCTCGGGGAAGCGCAGGAACGGAACCTTGTCGAGCTCAGCGTCCGAAACCGGGATCTGGAACCGGTCGCGGAAGGCCTTGAGCGCGTCGTGGCCGAGCTTCTTGGCCTGATGGGCGATCATTTGCCCTTCCCCGGCCGAGCCCATGCCGTAGCCCTTGACCGTCTTGGCGAGGATGACGGTCGGCTGGCCCTTGTGCTCGACCGCCGCCCTGTAGGCGGCGTAGACCTTGACCGGATCATGCCCGCCTCGGGTCAGCGCCCAGATCTCCGCGTCGGTCCAGTCCTCGACCATCGCCGCCGTCTCGGGATGGCGGCCGAAGAAGTGCTTGCGGATATAGGCGCCGTCCTTCGACTTGAAGTCCTGGTATTCGCCGTCGACGCACTCCTCCATCAGCTGCCGCAGCTTGCCGGCCGTATCCCTGGCCAGGAGCTGGTCCCAGCCCGACCCCCAGAGGCACTTTATGACGTTCCAGCCCGCGCCGCGGAAATCGGCTTCGAGTTCTTGCACGATCTTGCCGTTGCCCCGCACCGGCCCGTCGAGGCGCTGCAGATTGCAGTTGATGACGAAGATCAGATTGTCGAGCTTCTCGCGCCCGGCGAGCGAGATGGCGCCGAGCGATTCCGGCTCGTCCATCTCGCCGTCGCCGCAGAAGACCCAGACCTTGCGCGGGGCAGTGTCCGCGAGGCCGCGGCAATGCAGGTAGCGCAGAAACCTCGCCTGATAGATCGCCATCAACGGGCCGAGGCCCATCGAGACGGTCGGGAACTGCCAGAACTCCGGCATCAGCCACGGATGGGGATAGGACGACAGCCCCTTGCGGCCGACCTCCTGGCGGAAGTTGACCAGCTGCTCCTCGCTGAGACGTCCCTCCATGAAGGCGCGGGCGTAAACGCCCGGCGAGCTGTGGCCCTGGAAATAGACCAGGTCTCCGCCATGCCGCTCGTCGGCGGCGTGCCAGAAATGCATGAAGCCGGTGTCGTAGAGCGTCGCCGCCGACTGGAAGCTCGCGATGTGGCCGCCAAGCTCCGAGGACTCCTTGTTCGCCTTGACGACGATCGCGGCGGCGTTCCAGCGCACGTAGCGGCGGATGATCTGCTCGATCTTGCGGTTGCCGGGATGGGGCGGCTGCTCTTCGGGCGGGATGGTGTTGACATAGGCGGTGTTGGCGGCGAAGGGCAGCTTCGCGCCCTTGCGCCGGGCGGCTGCGACCAGCGAATCGAGGATGTCATCGACCTTGCCGATGCCCTCGAAGGCCTCGACCGAGTCGAGCGCGTCGAGCCATTCGTCGGTCTCGTCGGAATGCGTCCAAGAACTCGGTCGTCCATCGGCGGGCGCCTCCCTGTCAATCCTACGAAAGTCGCAAAACGTGAGTGTTGTGGCTCTCTTCTCATGCGCCCGCGGAATTGGCAATTACGCCCGGGGGCGCCGCTGCCATGCGAGACTCGCATGCGGGCCGGCGTGATGGCGACGGCCGCCCGGCCGCGATAGACTGGCGCCGCTCGACCCGCGTCGGAGGATCATTTGGCCGGCCTCACCACCCATGTCCTCGACGTCATTCGCGGCGGGCCGGCCGAAGCCATGAGGGTCGAGCTCTACGAGTTCGAGGCCGCGGGCGCGCGCACTCTCATCGCCGAGGTCCTGACCAACGCCGACGGACGCACCGACGCGCCGCTGATCAGCGCGAGCCATGCGCGCGTCGGCCGGTTCGAGCTCCTATTCCATGCCGGGGACTATTTTCGCCGCCAGGGCGTGAAGACCGCCGACCCGCCGTTCCTCGACCTGATCCCGCTGCGCTTCGCCATCGCCGACCCCAGGGCGCATTATCACGTGCCGCTGCTGCTATCGCCGTGGAGCTATTCCACCTATCGCGGAAGCTGAAGCGAGCCGCCGCAATGGCGCGGGGAAATTGCAACAAAGCGGACGGAAGCGTCTTCCAAAACGGAGGACGAAAAATCAAAGGGAAGGGAAGGAAAATCGAAGGATTCTGCTTCGCGAGTCGAGCCTTTTCGAAGATTTGCGCCCATCGCGTCGAAAACCCGCCCCCTGGCTCCCGGCCAATCCCCGGCAGCCGCCTCGCCCGGCCCGCATACTCCCGTAGATTGCGCCGCTGATGCAGGGGCGTGGGGCTGGTTACCCCGAGCCGCTCTGCGAAAGAGCGATGACGGACCAGCTATGCTAGCGTCGCCAACTTGCTGGGCGACGCCATGTCCGAAAACCGGAAAATTGCAGCGATCCTGGTCGCCGACGTCGTCGGCTACAGCCGGCTCGCCGGCGCCGACGAGGAGCGCACGCTGTCGCGGCTCAGGGGGCTGCGCAGCGATCTGATCGATCCCGCAATAGCCGCGCATCGCGGGCGCATCGTCAAACGCACCGGCGATGGGTTCCTCGTCGAATTTCGCAGCGTGGTCGACGCCGTGCGTTGCGCGATCGAGGTGCAGACCGGCATGGCCGAACGCAGCGCCGGAGTGCCGGAAGATCGCCGCATCGAGCTCCGCATCGGCGTCCATCTCGGCGACGTGGTCGAGGAGGCCGACGGCGATCTGATGGGCGATGGCGTCAATATCGCCGCGCGCCTCGAAGGGATTTGCCAGCCGGGCGCGATTTGCCTCTCCGAACAAGCCTATTGGCAGGTGAAGGTGCGCGGCTCGATCGGGCGGTCACGCGATCTCGGCCCGACCCAACTCAAGAACATCGCCGAGCCGATCCGCGTCTATTCGGTGCAAGTCCGGCGCGCCGGCCGGTGCGAAGCCCGCGCCGGCCCCGGCGCCGGAAATAATCCGACCCCCCGCGCCTCTCGATGGTCGTCCTGCCGTTCGCCAACATCGGCGGCGACGCGGAGCAGGAGCATTTCGTCGACGGGGTCACGGAGAGCCTGACGACCGATCTTTCGCGCATTCGAGGCTCGCTCGTTATCGGGCGCAACACTGCCTTCACTTACAAGGGCAAGGCCGTCGATCTGAAACAGATCGGGCGCGAGTTGAACGTTCGCTATGTCCTCGAGGGCAGCGTTCAGCGCGGCGGAAACCGCATGCGCGTCAATGTGCAGCTCATCGACGCCGAAACGGGTTAGCATCTCTGGGCCGAGCGGTTCGACAAGCCGCTCGCCGATCTCTTCGACATGCAGGACGAAATCGTCACGCGCCTGGCGAGCGCGCTCAACGCCGAGCTTTTCGCCGCCGAGGCGCGACGCGCCGAACAGACGCCGACCCCGAACTCGATGGACCTCTATTTTCAAGGTCTGGCGAGGCTCAACAAGGGTATGACCCCCGACAACACGGCGCAGGCGCGCGGCTTTTTCGATCGGGCGCTCGCCGCCGACCCCGGCAATATCGACGCGCTCGCTGGCTCGGCGGCCACAAACGCAATCGAAGGCGCGCTTCTCTTTGTCGCCGATCGAGTGGCGGCCTTTGCGTCGGCCGAAGCGAAGGTGACCAAAGCGTTGTCCGTCGGTTCCGGACCATGCGCTCGCCCATATGCTGCTGGGCGTTGTCGAGATCTGGACCAGGCGCGCCGCCGAGGGCATCGCCGAATGTGAACATGCGTTGGCGCTGGATCGAAATCTCGCCGACGCTCATGCCGCCATTGGATTTGGTAAGATTTTCATCGGTCGCGCCGAAGAAACCGAAGCGCACGTCGTCGAGGCCTTGCGCCTCAGTCCACGGGACATGCTGGCCTACGCCTGGATGATTCGCGCGGCTTTTGCCAAGCTCCAGCTTGGCAGCCACGAGCAGGCGGTTGCGTGGTGTCGGCGGTCAATCGACGCCAACCGAAATTTCGCGCCGGCATATTTCATGTTGGCGGCCGCGCTCGCACCGCTTGGCCGGCTTGATGAGGCGCGTTCGCCGTCAAGGCTGGCCTCGCGCTCAACCCGATCTTCTCCATCTCCCGCGCCCGCGCCGCCTGGACCGCGACCAGCGACGATCCGACCTACCTCGCCCGGCTCGGGCCCTTTCTCGACGGCATGCGCAAGGCCGGCGTCCCCGAATAGGGACCGCCCCGCCTCACGCCGTGCTCGCCGCCTTTCTGCCCAGCGCCGCCTGCGCGGCGGCGAGGCGGGCGATGGGGATGCGGAAGGGGGAGCAGGAGACGTAGTCGAGATGGGCGTGCTCGCAGAAGGCGATCGAGGCCGGGTCGCCGCCGTGCTCGCCGCAGACGCCGAGCTTGATGTCCGGCCGGGCCGCCCTGCCGCGCTCGCAGGCGATGGTGATCAGTTCGCCGACGCCCTCGGTGTCGAGACTCACGAACGGATCGGTCTTGAGCAGCCCCTTCACGGTGTACATGCCCAGGAATGACGCGGCGTCGTCGCGCGACACGCCGAGCGTGGTCTGGGTCAGGTCGTTGGTGCCGAACGAGAAGAACTCGGCGCTTTTTGCGATATCGCCCGCCCGCAACGCCGCGCGCGGCAGCTCGATCATCGTGCCGACGTGATAGGGAACCTTGACGCCGGTCTCCTTGGCGACCGCCTCGCCCACGGCGTCGATGATCGCCTTGACCGAGTCGAGCTCGGGCCGCCCGATGATGAGCGGGACCATGATCTCCGCCGTCACCGGCTTCCCCGTCTTTCGCCCCGCCTCGACCGCGCCCTCGAAGATCGCGCGCGCCTGCATTTCCGCGATTTCCGGATAGCGGATCGCAAGCCGCACGCCGCGGAAACCGAGCATGGGATTGACTTCGTGCAGCTCGGCCGAACGCGCGCGCAGCTTGTCCGCGCTCACCTTCATCACCTTGGCGACCTCGTCGATCTCCTCATCGGTATTCGGCAGGAATTCGTGCAGCGGCGGGTCGAGCAGGCGGATGGTGACCGGAAGCCCGGTCATGATCTCGAACAGCTCGGCGAAGTCCTGGCGCTGCATCGGGAGCAGCTTGGCGAGCGCGGCGCGCCGTCCCTGTTCGCTCTCGGAGAGGATCATCTCGCGCACCGCGACGATGCGCTCGCCGTCGAAGAACATGTGCTCGGTGCGGCAGAGGCCGATGCCCTCGGCGCCGAACGAGCGGGCGACGCGCGCGTCGGCCGCGGTCTCGGCGTTGGCGCGCACCTTCATTCGCCTGACCGCGTCGGCCCAACCCATGAGGGTGGCGAAATCGCCGGTCATCTCCGGCTTCACCATCGCTACCGCGCCTTGCATCACCTCGCCCGAGCCGCCGTCGATCGTGAGGATGTCGCCTTTCTTCAGGGTCACGCCGCCCGCGGTCATCGTCTGGGCGGCATAATCGACGCGGATCGTGCTGGCGCCGCAGACGCAGGCCTTGCCCATGCCGCGCGCGACCACGGCGGCGTGCGAGGTCATGCCGCCGCGCGTGGTGACGATGCCCTCGGCGGCGTGCATGCCGTGAATATCCTCCGGCGACGTCTCGACCCTGACCAGGATCGACTTCCGCCCGGCCTGACGCAAAGCCTGCGCCTCGTCGGCGGAAAAGACGATCTCGCCGCTCGCCGCGCCGGGGGAGGCGGGCAGGCCGGTCGCGAGCGCCTTGGGTTTCGCCTTGGGGTCGAGGGTCGGGTGCAGGAGCTGATCGAGCGCGCCGGGCTCGACGCGGGTGATCGCGTCCTCGCGCGAGATGAGGCCCTCGTTGGCCATCTCGACCGCGACCCTTAACGCTGCTTTTGCGGTGCGCTTGCCGTTGCGGGTCTGCAGCATCCACAATTTGCCGCGCTCGACCGTGAACTCGAGGTCCTGCATGTCGCGGTAATGCTTTTCCAGGAGCTTGGTCGTGTCGGCGAACTGCCTGAACACCGCCGGCATCAGCGCCTCGAGCGAGGGCTTGTCGGAGCCGGCGGCCTTCCGCGCCGCCTCGGTGATGTTCTGGGGCGTGCGGATGCCGGCGACCACGTCCTCGCCCTGGGCGTTGACGAGGAACTCGCCATAGAGGGCGTTGTCCCCGGTCGAGGGATTGCGGGTGAAGGCGACGCCGGTCGCCGAGGTCTCGCCCATATTGCCGAACACCATCGCCTGCACATTGACCGCGGTGCCCCATTCGGCGGGGATGGCGTTGAGGCGGCGATAGGTGATCGCGCGCTGGTTCATCCAGGACGAGAACACGGCGCCGATCGCGCCCCACAGCTGATCGCCCGGACTTTGCGGGAACGGCTTGTCGGTCGCTTCCACCACCCGGGCCTTGTAGTCGACGATGACCGCGCGCCAGTCCTCGGCGTTGAGGTCGGTATCGAGCGCATAGCCCTTGCTGTCCTTGTACTGTTCAAGGATGTCCTCGAAATTGTGGACGTCGACCTCGAGCACGACGTTGGAATACATCTGGATGAAGCGGCGATAGGAATCATAGGCGAAACGGGCGTCGCCCGAAGTTTTCGCCAGCGTCTCGACCGCCTCGTCGTTGAGCCCGAGGTTGAGGACGGTGTCCATCATGCCGGGCATCGAGGCGCGCGCGCCTGAGCGCACCGAAAGCAGGAGCGGATTGGCCGGGTCGCCGAATGAGCGTCCCGTCTGGCGGCCGACTTCCGCCACCGCGGCGTCGACCTGCGCCTTGAGCTCGGGCGGGTAGGCCTTGCCGTTGGCGTAGAAAAAAGTACAGACCTCGGTGGTGATGGTGAAGCCAGGCGGCACAGGCAGGCCGAGCGACGCCATCTCGTGCAGGTTCGCGCCCTTGCCGCCGAGCAAATTCTTCATTTCGCCTTTGCCCTCGGCGCGTTCGGCGCTGAAGGAATAGACCCACTTGGCCATCGATGGCTCCCCAAAAGATGCGAGCGCAAGCCCGGCCGGGTCAGGCGCGCGAATGCAACCCCATGCCGAAGCTCACCCATCCGACCCCGTGAAACAGGAGGTCGACGCCGAGCAGGGTGCCTAGCACATAAACGCTGTCGAGCGGCCAGTGAGTGACAATGATCAAACCGAGAAGAATTGTGACCGCGGCGGCGAGAAAGACAAGGCCGCGCGGCTCGCCGGCCGGAATCTGCGTCGCGAGATAAGCGCGAACGACGCCCGCGGCGATGAGGCCGGCGCCGAGCAGGAGAGTGAGCACGACCGAGGCGAGGATCGGGTTGGCGATGCACAGGATTCCCGCGGCAATATAGAGAAGGCCGCCGACCACCCACAGAAAGAACAGGCCCCAGCTTCGCGAGTGCATGCCGATGCCGATTTCGGCCGCGCCGGCGATCAGGAACAGGACCCCGTTGAGCGTCACGGTGGCGATCGTCGCAACGAGGGAAAAGAACAGCGCGGCGAAGCCGAGCACGACCAGGAGGACGCCGAAGGCGGTGATCGCCGCCCATTTTCCCCGCAAGCGCTCGATCGCCTCGCCGAGGCTATGGGGAGAGGTTCCGACATTCGACGCGTTCGACATTGCGTTTCTCCAGCAGCGAAACAACGACTCGCCGCTCTAACGTGGGCGCTTGAGCTCGCCGAGCACTTGCGCCGCATATTCGACCATAGGCACGATGCGGGCGTAATTGAGCCGGGTCGGCCCGATGACCCCGAGCACGCCGGCGATGCGATGGTCGCTGTCCCTGAGCGGCGCGGCGATCATCGAGGATCCGGAGAGCGAGAACAGCTTGTTCTCCGAGCCGATGAAAATCTTGACGCCGTCGCCGGCCTCGGCGCGGTGCAGGAGTTCGATGACGTCGGTTTTGGTCTCGAGGTCGGCGAACAGGGTGCGGATGCGCTCGAGGTCCTCGGAGGCGTGCACGTCGCCGAGCAGGTTCGCCTGACCGCGAATGATGAGCTGGTCGCCCGATCCGCCGGCGCCGGACCATGAGACGAGGCCGGCTTCGACCAGGCGGGCGGCGATATCGTCGAGCTCCTTGCGGGCGTCGCGCCGCGCGGCCTCGATTTCGGCCGTCACCTCGGCGAGCGTGCGGCCGCGGATGCGGGCGCTGAGGAAGTTCGAGGCTTCGACGAAGGTCGAAGCCGGCATGCCCGCCGAAGTCGCGACCACGCGGTTCTCGATCGAGCCGTCCTCGGCGACGAGGATCGCCAGCGCCCGGCCGGGATCGAGGCGCACGAATTCGACATGCTTCAGCCGCGCGTCGGTCTTGCTGGTCAGCACCACGCCGGCGCCGCGGGTCAATTCCGAGAGCAGGCTCGTGGTCTCGGCGAGCGCGCCTTCAAACCCGCCGCCTTCGGCCGCCGCCCGCACCTGACTGTCGATGCGCGCGCGATCCTCGCGCCCGAGGTCGCCGAATTCAAGCAGCGCGTCGACGAACAGCCTCAGACCCTGCTGGGTCGGCAGGCGCCCGGCGCTCGCGTGCGGGGCGTAGATGAGCCCGAGCTCCTCGAGATCCTGCATCACGTTGCGAACGGACGCCGGCGAAAGCGAAATCGGCAGCACGCCGTGCTCGCCGCCTTTCGCCCAGCGCCGCCTGCGCGGCGGCGAGGCGGGCGATGGGGATGCGGAAGGGGGAGCAGGAGACGTAGTCGAGATGGGCGTGCTCGCAGAAGGCGATCGAGGCCGGGTCGCCGCCGTGCTCGCCGCAGACGCCGAGCTTGATGTCCGGCCGGGCCGCCCTGCCGCGCTCGCAGGCGATGGTGATCAGTTCGCCGACGCCCTCGGTGTCGAGACTCACGAACGGATCGGTCTTGAGCAGCCCCTTCACGGTGTACATGCCCAGGAATGACGCGGCGTCGTCGCGCGACACGCCGAGCGTGGTCTGGGTCAGGTCGTTGGTGCCGAAGGAGAAGAACTCGGCGCTTTTTGCGATATCGCCCGCCCGCAACGCCGCGCGCGGCAGCTCGATCATCGTGCCGACGTGATAGGGAACCTTGACGCCGGTCTCCTTGGCGACCGCCTCGCCCACGGCGTCGATGATCGCCTTGACCGAGTCGAGCTCGGGCCGCCCGATGATGAGCGGGACCATGATCTCCGCCGTCACCGGCTTCCCCGTCTTGCGCCCCGCCTCGACCGCGCCCTCGAAGATCGCGCGCGCCTGCATTTCCGCGATTTCCGGATAGCGGATCGCAAGCCGCACGCCGCGGAAGCCGAGCATGGGATTGACTTCGTGCAGCTCGGCCGAACGCGCGCGCAGCTTGTCCGCGCTCACCTTCATCACCTTGGCGACCTCGTCGATCTCCTCATCGGTGTTCGGCAGGAATTCGTGCAGCGGCGGGTCGAGCAGGCGGATGGTGACCGGAAGCCCGGTCATGATCTCGAACAGCTCGGCGAAGTCCTGGCGCTGCATCGGCAGCAGCTTGGCGAGCGCGGCGCGGCGTCCCTGCTCGCTCTCGGAGAGGATCATCTCGCGCACCGCGACGATGCGCTCGCCGTCGAAGAACATGTGCTCGGTGCGGCAGAGGCCGATGCCCTCGGCGCCGAACGAGCGGGCGACGCGCGCGTCGGCCGCGGTCTCGGCGTTGGCGCGCACCTTCATTCGCCTGACCGCGTCGGCCCAGCCCATGAGGGTGGCGAAATCGCCGGTCATCTCCGGCTTCACCATCGCCACCGCGCCTTGCATCACCTCGCCCGAGCCGCCGTCGATCGTGAGGATGTCGCCTTTCTTCAGGGTCACGCCGCCCGCGGTCATCGTCTGGGCGGCGTAATCGACGCGGATCGTGCTGGCGCCGCAGACGCAGGCCTTGCCCATGCCGCGCGCGACCACGGCGGCGTGCGAGGTCATGCCGCCGCGCGTGGTGACGATGCCCTCGGCGGCGTGCATGCCGTGAATGTCCTCCGGCGACGTCTCGACCCTGACCAGGATCGACTTCCGTCCCGCCTGACGCAAAGCCTGCGCCTCGTCGGCGGAGAAGACGATCTCGCCGCTCGCCGCGCCGGGGGAGGCGGGCAGGCCGGTCGCGAGCGCCTTGGGTTTCGCCTTGGGGTCGAGGGTCGGGTGCAGGAGCTGATCGAGCGCGCCGGGCTCGACGCGGGTGATCGCGTCCTCGCGCGAGATGAGGCCCTCGTTGGCCATCTCGACCGCGACCCTTAGCGCTGCTTTTGCGGTGCGCTTGCCGTTGCGGGTCTGCAGCATCCACAATTTGCCGCGCTCGACCGTGAACTCGAGGTCCTGCATGTCGCGGTAATGCTTTTCCAGGAGCTTGGTCGTGTCGGCGAACTGCTTGAACACCGCCGGCATCAGCGCCTCGAGCGAGGGCTTGTCGGAGCCGGCGGCCTTCCGCGCCGCCTCGGTGATGTTCTGGGGCGTGCGGATGCCGGCGACCACGTCCTCGCCCTGGGCGTTGACGAGGAACTCGCCATAGAGGGCGTTGTCCCCGGTCGAGGGATTGCGGGTGAAGGCGACGCCGGTCGCCGAGGTCTCGCCCATGTTGCCGAACACCATCGCCTGCACATTGACCGCGGTGCCCCATTCGGCGGGGATGGCGTTGAGGCGGCGATAGGTGATCGCGCGCTGGTTCATCCAGGACGAGAACACGGCGCCGATCGCGCCCCACAGCTGATCGCCCGGACTTTGCGGGAACGGCTTGTCGGTCGCTTCCACCACCCGGGCCTTGTAGTCGACGATGACCGCGCGCCAGTCCTCGGCGTTGAGGTCGGTATCGAGCGCATAGCCCTTGCTGTCCTTGTACTGTTCAAGGATGTCCTCGAAATTGTGGACGTCGACCTCGAGCACGACGTTGGAATACATCTGGATGAAGCGGCGATAGGAATCATAGGCGAAACGGGCGTCGCCCGAAGTTTTCGCCAGCGTCTCGACCGCCTCGTCGTTGAGCCCGAGGTTGAGGACGGTGTCCATCATGCCGGGCATCGAGGCGCGCGCGCCTGAGCGCACCGAAAGCAGGAGCGGGTTGGCCGGGTCGCCGAATGAGCGTCCCGTCTGGCGGCCGACTTCCGCCACCGCGGCGTCGACCTGCGCCTTGAGCTCGGGCGGGTAGGCCTTGCCGTTGGCGTAGAAAAAAGTACAGACCTCGGTGGTGATGGTGAAGCCAGGCGGCACAGGCAGGCCGAGCGACGCCATCTCGTGCAGGTTCGCGCCCTTGCCGCCGAGCAGATTCTTCATTTCGCCTTTGCCCTCGGCGCGTTCGGCGCTGAAGGAATAGACCCACTTGGCCATCGATGGCTCCCCAAAAGATGCGAGCGCAAGCCCGGCCGGGTCAGGCGCGCGAATGCAACCCCATGCCGAAGCTCACCCATCCGACCCCGTGAAACAGGAGGTCGACGCCGAGCAGGGTGCCTAGCACATAAACGCTGTCGAGCGGCCAGTGAGTGACAATGATCAAACCGAGAAGAATTGTGACCGCGGCGGCGAGAAAGACAAGGCCGCGCGGCTCGCCGGCCGGAATCTGCGTCGCGAGATAAGCGCGAACCACGCCCGCGGCGATGAGGCCGGCGCCGAGCAGGAGAGTGAGCACGACCGAGGCGAGGATCGGGTTGGCGATGCACAGGATTCCCGCGGCGATATAGAGAAGGCCGCCGACCACCCACAGAAAGAACAGGCCCCAGCTTCGCGAGTGCATGCCGATGCCGATTTCGGCCGCGCCGGCGATCAGGAACAGGACCCCGTTGAGCGTCACGGTGGCGATCGTCGCAATGAGGGAAAAGAACAGCGCGGCGAAGCCGAGCACGACCAGGAGGACGCCGAAGGCGGTGATCGCCGCCCATTTTCCCCGCAAGCGCTCGATCGCTTCGCCGAGGCTATGGGGAGAGGTCCCGACATTCGACGCGTTCGACATTGCGTTTCTCCAGCAGCGAAACAACGACTCGCCGCCCTAACGCGGGCGCTTGAGCTCGCCGAGCACCTGCGCCGCATATTCGACCATAGGCACGATGCGGGCGTAATTGAGCCGGGTCGGCCCGATGACCCCGAGCACGCCGGCGATGCGATGGTCGCTGTCCCTGAGCGGCGCGGCGATCATCGAGGATCCGGAGAGCGAGAACAGCTTGTTCTCCGAGCCGATGAAAATCTTGACGCCGTCGCCGGCCTCGGCGCGGTGCAGGAGTTCGATGACGTCGGTTTTGGTCTCGAGGTCGGCGAACAGGGTGCGGATGCGCTCGAGGTCCTCGGAGGCGTGCACGTCGCCGAGCAGGTTCGCCTGACCGCGAATGATGAGCTGGTCGCCCGATCCGGCGCCCGACCATGAGACGAGGCCGGCTTCGACCAGGCGGGCGGCGATATCGTCGAGCTCCTTGCGGGCGTCGCGCCGCGCGGCCTCGATTTCGGCCGTCACCTCGGCGAGCGTGCGGCCGCGGATGCGGGCGCTGAGGAAGTTGGAGGCCTCGACGAAGGCCGAAGCCGGCATGCCCGCCGGAGTCGCGACCACGCGGTTCTCGATCGAGCCGTCCTCGGCGACGAGGATCGCCAGCGCCCGGCCGGCCTCGAGGCGCACGAATTCGACATGCTTCAGCCGCGCGTCGGTCTTGCTGGTCAGCACCACGCCGGCGCCGCGGGTCAATTCCGAGAGCAGGCTCGTGGTCTCGGCCAGCGCGCCTTCGAACCCGCCTCCTTCCGCCGCCGCCCGCACCTGGCTGTCGATGCGCGCCCGCTCCTCGCGCCCGAGGTCGCCGAATTCGAGCAGCGCGTCGACGAACAGCCTGAGACCCTGCTGGGTCGGCAGGCGCCCGGCGCTCGCGTGCGGGGCGTAGATGAGCCCGAGCTCCTCGAGATCCTGCATCACATTGCGAACGGACGCCGGCGAAAGCGAGATCGGCAGCAGGCGCGACAGATGCCGCGAGCCGACAGGCTCGCCGTTGGAGAGATACGAGTCGACGATGCTGCGGAAGATCTCGCGCGCACGCACGTTGAGCGTCGTCAGCGCGCTCGACTCGGCGGGCCGTTCTGCAGGGGCGGACATCGCGCCAAGAATGGCTGGAACTCGGCTCAGGCGCAAGGCGACCTTATGGGGCAGGCCCAGCGATTGAAATGCCGCGACCGACCTGCCAAACATGGCCGCAAACGGTGGGGCGCGAGGACAGGCTGTTGGGCGAAGCTTTGCGGACGGGCGGACAGATTCTCATCGATCAGCTCGTCATCCAGGGGGTCGAGCGCGTTTACTGCGTTCCCGGCGAATCCTACCTCGCCGCCCTCGACGCCATGAACAATTCCCCGATCGACGTGACCGTGTGCCGGCAGGAAGCGGGCGCGGCGATGATGGCGTTGACCGAGGGGCGCCTCACCGGGCGGCCGGGCGTCTGCTTCGTGACGCGCGGCCCCGGCGCGACCAACGCGGCGCATGGGGTTCACATCGCGGAGCATGATTCCGCGCCGCTGATCCTGTTCATCGGCCAGGTCGATCGGGCGATGATGGGGCGAGGCGCGTTCCAGGAAATGGACTATCGCGCCTTCTTCGCCTCGACCGCGAAGCTGGCGACGCAGATCGAGTCCGCCGCGCAAATTCCCGAAATCGTCCAGCGCGCGTTCCACGTCGCGATGCAGGGCCGGCCCGGCCCGGTGGTGATCGCGCTGCCCGAAGACATGCTGACGGAAACGGCCGAAGCGCTCGACGCGCCGCGCGTCGAGCCGGCTCCGATCTGGCCCGGCCTGACCCAGATGGCCGAATTGCAGAAGATGCTGTGGGCGGCGGAGCGGCCGATCGCCATCCTCGGCGGGGGCGGTTGGACCAAGCGGGCGAGCGCCGCCTTCGTCCGGTTCGCCGAGCGCTTCGACCTGCCCGTCGCCGGGTCGTTTCGCCGCTCCGGCGCCTTCGACGGCGAGCACGACAATTTCGCCGGCGAGGTCGGCCTCTCGATCAATCCGAAGCTGAAGGCGCGCGTCGACGGAGCTGATCTGGTGCTGCTCGTCGGCGGCCGGATGTCGGAGGCGGCGGCGCAGGGCTATACGCTGTTCAACATTCCCGCGCCGCGCCAGCGGGTGGTCCACGTCCATGCCGACGCAAACGAGATCGGCCGCAACTATCATCCCGCGCTCGGCATCGTCGCGACTTCGCCCGAATTCTGCGCCGCGCTCGAAGGCGTCGAGCCGCCCGCGACGATCCGTTGGTCGGCGGAAACGCGGGCGGCGCGGGCGGAATATTTGGCCTGGAGCGAGCAGGCGCCGCCCAATCCTGGCCGGGTGCAATTGGCCGAGATCATGTTCGCGCTCCGGCGACGCTCGCCCGACGCGCATCTTCACCAACGGCGCCGGCAATTTCGCGATTTGGGCCGGCCGCTTCCTGCGCTTTCGCGGGTTCGAGCAGCAATTGGGGCCGACGTCGGGCTCGATGGGCTTCGGCTTGCCGGCGGCGATCGGCGCGAAGCGGGTGTTCCCGAAGCGCACGGTCGTCTGCTTCGCCGGCGACGGCGACTTTCTCATGAACGGGCAGGAATTCGCGACCGCGGTTCAATATGGCCTGGCCGTTGTCGTCGTGGTGATCGACAACGGCATGTATGGGACGATCCGGATGCATCAGGAGCGCATGTATCCCGGGCGGATCATCGGCACGGCGCTGCGCAATCCGGATTTCGCGGCCTACGCGCGCGCGTTCGGCGGCCACGGCGAAACGGTCGAGGAGACGGCCGCGTTCCTGCCCGCATACGAGCGCGCTTTGGCCTCCGGCCTGCCGTCGATCCTGCACGTCAAGGTCGATCCCGAAGCGATCACGCCGGCGACGACGCTCTCCGCCATTCGCGCGCAGGCGCTGGAGAAGGAGCGGCAAAGCGCGAAACCCCTAAGACGGCATTCCGCCTCGGAGCGATGTCGGCTATGCTTCCAGCATGACCAAGCTCTTCGAACGCGCCGTTGACGCAGTCCGGGGTCTGTCGCCAGAGACGCAGGACGCTCTCGCGCGGATTGTCCTGCAGCTTGCTCAAGAGAACGACCTGCCGCCAATCGGCATGAGCGCCGAGGACGAGAGGTCGTTCGACGAGTCGCTCGCGGAGGCGGATCGCGGCGTGTTTGTGAGCGATGAGACGATCCGAGCGTTCTGGGCGAAGCACGGTCTGTGAGGGTCCGCTATACGCCTCGCGCGTTCGCCGAGCTTCAGGACGTCTTCGCCTACATCGACGATCATTCCCCATTAGGCGGACGAAACGTCAAGGGTCGCGTCCACGCTGTGATTGAACTCATTGCCGCGCATCCAGGGTCTGGACGCCGAATCGGGAAGCGCGGCCTTCGACGAATCGCAGTTTTTCCGTACCCTTATTTTGTCTTTTACCGGGTCGTGGCCGGCGAGATCGTGATTCAAGGTGTCCGTCACGCCTCCCGAGATCCAGCATTGGGGCCGGGATGAGTGCGATGAGGGGGCCGATCAAGCGGCGCCATAGTCGTCCCTGCTCAAGTCTGCGCCCCCGCCGCCCAGTCGAGCGCCTGTTCGAGCCGATCGTTGCCCCAGAACACTTCGCCGTCGCTGGTCACGATTGACGGCGCGCCGACGATGCCGATCTCTGTCGCCCGGGCGCACTCGGCCTTGAGCGCCGCCTTGTTGGCGTCGCTTTCGGCCCGCTCGAGCGTTGCGGCGGGATCGACCCCGCATGCCGCGAGCAGGGACGCGATCGTGGCCCGATCGGCGATCGGCAAGCCGCGGCCGAATTCGGCCATGTAGACCTGGCGGGAAAAGTCGGCCCGCGCCTCGCCCTCAAGCGCCAGCGCGACCCGCGCCGCGAGCAGGCTGGCTTGCGGAAAGGGCTCAGGTCGGACGAGCGGGACGCCCATCGCGGCGCACGTGCGCTCGAGGTCGCGCCACATGTACCGGCCCTTGTTGGGGTAGATGTTGAACGGCGAGTCCCGCCAGCCCTGGGCGGCGAATATCGGCCCGAGCAGGAACGGACGCCACGCGAGGTTCACCCCCCGCGCCTCGGCGAGCGCGCCGACGCGGAGCGCCGCGGGATAGGAATAGGTGCTTGCGAACTCGTACCAGAACTCCGCGCTCGCCATTGCGCCTCCCGGGAAAGCCCGCGAGTTTGACATGGCGCAGGCGGCCGGGAAAGCGGCGAGGCCAAACGCAACGAAGCCGCCCCATCGGTCGGATGGGACGGCTCGTTTTGCCGAGTTCGATTGTGGGTTGACGAATTACTGCGCGGGCGCAGCCGGAGCGGCCGGCGCCATCGTGTCGCCGGTCTTCTTCGTCTTCTTGGCCATGTGCTTCGGCTTCTTCGTCTTCGCCTTCATCGAGTCCTTGGCCGGCGCCATCGCGTCGGAGGCGGCGGGAGCGGCGCCTGCCGCAGGCGCCGTCGTGTCGGTCTGAGCGAAGGCGGCGAGAGGCGCGAAAGCGATCGCGGCGGAGATTCCGAGTGCGGCGAATGTCTTCAGCATTGTACAGTCTCCATGCGAGTCGTTCGACTCTGGTTTGGCGGGGCGGGGGCATGCGCCCGTCAACATGAATTGGCAATGAATGCAGCATGGCGGGAATTGGGCGCCGCCACGGGTTTGACGCGGTGCAGAACCGTCCGTATGTACGCGCAAGGTCCGTCATGTCCCATAACACCTTCGGCCATCTCTTCCGCGTCACCACCTTCGGCGAGAGTCATGGCGCGGGGATCGGGTGCGTCGTCGACGGCTGCCCGCCGCGAATTCCGCTCGAAGCGGCCGACATCCAGACCGAGCTCGACCGGCGCCGGCCCGGCGGCTCGCGCTTCACCACCCAGCGGCGCGAGCCCGACGAGGCCCGCATCCTCTCCGGCGTGATGATTGACGAAACGACAGGCGGGCAGGTGACGACCGGAACGCCGATCGGGATCTTCATCGACAATGTCGATCAGCGGTCGAAGGACTACGGCGAGATCAAGGACAAGTACCGTCCCGGCCACGCCGACTACGCCTATGAGGCAAAATACGGCATCCGCGACTATCGCGGCGGCGGCCGCGCTTCGGCGCGCGAGACGGCGGCGCGGGTCGCGGCAGGCGCGATCGCGCGCAAGGTGATCCCCGGCGTCAGCATTCGCGGCGCCTTGGTGCAGATGGGGAAACTCAGGATCGACCGGACCCGCTGGGACTGGGACGAGGTCGGGCGGAATCCGTTCTTCTCTCCCGACGCTGTCGCCGCCGAGCGCTTCGCCGGCTATCTCGACGAGATCCGCAAGTCCGGCTCCTCGATCGGCGCCGTGATCGAGATTGTCGCCGAGGGCGTCCCACCCGGCTGGGGCGCGCCGATCTACGGCAAGCTCGATGCGGAAATCGCCGGGGCGCTGATGGGAATCAACGCCGTCAAGGCGGTCGAGATCGGCGACGGGTTCGCGGCGGCCGAGCTCTCCGGCGAAGAGAACGCCGACGAGATGCGGCGGGGCAATGACGGCCAGCCGCGGTTCTTGTCGAACCACGCCGGCGGCATACTCGGCGGCATCTCGACCGGACAGCCGGTCGTCGCACGGTTCGCCGTCAAGCCGACGTCGTCGATCCTGGCGCCGCGCCGCACGCTTACCCGCGCCCTCGAGGAGACGGAGATCGTCACCAAAGGCCGTCACGACCCATGCGTCGGCATCCGCGCGGTCCCGGTCGGCGAAGCGATGGTCGCGTGCGTGCTGGCCGACGCATTCCTGCGGCACCGGGGACAGGTCGGAGCGTAGTCGTAACGATTAGCGCGCGCGCCCACCGCCAATTCCAGGGCAAGAAGCGGAGTGTGGCGCCCGCACGCAAGGTTTAGCCGTTCGCTCGGGTATCATCGAGCGATCGATGTTCCTCCGATAAAAATGCGCGAGGAGCGATTTCCATGAGCAAGGAAGAAGACAACAAGGCCGTCGTCGGCCGCTGGTTCACTGAATTCTGGGGCAGGGACGTCAGTGTGCGGTAAAGACTGGCCGCATACATCGGCGATAAGCCGACATTCCCAGCATTTCCGGCTTGTTTTCTTCCGTAGACTTCCATACATATCTATGGTCATCAACGGAATCTTGTTGCAACGGTGTTGCAACGGAAGAGCGGACGGATAAGGGCATGGGGACGGAAACGGAATCGAAGAAGACCAGGAAGCCGCTCGCGCTGACCGCCAAAATCATCGAGGCGCTGAAGCCCGACCCGGACGGCGCCTATCGCGTGCCCGACATGCGCTGCAAAGGGCTGACGCTGCGCGTAGGACGGGACGGAGGCAAAACCTGGGGCGTCGCCTACCGGATCAAAGGCGAGGGCGTCAGACGGCCTTCCTTAGGCCGCTACCAAGACGTCAGCATCGAGGCGGCGCGCGAGAAGGCCAACGCCTTGACGTCAGCAGCGAGGCAAAGCCGCGATCTGATCGCAGAGGAAGAGGCGGCCCGCAACGAATATAACCAATCCTTCACCGTCGAGCGGCTGATTGCCGAATACGCCAAGCGGCGACTGAATGAGCGGCTGAAAACCGCGAATGTTATCGAGGGCAGGATCCGGCGCGCGCTGGCGTCCGTAATGGAGCGCAAGGCGACAGACATTCGCAGACGAGATCTGCGCCAGATCTTCGACGCGGTCGCAGACAAAGGCCACAAGGCTGCAGCCGAGAAACAACGCTCGATGGTTCAAGCAATGTTCAGATGGGCGTTGCGACAAGACATCATCGAAGTCGACCCATCGGCTGGGCTCAGCGTTTATGGCCAGCCTGTCGCGCGCGAACGTGTGCTGGACCCGAACGAAATCAGAGAGCTGTGGCCATGGCTCGGAACTGGCGACATGCCAGCCCCCATCGCCGACATCCTCAAGCTGCAGCTGTGCCTCGGAGCTCGCGTGGGCGAAGTGTCCGGCATGACGGCCGAGGAACTGGAGCATGATGGTTCTGACCGCCTGTTGTGGAACTTGCCAGCCGCGAGGTCAAAAAACGGTTCTAGCCGAACCACGCCTATCGTCGGACTGGCGCTGGAGATCCTCCAACCAAGACTGAAGACCACCGGCCGACTGTTTGTGTCCGACAGCGGAACACCCCAGACTGGCGGCCTCGTGGGAATGGCGATCATCGCCCGCCGCGCGCGGGCGCCAATCGCGCACTTCTCCAGCCACGACCTCCGCCGGACCACCGCGACGGGAATGGCCAAGCTTGGACTGCCGCTCGATCTTATCGCCACTGTGCTCGGCCACGAGGCCGGCGGCGGCTCAGAAACCCGCACCCTGCGAAAACACTACGTCCACGACGACTTCATGGACCGCAAAGCGACCGCGCTGGCGGCCTGGGACAGGCGCCTGCGCGCGATCCTGACCGGCGAGAGCGGCAAGGTCGTCCCGCTGCGAGCCTGATTTCACCCAGCAAACTGGGTGTCTTGTGCGGCGGGAGGCTGCGTGGTCCGACCATCGGCTTAACCGAAACCATTAAAAAACGCCACTCATTTTTCTGCTGGTCAGCAAAGTGTAGGGAGTGTAGGCAAACCGCCGACCCTACGTTATAACAGGCGACTTTTGTCTAGTGTAGGGAGTGTAGGGATTTCTATTATCGCCGCCCTGTGCGCGCGTATACATATACGTCTATATAGGGACTCCTACACTTCCTACACTAAACAGGATTTTGCCGGGAAATTGCCTCCCCCGCCGGTGGGTCGACCTCTCAAAACGGCTCAAGGTGGTCTGGGTCGAAGGGGTGCTTCGCTCCCCCGCCGGGGTCGTCAGTCGCTTGGTCGTCCAATCGCACGTGCAGACCTGCATAGAAAACGCCAAGGCTTAATCGCTTCTCAAAGTAGCCGAGGCGGTTCATCTCCGACTTGAACCTCTTGTTGTTGCCGACGATGAGTCCGGCCTTCTCGGCGTAGTCCCTCCATGACGCGAACAAACTCGACGATAGGTTGCTGAACCCCTCATCAACCTCGCACCGCTCCTCGATCCAGTTCGCAACGTCGTCCTCGCCCTGGAAATACTCGTCTGTCGCGGCCACCACCGACTTTGGCGGAGCCAACCCGATCTGCTGGTATTCGAGGCAGCCCTTGATCAGCCACTGCAGGATTCCAGGCCCTTCGTGCTTCAACTTCGCCTTGAGCTCGCTGTCGCGCTTTTCTGGCGGGATGGTCACCCCGAACGGGATGAGGTGCATCCTGCGCTTCATGGCCACATCGACGCTCTTGAGTTCCGGTTTGTGGTTTGCCGAGATTAGCGGCTTAAACTGCGGCTTAAACTCGAAATCGTCCTGCCGCATAAATCGCGCCGTGAGCGTGTCGCCGCCGGTCATCTTCTTCAGCCTGGCCTCGGCCCAGCCGCGCCCTTGCCCCACCTCCGTCACCAGCACCACACGCGCGCCCTTCAGCCGGGCGATCTCGGTCGAGTGACGATCGTTCTTGGTTTCCGTGAAAACCTCGTCGCCCGCCGACTTGCAATAGTCCGCCAAGATCCACTCCAGCGTCGACGTCAGCACGCCTTTGCCGTTCTGGCCCGTGCCATGCAGGAAAAAAATCACCTCTTCGCTGCTGTCGCCGGTCAGGCAATAGCCCAACACGCGCTGGACGAACGCGATTGTATCCTCGTCGCCGGCCATGATTTCATGCATGAACTGTCTGAACCGCGGGCAGTCGCCGCCGGGGCCGACCGCTGTGATCTTCGTCATGTAGTCGCCGCTGCTGTGGGGACGAAGTTTGCCTGTGCGCAGGTCGACGACGCCGTCTTGCGTGTTGAGGAGCCACGGATCGGCGTCCCAGATATCGACCTTGGTCGCCAGTCTCGGATCAGCTTGCGCGAGCCGCTCGACCGCCGCTACGGTTTTCGCGCTGGCGATCGATTTCGCGGCCTTTGGGTTGCATTCGCGCGCCGCTGCGCGAACGACCTCGCGCACCAAGCTGAAGGCGCCCTTTTTTCATCCGCCGCCCAGACCTTTCCGTTCCACAAAAACCATCGCCCCCACATTGCGACATAGCGCATGGTATAGACGTATTGGGCGGCGAACCTCAGCGCGAGATCTTCGTCGGAAAACTCGGGTGCTTCGTCGTCGTCGTCCCAACCTCCCGCCCCGCTTCCAGGCGCTCCGGCTCCGACCCGTGCAGCGAAATCATCTTCGTCGCCGCTCATCGCGCGTGTCCTTTGCGTTGCTTGAGAACGTCGTTGAAATCCGTTTTGAAGCCGGGCGGCATGAACCACTGCGCCTTCCGACCTGCGCCGAGCCAGCGGGCTCTTAGCGCTCGCGCAGCACGCTCGCTGGCCCCGCGTTCGCCTGGTCGGCGCGCGTCATTGTCAGCGCCGATCAAGAGCTCATCGACGGCGTCGATGACGGGGATTCCGCTCAGGACGATACGGGAGCCGGCCGACCAGACCGGCACGCCGCCCATCTCAAGGAACGCGAAGTCCGGTTTCGTATCCTTCCGTCAACGCAAGCCGCCGGATGTCTGTGTCCGGCGAGATCCTAACGACGCCCAGCCGCTCGTTCTCGGCCCGCTTCAGCGTCTTCGCTGTGCCGACCTTCTTGCCGCCGAACAGATAGGTCCGCGAGATTGGCCCGAGCCGCTCTCCGGTCGCTGGGTCGGTCATCACTCCGACGATGCAGCCGAGACGCCGCCCGTGCAGCTCGTGGAAAGGCTCGTCAGGGTCCTTCTGCGAGAAATAGACCGCCGGATGCCAGCCGACGGCTGCGACAGTCTCCAGCGCCCGTCGTATCGCCCGGAGGCTGGTGTCGAGGCAGCGTTCTTCGCCCAGATAGGTCTCTCCGGGCGAGCCCAGCACTGGCGTCAGGCCGAAGATCGTCTCCTCGATGATCTCACGGCAGAACGCCCACCAGCGCGCCCGCCGCGCCGCTTCGCCGGGATCCTGCTCGACGATTGGGGCTCCGCTCAGATCCTTGACCGCGTCGCGGAATTTTGTCCCGCTGAGGAACCGTTCGAGGTCGATGGCGTCGCCGCCTTCGCCGCACCGGCGGCACACGAACAGACCTGGCTTTCCATTCTTGCCCCGCTTGCGCGAGTTGATTGCGAAGCAATTCGTGCCGCCGCAGTTGGGGCAGGCGCCGACAAATTCGTCGCCGATCTTTTTTAGCCTGGTAAGCACGCTATGGCGGCGGGCGACATCGAGGATGTTCGCCTCTCGCGCTTTGCGCTTAGCTTGTTCGAAGACATTCGCCATTGCGTCCCTCCAACGAGGGCCACCGGCTCTTGGAAAACTCAACGAACTGCGGTATTCACGAGTTGTCTGGCTATGGTTCGTGAATTCCGAGGCCGTCGAGCGTTCCCCGCGCCGACGGCCTTTTCACAACCCATTGACCAATGCTTCGACGAGAGCCGGGCGTTGAATCAATTTTCTTTCGCCGACCCGGACTGTCGGCAGCCGGCCTCTGGCGACCATGCCGTCGACCCAGGGCACGGACTTGTTGCAGACCTTGGCGGCCGTCGACTTTGTCAGCAGGATCTGCTCTTCGCCCACGAATCTGGTGATGCGCGACTCCGCCAAGACCCGCATTTCGCGCTGAACTTTTTCCACGTCCATTTTCAATTCGCCCCGTTCTGTGTCGGTTAACGGCCAGAGGGGCGCACATCGGGCTCGGAAATGAAAGGGGCTCCGTGGCCATTAATTGCCACGATATCAACGCGTTAGCCTCCACTGACACCTACTGGGGTTCTATAGTCATCCACCCATCGGGGTTGATTTATTTTTGTGGAGAACGTACATTCGGCCGCATGCGGATCTCGGAAGCGCGCTTTCAAGCGGCTGACTGGGGGGAAGCGAAGAAAGCGCAGCGCTGACGTCGGCCCGAGGGGCCAAAGGCGTCAGCCCTGGACGGCCTCAAGGCGTAGCGGGAGAACTACCCACCCGCAAAATCAGCTCGGCCCCATCGCTCTGGCGATGAGGCTAACGAGAGATTTGCCGTGGCCGCCAAGTCCGCTTCCCGCCCTGAATCCGCTGAGCCGTCCCTCCTCCTGCGGTTGCCAGAAGCCGCGCGCCTGCTCGGCATCAGTCTCGCCTATCTCTACGTGCTGAGGGACGCGGGAAAAATTCGTGTCCGGAGTATCGGCAGGGCGGCAAGGATCCACCGCGCCGATCTTGAGGCGTTCGCCGCCGGGCTGCCGATGGCTCCGCTCAAATACGGATCGGAGCCGAGCGGCCCGCTTTTAGTCGTCGACCAGCAGCGGCGGGTGAGCGATGCGCCGAAACGCAAGCGCCGCAAAGCGAAGGCGAAAGCGCGACCGCGGCCGCGTAAAGCGCAAGGCGCAGTCCCTGAGCCCGAGCCCCCTGCTGACCAGCAACCGCCTGTCGTCGAGCCGCCTCTCGATCAGCAGCTTGACCTGGCCGCCGTCTACGCCGAGCGCCTGAAACTCATTTGCGGCAGCTACGTCGCTGGCTCCGAAGAGCCCAGGCTGCGGGCCACCGAGCACGCGGTCAATGTCTATCGCCAGAACCACCCTGACGTCGGCCTCAATGACGCGAAGCAGATGGTGCTGGACGCCATCAAACGAAGCTCAACCAAGGAGACCACGACGCCATGACCGACGCCAGGCCGGCTGCGCTTCCGATGGATGAGCTGGGGCTGCCGATCCTCGGCAATCTGCGCGCCGCAAAGCCGGACATCGCCATCGTCGAGATGGGGAGGGCGTGATGAAATCGCCGCCTGTCTTCAAGTCGCGACTGCGGCCTTTGTCTATTCTCGAGCTCGAACGCATGTCGCCGGCGCAACTACAGCGGCGCGAATTCGAGGAGGCGCAAGAACGCCAGGCGTGGCTCGATCAGCAACG
>CAWHTU010000011.1:0-139960 GCA_963832305.1 uncultured Alphaproteobacteria bacterium | reverse complement strand
CGGATATCGTTGAAGAAGTCGATTAGACATTGCCGTCAGGGCGGTGGCGTGATTCTCTGAATCCTGCTGATTCTGCAGGAGAAGCGGGGATGATGGGATGTCAGGAGACGCCTGCTCGGCTGTTCTATGATTTCTGCCTCGACGAGCACGTCCCCTTCGATCACATGCTCAGGGGCATCGACCGCAACCTCGACCTAGAAGATCTTCGCCAATCGTTGAAGCCGTTCTACAGCCAGATGGGGCGACCCTCGATCGACCCCGAGCTGATGATGCGCATGCTGATTGTCGGCTACTGCATGGGCATCCGCTCCGAACGGCGGCTTTGCGAAGAGGTCCATCTCAATCTGGCGTATCGCTGGTTCTGCCGGCTCGGGCTTGACGGCAAGGTTCCTGATCACTCGACCTTCTCCAAGAACCGGCATGGCCGCTTTCGCGTGAGCGATGCTTTGCGTCAACTGTTTGAGAGCGTCGTTCAGCGCTGCATGGCGGAGGGCTTGGTCGGGGCGGAGGGGTTCGCGGTCGACGCGAGCCTCATCGCCGCCGACGCCAACAAGCAGCGTTCGGTTCCAAGCAAGGACTGGAGACCCGAGGAGCTTAAGGAAGACGCGGTTCGCGCTGCGCGCGAATATCTCGCCACGCTCGACGACGCTGCGTTCGGCGCCGCCTCGCCCGTCACGCCGAAGTTCATTTCCCGATCCGATCCGGCGGCGCAGTGGACGGGCGCGCACAAGGGCCATGCCTTCTTCGCCTACGCCGCCAATTATCTGATCGACACCGACCACGGCGTGATCGTCGACGTCGAGGCGACGCGAGCCATTCGGCAGGCGGAGGTTGGGGCGGCGCAGACGATGCTCGAGCGGACGGAGACCCGCTTCGGCATGAAGCCAGACTTCTTGCCGCCGACAGCGCCTACGGCTCCGCGGAGAGCCTGGCTTGGCTCGTCAATCAAAAGGCGATCAAGCCGTTCATCCCCGTGATCGACAAATCGACTCGGACAGACGGAACGTTCTCGCGCGACGAATTCGCCTTCGATCCCGAACGCGACCGCTACACATGCCCGGCGGGCAAAGCACTGGTGCAATACCGCCGCGCGTATTCGACCCCGAGGAGCGGCGTCAGCGCTGATGGCATGAGATTTTACCGCGCCCGCAAATTGGATTGCGACGTCTGCCAACTCAAGCCGCATTGCTGCCCCGGCGCGGAGGCTCGCAAGGTCCCAAGGCACATTCACGAGGACGCCCGGGACGAGGCTCGCGCGCTTGCTTCAACGCCTGAATATGATGCCGCCTGCCGTCTTCGAAAAAAGGTTGAGATGCTGTTTGCTCACCTCAAGCGAATCCTTCGGCTCGCCCGCCTGCGTCTGAGGGGTCCAAATGGCGCAAGAGACGAGTTCCTGCTCGCCGCTACCGCCCAGAACCTAAGGCGATTGGCCCGGTTGAGGCCAACAGGAGGGCTCCAAGTCGCGATAGCGTCATAGCCCCGCTGCCGCGGCGGCCACAAGCCGCCGGCGGCAGACCTCACGCTCAAGCCGGATCCACGGCTCGAGGGGCAGAAAGCTGGGATAGCCCTGCACTTCTTCAACGATATCCGCAATCAGCGGTCATTCGCCAACCGTGCGGCGAACGGTCAGATCGACCCTCTGCAGACTTTCGTCGCCGGAGGGTCCGAGGACGCCGCCTGGACCGTCGGACTGGGCGGGCCAAGCGTCAGCACCTCCGGCAACGTCTTCTGAACGGCCGCCTGTGCCTCTGCCGTGACTGAGATCGAGATCATTGCCGTGCCTGTCCTCCACTCGGGGGGTGGGGCCGCTGATGGGTTCTTCCATCAGCCGGTGTCCGCGCATTCCTGCGCGAGCACGAAGGTCTCGCGGACGCGCGGCACGTCGGGCCAGTCGCGCACGAACCTGTCGATCAGCCGTGGCACCTCCTCCTTCATCACGCGGTCGAGCGCGGCTTCATCAACGAACTGATATGTCGCCTGATGAACAGCGGGGTCACTAAGCCCCCAGTACCGCCATGCCTTTTTGACGCCGAAAGATTTTAGGACGTCGGGCCAGAAATCGTCCTGGTACCACTTGTCGAACGCGTCTCGCTTTGCGGGATCGGCGACAATGGACCGGACAATAAAGACGGCAGCGGGCATGGGTTCCTCCGGGGATAGGCTGTTGCTATAGTGGCGGGTTAGAGCCTGCCGGCACCTCGTTTCCTCCTAGTACGACAAAAACAATAGTCTACGCGAAAATCACGGGGCGCCGTCAGATAAAGTCATCATCCCTCTGGGTCGGCCGCGAAACTTGCTCGGCTTTCCCTCGCGATATTCGTGGGTGCACTGATCCCAACCTTAGGCGAGTAGATCGGGACGACGTCCGGTTGGGCACGCGCTTTTCACCGGGAGCTCGCTCCGTTTTGTGGCCAGAGCCAAGTATTCAACAAGCGCAGTTCGAACGCCGCTTTCGGCGCGCTGGGCGTCGCTTCGGCGATGCGGAAGGCCCAAAGGCGTTTTCGGCAGAAGGCCACGATAGAGGGAAAGCCGTAACGCTCTGATCTGCAGACGCTGGCGTTCGCCACTGAGTAGCGCAACCCATATGAAAGTGTCGCCAACTAGATACCCCCGTCTGACCTTGTGGAAGTTTAACCGCGAACCAGCAGCTTCTGAAAGACTGCGCGAGCACCAGCATCGCCGTTGTAGTATCTCTGAATAGCCGCGTGGGCAGGGTTTCGTTGCAGCGGTGACGGGAGGAGATGGCGATGCCCGAGAAGCCAATCGTCGAACGCGCCGCCACGGTGGAACAATCGCGCCTCCAGCAAAGCCGGGACGCCGGGATCCCGTGGAAGCTGTGGGGGCCTTACCTCAGCGAGCGCCAGTGGGGAACCGTTAGGGAGGACTACAGCGAGAACGGCGATGCCTGGGGCTACTTTTCCCACGATCAGGCGCGCTCGCGCGCCTATCATTGGGGCGAGGATGGCATCGCCGGCTTCAGCGATGATAACCAGCGGTTGTGCTTTGCCCTTGCTCTTTGGAATGGCAAGGATCCCATCCTCAAGGAGCGCATGTTCGGCCTGACCAACGGTGAGGGGAACCACGGCGAAGACGTCAAAGAGTACTACTTCTACATCGACGGTACGCCGACCCACTCCTACATGAAGATGCTCTACAAATATCCGCAACGTGAATTTCCATATTCTGATCTGGTTGAGACGAACCGGAGGCGCGGTCGCGCTGAAGCGGAGTACGAGCTGATTGATACTGGCGTCTTCAACGGGGATCGCTACTTCGATGTCTTCGTGGAATACGCCAAGGAGACGCCAACCGACATTCTGATCCAGATCAGCGCGTGCAACCGCGGCCCTGACGCAGCGCCGATTCACCTCCTTCCCACGCTCTGGTTCCGCAATGTCTGGACTTGGTGGCCGGATACGCCGAAGCCCTCCTTGCGAGCGATCATCACGAAGAACGACGTCGCGGGCGTCTCCGCGTCCGATGCCGGACTCGGCGACTATTTCCTCTATTGCGAAGGGAAGCCTTCGCTGCTCTTCACCGAGAACGAAACCAATAATCAGCGGATCTTCGGCACGCCCAATGGGGGGCCCCATGTAAAGGACGGGATCAACGATTTCGTCGTCGCGGGCAGACACGAAGCCGTGAATCCGGGGCTGGAGGGGACTAAGGCTGCCGCCAAGTATCAACTCCAGGTGGGGCCGGGACAGACCGCAGCGATTCGCCTTCGCCTGACCAAGACCGTCCCCAATATGATTGGCGATCCATTCGGGAGCGGTTTCGCGCGGATGTTTGAGAGCCGTCTGCGAGAGGCCGACGAATTCTACCGCGCAGTAACGCCACCGAGCGTCCACGAGGACGCGGCCAGAGTGATGCGGCAGGCGTTGGCGGGAATGCTGTGGACCAAGCAGTACTATTTCTTCGACCTGGCCAAGTGGCATCAGGAGCACGGGCGCGATCCGGCCCAGGCGAGAGGCCTGGCGACGCGGAACCGCGAATGGGCCCACATGGTCAACGACGCCGTCATCTCGATGCCGGACAAATGGGAATATCCGTGGTTCGCGGCCTGGGACCTGGCATTTCACACGATCGCGCTTTCGACGGTCGACATCGATTTCGCGCAGCGCCAGCTCGAACTGATGTTGAAGTCTTTCTACTTGCACCCGACCGGACAGATGCCCGCCTACGAGTGGAACTTCGGCGACGTCAACCCGCCAGTGCACGCCTGGGCCGCGATCTTCTTGCATAGGACGGAGCAGGCGCTCGGCCGCGAACCTGATCTGGAGTTCCTCGCGCGCGTCTTCACCAAGCTCTCGCTGAATTTCACATGGTGGACGAATTGCAAGGATCGGTTCGGCAAGAACCTTTTCGAGGGCGGCTTCCTGGGCCTCGACAACATTGGCGTCTTCGACCGCAGCGCGCCATTGCCGACCGGAGGCTATCTCGAACAGGCCGACGGGACCGCGTGGATGGCGCTGTTCTGTCAGAACATGCTCGAAATCGGCATCGAGCTGGCGAAGCGCGATCCGGCCTATGAGGACCTTGCGACAAAGTTCGCTGAGCAGTTCCTCTGGATCGGCCGCGCTATGAACGGGGCCGGCCCGGACGGCATGTGGGACGAGGAGGATGGTTTCTACTACGACGTCCTTCGGCTTCCCGACGGTCGCGCCACGCGACTGAAGGTGCGCTCCATGGTGGGGCTGCTCCCCCTCTGCGCCGTCACGGTCATCGAGCCGTCGCAGCGAGAACGGATGCCGGATCTCGTGCGGACTTTTGCGGAACGTCTGCGGCGCATGCCCGATCTGCTCGATACCATTCACCCTACCGGGCCCGGCCATTTCGGCGTCGGCGAGCGCGGCATCATGGGTCTGGTGAACCAGGACCGGCTGCGCAGGATCCTGTCAAGGATGCTCGACGAGGACGAGTTCCTCAGCCCCTACGGAATCCGCGCACTGTCGCGGCATCACGCGGGGCATCCCTTCGTGTTCTTCGCGCAAGGCCAGGAATACCGAGTGAACTATCTTCCCGCGGAGTCGGACACTGGCATGTTCGGCGGCAACTCCAATTGGCGAGGCCCGATCTGGATGCCCGTGAACGCGCTCTTGGTGCGCGCGCTGCTGCAGTACTATTTGTATTATGGGGACACGTTCAAAGTCGAATGTCCAACCGGCTCCGGCAACCTGATGAACCTTTTCGAGGTCAGCCGCGAGATCGCCAATCGACTGACCCGCATTTTCCTCCGCGACTCATCGGGGCGGCGGCCGGTGTATGGCGGGGCCGAGAAATTCCAAACCGATCCGCACTGGCGCGACTACCTCCTGTTCTACGAGTATTTCCATGGCGACAACGGAGCGGGCATCGGCGCCAGCCACCAGACCGGTTGGACCGGGGTGGTGGCGAAATTGATCGAGATCTTCGGGCGGGTCGATCCGGAGGCGCTCCTGGAGGGCGGCATCGCCAAGTCCTTTGGTCAGGCGAAGGAAACGAAACCGGCGGACGACTCTCGCGCACTGCGGGTTCCTAAGTCGCGAAAGACGCCACTTCAGACCGCGACGTGAGAGACGGAAGTGCGTCAATGACGATCGCGCCGCGCTACCCCTCCCTCTATCAGCTCAATACCCGCGTCTGGTTGCGACGTCTGTCGCGTGAGCGCGGCAAACAAATCACCCTGGCCGATATCGACGACGCCACAATCGACGGCTTCGCTCAACAGGGCTTCGACTGGATATGGCTGTTGAGCGTCTGGCGAACCGGTCCCGCCGGCCGGTCCATCTCAAGGGGCAGGACGGAATGGCGAGCCGAGTTCACTGCCGTCCTGCCCGACCTCGACGAGGACGACATATGCGGCTCCGGCTTCGCTATCACCGCCTACGCGGCCAGCGATGAGATCGGGGGTGACGCGGCGCTGTCGCAGTTTCGCGAACAACTCGCGCTACGTAATATCAAGCTGATGCTGGATTTCGTGCCGAATCACACCGCGCCCGATCATCCCTGGGCGAAGTCCAACCCTGACTACTACGTGCAGGGGAGCGAGGATCAGATTGGCTCCGCGCCGCAAAACTATTTGCGGGTCGAAACCGATCGGGGGCCGCGAATCCTGGCGCAGGGACGCGACCCCAACTATCCCGGCTGGCCCGACACGTTGCAGCTCGACTACGCCAATCCTCAGCTGCAGAAGTCACAAATCGACGAATTGATCGCCATCGCCGGTAAATGCGACGGTGTTCGTTGCGATATGGCGATGCTGGTTCTGCCTGAAGTCTTCCAGCGCACATGGGACGTCAACTCAGAGCCCTTCTGGCCGAAGGCGACGGCGGCAGTGCGCCGTGAACATCCGGCATTCACCTTCTTGGCGGAGGTCTATTGGGACCTCGAATGGACGCTGCAGCAGGAGGGCTTCGACTATTGCTACGACAAGAGGCTCTATGATCGGCTGCAGTCCGGCGGCGTCCGATCCATCCGCGAACACCTTCACGCAGGTCTCGACTACCAGGACAAGCTGGCCCGATTCTTGGAGAACCACGACGAGCCCCGCGCCGCGTCCACATTTCAATGGCCGAAGCATCGCGCAGCGGCGGCGATCACTTTCCTGTCGCCAGGCCTGCGCTTTTTCCATCAGGGCCAGTTCGAGGGCGCGCAGGTGCGAGTGCCAGTGCACCTCTGTCGCGGCCCGGCCGAGGTGACCAATCAGGATGTGGCTGCGTTCTATGGCAAGCTGCTGCAGATAGTGAAGGACACCGACGCCTTTCGGATTGGCGATTGGTCCCAGATCGACCCCCTGCCGGCTTGGCCTGGCAACTGCAGCTCAGAGGGCTTCGTTTCTTACGCCTGGGCGGGAAAAGACGAAGGCCGCTACGTCGCGGTCATCAACTACGCAGAGAATCGCGGGCAATGTTATCTGCGCCTGCCATTCCCCGAACTGCAGGAGAGACAGCTGCTTCTCACGGATCTGATGGGCAGCGAAATCTACCATCGTATTGGCGGCGATCTGGTCCAACGCGGCCTCTACATCGACCAGGCCCCCTGGCAGATCAACGTGTTTGAGCTCCGGAGCACCAGTGCTGCGGCATGACAACTGTGCTAGCGCCAACGCGCGGATTTCCAAGGAGATCAATCCGAAGGGGTCAGAGGAATGCGGATTCGGACGTGAGGAGACGAATATTGGGGCGAGGAATGCGTGGGCGGCTTGGCGGTTTCGCTAGTGAGTGACTTCACGGCGAGCGCTACGGAGTACCCACCAAGTCGGCCGATCCCCATCATCATCGCTATGTTCATCGCTTTGCGCAGATAGTGTTGAAAAACTCGGAAATTGAGCCACTGCGAAATCGCGCTTCCCACGCATCGCCTCACCTCGGCCGATAGTCCTTGACTGACCTTGTCGTCATTGGCGCAGGACCAGCAGGCGTGCTGGCCGCCATCCGAGCGGCTGACTTGGGCGCGCGAACGACGCTTGTGGCCAGCAGGGAATTCGGCGGGATGGCGGCCAACGACGGACCCGTTCCGGTCCGAACCTTGGCCCACGCCGGTCGGTTGATGCGCGATGCTCGACAGCTCGGTCAATACGGCGTCAACGTGAGTGAGCCTGTGTTGGACTACCCGCAGCTTCTTGCTCGTGTGCGAGAAGTAGTGGCTGATGTTCGGTCGTTTTCCTCTCTGCGCCAGCAGATCGATTCTTTACGCGTGACCGTTCATGAGCAGACCGGGTCTGCGCGGTTCCTAGACCCACACACCATTGAGACCAAGAGTGGCCTACGGCTTCAAGCAGATAGGATCATCATTTGCACCGGCGGAGTGAGTCGGCGGTTGCCAGTTCCCGGATTCGAACTGACGAGCACTCACAGCGGCGCCTGGGGCCTATCGTCCGTCCCACCGTCAATGCTTGTTATCGGCGCCGGTAACACCGGTGTGCAGGTCGCCTCTATCTTTCATGCGTTCGGCACGAGTGTCCAACTCTTTGAGGCTGGCCCGCGGATTCTGTTGTCCGAGGAGGAAGAGGTAGCGGCGGCGGTCGCCGCCGCTTTCCGCGAGTTGGGCATTGTGGTGCGCGAGAATTTCGGCGCAATCGAGTCGTTCGAGAAGACGCTGACAGGCGTGCGGATGAATTTCTCCAACGACGGCAATCGGTCCAGCGCTGAGGCGACGCTGGCGGTCGTTGCGATAGGTTGGGTCGCTGACACTGAGGCATTGACTCTTGCTGCGGCCGGCGTCGAACTCAATCAACGTAAGTACGTGAAGGTTGACGAATACCTTCAAACAACTGCACCCAATATCTTCGCGGCGGGGGATGTTACCGGACGACTGATGCTCGTCCCGGAGGCCATCCACGACGGCTTCATCGCCGCGACTAACGCGGTCCGAGGTCCGACCGTCCCGCTTGAGAATCGCATCAGTCCGGTTGGCGGCTTCGTGAACGGAGCGCGCAATTTTGCGTGCAGCAACGTTCGGGCAGCACCTGGGCTTGAGCGGCGAGTGAACTTAATCGCGAACGGCCAAGCATTGAACATTGGCGGCTCCAGCGACCGCCGACGAGCTAAATAGCCTATGCGTCCCAGGCGGCGCGCCTGAGGGCGCGCGCAGCCGAGGGCTTCCTCGTCGGAGGCCGACCGCAGCGAGGCCGCGTTCCCCGCCTTTGCCTACGTGCGTTGAGCCCTCGGCAGGGCGAGCGCGCCGTCTGCCGCAACGAGAGGTCGCCCACCGGCCCTGGGCGATGCGTGGACCCGGGAAGACATTTATCGCTGGGATTTTGCGGACTCGGACGCGCATCGCCGCCTGACCCGAAGTCGGGCGAGGCGAGGTGGGCCTCCCTAGCGGCCTCCAGGAGGCCCAGAGAGGACCGTGGGCGGCTAAGCCGAGCCGATTGGCGGAGGTTCCAATCGCCCTGTGCGCTTCGCCTTGGTCTTCGGCGAAAGACGGCTCTACGACATTATCTCGCAGAGCCTCGGCGTTGCGCCATCGGGACAACCTTACGCTGGGTTCCGTCACGCGAGCGGCCGGGATATCGGCAAGGCCGACTGGCAGCGTGTCTACGACGTCATCTGCCGTTTGTGGCTCGACGTCCCGTGGGACTTACGCGCCGAATTCCGTACCGCAGTAAACCGGATTCTCGCCGCGCACCGGATCGCCTGGGACTTAGGGGAGGATGGCCAGCTGCATCGTGTGCTACCGCTCGCTGCGCAAGCCCAAATTGAGATGGCGTTCCGCGAGCTAAGCCATGCTGGTTTCGCTCCGGCGCTTCAACTGCTCCGTGATGCATTGGCCGCCTATGATGATAGGCCCCAGCGCGATCGGGACACGTGCAGCAATATTTTCGACGCCCTCGAATCAGTCGCCAAGACCGTCTTGAAGATGCCTACCAAGACGTTCGGTGACGTGCTGGCGGACATCCGTAAGCGGACGGCGCTCTCGCCCGACATGACCGCGGTGCTGCAGAAGCTCTACGACATGGCCAACAACCATTTCCGTCACGGCATGACCAAGCCATTCACGTTGAAGCCTCCCGAGATCGACTTCGTCCTGGTTTCGTGCGTTGCCGGCATTCTCCCGTTCGTGCGTCTATGACTGAAGCTACTCGACAGCTCGCGGCCCTCTGCTCGCCCGTCGTTCCCGCGCTGATCGCTACGACCGGGGAACAGGCGCAAACTCGCTTTTGGGAATTCTTCGCCGCCAACATCCGCAACAAGAACACTCGCCGCGCCTACTATCAGGCGACGCGGGAATTTCTGGCTTGGTGCGAGCGCGCCGGCGTCGAATCGATCGCCGACGTGAAGCCGTTGCATGTTGCCGCCTACATCGAGCAGCTCGGCCGCGAGCGATCTGCGCCGACGGTCAAGCAGCGCCTTGCCGCGATCCGGCATTTGTTCGATTGGCTCGTCACGGGTCAGGTCATGCCGGTGAATCCGGCCTCGTCTGTTCGTGGCCCCTCGCACAGCGTGAAGCGCGGAAAGACGCCCGTCCTCGATCCTTCAGAGGCGCGGGCATTGCTCGACGCGATCGACATGACGACGCCCGTAGGCCTTCGCGACCGCGCCTTGATCGGCCTGATGGTCTATTCGTTCGCGCGCATCGGCGCGGCGCTCGCCATGAAGATCGAGGACGTGTACGTGCAGAACCGCCGCCTTTGGGTTCGTTTGCACGAGAAAGGCGGCAAGCGCCACGAAGTCCCCTGCCACCACAATCTTGAGACTTACCTCCACGCCTATATCGACGCTTGTGGGCTCGCGAGCGACCTGAGAGGAGCGTTGTTTCGGACGATCGGTCGAGGCACGGACGAACTGACGACAACACCCCTGCCCCAGGCGAACGCCTACGCCATGATCCGTCGGCGCGCCGCCGCGGCCGGCATTGAGACCAAGATCGGCAACCACACGTTCCGGGCGACCGGGATCACAGCCTATCTCAAAAACGGCGGCAGGCTCGAAAAGGCCGCAGCGATGGCAAACCATGCCTCGACGCGCACCACGCAGCTCTACGACCGCAGGGGCGATAAGGTGACCCTCGACGAGGTCGAGCGCATCGTCATTTGAGTTCGACGCGCACTATCGGCGACCGTCCATCATTTTTGAGCGCCGCCCAACCTCTCGAGCAGTTCGCGCGCAAGCGACACCGCCGCCGCGTCCGCCGTCCCCCTCTTGCCCAAGCCCCGGATCAACTGACCCTGGCGCTCGGCCGGGATCTCCCCGTAATGCATTTCCGTGGTCTTGATCGATGAGTGGCCGAGGTTCTGGCTGAACGCCTTGTGATCTTCAAGCGTGACGCAAATTGTCTGACTGTGGCGCACCAGCGCATGACGGAACGAATGCGGATTGAAGTAAGGAACGCCCGCGGCCTCAAACGCCTTTCGGAAGATCGACCGAATTGGCGCCGAGGTTCGCCACCCTACTCGCTCGAGGCCGTTCACTTCAAAGCGCCGGTCGGGGCCGGTGACGACCCGTGTCCGCGGGAATAGCGGGTCGTCCGGTCCCCAAAGCAGTACGTCCTTGAGGTGCATCACCCAGTCCTCGAAAATCTCACGAATATCGTCTCCCACCGGAACGAAATAGGTGGGAAACGTCTTCGAGAACTTTGTACGTACCTCTCGCGCGTCCTGCTGAATCAAGGCAGCGTCAAGGTCTACGTGCCTTATACGAAGCGATGCAATCGCGTCGTCTCGCGCCCCGGTCATGAGCGCAAGCGCAACCAGGGCGCGATCCCGCTTTTCGATGTCGGTCCCGCTCGGCATGCTGAGTGTCACGTGCCGGATTTGCTCAATGGACGGAACCGGCCGTCCCCGAGTGGTCTTCGCGATGGCCGTATCCTTCAGTGAAAGCGCGAAATACTCCGCATCTACGTAGGTGAATTTAGATTTGAATCCGTGCTGCTGAGAAAGCCAAGTGAAGAAGGCCTTGAGCGTGTTCAAAGTCGAAAGCAGCGTCGCTTTGCTGAGCGGTTCGCCTGTCCGTTCGTTGACCTGGAGAGAAAGGTGAGCGGTGAAGCCGATCGCCTGCTCTCTCCGGAAGGTCTTGAAGTCTCTGTTGCGGGTATAGCTCTCGAACCGGCTCAGGCCCTTTGCGACCGCGTCGATCGACGCCTCACTTTGGCGACCGGGGCCCTTGAGGTGCGCAAAGTAGTCGCGCTTAATGCGCACGTTTTCAGCGTTGCTCTTGTTCATACGTCACCATCTCACTTGATGTCACAATCCACGGAAGGGCAGCTCGTCTCCCTTATGCGTGGCGATGGCTCCGAGAACGTAACGTCCAGGTTTCCCCGAATCGCCTCAATTTGAGCGCGGCTAACCATGCGATGGATGAGGCGGCCGCAGGTCGGGCAGATTCCACGCAGGTTGCCCCGAGTGTCGGTCACCGGAATATATTCGGCCATCGCGGCAGCCGGCGCTCTGGGCGCGCGACACGGCAGACAGTAGATTTCTCCGGGCTTAAGGCGCCTCCGTCGGGCGCCACGTCGCGCGTCCAAAAAGGCCGAGAGCGCTAGACCTTCAAAGACGACGGGACGCCTGCCATCGATCTGCTTGAGCCCCTGCTTTTGCCAGTGCCGGATTGTGTTGCGGTGGCAGCCGAATAGCCGCGCCGCGTCATCGACCGTGTAGGACCGATGAATCTTAACCCGCCGTGGACTGGGAACGCGCTTCCGCATAACGCCCCCTCACGATCGGTCCGATGTGGATTTCTGCGGTGCCCCGATGCGAGATCGCGCCCAGGCGTCCAGATCCGATGGCGCGTAAATCGGTGTGCGACCAGCTTTGCGGAATATCGGTCCGCCGCCGACGACCGCGAGCTTGGCAAGCCAGCGGGGCGAGCACGGCAGGCCCCAATATTCGCGAATGTGACTGGCCGCCCTGTCGCGGCGGAGGTAAACAGGCGAGTTTTCCATCAATCGTTCTCCATGCGCCGCAACGTGCGGCTTGATGGAGAAATTGGCGGAAGCAGGCGGAAAACGCTTGTGCCAAATGCTGACAGGACACGACGTGTCAGTCGCTGTCACACGCTGTCAGACGCGCTCTCGCGAAACGTCATCCAAAGCTCGGGCGATGGTCCTGCTGGCCGGCGGCAGAAGCCCGTCCGCCTTGAGTTGTTCCTGAATCATCGCGTCGCGCTGCTTCACTAGAAGCCCAATCGGTACTCCATTGGGCCATAGCGCGGCGTGAGCTCGGCGAATCGCTTCGCGCCGATCATGCAGCCGTCGCGCAGAACTTCTTGCCACCGCTTTTTCGGCTTCAGGTGCTTGGGTTGGCCACAATTCAATGACCCGCAACCTTCGAACCCGAACGGCAAGAAAGCGCGGCGACTTTTCGTATTGCATTCCAATTGAGTTGGCCGGCCACCCGACTTGTTGGAAGTGGTCAAGATCGATCCAGTCCGCGTCACGGATCGGATTGCGATCAGCCTCACCCGAGCGAATAGCCTCCGCAACAAGTTCTCCGCTCTCCAATTTGCGCCACAGACTTAATCTTGCAGCTTCGCCCTCAATGACAGGGTTTGTTTGACGTTCCAGCGTAGAACGTAGCAGAACACCGAACAAATCTAGCTCACGCCACGACTCCAGGGTGTAGCCGGACACGGTCTCCGTCACCGTTCCTTGATAACCGAATTGGGGCTGCCCCTCAGACTCGACCAGCAAGTCCTGAGGGCCGACCCATTGTCGAACTTCGCGGCGGTACTTCCACCAAGCCCGCCGAACGGCGTCGGGAGTCCGCCAAATTATCCACGCTGCAGCCATGGCGAGGGTCCACCACACCTCGAGGTTAGGATCGAATTTCCCGGGGTCAGGAAACACCGCGAGGGGCGGCAGATTCTTGGCTGCAAGTTCGGCTTCGATTTCCTCCGGGGCCATTAGCCCACGTCGCGCGCGCTTGAGGTAGCCTTCAGCGATTGTCGGCGCCATCTTGTGCCAAAAAGGCTGCGGATGCCTCAATGGACTGCCTCTGCTGGACCCAGATCGAACGCCACTGTAGGTCGCGTGTTGTCGTAGGCCAAAACGAATCCAAACTTCCGAGCGGAACGTCGCACGGCGTTGCGTAACGTTCCACATGTTTACGTGGACGCTGCGCCAATTCTTTCCGCACACCGATATAAACCGAAGGAGTAGACGCACCAGAAAAGTGGTTGCGATGCATCTCCTGAAATGGGCGCGGTGCAGTCCCTACCGGAACCGCCAACCCACTTGAGCAATCGGCGGTTGGCGATGGCGCACGGAATCTCCCGTCAACACCAACGACACTCGAACGACCCAAAAACTCGGCGGTTCGCCTCTCTCTTCCGCTTACCTAGTGCTTACCCACGCAAGATCTAACCGTGGATAGAATCACATAAGTCTCTGAAATGGTTGGCGCGCCCGACAGGATTCGAACCTGTGGCCTCTGCCTTCGGAGGGCAACGCTCTATCCAGCTGAGCTACGGGCGCGCTATTGACGGCGTGGACGGCCGAGCGCTCCTCTTAACCCAATTCGGGCCGGAAAGGAAACCAGCCCGCCCGCTCTCTCGCCGAGCGACGATCCTACCTCATGACGCCCGCAGGCGCTCGCGCCAGGGGACGCCGCCGCCGGCGCAAACCTGCTCCAGCGTCCGCGACAGCGCGCGGAAGTCCACCGGCTTGACGAGAAAGGCGTCGAATCCCGCCGCCATGCAGGAACGCCGGCTTTCGTCGAGCGCGTTGGCGGTCAGCGCCACGATCGGCGTCGGCGACCAGCCGCAAGACGCCTCGAGCCGGCGCAGGCGCCGCGTCGCCTCGTAGCCGTCGAGCCCAGGCATCTTGAGGTCCATCAGGATGACGTCGAAGGGGCGGGACTCGAGCGGCGACGAGGGCGAGGCGAGCCGGACCGCCTCCTCGCCGTCAATCGCACGCGCGACCTCGAAGCCCAGCCGCCGCAAAGCCTTCTGCGCGATGAGGGCGTTGATGTCGTTGTCCTCGGCGACAAGCGCGCGGCGCGCCGGCGCCGAGCGCGGCGCAGGCGCGGCGGCCGGCGGCTGCTCCCAGGCCGCGCGCTCGAACAGCGAACGCGCGCGCACCGGCTTCACCAGCCAGCCGTCGAAACCCTTGAGCGCCGTCTGTCCGAAAGCCCGCCGTTCGAACGGCGAGAACAGGAGCAGGCTGCGCTTGACCCCGGCTGCGCGCGCGGCCTGCGCCAGGCGATTGGTCGCCTCGGGCCCGAGCGCGCAATCGACGATGACGAGATCGGGCGCCGGCGCGCGGCTCAGCGCCTTGAGGCCGGGGCTGACGCCGTCGGCGCGCTCGACGATCACGCCCGCCTCCATGAGTCGCGCCCCGATCGCCGGCGCCTCGAACGGCGAATGGGCGATGATGAGGGCCCGCGCTCCCTCGAGGCTCTGCGCCCTCGCCTCGACCGCGCCGGCCGGCTCGAGCGCAGCGCATTCCGGCAGGCGGACGGCGAAGGCGAAGATCGACCCTCCGCCCGGATTGCCGGCGAGCGTCAGTTCGCCGCCCATCAGGCGAACGAGCTCGCGGGAGATCGTGAGCCCCAGTCCCGCGCCCTCGAAGCGGCGGGCGTGCGAGCCGTCGCCCTGCTCGAAACTGTCGAAGATCGCCGCCCGGCGATCGGCCGGCACGCCGGGCCCGGTGTCGATGACCGAGAACCGCGCCTCGCCCCCCTGCCCGCGCTCGACCGCGACGCAGACGCCGCCCTGATCGGTGAACTTGACCGCATTGCCGGCGAGATTGGTGAGAACCTGGCGCAGGCGCAGGCCGTCGGCGCGCACGAAGCGCGGCGCGGCGATGCTGAACGACGCGGCGATCTCGACGCCTTTGCTCTGGGCTCGCGGCGCGAGCAATTCGACCACGCCTTCCACCAGCTTGCGCAGATCGACCGTCTCGACGACGAGATCGAAATGGCCTGCCTCGATCTTCGAGAGATCGAGGATCTCGTCGATGAGCGCGATCAGCGCCCCGCCCGAACTGCGGATCGCCTCGACGTAGCTCGCATTCTCGGGATCGAGCGCGGCCTCGCGCAGGAGGTCGGCCATCCCCAGGATGCCGCTGATCGGGGTGCGGATCTCGTGGCTCATCGTCGCCAGGAAGCGCGACTTGGCCTCGTTGGCCGCCTCGGCCCGGTCGCGTCCGGCGGCGGCTTCCTTCAGCCGCCAGAGCTCGTCGCGCAGGCCTTCGTTCTCGGCGGCGACGAGCGTCGCGCGCGCTTCCGCCTGCTGCCGGCCGCGGGCCACGGCCGCGCGAGCGCGACGGCGAGCGCGATGACCGCGCCGGCCTGAAGGCTCAGCGCGCGAACGGCGAAATCGGCCAAACCGGCGCCCAAATCCATGAAATATCCCGCTTGAGCCCGGCCTCGCGCCGATCGGCTTCCGGTCCCATGGTTTCAGGCGGCGGTTGAGAATCCTTTGCCCAATTCGAGCGAATTGTCGGCATTTGCGCCAATTCGCATCCCTCACGTAGCGGCAGCGGCGCGATTGAGGCCCCGCGGGAGGAGAGCGCCTTCTTCCGACTGATGAAGGGAGCGCGACGGCGCCTTACGCCGCGGCGGCGTTGCGGTCGGGCGTCCCGCGATAGGAAAGCGCTTCGGCGAGATGGGCGCGGCGGGTCGGTCCGCCGCCGTCGAGGTCGGCGAGGGTGCGGGCGAGCTTGAGCACCCGATGATAGCCGCGCGCCGAGAGGCGCAGCCGCTCGGCGGCGTCGCGCAGCAGCGCCAGGCCCGACGCATCCGCTTCCGCGATCTCCTCGACGATGCTGGCCGGCGCGCCGGCGTTGCAGACCACGCCCTCAAGTCCAAGCTCGGCATAGCGCTCGATCTGGATCTTGCGCGCCGCGCCGACCCTGGCCGCGACCTCGGCCGACCCTTCGCGGGCCGGCGGGGTCATCAGATCCGCGGCCGAAACCGACGGCACGTCGACGACGAGATCGAAGCGGTCGAGGAGCGGCCCGGAAAGGCGGCCGAGATATTGCGCCACGCACCGCTCGTTCGGCGCCCGCTTGCAGGCATAGCCCGGCTCGTTGGCCGAGCCGCAGCGGCAGGGGTTCATCGCCGCGATCAGCTGGAACCGCGCCGGATAGACGACGCGATGGTTGGCGCGCGCGATCGCCACTTCGCCGGTTTCGATCGGCTGTCGCAGGCTGTCGAGCGCCTGGGGCTGGAACTCCGGCAGCTCATCGAGAAAAAGCACGCCGTTATGGGCGAGCGAAATCTCGCCCGGCCGCGCGTGCGCGCCGCCGCCGACCAAGGCCGGCATCGAGGCGGAATGATGGGGGCTGCGGAATGGGCGCCGGTCCGTCAGCGCGCCGCCGGCCAGGATGCCGGCGACCGAATGGATCATCGACACTTCGAGCAGTTCGCGCGGGGTGAGCGGCGGCAGGATCGACGGCAGGCGCTGGGCGAGCATCGACTTTCCCGCGCCGGGCGCCCCGCACATGAGCAGATTGTGGCCCCCCGCCGCCGCCACTTCGAGCGCCCGTTTGGCGCTCTCCTGGCCCTTGATGTCGCGCAGGTCCGGCTGCGGCCCGCTCGACGACCGGAGCGCCGGCTCCGGGCGCGACAAAACCTGCGAACCCTTGAAATGATTGGCGAGCTGGATCAGCGAGCGCGGCGCCAGAATCTCGAGGTCGGCCGAGGCCCACGCCGCCTCGGGGCCGCAAGGCGCGGGACAAATCAGGCCCTTGCCCGCCGCGTTGGCGGCGATCGCCGCCGGCAGGACGCCGGCGACGGCGCTGATCGTCCCGTCGAGCGCAAGCTCCCCGATCACCGCGAACCCGTCGAGCGCGTCGGGCGGAATGGCGCCGATCGCCGCCATGACGGCGAGCGCGATCGGCAGGTCGTAGTGGCTGCCCTCCTTCGGCATGTCGGCCGGCGCGAGGTTGACGGTGATGCGCTTGGCGGGAAGCGCGAGCCCCGAGGCGATCAGCGCCGAGCGCACCCGCTCGCGCGATTCGGCGACCGCCTTGTCGCCGAGGCCGACGACGGTGAACGCGACCGCGCCGCCGGCGATCTGCACCTGGACGTCAACCGGGCGGGCTTCGACGCCCTCGAAGGCCACCGTCGATACGCGCGCCACCATTTTTCGCCCCCCGCCCGGGCTCGCTGCAGTAATAAGAACATTTGCAGAACATCGATCAAAGCGCAAGTGGGAATCTCAATCATGCCGCGAGCGGCCGAGACGACGCGGCAGGCCGGACGCCGGTCACCCGGCCGTCCGCATCGGTGGCCAGAGCGCCCTTCGACTGATCGAGAATGACCAATTCGTTGCCGAACGGATCGCGCACGCGCGCGCATCGGCCAATCGCGATATCGAAAGGCGGCTCCAAGGCCTCGCCGCCCGCGTTCACGAATAACTTGAAAGCCTCGTCGACATCTTCAACCAAAACATCGGTTTCCGGGCCGATATGCAAGTGAACGACGAGCTCCGCGTCGGTCTCTGGAAGGCCAAATCCGACCGCCCCCCCGCTTCGCCATATGACCGGATGCCCGAGACGGTCGCGATAGAAGGATATCGCCGCATCGAGGTCGGCGACGCGAAGCAGAAGGTTGTCGAGCTTGCGAAACAGCGGGCGGTTGGCGACCATGGCAGGCAATCCCTCGGGGCAGGAGTTCTGAACTCATGCCTAGAGAGACTAGCGGGTGAGTCGAGCCGGACGCCAGATCCGCGTTTTCGCGGTCACGGCCTCCCGGACTCGGCGGCGCCCGCCATTGGAAGCTCGCCGCATCGCCGCGCCATAGGGCAACGCGCCGGCCCTTTCGCCGATTCGAGGCAATTGTGGCGAGGCGCAACGCGCTCCCTGTTCCGATGCCTGTTCCCCGTTTTAATTCTCCCGGTTCGGCGGCAAAGCACTCTGTTCGCGTACGGGAATTGTGGCGGAGCCGGCGAGCAAAAGCCCATGCGATCAGCGCATGACGTCCGCTTTTCGCCGCCAAATTGCCCAGAAGCCCGGGAGCGCGGCGGGGTCTCGCGCCAGCTTGAAGGATGGGGCCTGATCCGCCCGTTGGCGCGGGGTCAGCGCCTCGCGGCGGCCACCACCGGCCCGCAGCCGGCGCCCTGGACGATCGCGGCCTCGGCAAGGCCCGCCTCGGCGCCGCCCGGCAGGGGGAAGCTGGCCGCTTCGCCGCGCCATTTGCCGAGCAGGATCATCTCCCGCACGACGTCCTTATAGGGCAGCGTATGGCCGGCGTTCTCGCCGCGCGGGATCGCGACCTCGACCGTGCGCGGGATATAGCGCGCAAGCCAGACATCGGCCCCGCCCGAGGGCGCGGCCCCTGCCCCGACCGTCACCGCGCCGCCGGAAAAGCCGACAGGCGGGCCGCTCGCGCCCCGATCGCCGCGGCTCATCAGCCCCGCCAGCGCGCCTGGCTCCAGGCCATCGCCTTCGACCCGGCCGTTGACCACCACCTGCGGCGTATAGACGCCATCGCGCGCCATCGCCCGGGCGTAGGCGTACTGGCGCGCTGTCCACGCCGCCTTCGAGAAGGTGTCCTTCCAGCCGAGCCGATCCCAATAGTCGACCTCGAACGCGAGCGCGAGCACGTCCGGGCGGTCACTGATCGCTCCGACGTTGGCCTCCGCCGGCGGGCACGACGAGCAGCCCTGGCTCTGGAACAATTCTACCACGGTCGGATGCGCCGCGTCGGCGGCGAGGACCGGCGCCGGAGAGCCGAGCGCCGCCAGCGCCGCAAAGCAGGCGCCCATCTTCAACGAGTGAGTCATGGCTTGTCCTCCGCGCGCGAGAAGCCAAACGTCACAGCGCGCCGCTCAAGCCGTTCGCCGCCGCGCGGGATTTGTTACCTTTCGGCCGACCGCGTCCGCGATGGCGGCCGCCGCTCGCGCGAGCTATGGGACATGGATGGCCCGCACCGATTTCCGCACCCCCCGGCTCTACGTCGAAGCGCCGCTCGCCGAGGGCGCCGAGGTCAAGCTCGATCCGCAGCAGACGAACTATCTCGTCAACGTGCTCAGGCTCGGCGCGGACGCCTCCGTGCTGCTGTTCAACGGCCGCGACGGCGAATTCGCAAGCAGGCTCGCGCCGCCTTCGCGCAAGAGCGCCTCGCTCATTGTCGGCCGGCGCATCCGGCCGCAGGAGGCGCCGCCGGACGTCGATTACCTGTTCGCGCCGCTCAAGCACGCCCGCCTCGACTATATGGCGCAGAAGGCGGTCGAGATGGGCGCGCGGCGGCTCATGCCGCTCATCACCCGGCGCACCCAGATCGCGCGCGTGAACCTCGAGCGTCTGCGCTTGAACGCGATCGAGGCCTGCGAGCAATGCGGGGTGATCTGGGCGCCCGAGGTCGCCGCGCCCGAGACGCTCGAAAAGACGCTGGCCCGCTGGCCGCGCGAGCGGCTGATCGTCTTCTGCGACGAGGAGGCGCCGCAGGCGAGCCCGCTCGACGAGCTCGCCCAAGTCAGCGCGGAGCATGGCGTCGGCCTCCTCGTCGGCCCCGAGGGCGGCTTCGACGACGACGAGCGGGCGGCGATCCTCGCTCTTCCGCGGGTCGTGCGCCTGAGCCTCGGCCCCCGCATCCTGCGGGCGGATACGGCCGCGGTCGCGGCGCTGGCGCTCGTTCAGGCCACGCTCGGCGACTGGCCGAAGTGGCGCCGAAGCGACAGGCGCTGACTTTCGCCCGTTGCAAAGGCGCCGGCCATTTTGCCGCCACGATCACGCTTCATTCCGGCCGGCGATGATTCACCGTCAGCCTCGCCCGCGCCGCAGGGCGCAAGGGTCTATGAGACTTGCCTGCGCGCTGCTCTTAGCCTTACTCCTCGGCGGTCCGGTCGAACTGGCGAGCGCTGGCGGGTCAGACCGCTCCGTCTTTCCCGCCGCGTCGGCCGACCCTGCGCCGTGCGGCGGCCACGGCGTCGGGCTGGGCGACCGCAAGGGCGCGGCCGATTGCAGGCACATCAGCGGCTATATCGCGGCAGGCGCACGGTTCGGCGCCGACGGCGTGATCGGCGGCCGCCCCTCCCCGTTCGGTAAGATCGACGCGCCGGAATTCGTCGGCAGCGTGCGCTCTGCCGGCGCCGCACTCATTGCCGTGCCCGCGGGCCTCGAGCGCATCTTTCTGCCGCCGAGCGCCGCCGACGAAGCGCGCTGAGGCGCTCCCGGGCGCGGTTCAAAAAGCCGCCTCGTCGAAGGCCGGATCGACCGACCGCCCCCACGGGCCTTCGTAGCGCTCGATCCAATGCCGCGCCGGCTCCCGTCCGCTCGCAGCGATTGCTTCGAGCGGACGAAGCAGGATCGTCTCGTCCTCGCCGCGCGCGTTGAGCCTGCGGCGCCGCTTCAAGCCCCCGCGGGCGATCGCGAGCATGTCCACTGCGACCGAACGCAGGTCGCGCCCGCGCGCGTCGGCGGCTAGGCCGAGCAGCGGCGCGTCGTCGCGCAGCTTCTGCCGGTCCTCGGCGCTCCAATCCGCGATCAGGGCTTCGGCCGAGCGGAGCGCTTCGGGATCGTAGTAGAGCCCTGCCATCAGCGCCGCAAGCGCGACGATGCGCTCGGGCGGGCCGACGTCGGCGCCGCGCATTTCGAGATAGCGCTTGAGCCGCACTTCCGGGAAAATCGACGACAGATGGTTCGCCCAATCGGCCATCGTGGCGTGCTCGCCCGGCGCCTCTTTCAGCCGGCCGGCGAGCAGGTCGCGAAAGCTTGCGCCCGCGACATCCTGATAGTGGTCGCCGCGCTTCACGAAATAGAGCGGCACGTCGAGCGCGTAGTCGACATAGCGCTCGAACCCCATGCCGGGCTCGAAGGCGAATGCGAGCATGCCGGTGCGCGCCGGATCGGTATGGCGCCAGATCTCCGATCGCGCGGAGAGGAGACCGTTGAGCTTGCCGTCGGTGAATGGCGAATTGGCGAAGAGCGCGGTGATCACCGGCTGCAGCGCCAAGCCGACGCGCATCTTGGCGACCATGTCCCGTTCGCTCATGAAGTCGAGATTGGCCTGCACGGTCGCAGTGCGAAACATCATGTCAAGCCCGCGGGTTCCGACCTTCGGCATGTAGCGGGCCATGATCGCGTAGCGGCTCTTCGGCATCGACGGCGTCTGGGCAAGCGACCATTTTGGGCTCATGCCGAGCGTGAGAAAGCCGATGCCGAGCGGCTCGGCGACGATGCGGCAAACGGCGAGATGCCGATCGAGTTCGTCCGCGGTCAAATGTGCGTTGTCGAGCGGCGCGCCCGAGAGTTCGAACTGTCCGCCTGGCTCGAGCGAAATGGCGCCGCCGCCGTTCGGGTCATAGAGGCCGATGAGATTGCCGTCGTCCTCGATCCCGTCCCAGCCGAGCCTCTTTTGCATGCCCTCGAGCAGCGCCCGGATGCCCCTGTCGCCTCCGTAGGGAACCGGCGTACGATCCGCGCGGTAGAATGGTATTTTTTCGTGTTCCGTGCCGATTCGGAATGGACCGCCCGGCTTGCAACCCGCTTCGAGCCACGCGACGAGCGCGTCGCGCGACTCGACAACCTCACTATCGACGACGTCGCGAGCCATTCAGGCGCCCATCCCACCGGCCGGCGAACCGGCGACCCGGCTAGATAGTCGCGCCGCTCCGACAATGCAACGAAGGGGAGCGAGGCTGGCCCCTACCCCGCTCCGACAGTCGATGAGGGGTGAGGCGTCGCCTTCTGCGACGCCCGTCAGGCGCCGGTTTCCTGCGGCTGTCGTTGAGCGTCATGGCGCGCTTGCTCCTCGCCGCTCGATCGCGGGCGCGGGCCGTGCCGCCGCGCGATCGGCGCCGTCAATAGCCTTGGCCAGCCGCCACGTCGCCGCATAGGCCGTGGCGACCGCGATGAGGCCGAAGACGGCGCAGCCGAGCGCGAAGCCGATCAGACCGCCCTGCACCCCGCCATAACGCGCGCCAAAGGTCACGAATGGAATCGTGCCCAGCGTCGCCCGCGCCCAGTTGAACGCCATTGATAACAGGGGAAAGCCGAGATTGTTGAACGCGGTGTTGGCGACGAAAAGGCAAGCCAGAAACAGCCACGCCGAGACGCCGTAGCGGCAATAGAAGGCGACATATTGTGCGCTGTCGCCCTTGGCCTCGAAGGCGGCGATCAGCGCCGGGGCAGCGAGCGCCAGCGTCGCCCACGCAAACAGAACGTAGCCGATCGACAGGATGAAAGAATCGGTCAGCGCCCGCTGCACCCGGTCCATCAGTCTCGCGCCATAGTTTTGGCCGATGATCGGGCCGATCGAACCGGTGAGCGCGAAGATGACCCCGAACGCCACCGGCGTGACGCGGTCGATGATCGCGGAGGCGGCGATCGCCGCCTCGCCGAAATCGGAGAATATCCTGAGCGTGTAGGCTGAACTGACCGGCGCAGCCATATTGGCCATGATCGCTGGAAAGCCGATCGCCATGATCGGGCCGAAGTCGCCGCGCGCGGCGTTGAGTTTCGGCCGCGCGACGAGGTCGTGAACGCCGACCGCCCCGCGCCAGCCGACGGCGAACAGGATAAGGCGCGAGAGGACTGTCGCCCAGGCCGCGCCATAGACCCCGAGACCGAAGCCGAAGATGAGCAGCGGATCGAGAAAAGCAGTCGCGATCCCGGCCGAAAGCGTCACATACATCGCCCGCCGGGCGTCGCCGACAGCGCGCAATATGCCCGAAAACGCCATGCCGACCGCCAGCGGCACGTTCGCCGGAATGCTGATCGCGATGAATTTCGACGCAACCGCGGCCGGCTCGCCGTGAGCGTGCAAGAGCGTCGTCAGCGCCCAGTCGCGAAAGACGAACATCAGAGCCGCCATCGCCGCCGAGAAGATCGCGGCGATGACGAGCGAGGAAGCCGCAAGCCTGCGGGCGCGCGGCCGGTCGCCGGCGCCAAGCGCGCGCGAGACCGTCGCCGAGGCGGCGATGGTGAGCCCGATGTTGATCGACATGGCGAAGAACGTCGTCAAGCCGACGTAGCCGACGGCGGCCTTGAACGCCTGATCGCCAAGTTTCGACACCCAGAACAGAGACAGGAGATCGACGACGAACACCGCCATCAAGCCGATGGCGCCGGTCGCGGTCATCACCGCGACGTGGCGCATTAGCGACCCGTGCGTGAACACGGGCCGTTTGTCGCGGGCGGCCTGCGGGGCGTTCAACTTCGCCAATCCCGATCATGAGGGAACGCGGTCTTAGACGGTGGCGCGGGCGGAGGCCAGCACCACGGCGGAAGCTTCCGTTCAAATCCCGAGCGCGACGATGAGCGGCCAAACCGTGAGGTAGATCAGGATCAGCGAGCCGATGGTCCACAGCGTCGCTCGCATGTCATGGGTCTGTGCGGTATAGTAGGCTGCGAAATGGGCGAGCCTCGATAAGACGTAGCCGTAGAGCAGCAAGCGGGCGACGAGCAGCGACGGCTCGGTGAGGATGTAGAGAAAGCCCGCGACGAGGAAGAACGGAACGTTCTCGAGATCGTTGAGCTGAATTCTGCGGATGCGGTCCACAGCCTCATTGCGCTCGAGCTGGCTTGGGTCGGGGCTCGTATTGAGCGGCGTCCTTCGCAAATCCTCCGGCGAGCGGAAGCCGCCGTTGACCTGCATCATCCGCACGACCGTGAGCCAGGACATGGCCACGACCTTCAGGATCATCAACGTCGCCGCGATGACGTAGGTCGCAAACAGCGGGTTTTGCAGACTGAGCTTGTCCATGATTTCTCCCCTGCCCGCGCCACACGCCCCTGTCCCCAGCGATCATTTCATTTGACCGCCACGGGGCGCCGATCTTATCAGACGGCGGTCCAGCGTCGCGCTTCGCCGGCAAAAGAGGGGAAATGCCATGGTTCGTCAATTCGCAGTCGCAGCCGTCGCTTCGTTCGCCTTGATCGCGTTCGCAGGATCGAGCGCCCTTGCCCAGCAGGCCGAGGCGATGAAATATTGCAAGTCGGATGTCGCGCGGCTTTGCCCGGGCGTGCAGATGGGCGGCGGACGCATCATCGCGTGCCTGAAAGAACACAAGATGGAAGTCAGCGTCGGCTGCGCCAAGGCGATCCAAGCGATGAAAGGCAAGATGGGCAAGTAAGCGGGCGTCCGCCGACTGAAGGGCGGGCATATGGTTCGCGCGGGCCGGATTCTTGCCTGTTTTTCGCAAAAGAACGACAAATCCTTGCGATAACCAGAAGGCCTGGCTATAAGTCGCCGTACGGCTGTCTGATGCGGTGTCGCGGCCCGGTGGCGGGTCGGGCGTGCGGTCGGCCCGGTTTTGTTCAAAGAGAGAGAAAGAGGCTGGGATCCTGGAACCGAGGATATAACCCGTTGACAAGTCCCGATCGGCGACCCGGAAAGTCATTTGGTTTTCGTTGCGACGGACTTGGTTTTTGTTGCGAGGGATTTGGTTCTTGTTGCGACGGATTTTGTTTCTGTTGCGGGGATTTGGTTTTCGTTGCGCGTCGCGGCCCTGGCCTTGACTCGCGGACCACGCGACGCTCGCCGCCGCCCGGCGACCCCGCCGGGCTATGGGAACCGCTCGCCGACCATCTCCTCGCTCTTCGCCCACAGCGCCTTGGCGCGCTCCGGGTCAAGCGCATAAGGCTTCACCCCCTTGCGATTGGCGGGGTCGGAAACGATTTCCGCCACTTGGCAATCCTCGCAATAGCGCCCGCCGACCTCTTGTGCGCTCGCGACCGCGCCGGCCCAAACCGACGTCGCAGCGCCTTGCGGGATAGTCTTGAAAACAAAGTCCGGCTGGCCGGTGGCGCGATTGGCGGCGTTGATCCGGTCGATCAGCGCTTGCGCCGCCTCTCGCGAAAGATGGCGCGAAAGTTCGGTCTGGATTCCGCCTGGGTGGACGGCGGTCGCGGCCACGCCGCTCGCCTTGTGCCGGCGGTCGAATTCGACCGCGAACAGGACATTGGCGGTCTTCGAACGGCCGTAGGCCATCCACGGGTCATAGGGCGTGCGGTCGAAGTTCGGATCGTCGAGGTCGACGTCGGAATATCGATGGCCGGCCGAGGACAGGTTGACCAGCCGAGATTTCAGGATTCATCAGCGCCGCGATGCGGTTGACGAGCAGGAAATGTCCTAGGTGATTGGTCCCGAACTGAGTCTCGAACCCGTCGGCGGTCTTGCCGAACGGACAGGCCATGACGCCGGCGTTGGCGATGACGAGGTCGAATCGCGCGCCCTCGGCGATCAGCGTGTCCGCGCAATCGCGCACGCTCGCGAGCGAGGCCAAATCGAGCTCGATGAGATCGAGCCCGCCGCCGTTCGCAGCGCCGGCGCGGACTTCGACGGTCGCGGCCTTGGCCTTGGCGAGGTCGCGAGCGGCCCCGACCACCTCCGCGCCGTGGGCAGCAAGCGCCCGGGCCGTCTCCACGCCGAGGCCGGCCGACACGCCCGTCACCAGCACGCGCTTCCCGCTCAAGCTCAAGCCCTCAAGCACCTCGTCAGTCGTCGATGTCCCGCCAAACGCTTTCGTCATGACCGATCTCCCTTTCTCGAGGACAACATGAACGTCGCCTGCTCCGTTCGCGCCGGTTGCCGGCGAGATCGCTTGCATAACTCAGACGACGCTCTCGATCGACGAGACACGTGAGATCGTCGCCGCGCTCGAGCGGCGATTTCCCGTGATTCACGCGCCGCCCGTCGGAGACATTTGCTATGCGACCACCAACCGGCAGGAGGCGGTGAAAGCGGCCGCGCGCCAAGTCGAAGCGGTCATCGTCGTCGGGGCGGCCAATTCCGCCAATTCTCAGCATTTGTGCGAGGTCGCCGCACGCGAGGGTTGCGCCGCGCAGCTGATCGCCGATGCGATCGCGATCGAGACGCTGAAGACGACCAGCGAATCCGCGGCCTTTCCGCTGCCGCGTGGGCTGCGAGAGGCGGTGTGACTTCGTGCGCACTTGCGCGATGATCCGATCTCTGCTGTTGGTTTCTCACGCATGGGCGGCAAGCTCACGCGACTTGATTGTTGGCAACCATTCGCGACTTTTTTTCCCTCGTCATAGGATCCACTTTGAGCATGAATGCCGGCGGTTCGGCCGGGGGCGGCGACTTTCGCTGGCGCGACTGGGGCGGACGCCCCTGTGATATCCCGCTGTCAGCGCTCACCACGCTGCTCGGACCGATGAACTTAAGATGATGAGACGCCTAGTTATAGCTGCCCTCGTCGCCACCGCCCTGGTAGCGGCGGGCGCGGCGGGCGGGGCTGCGCTCTTCCGCGCCAATCCCGTCCAGATGTCACTGATTGTCGCTATGACGCGCAACTATCTCCGCTCCTGGTCTGCGCCGAGGGGCGCGATTACGACTGAGCTTAACCCGGCGTACAGGCGCTCAGCCGCCGCCGCTCCCGCCCTTCTCCCCGCTGCGGCGGAGGCCGGCGACGGAGACTGGCCGAGCTACAACCGGACGCTCACCTCGGAACGCTACGCGCCGCTGGCCGAAATCAACACAGAGACTGTCGGCAGGCTGAAGGTGTTGTGCACCTACGACACTGGGCAGTACTCAAGCTTCGAGTCCGGCCTGATCATGGTCAAAGGCGCCTTGATCGGCGTTACCAAGTCCGACATTTTCTCCCTCGATCCGGCGAGCTGCGCGGAGAATTGGCGCACGCATGAGGATGTGCCGCCCACGATCCTGTCTGCGATGCGTGGCGTGGCCTACCTGGATGGCATGCTCTTCCGCGGCTCCCAGGACGGGCGCGTGCTCGCCTATGACTTCAATACCGGTAAACGCCTCTGGGCGACGACGATCACCGAGGCAGGCAGGGGTGAGTTCGTCTCCGCCGCGCCGATCGCCTGGAGCGGCCTCGTTTTCATCGGCAACGCCGGCGGCGACGCCAAAGGGGGCAAGGGGCGCATGTTCGCGCTCGACTCCAAGACCGGCAAGGTGGTCTGGGAATTCTTCCTCGTCCCCAAGACCGAGGGCGATATGGTCCGAGGACCCGAGGGCGCCTCGCCGCTCGACGCGTCAACCTGGAACAACGCGCCGGGGATACCGATCAGCGGCGGCGCCACCTGGACGTCCTACACGCTCGACCCGGCTACCGGGGAACTGTACGTGCCGGTCGGCAATCCCGGGCCAGCTTTTGCGCGCGAGGTGCGCAAGGGCGACAATCTCTATACCGGCTCGGTCGTCGTGCTCGACGCCAGGACCGGGGCATACAAGCGTCATTTCAAGCTTGTGCAGCGCGATTGGCACGATTGGGACGTGGCCAGCGCGCCGAGCCTGATCGAAACGGCGGGCGGCAAAAGGCTGATGGCCGAGGCGCCCAAGGACGGGTACCTCTATGGCGTCGATTTGAACGAGAACTCGGTGATCTACCGCGTGCCGGTGACCAGGATGGAGAACGCCGACGCGCCATTCTCGGCCAACGCCGAAGTGCGCTTTTGCCCGGGCGTGGCCGGCGGCGCGGAATGGAACGGTCCTGCCTATGATCCCCGGACCAACCTGATCCTCACCGGCGAGACTGAATGGTGCACGACTGTGATGCTGCAGACCGAGCAACAAATGAGGGATGTCCACACCGGTGGCCCATGGTTCGGGATGGCGACCAGAAATCCGTTTCACACCTTTGGTAGGCAGGATGACGGCCGGAGAACCTGGGGCGGCTGGGTCTACGCTGTCGATGCGGATACTGGCGCCTGGAAGTGGAAACTAAAGTCCAATTACCCGATCGTGGGCGCCATCACTCCGACCGCCGGGGGCCTGGTCTTGTTCGGCGACGTCGGCGGCAATTTCTACGCCCTCGACGCGGCGACCGGGGAGAAGCTGTGGGGTCAGAAGATCGGCGGCGCCATTGGCGGCGGCGTCATCGCTTATAGCGCGGGGGGCGGAGAAAAGGTCGCCGTGACGACCGGCCTCACCGGCGTCTCCTGGCCCACCGAGGTCGTGACCGGCAAGATCGCGGTGCTTGGGCTCGACAACGAGCTCGCGAGGCCGTGAAGCGCCGCCCCTAGAATTGCCAGTAGAGGAACTCGCTCGGACCGCCGGTCGAAAAGATGGCGACCGCGGCGACGACCGATACCGCCACCGCCCATGGCAGCGAGGGATCCCAGGCCGGAATTTGAAACCCGCCAAAGAACGTCGCGGTCGACTTCGCCTTCACACCTAAAGCGGGCTCATAAGGGGCAAGAATCTCGAGGGTGTTGGGACAGACGAGGGCGATGAACAACAGGATGGCGACCCACATCGCAGCCTGCGTGAAATCCGTGCCATAGGTCGCCGCGATCGCGGCGACGTCGTGAGGCAGCGCGACGCTGTTCAGGCCGAAGACCCCGCCCACCAAGTCAATCGCCGATCTCACCGTTGTCGCGCGAAAGAAAATCATTGCGGTCGTAACCGAAACAAAGGTCAGCGCCCAACCCGCCGGCTTCATGACCCGGGCATAGGCCGCTCGGTCCCGCCACCGATGCGCAGCGTACACACGCCAGCCATGATTGACGACGAGATAGACGCCATGAATGAGGCCCCAAATGATGAATCCGTATCCAGCCCCGTGCCAAAGCCCCGATATGAACATTGTCGCGAGGAGCGGAACCATCAGTAGCGATAGGAAAGCGCCGAGCGACGGGTTGCGGCCGCCAAATCCTGGCCGTCCCTTCACCGCCCGTCGTCTCGTAAGCCATAGCACCATTGGGTTGTAGATATATGCGGTAAGAAAGCGCGTCAGCGTCATGTGCCAGCGCAGCCAGAAATCGATAATGCTCGACGCCTTAAGCGGCGAGTTGAAATTCGGCGGCAGCTTGATGCCGAAGAACCGTCCGAGTCCGAGCGCCATGTCGGTATAGCCAGAGAAATCAAAATAGACTTGCAGCGTGAAGCCGACCGCCGCCATCCACGCGAGCAGAAAGGGCGTCTTGCCGCCGGCGGCCGAGTGCTCATAAATCGGCGTGATCAGCGGCGCGATGTGGTCGGCGAGCACGCCCTTCTTGAACAGGCCGAAGAACAATAGCGTAAGGCCGACGGCAAAGTTCTCCTTGTCGAAGCGGCATGCAGCGGTCGCAAACTGCGGCATCATCTCGCGATAATGGACGATCGGGCCGGCGATGAGCTGGGGGAAGAAGAGAACGAAGGTGCAATATTCGCGAAACGTGAAGGCTTTGACCCGCCCGGCCTGAATGTCGATCAGAAAAGCGATCTTCTGGAAGGTGATGAACGAAATCCCGAGCGGCAGAATGACGTGCAGCAGGAGGAGATTGGCGCCGAAGAGGTCATTGACCGTGCCGTAGACGAAATCGGCGTATTTGAAAAATCCAAGGAAAGCGACGTTGAACAGGATTCCGGCGAGCAACACCGCGCGCGACAGCCGGGGCTGCTCACCCCTCTCGCTCAACCGCAAAAGGAACGACGCCAGCAGGTAGTTGACGATGATCGATGGCCCGATGATGAGGATGTTGAGTGGCCGCCACCAGCCGTAGAACACTAGCGACGTCAGAATAAGCCACAGAATCGCCGCCTGCCGGGAAACGCGCCCGAGCAGATAGAATCCCAGCAGGGTCGCCGGCAGAAATACGAACAGGAACTCATGGGAATTGAAGAGCATGGCCGCCTAATCCCGACAATGTCGTGACGACAATTCGATGAAGCGACGCGCGCTGGACAGCCGAATTCGTGTGATGTTCGCGGCCCGCCGCGCGTTCGCGCCCTTTCCCGCCAACGTCAAGCGACCATCTTCGTCGTTTCTCTGACGATCGCGCCGACGTTGGCGAAGGATTCGATATCGGCGACCTTGAACTTCACCCCGAACTCCATTTCGACCGCCACGATGAAATTGATGTAATTGAACGAATCCCAGTTCGGGACGTCCTCACGCCGGGTTTCCATCGTCAACTCGATCGAGTCGTCGAGCAGGAGGTCGCGAAGAATGCGGGTGAATTTGGTCAGTATCTCTTGATCGGTCATTCTGCTGCTCTTGCACAACGATGTGGGTCTTCCGGGCGACATAGCCGCGCGAGATCGAGGATCCAGCGCGTCGCGCCATTGGTTGGCGTCTGGGCGGCGATCTGGGTGAAGCCGAGGCTCGAATAGAGCTTGCTGATCACGTCGTTCTTGGGCGTCGGAAGGTAGTCGGCGACCAGCGTCCGCGCGCCACGCTCCCTCGCTGCTTCGACCGCGATGTTCATCGCCTCGAATTCGAGTTCGCGGCCGAACACCCTGCAGCTCATCACCCAGTTCTCGATCTCGAGCGTCTCGTCGTCGTCGGGCGACGGGCGCAGGATCATGGTGCTGACGAGCCCGTTGTCGCCCACCCGGTCCAGAAGCCGGAATTGCAGCGTCACGGCGTCGGGCTCTTCCATGATCCGCGCGATCTCGTCACCGGCGTAGCGGCGCGTCGTGGTGTTGAATTGGTTGGTCTTGTTGATGAGCTGAACGACGCGGGCATGATCGACGGCGGTGAACGGCCCGTAAACGGCGGTCATCGACAGCCCGTGGAGGAAGTCGTCCATGCTTTCCGCCGATCCCAGCAGGGCCTCGCGCTCAGCGTTAGCGGCGTAGGCTTCAGCGCGGGCGCGATCCTCTGCGGTGAAAGCGACTGCTTCGAAATAGCCGGCTTCGGCCAGACAGCGGACATAATGCGCCGGATCCTCCGGCATCTCCGGCACCGCGACCATCGGCAGGCTCTGGCGCACCCGCGCCCGCTCGATCGGATTGTCGTCGACGAACACCAGGCTGTCGACGCCGATGTTGAGCTTCGCCGCGATTGCCCTGAGGTTTTGCGCCTTGTCGTCCCAATTCGCCTGGAAGGCTGCGAAATCGGAGCGGCGCAGCGCCATTTCAGGGTGATCGCGGAACGCGGCCTCGGCGATCTTGATATCGTTCTTCGAGCACACCGCCAGAACGACGCCCCGCTCCTTGAGCTGCCTGGCGTAATGTTGCAGGGCAAGATGCGCTTCGCCGGCCGCGCTGCCCTCGCCGAGAACGATGCCCTCGAGTCCGTCGTCGCCGATCACGCCGCCCCACAACGTGTTGTCAAGATCGAGCACCAGACATTTCTTCGACAGCCCCCGCTGGGCAGCGAGAATACGGGCGGCGAGATCGCCGTAAAGGGGCGCGGCCTGCGGCGCGATTTCCAGCTTGCCCTGCAGCCAGCGCCCGATGTCGAACCAGGCGTCGATCCCATCCCTCTGGCTCGCGCGGGCAACGTCCAGAACGAGCACGCCGTCGCGCGCCGCCGCCTCGCATACTTTGTCGTTGAGCCGGGCGACCAGGGTCGTGGGCGCGCCGGGAACCATGCGGTCGTAGCCGCCGAACAGCGGCTCGCTCACGTCAATGAAGGTCTGCTGGATAACTGCCGCGCCGCCGATCTCGCGCGCCCTGCGCCACAACGACGCGAGTTCGGAGACAAATCTCCCGATGGCGCCGTCGACTTCGGCGCCGGACGCGGCGAGGGCCACGCTGGAGATCGCCTCCCGGGCAGTGAGCGAGAATAGCGCCGCCTGGGGCTGAAAACGATGCAAGGCCGACCCTGGATCGAGCAGATCCTGCCGATATTGGCCATAGATTCCGCCATGGACGTCGATCAGCAATCGTCGCCGCAAACCGGCCACGCGGATCGCAGGCGCCAGATGATCGATGGTCGACGAGGCGAGGATGGCGAGCCGGACCGGCTGGAAGCCGCGGGCTTCCTTGATCCCGAGGCGCGCCAGGGCGCGATCGAGTTGGATCGTCTCTACAAATCCTAGCCGACGGCCGGCGAGCGAGGCAAGATCCTCGAGACGATCCTCCGGCGCCGGCCGAGCCAGCGCCCCGCGCAGATCCTCACGGAAATCGCCCGCGATCGGCAGCCAGTCCATTGTCGGGCTCGGTGGGGAAGCGGATTGCATTGGAGGGACCGGACCGGTTGAGCGAAGGGATGGATCAGGGCGTAGCTAACGAAGCCGCCATGCCGTGTTTCTCGATGCAGGACCGAATTTCAGGCCCGGCAGCCTGGAAGAAAGCCTGGGACCAACGCTCTGCACTCGGCCTATCAAGGTGGGTTCCGTCACCCGTCTTCAACCCTTCGGGAAGCGCAGGCGTCACCAGCTTCGTGCCAAGCGCTGCCGCAATAGCGTTAGCGTCGCCGATCTTTGTTCCGACGTAAGGTACAAGGGTTAGAATAACACATTTCCCTTGAGTAAACTGCTTCAGGAAATCTATTGCGGCCCCTTTGTCGCGGTCAATCTCATTCTGGGCGACGGCTTCATCAAAAGAAATGGGGTCAGAACCGTCTCGCATGCCTCTAATGTCATACCGGCCCGTTTCGCGCGAACGGAAAATAACGGTCGCGGAGCCGCAAAGCTCGGAAAAACTCTTGCACACCCGCTGCTGGACACGTTGCCAGAATCGCTTCCCCTCGTATCGACTTCGCGCCATTGGATCATAGAGCGCAACCTTGCCCGGACTGGACACCTTTGGATCAAAAAAATCATCCACGTTGATCACGTAAACGGACGCTCGGGGATCCATCTTGCGCAAAAGCACCTCGGCGAAGGTCATGCCCTCCCCGTAGCCGAACCCCATTAGGTAATATCTCGCGGATGCAGCCGAAAACCAATCAGCCGTCGCAGTCGTGGAGAACGCCTGTTGCATTCGACTATTGCCGAAAAACAACACGTCCGCCTTGTTCGCGTAGTCGAGCGTGGGCTCCAAGGCAAACAAGAACGCTCCATGCTCGTAGTCGCTATAATTCACTCCACCACAGTAAGCGATATACCGATCGACGCCATACCCGTCCGCCGGGCAGGCAAAAATGCTTCGCGTCCTCAGCCATACAGCGTAGGAAAAGAGGGCCGTTATCAGTACAACAGAAATATAGAGGGTCCAATGGGTGGCAAATAGACTTTCTCGGGACTTGGCGAGCGTGTGTGGCGTCACAGGCGGATTCAATCCTCTTCACTCTCGCAAGCAGCCAACGGTGACGGTTTTTTTGACGGGCAGACCGCGGCCCCGCTTCCTCGCTTGGCCGCCGGTTAAAACCGAATTTGGTCCGTTCCGGATTTGAGGGGTAACATAACGTGCGGCGCCTGGCCAGTCCACAGCCCAAGCGCCACTCCCGAACGCCGTCGGGCGCCAGGTCAGCGACGAGCGGCGGACATCCGGTCCAAGCTGGAGCCAACACGGCATGAGACCGGCGACTGGCCGCTTAGGAAGCCGCCGCGTGGTTTCTTTCGATACAGGAGCGAATTTCGGGTCCCGCGACCTCAAAAAACGCCTCAGACCACCGCTGCGCGCTTTGCTGATCCAGGTGGTACCCGTCCGAGGTCTTGAGGCCATCAAGGTTGTCGGGCGTCACGAGTTTTTTGCCGAGAGCGGCAGCGATGGCTTTCGCGTCAGCGATATCGGTTCCACTGTAGGGGACAAGCGTCAGGATCACGCATTTTCCTTGGGTAAAACGTTTCATGAAATCAATCGCCCCGGCCACATTGCTGTCAACCATGGCTTGGTTGACGGATTGATCGAAACTGACAGGCGTAGTATTATTTAGCATCTTCCCGATTGTGAAGTACGTCCCGGTTTCCCGCGAGCGGAAAATAACATATTTCGACCCGCAAATTATAGGTAATTTCTTGCAAATCGGCTCGTGAAGACGCTGCCAGAACTGTTTCCAGCGGTAACCGTTGCGCGCCATTGGGTCGTGTAAGATCGTATACATTGGTACAGATTCGGATCGAGCAAAAAAATCGTTGATATTGATGACATAGACGCTCGCGCGGGGATGAATCCGGCGCAGAAGCTCACCCTCGAACAAGGCGTTTTCATAATAGCCGAACCCCATTAGGTAATGGCTCGCCCCAGCAGTCGCGAACCAGTCTGCTGTCGCTGGGGCGGAGAAGGCGACCTGAAGGCGGCTATTGCCGAGAAACAGCACGTCGGCGTTCGCAGCAGCCGCCAGCGCGCTAGGCTCCAACTCGAACCAGAACGCGCCGTGCTCATAATCAGCATAATTACCGCCGTTGCACGAGGCGAGATAGCGGTCTGATGTATATCCCCGAGCCGAGCACGCAAATATGCTGCGCGTGTGCAACCAGACTGCGTAGGAAGCCAGAGAAACGGCCAGCAGAACGCAGATATACATCGAGAAACTGTTGAAAAACAGACCTTCCCGGGTCTTCTTGGCCAATGTTGGTGGCGCCAGCGGCAGGTCCAATGCAGTCCTCTCCATATTTGGTCTTGCCGCAGCGGGTCGGGACGGTATTTTTCACGGACGACCCGCGGCCACCCCTTGTGGGGCGATAGGCCTAAGCGCGCGCTAAGACCCTACCGGCCAAACAATGGCCGGCCAAACAAATCACGTACTTGATACGTGTTAGACAATGAGAATAGTTTCCGGCGCCCTGAAAGTCTACAGTTCAAACCGCACATGGGGCAAGCGCGCCCGGCCGGGGCACGGCGCCCGCCCGGAAAATTGCCGAGTCACAGAGAACAAATGCGCGGCGATCGGTGTTTAGCGATGAATTGGTGGGGAGAGGGTCATGAAACGCTTGGTGACTGTATTAGTAGCTTTGGCCTGCGGCGTCGGCGCGGTTTGGGCCGACGCCGATCCGATCGCCCAGCGGCGAGCGCTCATGAAGAGCGACGGCATGGCGGCGAAAAAGATGTTCGACATGTCGAAGGGGAACACGCCGTTCGATCTGGCGACTGTGCAGGACTCGCTGAAAACGCTCTATGAGGGCGCGTCCAAATCGGCGGCGCTGTTTCCGGACAACAGCCAGACCGGGGGCGGCACTGCGGCGCTGCCCGCGATCTGGCAGAACAAGGCCGATTTCGACGCGCGATTCGCCAAATTCGCGAAAGATGTCCAGGCCGCCCAGGCGGGCATCGTCGATGAAGCGAGCTTCAAGAAACTGGCTCCGGCGGTGTTCCAGAATTGCGGCGGGTGTCACGAGCTCTACAAGGCCAAGAGCGGCTGAGGCTTGAGTTCGCGCGGGGATGAAGCGGGTCGCCCTCGTCCTCGCGCTGCTGGCCGTCGCCGGCGGCGCGCTGGCGTGGGCGCTCTCTGCGCCCAAGCCTCGCTACAGCGAGACAGAATGGCAAGCGCTGGGCCTCGCCGGCGACGCTGTTGCTGGACGGCTCGTTTTCTTCGCCGGCGGCTGCGACTCCTGCCACAAATCGCAGGGCCAGGACGACCCTTTGCGGCTGGGCGGCGGCCTTGAACTCAAGACGCCGTTCGGTTCGTTCTACCCGCCGAACATTTCGAGCGATCCGGTCGATGGGATCGGCGGCTGGCGTTCGGTCGATCTCGCCAACGCGCTGCTGTCGGGCGTATCCCGCGACGGAAAGAACCTCTACCCGTCTTTCCCCTACCCCTCCTACCAGCGGATGACGCCAAACGACGTCGCCGATCTCATTGCGTTCCTGCGCACCTTGCCGGCGGTTCCGGGCAAAGCGCCGGTGAACGAACTCACGTTTCCGTTCTCCATTCGCCGCGCCGTGGGCCTGTGGAAGCTGCTCTATTTCGACAACGCCGGCCTTCACCCCGACCCGTCGCAAAGCGAACAATGGAACCGCGGCCGATACCTCGTCGAAGGCCCCGGCCATTGCGGCGAGTGTCACACCCCGCGCGGCTTTCTGGGCGAGACGGAGGCGAGTCGGGCGCTCGCGGGCGCGCCCTTGCCCGACGGGCACGGCAAGGCGGCCGACCTGAGAGGCGGAGACTTCCTCAATTGGACGAACGCCGACATCGTGGAAGCCCTGACCAGCGGCTTCACCCCTTCGGGCGACGTCCTCGGCTCCGGCATGACGGCCGTGGTGCGCAATCTCGCCCAGTTGCCCGAGTCCGACCGCCAGGCGATCGCCGTCTATCTCAAGAGCCTCCCGCCCCTCGGCCCGCCCGCGCCGGCGAAGCCGTAGACTTTATACATCGTTCAAATGTTATATATCTAAATCGAGTTGCAGAAAAAGGCGCCTAACTCTTTGAAAAGTCCGTGCGCGCATAAAAACGTACGGCCGCGGTGGCGCGGGGAATTCTGGCCACCGGCGCCTGCCTCCCCTGCCCCGGCGGTCCGGCTCAGCCGGCGCTCGGACCGGCCGGCTCAACCGCTGGCGCGGACATTGTCGCCAACACCCGCTCATAGACCGCGACATACTTCCGCGCTTCGTTCTCCCACACGAAAGTCTCCACCGAAAGCTTCGCCGCTGCCGCGGCCGAGCGCTGGCGAAGGTCGTCGTCCTCCATGAGCTGGAGGCAGGCGGAGGCGAGCCCCGAGGGATCGAGCGTCGGCGCGTAGACGCCCGCTTCGCCCAGAAGCCGCTTGGTCTCGCGAAGCGGATAGCAGGCCGTCGGAATCCCCATCGCGCAATATTCGAACACCTTGTTCATGCTCATCACGTCGTTGGCTTCGTTGAACGGGTCGGGGATGACGCCAATGTCGAACGCGCTGATATGCGCGAGCAGCCGCTCGCCGCTGAGATAGCCGGTAAAGCGCACGAAATCTGCGACGCCAAGCGAGGTCGCAAGCGCCCGCACCGATTCGAGCGCCGGGCCGGAGCCGACGACGACGGCGGTAAAGTCGCGGAACCCCTTGGCCTTGACCAGATCGGCGACCGCGCGCACGAAATGATCGACGCCATCCTGCTCATTGATGATGCCGAGATAGCCGAGCAGGAACTTGCGCCCGCCATGCAGTCCGGGTTCGGGCTCAACGCGGTGGATGCGCTTGCGGTCGGGCACGCCATAGACGACCTCGACCACCGATGGCGGCTTGCCGCCGCGGCTGACAGCCAGGTCCTTGAACGTCGCGTTGGCGGTGATGACGAAATCCGCCATCGCGTAGCTCATCTGCTCGAAAAACATGAGCGCCCGATGGAGAAAGCCCTTGCGGCCATATTTAACGACGAACAGTTCGGGCCCGACGTCGTGCTGGTCGAAGATGAACTTCTTGCCCATGAGCTTGAACGGCGCGGCGGCCAAAAAGATGAGATCGGGCGGATTGCAGGCCTGTATGATCGAGAAGCCGCGCTCACGGTGAACCTTGATCAGGAGCCGGAATTCGTGAATGAGCGCGGCCGAATACTCGCGGAAGTAAGCGAGCGCCCCGCGGCCCTCGGGCGGCAGCGCATGACGGTAGATCGCAATATCGTCGATGACCTCGAACCGCTTCGGATAGGCCGTGTTGGCCGGGCAGATCACCGAAACCAGCCACCCGGCCCGGGCGAGGGCCTGGGCCTCCTGCCACACCCGCCGATCGAAGGGCACCGGCAGGTTTTCGACGACGATGACACAGGATCGGGATTGACGCGGCGGCGGCATGGCGACTTTCGATTGCGGGTTTTGCGGGTTCGGTCAAGAACGGCAGCTCTGCTCCCGCCGCGCCATCGCGCCTGCGATCATGCTGGCTGCGGCGCGTCAGCCCTCTCCGCCAAAGCCCCGGCCGACGCAGACATACCGAAATCCGAGCGTCTTCATTGCCTTTATCGGATAGATGTTGCGCAGATCGACGATGATCGGCGCGGCAAGGCAGGCTTTGACGCGCGCAAGGTCGAGGGCCCGGAACTCGTCCCATTCGGTGACAATCACTCCCGCGTCGGCGCCTTTCAAGCAGGCGTAGGCGTTCTCTGCGAACTCGATTCCGGGCAGTAGCGGTTTGGCCGTTCGAAGCCCTTCCGGATCATAGGCGACGACCTGAGCCCCCGCCGCTTGCAGCTCAGGGACGATGACGAGACTGGGCGCGTCGCGCATGTCGTCGGTCTTGGGCTTGTAAGTGAGGCCGAGCACCGCGATCCGTTTTCCCGCGACCGAACCGCCGCATGCGGCGACGACCTTGGCGGCCATGGCCGTCTTGCGCTTGTCGTTGACGTCGACAAGCGTTTCGACCAGCCGGATCGGGGCCTTGGCGTCGGCCGCGAGCCTGGTCAGCGCCAGCGTATCCTTCGGAAAGCAAGAGCCGCCGAAGCCTGGCCCGGGATTGAGGAACTTGCGGCCGATGCGATCGTCGAGACCGATGCCGTGCGACACGTCCAGAACGTCGGCGCCGACACGTTCGCACAGATCGGCGATCTCGTTTATGAAGGTGACCTTCATCGCCAGGAATACATTGGCGGCATATTTGACCATCTCCGAGCTGCGGCGGGACGTATAGACGATCGGTCCGCCATTGCGTTCGATGGGCTGGTAGATCTCGCGCATCACCTCGCGCGCGCGGTCGTCCTCGACGCCGATGACCACCCGGTCGGGCCGCTTGAAATCGTTGATCGCCGCGCCCTCGCGCAGGAATTCTGGATTTGACACGACGGCGAACCTGTCGCGCGGCACGCGCTCGGCGATGATGCGCTCGACCTCGTCTCCGGCGCCGATGGGGACGGTCGATTTCACGACGACGACGGTGAAGTCCTCGATGACGCCGGCAATGTCGCGCGCCGCCTCGTGCACGAAATGCATGTCGGCCGAGCCGACCTCGGCGAGCGACGGCGTGCCGACAGCGATGAAGATCGCCTGCGCGCCGCGCCCGGCCTCCTTGAGGCTGGTCGTGAATGCGAGCCGCCCGGCGCTCTGATTGGCCAGGACCAACTCGCTCAAGCCTGGCTCATAGATCGGAACGCGACCTTCGCGCAGACTCGCCACCTTGTTCTCATCGACCTCGACGCAAACCACTTCGTGGCCGAAATCGGCGAGACAGGCCCCTGATACAAGCCCGACATAGCCGGCCCCGATCATTACGATGCGCATCAAGCGGACCCCCATCCAATTGCCGCCGCATGGCGCCGCCGCGTCGTCCGTGACGCCGCAATATCCGAACTGATTTCCTCCGAACGCCAATATCGAGGACCTTGGCGACTGGCCGTTCGATCCGCTCGAACCGTGCTTGAAGCGCGGTATCCGCTCGCCCGGTCGCGCGCCCATGGGCGTACGGCTGACGGCGAAAACGCGGCGATTGACGCGCCTTATACACGCCGCTAAGCGGGTCCGCCATCGCTCTCCCTCGATGCGCCAGTTCAACGGACGGACATGGCAGTCTACACCGAAGTGTCGGACGACGCGCTGCGCGCCTTTCTCGCCCTTTACGAGATCGGCGACGTGATATCGTTCAAGGGCATCGCCGAAGGCGTCGAGAACTCCAACTTCCTGATGCGTACGGCAAGTGGTCAATATATCCTCACCCTGTACGAGAAGCGGGTAAAAGCGGAGGATTTGCCCTTCTTCATTGGCCTGATGGAGCATCTGGCCCAGCGCGGCGTCACCTGTCCTCAGCCGGTCCGCAATCGCGCCGGCTCCGCGCTCGGCGAGCTCGCCGGCCGCCCGGCGACGATCGTCACGTTTCTCGACGGATTATGGATTCGCCGGCCGAACGTTCGCCATTGCGGCGAGGTCGGGGAAGCGCTCGCGCGGATGCATCTGGCCGGCGCCGACTTCCCGTTGAAACGCGCCAATGCGCTCTCGCTCGAAGGCTGGCGATCCCTCTTGCACGCCGCGAAAGCGCGCGCGGACGAAGTCGCTGCGCATCTCGGCGAGGAAAGCGCCGCGGAGATGGCCTTTCTCGAGGCTCACTGGCCGAGGGACCTGCCGCACGGCGTCATTCATGCCGATCTTTTCAACGACAACGTCTTCTTTCTCGGCGAGAAACTCTCCGGCCTGATCGACTTCTATTTCGCCTGCAACGACGCGCTCGCCTACGATCTGGCGATTTGCCTCAGCGCCTGGTGCTTCGAGCCCGACAATGAGTTCAACGTCTCGAAGGGGCGGGCGATGATCGCCGGCTACGAGCGCGTGCGGCGGCTCGACAAGGCCGAGATCGCCGCCCTGCCGCTGCTCGCGCGGGGCGCGGCGCTGCGCTTCATGCTGACGCGGCTCGTCGACTGGCTGAACGTGCCGGCGGGGGCGAAGGTCGCGCCGAAAAATCCGCTCGAATATCGCGACAAATTGCGCTTCCACCAACGGGTGAGGTCGGCCGCCGACTATGGGCTCATGCGGTGAGCCGACGCGTCTCGATCTGGACCGACGGGGCCTGTTCCGGCAACCCGGGCCCGGGCGGCTGGGGCGCCGTCCTGCGCTACGGCGGCCATGAAAAGGAACTCAAGGGCGGCGAAGCGTTCACCACCAACAATCGTATGGAGCTGACCGCGGCCATCGAATCGCTCCAATCCTTGAACCGGGCGTGCGACGTGAGCGTCCACACCGATTCGCAATATTTGCGCGGCGGCGTCACGAGCTGGATCGACGCCTGGAAGGCCAACGGCTGGCGGACAGCAGCGAAAAAGCCGGTCAAGAACGAGGACCTCTGGCGTCGGCTCGACGAGGCCGCCCGGCGGCACAGGATCGAGTGGTTCTGGGTCAAAGGCCATGCGGAGGACGAAATGAACGCCCGCGCCGACCAGCTCGCCCGCGACGGCATGGCGGAGTTCAAGACGTTAGCGGCGCCGGGCCGCGCTGTGCTTCAATTCCGCCGGCGGACGAAAGCGATTGGCGCCGCTCGATCGTCGCTTCGGCCCGAAGCTCACGTCATCACGCATTCGTCTGTTGCAGCGCCGCCTCCGCCGGGGCTTTCCCCGCCGCGGCCCCGCATGGCCCGAGCGACAACGAGAACTCGCCGAAAAGGGCTTCGCGTTCGGCCGGCGTTGAGCGGAAAGACGGGTAGCGCGCCTCGACGCTGTCGCGCTCGGCGGGGAATTCAAGGCCGACGCACACGACCTTGGCCGTCACTTTAGGATAGCTGCGCAGGTCCGACCATGCCTGGGCCCGGAACGTTCTGCGGTAATACCCCAAGTGTCCGATAGCGCAGCTCACGACGATGAAACCGGCGTTGAAATGGTGCGCAGCCATCCACGGCGGCCGGAGCGCGAAGTACGGCAACTCCGGAAACCTCTTCGCCATGTCTGCGCGCGCGGCGAGACGCGAAGGGTCGATGATGACGCGGCGCTCTCGCAGTCGCGCCTCCAAAACGTCAGGAAACACATCGAGTGCGGGCGATATCGCAGCCTCGTCGGTAATGACGTGCACGCGAACCGTGCTCGCGAGTTCGCCGTCGATATATGTCATCGTTATGAGCGAGTTGGGACTCTTGTCGTACACCTCGTCGTAAAGCGTCGCGTCCAGGCGCTCGTTCAGGAGGTTCTGCCTCAGATACGCTTCGTACCGAAGCCGATACGCTGCTTCGCGGTCGGCCTGACAGATGGCCGGCCGATGCTCGACGCGTTCGAGCATTTCCGCAACCCGATCCGCAAAGCGCGGCGCGTGACCCGAAGCTTGAATATACATGACCCTTACTCCCGCAACCCGGGTCATGTTTAATCAATTATTAAGGGAATGTAAACACTTATACAACCATAGCTTGTGTCGATTCGGGACGGCCCTTTTTAAGCCGATCGAGTGCATTTTCGCATGAAAGTTCAAAACAGCTGGGCCGTCAATCCGGGCGAAAATCCTCTCCAAATCTGTTGGTACGGTATTTTGCGGCGCCGACTCGTCGGTTGCAGCACGGTCGAATTCGACGCCGTAGATCCACGGCGCCTCGGCCCCTGGCGGCCGGCATTCACGAGACTAGCGACGATTCCTTTTTCGTCCGCAAAAGGTTCGAGCAGACCTGGAACCTGTTGTCGTCCTGTGGCGCCTGAACAGCTGACGACAGTGAGTGAGCCCGCAAATTGATCAAGGGCCGATATACTTGGAAGAGTCGAAGTCGCTTCACGCCAGTTCGTCAAACTTGTCCGAGGTCTACCGGGATCTGCATTCGACAGAAAAACCTGCGGCTTCGCAGACCAAAAAAGACCACTCGCGCGAAAATCCAGCCAGTCCTCATAATCCTTGAAAGCCCCAATCTCGGGTATTGTCAATCTGGCCGACGCAAAATCTCGCTCAGTTAGATGCGCGACGACAATACGACTGGAATCACGTCGCAAGACTGCCTCCATACGTGCGGTCGTGGTGACGCTATCTCGCATGTCGCGGATTGACTGAACCCGAAATTGGACTCGCTCCTTTTGGCGCACACGCGATTGCAAAAACTTAATGGTCATCAGCCTATATCTGTCGTTGGAAAACTCGGAGACGTTATCGATCATCTCTTAAAGAACCGGCCAAAGCGATCGAATTGCTGCGCATAGATTAATGTTCAGTTGATCGCTCCGCCGGTCGGACGTTGGGTAAACTTAATGTGGCTGATGCAAAAGGCCCGCGATCGTACCGCCCGGGAAGAATTGCCCGGCCCGTTGTACATTGGGTTCGTCGATAGTCTCCTCGTTGAGGTCCGTAGCCTTTTCCTGGCCTGTACGGCAAGTGTCGCCGCGGCGATCGTAGCCGCCGTCGCGTCGAGAAGCATCGGTCTCTGGGCATGCGCCGGGTTGATGCTGCTCCTCTCACTTGTCCGCATGCATTTCCAGCTCCTTCACGCCAACAACAGGCCGAGCCCAAATATCGAGGTCGCGCGCAGGCGAGAGCGGATCTTCGTGGCCGGGGCGACCGCGCATATCGCCCTCCTGTCCATCTGGACGCTCGTCGCCTTCATGGAGACGGACGAAGGCTTTGTGCGCTTTCTCGCCACAACCGTGACCGTGACATACGCGTTCGGGATGTGGACTCGCAGCTTCGCGCTCGATCGGGGCATGAACGCGCAGCTCGCGGCGGCGTTCGTCCCGCTCAGCGCCGCATTTGTTTACGCGGGCGGCTGGTATCCCTCGATGATCGTCATTTCCTTGTTGCCGCTCCTCCTGTTCATCAAGTCCTCGTCGAATCGCATGAAGGACATTTTCCGGGCGGAGATCATCGAGCGCGATCGAAGCGACACGCTTGCCGGCCGACTCGACGCTGCGCTCAACAATATGTCGCACGGCTTGTGCATGATTGACCGCCAGGGGCGGCTCATTCTCGCCAACGACAAGTTTCACAGCATATTCCGCATCTCTCCGGACGCCGAGCTTGCCGGAACACACACCCGCGCCGTGTTTCGCAGGCTGGTCCGAAGCCGGGCGATCGACGAGGCGAGTTTCGTTCCGCTTTCATACGCGGTTTTCGGCAAGAGGCGTGACGGCGCGGACATCGTCATGCCGATCGAGACGCCCGACGGCAGGGCGATCGAAATTACAATTCATCGGACGAAGGACGACGGCGCCGTCATGGTCATTCAGGACGTCACCGAGCGGCGCAACGCCCAGCGCGAAATCAACCGCATGGCGCTCTTCGACCCGGTGACCGAGCTCCCAAATCGGCGATGTTTCGAGGAGGAGCTCGCGCTTGTCCTTCATCCCGAGCAGTCGCTGACGGACGGCCTGACCGTGATGTTTCTCGACCTCGACGACTTCAAGCAGGTCAACGACAGTCTCGGCCACCGCACTGGCGACAAGCTCCTGGTGGAGATCGCGCGCCGGCTCAGCGCGATCACCGGCCCGCGCGACCTGGTGGCCCGCTGGGGCGGCGATGAATTTGTCATCCTTCACCGACATGCGGCCGGCCAATCGGAGACCGCCGCCATGGCCAAGCGCATCATCGACGAAATCAACCGCGCCGTGGTGATCGACGGCAGCGAGGTGATCGTCGGCGCCAGCATCGGCAGCGCCTCGGCGCCCGACGACGGGACCAGTCCCGACGCGCTGCTCTCGAAGGCGGATATCGCGCTTTATGCGGCGAAGGCCGACGGGCGGCGGGTATGGCGGGCGTTCGAGCCGGCGATGGACGCCAAGATCCAGATCCGCCGCCTGATCGAGCTCGAACTGCGCGCGGCGGTGGCGAGCGACGGCATCGATGTCCACTTCCAGCCCATCGTCGCCGTCGGGACACGCAGGATCGTCGGGTTCGAGGCGCTCGCGCGCTGGCAGAGCGCCGTGCTTGGCGCCGTATCTCCGACAGAATTCATCCCGATCGTCGAAGAGATCGGCCTGATGGAAGAGATGGGAGCGTCGGTGCTGCGGCGGGCCTGCGCGGCCTGCGCGGCCTGGCCGGACAGCGTCAGCGTCTCGGTCAACCTGTCCTCGACGCAGTTCCGCAGCGGCAATCTCGAGAGAACGATCCTCGGCGCGCTGACTTCCGCGGGCCTCTCCCCCCACCGCCTCGATCTCGAGATCACCGAATTGACCTTGCTCGAAGACCGGGGCGACACCCGCCGGACGCTTCAGGCGCTGCGCGAAAGCGGCCTGCGCATTTCGCTCGACGATTTCGGCACCGGATATTCGAGCTTGAGCTATCTTTTGAGTTTCCCGCTCGACCGGATCAAGATCGACCGCACGTTCACCATGGGGCTTGGCGTCCAGGAACGCGCCTCGGTGCTGGTCGAAAGCGTCGCCGCCATGAGCCGACGGCTCGGCATGTGCGTGCTGATCGAAGGCGTCGAAACGGTGAAGCAGCTCAGGGTGATTGAAACGCTGGGCACGATCGCCGAGGCGCAGGGCTACCTGTTCAGCGCGCCGGTGCCCTGAATTGGGGGTGCCTCGGCCTGCTCGGGCGCGACTTTCGCGATCAGGCGGCGTAGCCGAACAGCGGCCCGGCGCAAGCGGTTGCGCGAGGTCCTATTGGCCAGATCGGGGCAGTGTTCAGTTTTGCGCGCGATCGCGTCTTTTCAGCGAGTTAAGTGCATTTTTCTGCAACTGCTCGTTTGGGCGATAAACGGCGATAAACGAACGGATAAACGGTGACACTTTACTCTGTCCCCGAACTCGCACTGCCCCGCACTGGATTCGAACTCGCGAACTCGCCACGCGCCCGCCGCAGCTCAACGGAAGGGATAAACGGTGACACTGGACGATAAACGGTGACACTTTACTCAGTCCCCAAAGTCCCCAAAGTCCCCAGACTCCTCCCCGCCCTCGTCGCGCGCTTTCCGCCCGCGCCGCTTGGGACGCGGATCACGGCCGGTCGCGGCGGCGAGGCGATCGAGGAACGCCGCCGAGCCGAGCGGACGGCCGATCGTTTCGCTCGCGCGCAGCACGGAAACCGCCTCGGCGGACGGCTCGGTCTCGATCAGATCGGCAAAGCGCCCGCCGCAGCGCTCGATCAGGGGCGCAACGCGGACAAGGCTGTCGTCGCGGCCCGCAAGATGCGCGCCCACGCTCGACCAGCGCCAGTCCTCCGCCCGCTCGACGAGCCGCGCCCGCACCGGGTTCAACGCCACATATCGCGCCGCGGTGATCAGATGCTCCTCGTCCATCGCAGCCGAGCCGAACCGCGCCTGGAAGAGATGCCCGGTCACCCTGAGCCGCGCGTTGATCGCCGTGGAATAGCGCCGATGCGTCTCGCCGAGCGCGCGCCCGAGCGCCTGTTCCCGATCCGGAACGAGAATGAGATGGACGTGGTTCGGCATCAAGCAATAGGCCCAGCACGCGAGGCCTTGCTTGCGGCATTGATCCGCGAGCAGATCGCGGTAGAGCGCGTAATCGTCGTCGCCGAAGAACACGCGCTCGCGCCGGTTACCGCGCTGGGTGACATGATGCGGCAGGCCGGGGACGACGAAGCGCGCGATACGGGCCATTGCTAACCTCAGGGGAAGCTGCAGGGAAACCTACACGAAATGGGGATTGAGTAAAGTGTCACCGTATTCCCGATAGTGTCACCGTATTCCCGTATTCCACCGTAGTAAAGTGTCACCGTATTCCACCGTATTCCACCGTATTCGCTCCGTATTCCGTATTCTCGCGATAACACCGATGCGCATTCGGGAAAACGGAGGAAACGACGGAAAACGGGAAAACGGAAAACGGTGACACTTTACTCAATCCCCAAAAACCCACACAAAACCCCCAAGTGTCCCAAATCGTCCTCGGCCGCAGCCCTACCCGCCCTTCAGCGCCTCGACCAGCGCCTGCGCTTCGGCCGAGTCCCATTTGGCGCCGCCCTCGACGGCGCCGATTTCGCACCCGTCCTTGTCGATGATCAGCGTCACCGGAAGGCCGAGCGCCTTGCCATCCTTGCGAAGGGTTTCGAAGGCGTCGCCGCTCGGATCGGAGAACCGCGCGAGCGACTTGACGCCGATGCTGTCGAGAAACGCGGCCCGCCGCTCGAGCCGCGCGGTGTCGACATTCACCGCCACCACTTCGAAGCCCTGCCCGCCTTTCGCGGCCTGAAGCCGGTCGAGCGCCGGCATCTCCGCCCGGCAGGGCACGCACCAGGTCGCCCACAGGTTGAGCAGCACCGCCCGGCCGTGGAAGTCCGCCAGCGTCACTTTGCCGCCGTCTTCGCGCTGAAACGCGAACGCCTCGGGCCGCCGCGGCTCGGGCGAGACCTGACGAGCGCCGCGAGTTCGCCCTTCGCAAGCGGCGCGAGCGCGGCCGCGAGCCTGGTCGAATCGGCGGGGCAGTCGGACGCCGCCTTGCCGGCCGGCCGCGCCGTCTCGTATAGGACGGCCGCGGCGACGACGGCCGCGAGCGCGCCGATAACAGGAACAAAAGCAAATCGCCGGCGCGGCGGACTATCGATCTTCGTCATGTCCAAGCATCCAGGACCAACTCAAATGAGCAACACGATGTGGGGCGGCCGGTTCGCTGGATCCCCGGCCGAAGCGATGGAGGAGATCAACGCCTCGATCGAATTCGACCGCAAGCTCGCCGCCCAGGACATCGCAGGCTCGGAGGCCCATCTCGCCATGCTCGCCCGCCAGGGCATCATCGAAGCCGCCGACGCCCAGGCGATCGCGAAGGGTCTCGCCCAAGTCAAAGGCGAAATCGAGGCAGGGACGTTTTCGTTCTCGCGCGCGCTCGAAGACATCCATATGAACGTCGAAAGCCGCTTGAGCGAGATCGTCGGCGCGGCCGCGGGACGTCTCCATACCGCGCGCTCGCGCAACGATCAGGTCGCCGTCGACTTCCGCATGTGGGTGCGCGACGCGATCGACGCGATCCGCCTCCAGATCGCTCGCTTGCAACGCGCGCTCGCCGCCCGCGCGCTCGACTCGGCCGACATGGTCATGCCGGGGTTCACCCATCTGCAATCGGCGCAGCCGGTCACCTTCGGCCATCATCTCATGGCCTATGTCGAGATGCTGGCGCGCGATGCGGGCCGCTTCGCCGACGCGCGCAAGCGCCTCAACGAATGCCCGCTCGGCGCCGCGGCGCTCGCCGGCACCTCGTTCCCGATCGACCGCGACATGACCGCGAAGACGCTCGGCTTCGACCGGCCGACCGCGAACTCGCTCGACAGCGTCGCCGATCGCGACTTCGCCCTCGAGGCGCTCGCCGCCGCGGCGATCGCGGCGACCCATCTTTCGCGCCTCGCCGAGGAGATCGTGCTCTGGACGACGCCGCAATTCGGCTTCGTCAGGCTCTCCGACGCCTTCACCACCGGCTCGTCGATCATGCCGCAGAAGCGCAATCCCGACGCGGCCGAACTGGTGCGCGGCAAGACCGGGCGGATCGTCGGCGCCCTGGTCGGGCTTCTGACCGTGATGAAGGGCCTGCCGCTCGCCTATTCGAAGGACATGCAGGAAGACAAGGAAGGCGCCTTCGACGCGTTCCGGACGCTCGCGCTCTCGCTCGCCGCCATCACCGGCATGGTCGAGGACATGACGCCCGATCCGAAGCGGATGAAGGCCGCGGCCGGCGCGGGCTTACGCGACCGCAACCGACCTCGCCGACTGGCTCGTGCGGGCGCTCAAGCTGCCCTTCCGCGAAGCCCACCACGTCACCGGCCGCATCGTCGCCCTCGCCGCGTCGCGCGGCGTCGCGCTTGAGAAGCTGACGCTCGACGAGATGAAGAGCATCGAGCCGCGGATCACCGACGAAGCGTTTGGCGTGCTCGGGTCGAACGCTCGGTCAGGAGCCGGACGTCCTACGGCGGCGCCGCGCCCGCCAACGTGCGCCGACAGGCGAAGGCGTGGCTCAAGAGGCTCGGAGCAGGGGTGAGCCCTTCAGGCCGCGCAGTCCCGGCACAGGCCCACGAGCTCGACCATCTGCCGGTGCGGCGCAAAGCCGGCGCGGGCGGCCGCTTCCTGCAACAGGCGGTCGAGTTTGACGTCCTCGATTTCGTCGCTGCGTCCGCATTTCTCGCACAGGAGCAGCGCGCCATGATGCGCATGGCCAAGATGCTCGCAGGGCGCGTAGGCGTTGCGGCTTTCGATCTTGTAGACGAACCCGTGACCGCGAAAGAAATCGAGCGTGCGATACACGGTCGGCGGCGCGACCGGCTTGCCCTCGAGCCGCGACAGCTGATCAATGATCGCATAGGCCCCGAGTGGGGCGGAGCTCTCGGCCAGGATGGCCAGAACCTGCCGGCGGAGCGGGGTCAGATGCAGGCCCTTCTCGGCGCAGGCGCTCTCGACCTGCTTTTGCCATCGAGCCGCGTTCGGCTCGCGGTCCGCACCTCTCGCCGACGTTGGCTTTTTGCTCATCGCGCTTTCGATCCTACCACGGCATTTGCCGCACGAAATGATATAAGATTGCAGATTGGGCTTGCCTAGCGATAGAGTATAACATAACAGAGCGCGTTCGCGCCCCCTCTGGCGCGTCAACCGACGGAGGCCTGTGTCCCATGATCAACAAGCTCCATCTCATCGCGGCGATAGCGCTTTGTGGGCTGAGCGCGCCCGCGTTCGCCGATCCGGTGAAAGTGGTCGCCGCGGAGAATTTCTATGGCGACCTCGCATCGCAGATCGGCGGCCCGAACGTCGTCGTGACCAGCATTCTGTCGAATCCGGACGACGACCCGCATCTGTTCGAAGCGAGCCCGGAGACGGCGAAGGCGTTGAGCGACGCCAAAGTCGTCATCGTCAACGGTGTCGATTACGATCCGTGGATGGAAAAGCTCCTCAGCGCCCACAAAGCGCCGGCACGCAAGGAAATCATCGTCGGCGCGCTCGTCGGCCACAAGCCGGGCGACAATCCGCACCTCTGGTACGATCCGGCTTATATGAAGGCCGCCGCGAAGGCGCTGGTCGCCGACCTCATCGCCATCGACCCGGCGCACAAGGCGGACTATGAGCAGGGCCAAGCCAAGTTCCTCGAGTTCGCTGAAGCCCCTCGACGACAAGATCGCCGCAATGCGCAAGTCCTACGCCGGCCAGCCGGTCACCGCTTCAGAGCCGGTGTTCGGCTATCAGGCCGGGCTGATCGGCCTCAAGGTGCATAACGAAAAATATGCCCTTGCGATCATGAACAACGCCGAGCCGACGCCTTCCGAAGTGGCTGCGTTCGAGAACGACCTCAAGGGCAAGAAGGTGAAGGCGATGCTCTACAATGCGCAAGCGAGCGAGCCCGCGGTCGGCAAGCTGGTGCAGCTCGCCAAGGACAACGGCATCCCGGTCGTCGGCGTCTCCGAAACCGAGCCGCCGAACTCGACCTACCAGGATTGGATGATGGGGCAGCTCAACGCGCTCGACAAGGCGCTCGCCGGCGGGGCGTAGTGACGGCTCTTGGCTTCGACAATGTAACGGTCAGGCTCGGCGGCCGCGATATCCTCTCGGCCGCCAGCTTCGACATCGAGGACGGCGAATTCGTCGGCATGCTGGGCGCGAACGGCGCCGGCAAGACCACGCTGATGCGCGCCGCGCTCGGTCTCGTTCCGGTCGCGTCGGGGGCCATCGCCGTGCTCGACCGTCCTGTCACGCGCGGCAACGCCCTTATCGGTTACATGCCGCAGAGCGGCGGCGCTGTCGCCAGACTCAGGCTGAGCGGCTGGGACGTCGTCGCATCTGCGGCGATCGGCGGCCGGTTCGGCCTCGTCAGGCTCGACAAGGCAGCGCGGCGCGAGATCGACTGGGCGCTCGACCAAGTCGGCGCGCGCGACCTCGCCCGCCGCTCGATTGGCGAACTGTCGGGCGGCGAGCGCCAGCTCGTGCTGTTGAGCCAGGCGCTCATCGGCAAGCCGCGCCTTATGATGCTCGACGAGCCACTGATCTCGCTCGACCCGGCGCATCAAAGGGACATCGTCGAAATCGCCAGGCGCATTTGCGATAACCTCAAAATCGCGATCCTGTTCAGCGCCCACGAGCTCAACCCGCTGGTCAACGCCATCGATCGGGTGCTCTATCTCGGCGGCGGGGCGGCGGTGATCGGCGCCGTCGACGAGGTCGTCACTGGCCCGGTGCTGTCACGCCTCTATCGGACGGACATCGAGGTCGTCCACGTCAAGGACCGCTATTTCGTCATGGCGGGCGGCGTCGACGTCGAGCGCGACGCACACCGCCATGATGAGCACGGGCACGGCCATGCGCACGATCACGACGACGCGCATGCTTGAATATGATTTCATGCGCACCGCCTTTGCCGCGTCGGGCACGGCGGCGATTCTCGCCGGAACCGTCGGCTTCTTCCTGGTGCTGCGCGGACAAACCTTCGCTGGCCATGCGCTGTCGCATGTCGGCTTCACCGGGGCGACGGGCGCAGTCCTGTTCGGCCTGTCGCCGCTGGCCGGCCTTGTCGGCTTCACCTTCTTGAGCGGAATCGGCATGGGATTTTTCGGCGAGAAGCTCGCCGAGCGCGATGTCGCGATCGGCATGATGCTGTCGCTGGCGCTGGGCCTGGGACTTCTCTTCCTGCATTTCTACACCACCGGGGCGACGCAAGCAGCGGCGCTCCTGTTCGGCAATGTGCTCGGCGTCGACGACGCCGCGCTCACGACGCTGGCCTTGCTGTCGATCGTGAGCCTCGTCGCGCTGGCCTGCATCGCCCGCCCGCTCATCTTCGCTTCACTGCAAAGCGAGCTCGCCGAGGCGCGGGGCGTGCCCATTCGCTTCGTCTCGGTGGCGTTCTTGGCGATCGTGGGGATCGCGGTCGCGGAATGCGCGCAAATCGTCGGCGTGCTTCTCGTGTTCACGCTGATGGTCGGCCCGGCGTCGGCGGCGCAGAATCTTTCGCGCCGGTTGTGGGGCGGCGTGGCGCTGGCCGCCGCTCTGGCGTTGGCCGAGGCGTGGGGCGGGCTCACGCTCGCCTTCTACACCGATTGGCCGACCAGCTTCTGGATCACCGCCCTCTCCGGCCTCGTCTATCTCGGGAGCCTTGCTAGGCGGTTCAAGTCGCATTGAGGCAGGCGGGGCCCGCGCTGTCGGGCGTTCACTGGGCCGCCGGATAAGCCCAGGCCTTCGAACACCGACCCTACCCTCCGATGGCCCTAGACTTGATCGGCTCAAGTGCATAGGGGTCGGCTTTTTCGAAGGCGGCGGCGCTTGCCCGGAAATCCGTCCCTGATAGGCTACGCTCGGCCTAAGCGCTTGAGGAGGAAGCGCTTCATGAGTGGAGACGAATTGACCGTTTCGGAGCTTGGCGCAAACCCCTCGACGGCGGACCACGCGCGTCGCGCGCCCTTGTCCGTCGATCAGATCCTGGACGGACTCGCCGAAGGGTTCTTCGCGCTCGACTCCAATTGGAGGTTCATCGCCTTCAATCGCGCGGCCGAGGGAATGTTCGAAATCGCGCGGGACGAGGTGCTCGGCAAGCTGCTGTGGGAGGTGTCGCCGGGGATTGTCGGGACGGAATTCGATCGCCGCTATCGCCTGGCGATGTCGAACCGCCAGGAACAGCAATTCGAGAGCTATACGATCCGGCGGCCGGATCGCTTTCACGAGGTCCGCGCATTTCCGCTCGGCGAAGGGATCGGAGTCGCATTCAAAGACGCCACCGATCGGCAGAAAATCCTTGAGACGCTCCGTCGTCGCGAGCTGGAGCTCGCGCGAGTTCAGGAGATCGGCGGCATCGGCGGCATGAGAGTCGACCTCGTCGGCGGCTTCACCGGTCATCGGTCGCCCGAATATATGCGCCTGCACGGCCTGCCGCCGTACGCCGGGGTCGAAACTCACGAGGATTGGGCGCGCCGCATCCATCCGGACGACCGCTCGCGGGCGGTCGAGCACTTTCTGCGCGTCGTCGCCGGCGGCGAGACCCACTACAAGTCGGAATACCGGATCATTCGCCCGAGCGACGGCGCGGTGCGGTGGATACGCGCCGTCGGAGAAATTGAACGCGATGAAAATGCTGCGCCGATCGCCCTGGTCGGCGCGCATATGGACATCACCGATCGCAAGCTCGCCGAGCAGGAAGCGCGGGAGAGCGAAGAAAAGCTGCGCGCGATCGCCGACGCCCTCCCGGTGCTTATATCCTACGTCGACAAGGATCAGGTCTTCCGCTTCGCCAACAAGGCGTACGAAACCTGGTTCGAGCGCCCGTTGAGCGCGATCCTTGGCCGGCGGGTGGATGAGGTCATGAGCCCGGCGATGTACGCGGCGCGCCAGCCCTTTTTGGAGCGCGCGCTGGCGGGCGAGAGCGTGTCCTACGAGGCCGATTTCCTCCGCTCGACCGGCGCGACCGCGACGCAGGTGATCCATGTCCCGCACCGCGACGCTTCGGGCCGAATCCTGGGCGTCTATGTCGTGGTCAGCGACATCTCGGAGCGAAAAATCGCCGAGGAAAGGATCGCCGAAAGCGAGGCGAGGTTTCGCTCCATAGCAAACAGCGCTCCGGTGCTGATCTGGGTGACCGGAGCCGACGGCAAAAGGGAATTCGTCAATCAGGCCTACCTCGAGTTTCTCGGCCTTGCCTACGCGGATGCGCTCGATTTCGATTGGCGCCGAGCGCTTCACCCGGACGATCTTCCGCGGATCCTTGCCGAAGAGCCCGCGGTCGGACCCTCGGTGCGGCTTGTCACGGTTGAGGCCCGCTTCCGCCGTAGCGACGGCGAGTGGCGGTGGCTGCGGTCAGCGTCGCAGCCCAGATGGGGGACCGCAGACGAACATATCGGCTTCATCGGCGTGGCGCATGATGTGACCGAGGCGAAAGAGGCTGAACAGCAGCTCACGCAGATCAACGAGACGCTGGAGAGGCGGGTCGACGAACGAACGGCGCAATTGGCGGCCACCGAGGCCCTCGTCGGCACGTTCTTCGAGCATTCGTCGGAGTGCCACGCGATCCTGGTCGAGGAGGATGGCGGCTTCCGTTACCAGGAGGTCAATCCGGCCACGCTTCGCCTCTATGGGATGGCGAGGGATGAGGTTGTCGGGCGCAGAACCAAGGACGTGCTTGGCCCGGAAATGGGCGCGGCGGTCGACGAGCGCCTCGCGGAATGCCTGCGCGAGGGAAGCAGCATCCGCTACGAAAGAATGCAGGGCGGCGGTGTGGTCGAGGCGGTTGCGACCGCCGTTCCGAGGCGCGCAGGGGAACCCCGGCGTGTGATCGTGAGCGCTCGCGACGTCACCGAGCGAAGGCGCCTCGAGGAACACCTTCGTCAATCGCAAAAAATGGAGGCGCTCGGCCAGCTTACGGGCGGAGTGGCGCATGATTTCAACAATATGCTGACATTGGTGCTCGGCGGGCTCGACACCATCGACCGCCAGCTCGGCGGTCTGCCCGATTCTCAGGCGACGGCCCGAATCGCGCGCGCGAAGGACATGGCGCTTCAGGGCGTGCAGCGCGCGCAAGCGCTTACCGACCGGCTGCTCGCCTTTTCACGCCAACAGGCGCTCGCCCCACGAGCCGTCAACGCCAATGCGCTGGTGGCCGGCATCTGCGATCTCCTGCAACGAACCCTCGGCGAGCAGATCGCGCTCGAGACCATCCTTGGCGATGCGCTTTGGACCGCGTTCGTCGATCCCAACCAGCTCGAGAACGCACTCATCAACCTGGCGCTCAACGCGAGGGACGCCATGCCGCGCGGCGGCAAGCTCGTCATTGAAACGGCAAATCGTTTTCTCGACGCAGCCGCCATCGGCGCGATGCCCGAACGGATCGCGTCGGGCGAGTATGTCATGATCTCGGTCGCGGACACCGGCGTTGGCATGGATGAAGACACCCGCAAGCGGGCCTTCGATCCGTTCTTTACGACCAAGGAGATCGGCAAAGGCACCGGCCTGGGCTTGAGCCAGGTTTACGGCTTCACCCGCCAGTCCGCCGGACAGGTTCAGATCGAAAGCGAAATGGACAGAGGGACTGTCGTCAGGATCTATCTGCCGCGCCGATCCGTTGCGCCGCCCGAGTCAAATGAGGCTGACCGGAAGCCCCTCGCGCCAGCTCGAGGCCGTGAATCCGTTCTCGTGGTCGAGGATGACGACGCAGTCCGGGGGTACACGGCTGAAATCCTGCGCGAGCTTGGCTACCGCGTCTCCGAATCGGCGAGCGCCAAAGCCGCGTTGGCGGCCCTCCAAGGCACAGAGCAGCTGGATCTGCTGTTGACCGATGTCGTGATGCCTGGAGACATGAATGGACGCGAACTCGCCGACGAAGCGGTCAAGCTTCGCAATGGCCTCAGAGTGCTGTTCATGACCGGATACAGCCGCGACGCAATCATTCGCCACGGCCGAATCGAACCAGGCGTTTACGTGATCGGCAAGCCTTTTTCGTTTCATGATCTGGCGGCAAAGGTGCGCGAGAGGCTGGACGCGCCGGAGTGACGCGTATGTTCCTTTCCCGCTAATGCTTTCTCCGCTATGGCGCCGATGGAGCCGCAATGCCCAGCCTTCGCCAGATCAGGCTCACGACCGGCCTCGTTCTCTTCGCCTATGTGACGTTGCATTTCGCCAATCACGCGCTCGGCAACATTTCGGTCGAGGCGATGGACGAAGGTCTCGCTCTCCAGAAGGCGATCTGGCAGTCGCCTCCCGGCGCGGTCATCCTTTATCTGTCGCTCTTCACCCATATGAGCCTCGGCTTCTGGGCCCTTTACGCGCGACGCCGATTCCGCTGGACGCGGCTCGAAGCGACGCAGCTCATCCTCGGCCTCTCGATTCCGTTCCTCCTCGCGGACCACTTCGTCGGCACGCGCGTCGCGCTGAGCCAATATGGAATTGATAAGGGTTACGAGCAGGAATTCCTGAAGTTCTGGGTCAACTCGCCTTTGTCCGGCGCGCTGCAGGCGATACTTCTGCTGATCGTCTGGATTCACGGTTGTCTCGGGCTGCACTTCTGGCTGCGGCTCAAGCCATTCTACCCGCGCGTGAAAGAGGTTCTTCTGGCTGCTGCGGTGCTGCTGCCGGCGCTTTCGCTGCTCGGCTACTACCAGGGCGGCGAGCGCACGCTTCAAGCGGTTCGGGACCCTGAGTGGCTAGCGCGCAATACGTCGCCCGAGTACGCCGGAACCCAGGCTCAGAACGCGGCTCTGCTCGATGAGCGCACGCGGATCCTCGTCTTCCTGGGCGCGGCGCTGGCGTTGACCTTCTTTGCCAGGGGCGTCCGCCACTGGCGCGAACATCGCGTCGGCTCGATCAGGCTGACTTATCCCGACCGCACGATTCGCGCGCCCCGCGGCTTCAGCGTGCTGGAGGCGAGCCTCATCAACAACATCCCGCATGCGCATGTGTGCGGCGGGCGCGGACGCTGTTCCACTTGCCGCATCCGCGTGCTGACCGACCTCAGCGCCCTGCCCGCCCCAAGCGCCGCCGAGCACGCAGTGCTCGAGCGGGTTCATGCAGCGCCCGGCGTCAGGCTCGCCTGCCAGCTTCGCCCGACGAGCGATATCGCTTTCGTGCCGATGCTGTCGCCGCACGCGACGACCGTCGACGCCTATCGGAGCGGTTCGTCCTATTCGGGGGTCGAGCGCTACGTCGTCATGATGTTCGTCGACATGCGGGGATCGAGCCGGCTCGCCGAAGGTCGGCTGCCATTCGACACCGTGTTCGTCATCAACCAGTTCCTGAGCGCAGTCAGCAGCGCGATTCTTGCCGCCGGCGGAGAGCCGAACCAGATCCTGGGCGACGGACTTCTGGCGCTGTTCGGCATGGGCGGGAAGCCCGAGGCGGCATGCCGGCAGGCGATCGCCGCCTGCGCCGCGATCGCCGCGAGGGTCGAGACGCTCAACAGCGCGCTCGCCTACGCCCTGCTCGAGCCGATCCGCTTCGGCATCGGCATCCATGCCGGCGTGACCATCGCCGGCAATATCGGCTACGACCGCCACGCCCAGTTCACGGTGATCGGCGACGCGGTCAACGTCGCCGCCCGCCTTGAGGAAATGACCAAGATATTCGCCTGCGAAGTGATGATGTCCGAGGAGGTCTTTGACCGCGCCGGCTTCGGCCCCGACGACCTGCCGGCGCACGATGTCGCGCCTCGAGGCCGCGAAGCAGGGCTGAGGGCGCGGAGCGTCGGCAGGGCGGCCGATCTGGCTGCGCTTGCTCGCCGCGCCCGCTCCGACGGCCTCGTAAGCGGAGCGGCGTGGAAACCTATTCCACCGTCACCTGGGTCGTCACCGAATTGGCGATGAAGCAGATCTCGTGGGCTTGGTGGTGCAGATGCTCCAGTTTCTCCTTGTCCGGAGCAGAGCCAGTCCACTCGATCCGCGGGTGCAACGCGACCTTTGTGATCGCCTGCCTTCCCGGCGCAATCTCCCCCATCACGCCTTCAGCATGGTCGGAATAGGCCGCGACCGCAAAGCCAGCCAGCCGCGCCAGGTGCAGGAACGACAGCATATGGCAGCTGGACAGAGCGGCGACCAGCATCTCCTCCGGATCGACCGCCGCCTCCACGGCCCATTTGCCGACCACATGAGGCGACGCCGACGCAGGGATTGTTATGCCGCCGTCGAAGCTCACGTCATGGGCGCGGCTGAAGCGGCCCTTTAAGACATCATCGCCGTCCTTCAGCGTCCATCTCACGTCCGCGGTATAGGTCGCCATTCATGCCTCTTTGTGATGATCGCGCCCGGCGAAGCCGCTCACGCCGCCGCCGGCTCGGTCGCGCCCGGACCGAGCGAGCGCTGCACCATCACAGTGTCCGTCCATCGGCCGAATTTATAGCCGACCGAGGGCAGATAGCCGACCTGGCTGAAGCCGAACCCCTCGTGCAGCTTGATCGAAGCGACATTGGCGGCGTCGATATAGCCGATCATCTGGCGAAAGCCGGCCGCGGCGCAAGCGTCGATGAGCGCGCCATGAGCTGGCGACCGATCCCCGCGTGCAGCCGGTCGCTGCGCACGTAGATCGAATGCTTGACCGTGTAGCGATAGGCCGGGCGCTTGCGGAACGGCACGGCGTAGGCGTAGCCGACGACCGTTCCCCCTTCCTCCGCCACCAGATGCGGCATCTTGCGCCGGTTCATCGATTTGCGGCGGCGCTTGATGTCTTCGGTGTCGGGGGTCTCGAACTCGCCGGTGTCGACGCCCGGATCGACGCCGCGCCGGATGTGGTGCAGGTAGATCGCGAGCATCCCCGGCACATCGCCGTCGCGCGAATTGCGGATCAAGACATGCGGACGGCCATGCTCGATCAGGCTATGAGCTGTCGGTTCGGCTTTCGCGTCCATTCCAAACCTAAAAGGCCTCGCCGGTCTTGACCGTCGGCGCAGAATTGGCGCCTTATCGCGCGGCATCAGCCGGCGCGCAATCTTTTCCTTACCGACGCATCGCGGCCGGCCTCCGCCATCTCCCGCCCCATAAAGGGGGCAGGAACGCGCGAGCGTCACTCCTCATTCCGCCACCACATAGGTACAGAACCGAATCGCGCCGCCCGCGTCCACTTCGCGATAGAGGCCCTGGATTTCCGCCTCAAAGCCAGGGAACACGTTGGCGCTCTTCTCGAATGTCTTGAGATATTCGATCATCGGCCGCGCGCGCTCGGTCAGCCGTTCGCCCGGAACGATGGTCGCGATGCCCGGCGGGTAGACGACCCATAGCGTCGTCGCGATCCGCCCATCAAGCTCAGCAAGCGGCACATAGTCGACGTTGTTGCGCACCAGATGGCGCGAGGCCTCGCGCGGCGTCATGGCGACATCCGGCAGATGCTTGGCGGCGAACTGCGCCTGCTGCAACTGGCTCACCCCCGCTTCACGGAAGAAAGCATGCATCTCGCCGCACAAGTCCTTGAGCCGGCGGCCACGATAGCGCGCCGGACGCTTGGCGACGAACTCCGGCATGACGTCCTCGAGCGGAACATTGTCGTCATGCAGCCGCTTGAAGGCCACAAGGGCCGAAACAAGCGTGCCCGCCTTGCTCGAACTCGACGCCGGGGGTCAACAGAAAAAGCAGCGAGTTGAGATCGAACTTCTCCGCCACCACCCGGTTCTCGCGCAGATATTGCGCCACCACCGGCGCGGGAACGCCATGCGCCTCGTAGGCGCCGGTCGCGCGGTCGAAGCCCGGGGTCAGAAGCGTGAGCTTGGCCGGATCGGTCATCGCGAAGCCCTGCTCGAGCGACGTGAACCCGTGCCAGGACTCGCCCGGCGCGAGCCCCCAATACCTGGGGTCGCGGGCGATGAGGTCAGTCGACACATGCTCCCACGCAACCTCGTGGGTCGCGCCCTCGAGCGCCGCGTCGCGGATCGAGACCCGCTGCGGGACGAACGGATCGAAGAACCAGCGCCGCGCCGGGTCCCTCTCCTTCTCCTCGAATTCGCGCCGGACCGCGCGCAGCTTCTTGCGCAATTCGATGCCCAACCGGATCGTGTCGTCCCACAGGACCTCGCCCGAACGGCCCTTCATCATTTGCGCTCCGACGTCGAGCGAGGCGAACAGCGGATAGAACGGCGAGGTCGAGGCGAACTGCATGAAGCCTTCGTTGAAGCGTCGGTGTTCGACGCGCCGCCGCTGGCCCTTGATGTGCCGGTCGCGCACATGGATCTGCGAGGCCTGCGAGAAGCTCGCGAGCTGCTTGTGCGCCGACTGGGTCGCGAGAATGCCGGGCGATGCTTCGCCAAGACCGCGCAAACCCATCGCGAACCGGCGCTCGTAGAGCGGATGAAACTTCATGAAGCCCGCCCAGGCCTCGTCGAACATGATATATTCGCACAAGCTCCCGATGCGCTCGACGATGCGCTCGGCGTCGTAGATCGTGCCGTCGTAGGTGCACTGCTCGATCACCGCGACCCTGAACGGCCGCTCGCGCTTCCAGGCGTCCTTGTCCTTGATCAGCGGGCAGTCACGGATGCGCTCGCGGATCGCCGTCTCGTCGAGCTCCTCGGGTCGAATCGGACCGATGAGCCCGTAGGCGTTACGGTCGGTCGACAGATAGATCGGGATCCCGCCGCTCATAAGCAGCGCGCCCTGATGCGCGGCCTTGTGGTTATTGCGGTCGAACAGGACCAGATCGCCCTCGGCGATCAGGTTGGTGAGCACGATCTTGTTCGAGGACGAGGTGCCGTTGAGGACGAAATAGGTCTTCTCGGCGCCGAAGATCGCGGCGGCCTCCTTCTGCGCCTGCAACGCCGGCCCCTCGTGGGTCAGGAGGTCGCCGAGCTCGAGGATCGAATTGTCGAGGTCGTCGCGAAAGATCGCGTCGCCCAGATGCTCGACGAAGATGCGGCCGATCGGACTGCGGCTGTAGAACACGCCGCCGTTGTGGCCAGGGCAGGTCCAGAGCTGGTTGCCTTCCTCCTGGTAGTCGACGAGCGCGCCGAAGAACGGGGTCTTCAGCGTGTCGGCATATTGCTTGAGGCGCGAGACGAGGTTGCGGGCGATGAATTCGGGCGTCTCCTCGGCCAGGAACACATAGCCGTCGATGAAGTCGAGCACCTCGACCGGGATATCCTCGAAGCGCTTGCGCCGGACAAGGACGACGATCGGCATGTCGAGTCCCCGCTTGCGCATCAGGTTGATGAGCGAAGCAGCCTTGCCCTCGATGCCCTTCTTGCCCCAGTCGACGACCATGCAGCCGATCGCCGCGTCGGTTTGCACGGCGATCTCGGCGTCTTCGACCCGGCGCGCCTTGATCACCTGAAAGCCGAGCCGTTCGATCGCGGTAATGATCTGGCTGACTCTGAGGCCTTCGAGGTCGTCGGCGTCGAACACCGGCGCCGAGAACAGAAAGGTCAGACGTTGGGAAAAGTTCATCGCTTCTGTATCCCGTCGTCAGGGGCCGCGGCGTTCGTTCGCGGGCCGCGTCCTCTCGGGCGAAAGCTAAGACAGCATGCGCGCGTCAGAATCAAGTCGGCCGGCGCGAGTCCCGATGCGGAACGGGCCTATCAGCGTCGCCGTGGCCTTTCGCCGCACGCGGCGCTCTCTTCATTCGGCTGTCATCGCCCACAAATACCGTTGCTGGTTGAACGCGTCGCCGGGCCAAGTGTCGTCGCGCGAGACAAGCGCGCCCCGCGCGACCTGGCCCGCGCGTTCGAATGATGGCTCCTCCTGTAATGAATTCGCCTCTCTGGTCGCAGGCCATGCGAGTGTGCTAATCGTATCGGATCTCGAAGCGGGAATCATGCTCGCCAAGGAGGTGACCTTCGTCGCGCGGGCGGAAGCGGCGAAGCCGGTGCGTGGGGACAACGCGTCGGCCAAGCTGACGAGCCGGGCCGACAATGATCGCGCCCGGCTCGCGTCGCGCGACGTGGCCCAGCTTTACGAGCACCCGACGGCATGAAGGCCCGCGCGTTGGACGATGAGGCGGCCGCGGCCAAGGCGGCGGAGTGACGCATTTGGCTCCAGTGGTGCTGACGCTGAACGCGGGCTCGTCGTCGCTCAAGTTCGCCGCCTTCGCCGTCGCCAGCGGCGGGGAGCCGCAGCTCATCGCCTCGGGCCAGATGGAGGGCATCGGGGCGGCCGCCCGCGGCGACGTCAAGACGGCTGCCGGCGAAAAACGCGCGCTCACGTTCGATCCGTCGGCCGGCCCTGTCGACCATGAGGTCGCGATGGGCGCCATCCTCGGCTGGCTGCGGCAGGCCGGACATGAATCTTCCGTCGCCGCAGTCGGGCACCGCGTCGTCCACGGCGGGCTCAATCTCGTCGAGCCGAAGCTGATCGACGAATCCGTGATCGCGACCCTCAAGGAACTCATTCCGCTCGCGCCGCTGCATGAGCCGCACAATATCGCGGGAATCCTGGCGGCGAGGAAGGCGTTTCCATCGACGCCGCAGGTCGCCTGCTTCGACACCGCGTTCCATCGCAGCCATCCGTTTCTCGATGACACCTATGCGCTGCCGCGCTCCTATTACGATGCAGGCGTCCGGCGCTACGGCTTCCATGGACTTTCCTACGAGTACATCGTGCGAAAGCTGCGCGAAATCGCGCCGAAGATCGCCCGCGAGGACGTCGTCATCGCCCATCTCGGCAACGGCGCGTCGATGTGCGCGGTCCACGACGGCCGCGCGGTCGCTTCGACCATGGGCTTCACGGCGCTCGACGGCCTGCCGATGGGCACGCGCTGCGGACAGCTCGATCCGGGCGTCGTGCTTTATCTCCTGACCGAAAAGAAGATGAGCGCGGACGAGATCTCGGATCTTCTCTGGAAGAATTCCGGCCTCAAAGGCATGTCGGGCTTGTCGCAGGATATGCGTCAGCTCGAGGCGTCCGAGAGCCCGGCGGCGCGCGACGCGATCGCCTATTTCGTTTCCAGGATTCGACGCGAACTCGCCGGACTTGCGGCGACCGTGGACGGCATCGAGGCAGTCGTCTTCACCGCCGGCATCGGCGAAAACTCGTGGAAGCTGCGCGAAGCGGTCCTCAAGGGAATGGAATGGATGGGAATCCATCTCGACGCCGAAGCGAACCGCGCCAACGCCGGGATCATCAGCGCCAAGGAGTCCCCGACGGTCGTCTTCGTCATCCCGACCAACGAGGAGCTGATGATCGCGGAGCACACCGTCGCGACGTCGCGGGTGCAAGCCACTGTCCCAAACAGAGAGGGGCGGACGTAAGGGGCGGGAGTCGCGGGAGTTACGGCTTCTTGGGTCCCTTGTCGAGGCCAATTGCGGCGCGCGCCGCTTGCCAGCGCGCCTCAAGCGCCGCGATGTCGGCGTCGTCGAGCGGGGCCAGGCGCTCGAACACGACCGCCCTGACGCCCTTCTCAAGGTGGAAGACCTCGCCGGTGCGGCGGAACTTCGCCCCGATCCCCTGCCCCGTCAGCATCTCGCGCGACGGCAGAACGACCGTCTGCTGATCGTCCGGATTAAGGTGCGTCTGGACCGGATCGCCCACGATCATGATCACGCAATCCTTCAAGTCGGCCGTCGGCGGCCCGTCGACCTCGTCGACGTCCGGCATCTTGACGTCGGTCTTCAGCCTTGCGGCCGTCTCGCGCTCCGGACGCAGTTGCCACAACTCGCCGATCAGCTGTCCGCTGAACGTATAGCTCGAGCCGAGCCCGCAGACCTTCGCGTCCGGCCGCGCTCGCTGATCGACCCAATCCTTGAGCCGCTCGAGCTCGTCGAGGTCGTCACGCGGCGCGTGCGGCAGCGCAGCGATCGGCGCGAGGCCGGAGGGATTGAGCGCCGCGGCAAGCGGCGAAAGCGTGATCGCGCCGAGCGCGGCCAATGCCCCGAGCGCCGCGCGCGGCCGGCTCGCGAAAGCGAGCATCAGCGCGCCGGCGATCGGCGCGGCGATCGCCGGCGCGACGAGATAGAGGTGATGGATATAGGGCGTCTGGATGCGCAGGAACAATGCAGCCGCGATCGCCGCGCTGCCCAGCGTGAGCCGTAACAGGCGCCGATCCGCCGAGCGCGTCCAGAGCCACGCCGCCCCGCCGAGAGCGGCGAGGGCGGGCAGAATCCCGATCCAGTCGCCGAGCTGACGCAGCAAAACGTCCGGCGGCTTGCGATAGGCGGCGTAGGCTCGGGCATAGTCATGCGCGCCCAGGTTCGGCAGCCAATCGACGATGACCGGGCTTGAGAGCGCGAGCATCGCAAGAAGGCCAAGCGCCGTCGCCGCGACGGCATCCTTCCAGCGGAAGCGCGCGCCTGCGGCCAGCGCCACCCAGCCGACCTCGACCGCGAGCACGATCGCAATTCCCGCCGCGGCGAACGCATACCAGCGCCGGAAGGCGAACATCGCAAACAGGGTCAACGCCAGAGCCAAAGCGACGCGGCGCGTCATCGGCGCGACACGCGCGTCGTGACCCCCTCGCAGCGCGAGCAGGCGCGCGAGGCGCTCGGCGAGCCTGAGCGCGCAGACCACGAGAACGAGCCCGCCGACATCCGGCATCCCGCGCGCGGCGATCGCCATAGCCGCCGGATAGGCGAAGAAAACGGCGACGATGGCGAGCGCCAATATCGCGGCTTCACCATGCCTCGTCAGGCTGCCCTGCGACCTCATCCTGAGGCGCCCGAAAAGCAGGCGTCTCGAAGGATGCTCTCGTTGGCGCCGGCAATCGTATGAACTCACGCGTCCTTCGGGGCCGCTTCGCGGCGCCTCGGGACGAGGTTCGCGGATGGCGCCCGGTTCCGGCCGTCCGCGATGCGGGCTCAAGCCTGCGCGGCGGGCGAGGTCGCGCGAAAGGATCGCGAGCGCGAGCAGCGCCGGCGCGGCGTAGAGCGCAAGCAGGGCGAACGTATAGACGGCGCGCGATGTCGGCTCCGTCAGCGCCAGCGCGAGGCCTGGAATGACCGCCGGGCCCCAGGCATAATCCTGCGTGATCGACTGCGCGGCGGCCGAGAAGAGCAGCGGCCAATTGCCCGCATCGGCCAATCGGGCGACCATGACCGAGACGCCACGATAGGTCATGAAGTCGGCGATCATCAGATCGCGCGACACCAGCACGAGATAGGCCGCATAGGCGCAAAGGCCGGCGAGCGCGGCCGCATAGAGCGCCGCGAGGCGAAGCGACAGCCTCGGGCCTCGAACTCGCCGTGCGCGCGAGCCACGCTGCGAGCCCGATCCCGAACGCCATTGAGGCGAAGCTCGTGAGCCGGAGCGCCGCCTCCGGCCCGGAGAGCGCGGCAAGGACGATGAGGCCGACGCCCGCCAGAGCGCCGAGCGTCAAGCTCCAAAGCGACGCCTCGTCGAGAGTGAACGCAAGGCCGGCGACCGAAAGCCCGGAAAGACCCGCAAGCCCGATCGGGATGATCGCCGGCGCGCCGGGCGCAAGGCGGCGCAGAACGAGGGCGACCGACGCCGCAAGCGCGAGGCCCGCCAGGGCGGCGACCCGCCGCTTCCCGGAGAAGATGGGAGGCGCAACCGCCCGCTGGTCGATGACGGTCATCGGCGAGACGAATAGGGGAAGACGGTTAAGGTTTTGCGCGCTGCAGCCGCGCGATCGGCAGAGCGATCAGCCTCGCTTGCCTTGAACCGCATCAGGATCGGGCGGCGGAGCCAGCCTCGGGCGGGGGCTACCGCCCCGCCAGCCGGTCGGCGAACAATGCGACCGTTTTCGCGTAAATCTCGGCCGAGTTCCATTGCAGGATGGCGGCGAAGTTCGGCTCGCCTTCGTCCCAGCCTTGACCCGGCTGCCAGCCGTGCCCCTTGAGGAAGGCGGCGGTCGAAGCGAGAGCGTCGGCGGAATTGTGGATGAGGTCTGGCGTTCCGTTCCCGTCGGGGGTGGTCGCGAACATGAGATAGGCCGAGGGCATGAGTTGCGTCTGGCCGATCTCGCCCGCCCAGGCGCCGCGCAACTCCCTCGGATTCCGCACGATGCCGCGCTCCACCAGCATCAGGGCGTCGACCAGTTCGGCGCGATACCGCTCGGCGCGCCGGCAATCCCAGGCGAGCGTCGCGAGCGAGCTGTATGTCGGAAACGAGCCGCTATCGCCCCCGAAGCTGGTCTCCTGGCCCCAGATCGCGACCAGCACCGGACCGGGCACGCCGAAGCGCTGCTCGATCGTCTTGAGCGGCTCGGCGTATCGCTTGAGCTCCGCCCTACCGCGCGAAACCATTCCCGGCGTGACGTGGCTCGCGGCGAAACCGGCGAAGTTATGCCCGAACATCGCGACGCCGCCGTCATGGCGCTTGACCGCCGGGTCATAGGATACGCCGTCGAGAGCGGCGTTGGCGGCTGAAGCCGAGACGCCGTTTCCCTGCGCCACCAGCTTGAAGGAGTTGAGCCACTGGCTGAACCCCTCCGGACCATGGCCGCAGTCTTCGGCGCGCGCGCTCGCAGCGCAAAGCATCGCCCCGGCGGCCGCCGCAGCCAAGGCGCGCGAGACGAGCCTCAGGATAGCGCGTTTGCTTCGATCGGCGGCTGGCAACGTCATACCTCCGGCGGCTCGGGCCACGGCCTCGCCTCCCCAGCGCGAATCGCCTCGAAGGCGCGGGCGATTCGTAGCACGCCGACGTCGTCGAAGCGGCGCCCGACGATCTGCAAGCCGATCGGCAGGCCCTCACCATCATAGCCGCAATTGACCGACGCCGCCGGCTGCTCAGACATATTGAAAGCGACGGTGAAGCCGATATGCGGAAATGGATTGAGCGGATCGCGGCTGGGTGAGGGCCACTCGGCCGGAAAGGCGGTCATCGGCGCGGTCGGCGACAGCACGAAGTCGAACCGACCGGTCGACGCGATCGCAGCCCTGCGCATCTCCGGAATCTGGTCGAAGCCGCGAAACACCTCGAGGCCTGAAAAACCTGCCGCCAACTCCGCCCATTCCCGGATGAAGGGCAGAATGAGGGCCCGCCGTTCCGCCGAGAGTTGGCCAATGTCGCTCAGCGCCCGGGCGCGCCAGAAGCGGTCAAGGCCGTCGAGCATTGCCTGGGTGAGGAAGGGCTTAAGCGGCTCGACATGCGCGCCCGCCGCCTCGAAGTCCCGCCCGGCGCGCTCAATCGCCGCCTTGACGTCGGCGGTGGGCGGTAGGCCGCAGCCCGCTTCGAGCAGGAGGCCAAGCTTGAGGCCTTTCACCCGGGCCGGCTCGACCTCCCAATCCACCGTCTCATATTTGAGACTGGAAAAGTCGCGAACGTCCGGGAGCGACAATGTCGCCATCATCAGCGCGGCGTCGGCCGCATCGCGGGTCATCGGGCCTGCGACCCGGCCGATGTAAGGCGGATCGATCGGAACCCGGCCGGCGCTGGGCTTGAGTCCGGTGAGGCCGCACCAGCCGGCGGGCAGCCTGACCGAGCCGCCGATGTCGGTGCCGAGATGCAGCGGGCCATAGAGCGCCGCCCCCGCGGCGCCCGCGCCCGCCGACGATCCGCCCGGATTGCGGTCGAGCTTCCACGGATTGCGAGCGAGCGCGTGGAAGCTCGAGAGGCCCGACGACAGCATGCCATAGTCGGGCATGGTCGTCTTGGTGAAGATGATGGCGCCGGCCTCGCGCAGGCGTTGGGCGGGCGGCGCGTCCGCCGGCTGCGGCGTCATGTCCTCCGCCGCCGTGCCGACTGGCTTGGGGTCGCCACGAGTGGCGATATTGTCCTTGACGGTCACCGGCACGCCGTCGAGCGGGCCGATCGGCTCCCCCCTCGCCCAGCGCGCTTCGGATGCGCGGGCTTCCTTGAGGGCGCGCTCGGGGGTGAAAAGCCAGGTCGCGTGGATATGGGGCTCGTAGGCTTCGACGCGCGCGATCACCGAGGCCATCGCCTCAACCGGCGAGAGCTCGCGCCTTTGGTAGGCGCCGAGGAGCTCGAGCGCCGACATCCGGAACGGCTGCATGGCTCAGCCCTTCGCCGCCTTCACGCGTTGGCTCATTGCCACGACATGGCCGAGACGTCGTTGACGAAGATCGGCGCGTTCTTCCACAGGCCCTTGAGCTTGGCGTTGGCGACGACGGCGTTCGGCAACTGGAACAGGAACGCGTTGACGCTGTCCTCGGCGATTTTCTTCTGCGCTTCACCGACCGCGGCCTTATAGGCGTCGAGGTTGGGCGCTGAGGTCACTTTGGCGTAGACATCGCGATAAGCTTGGCTGTCGTATTGGAAGTAGTAGTTCGGGTTGGCATAGATGCCGAGGTCGAGCGGCTCGGCGTGGCAGACGATGCTCAGGTCATAGTTCTTGTTGACGTATACGCCGCTGATCCACTCCGCCCATTCGACATTGTGGATGTCCGCCTCGATGCCGACCTCGGCGAGCTGAGCCGCGATGATCTGGCCGCCCTGCCGCGCGTAGTTCGGAACCGGCGGCAGCATGAGGCTGAGCTTGAGGGGCGTCGTCACGCCGGCCTCTTTCAAAAGAGCCTTCGCCTTTTCCGGGTCATGCGGATACATGCCGGTGAGATCGATGTAGCCGGGCTCCAGAGCCGTGTAGTGGCTGCCGATCGGCGTCCCGAGGCCGTTCATCGCGCCGTCGATGACCGCCTTGCGATCGATCGCGTGGGCGATCGCCTGGCGCACGCGAAGGTCGTCGAGCGGCTTGTGCTTGTTGTTGATGCCGACGATCGTCTTGCAGTCGGTTCCGCCGACCAAGACCTGGAAGCGCGGGTCGCTCTTGAACTGGGCGAGCGAATCGAGGTTGGCGAAACGCGGAAAGGCGTCGATGTCGCCGGCCATCATGCCTGCCGCCGCCGCGGAGGGATCGGAGATGAAGCGGAATGTGGCGTGGGCGATCGCGATCTTGCTCGGATCGCGGTAGCCGTCCCACTTGTCGAGCGTCACCGACGCACCCTTCGTCCACGAGCCAAACTTGTAAGGCCCCGTGCCGACGGGGTTGGTCGCTTCGGTCGCTGCGCTCTTCTCGTCGAGGATGACAGCGGTGCTTAGGCCGAGATGGAACAAGGCCCAATAGCTCGGGTCCTTGAACTTGAGAACGACCGTCAGCGGATCGGGTGTCTCGATCGAAGCGATCGAGGCGAAGAAGGCTTTATCCTTGTTGGTCGACTCTTTCGCGCTAAAGCGCTCGACGGAGAACTTGACGTCCTTCGAAGTGAAAGGCTCGCCGTCCTGGAACTTGACGTTCGGCTTGAGTGTGAAGGTCAGTGTCTTGGCGTCGGGCGAGAACTCCCATTTCTCGGCGAGTAGCGGGGTGACGGAGAAGTCCTCATTGATTTTGGCCAGCCCCTCAAAGACGTTGTACTGCGTCACTTCCGCGATCGCCGAGGCGGCGCCTGCGGTGGGGTCGAGGCCCGGCGGCTCGAGCACCATCCCGATCGTGACGCTGTCCTTGGCGAAGCCGAGGCCGGTTGAAGCGACGAGGGCGAGGCTGGCGGAAAGGAGCAGACGTGAGACGCGGCGCATGAAACGCTCCAAGGATGTGGGAATGGCCGGCCGACCATACCATCGGGTGAGCGTCAGGCGTCAAGCAAGAAAAATCCCCTATTTCGCTAGAAATAGGGGATTATCTGCTTTACAGTCGAGTGAGGCGTAAGACCGCTAGCTGGGCTGTCCGCCATTGGCCGGACGAGCGCGGCGCTCGGACATGAAGCGTTCGAACTCCTCGCGGTCTTTGGCGCGGCGGATCGCATCCGAATACTCGGCGAACTCGCGTTGCGCCTCATCGAGCTTGCGGCGCTCTTCGTCGAGCCGCGCAAGCTCCGCCGTCCGCCATTCGTCGAATGCCGCGTTGCCGGTCTGGGAAGCATAGTATCGGCTTGCCCGCCGCGCCGCGCCGCCGCACGCCCAATTGGAATTCGAGCTCATCATCGCGCGCGCATCCTGCCACTTGTTGGTCGCGAGGGTCTGCAGATCGGGGCCGCCATTCCGGCTCTGCCAGAGTTTGTAACCGAGGATCGCGAGACCGATCGGCCAGAAAACGACGAACCCGAAAATCATGGCGATGATCTCAAACGCCGTCCAGCGCGAGCCGCCGCGCCGCCAACGGGCGCCCGCCCAGTCGCTCGGGCCAAACTCCCGCGCTCCGTACGAACCACCCATCGTGTTATCCGCCGTGCCCATCACGAGCCTCCGTAATCACGTTGCCGGCGACGCCTCATGCGGCGATCGCTTGCGCGCCTGGGAGATTGGGAGCCGCCAAGCGGCGCACAAGAGCCGTCGAATGTATAAAAGCATTACATTAATGTCAATGTCGCTGACCTAACCGAGAGGATAGTGGCACGCGACCCGGCGCTTTCCATCGCCGATCGCGTCGAGCGCCGGCGCCTCCTCGCCGCAGCGGGCGCGGGCGTATGGACAACGCTCGGCATAGGGGCAGCCGCCGGCCGGCGCAGCGCCGCCGTCGGCGGTCGCAATCGGCTGAACCCGCGTCGGCCGGTCGAGGCGAGGCGTCGCATCGACCAGTTCGCGCGTATAGGGATGTGCCGGACGTGCGAACAGGTCCTCCGTCCTGCCTATCTCGACGATGCGTCCGCGGTACATCACCGCGGTCATCTCGCAGATGTGGGCGACGACAGCGAGATCGTGGCTGATCAGGAGAAAGGTCACGCCCGCCTCGCGCTCGAGATCGCTCATCAGGTTCAACGCCTGCGCCTGCACCGAGACGTCGAGCGCCGACACCGGCTCGTCGGCGATGACCAGCTTTGGCCGGGTGATGAGCGCGCGCGCAATGGCGATGCGCTGACGCTGGCCGCCGGAAAACTCGTGCGGATGCTTCAGGGCGTCCGAACCCTTGAGGCCGACCGCCTCGAGCGAGGCCTGGACGCGGGCGCGGCGCTCGGCCCTGCCTGCGCCGCCCAGCGCAGCCAGCGGTTCAGCGACGATCTTTTCGATCCGCTGGCGCGGGTCGAGGGAACCGTAAGGGTCCTGGAAGACCATCTGCATGTGCGCCCGCATCGCGCGCAGTTCGCGAGGCGGCAAATCGAAGAGAGACCTCCCCTCCAGCCGGACGGCGCCCGAATCCGGCTTGTCCAGCGCCAGCGCGATACGCGCCAGGGTGGACTTTCCCGACCCTGATTCCCCAACGATCCCAAACGAGCGCCCCTGCCGGACCGAGAAGCTCACCCCCGCCAGAGCGGGGCGGGCGCTCTTGCGGGAGAACGGACCGGGCCCGTGCAAGCGATAGGTCTTGACCAGCGAATCGACCTCGAGCAGCGGCGATTCGGTCACCTGTCCAGCCTCACGTCACCGGCCCGATGGCACCGCGACATATGGCTCGCTCCGAACGCGACCTCAGGCGGCGGCGTGGTCCAGCATCTGTCGATGGTGAGCGCGCAGCGGCCAGCGAAGGGGCAGCCCTTGGGATAGTCGTGGGTGACTGGAGGCGCGCCGGGGATCGTCGCCAGCCGAGCGCCGCGCGGCGCGCCCGGCCGCGGTCGAGCTTCGAGCAGCGCCAGCGTGTAGGGATTTCTCGGCTCGCGCAGAACCGCATCGACCGGCCCGCTCTCCATGATCACGCCCGCGTACATCACCATGACGCGGTCGCAATGCCCAGCGATGACCGCGAGGTCGTGGCTGACCAACAGGATCGCCATCCCGGATTCCGCACGCAGGCCGTCGATGAGGGAGAGGATGCGCGCCTGCACCGTGACGTCGAGCGCCGTCGTGGGCTCGTCGGCGATGACGAGGCGCGGCGAACAGCCAATCGCCATGGCGATCATCGCTCGTTGGCGCTCGCCGCCCGAGAGCGCGAATGGATAAGAGCGGGCGGCGCGCTCCGGCTCGGCGAGCCGCACATGCTCGAGCAATTCGACCGCGCGCCGGCGGGCGGCCGCCCTGGTCATCCCACGATGCAGCACCAGCGGCTCGGCGACTTGCGCGCCGACGCTGTGCAAGGGATTGAGCGCCGTCATCGGCTCCTGGAAGACCATGGCGATGCGGTCGCCGCGCAGTTGGCGCATCGAATCTTCCCCGAGGCCCACGAGTTCCAATCCCTCGAAGCGGATCGAACCCGAGACCCGCGCGCCCTCCGGCGTCAGAGCCATCAGGGCGAGCGCGGTCATCGTCTTGCCGGAGCCGGATTCGCCAACCACCCCCAGGCTCTCGCCTTCGGCGACCGAGAACGACGTCCGGTCGACGACCCGCTGCAACCCCTCTCGCGCCGGGAGATCTATCGCGAGCTCGGCCACTTCGAGCAGCATCTTAGACGCGCGCCTTGAGTTTCGGATCGAGCGCGTCGCGCAGGCCGTCGCCGAGGAGATTGAGGCCGAGCACGCTAAGCGCGATGGCGACGCCGGGGTAGAGCGCGAGCCTCGGCGCGTTGTAGAGAACGTTCTGCGCGTCGGCGAGCATCTTGCCCCACGACGTCTGCGGCGGCTGGGCGCCGAGGCCGAGGTAGGAAAGCGCCGCCTCAGCCAGGATGGCGATCGCGAATTGGATCGTCGCCTGCACGATCAGCGCCGGCGCGATATTTGGCAGCACGTGATCGAAGGCGATCGCGATCGGTCCGCGGCCGGCGGCGCGGGCGGCGAGCGCATATTCGCGCGAAAGCACGCCGTTGGCGGTCGCGCGCGTTAGCTTCGCGATCACCGGCACGTTGACGACGCCGATGGCGATGATGGCGTTGACGACGCCGGGGCCGAAGGTGGACGTCAGCATGATCGCGGTCAAGAGCGCCGGAAAGGCGAACATGAAGTCGCTGAGCTTCATGATCCCGTCCTCGACAAGGCCTTTGGCGAAAGCCGCCAAAAGCCCAAGGGCGACGCCAAACGCGAGCCCGATGCTGACGGCGACGACGCCGACGAGGATCGAGACGCGCGAGCCGGCGAGGATTTGCGAGGCGACATCGCGTCCGAGATTGTCGGTGCCGAACCAATGGGCGGCGGAAGGAGGCGCGAGCCGATGCGGGATGTCGATCGCAGCCGGCGGATATGGCGTCCAGACCAGCGACACCGCCGCGGCGGCCATGAGCGCGGCGACGAGCGCCGCGCCGAGCCACAGGCTCGCGCCGCCGCGCAGGCGAAATCGGAGAGCGAGGCTCACGTGGCGGGAGCCCTGAGCCGCGGATCGATTGCGGCGCAGGCGATGTCGACGATGAAATTCAATCCGATCACGATCAGCGCGAGCAACATCACCCCGTTCTCGACCACGAGCGTGTCGCGATTGGAAATCGACTGCAGCATGAGCCTGCCGAGGCCGGGCAGAACGAACACGTTCTCGACCACTATCGCGCCTGCGATCAGATTGGCGAATTGCAGCCCCATGATGGTCAAAACCGGGGTCAGCGCATTCGGCAGCGCGTGTCGCCAGAGCGCGGCGCGCCGCGACAAACCCTTGGCGCGCGCGGTGCGCATGAAGTCCTCGTTCAGCGCCTCGATCAGCGCCGACCGGGTGACACGGGTCAGGATCGCCGCCTGCACGGCGCCGAGCGCGACCGCCGGCAAGATCAGCGCGCCGAACGCCCGAGCCGGCTCTTGCCAACCCGGAAATCCGCCTGCCGGAACGAGCCTCAGCGTCACTGCGAAGACGATCACGAGCAGGATCGCCAGCCAGAAGTTCGGCACGGCGACGCCGACCTGGCTCGCGCCCATCACGACCGCGTCGCCCGCCCGGCCGCGCCGATCCGCGGCGTAGACGCCGGCCGCGAGTCCGATCGCCGCGGCAAACGTCATCGCCATCAGCGCCAGCGGAGCGCTGACGGCGAGGCTCGAAGCGATCAGCGGACCGATCGGGGAATTATAAGCGTAGGAAAGACCAAGATCCCCGCGCAGCGCGCCGCCGATCCAGGTTGCGTAGCGGACGGGCGCCGGCTGATCGAGTCCGAGTCGATGCGACAACGCGGCGACCGCCTCGGGCGTCGCGGTCGGTCCCAGCATTGTCTGAGCGGCGTCCCCCGGCAGAATGTTCATGACCGCGAACACGATCATGGATGCGATGAGAAGCGTGGCCGCGAACAGGACGATCCGTTGGATGGCGTAAGCGAGCATCGCCCTGAGCTAACGCGCAAGCGCGAAGCCGCGACAGGGCCTCACGAACTCTTCCCGGCCAGCTGGGAGACGAGGCGCGTTGAAATTTCCGATGAAAGCGCGCGCGCGAGCCGGATTTCGGCGTCGCGCTCGGCGCGCAGATCGTTGTAGCGCTGCTGGGAGCGGTCATAGGCTGCGGCAGCGACGGCCTTGCCCTTGAGGACCTCCGCGCCTCCGTCGACCTTGTTCAGCGTAAATTCGGCCTCTCCCTGCACCGTCGCCGACGTTGCGACGTTGATCAACGAATTGACCGTCGGCGTCACCGTGCCGGTCGACACCTTCACAGTCAGGCGATATTTGGGCGGCGGCGTCTGCCCGGTGCCGTTGAGGTCGGTTCTGAGATCGTCGGCCAGATAGTGGCCGATGCGATCCTTGATCGGCGCGACTTCGATCGCGCGGACGTCCTCGACCAGACCCGGGTGGGCCGATTCGCTGTAGAGCGGCTGGAAGCAACCCGCGAGTCCCGTGGCGAGCGCAAGCGCCGCCACGGCGGTGAGACCTCTAGACCACGACATTGACTATCCTCGACGGCACGATGATCACCTTACGCGCGGGCTTATTATTCATCGCTCGGACGACCCCGTCGAGAGCCATCGCGCCGGCCTCGATCCGCTTCTTGTCGGCGTCCCGCTCGATCGTCAGCTCGCCGCGCTTCTTGCCGTTGACCTGAACGACGTAGGTGACGTGGTGCGAGACGAGCAGGCTGCGGTCGGCGACCGGCCACGGGCTCTGGGCGACGAAGCCCTTGTGACCGAGCGCTTCCCAGCATTCTTCCGCAAGATGCGGCATCATGGGCGCGAAACAATGGACGAGGATGTCGCCTGCCTCCGCGAAGGCGGCGCGCAGGTCGTCGCCGACCAATGGCTCCCCGATCGCGCCCACCGCCGCGGCGAGCTCGTTGGCGAGTTCGTAGATCACGGCGATGCAGACATTGAACCGGAGGCGCTCGATCTCGTCCTCGATCTTGGCCAGCGCCGCGTGGGCGATCCGGCGGATGCGGCGCGCCTCCTCGCCCCAGTTCGCCGGCGGCGCCGGACGCTCGGGGCCGACGACACGTTCGATCTCGCAGGTGAGGCGCCACAGCCGCTGGATCTGCTTGTATGCGCCCTGGACGCCCGCCTCGGTCCAGATGACGTCACGCTCGGGCGGCGAGTCCGAGAGCATGAACCATCGCGCCGTGTCGGCGCCGTAGGTGGCGATGATCTCGTCGGGATCGATCGTGTTGCGCTTCGACTTCGACATCTTCTCGGTCGGGCCGATCTCGACCGGTTCGTCGCCGTCAATGAGAAAAGCGCGACGCCGGTCCCCGTCCGCTTCGACCCGAATCTCGGAGGGCGCGAGCCATTGCCCGCCGGCGTCCCGATAGGTCTCGTGCACCACCATGCCCTGGGTGAAAAGGCCCGCGAAAGGCTCGTCGAGATCCAGATATCCGCACTTCCGCATCGCCCGGGTGAAGAAGCGCGAGTAGAGAAGATGCAGGATCGCGTGCTCGATGCCGCCGATATATTGGTCCACCGCCAGCCAGTGATCGGCCACTTTCGGGTCGGTCGGCGCCGCCGCGTTTGCCGGATCGGCGAAACGGACGAAGTACCACGACGAATCGACGAATGTGTCCATCGTGTCAGTCTCGCGCGTCGCCGGGGCGCCGCATTGCGGGCAGGCGACGTGCTTCCAGGTCGGATGTCGATCGAGCGGATTACCGGGCTGATCGAAGCTCACATCCTCGGGCAGCTTGACCGGCAGATCCGCGACCGGGACCGGCACGATTCCGCACGCCTGACAATGGATGATCGGGATCGGGCAACCCCAGTACCGCTGGCGCGACACGCCCCAGTCCCTGAGCTTATAGTTGATCTGCCGCTTGGCCTGCGGCTGGTCGCCGATCGTGATCTGCTCCAGGCGGCGCGCGACCTCATCCTTCGCATTCTCGACTGTCATGCCGTCGAGAAAGCGCGAATTGATCATCACCCCGTTGCCGTCATAGGCGATCCGGTCGATGGCGAAGCTCGCGGGGTCAAGCTCGGGCGGACAAACCACCGGGGTCACGCCAAGGCCGTAGGCGCGGACAAAATCGAGATCGCGCTGGTCGTGGGCGGGGCAGCCGAAAATCGCGCCCGTTCCGTATTCCATCAGGACGAAATTGGCGACATAGACCGGCAGGCGCCAGCCGGGATCGAAAGGGTGCACGACCTTGAGGCCGGTGTCATAGCCCCGCTTCTCCGCGGTCTCGATCGCCGCGACCGAGGTGCCGATTCTGCGGCTTTCCTCGATGAACGCCGCCAGCGCCGGGTCGCGCTTCGCTGCTCGGGCTGGCGAGCGGATGATCCGGTGCGATCGCCATGAACTTCGCGCCGAACAGCGTGTCGGGCCGGGTGGTGTAGATCTCAAGTTCGCTCGTTCCCGGTTCGCCCGCAAGCGGGCCGAGGGTCGCCGGATCGACGGCAAAACGAATGAGAAGGCCCTCCGAGCGCCCGATCCAGTTGCGCTGCATGAGGCGCACCTTCTCCGGCCAACGATCAAGCCGGTCGAGGCTGGCGAGCAGATCGTCCGAATAGTCGGTGATTTTGAGGAACCATTGCGTGAGCTCCCGCTGCTCGACAATCGCCCCCGAACGCCAGCCGCGACCGTCAATCACCTGCTCGTTGGCGAGCACCGTCTGATCGACCGGATCCCAATTGACCTTGGACTTCTTGCGCGCGACCAGGCCCACGTCGAGGAAGTCCAGAAACAGCTTCTGCTGATGCTTGTAATAGCTTGGATCGCAGGTCGCGATCTCACGCGACCAGTCAAGCGAAAGGCCCATCGACTGCAACTGGGCTCGCATCGCAGCGATATTGGCGTAGGTCCATTCCGCCGGACTGGTATTGTTCTGCATTGCAGCGTTTTCGGCTGGCAGCCCGAAGGCGTCCCAGCCCATCGGGTGAAGGACGTTGAACCCCCGCGCGCGCCGATAGCGCGCCACAACGTCGCCCATGGCATAGTTGCGCACGTGGCCCATGTGGATGCGCCCCGATGGATACGGGAACATCTCAAGGACGTAATATTTCGGCCGCGGATCGTCGTTGGCGGTCTTGAAGATCTGCGCGTCCGCCCAGGCCCTTCGCCACTTGGTTTCGGATTCGCGCACGTTGTATCGTTCGGGCCGCATTACCGGGCGTTCTCGCGGGACTGTCGGGATCATGGCGTGCGGCGCGACAAAACACGATTTGCCAAGAGGGTCAATTCACGCATGGCAATTGACCGCAAGGGCAGATCTTACGCTTTGAGCACGAAATTCCGCTGACCCGCTGCGCGGGATAAGTCCGTTTTGCGATAACCGTCAGTAGTCTGGCCGGATGTCGGAGGCGACGCGACGCGCTGACGGCGCGACGCATTTCCGGCCGTCACCCCGACGCGCTCATCGAATCGGCGCGCGCGGACGTGGTCGAAGGCACGGATCTCATTGTGACCAATCCCGCGTCGGCCCTCGCCGAGGCGGAGCCGAAACTGACCAGGGCCTTGGCATCGGTCCCGGACCATCCGCGTGCCCATATGTACTTGGGACTTGTCGAGATTTGCACCAAGCGTGCGACAGAGGGCATAGCCAAATGTGAGCATGCTTTGGCGCTGGATCGAAATCTCGCCCACGCTCATAACCTTATCGGACTTGGCAAGATTTTTATCGGTCGCGCCGAAGAAACCGAGGCTCACGTTGCTGAGGCGCTGCGCCTCAGTCCGCGCGATACGCTCGCTTACCTCTGGATGAATGTGGCGGGTGTGGCGAAGCTCCACCTCGGCAGTTACGAGCAGGCGGTTACGTGGCTTCGACGGTCGGTCGAGGCCAACCGAAATTATCCCCTAACTGTTTTTCATTTGGCCGCCGCCCTCGCTCAGCTTGATCAACTCGATGAGGCTCAGTCCGCCGTCAAGGCCGGCCTCGCGCTCAATCCGGCTTTCACCCTCTCCCGCGTCCGCGCGTCCCGCACGGCGAGGACCGACGACCCGACTTGTCTCGCCCAGCTTGAGCGCATTTTCGAGGGCCTGCGCAAGGCCGGAGTCCCCGAACAATGACCACCGGCTTCGACGGCGGGAAGACGGGCGACTAGACCAAGCCGTGCAGGACGTGGGACGGTAAACCGGGAGGGCGGATGGTACGACTGATAGCTTTGCTCGCTGCATTCCTTACGGCGTTTTCGTTGCCTGCCTTAGCGCAGGCGCCGTTGAAGCTTGGTCTGTTGCTCGACATGTCGGGGCCCTATGCCGACGACGGCGGCCAAGGAAACGTCACGGCCGCGCGCATGGCGGTCGAGGACTTCGGCGTCAAGGTGCTGGGACGCCCGATAGAGATCGTCTTCGCGGATCATCTGAACAAGGCCGACCTTGCTGGCTCGCTGGCCAGGCAATGGTTCGACGACCAGGGCGTCGAGGCGATCCTCGATGTCGCCGCCTCGGCGACCGCACTCGCCGTGAACGAAATCGCCAGGCAGCGGGGGAAGATCATGATCGTGAGCGCCGCTGCCGCGCGGCGTCTGACCAACGAGGATTGTGCGCCCTACACGGTCCATTACACCTATGACAACTATGCGCTCGCCAAGGGCACGGGTGAAGCGACCGTGAAAGCGAGCTATGACAGCTGGTTTTTCATCACGGCGGACTATGTATTCGGAAAGGACCTCGAGGCGATCACATCCGCCTTCGTCGTAAAGAACGGCGGCAAGGTGGTGGGATCAGTGCGCGTGCCGCTCAACACTGCCGACTTTTCGTCCTATCTGCTCCAGGCGCAGTCCTCGCAGGCAAAGGTGATCGAACTCGCGAATTCCGGCACCGACACGCTCAACGCGATCAAACAGGCGGCCGAGTTTGGCGTCGGAAAGTCCGGCCAGAAACTTGCCGCGCTCCTGCTCTACATCACCAATGTCCACCGAGCAACAGGCGCCGGGCCTGGTCATAGACCGCCCGATCGCCGGCCGCGATGACGCGCCCGCCCGTGGCGGCGTCTTCGCCATCCCAGGTCGAGATAACGCCGCCCGCGCCTTCGACGATCGGCGTCAGCGCCACGACGTCATGCGGCTTGAGATTGGTCTCGATGACGAGGTCAACGAAACCTGCGGCGAGCGCGCAATAGGCGTAGCAGTCGCCGCCGTAGCGGGTGAGGCGGGCCTCATTTTCGACCCGGCCGTAGGCCGACCGGTCGGCCGGGTCGCGGATCAGCAGTGGACTGGTCGTCATCAGCGTCGCCTCGCGCAAGGAACCGCAGGCGCGCGTGCGCAAGGCCCTTGTCGCCCATTCCGAAGACGGCGCCTCTCCGCGGGACGGGGCCAGCATGCGCAGTTTCGCCCGTTTGCCGTCGCCGTAGAATCGCTCGCGCGTGAACGGTTGGGCCATCATGCCATAGACCGGCCGGCCCCGGTGCATGAGCCCGATCAGGGTCCCCCAGGTCGGTAGCCCGGATATAAAGCTTTTCGTGCCGTCGATCGGATCGAGCACCCAGACATATTCCGCCTCGGGTCGATCGCGCCCGTATTCCTCTCCGATCACCCCGTGGTCGGGGAACGTCTGCGCAATTAGCCGTCTCATCGCCGCCTCGGCGCCCCGATCGGCCTCGGTGACCGGATCGAAGACGCCGCCGCGCGATTTGTCCTCCGCGCCGATCGCGCTGCGAAAGAAAGGGAGAATCACTTCGCCCGACACCTGCGCGAGTCGGTCGACGAAGGCGGCGAAGTCGACGGCGGTCATGCAAGATCCCTACAAGTGCGATGAAACGTCATGCCCAGCGCGCATATCTGCTATCTCAACACGTGGGAGCTTGGCCCTCGCCGACATAGCCTATATCGTTATAGGTCATTGTTATAATGAAGTTTATTGGCGATTCGACGGCGCCGGCGCGCCGGAACCGGATTGCAACAGTCCCCCGAATTCAGTGGGCCGACGCCCATCCGATGAAGAAAAGTCTTGCAACTGAGGCAGCCAGCGACGATATTGTTGCGGTGCGGCATGACCTGCCGCATATGCCCTCCTTGGGCGTTTCCTCCCTAGACTCAGGGCCGCCATGGCGACATGGCGGCCTCCTTTTTTCTTCCGGGTCCTAGGGTCGGAGCTTGTGCACTGCATTAGAAGCACGCTGCACTGCGGGACGGCCTTTGACCTCCTCCCGGCCCTTTCATTCGGCGGCGAGCGGGCCCACGTCTCTTTCCCCCCCGAATTCCTGCGCCAACGCCTTCGCCGCCGCGAACAGATCTTCCCTCAGACCCGTCCATCTCTCTGTCCTGACGATCCGGCGCTCGTCGAGATAGAGCGAGCGTGCGATCTCGATCTGAACCGCATGCGCGCCGTCCGCAGGCGCGCCGAAGTGCTCGGTGATAAATCCGCCGGCGAACGGCTTGTTGCGGCGCACCCGGTAGCCGGCGCCCTTTAGGCTCGCCTCCAGAGCCTCGACGACGGCGGGCGCCGCGCTCGCGCCGTAGCGGTCGCCGAGCACGATGTCGAGTCCGCTCACATCGGCGGCGTTCGAGGGCATCGAGTGGCAGTCGAGCAGCACCGCGACCCCGAACCATGCGCGGGCGCGTTCCATCAGGGCCTTCAGTTGGGCGTGATAGGGCCGGTAGAGGGTATCGATGCGGCTCAGACCGTCGGCGACGGAGATCGGTTTCCTGTAGATCGGCTGGGCGTCGCCGACCACTCGCGGAATGGTGCCGAGCCCGACCGCCACCCTGAGCGAGCGGGTGTTGGCGAACTCGGGCAGGCGGCCGTCGAAGATCTGCGGGTCCAGCTCGTAAGGCTCCCGGTTCACATCGAGATAGGCGCGCGGAAAGAGCGCCCGCACCAGCGGCGCGCCGAGCGCGACGCACGGCAGGAACAGCTCGTCGACGAAGGCGTCTTCCGAGCGACGAAGCGTTAGCGGATCGAGCCGGGATGCGGCGAGGAAGCGCGGCGGGTAGGTTGAGCCGGAATGGGGCGAACTGAAGACGAGCGGCGTTGCCAACCGGGCCGGCTCGATCGTCTCGAACGGACGATCGAAGTCCTTGATTGCGATCCGCTCGACCTGTTCCATCGGCCCTCCGGCACGCGCTTGCTCCGAGCGCATGGTTCGGGTTTATCATAGCGCTGAATGGCGGCGCGACGCGAGCCTCGCACGCCGGTTCAAGAAATCTTTACTGGGGCGCCGCAAAGTTGCAAGCCAAAGGCAGAGGACAGTCATGCAGACGCCGGTCGAGATTTCCGCCAAGATTTTGCTTGCGGAGGACGACAACGACATGCGCCGCTTCCTCGTCAAGGCGCTGCAGAACGCGGGCTATGCCGTCACCTCTTTCGACAATGGGCTTTCCGCTTACGATCGGCTGCGCGAGGAGCCGTTCGAGCTCCTGTTGACCGACATTGTCATGCCGGAGATGGACGGCATCGAGCTCGCCCGCCGAGCAACCGAACTCGACCCGGAAATCAAGGTCATGTTCATCACTGGCTTCGCCGCGGTGGCGCTCAACCCGGGCAACGGGGCGCCGAAGGACGCTCGCATCCTGTCGAAGCCCTTTCATCTTCGCGATCTGGTGAATGAGGTGGAGCGGCTGTTGCGGGCCGCTTGAGGGCCGGACCCCGATCGCGCGCTGTGCGCCGGGGTGCTTTGCGCCATTCATCCGAATCAGCCGTTCGATTTCGCCGAGAGGGCATATTGCCGTTCGATTTCGCCGAGAGGCATATTGATGCGGCCCGACCCAGCCTTGAAGGCCTTCGTCGACCAGCGGCTGCATCTCATGAAGGAAAACGGCGAATTCGACGCGCTTTACGCAAAGTGGTTCCGCTGACGTCACGCCTTCTAGATAAATTCGCTTAACGGCCTCGGGCGGCCAATGGGCCGCCCGTCGTCGTAACGTTGCCGGTTCGCAAGTTCAGCGGCCAAGCCGAGCCTATCGATACCAATGTACCGGGCAGGAACCGTAGTTCGGGAAGCAGTAGACAGGATAGGCGGCGATCGAGCCCAGATCGGCGACACCGCCGACGACGCCATTGGCGGCGGTCACGACGGGATTTGCGTAGCGATGCCCATTCCGCCAGGCATAGTGGGGCGCGTAACGGTGGGCATGGCGCCGTGCGTACGGATGCTCGACGGCGACCGTGTGGCTCCGGCGGGGCGCGGACGCAGTCAGGCTCGGCGTTGGCGCCGGCTCGCTCAGCGAGGGCGCTGTCGCGCTCGGTTGCTTGCTGCCTGGCAGCGACGCGGTTGCCACGGATGGCGATGTCGCGGAGCTAGGTGTTGGCGCCGGCTCGCCCGATGAGGGCGCGGCGGTGCTGGGAGACGCCATTGCGACGGACGGCGATGTCCCGGCGCCCGCCGCGGAGGCCGGCCCATTTGCTGTGGTTGAGGATGCATCCGCCGCCGACCCGTTCAGCGCCGCCGCGATAGCCCGGGCCGGCGTGGGCGCCGGCTCGGCCAGCGAGAGTGTCGACGCGTCTGCAGGCGACGTAGCGGCGCCTGTCGCGGTTGTGGGAGCGCTGGCGTCCATATCCGCCCAGGCGATCGGAATTGGAGAAAGCGAAGCAAAAGCGGCCGCGCCGAGCGCGATTGCCGACGCGCGAAGTACGTTCTGGGTCATCGAGACCTCCGTGTGTGAGAGGCGGCGCCGGGCGCCGCGCGAGCAGTCTGTCGCTTCACCAACGTGCAGGATGAGCAACGGTTCCCGCCAAAGACCGGGGCTTCGGACAGGCGCCCACTGCCTTCAGGCCTTGCATTGGCCGTACGCGCTTTGACTGAGCGCCGGGAGCCTGAGCGAGGCGCGCCCAAACGAAATCGGGCGGCCCGACCTGGACCGCCCGAAGCCGTAATCCCACGCGAGGCGAACTCAGCGGTTGCGCGCGCCGCCGCCGAAGCCGCCAAAGTGGCCGCCACCGCCGAAGTGGCCGCCGCCGCCAAAGTGGCCGCCGCCGAATCCGCCGAAATGGCCCCCGGTGAAGCTGCCCATATGGCCGAAGTTGCCGGTCGCGAAGTGCGCGCCGCCAGTGTTGACGGTTCCGGCATTTAAGTGACCGCCGAATGCGCGGCCGACCCCGTAGTGTCGGTAACCGCCATAGCCGCCATACCCGCCATAGTAGCCGGGCGCCCACCCGTAGCCATAACCGTAATATGCCGGATACCCGGAGCCGTAATAATAGTCGGAGCAGGAACCATAGTACGAACCGTAGGGGTATGCCCCGCAGTCATAGGGGTAGGCCGCCGCCGCGCCGAGCGCGCCGCCGATAATTCCGGCGGCGACGGCCGCGCCGGGATTATAGCCGTAGGCGTAGCGATGCCCGTTGCGCCATACGTAGTGGCGATGGCCCGCGCCGGCGCGGGCGACCCGCCCATAGGAGCGATGGGCGACGCGTCCAGCCGAGCCATGGCCATGCGCAACGCGCGCATGCGCGACGTGAGCGGAGTGATGGACAGCCGCTTCCGCGGATGGGAGCGGCGACAGGATGGCAAATGCGGCCGCGCCGAGCGCGATGGCCGAAGTACGAAGAGCGACGTGGGTCATGGCGACCCCCTTTCTTGCAAGCGGCGCGACGCGCCGCGGGAACGCCCCCGTTGCACTGTTAGGTAGACTGGCGCTGGGGGGTCGCAAGATCGGAGCCAATCACGATTTCGCGCGTCTCCGCCCTTTGACGGTTCGGGGTGAGAAAGAAAGGCTGCACAGGCCTGAAACACCAAGTATAGCATCGGCAGTTCAACTCCCAACTCTCGGCGCAATCTCCCCGTTTACCGCCGGAGGCATCCGGCAGGGCATGTCGATCACTTGAAACCTTGCCCGAACGACCGTCTAACTGGCCTCTCGGTTCTACCAAAACGCGAGAGGGCGCCGGATGGTTCCCCGGCTGTGTTGCCGCCCGTGGCGGGCGGCGTTTCGGGGGCGTCCAGAGGTTAGTCGCGCCGGATCTTCGGCTGTGCCCGAATGCTCTTGACGAGCGCCCGCAATCTCCCTATCTGACCGCGTTAGCACTCGCCTATGTTGAGTGCTAACGCATTGTCCGCGCCCCGAGCGGGCGAATTCGAAAGAGGAAACATTCATGAAATTCCGTCCCCTGCATGACCGCGTCGTCGTCCGTCGCCTCGAAGGCGAGGAAAAGACGAAGGGCGGCATCATCATTCCGGACACCGCCAAGGAGAAGCCGCAGGAAGGCCAGATCGTCGCCGTGGGCCCCGGCGGCCGCGACGAGAGCGGCAAGCTCATCCCGATCGACGTCAAGGTCGGCGACAAGGTGCTGTTCGGCAAATGGAGCGGCACTGAGGTCAAGATCGACGGCGAGGAGCTCCTCATCATGAAGGAGTCCGACATCATGGGCGTGATCGAAGGCTCCGTCGCCTCGAAGAAAGCCGCCTAAGTCAAATCGTCTCCACGAATCCTTAAGGACTGAAATCAATGGCTGCCAAGGACGTACGCTTTTCCTCCGACGCGCGCGACAAGATGCTGCGCGGCGTCGACATTCTCGCCAACGCCGTCAAGGTGACGCTGGGCCCCAAGGGCCGCAACGTCATTCTCGACAAGTCGTTCGGCGCGCCTCGCATCACCAAGGACGGCGTGACCGTCGCCAAGGAGATCGAGCTCGACGATAAATTCGAGAACATGGGCGCCCAGATGGTGCGCGAAGTGGCCTCGAAGACCAACGACACCGCCGGCGACGGCACCACCACCGCGACCGTTCTCGCCCAGGCGATCGTGCGCGAGGGCGCGAAACTCGTCGCCGCCGGCATGAACCCGATGGATCTCAAGCGCGGCGTCGATCACGCAGTCGCGGAAGCGGTCAAGGACATCGCCAAGCGCTCGAAGAAGATCAAGGAATCGTCCGAAGTCGCCCAGGTCGGTTCGATCGCCGCCAACGGCGACAAGTCGATCGGCAAGATGATCGCTGACGCGATGCAGAAGGTCGGCAACGAGGGCGTCATCACGGTCGAGGAGGCCAAGAGCCTCGAGACCGAGCTCGACGTGGTCGAGGGCATGCAGTTCGACCGCGGCTATCTCTCGCCCTATTTCATCACCAACGCCGAGAAGATGCTGGCCGAGCTCGAGGACGCCTATATCCTCATCCACGAGAAGAAGCTCTCCTCGCTGCAGCCGATGCTGCCCGTGCTCGAGGCGGTGGTGCAGACCGGCAAGCCCCTGGTCATCATCGCCGAGGACATCGAGGGCGAGGCGCTGGCGACGCTGGTGGTCAACAAGCTGCGCGGCGGCTTGAAGGTCGCGGCGGTCAAGGCGCCGGGCTTCGGCGATCGCCGCAAGGCGATGCTCGAGGACATCGCGATCCTGACCGGCGGCACGATGATCGCCGAGGACCTCGGCATCAAGCTCGAGAACGTCACGCTTCAGATGCTCGGCAAAGCAAAGCGGGTTCGGATCGAGAAGGAGAACACCACGATCATCAACGGCGCGGGCTCGAAGAAGGACATCGAAGGCCGGATCGCCCAGATCAAGGCGCAGATCGAGGAGACGACCTCCGACTACGACAAGGAGAAGCTGCAGGAGCGGCTGGCGAAGCTCGCCGGCGGGGTCGCGGTGATCCGGGTCGGCGGCGCAACCGAGGTCGAGGTCAAGGAGAAGAAGGACCGCGTCGACGACGCCCTCAACGCCACCCGCGCGGCGGTCGAGGAAGGCATCGTCCCCGGCGGCGGCGTGGCGCTGCTGCGCGCCAAGATCGCGGTCTCCAAGCTCAAGAGCGAAAACTCGGATGAGCAGGCCGGCATCAGCATCGTGCTCAAGGCCCTCGAATCGCCGATCCGCCAGATCGCCGAGAACGCGGGCGCCGAAGGCTCGATCGTGGTCGGCAAGGTCAGCGAGCACAAGTCGCAGAACTGGGGCTTCAACGCCCAGACCGAGGAATATGTGGACATGATCGAGGCCGGCATCGTCGATCCGGCCAAGGTCGTCCGCACCGCGCTGCAGGACGCAGCCTCGGTCGCCGGCCTCCTCATCACCACCGAGGCGATGGTCGCCGAAATGCCGAAGGAGAAGCCCGCCATGCCGATGGGCGGCGGCGGCGGCGGCATGGGCGGCATGGACTTCTAAGTCCATCACCCTTCGCAAGAATGGAAAGGGCGGCTTCGGCCGCCCTTTTTGTTTGTAGCGCCGACGCTCGACTGCGCGGCGCGAGGGGCGCCGCAATTCTAGACAGCGGCGCCCAATTTAGCGCCTTCCGCTTCGATCCGCCTCGCTGGGCCGCGCGGAAATCGCCCGAAACAGTTGTTTGCTCTGCGCCCTTGCCGGCGCCGTCGCTGGCACGAGCGTTGCAAACCGAACTTCGCAGACGGTCAATCAGTCGCGAGGTGATGTTGGAGCCTGCCGACCTCGAACTTGTTCATCTCACCAAGCGCTATGGCGCCGCGACCGCGGTCGAACTCGATCGATCTCAAGGTTCCGGCGGGCGCCTATTGCTGTCTGCTGGGACCGTCGGGCTGCGGCAAGACGTCGACCTTGAGAATGATCGCCGGGCACGAGAGCGCGACCGAGGGCGACATTCTCATCGGCGCGATCAACGTCACCGAGCTGCCGCCGGCCAAGCGCGGCACCGCGATGATGTTCCAGAGCTATGCGCTCTTCCCCCATCTTTCCTGCATCGACAACGTCGCCTTCTCGCTCAAGATGAAGGGCGTCGACAAAACGACGCGGCGTAAGCAGGCGATGGAATTCCTCGAGCTCGTCGCCATGACCCAGTACGCCGAGCGCGTTCCGGCGCAATTGTCCGGCGGCCAGCAGCAGCGGGTCGCCCTTGCCAGAGCGTTGGTCACCGACCCGCAGATCCTGCTGCTCGACGAGCCCTTGTCGGCGCTCGACCCGTTCTTGAGGGTCAGGATGCGGGCCGAGCTTCGCCGATTCCAGAAACAGCTCAACATTCCCTTCATCCATGTCACGCACGGCCAGGACGAGGCGTTGGCGCTCGCCGATCAGGTCGTGGTGATGAACAAAGGGCGCATCGAGCAGATCGCGACTCCGCGGGAGCTGTTTGAAAAGCCGGCGACTGAGTTCATCGCCCGGTTTCTCGGCGGTCACAACGTGATCGAAACACCGCTGGGTCCGGTCGCAGTGCGGGCCGACCGGATCACGCTGCGCCGCAACTTGAACGGCGCCGGCGCCAACGATGCGCGGTTCGTCGCCGCGGTGCGCGCCATCGAATACCAGGGCGCGCATTATCAGGTCGCGCTCGACCATCCCGGCCATTCCGAACTGACTGCCCTGGTCAGCGACGAAAGCTTTGCCGGCGAGCCGCTGACCGTCGGCGACAACGTTTCCGTGCTGTGGGCCGACAAGGACGTCCACGCGCTCGCCCCGGCGCCCTGAAGCTAGAGAAAACCAGGAGGAGAAAGCGATGTCGATGAAACATGTGAAGACGGCGAAAGGCGTGAGCCGCCGGGCCCTGCTCAAGGGAGCCGCGGGCCTCGCGGGCGCCGCGGCCGGTTCGGGAGCGATCACCGGCTTCCCGTATGTCTGGTCGCAGGAAGAGAAGGTGCTGCGCTATCTCGGCACCGCGGTCAACCAGTCGGACGACATCACCAAGAAGGTCAAGGCAGAGACCGGGATCACGATCCAGAACATCGTCGCGACAACCGACGACGTGACCAAGCGGGTGATCACCCAGCCGAACTCCTTCGACATCCTCGACACCGAATACTTCAGTCTGAAGAAGCTGGTTCCGTCGGGCAACATCCTGCCGATGGACGCAAAGAAGATCAAAGAGTTCGACAACATCACCCCGGTCTTCACCAAGGGCCAGTTGCCCAACGGCAAAGTGATCGGCGATCAGGGCACCGCGCCCAAGAAGGTGATGTTCCTCGAAGGCGAGCACTCGACCAAGTTCTCGGCCACCCCGACCGAATGGGTGACGCTGATCCCGACCGTCTACAACGCCGACACGCTCGGCATCCGCCCCGACCTCATCAAGCGGCCGATCAACAACTGGTCCGAATTGCTCAACCCCGAATTCAAGGGCAAGGCGGCGATTCTCAACATTCCCTCGATCGGCATCATGGACGCCGCGATGGTCGTCGAATCGACTCGGCAAGTACAAATATCCCGACAAGGGCAACATGACGAAGCCCGAGATCGACATGACCATGGCCGTCCTCACCGAGGCCAAGAAAGCCGGCCAGTTCCGGGCCTTCTGGAAGGACTTCAACGAGAGCGTCAACCTGATGGCGTCGGGCGAGACGGTCATCCAGTCGATGTGGTCGCCGGCGGTGACGGCCGTGCGCACCAAGGGCATCCCCTGCATCTTCCAGCCGCTGAAAGAGGGCTACCGCTCCTGGGCGTCCGGTTTCTGCATGTCCAAGGGCGTGACGCCGAAGCAGGCCGACATGGTCTACGAGTTCGTCAACTGGTACCTCTCGGGATGGGCGGGCGCCTATCTCAACCGGCAGGGCTACTATTCCGCGGTGCTCTCCACCGCCAAGGCCAATATGGAGCCCTACGAGTGGGCCTATTGGATGGAAGGCAAGCCGGCCGAACAGGACATCAAAGGACCCGACGGCTCGTTGCTCGAAAAGGCCGGCGCGGTGCGCGACGGCGGCTCGTACGACGAACGCATGGGCAACGTCGCCTGCTGGAACGCGGTCATGGACGAGAACGACTACATGGTCCGCAAATGGAATGAGTTCATCGCGTCGTGATCGAGCAGGCGCGCTGACCGTTCGTGTCACCCCCGCGAAAGCGGGGGTCAAGGGCGCCGGCGCTGTCGCGCCGGATGCCCGCTTTCGCGGGCATGACACGACCGGCGGCGTTCTTGTCCATCTTCAAACGCCGGGCTTCCGATGACGATCGCAGCGGCCGATACGACAGCGGCAAAGACCGCGCCCGCGAATGCGGGCGCGGTGAGCGCGGGCATCGACCGGGTCGGCGTGCCCGGGTGGCTTCAGGCCATGCCATTCGGCCTGGTGTTCCTGTTCTTTTTCGTCGTCCCTCTCGTCCTCGTCGTCATCGTCAGTTTCTGGGACTACAACGATTACGCGATGCTGCCGTCGTTCACGACGCGCAGCTACACCGAGACGTTCGAGGGCTGCCTCACGCAATTGCCGGATCTCTGCACGATCCTGAAGACCTATGTCTCGACGGCGAAATTCTGCTTCATCGTGTGGCTGTCGACGCTCCTCATCGGCTTCACCATCGCTTATTTCCTCGCCTTTCACGTCCGCACTGTAACCATGCAGATGGTCCTCTTTCTCGTCTGCACGATTCCGTTCTGGACCTCGAACGTGATCCGCATGATCTCCTGGATTCCGCTGCTCGGGCGCAACGGACTCGTGAACCTCGGGCTTGAGCGCGCCCACGTCGTCGACAAACCGGTCGAATGGCTGCTCTATTCGCCATTCTCGGTCGGTCTTGCCTTCACCCACCTCTTCACCTTCTTCATGGTGGTGCCGATCTTCAACTCGATGATGCGCATCGATCGCCGCCTCGTGGAGGCGGCCTACGATTCCGGCGCCTCCGCCTGGCAGACGCTGTGGAACCTGATCATTCCGCTCTGCAAGCCCGGCATTGTCATCGGTTCGATCTTCGTCGTCACCATCGTGATGGGAGACTTCATCACCTTCGACGTGATGGGCGGCGAACAGATCGCTTCCGCCGGCAAGGTTGTCGAGACGCGCCTGAACGCGCTCCAGTTCCCGCCTGCCGCCGCGAATGCGGTCATCCTCCTCGCGGTGACGCTCATGATCATCGTCGGCCTCAACCGCATCGTCGACGTGCGCAAGGAGCTCTGAGAATGGGCGAGGGCCGCTCTCCGGCGTTCTATTGGCTCGCGGCCTTTTTCGCCGCGTTCGTGCTGTTTCTCTATGGGCCGATGATCGTCATCTTCATTCTCTCGTTCCAGGGTCCGACCGGCGGCCTGACCTTCCCGCTCAACGGCCTCTCCATCCACTGGTTCGAACGGCTGTGGCATGGCGGCGGCATCGTCGACATCAGCGGCGCGTTCGAGCGCTCGCTCAAGCTCGGTCTGGTGGTGATGATCCTGACCGTCCTGCTCTCGCTCACCGCCGGCCTGGCCTTCCGCAAGAAATTCAAAGGTTCCGACCTCCTGTTCTTCGTCGCGGTGGCGAGCCTCATCGTGCCCTCGATCGTCACCTCGCTCGGGATCGCGCTCGAATTCCGCCTGCTCGACGACTTCTTGAAGAATCATGGGCCGGAATGGCTCGCCGGAGATTTGAAGACGACGATGGGGACTTTCACCTCCGGCCTCGGCGCTCATCTCACCTGGACGCTGCCGTTCGGCCTCCTCGTCATGTTCGCGATTTTCAATCGCTTCGACGCCCGTTACGAAGAGGCGGCGCGCGACCTCGGCGCGACGCCGTGGCAGACGCTGCGCTATGTCATCCTGCCGATCATCCTGCCCTCGGTCATCGGCGTCGGCCTCTTCGGCTTCACGCTGTCATGGGACGAGATCGCCCGCTCGAGCCAGGCGATGGGCGAGCACAACACCCTCCCGATGGAGCTTCAGGCGCTGACGACGACGGTCACGACGCCGGAAATCTACGCTCTCGGCACCGCAACGACGGGCGTATCCTTCGGCGTCATCGCGCTCGCGTTGATCGCCATCACCCTCATCCGCGCCCGCCAGGCCCGCTACGGCTCCGACGCCGGCCAGGCGTGAGGCTCCAAACGCAATATGATTTAACTCGACTTGCGCACCCGTCATTGGCCGCAAGCGTCTGTTGCGCCGTCTCAGCGGCCACGGCTGGTCGTCCTTTCGCCGCGTCGTGAGAAGGCCGTCGTGCTCGTCTGCGTGAGAGCCTTGCGAGGGAGCGTCGAACACCTCGGCAAGGAACCGATGTCCGCCGCGGTCGCGCTCGGTTCGACGAGGCGGTCGAAGGGCTGCGCGCCTCGGGCCGAACTGAACATATCGCTCGCGGCCTCATCGCCCGCGCCGCCTTCCGGCGCGCGATCGGCGATTGGGACGGCGCGGCGCAGCGACCTCGACGAGGCGGAGGAGATCGCCGAGCCGGGGCCGATGCGGCTCTATCTCTGCGACATCGCGCTCGAGCGAGCGCGGCTTGCGTTGGCGCAGCGCGAAGCGTTCGCGCCGCTGAACGGCCTCGTCGAGCCGACCCCGCCGCCGCCCGCCCTGCCCGACGCCGCCACGGCGCGCGTAGCTCAGAGACGAGGCGCGCGAGCAGCTCGACGTCGCGCGCAAGCTCATCGCCGAATGCGGCTATCACCGGCGCGACGAGGAGCTCGCCGAGCTCGACGCCGTCGTCGCCGGCGGCCGCCGCTTCGCCGATCTCCCGCCGCGGGTCTGAGGCTGGGCCGCCCGCGCGGCGTCTGGACTCCCCTTTTCCGAAATGGTTCACTCCCGAGATTCGCTGCAGAGGGGCTTAAAGATGAAAACAGCCATGTTCAGCCTGGCCCTCGCGAGTTTGGTTTCGATGGCCGCCCCGGTCGCTCTGGCCGCCGATCTCGCCGGGAGGTACGAGAGAAACTACACCTCCGAAGACAACGCCGGCTGCTCATGCGACGCGCCGGGGGTCGTTGGGTTGGTTTGCGCAACCCCTTATCGCTGCATCGAAATGAGCGGCCTATGCGTGGGCGGTTGCACCAACAGTTTCAGCGACGACGCCGGCTGCTCGTGCGACGCTCCCGGGATCAACGGACTGTTTTGTGCAACCCCTCGCAGCTGCCGGGAAATGAGCGGCCTGTGCACGGGCGGTTGCTGACCGGCTGAAAGAACGTCGCCAGCCTGACCAATAGCAGGTGAAGGCGGACGCTCGCGGTCACGGGCTTTGACCCAAACACGCCGACTCCGCTGCCCAAAGGAGATCCAAGCCTTTTCTTTTGATTGATTTTGCCCGGCTTGGCCGGGGCTTGGCTGGATTTGGGTAAATTTGGAATTGGCTTGAAAGGACCCATAAATACAGAGCAAAGACGACAATTGACCGGCTCAACATTGCCGCGATTTCATCCGCGCCCTCGCCCGCCGCCCTTCTAATGCCCCGGCCCGTCTGCTAGGGCGCTCGCTTGTTTTCCGCGCCCGTTCAAGGTCTCCGCCCCATGTTGCGCATGTTGAGCCTCGCCATATTCGCGACCCTAGCCCTCGTGGTCGGCGTCTACGAGGAAGACGCGATGATGATCATCATCGGCGTCGCCTCTGCGATTGGCTCGATCGCGTCGCATCCGCGATGGAGGCTTTCGACCTTTCTCACCGTTCTCTTCGATCTCTTCGCCTTCGAGACGGTCGTCTTCGGACTGGCCGATATCGTTGCCCTCCTCGGCTACTGGCCGGCAGCCTATGCGGGCTATGAACTCCCCCGCTATCTGCCGCTGGCGACGGCGCTCTTCGGCGTCGCCATCTTCGGCATTTCGCGTCTTGCCTTCGTGCGCAGAATGGTGGCGCTCACCGACCCGTTCTTCGAAGCGCAAACGCCGATTTCCATCCGTCCCTGGCCGCTGCCGCGGATCGCGGTTCGCCAGAGCCTCTACGCGCGCATCAACGTCTTCTTCCTGATCCTCATCAATCAGTTCCAGGTCGCGCTCGGCGTCCGGCTCAATTTCTTCTACCGGGAGTTCGGCAACGCGATTCAGGTTCCGGATGCGGTCCACCAGGCCGCGTTTTGGCAGCAGTTGCTCCTGGTGTTCGTTCCGCTGGTCACGATCTCCATTCTTGCGTTTCTCGTCGAGTTCTACGTCGCGCTCAATTTCGTGCTGCAATGGCGGCGCTGGATGACCGCCTCCTACACGTCGCGCTGGCTCATGCATTCGATGCACTACAAGCTCGCGCTCGCCGGCGCCCAGACCGATAACCCGGACCAGCGCATCTCCGAGGACATTGGCGGCTTCATCAGCGGCGCGGGCGGCGTCGGCGGCTACATGAACGTGGGCATCTACAACTACACGATCCAGGCGATGACCACCGCGACCAATCTGGTCGCCTTTTCGATTATTCTCTGGGGAATCTCGCGCAACATGGACATCTCGGTCTTCGGTATTCCGATCCCCGGGTTCCTTTTCTGGGTCGCGATCCTCTACGCCTTCTTCGCCACCGGGATGATGCATCTCATCGGCCGCTCGCTGTCGCGGCTCATGTTCCGCCAGCAGGCGGTCGAGGCCGACTTCCGCTTCGACCTCGCCCGCATCCGCGAGTTCAGCGAGCAGATCGCCCTCCTCAAAGGCGAGCCGCGGGAGATCGATCGCGCCAACCGGGTGTTCAACAACGTCTTCGCGACAGTCCAGCGGATCATTCGCGTGCGGACCATGCTCAATTCATTCCTGCAGTTCTATACCCAGATTTCGGCGATCATTCCCTACGTGGTCGTCGCGCCGTTTTATTTCGTGGTGAAAAAGGTCGATTTCGGGACGTTCAACCAGGCAGCCGACGCCTTCAGCAACGTCAACACCGCCATGAACTTTTTCGTCAACCAGTATACCGGGCTCGCCAGTTTCAGCGCGACGATCCAGCGCCTGACCTCGTTCGAGGAGGCCTTCGCCCGCACCCGCGCGGCCGAAGCGGCGACACCCCGCATCGTCGCCAAGCCGACCGAGGGGCCGAACCTCTCGCTGAACGATATCGACCTCGCACTGCCCGACGGACGGCGGCTCGCCCATGTCGCCGACCTCGTGCTCGTTCCCCAGGAGTCGACGCTTTTCGCCGGCCCGTCGGGCGTCGGCAAGTCGACCCTGTTCCGCGCCATCGCTGGCCTGTGGCCGTTCGGCTCCGGCGAGATCAGCCAGCCCGAATTCGCCAAACTCATGCTGCTGCCCCAGCGGCCCTATATCCCGATCGGACCCTTGCGCGAGGCGCTCGCCTATCCGGCCTCGGCCGCGAATTTCTCCGATGAGCGGCTGAAGGAGACCTTGGCCAAGGTCGGGCTGCCCGCGCTTGTGGACCGCCTCGATGAGAGTGAGAACTGGCAGATGCGGCTGTCGGGCGGCGAGCAGCAGCGCCTCGCGGTGGCGCGCGCGCTGCTGGCTGAACCCGACTGGCTCTTCCTCGACGAATCAACCAACTCGCTCGACGAGAAGAGCGAGGCGAATCTCTACCGCGCGATCGTCGAAACATTGCCCCGCACGACGCTGGTCTCGATCGGCCATCAGGCGACGATGAACCAGTTCCACAAGCGCCGGATCGGGTTCGAAACTCACGAGGGCGCGCCCGCGACCCTCGCCGGGGCAGCGGCGCCGGCAGCGTGATCCCCCTCCTGGCTCAAAGAGAGCGGGCGAGCCGCATTGATCCGCGCGGTCCCTTGATCACCAGGTCGCCGTTGACCAGGTCCCAGACGGGACTGCCCATAAGCCCGGTCAGGAAACCCGCCTCGAGCGCCATGGTGTCCTTGTCGCATTGCTTCCTGGTCAGGGCGTAGGGCCCGACGGCGAGATGCTGATCCTTGACCGGATACATCGTCGCCGACCACGAGTTGCAGCCGGTGTAGCCTGAGCCGCGGAGCGTGCCGTCGATCTTGAGGCTGACATCGACTCCGGACGGCACTGGCTTGCCGTTGAGCTCGCGCAGCGACCAGGTCTCGTCGAGCGGAAAGTTCTTCTGCAGCGGCGGCAGCGGCTTTGGCGGCGCGTCCTTATCTTCGGTTTGCGGCCCGCCGCCGGCAAAGGCCGCGGCAGTGAAACACAGGGCCGCTCCTGCGACGGCCGCGACTGAAAGTGGTTTCCTCATGCTTGTGAGACCTCGAAATCAGAAGGCTTTCGCCCCCCTCTTGCAGCTTCCCCAACCAAGGCTTGGCGAATCGCTGCTCCGCGCATTCCGTCTGGCCGCAGAGCTTGCACTTTTTGTGGCGAAGGCGGCCGCTCGCTCTTGAATTTCGGCCGCCGGGATCAAAAATCATGTGTGCGGGGTCCGTTGGACCCGCAGCGACGGCGCTGCCGAGAAATGGGGCGCTGGTCGTCATATCGCTCAAGGAAGAGGATGTGCCATGCTCAACTACGATCTTTCACCGTTCTATCGTTCTACCGTCGGCTTCGACCGTTTGCTCTCGATGCTCGACAAGGTTGCGGGAGGCGAGCAGAGCCCTCCGACCTATCCCCCTTACAACATCGAGCGGACCAGTGAGAACGCCTATCGCATCACGCTCGCGGTCGCCGGGTTCGGCGAGCACGAACTGACCGTCGAGACGCGCGACAACACGTTGACCGTGCGCGGGTCCAAAGAGACCGGCGTCAAAGACGACGCCAAGCGCGAAGTCCTTTACCAGGGCATCGCGGCGCGCGCTTTCGAACGCAGGTTCCAGCTTGCCGACCATGTCGTGGTGACTGGCGCAAGCAGCGAGAATGGTCTGCTCCATATCGATCTGGTGCGCGAAGTTCCCGAGGCTCAGAAGCCGCGAACGATCGCGATCAACAGGGGCGGCAAGACGATCGAAGCCGTGGAGGCGCCGACCGCGCAGGCCGCGTAAGCAAACGCGTCGGCGGATCGAACGCGAAACGAGGGCGCCCGGTCGGGCGCCCTTTTTTTGTCTATTCGAACAGCGCGGGTGGAACGATACTGGTCTTCGACTTTTCGCTCGCTTCGACGGACGAAGCCGGCGCGGCCGGCTGCGCGCTCGGGTCAGGCGCCGAGTTCGGGCGGCTGTGTTTGCGCCTCGGGTTGGGGCTCGATCTTCGCCGGCTCGGACTTGGCGTTTGGCGCAGCGGGCGCGCTTGCCGACGACGCGTTCTCACTCTCGCCCGGAGCAGATTCGATCTTCGGCTCCGGCTTCGGCGGGGCCGACTCCTCCGGTTTCGCCGCTTCGCGCGGAGCCGGCGGCGGCAGAGGCGTGACGGCAGGCGGGGCGCCCCCCGGCGCGATCTTCGCCGGCGGAGTCTTGCGGGCGGTCGGCGCGGGTTGCGGCTTAGACTTCGTAGAGAGCGGCGCCGACGGCGGCCCGTATGGACTGATGGCGCTTGGAATGTGCACGTCTGTCGGTGCGCCGTAAGCGAAATTTGCCGCTGGGCCGCTGTTCGGCCCGCCGGAGAATCCGGGCCCGAACGGCGGCCGGATGACGCCCGGGGGCTGGACGAATTCGCCGTAGCGCGCGGCGAACTGCGGACCGAAGCGTCGCGGCGGAGACATGAAGCGTTCGAGAATCTCCCCGCTCCTGTCGTCAATCACCAGGCGCTGGAACCCGCCAGGTCCGGCGCGGACATCGGCCAGGTATATGCCGGGGCGCCGTTGGAGCGGCGCGATCAGCACGTAGCCTTGCGCCTCGAGTTGCCCTGCGATGTCGGCGGAGGAAGCGACGGCCCGCCAGGGCGAGAGCCATTGCGCCGTCGCGGCGGGAACGGCGGCGAAGACGATGAGCAAGCCGAGCGCCGGCCCCGCCAGCCGCCCGCGCAGCGCCGCGTTCATCTCTGTCGTCATGGTTCCTCGCTCCGAGCTTCTTCCCAAAAGGCCGATCTGCGCCAACAAATGCGGCACGGTTACGGCGTCGCAAGGGCGGAGGCTGGGACGCCGGCGCAAACGCCGATGAGGCGGTCAATTTCACTTGATGCGGTTTCGAATGACGTCACCAGCCTCACCAGCGCTTCGCCCGCTCCAGGCGCGTTCTCCCGCGCGAGCGATCGCGTCGGCCAGTCGTGAAAACGGGCGCCGGCCGCGCGCCATCGCTTAACCATCGCGTCCGGCGCAACGACGAAGACCTCGTTGGCCTCGGTCGGCCACGCGATCCGAACGCCGGGCGTCGACGCGAGGGCTCGGGCAAGCCGGCGAGCGGAACTGTTTGCGCGCTCGGCCAAACGCAACCATAGTCCGTCGGCGAGATAGGCCTCCATCTGCGCGCCGAGGAAGCGCCCCTTGGATAGCGTCTGACCGCCGCGCTTGCGCTGAAAGGCGAAACCGTCCGCCCGGGTGGGATCGAAAAACAGCACCGCCTCGCAAGCGAGCGCGCCGTTTTTCGTCGCGCCGAGCGTGAGAATGTCAACCCCGGCCCGCCAGGTCATGTCGGCCGGCGTCGCCTTCGCCGAAACGAGCGCGTTGGCGAAGCGGGCGCCGTCCATATGAACGCCAATCCCGTTCCGGCGAGCAATCGAGCTGAGTTCCGAGACTTCGCTCACGCTATAAACCGTCCCCGCTTCCGTCGCCTGCGACAACGAGAGAGCGCCCGGCTGAGACGACTTGACGAGGCCGCGCGGAAATCGCTCCAGCGTCTCGCTCAGACCGTGGGGAGTGATCTTGCCTCCCTCCCCGGCAATCCCGACCAGCTTGGCCCCGCCGGTGAAGAGCTCCGGCGCGCCGCATTCGTCGTCGTGGATGTGCGCCTCTTCGTGACAGAACACCGCATCCCAGGGCTTGACCAGCGCCGAGAGCGCGAGGGCGTTCGCCGCCGTGCCCGTTGCAACCAGGAAGGCGGCGACCTTGGTCTCGAACACGTCGCACAAGCGCGCCTGCGCCCTCGCGCTATAGTCGTCCGCGCCATAAGCGGGCGAGTTCACGCGCGCGGAGGCGACGATCGCGTCCAGAATCTCCGGCGCCACGCCGGCGCCGTTGTCACTGGCGAAATTCATGCTCGCTCCCATGGGCTTGAGTACACAATTTTGCGTCAATTCGCGCCGCCATGGCAATTCGCCGTTGCCCCGGATTCGAGCGGCAAAAAATTCTGCGCCGACCGCTTGTGTCGACGATCCATTTCTGTCATGGTCTGACAATAGGACAGTTGTGCTGACCATTTTCTGTGCGAACGAGGCTAAAGCTTCGGCGCCCGCGGTCAAACGAGGCAGAAGTTGTCGCATTGGACGACAAAACCGGATCGAAAAAAATCCGACGCGTAGCGCCTTCCGCTGCGCGCCGCGCAGCCGCCTTTGTCCATAATTCGCCTGAAAATTTGAAGTGACGGTCGCTCGAAGTTGGCGACTGTGGGGACCGGAAAGATGATGGCGCCAACTCGGTCTACGCCCAAAGAAATCAACGCCGGCGCGGCGAAGAACCCGGTCGGTCTGGACCCGCTCGTGCCGCCCGCCCAAGGCCTCTACGATCCCACCCGGGAGCATGATTCCTGCGGCGTCGGTTTTGTCGCGGACATGAGGAATCGCAAGTCCCACGACATTCTCGAAAAGGGCCTGCAAATCCTGGTCAACCTCGACCATCGCGGCGCGGTCGGGGCGGATCCCTCGCTCGGCGACGGCTGCGGTGTCCTGACCCAAATCCCGCACGGGTTCTTCGCCCCCGAATGCGCCAAACTCGGCTTCGATCTGCCGGCGCCGGGTCGCTATGGAATCGGCCAGTTCTTCATGCCCCGCCAAGCCGCCGCCCGCCGCCAGGTGCGCGAAATCGTCGAAGAAGCCATCGCGGCCGAAGGCCTTGGCGTGCTCGGCTGGCGCGACGTGCCTGTCGACAATTCCGGCCTCGGCGAACGCGTGAAGGCGGTCGAGCCGGTGATGCAGCAAATCTTCGTCGGGCGGCCTGCCGACGTCGCCAACGAAGACGATTTCGAGCGGCGCCTGTTCGTCGCCCGCAAGGTCGTCTCCAACCGCGTCTACGCCATCGGCAGCCGGGAGATCCTGGAATACTACCCGGTCTCGATGTCGGCTCGCACCATCGTCTACAAGGGGATGGTGCTGGTCCGGCAACTCGGGCCCTATTACCGCGACCTGATGGACCCGCGCTATGAGACGGCTCTGGCGTTGGTCCACCAGCGCTTCGCGACCAACACATTTCCGTCGTGGCGCCTTGCGCACCCCTATCGCATGGTCGCGCACAACGGCGAAATCAACACGCTGCGCGGCAACGTCAACTGGATGGCCGCGCGTCAGGCGAGCGTCGATTCCGAGTTGTTCGGCGCCGATATCTCGAAGCTGTGGCCGATCTCGTATGAGGGTCAGTCGGACACCGCGTGTTTCGACAACGCGCTCGAGTTTCTGGTTCAGGGCGGCTACTCGCTCAGCCACGCCATGATGACGCTGATCCCGGAAGCATGGGCCGGCAATCCGCTGATGGACGAGGAGCGGCGCGCTTTCTACGAATATCACGCCGCGCTGATGGAGCCGTGGGACGGTCCGGCCGCGGTCGCATTCACCGACGGACGCCAGATCGGCGCGACGCTCGATCGCAACGGCCTCAGGCCGGCCCGGTATTTCGTCACCGACGACGACCTCGTCGTCCTGGCGTCCGAAATGGGCGTGCTGCCGGTGCCGGAGGAGTCGATTATCGCAAAGTGGCGCCTGCAGCCCGGAAAGATGCTGCTGGTCGATCTCGAACAGCACCGCATCGTGTCAGACACGGAGATCAAGCAGACGCTGTCACGCGCCCGGCCTTACAGCGCCTGGCTCCGCGAAGGTCAGATCGTGCTCGAGGACCTGAATCCGGTCGAGCCGCGCGCCTTGCGCACCGACGTTTCGCTGCTCGACCGCCAGCAGGCGTTTGGCTACACCCAAGAGGATCTGGCGATACTGCTGTCTCCGATGGCGACGACCGGCCAGGAAGCTGTCGGCTCGATGGGCACGGACACGCCGATATCGGCGCTGTCGTCGAAGTCCAAGCTGCTCTACACGTACTTCAAGCAGAACTTCGCCCAGGTGACGAACCCGCCGATCGATCCGATCCGCGAAGAGCTTGTGATGAGCCTCGTCTCCTTCATTGGACCGCGGCCCAATCTGTTCGATCTTGACGGAGCGGCGCGGCGCAAGCGGCTCGAGGTGCGCCAGCCGATCCTCACCAACGAGGACCTCGAGAAGATCCGCTCGATCGGTCAGCTCGAGGATTCGTTCGACACCCGAACGCTCGACATCACCTATCCGGTGAAGAAGGGCGCAGCCGGCATGAGCGAAGCGCTCCACCGGCTTTGCGACCGGGCGGAATCGGCGGTCCACGGCCACTACAACATCATCGTTCTTTCCGATCGGATGGTCGGCGCGGATCGAATCCCGATTCCGGCTCTTCTCGCGACCGCGGCGGTACATCATCACCTCATCCGCAAAGGGCTTCGCACCTCTGTCGGCCTCGTCGTCGAAACCGGCGAAGCGCGCGAGATTCATCATTTCGCCTGTCTCGCCGGTTACGGCGCCGAAGCGATCAATCCGTATCTGGCTTTCGAGACGCTTGCGGCGATGGCCAAGGACCTGCCGGAGGCGATCAGCGAATATGAGGCGGTCAAGCGCTTCATCAAGTCGGTCGATAAAGGTCTGCTCAAGGTCATGTCGAAGATGGGCATTTCGACCTACCAGTCCTATTGCGGCGCCCAGATTTTCGATGCGGTCGGGCTCGCGCGCGCGTTCATCGACGAATTCTTCTTCGGAACCGCGACCTCGATCGAGGGCGCGGGTCTCGCCGAGATCGCGCAGGAGACCGAGCGCCGGCACACGGACGCGTTCGGCAACTCGCCGGTTTTGAGCACGTCGCTCGAAGTCGGCGGCGAATACGCCTATCGGGTGCGCGGAGAGACGCACAATTGGACGCCGGAAACAGTCTCGCTGCTCCAGCATGCCGTTCGCGGCAACGCCCGCGAACGCTACGACGCTTTCGCCACGCTGCTCAACGAGCAGAGCGCGCAGTTATTGACGGTGCGCGGCCTCTTCCGCATCAAGACGGCGGAGGAAGACGGGCGAACGTCCGTGCCGCTCGAGGAGGTCGAGGCCGCCGTTTCGATCGTCAAGCGCTTCGCGACCGGAGCAATGTCGTTCGGTTCGATCTCCCGCGAGGCCCATACCACCCTAGCCATCGCGATGAACCGGATCGGCGGCAAGTCCAACACTGGCGAGGGCGGCGAGGAGTCCGACCGGTACAAGCGCCTGCCCAACGGCAACTCGATGCGCAGCGCGATCAAGCAGGTCGCTTCGGGCCGCTTCGGCGTGACGGCGGAATATCTCGTCAACTCCGACATGATGCAGATCAAGATTGCGCAGGGCGCGAAGCCCGGCGAGGGCGGACAGTTGCCCGGCCACAAGGTCGACGCCGTGATCGCCAAGGTGCGCCATTCGACCCAGGGCGTGGGCCTCATCTCGCCGCCGCCGCATCACGACATCTATTCGATCGAAGACTTGAAGCAGCTCGTCTATGACCTGAAAAATGTCAATCCGCAGGCGCAGGTTTCCGTCAAGCTCGTCTCCGAGGTCGGAGTGGGCACGGTCGCGGCGGGGGTTGCGAAGTGCAAGGCCGATCACGTCACGATCGCCGGTTTTGAGGGCGGGACCGGGGCTTCGCCGCTGACGTCGATCAAGCATGCCGGAAGTCCGTGGGAGATCGGTCTTGCGGAGACGCATCAGACGCTGGTCATGAACGGCCTGAGATCCCGCATCACGGTGCAGGTCGACGGCGGCGTCCGAACCGGCCGCGACGTCGTGATCGGCGCGTTGCTCGGCGCCGACGAATTCGGCTTCGCCACCGCTCCGCTGATCGCCGCGGGCTGCATTATGATGCGCAAGTGCCATCTGAACACCTGCCCGGTCGGCGTCGCCACCCAGGATCCAGTCCTGCGCAAGCGTTTCGTCGGCAAGCCGGAGCACGTCATCAATTACTTCTTCTTCGTCGCCGAAGACGTGCGCGCATTGATGGCCAAGCTCGGCTACCGCACGTTCAACGAAATGGTCGGCCAGCGGCAAATGTTGGACCGGGACAAGCTGATTGAACACGCCAAGGCTCAGGGTCTCGACTTTTCGAAGCTATTCTTCAAGCCGACGCCCTGGCCGGAGGACACGATCCATCACAGCGTCGCACAGGACCACGGGCTCGAAAATGTGCTCGACCGCCGCCTGATCGCCGATTGCAAAGACGCGATCGATCGCGGCAAGCACGTCCGCCTCGACCTTTCGATCCGCAATTCGGATCGTTCGACCGGGGCGATGCTGTCGGGCGTTATCGCGACCCGATACGGTCATGCCGGCCTGCGCGAAGAGGCCATCCATATCAAGCTCAAGGGCGCCGCGGGTCAGAGCTTCGGCGCCTTCCTCGCCAAGGGCGTGACCCTCGAGCTCGAGGGCGAGGCCAATGATTATGTCGGCAAGGGCCTGTCGGGCGGGCGCATCATCGTCTACCCGCCGCAAGAGGCCAAGAAGCTGACGCCGGAGGCCTCGATCATCGTCGGCAATACTGTCCTCTACGGCGCGATCGCCGGCGAATGCTACTTCCGCGGCGTGGCGGGCGAACGCTTCGGAGTGCGCAATTCCGGCGCGATCGCGGTCGTTGAGGGGACAGGCGACCACGGCTGCGAATACATGACCGGCGGGATCATCGTGGTCATCGGCGAGACGGGGCGCAATTTCGCCGCCGGGATGTCGGGCGGCATCGCCTACGTGCTCGACGAAGCGGGGACATTCGCCGATCGATGCAACCTGTCGATGGTCGAGCTAGAACCGGTGGCCGCCGAGGAAGAGGTGATGTTGCGGCATCTGCATTCGGGCGGCGACCTGCAAGGACACGGGCGCGTCGACGTAATGCGCGACATGAGCCGGTTCGACGCCGAGCGCCTGCATCAGCTGATCGCCAATCACGCGCGCTATACCGGCTCGACCCGGGCGCGGCGCATCCTCGAGGACTGGGACGCGTACCTGCCCAAATTCCGCAAGGTTATGCCGGTCGAATACAGGCGCGCGCTGGCTGAGCTTGCGGCGCAGAGCGGACCGCCGCTGCTGGCCGCCGGAGAGTAGGAAGGGCCAAAGCCGGCCCGGTCGAAGGCCATTCGAACCGGGGATGTTCTGCGCGATTCGGGCCCTCGGCAAAGTTCTTGCAAGATAAGGTCGGCGCCTTATTGAAGCGGTTCGGAGCCTGTCCGCAGCGGCGGCGCGGCTCAAGGGAAGCAGCATGGGCAAGGTGACAGGGTTTCTGGAGATCGATCGCGCGGACCGGCGTTACGCGCCGGCCTCCGACCGAATCCGACACTATCGCGAGTTTGTGCTGCCTTTGAGCGAGGAGGCGACGCGCAATCAGGCGGCGCGCTGCATGAACTGCGGCATCCCCTATTGTCACATCGGTTGTCCGGTCAACAATCAGATCCCGGACTGGAACGATCTCGCCTATCGCGGCGATTGGCGGGAGGCGGCGCGAAATCTGCTCTCGACCAACAACTTCCCGGAGTTCACCGGCCGGGTTTGCCCGGCGCCATGCGAGGCGTCCTGCACCCTCAACATCCAGGACGCGCCGGTCACGATCAAGACGATCGAATGTGCGATCATCGACCGCGCCTTCAAGGAGGGATGGGTCAAGCCTGAGCCAGCCTCCCGCCGGACAGGCAAGAAGGTCGCCGTCATCGGCTCGGGTCCGGCGGGTCTCGCCTGCGCCCAGCAGCTTGCCCGCGCCGGGCACGAGGTTCACCTCTATGAGAAGCACGCCAAGGCGGGCGGCCTGCTGCGCTACGGCATTCCCGATTTCAAACTCGAGAAGCGCCACGTCGACCGCCGCGTCCAGCAGATGACGGCCGAAGGGGTCGTGTTCCACTATAACGCCCATGTCGGCGTCACGATCAGCACCGAGAGCCTGCTCGACTCGCATGACGCGATCGCGCTCGCCGGCGGCGCCGAGACCTCCCGCGACCTCCCGGTTCCGGGCCGCGACCTCGCTGGCGTTCATTTCGCGATGGACTTCCTGCCGCAGCAGAACCGGCGCGTGTCCGGCGAGCCGGTCGGGACCAACGAGCCGATTCTCGCCAATGGCAAGCATGTCGTCGTGATCGGCGGCGGCGACACCGGCTCCGATTGCATCGGCACCTCCATCCGGCAGGGGGCGCTCAAGGTCACGCAGCTCGAAATCATGCCGATGCCGCCGAAGGCCGAGGATAAGCTCCTCACCTGGCCGAACTGGCCGCTGAAGCTGCGCACCTCGTCGAGCCACGAGGAGGGCGCCGAACGCGATTTCGCGGTGACCACCACCGCCTTCGAGGGCGAGAACGGCGTCGTCACCGGCCTGAAGTGCGCCCGCCTCGACGAGAAGATGAAGCCGATCGAGGGATCGGAGTTCACGCTCAAGGCCGACCTCGTGCTGCTCGCGATGGGCTTCATCTCGCCGGTCAAGGACGGCCTGCTCGCGGAGCTCGGGGTCACGCTCGACAAGCGCGGCAATGTCGCCGCCGACGTCACCCGCTACGCCTCCTCGCGCGCCAAGGTCTATGCCTGCGGCGACATGCGGCGCGGACAGTCTCTGGTCGTGTGGGCGATCCGCGAAGGCCGCCAATGCGCGGCGGCCATCGACGAGGCCCTGATGGGCCAGACGGTCCTGCCGCGCTAAAACGCGCGTCCTCACGGCTTGCCTCTGATTTTCGCAGGATATCGCCGCGGATTCTGATCGCCTGAGGTCGATTGGCCTTTAGTTGGTAGAGAGCAATGTCCTTGCTTCGCGCCCCAACTGCATTCAGCGGAAAGAAACGATGGTGGAGTTGCTGAAGTCGAAACTAAACGGACACGAGCCCTGCCCGATAAATTTTAAACTCATCTGTGACATTCTCGCCACTTGTCCTGTCAGTTGCCCTTGACTAAAATGATTCTGTTTCACGACCGAAATCGTTCGAGCGCTACCACCGTTGCGACAAGTATGAATGGCCGCCCGACAGAGTGAACGGGGCTGCCAGACATGAAGAGGGGCGGTTGACTGAACAAATTCGGGGCCGGGCAAATATAGGTGGTTTCTCAGTTTAGTACAGATTTGTCGGGACCTGCCGGTGAAAAGCGGGCGCCGTGGGCTGAAAAACTGACAAGGCGAGCGGAGAATCAAATGGCGAGGCAACTGTTTGACATAGTGTCGGGCGGGGAAGGCCCTGAAACCAATTTTTTTGGGAGCGAATATATCGTATCGATCGCGGCTGCCGGTCCGACTTTGGGCGAGGCATCCGGCGACTACGGGATCTGGACGTCCGAATCCGGACCGTCGCTTGACGTCACCGCGGACGCCAAGACGGCGCGCGAGGTCGGGCGCAAGAAGGCGGCCTGAGCGTCATCATCCCCGCTTCGGCCGTCAGGCGCGGTCGAACTCGCCAAGGTTTACATATTCGGTCCCGGCGCCGAGATGCGTTCGCATCGCGGGCAGTCGGGGCTGATAATCGTTGAGACGGTCCTGCAATAAGGCCATACGCGGCAAGAGCCGGGGCGGAGTCAGGTGCTTGAGCGCGGAGATCGCGCGGTGATGCGCCGCATGCCATGCATTGTCTCCGTGGAACCGGTAAATATAGCACCATCCCATGCCGGCCAGGCGCGAAACCCGAAAGGCGTTGGAGGCCTCGGCCCGAAACAGCGCATGAGTCTGGAGCGTATCCTCGCCCCGGCCGATATCCGGGTAAGGCGGCATCACGTCGCGGCGCGCCAGGATCGTCCCCTGGATGACGTTGATAGGATAGGGCTCGCCGCCCCAATCGTCCCAGCACAGAATGTTGTCGGGCTGAAACCAGTGCAGCTGGTCGACCAGGTAGTTCACCGCCGCGTGTTCGGACTGAGCATGCTCCCATTGCAGCCGCAGGCGGTCCGGATGGTAGCGGTCATCGTCATCCCATTGGCAGATCCAATCGCCGCGCGCCCGCGCGATGGCGATATTGCGCAATTCTCCAAGCCTCGGACCAGGCGGAACACGCTCGACGCGGATCGGCGCGCCCGCGTGCGCGGCTGCAATCGCCCGCACTCGGGCATCAGCCGCGTCGTCGCCGTCGTGAAGGATCAGGAGTTCACGGTCCGAAAAAGTCTGCCGGACGAAATCCGACACCGCCTCGGACAAGAGGCCGGGACGATCGCCACGCGTGATGCAAAGGCAGCTGATCATTCCCGATCCGGTGTGCGAACGCTATAGAGGCGGATACTTTGCAGGCGACGTCCTACATCATAACCTACCGCGCCACGGACGATCCAGCGCGCCGGGCCAATCTGGAGGCCGTGCTGGCGTGGCTCAAGCTCCAGACTGTCGCCGAAACGATCGTGGTCGAGCAGGACGCGGCGCCGACGCTGGGCGATCTCGGGGCATTCCCGGGCCTGCGCAGCCTGTTCGCCTACAATCCCGGCCCATTCAACAAAAGCTGGGGTTTCAACGTCGGCGTCCGCGCCAGCACGGGTTCCGTGCTCGCCTTTGGCGACGCCGACGTGCTCTGCCGAGGTTTGCCGGCGGCGGTCGCTGCGGCGCGTTCCGGCGCGCCGGTGGTCGGGGCGTATTCAGTCGCCCTCGACCTCGACGAAGCCGATTCGGACATGCTGCGCGCGGACCTTTCCTGCCTCGGCGATCCCAGCTTCGCGGCGACCGCGTCCGACCGTACCCAATCGGGCGAAATCATGCCGCTGTGCGGCGGTCTGGTGCTGTTCCAGCGCCCGTTCCTGGCCAGGCTCGGGGGTTGGGACGAACGATTTCTTGGCTGGGGCGGCGAGGACGACGCGATGGACATCAAGGTCCAGCGGAGCGGGGCTCGCGGCGTCATTGTCAAGGGAAGTCCCGGCTTTCATCTGTCGCATCGCAGGGCGGTCGCGACCATCGGAGCGGACCCCCATTACCGCAACAACCTCGCATTGCTTCAGCAACTCCGCGCGATGCCCGACGAGGCGCTCCGCAGGATGTGCGAAGTGACGGCGCAGATCGCCGGCAACCCAAACATGCACCGCCCGATGGAAAAGCTCGCGTGAGCCGTCCGCCAAAATCCTCGCGCACTCCTGCCGCGCCGTCGTCCCCGGCCGTGGAGCCTATTCTCGCGGAGTGCAACATCATGGTTGGCACGCCCGCCTATGGCGGCATGGTGCATATCGACTACCTCCGGCGCCTGTTCGAATATCAAGAGGCGGGAATTCGGTTCGAGCTCGATACGATCGGCAACGAAAGCCTGATCACGCGCGCGCGCAACGCCATTCTCGCCACCTTCCACGTCCGCCGCGAGCTGACGCATCTCCTGTTTCTGGACGCGGACACGAGCCTCCCGGCCGCGGGTCTCGTGCGAATGCTCAAGGCGCGGGCGCCGGTGATCGGCGCGCCGGTCGGAATCAAAGGGTTCGACGCGAACGGCGCTCGCATCTGGAACGTCGGCCGTTGCGTAGGCGTCGCGGGCTCGCTCCTGAAGGTGGAGAACGTCGGCTCCGCCGCCCTGCTGCTGTCGCGCGCGGCCTGCGACGCGTTGGTCGAGGACGCGATCGACCACGGACGCACCTACGCCCGCATGAGGACGCTGGTCGGCAACACCGACACCTCGGTGCACTACGACGTATTTCGAGTCGGCGTGCAGGCCAACGAGTATCTGTCGGAAGATTTCTGGGTGTGCCGCCGCCTGCGAACGCTCGGGTTCGACGTTCTGATCGACCCGAGCATCGTCACGACCCACTATGGCACGATGCCGGTCTAGCATGAGCGGCAAGGGTGGAATCGAATACATCTCCTATGCCGACGCGGTGGGTTACGGGACCGCCGCGGTCGGCTATGTGCGTCTGCTCGTCGAAGCGGGGCTCGACGTCCATTGGATGCCCTACCCGGGCGACGCCATCGGATCCGGCCGGGTCGGAGACGGGATCGGGGACGCCGAGCTCAGCCGCGGGCGGGCCGGCCTGATCGCCCGCAGCGTGGCGGGCGCCGACAGCGGCCTCAAGCCGCTCATCGAAGCGACATCGCGCCCGGTCGATGCTCGCGTCCGCATCATCCACCTCGTGCCGGGCTACTGGCTTGAACACCTAAGCCCCGTGGCTGGAGCGCGCCATATCGGCATCGGCACGTGGGAGACCGACACGATCATCCGCAGATGGGTTCCTTCGCTCGCGCGCATGGATCATCTCTGCGTGCCGTCCACGCACAACGAGGCGGTGCTGCGCGCGGCGCCGGAGCGCCTTCCCGCCGCAACGGTGGTCCCGCATCTCTGTCGGGAGACGCTGCGGCCGCCGCCGCCCGCGCGCCTCGCTGGGCTCGCGAAATACCTCGGCGTCCGTCCGGACGACACTGTGTTCTACACGATCAACGCCTGGGCTCCGCGCAAACGCCTTGCCGTCCTCATCGACGGTTTCGTGCGCTGCTTCACGCAGGAGGACAAGGTCGCGCTTGTCGTCAAGACCAGCCGCGACGTCCCATACGACGAGCCGGCGTCTCCGGTCCGCGACCGCAGCGCAAGCCGCGTCGCCGCGGCGATCATAGCCCGCGCCGCGAGCGAGCTCGGTCGGCCGCCGCCCCGGGTCGCGATCATCGCCGACGAGGATCTCCCCGACAACTTCATCGACGGACTGCACACGCTCGGGCATTGTTTTGTTTCGCTGTCGCGGTCCGAGGGTTTCGGGCTTGGCGGGTTTGACGCGGCCACGCAGGGCCGCCCGGTCATCACCGTGGACTATGGCGGACCGGTCGACTATCTCGGCGCCGATTGGCGCGGCCGGGTGCCGTACCGGATGGCGCCTGCCGAGAACGTTTCCGGATATGACTGGTTCGACGACGGCCATTCCTGGCCCGAGCCCGACGACGCGGCGGCTTTCGCCTTGATGCGAAAATTTGCGGCCGATCCCGCGCCGTTCCGCTCCGAAGCCGAAGCCATGTCGATCCGCATCCGTCGGGAGTTCGGCGCGGAGGCAGTCACACAGCGCCTGCTGACCGCGCTGGATCGGGTCGCGTGAACCCGCGGATCCTGATCGCGACGCCGGTGAAGGACGCGGCGCCGTCGCTTGCTGCAGCAGAGCGCGGGCTTCCATCTCCCGCCCGGAACGCCGCGCACGGCGCCCGAGATCCAACCTGCGCGCCGCGCGGCGCTGGCTCGTGTCTCGAGTTCCGGTCAGGCCGGGATACGGTCGTCGCTCGGCGCGGGCTCGCGCAGCACATAGCCGCGGCCCCAGACCGTCTCGATATAATTGCGCCCGCTCGACGCCGTAGCCAGCTTCTTGCGCAATTTGCAGATGAAGACGTCGATGATCTTGAGCTCGGGCTCGTCCATGCCGCCGTAGAGATGGTTGAGGAACATCTCCTTGGTAAGCGTTGTGCCTTTCCGCAGCGAGAGCAGCTCCAGCATCTGATATTCCTTGCCGGTCAGATGCACGCGCGCCCCGTCGACCTCGACTGTCTTTTGATCGAGGTTCACGGTGAGGTCGCCGGTGATGATGACTGACTGCGCATGTCCCTTCGAGCGGCGGACGATGGCGTGGATCCGGGCGACCAGCTCGTCCTTGTGGAACGGCTTGGTGAGGTAATCGTCGGCGCCGTGGCCGAGCCCTTTGACCTTGTCCTCGATCCCCGCCATGCCGGAGAGAATGAGAATGGGAGTCTTGATCTTGGTGACCCGAAGCGAGCGCAGAACCTCGTAACCAGACATGTCGGGCAGGTTCAAGTCGAGCAGGATGATGTCATAGTCATAGAGCTTGCCGAGGTCGATCCCCTCCTCGCCGAGGTCGGTGACATAGACGTTGAAATTCTCCGACTTCAACATCAATTCGATGCTTTGTGCGGTCGCCGTATCGTCTTCGATCAAAAGTACCCGCATGTTAGGCTCCCCGCCTCGCCCGTCGCTTCGTGACCGCGGTTATGTACGTCGCTTCCCTGCCCAACCCTCGCCGGCGCGCAGTTCGGAGCTCGGACTGATTCGAACGAAGACTGACCGTCATTGGTTAACAAACCATGATTCCATTGCGCAAGCCCCTTGCCTGCGTTGCCCACGACAGTAGTAACAATTTGATAATAAAAGGTTTTTCTGATCAAGCAAAATTAAAGCATCGCATTAACCAGCCATCCTAACAGATTCATCGGACTCACGCTTCCGCAGCTTTCGGAAGCGCGGCGTCGGACTGTTGAATGAGCGAAAATATTTTTCGCCTTTGTCCGGCCCTGATTGTTAACGACCCGGGTAAATGAACTGCTAACGCCCGCGCCGCGCGCAGGCGCGCCTCCGCCGCTCGCATCTGGAGAGTGGATCGGCGCGGACGGCGGGCCCAACCGCGACCCAATCCCCTGACGTAAGAAAAGAGAAACCTTCCTCATGCATCGTCTCGCCGTCTCGTAGTCGTGAACCGAGGGCGGCGACGTCCTCTCGCGTCGAGTTTGCCAAGGAGTACGCCGGAATGAAGTCGCGGGACACGCTTGTTCGGCTGAAGCGCTTTCAACTCGAGGAAAAGCGCCGCCGGGTTCGCCAGATCGAAATGATGATGGGCGAATTCACCCGGATGATCGGCGACCTCGATCGCGAGATCGCCAACGAAGAGAAGCGGGCGGGGATCGCCGATCCCGCGCATTTCGCCTATCCGACATACGCCCGCGCGACCTCGGTCAGACGCGACAATCTGAAGAGTTCGATCGCTGAACTTCTTGGCCAGATCGACGAGGCGAAGGCGGCGCAGGACGAAGCGGAGGCCGAACTGCTCAAGTTCGAGACGCTCGAGGTGCGCGACAAGTCGAACGATCGTCTGATGGAAGCGGTCGCGCGCGCCTGACCGATCGCGGCCCCGATCGGGCTCGCGCTTTCAGCTTCTATTCGCAAGCCTTCGGGCGTTCGGCGCTCTCCCATCCGCCGCGTTGCGACCCGAAGGCCGATGCTCTAAGGCTGTCCCGCCGGCGCGTGGACGGGTGACGCTCTCCGCGGGGCAGGCGACGCGGAATGACCGCTCGTCGCGCCAGACGTCGACGGCCTTGGGGAAGGATTCATGCTGATAGCAGCGCCGGCGGAGACGGATCAGGGGGAAACGCGCGTCGCCGCCAGCCCGGAAACGGCCAAGAAATTCGCCGCCCTCGGGGCGGAGGTCGCCATCGAGCGCGGCGCGGGCGACAAAGCCGGGTTCCCTGACGCCGACTATCAGTCGGCGGGCGCACGCCTTGTCTCGGCGGAAGACGCGCTTGGCGCTGACGTAGTCCTGAAGGTTCGCCGGCCGACCGCGCACGAAGCCGCCCGCCTCAAGCCCGGCGCACTCGTCATCGCGACTATGGACCCTTACGGCCATCGGGAGGCGATCGAGGCGATCGCCAAGGCTCAAGTCGCCGCATTCGCGATGGAGCTCCTGCCCCGAATAACCCGCGCCCAGGTGATGGACGTGCTGTCGAGCCAGGCCAATCTCGCCGGATACCGCGCGGTGATCGACGCTGCGGCCGAATACGGACGGGCGATGCCGATGATGATGACGCCGGCGGGCACGGTCCCTGGCGCGAGGCTGTTCGTCATGGGGGTCGGCGTCGCCGGCCTCCAGGCGATCGCGACTGGCCGGCGGCTCGGCGCATTGGTCACGGCGAACGACGTGCGCCCGGCGACCAAGGAGCAGGTCGAATCGCTCGGGGCCAAATTCGTCGCGGTCGAGGACGAGGAATTCAAGCAGGCCGAAACCGCGGGCGGTTACGCTAAGGAAATGTCGGACGGCTACAAGGCCAAGCAGGCCGCGCTCATCGCCTCGCACATCGCCAAGCAGGACATCGTCGTCACGACCGCGCTGATCCCGGGCCGTCCGGCGCCGCGGCTCGTCAGCGCGGACATGGTCAAATCGATGCGCCCAGGCTCGGTCATCGTCGACCTCGCCGTCGAGCGGGGCGGAAACTGCGAACTGTCGAAGCCGGGCGAACTCGCGATCAGCGACAACGGCGTCAAGATCGTCGGCTATTCCAACGTCACCCGCATCCCGGCTTCAGCCTCAGCGCTCTACGCGCGCAATCTTTACGCCTTCGCCGAGACGCTCATCGACAAGACGACGAAGTCGCTCGCGGTCAACTGGGACGACGAGCTCGTCAAGGCGACCTGCCTCACCCGCGACGGCGCGATCGTTCATCCAGCCTTCATCGCCCAATAGACCTTCACCCCCTGCCCGCGCCTGAGCGCCGGAGAGCCGCATGGACAATCTCGACGCCGCAATTGAAAAACTGAGAGCCGCCGCGGCCGCCGCGCGCGAAGCGGCCCAGGCCGCGCAGGCCTACAGCGACCAGCTCGCGACCGCCGGCGCCGCCGCCTCGGGCGGCGCCATCGACCCGTTCGTGTTCAGGCTGGCGATTTTCGTCATGGCCGTCTTCGTCGGCTATTATGTCGTCTGGTCGGTGACGCCGGCGCTCCATACGCCGCTCATGTCCGAGACCAACGCCATTTCCTCGGTCATCGTCGTCGGCGCCTTGCTGTCGGTCGGAGTCGCCGCGACCGACAGCGGCTCGATCTTCGCCCGCTTCGTTGGCTTCATCGCGCTCATCCTCGCCTCGGTCAACATATTCGGCGGCTTCCTCGTCACCGAGCGCATGCTGGCGATGTACAAAAAGAAGGGCTGAGGCCGCATGAACGCCAACCTCGCCGCCCTGCTCTATCTCGTCTCCGGCATCCTTTTCATCCTGGCGCTGCGCGGGCTCTCTTCGCCCGCCACCTCGCGTCAGGGCAATCGCTTCGGCATGATCGGCATGGCGATCGCGGTCGTGACGACGCTGGCGCTGCGTCCGCCGTCGAGCGGGCTTTCGTGGCTGCTGATCATCCTCGGCTTCGCGATCGGCGGGGGCATCGGGGCCTGGCGCGCCCGCACCATCCAGATGACGGCGATGCCGCAGCTCGTCGCGATGTTCCATTCGCTGGTCGGCTTGGCCGCAGTGCTCGTCGCCGCCGGCGCCTTTTACGCCCCCGAGGCTTTCGGCATCGAAGAAGGCGACATCATTCATCCCGCGAGCACGATCGAGATGTCGCTCGGGCTTGCGATCGGCGCCATCACCTTCACCGGCTCGATCATCGCGTTCCTCAAGCTCGACGGCCGGATGTCTGGCGCGCCAATCCTCCTGCCCCAGCGGCACGTCGTCAACGGCGGGCTCGGCGTCGCGCTCGTGCTCCTGATCGCCCTCTTCTACGCCACCCAGGCGCCGGTGTTTTTCTGGCTCATCGCGCTCGACGCGCTCGCGCTTGGCGTTCTCCTCATCATTCCGATCGGCGGCGCGGACATGCCGGTCGTCATCTCGATGCTCAACTCCTATTCCGGCTGGGCGGCGGCGGGGATCGGATTCACCCTCGGCAATCTCGCGCTCATCATCACCGGCGCGCTGGTCGGCTCCTCGGGCGCGATCCTGTCCTACATCATGTGCAAGGGCATGAATCGGTCGTTCATCTCCGTCATTCTCGGCGGCTGGGGCGGCGAGGTGGCGGCCTCCGCGCACGCCGCTGAAACGCGGCCGGTCAAGCAGGGCTCGGCCGAGGATGCGGCCTTCATGATGAAGAACGCCTCGAAGGTGATCATCGTACCCGGCTATGGCATGGCGGTCGCGCAGGCCCAGCATTCCTTGCGCGAAATGGCGGACCTGCTCAAGAAGAACGGGGTCGAGGTCAAATACGCGATCCATCCCGTCGCCGGCCGGATGCCCGGCCACATGAACGTGCTGCTCGCCGAGGCCAATGTCCCCTACGACGAAGTGTTCGAGCTCGAGGACATCAACTCTGAGTTCCCGCAGGCCGATGTCGCTTATGTCATCGGCGCCAACGACGTCACCAACCCGGCCGCCAAGACCGACCCCAAGTCGCCGATCTACGGCATGCCGGTCCTCGACGTCGACAAGGCGAAGACGGTGCTGTTCGTCAAGCGCGGAATGGGCTCGGGCTACGCCGGAGTCGAGAACGAGCTCTTCTTCCGCGACAATACGCTCATGCTGTTCGGCGACGCGAAGAAGATGACCGACGCGATCGTCAAAGCGCTCCAGCACTGAGGGCAGCGAGGATCATGGCCGGGCTCGGCGCCTCGTGCTGATCGCGGTCGCCGCCTGCGTCGCGCTTTACGCCGCCGTGCTCGTCGGGCTTCTGGTCGGCCAGCGCAGGATCCTGTTTCGGTGCGACGCCGCCGACGTCGATCCGGCGACGGTCGGACTTACGGCGGAGACGATTCGTCTCGAGACCGAGGACGGAGAGAGCCTGGTCGCGTGGAGCATCCCGCCCGCGGCCGACCGGCCGCTGATCCTTTATTTTCACGGCAATGCCGGCGGGCTGGATCTGCGGGTCGAGCGCTTTCGCGCGATGGCGAAGGCCGGCATGGGGGTGCTGGCGATCGAATATCGCGGCTACGGCAGCTCGACCGGCTCGCCAAGCGAGGCCGGACTCAAGCTCGACGGCGAAGCAACCTACGCGGCGGCGATCGCAAGCGGGGTCAAGCCGGAGCGCATCGTCGCCTTCGGGGAATCGCTCGGGTCCGGCGTCGCGGTCTCGATCGCCGCGCGCCACAATGTCGGCGCGCTGGTTCTCGACTCGCCCTACTCGTCGATCGCCGACGTCGCGGCGGCGGCGTACTGGTTCGTCCCGGTTCGCGCGTTGCTCCGCGATCCGTTCCGCAATGACCTCCTCATCGCCCAGGTGAAAGCGCCGGCGCTCATGGTGCATGGGACGAAGGACCCGGTCGTGCCGGTCCAATTCGGCGAGAAGCTGTTCGCGCTCGCCAATCCGCCGAAAGCGTTCTGGCGCGTCGAGGGCGCGGGCCATCTGGCGCTGGGCGAGCGCCTCGCCGACGTTCTGGACTGGATCGGCCGAACGGTCGGATGACCGCTCCTGCGTACTGATCCCAAGTTGCTCCGTTCACGGGGTTCCGCTATGCCCCTGCCCCCTCTCGTCAGGACCAATCCTACCCATGCGCGCCGCAGCGCCGAGAAGCGCGACACCCGCTACGGGCTGGCTCAAGTTGGAGCTTGGCGCGACGCTTAGGCTGAGCTGGCCGATCGTTCTCGCCAATGTCGCGATCAACGTGATGACGGTAACCGACATCATGATGCTTGGTTGGCTGTCGCCGCGCGCGCTCGCCGCCGGCTCGCTCGGATTCAACCTCTACCTGCCCCCGTTCCTGCTCGGCAGCGGCATCGTCGCGGCGCTGTCCCCGATCGCCGCGGCGAAGATCGGGGCCGGCGAAGGCGCGGAAGCGTTGCGCCGCGCGACCCATCAGGCGCTTCTCTCGGCGATCTTGTTCGCGCTCATTGCCTGGCTAGCCCTGTGGCATACCGCGGGCATCCTCAAGGCGATCGGCGAAGAGCCCGACCTCGCCGACGACGCCGGAACCTACATGCTCGGGTTCCAGTGGAGCCTCGCGCCCAGCCTGCTCTTCTTCGCTGCGCGCGGGGTCTTTTTTGCCCTCGAGCGTCCGCGGCCGGCCGTGATTGCAGGCCTCGTGGCGGTCGCGTTCAACGCGCTCGCCAACTACGCGCTCATCTTCGGCAAGCTGGGGGCGCCGGCGCTGGGCATTTTTGGCTCGGGGCTCGCAACCACGCTTTCCCAGACGCTGATGGTTTTGCTGCTCCTCGCCGCCTCCCCCCTCGATCAGCGCATGCGCCGCTTGCGCCTGTTCGCGCTCCCCTGGCGGCCGGCGGCGCGCGAGTTCATGGCCCTGTGGCGGCTTGGCCTGCCGATCGGGGCGACGATCGCAGCCGAGGTCGCCGTTTTTGCCGCTTCAACCCTGGTCGTCGGCCTCATCGATCGGCCGTCGCTTGAGGCGCACACGATCGCGCTGCAGATCGCGTCGCTCGCCTTCATGGTCCCGCTCGGCCTTGGGCAGGCGGCCACGGTTCGGGTCGGACATGCCTTTGGCGCGCGTGACCCCGTCGCGCTTCAGCGGGCGGGCCGGTCGGCCTTCGGTCTCACCCTCGTCTTCGCTCTCCTGTCGGCGACCACGATGCTCGCCGCGCCGCGTTTGCTCATCGCGCCCTTCATGAATGTGGGCGCGCCCGAGAACGAGGCGGCAGTCGGGATCGCGGTCGCGCTCCTGCAGATCGCCGCCCTGTTCCAGATCTTCGACGCCAGCCAGGCGACGCTCGCCAACATGCTGCGCGGCGTTCACGATTTGCGCATTCCGCTCATCATCGCACTCGTTGGCTATTGGGCGATCGGCGCGCCGGTCGGGCTGGCGCTGGGATTCGGGACCACGCTCGGCGCGGTCGGGGTGTGGATCGGGCTCGCGCTCGGCCTGGCAGTCGTCGCCATCCTCTTGTTGTCCCGCTGGGTCGGCAAGGAGCGCCGGGGTTTTGCGGTTTGACGCTGGGTCGCGCGGCGGCCCACAATAACCGGCCGCATTCGACCGCGATCGAAGCGCGCTCATGAGAGGACTGGGAGCGCCGATATGACCGAGTTGGCCGAGCCCTTCGTCATCGACGTCGACACCGGGATCGACGACGCCCTCGCGCTGCTTTACGCCTGCGCGCACGAAAAAGTGCAAATCCTCGGCGTCTCCACCGTCGTCGGCAACGTTCCCCTCGCCGACGCGACGCGCAACACGCGGGCGGTCTTGAAGCTAGCCGGGCGCGCCGACGTTCCCGTGTGGCCCGGCGCGCCGACGGCGCTGTCGATTTCAGTCAGGGACGCGAGCGAGGTCCACGGCAAGACCGGCCTCGGCCATGCGGTCCTGCCTGAGCCCGAGGAGCAAGCCCAAGCGCATCACGCGGTCGACGCCATCATCGCCGCCGCGCGAGCGCATGTAGGGCGCCTCACCCTGTGCGCAACCGGGCCATTGACCAATATTGCGCTCGCGCTCATGCGCGAACCCGAACTGCCGCGCCTCGTCAAGCGGTTCGTCATCATGGGCGGCGCCTACGCCGAGCCGGGCAACGTGACGCCTTCGGCCGAATTCAACATCTGGCACGACCCCGAGGCGGCGCGCATCGTCTTCCGCTCGTTCGGCGGCGTGGGCGCGGCGCCGGTGATCGCGATCGGCCTCGACGTCACCCGCAAGACGATCATCGACGAGAACGACCTCGCGGCGATCGCGTCGCGCATCGCCGGCAAGCCGCACGCGTCGGCGCTGACCCGCTTCCTTGACGACGCCGCCCGCTTCTATTTCGAACGGATGGAGAAAATGCTCGGAAAACGCATCTTCACCATGCATGACCCGCTGGCGGTCGCCGTCGCCCTCGACCCGACCCTGGTCGAGACGCGCCGGGCGGCCGTCGATGTCGAAACCTCCGGGCGGCTCACCACCGGCGCGACGATCGTCGACTGGCGCGGTCAGTGGGGCCGTCTCGCCAACGCCGAAGTCGCGGTCGCGGTCGATGCGGAGCGCTTCCGCGCCCTGTATTTCGACGCGATGGCTCGCCTCGCCGACCAGGCGTGACCGTTCGCGTGACCGAAGCCCGATTTATACATATTTACTATGTTGATAAAGACGCTTCCCATTGCAGAAAAAGGCGCCCAAAGGGCTGAAAAGACTGCGGCGGACTTGAAAGCATACTCCGGCGTGGGCTGTATAAATCCATCTCGATCGCGGCGGGGCCCCTATGTCCGCCCGTGGTCCCTGACCGTCACGTAGCGCGCCCGCGCGTCCTCTTCGATCGGCGGGAATGGCTCAAGCGGCGGCAGGAAATAATTGTCGGTCGTGTCGTCGTTGGCCAGCGACACTTCGCCTGCGACGGCTGCGCCGCCCTCGGCCCAGAACGCGTGGGCGATCAACGGCTCGAGCGTGAGGCTTTCACCGGGCTCGAGCCGAACCTGGTCGCCGGGACCAAGATCAAGCACGCTCACGTCCTTCAGCGCGCGGAAGCGCTCCTTGAGCGGCGCGCCATGCGCGTCGACCTTGAACAGCTCGACGACGAACCGCGCCCCGCCGCGATTCAGAATGTCCTCGGTCTTGACCACGTGATAGTGATGGGGCGCGCGCTGGCCGTCCTCGGCCACGATCGCCTTCTCGGCATAGAGGCGGCCCCGACCCGCGCCAAGCTTGCGCCAGTCGCCCATCCGCAGCGTGAACAAGGTCAGGCCCTCGCGCGCGAACAGGCCGTGCTTGAATTCGACCACGTTCCAGCCCATGCCGCGCTCGGCGATCAGGCTTGCGGCCTTCGGGTTGGCGCGGAAATCCGCTTCCCCCCATAGCGCGAAGGGCGGCAGCGCGACCCCGTGGCGGGCGCACATTTCCAGCATCCGTTCGATGCGGCCGTCGATGAACGAGCGCTTCATCGGCCGAAACCCGGCGCCCGTTCGCTACTTCGCACGTCGCATTCTCCCCTGGCGCGAAGCGCGCGCAACGATCAGCTCTTGGCCTTCTCGGCGCTCTTCGCCTTCTTGGCTCTCTCGATGCCTTCGAGCACGAGACCGCGCGCTTCCTCCGCGTTGCCCCACCGGACGATCTTGACCCACTTGTTGGGCTCGAGATCCTTGTAGTGGGCGAAGAAATGCTCGATCTGCTGCAGCGTGATCGCCGGCAGGTCGGAATAGTTGTGGACGCTCGCGTAGCGCTGGGTGAGCTTGGCCGATGGCACGGCGAGCAGCTTCTCGTCGCCGCCCGCCTCGTCCTCCATGATCAGGACGCCGACCACCCGGCAACTCATCACCGCGCCCGGAACGATGGCGCGGGTGTTGGCGACGATCACGTCGCACGGATCGCCGTCGTCCGACAGCGTATGGGGAATGAAGCCGTAATTGCCGGGATAGCGCATCGACGTGTAGAGAAACCGGTCGACCTGGAGCGCGCCGCTCTCCTTGTCCATTTCATACTTGATCGGCTCGCCGCCGATCGGCACCTCGATCACCACATTGACGTCGTGGGGCGGGTTCTTGCCGATCGAGATAGCGTTCAGATTCACCGCCACCCTCCCCTTTTTCGGGCGCGCGCAATCGCCGTCGTGAGCGAATTCAGCGGCTCGCAGATCTGCCCTTATAGGCGGAACGGGGATTCAGCCAAAGCCGAAAGCCACACGCTCGCGCTGCTGGCCGCCGAATGTCTCGCGCGCCCGGCGCAGGACGCGCCCGCCGAGCCGGCGATAGAAGCTGACCGCCCGCTCGTTGTCGGCTAGCGCCCAGACCACCAGATTCGAGAGCCCGTGGCCGGCAAGATCCTTGCGGGCCGCCTCGAACATCCGCCGCCCGAAGCCGCAGCCCTGGCATTCCGGAGCGAGATACAGCTCGAAGATCTCGCCGCCATAGCCAAGCGCCGGCACGCGGTTGCGCCCGTAACTGACGTAGCCGACAATCGAGTCGGAGAATTCGAGGACCAGGAGCGGCGTTCGCCGCGCGATCGCCAGGCGCCACCACGCCGGCCCGCGGCGGGCGATCATCCGCTCAAGCTCGCGGCCCGGAATGACGCCCCGATAGGCCTCGCGCCAAGCCGAATCGTGAACGGAGGCAATTTCAGCCTCGTCGCCCAGTCGCGCCGCGCGAATTGAAATGACCGTCTCGACCATGGAGGGATGTTAAGTCGGCCCGAGGCCCTGCCGCAAGGTCTTGACAGCGGCGATGGATGACTTTTTTGCTCGCTGGTGCTTGCCCTTGAGTCGGCGCATTGGCGCCGGAATATTCGCGCAATTCACCGTTCAATGCGCTTAATGCGCGAGACCAGGAGCTTCGAGATCATGCCGCCGCAATCGCCATGGGCGCGCCTGGCGTTGGCCGCCGCAGCAATGGCGGCGGCGACGCTCGTCGCGGCGGGCGACGCGCGCGCCGACGTGCTGCATGTGACCTATCGGGTGTCGTTGATCGGGCTTCCGATCGGCGCGGTCAATCTTATGGCCGACCTGACCCCGACCAGCTACTCGATCCAGGGCGATGCAAAACTGACCGGTCTCGCGCGGCTCCTCGGCAATGCGCGGGGCGCGTCGACCGGCAAGGGCGATATCATCGAGGGCCACGTGTCACCCGCGACTTTCGCCACCATCGCCGCAAGCTCGAACATGACGCGCACCATACGCATGGCGCTCGACGGCAACGCGGTGACCGGAGTCGACATCTCGCCGCCATTCGAGGACAGGCCGGACCGGGTTCCGCTTGGACCCGGCGACGAGAAGGGCGTCGTCGACCCGGCCGGCGCCGTCATCATTACTGCGCCAGCCTCCGGACCGATCGTGTCGCCGGCCGCGTGCAATCGCAAGGTTCCGATATTCGACGGCTACACCCGCTTCGACATCGACCTGACCTATGTCGGCGAGCGCCGCGTGACGGCCAAAGGTTACGACGGCCCGGTCGTGGTGTGCGCTGCGCGATATGTCCCGATAGCCGGCCATCGGCGCGACCGCCCGGCGACCAAGTTCATGGCCGAAAACAAGGACCTCGAGGTCTGGCTCGCGCCGATCGAGCGCGACCGCGTGCTGATCCCGTTCCGGGTTTCGGTGCGCACGATGATCGGAACGACCGTCGTCGAGGCGACCGAGTTCCACGTGCAGGAAAAGTAGGCGGCGACGGGAGCGAATTGGGTCCCGGGAAACGCTAGTTGAGTTCGTCTTCCAGCATTGGCAGCGGGAACACGCCCACTCCGTCCTCCGCAAGCGATCGGGCTTCCTCGAGGCTGGCGCGGCCGCGAATTGCGCGCTCAGGCTCCTCGCCGAAATGGATGGATCGCGCCACCTCCGGGAACTTTGCGCCGACGTCGTCGGTGTTGGCCTCGATCTCCCGGCGGATGCGAGTGAAGAATTCGCGCGCTTTCCGTCGCCGGTCGTCGACCACAATCTCGCGACCCGATTCGACCGCCGCGCGCTCTCCGCCGACAACGGCCGGCGCCATGATCGCCTTGTCGACCTCAGTCGAGCCGCACTCGGGGCAGGCGACAAAGCCGCGCTTGCGCTGCTTCTCGTAAGCGGCGCTGTCGGGAAACCAGCTTTCGAATGCATGCCCTTCGGCGCAGCCGAGCGCATATTTGATCATCGTTCAGCCCGCCAACAACTCGTCGAGTTCGCCCGCTTCCTCGAGCGCGTGCAGATCGTCACAGCCGCCCACATGCGTCTCGCCGATGAAGATCTGCGGCACCGTCCAGCAGCCGTTCGCCTTCGCCGCCATCGCCGCCTGGGCGGTCCGGTCCCCGTCGACGCGGATCTCCTCGAACTCCGCCGCCTTGGTCCTCAGCAGGTCCTTGGCCGCATGGCAATAGGCGCAAGTCGACTTGGTATAGATGACGATCGGCGGCACGCGAAAACAAGCCTCTTGGGCGCGGATTCGCGCCATCTCCCACTATATGGGAACTCACCCGCCGGTCACAACCCGGGCGAAGACCAGCACGTCCACCCGCTTCGCGCCCGCCCTCAAAAGCGCCCGGGAGGCGGCGTTTGCGGTCGCGCCGGAGGTCAAAACGTCGTCGATCAGCACCACATTGAGCCCGCGCAGTGAAGCGCCGGCAGCGGCGCGAAACGCGCCTTGAACGTTTTCGGCGCGCTGTGCGCGGGTGAGGCCAATCTGGCTCTTGGTCGCCTTGACGCGCTGAAGCGCGCTCAGGTCGCAGGACTTGCCGGTCTGGCGCGATACCTCCGCCGCCAGCGCCGCCGCCTGGTTGAACCGCCGTCGCCACAGCCGCAACGCATGCAGCGGCACCGGCGCAAGGAGATCGGCGTCGGCCAGCACATCGGCGCCCGCGCGCGCCATCCAGCGGGCGATCGGCCGGGCGAGCTCGGCGCGGTCGGAATATTTGAGCCGATGCGCAAGCGTGCGAGCCGGCCCATCCTCGAACCGCGCCACGGCCCTCGCCCGGGCGAACGCCGGCGGATCGGCCATCGCCTGGGGCGAAATGAGGCCCTGCCCGAGGTCCTGCTCGAACGGCGTCCCGAGCCGCTCGCAAAACGGCCGCTCGATGAATCGTATCGCGCTCCAGCAGCGCGGGCACAGCGCTCCATGCAAATCCGTCGCGGCGCGGCAGGCAAGGCATGTCGGCGGATAAAGCGTATCGAGCGCGGCTTGAGCCAGTCGCGCGACGAAAGCGCCGCCGCGGCCCGTCCAGGACGGGCCGGCCGCTTCATCCGAATCCAGCGCCGGAATGGCGTCCATGTCGCCAGCATTAGCCGGAAGCGTAGCTTTGCGCGAGGGGCGCACTCTAGCATAAGGGACGGCGCATGCCCGCTCAGACGCCGCCGCGCATATTCGATCGCGATCTCATCAATAGACGCCTCGACCGCGCGTGGAGGCGCGGAGGCGGCCAGGCGCCGGCGGATTTCCTCCTCGTCCGGGCGGCGCAGGACCTCGGCGACCGATTATCGGTGGTCAAACGGCGCTTCGCCCTCGCCGCTGATTTCTGCTCGCCCGGCCCGCACGGCGCGGTCGCGCTTGCCGCCGGAGGGCAGGTCGATTGCGTTGTCCGGATCGCCTCGACCCGGGCGAGCCAAGGGACCGGCGCCTTTCTGCCTGCTGTCGGCGACCTCGAACGTCTGCCGGTTGCGGACGGTCGCCTCGACCTCGCCGTCTCGATCCTGGCGCTGCAGACCGTGAACGATCTGCCGGGCGCGCTGGTTCAGATGCGCGGCGCGCTGAAACCCGATGGCCTCCTCGTCGTGGCGCTGATCGGCGGCGACACGCTGACCGAGCTGCGCCAGAGCCTGACGATCGCAGAGAGCGAGGTTCTCGGCGGCGCCTCGCCGCGGGTCGCCCCGTTCGTGGACGTGCGCGCGCTTGGGCAGCTCGCGCAGCGCGCTGGGCTCGCGCTGCCGGTCGTCGACCTCGACCGCGCGATCGTGCGCTACCCTGACGTATTCGCGCTCGCCGCCGATCTGCGCGCGATGGGGGCTACGAACGCGCTCGGCGAGCGCGCCCGCAAGCCCCTGCGCCGGGAGGTTCTGGCGCGCGCCGCTCACCTCTATGCCGAGCGCTTCGCCGATCCGGACGGCCGCTTGCGCGCGACGTTCGACTTGGTCTGGCTCGCCGCCTGGGCGCCGCATGAAAGCCAGCCGAAGCCGCTCAAGCCTGGATCAGCAACGGTGCGGCTCGCGGACGCGCTGAAGGGCCGCCGCTGACCGCTTCAATTCGCGCCGCTGGAATTGCTCGCCAAACGAGCTTGGGTCTTTTTTGCCTTGCGCAGCGAGCGTCCGGTCAGCGCGACGCCGGCGAGGATGAGCGCCAATCCCGCCCAGGCCGAGGGAGCAATCGGCTCCGCCAGCGCAACCGCCCCGCCGACAATGCCGATCAACGGCACGACGTAGCTGTTGAGGCTCGCGAAGGTCGGGCCCGCGCCGTGGACGAGGCGGAAATAGACGTAATAGGCGAGCGCCGTGTTGAAAACGCCGAGCGCGAGCATCGCGAGGATCGACGCCCGCGGAGAGGCGGCCAGCGCGGCCGGATCGGGGAGGCGCCCGAGCGCCAGCCCCAGCAACGCGAGGACCAGCATCGAGATCGTCATCGAGGCGGTCACGGCGCGGACCGCGCCGATCTCCCGCGTCGCGTCGCCCGAGATAATCGCGCCCGTGCCGTAGAAGATGCCGGCGGCCAGAGCGAAGGCGCGGCCAAGGATCGAATGGGCCCCGCCCTCCGCGCCCGGCGACCAGAAAGCGACGCCGACGCCGGCGAAGCCGATCGCAAGGCCAAGCGCCGCGAGCCAGGTCCAGGGCTCGCGCGATCCAAGAAAGCGGCCGAACAGAAAGACGAATATCGGCTGAGCGCCCATCATCAGCGCCATGTCGGCGCTGGTCGTCAGCGTCGCCGCCTGGCCGAGCAGCAGGAAGGGAACGACCTGCCCGATCAGCGCGAGCGCGAGGAGCTTGACCCAAAGCCCCGGCCTCGATCCCGGCCAGACCTTGCCCGAGAGAGTGCTGGTGAGCAGCATCGCGGCCGCAGCGACTGTGACACGGGCGAGCGCGAAAGCGAACGGATCGAAGGCTCGCGAGGCGATCTTGATCAGAAGGAAGGACGAGCCCCAGAGGAACGACAGGAAAGCAAGCGCTGCATAGGCGGCCATGAGGCACTCAGGGTTAAGAGGCGGCGAGCGTCCGTCAGGTTGATCCGCGCCCGACGAGAGGGTTCACCACGACAAGCCCCGTGAAGCGATTGAAGTCGCGATCCGCCGACCACAGCTCGCGCACCCCATGCTGTTGGCATAGGGCCACGATGCGCGCGTCATGGACTTGAGGCCCCGCGATTCGTCCGCTGGCGAGAAGCGATCGCAACACAAGCCAATGATCCGCCGACTCGGCCAAGAGCACGAGGGTCGACGACTCGAGCCAGGCCGCCACCTGATCGAGGGCGCGCGGCAGGGGCGTCGGCGGCGCGTAAATGCGCGGATGAGTGACGATGGCGAGAAATTCGTGAACGCATGGCCAGGGAATCGCCCAGGTCGTGGCTCCCTCCGCAAGTTCGGTCATTCGCTTCGAGGCTGGGTCGTGAAAGGGCGAGTCCTCGCGGTGAGCGTAGATCAGAATATTCGTGTCGACGGCGATCAACCCCCGCGACCTTCATAGGCCAAATCGCGCAGCCTGTCCCAGGACGCGCCGCGCGCCTCGGCCTGCAATCCCTTGCCTTTGAAGCTTGCGCGGCGCAGCTTGAACGGCGGGCCCGGCTTGGTCTCGACCACGACGCGCCGAAGCCCCCGCTCCACCAGCGCGCGCAACGTGACCCCCTCGCGCTCGGCGAGCTTACGCGCTTCGCGAAGAAGCGGATCCGAAATTTCTATGGTCGTCTTCATGACCCATCTCTATGGCGCAAGCGATATGGCTGCCCATATCATAGCGTTTTTGAGGCGGACCGGTCAACGCTCTGGCGCGCCCGTCAACGGAAATTGCGCCCCGCGGGCATCGCCTGCGTCGCGCTCGCCTCATCAAGCGGCGGGTGCGGCGGGGCGCGCGGATCGTCAAGGCGCGGAGGCTGAGCAAAGCGGTTGCCCTGGCGCTTCCGGGTCTCCGTCGGCTCCGTCCGGTGCGCCTCGTCGGCGCGCGCGAGCGCGCTGATCGTCTCGCCCGCCTCCGACAGAAGCCCGAGCATCGGCGTCAGATCGTCCATGCGCTCGGCGACGATATGAATGACGCCCGCTTCGCTCTGCAGCTTGCCGGTCACGGCGACGAAGCGGGCGCCGAGCACGATCGCGCGCAGGCGCTCGAACGCCTTCGGCCAGACGATGACATTGGCGATTCCCGTCTCGTCCTCGAGCGTCATGAAGATGACGCCCTTGGCGGTGCCCGGCCGCTGGCGCACCAGCACCAGGCCCGCGACCGTGACCCGCTCGCCGTTCCTGACCGAGCCAAGCGCGTCGGAGCGCAGGACGCCGCGCGCGGACAAGCGCGCGCGCATGAACGAGGTCGGATGCGCCTTCAAGGACAGCGACAGGCGCCGATAGTCCTCGACCACATGCGCGCCGAGCGGCATCGGCGGCAATCGTGCGTCCGGCTCGGTTTCGCGCGCCGGGCGGCTCGCGAACAGCGGCAGGTCGTCCTGGTCGCCCACCCGGTCAAGGCCGCGCACCGCCCATAAAGCCTGCCGCCGGTCGAGCCCGAGCGAGCGGAAAGCGTCGGCGTCGGCGAGTTTCTCCAGCGCGGCGGGAGTGAGGCCGCTCCGCAGCCAAAGATCGCGCACGGAATCATAGGCCTCCCCCCGCCGCTCCACGAGCCGGCGCATGTCTTCCTCCCTGACGCCGACGATCTGCCTTAGACCCAAGCGCACCGCGTGGGTCGCGCGGATGTGCTCGATCATGGAGGCATGGCGGGGATGGATCCCTTCTCCCCGCACAGGGCGTTGCAAAACGCCCGTCTCTCGACGGGCTATGCGGGGAGAAGGTGGCCGCGCAGCGGCCGGATGAGGGGCTGCAGAATCCTCACCGGAAAAGTCTGCGCCGCCCCTCACCCCAACCCTCTCCCCGCGCACGGGGAGAGGGGGCAATGGCTCCAGCGTGCAGTCCCAGTCCGACAGGTTCACATCGACCTCGCGCACTTCGACCCCATGCTCGCGCGCGTCGCGCACGAGCTGAGCGGGGGCGTAGAAGCCGAGCGGCTGGGAGTTCAGCATCGCCGCGGCGAACACGTCCGGATAGCGGCATTTCATCCAGCACGAGTCGTAGACCAGAAGCGCAAAGCTCGCCGCATGGCTCTCCGGAAAGCCGTATTCGCCGAACCCTTCGATCTGGCGGAAGCAGCGCTCGGCGAACTCGCGGTCATAGCCCTTGGCCGCCATGCCCTCGACCATCTTCTCCTGGAAGGTCTGGATCGTGCCGACGCGGCGGAAGGTCGCCATCGCGCGACGCAATTTGTCGGCTTCCGAGGGCGTGAATCCGGCCGCGACGATGGCGATCTTCATCGCCTGCTCCTGGAACAGCGGCACGCCGAGCGTCTTCTTCAACACCGCCTCGAGCTCCTTCGACGGATAGGAAACCTCCTCGAGGCCCTGCCGGCGGCGCAGATAAGGGTGGACCATGTCGCCCTGGATCGGGCCGGGGCGCACGATCGCGACCTCGATGACGAGATCGTAGAACGATTCCGGCCTGAGCCGCGGCAGCATCGACATCTGCGCCCGGCTTTCGATCTGGAACACGCCGATGGTGTCGGCGCGCTGGATCATCGCATAGACCTCGGGCTCCTCGAGCGGAATGGTCGCGAGCGTCAGGCGCTGGTCATAATGCTGGTCCAGAAGCTCGAGGCCCTTGCTCAGCGCTGTCAGCATGCCGAGCGCGAGCACGTCGACCTTGAGGAGGCCGAGCGCGTCGAGATCGTCCTTGTCCCATTCGACCGTCGTGCGCTCCTCCATCGCCGCGTTCATCACCGGCGCGATTTCGTCGAGCCGGTCACGGGTGATGACGAAGCCGCCGCTGTGCTGGGTGAGATGGCGCGGAAAGCCGATGAGCTCCTCCGCCATCCCGAGCGCCAAGGCCAGCGTCGGATCGGCCGGGTCAAGGCCGATCGAACGCACGCGATCCTCGCCGATCGGCGTCGACTCCTGGCCCCAGGCAGTCCCGTTGAGGGCGGCGATGACATCGTCCGAGAGGCCGAAGACCTTGGCTGTCTCGCGGATCGCCGAGCGCGTGCGATAGGTCGTCACTGCTGCGGCGAGGCCGGCGCGCTCGCGCCCGTAGCGCTTATAGATGTACTGGATCACCTCCTCGCGCCGCTCGTGCTCGAAGTCGACGTCGATGTCGGGCGGCTCGTTGCGCTCGGGCGAGATGAAGCGCTCGAACAGAAGATCGAACCGCGCCGGATCGACCTCGGTGATCCAGAGGCAGTAGCAAACGGCGGAATTGGCCGCCGAGCCGCGGCCCTGGCAGAGGATGCCCTTCTCTCGCGCGAAGCGCACGATATCGTGCACGGTGAGAAAATAAGGCGCGTAGCCGAGCGTAGCGATCAGCGCGAGTTCATGGGTCAGCGCCTCGCGTGTGCGTTGAGGAATCCCATCGGGATAGCGCTTGCGCGCGCCTGCCCAGGCGAAGGCTTCGAGCGCGGCCTGAGGCGTCGCATGGCCTTCGCGCAGCTCTTCGGGATAGCAATGCGACAATTCATCGAGGCTGAAGTTGAGGCCGTCGAGGAACCGCATCGTCTCCGCGACTGCCTGCGGCGCCTCGGCGAAGAGCCGCGCCATTTCATCCGGCGCCTTGAGATGCCGCTCGGCGTTGGCCTGGGTCAGGCGCCCCGCGGCCTCGAGCGTCGCGCCTTCGCGGATGCAGGCGAGGACGTCGGCGAGCGCGCGCCGCTCGGGCGCATGCATCAGCGCCTCGTTGGTCGCGATCAGCGGCGCGCCGACCTGGCGCGCGAGCGCCGCGCGTCGCGCGAGGCCGCCGCGCATGTGCTCGCCATAAGTCAAACTCGCGCCGATCCACAGGCGCTGGCCGAAGACCTCGCGCAGGCGGAGGAGGAGCGCGCGCTCCCTCCCCCCTTGCGGGGGAGGGCCGGGGCGGGGGGTCGCGCCGCCCTTGGCAGTCTCGGTTTGGCAGCCCTTCTCCTGTGGGGTCCGAGGGTCCCCCCTCCCTAACCCTCCCCCACCATAGCCCGTCGAAAGACGGGCGTTCTCTCGAACGCCCTTTTGGGGGAGGGGATGGGTCGGGGGCATCACGACGACCTGCAGCCCCTCGCCCTGCTCCAAGAGATCATCCAGCCGGAGCCGGCATTCGCCCTTGGGCGCGCGCAAGTTTCCCGCGGTCAGGATGCGGCAGAGCCGGCCGTAAGCCGCGCGATTTTTCGGATAGGCGAGCACGTCCGGCGCGCCGTCGTCGAAGGCGAGCCGCGCGCCGGGGACGACGCGGGTCGCGCCCATCGCCGCTGCGTTCTCGCGCGAGAACACATGCGCGCGCACAACGCCGGCGAGCGTATTGCGATCCGCGATCCCAATTCCCGCAAGCCCAAGCTCGGCGGCGCGCTTAACCATCTCCTCGGGATGCGAGGCCCCGCGCAGAAACGAAAAATTCGTCATCGCCGCCAATTCGGCGAAGCGCGGTTGAAGACGGATCACCCCCTTCTCCCCGCTCGCGGGGGGAAGGTGGCCGGGCGTAGCCCGGCCGGATGAGGGGCAACGCCGCCTTCTGTCACTGGCCGCTTGAATCGCTCAAACGGCGCCAGCCGACCTTCGATTGCGGCGACGATCGTCTCGCACACATCGTCGATTGAACCCAGTACGTCAGCATTCCAAAACCGCAGAACGCGATAACCCAGCGCGATCAGAATTGCGTCTCGTTTGTCATCATAGGCGCTGTCGGCATGTTGCGACCCATCGAGTTCAACGACGAGTTTGCAGGCCCGGCAGACGAAGTCAGCGTAGTAAGGTCCGATCGGCGCCTGACGCACAAATTTCGTACCTCCGAGACGACGGTCGCGAAGACGATGCCAGAGCTTCTTCTCCGCTTCCGTTGACGCAGCGCGCAGCGTTTGAGCGCGGGCGAATTTGGGAATATTGCGGGTACGCATTTGGTCACTCCGATCGTTTGGCTCTGCCCCTCATCCGGCCGCTTCGCGGCCACCTTCTCCCCGCAAGGCGTCGAGAGACGCCCGTCTTTCGACGGGCTTTGCGGGGCGAAGGGAATTGCGCGCCTCCACCGGCAAGGGCGTCACCCGAACACCCCATGCACGAACCATTTCGCCTGCGCCGTCTCGCGGCCCCATAAGCCCTCGCGGTAGAGCCAGAAGCGTCGGCCTTGAGAATCCTCGGCGCGGAAATAGTCGCGCGTCGGCGCGCCATCGCGCCGCCACCAGGGCGCGGCGATGCGCTCCGGCCCCTCGATGGCGGCGATGTCGTGCAGGACGCGCCGCCAGCGGAAGCGTAAGGGCGGCCCGTCGGGCACTTCGGCCAGGGCCTCGATCGGCTCCGGGCGCACGAACAGGCGCAATGGCCGCGCCGGCGCGCCAGCCGCGACCGTCTCGATCTCTGCCCCTCGCATCCGCGCCTCTCCGAGCGTCGCCGGCGCGGCCGCCTCGGCCTGCTCGGGCAGATGCGCCTCGACGAGTTCGCGTCGCGTCACCGCGCGGGCCCCGAGCCGGGCGGAGAGCCGGTCGAGAAGCTCGGCGAGCGCGCGGGCGCGCTCGCCTTCGTGCGCCCGCTCGAGCTCGGCCTGCGAGGGCGCGAGCGGCTCGGCCGCAAGGCAGGCGAGGCGCATGAGATCGACGCCGTAGCCGGCGTCGATGGCCTCTTCGTCCGGGCTCGCCAGCCGCTCGGCGAAGAGCCGCACGATCGGGCGCGCTTCGTTGAGCGGCCGGGAAGCGCCGACACGGATGCGACGCACGTCGCCGTCGACGCGATGGAGCTCAAGCTCGATCCGCCGCGCGCCCTTGGCCTGGCGCTCGAGCAGAACCACGAGATCGTCGGCAAGCTTGCAGAGCGTCGCCTCGATCGCCTGAAACGTCTGCACGGGCGAAGCGAATCGGCGCTCGGCGCAGAAATCCGGCGGCGCGAAGCGCGGCGCGATCGAGGTGCGCTCGAGGCCCTTGAGCGCGTCGAGCCGGGCGATGCAGGCTGATCCGAACCGCGCCGCGATCGGCGCCCGGGGCCTCAGCGCGATGTCGCCGATGCGGCGCAAGCCTGCCCGCGCCATATCGGCCACGGTCTTCTCGTCGAGGCCGAGCGCGGCGAGCGGCAGGTCGTGGAAGAGCTTGGCGAACGCCTTGTCGCTCAAGGGGTCGGGAGCGATTTTCACCCGCGAAAACCGCGCCAGCGCTGAAGCCGCGCGCGGATTGCCGCCAACGCCGGCGGCGACGGTGAACCCTTGCGCGGCAAGCCGGGCGCGGCAGTCCTCGATCAGCGCCTCTTCGCCGCCCAGGCGATCGGCCCCGAACAGATGCGCGACGCCGGAAATGTCGAGCATCAGCCCGTCGCGGCCGTCGAGCGCGGCGAGAGGCGTGAAGCGCGAGCACCAGTCGCAGAGGCGCTCGATGAGCCGCGCCTCTTCCATAGGCTCAGCCTCGACCGCGACGAGGTTCGGATGACGCGCGCGCGCGTCGGCGAGCGACAGGCCGACGGTCAGTCCGAGCCGCGCGGCCTCGGCGTCGACGCAAACCAGGCGCTCGGCGTTACTGACCTTGGCGACAGCCGCGAGCGGCGCGCGTCTGTCAACGCCATTGAGACGCCGCGCGCGGTCCGTCGCCAGCCGCGGCAGCCACAGGGAGAGAAATCGCCGGATCGCCAAAAGCCAATTCCTCGAATTGCAATTCCTCGAATTGATTGTCCTGGCTTCGCCATTCCAGACGGATGACGCGCTCGGCGTCGAAAGCCTGAAGAGGCGCCTCGGGCCCGGCGCGGGCGAGGCGCGCCTTGACGAGCCGCGCCCCGAAGGCGAACGGCCCCGGAAGGTCCCGGCCGGCCGCCGCCTTGAGCCTGGCGCTCGGCGCGGCGGCGATTTCGAACCGGGTCTCGGCGGCGCTGGAGAGGCGCCCGGCCTGGCCATAGGCGCTGGCCAGGATCAGAAGCGCAGGCGTCCGCCCTTTGCGCGCGGCGAGCAGGAGGCGGCGCGAGGCGGCGAGGCTATAGCCCTTGAGGTTCCAGATCTCGCCCACGACCGCGGCCGGCGCGCCGCATTTGAGCGCCTCCTCCATCGCCCAGAAGGCCAAAGCCGCGTCGGGGGCTTGCACGAACACGAGGCGGCTCAAGGGCAGCCCGTGGGCGATCAGGCCCGGTCCATAAAGGGCGCCCGCCTCGTGGGCGGCGAAGCCTTCGCCGATCAGCAGCGCCGAGGCCGGTCTCCGGTCCAGGAACCGCGCGGCGAGCGCGAGCGCAAAGCCCATCGCCGCCGCCCCGTCCTGAGGCTCGGCGGGCGCGATCTCGTGCAGGCCGTCGTCCGCGAGCCCGCCGCCGAGAGCGGCGTCGAGCGCGCGCCCGAGCGGGAGACGCCGCGCCGCGCGCTCGCCCGCGGGGCGTCCGCCGGCAGAGCCGGCTTCGGCCTCGATCTGGGCGACGGCGCGCCGCAAACGCGCCATCCCCTCCGCTCTGTCGCCCAGCGACATTCGGTCCGCATCCTGTAGGTTCGCTCTTTGTTCTTGTTTTGGACCGAAAGAGCAAGGGAGTCAAGGCGGCGCTTGCCGACTCGGAAACTGACGATCGCCTTCGATGACGCCGACGTGCCAAGAAAAACGTACGCATCGCCGACAAACGCGCCGTCTTGCGGCGTCACCCGGCGCTGCTTCTTGCCCACGAAGCTCCATGCCTCATCCAGTTCGAGACGAGGAACCTGAAGGCTGTGGACGGTGCGATCGTGAAGCTTGATCGCACCGAAGCCGACGCGGGCCGCGAGGCGCATGATCGTGTGGCGATGGACGCCGGTAAGGCGTTCCACGGCGCGGATGGAACAGCCCTCGGTCAGGGCGCTGATGACGACGACTTGCTGCTCGAAAGGAAGCACGTTCATGGGGCCAATCCATGTCTTGCGGGATTGGCCGCTGAGCCCTTACTCTGGAAAGTAAGTGACGCCCGTGCTATATGCTCGGGACGGTCGATCCTCAGGGGGCCAAATCCCTAGGTTGAGATCAGGGGTCGGGGTGCTGGAACACCTCGGCCCCGCTTATTCGGGTTCTTGGGGAGCCCGGATTCGAACCGGGATGTCCTGACCTGTAAAGCCGGCGTCCTACCGTTAGACCAATCCCCAGGCTTGTAAGAGCCGATTTGCAAGGGCCGTTCGCCATTCCTTTCGAGGGAGCTTGGCGGCGGCCCTTTCCTTAATCCTCGCCCCTTCCGCGTCGGCTAGCCGCGACGGGGCTCATACTGTTGTCATCGGTTCTCCGCGCTAGAGGGGCCTATATCGCCTATTGATAAGTGGTCGTCAATAGGGCAATTCAATAAAAAATGATAAAGTAGCGAGCGGACCTTGATCTCATCGGTCGTTTATGGCATACCGGTCTCCACTAGCAGGAGCGCGCGCATGTCAGAGCCCCAATCGACGTTAGCCCCAAGGGGAAAGAGGGATCGCAGTCCGTCATTCCCATTTATTCCACTGAAGACCGCCATCGAGCGCTTAGAGGCGATGGAAAAGCATTTTGGGCGACATCCAACGCCAACCGACCACGTCGGATCGGCATGGGGCATGAAGGGGCAGAGTAGCCAGGCGGACCAAACGCTTGCCGCGCTTCGCTCCTACGGGTTGGTTGAATACGAAGGGATCGGCGCGAAGCGTGTCGTGACGATCTCAGAAGACGCGCGGAAATATCTGCGAGCGCAACAGGAGTTGATCAAGGAAGCGATCCGCAAGGCCGCCGCACTTAGGCCAAGAGTAATCAGGAAATTCTGGGCTACCTGGGGCGCCGACCGACCGGTGGATGCTGTTGCCTTGGACATACTGGTTCTTCAAAACGCCTTTAGTGACAACGGCGCAAAAGCCTTCTTACGGGTCTATGACGAAACTGTGAGCTATGCAGGGCTTGGAGATTCTGATAAAGTGGTTGAGAATGATCAGGAACCAAGCGAGGCTGAGATGAGCCAGGCAGGACATGGTGCGACCGACCAACGTACGGATCATCTAGGAGTTGTTGCTAACCGACTGCTCGATGAAGTTGTGACGTCGGTTCAATATCCGCAAGCTAAAAGCCCGATCCTGCAAGAGATTTTCAACTTGGATGAAGGCCCTGTGACGCTTTCATTCCCAAGCGGTCTCTCACCGGCAAGTTTTCAAGACCTCCAGTCCTATCTTCAGCTTTTCCTGCGCAAGGCCCAACGCCGAGCGGGAGTTGGCGACTATTTCGCGGAAATTTACGCGCCAGATGGGATTAAGGCCAAGGAGGTTCATTATTTCGACGGCTTCCATGACTTGAAACGCTTCGTCGATCGGTTCAAAGAACGGGCCTCGACGGATGTGTTGCGAGTGCACCTGCCTGCGCGGGCAACCGATGACGAACGCCGCATTATGGCTGAAAGCGGAGCGGTGCCCGTCTAAAACTAGGACACTCTTCCCCTCAAATTCGGACACTGAGGGGCAGCTTAGGACAGCACCGTCAAGGCGAGGAGACCGTAGCCGGGTAGCGTCTCAGTTTAAGGACGGCGGCGAAAGCGCCCGATCGGGGCGGAGCGCTCGGCAAAAAAATCGACATTCTCTTGACGAACCGGCGAGCGTTTGTTACTGTTTTTCAGAATATAGCGACAAGCCCGCGGTGGCAGCCGCTTATCGGCGCCGGCGGCTTTGTCAGCCGTGGGAGTCCGCGCTCGCGATTCGCGCGAAATGAGAATGGAATTAAGTCATTGAAAACAAACAATCCCGCGAAATGACTAATTTCGCACCCCCAATGACGTCAATGACTTACGACCCCCGTCGCGAAACCGCTCGTTTCGCTATTGCTGCTTTTCGCTTCATCGCGGCCCAAAACGCATGGACCGCGAAATCAATGGCGCCTTCGGGCGCGCGGCGGACGTCGCGCGACACGGTCCGGGGGTCAGCGGGAAAGGACGATGGATGATCCGAAATGGCGCCGCAAACCATTGGAATAGCTCGAAACGGACTCCGAAATGGCGCCGCCGGTTCGCACTCGCGGGCGACGAAGGCTGAGGTCACCCGCGAGCTTCACTCCGTCTCGAAGTCGCCCTTCTGCGGCGGGGCGAGCGGCGTGAACAGGCAGCGGTCGGGCTTCAAGTCGACGAGCGGCGTCATATCCAGGCAATCCAGGCCCCTGACGCTAAGCGTCGCGCCGTCGCGTCCGACCAGCGTGGCGAGCGACGTTCCGATCGGGTTCGGCCGGACCGGCGACCGCAGCGAAAACGTGCCGCGCGTCGCGCCGTTGTTGGCCGGGCTTTGGCGCACGAGGTCGCGGCGCGAACTCGTGCAGCCAATAAAGCACCTCGATCCGCTCGAACGCCTCGATCCCATCGAGCGCCGCGACCCACGGCTCATAGACCTCGATCCGGCAGATCGGCCCGTCCGCCCGCCCCTGACGCGGACAGTCGAGGCGCGACGTCCACGGCGTACGGATCAGCCCGATGAACGTGAGGCCGGCGTCGAACGCCTTGGGGGCTTCGACCGCGACCTCGTTTCGCCGGACCTCGTTCAGCCTCACCATGATCCTTACGTCCCTCCCGGCGTTCGCTCAGCCCCCCTACCCCGTCACCTCGAGCGCGAGCCGCCCGCTGAGCCTCTGCCCGTATTCGCCGGAAGCCTCGACCACGATACGATAGGTTCCGGGCGCAAGATCGCCGGGCAGGCGGGCGGTCCAGATGTGCGACGAGTTGTCAGCCTTGACCCACGGCTTCTTGGTCGCCTCGTTGCGGGCGAACACCTCCTGGACGAACGGATCGGGCCGAGAGCTTCGGGTCATCTCGATCGGCGGGCGGTCGCCGACGACCATCTTGACCTTGGTCCTTTCGCCCCCGTCGAACACATTGGCGATCAGGGTCGAAGCGCTGAGCGCGTCGCGAGGAACCGGCGAGCCGAGCAGCCGCACCTGGCGGAAGTCGCGGTCGGCGTCCTTGGTGATCCCGTGGAAGCGGCTGTCGATCGAAAGCCGCATCTGGCGTCCGTCCGGCTCCTTCACCGGAATGTAGCGGGTCCTGTAGGTCAGGCCGTCGACCGAGAGGATGTGAAAGCCGTTCGGGGCGCCGTCGCGGCTGTCGGCGGAGGGCACGCCGCGATGATCGAAAGGCCCGCTCCACCACGAGCCGGACAGCGTCGTCAGTATGTGCTGGTGGTGAGGCTCGGCCCCTTTCCAGCCGTCGGCGGGGCCGAAGTAATGATGCTCGGTCGTGTGGGTATGGCCGGCGAAGCTGACGGTGAAGCGGCGCCCCTCGAACAAGGAGAAGAAAGCCTCGCGGTTCTGCAGGTTCTGATAGGGCTCGTCGCCGAGAAAGGTGCGGATCGGGATATGCATCACCGCGACGATGAGCGTCTCGTCCGGCGTGTGCGCGATGACGTTGCGCACGAACTCGAGTTGCGCCTCGTCGAGCCTGCCCTCGTATTTGTCCGCGCCGCGCCGCTTTGCCGGATCGGGGCCCATATAGTTCACGTCGTCGAGCATGAGGAAGAGCGTCTTTGCATAGAAGAACGCGTAGTAGTTCGGACCGAAGACGCGCTTGAACGTCTCGCGGCTGTATCGGCGGTCGGGCGCTTCCAGATTGAGGTCGTGGTTGCCGCCGATGTTCCACCACGGCAGGCCGATCGTGCCGAAGATCGCGTTCGAGCGCGGATAGAGCGAGAGGTCGTCGAACATGATGTCGCCGGCGGTGAGGCCGAACTTTGCGTCGACACCCGCCAGCGCCTGCAACAGGTCCTCGCGGACAAAGTCGACTTCCGCCCCGGTTTCGGGCTGCGGATCGGTCACCATCACGACGTCGAACGCGCTCGGCTCATCCTGGCGGCGAAGCGCGAAATCGACCGAAGCCGGCAGAGGCCCGGTCGGCGCCAAGCCTTCGAAGGTCAGGTTGAGCTCGGGCGGCGAGCCCTTGGGGTAATAATGGCGATAGAAGCGGGGCAGATTGGTCTGAGGCTCGAGCGGCGGCATGAAGCCTGCCGGCTTGACGACGAAGATCGTCGCTTCATTTGGCAGCGGCAGCGTATATCGGCCGTCCGCGCCGGTGACGGCGACCTCGCGGCCGTTGGAGACGAGCACGCCGGCGAGCCCGGGATTGGCGGCGCTGGCCGCGCCCGAGCCGTCCCGATCCTCGAACACCATGCCGGCGACTTGGCGCGCGACCGGCGCGTCCTCGGCCGCCCCCCGCTCAGGCTCGACCGCGGCCAGCGCCAGCCCGCCCGCTGCGCCGATCAGCACCTCGCGCCGAGTGACATTTTCCGACATTGCTGAATCTCCAGACATCGCCCGCGATCACACTACGCCACGGCGACAGCTGGATGAAGGTGTTCGATCTTGACCGGTTAGGCGCCGACCTGCCCCCGGTGGCGCAGGAACGCGTCGGCCAGAACGCAGGCGACCATCGCCTCGCCGACCGGCACCGCGCGGATGCCGACGCACGGGTCGTGGCGTCCTTTGGTGACGATCTCCGTATCCTCGATGCCTCGGGTCACTGTATGGCGCGGCGAGAGGATCGAGGACGTCGGCTTGACGGCGAAGCGGGCGACGATCGGCTGTCCGGTCGAGATGCCGCCGAGAATGCCGCCCGCGTGGTTCGACAAGAACCGCGGCTGGCCGTCGTTGCCTCGCCGCATCTCGTCGGCGTTCTGTTCGCCGGAAAGTTCGGCCGCGGCGAAGCCGTCGCCGATCTCGACCCCCTTGACGGCGTTGATCCCCATGAGCGCGGAGGCGAGCTCCGCGTCGAGCTTGCCGTAGATCGGGGCGCCCCAGCCAGGACGGACGCCCTCGGCGACAATCTCGATCACGGCGCCGATCGAGGAGCCGGACTTGCGGATGTCGTCGAGATAGTCGGCGAAGCGCTCCGCGGCGGCGGCGTCGGGCGCGAAGAACGGGTTGCGGCCGACCTCGTCCCAGTCCCAGCGCGTCCGGTCGATCTTCATCTTTCCCATCTGCACCAGCGCGCCGCGGATGTTGACGCCGGGGATCACCTTGCGCGCGATCGCGCCTGCTGCGACCCGCGCCGCCGTCTCGCGCGCCGAGGCGCGTCCGCCGCCGCGATAGTCGCGGATGCCGTATTTCGCGTCATAGGCGTAATCGGCGTGGCCGGGACGGTACTTGTCCTTGATCTCGCCGTAGTCCTTGGACCGCTGATCGACATTGTCGATGAAGATCCCGATTGGCGTTCCGGTCGTCACCTGCCCGCCTGTCGTTTCGTCAATCATCACGCCGGAGAGGATGCGGGCCACGTCAGGCTCGCGCCGCTGGGTGGTGAAGCGCGAGCCGCCGGGCCGGCGCCGGTCGAGCTCGGTCTGGATGTCGGCCGCTTCGAGCGGAATTCGCGGCGGGCAGCCGTCGACGACGCACCCGATCCCTGCGCCATGACTCTCGCCGAAGGTGGTGACGCGAAAGAGATGGCCGAAGGTGTTGTGGGACATGGCGGACCTCGGGGGTACATACGGACGGTTCCGCACCGCGTCAAACCCGTGGCGGCGCCCTATTCCCGCCATCCTGCATTCATTGCCAATTCATGTTGGCGGGCGCATGCCCCCGCCCCGCCAAACCAGAGTCGAACGACTCGCATGGAGACTGTACAATGCTGAAGACATTCGCCGCGCTCGGGATCTCCGCCGCGATCGCTTTCGCGCCACTCGCCGCCTTCGCTCAGACCGACACGACTGCGCCCGCGGCAGGCGCCGCTGCTGCTCCCGCCTCCGACGCGATGGCGCCCGCCAAGGACTCGATGAAGAAGGCGAAGAAGCCGAAGCACATGGCCAAGAAGGCGAAGAAGCCGGCCGGCGACGCGATGGCTCCGGCCGCGCCCGCCGCGCCCGCGCAGTAATTCGTCAACCGACAAAAACGACGCCGGCAAAAGCGAGCCGTCCCATCCGACCGATGGGCGGCTTCGTTGCGTTTGGCCCCGCCGCTTCCGTGGCGGCCTGCGCCGTGTCAAACTCGCAGGCATTCCCCGGAGGCGCAATGGCAAGCGCGGAGTTCTGGTACGAGTTTGCGAGCACCTATTCCTATCCGGCCGCGCTTAGGGTCGGCGCGCTCGCCCAGGAACGCGGCGTAACCCTCCTCTGGCGTCCGTTCCTGCTGGGGCCGATTTTCGCCGCCCAGGGCTGGCGGGACTCGCCGTTCAACATCTACCCCAACAAGGGCCGGTATATGTGGCGCGACCTCGAGCGCACGTGCGCGGCAATGGGCGTCCCGCTCGTCCGGCCGGAGCCCTTTCCCCAAGCCAGCCTGCTCGCGGCGCGGGTCGCGCTGGCGCTTGAGGGCGAGGCGCGGGCCGACTTTTCCCGCCAGGTCTACATGGCCGAATTCGGCCGCGGCCTGCCGATTGCCGATCGGGCCACGATCGCGTCCCTGCTTGCCGCGTGCGGCGCTGATCCCGCCACCGCGCTCGAGCGGGCCGAAAGCGACGCCAACAAGGCGGCGCTCAAAGCCGAGTGCGCGCGGGCGGCAGAGATCGGCATCGTCGGCGCGCCGTCAATCGTTGCCGCGGACGGCGAGGTGTTCTGGGGCAACGACCGGCTCGAGCAGGCGCTCGACTGGGCGGTGAGCCGGCGTTAGAGGGCGGCGAAAGCGGGCGATTGCGGCGAAATCGGGAAACCATGCGCTCCTTGCATGGGTTTTGAAGCCCCTGCGGCGCCACAATTCATGCGGCGGAACAGGGATGCAAGCCGCATGGCTCCCTACGGCCGCGATCGCCTTATGAATCCGCGAAAAGGAAACGAGCAGCGGCGGGTCGCGGTCGTCAATCAGCGCGCGAAAATGCAGCCTAGTTCTCGGTGCTGTGGATCTCGATTCGGCCGGTCGTTTCCTTTGCTCCGTCGTTCGAGTGCAAGGTGTTGGCCGCCCGATCCTCGGCGCGGACGCGGGGATGGAAGAAGCTTTGCGACGCGGCGACAAACGGAGTTTGCAGTTTCCCGGGCGGCGACGGTCGGCTGCCGCTGCAACCCGTTGTGTTGAAGAGAATGATCGCCGGGCCTCCCTGGCTCATTTCCAATTTGAATTGCTCGCCGTCGAACTGACCGCCGATGTCCACGTCGAATTCGCTTGGCGTGATCGTGTGCGTATAGGTGCACTCGGTGAAGACTTGAGGCGCGCTCGACACTCTGGCGCGACCCTTTCCGGTGATCGCGCCACTCTTGTCGGCCGAGAAGGAGAACTCCACGCTGGCGTCGTCGTTGTAGATGTTGCCCTGCGTGTGGGCTTTGAACGTGCCGTACCAGTCGCCGGTCGGGAAGTCGGCAAACTCGCTGCTCTCGTTGCCGATCCCGTCAACAGCGTACGCTTGCAGGTGCACGATCGCGGGCGCGGGGGACGGCACCAGATAAGGCAACGTTTTGGTACGGCGCTCGCAGGCCACTGGGATTGGTCCGTAATCTGGATCCGGGTCGGCGACTCTGAGGCCATCCCTCTCGCGAAGCTGAATGCTGAGGACCCCGCTCGGCCAGCTCGCGTGTCCGTCCTCGAACCGTTCGCTCGCCGTCATCGTAACCATGATCGTGTCGCCCGCCTTCACCTTCGAGCCCTTTAGGGGCATCGAAGACGTCTTCAGAATTGGCCCGTCTTTGTCCTTGTCGATCAACGCATCGGGGTAGCTCACCACAACGTCATCGCTGCCGGTCACGCTCGACTCAAGTTTGAATTGGTCCGGAACAAGGCCGAGCTTCTTGAGCGCGGCGGACAATGCCTCTACGCGCGCCTTTCCCAGAGAGTCCTGCGTCAAAGGATCGCCAGTCGGGACTCTCGCGTTGAAGGTCGCGGTGGGATAGCAGCTTGTGGCGTTCGTGATCTCGTCGAACCCGCTGGGCCGGACGTCCGCGAGTTCCGGGTCGAACAGGCTGAGCGTGACTGAACCAGGCGTTTGAGCGAGAGCGGGGCTGACCGTGCAGGAGCCCGCGAAGCCGAAAGTCGCGAGCGTGGCGATCGCAAAAGCGAGCAACGGCGCGCGGAAGGACCACTTGCGTCTCGAAAGCGCTTGCCGCATGGCGTCGCCTCCTGCAATTTGCTACGCGCGATCACCCGACGGTTCTTGTGGCGGCCAGTGATGCGCGTCGACGGCGGGATCAGTCAGGTCGCTTCGCAACCCCAAAGCCGCCGCAGCGTGCGAACCTCATCCGTTTCCGCGAGCCGGCCGTAACCAACGATATCCGCGACCAGGATCGCCGCGATCTTCCGTGGTTCCGACACACTAGACCCTAAACCGTCAGGCAGACTAGCAGAAATCCTCGTGAGGCCCGCCCCTTTATTTTGATTGAGGCGATTGAGCCGAAGGAAGGCGCGCCCAAGCCGATGCCAAAAGGTGGCATTGGCTCGATTTGGTCCATTCGCCAAAGCGCCGAGGCGAACGACCGCTCTTTGCGCGAAGCGGCAGGTGTCGCCGTGCTTCTAAGACGCCACGCGCTTCTCCAGCGCTTGCGCACGAATCGCGGAGAGCGTGGTCGCGGGCGTGATCGCTTCGGGATCGACCTTGACGTGCAGGATCGACGCCAGGCCCGACGCCAGCGCCCGCTCGTATGCGGGCAGGAACTCGGCCGTCTCCTCTACCGTTTCGCCGTGGCCCCCGAACACGCGCGCGTAGGCCGCGAAGTCCGGATTGCGCAGCGCCGTGCCGATGACCCGCCCGGGATACATGCGCTCCTGATGCATCCGGATCGTTCCGTACATGCCGTTGTCGATCAGCACGACGATCACGGGCAAGCCGTATTGAACCGCGGTCGCGAATTCCTGCCCGTTCATGAGAAAGTCGCCGTCGCCGGCAAAGCAGACGACCGTCCGCTTCGGGAACACGCGCTTCGCGCCGATCGCCGCCGGCAAGCCGAAGCCCATCGAGCCCGACGTCGGGCCCAATTGCTGCTCGACCGTGCGGAAGCGCAGGAAACGGCCGACCCAGATCGAGAAATTGCCGGCGCCATTGGTGAAGATGCCGTCGGGCGAGCGCCGCCGGATCGCGAACATGATCTCGCTCAATTGCACCTTGCCCGGATTGGCCGGCGCCTGCTCGCTCCAGGCGAGATAGTCGGCCCGCGCCGCCCGCGTTTCGGCCGACCAGCGGATCGTGGCGGGCGGCTCGACGCCTTCGAGCGCGGCGCAGAATTCGGGCGAGGTCGCGACGATGCCGAGCGCGGGATGATAGTTGCGCCCGATCTCGTTCGCGTCGGCATGGACGTGGACGAGCCGCTGCCGCGGCGAGGGGATACGCAACAGCGTATATCCTTGCGCCGCCGCCTCCGACATCCGGCTGCCGACGAGCAGCACGAGATCCGCCGCTTCGACGCGCGCCTTTAGCTTCGGATTGACGGAGTAGCCGATCTCGCCGGCGAAGTTGTCGTGCTCGCCGTCGAAGGCGCTCGAGCGCCGGAACGAGCCGATGACCGGCAAATCGAAACGCTCGGCGAAGCGGACGAAGGCGGCGCTCGCGCGCTTCGTCCATCCGCCCCCGCCGAGAATGGCGATCGGCCGCTCCGCCGTCCACAGCATCTTCTGCAATTCGGCCATTTGGGTCAGGCCCGGCCAGATCGGAACCGGCTCGACGCGCGGCGCGTCGAGCGCCTCGGCCGTTTCCGTCAGCATGTCTTCCGGCAGCGCGATCACCACCGGGCCGGGCCGGCCCTGCATCGCGATGTGGAACGCGCGCTGGACGACTTCCGGAACCTGCGCCGCCGATTCGATCTGGGTCGCCAGCTTTGCGGTCGAGCCGAAGAAGGCGCGATAGTCCATCTCCTGAAATGCGCCCCGCCCCATCATCGCGCGATCGACCTGGCCGACGAACAGGATCAGCGGCGCGGAATCGTGCTCGGCGATGTGAACCCCGTGCGCCGCATTGGTCGCGCCGGGGCCCCGGGTCACGAAGCAGACGCCCGGCCGCCCCGTGAGGCGCCCCTCGGTCAACGCCATCATCGCCGCGCCCGCTTCCTGCCGGCACACGGTCACGCCGATCGGAGAATTGTTCATTGCGTCGAGCGCGGCGAGGAAGGATTCGCCTGGAACGCAGTAGACGCGCTCGACCCCCTGGATGACGAGCTGATCGATGAGAAGCTGTCCGCCCGTTCGCAAAGCTTCGCCCAACAGCCTGTCCTCGCTCCGCACCGTCCCGCGGCCATGTTTGGCAGGTCGCTCGCCCCATTTCAATTGGAGGCGGGCGCCTTAGGGTCGCCTTGCGCCTGAGCCGAGTTCCAGCCATTCTTGGCGCCATGTCCGCCTCTGCAGAACGGCCCGCCGAGTTGAGCGCGCTGACGACGCTGAACGTGCGTGCGCGCGAGATCTTCCGCAACATTGTCGACTCCT